>NZ_JAAALE010000001.1 GCF_009905735.1 Porphyrobacter sp. SLTP
ATCGAAGACCTTGCGGGCAATGATTTTGCCGGAACCAGCGCCTATGACTTTGCCACGGTTCCGCCTGCGGACACCGCCGAACCGGTCGCCACAAGCTTCTCGCCGACCGACGGCGCGATCAATGTCGCGGTGGGCAGCAATGTTGTCGTCAACTTCTCCGAGGCCATTCAGCGCGGCAGTGGCACGGTCGAGATCCGGAGTGGGTCTGCGACTGGGCCGGTGGTCGAGGCGTTCAATGTCGCCAGCAGCAACCGGATTGCGATCAGCGGATCAACCCTGACCATCGATCCGACGAGTGCTCTGGCACAAGGCACCACCTATTTTGTGGTCATCAACCCCGGTGCTATCGAAGACCTTGCAGGTAACGATTTTGCCGGAACCAGCACCTATGACTTTGCCACCGCCTTGCCCGAGAATCCTGGCGAGCAGCCGGTGATCACCTCCAGCGGCGGTGGTGCGAATTCGGCTGTTTCGGTTCTTGATGGCTCCGCCCTGGTTATCAGGGTTGAGGCGACCGATCCCAACAGCGATATCCTGACCTATTCGATCACAGGTGGGCTTGATGCAGGTTTCTTCACCATCAACCCGCAAACGGGTGCGCTTGCGTTTATTGCAGCGCCAGACTTCGAGACCCCGGCTGATAGCGACCGCGACAATCGCTACGAGGTGATCGTCACGGCATTTGATGGGGTATTTGCTGATAGCCAGACGCTTAATGTCACGGTTGATGATCGCAGCGTGGCCCCGCGGCTGATTGTGCCCGATAGCTTTGCCGGCGGGATTGGCGGGACCACAGCGGTGTTCCTAACCTCCGGCTCCCAGGATATCCGCATCATCGATGCACCGGGCAACATCACGCTAAGCGGCCCTCCGGGCGGTGATGACATCATCCGCTTCGATGGTGCTGCCGGCGCCTACACTATCACCCGTGTAGGGTCGCGGGTGGAAATTTCCGACGGCGATACACGGGTGAGCATCCCCGTTAGTCCGACGGGCATCAATGTCGTATTCGCGGATGGTCCGCGCACGCTGGCGATAGTGGGGGGCAACGTGCGGATCGGCAGCCAGGTGGTGAGCGCGACCGCAACCGAGATCACGTCACCGGCAGAGCCCGATCCCTTGCCTGACTTTGCTGATCCAGCTGTGCGTGGACGGCTGACCGTTTCCGAAGGTTCGCCGGTTCTGATCGATGCAAATGTCGATGTGTTCGGCACCAGCTTTGATGCTGAGAGCCTGACCATTATCGGCGGCGACGTGGCGATCCGCGGCGGCTTTACCGGCGGCAATGACACCATCAGTTTCACCGGATCGGCAAGCGACTTCACCGCAGTACGCATTGGCAGTATCGTAATCATCGAAGGCGGTGATACGCGCGTCAGCATTCCGATCAGCCCTACCGGCACGCGCCTGTTGTTCGGTAGTGACGAGCGCCTGCTTAAAGTCGATACCAACAGCGGCACCATCCTCATTGGAACGCAGGAGATCGGCGCGACGCCGCAGCCCCTGGCAACCAATGCGTCGTCCAGCGCCGAAATCTTCCTCGCTTCCAAAATGCCGAACGAGGGCGAGTTCATGGTCATCACCCCCACATCTTCCCCCGAAATGCTGGCCTTGGCCGGCGACAATAGCATCAGCGAGACCGACCTATCTGTGCTTGTGGCCCAGCTCGCTGGAGCTGACCCCGCGATGGTTGAACTGTTCAGCCCGGAAGTGCCCGAGCGTATCCAGGGCGGCGTGTTTGATCCCGAGAGCAGTTACTACTCCCCAACCGATTACATGCCCGCCGCTCTTGCTTTCGACAGCTTCAATCCGGGAGGGGGATAGCCATGACCCGCCAAGCACGGATTGAGCTGCGCGATCTTCACATCCCTGCGTGTATCGGGACATATGGGCCGTATGATATCGTTCCTGACTCCCATGCCCTCGATCTTGATCTGACCATCTCTCCTGACTTGGTGCAAGTTGCCTCCGACGACATGGCCAATGTGTTTGATTACGATCCCCTTATTGCGCAGATTGCTGGGATCGCCCGGAGCCAGAAGTTCGAGACGCAGGAATACCTCATGACGCTGATCGTGGAGGCCTGCGCGGCTTACAGCCAAATCGACAGCATTCAGATTAGCCTGAGGAAGCGCCCGGTGCTGGATGGCACAGGCTCGCTGGGAGTTCGTTTGACGCTCGAGGCAAAAGATCTCGCCGAATTGCGCGCATCGGCAAGCACGTAAAAGCCCGGTCGGACCCGATAGATCGTGTCCGCGTCGTCACATCACGCCGTGTTTACTTGTAGATTTCGCGGCGGTCCGAGAATTCACGAACGCGCTTGCGCCATGCCCGGTAGCTGCCCGGTTTCAATGATTGTCGCATGACGGCCCGTACCTCGTCCGCATCAAGGCCATGAACGGCCTTGATGTTGGCAAAACTGGCTGAGTCGCTCAGCGCCATTTCGACGATCTCGCCAAGGGTAGCATCGTCTAGCTTAGGCTTCGGCATCAGCTTTCTCGAAGTTTGAATTGCGCAGGCGTAGGACTGCGGCACCCGGCCAAGGACCGCAACCAGAGGAGCGACCGCTGTGCCGTCCATCAGGAGGTTAGCGAAGAAAGGCAAAGGTGGAGAGACCAGCCAGCACGAGGAAGGCCAGGGTGTGCAGAACTTTGTAGCCCGGATCCTCCGGGATCGCTGGCGGCCGCGGCAGGCTCGCATGTGGGCACGGGAGCAAGTTGCCGATGCTCCCGTGCACAAAGATCATCAGAAGCGGTAGCGCACCACTGCCTTGACGGTTTGCAGGTTGAAGTCGTCATTGGCCCGCTTGAAGTCGACACCGCCAGCCAGCACGAACGGGTTGGTGGCCGGGGCTGTGCCCTGGCCGACGCGGATCAGCGTGTCATCGTCATTGTAACCGGTGTAAAGATACTCGACGCCGATCGAGAACTGCTTGCCGACCTTCTGCTCGATGCCAGCGCCGAGCTGGTAGCCCCAGGTCTTGTCGTCGGCAATCACGGTGAAGGAGTTGGCGGTGTTGCTCGTCTCGAACTCCTGGTCGAGCTTGGCATAGGCAAGGCCGCCCGTGAGGTAGAGCAGGGTCGAGGTGGCCGGCGTGTAACCTGCCCGCAGGCGCAGCGCGGCAGTGTAATCGATCTCGCGCTCCATGTAGTAGAACGCCGGTGTCGTGCTGAAGGCTGAGACGGCATCGCGCACATTGGCGGTGCCGACCTCGCCCACCAGACCCACGACGAACTTCCCCATCTGGCTGTCATAGCCGAAGTGGCCGTTGAAAGAGACGCCGTCAGAGTCGGACTCGCAGTTCGCGTTCTGCGGCGAGGTCGCGGCACCGCCGCAGAACCCCGGTGAGAAGGCATTGGCGCCCGCAGCGGTGGTCACGGTTTCGCCGAAGCTACCGTTTGATCCGCGGTCGAAGGAGATGAATTCATCGCCGTCGCTCGCCTGGAAGTCATAGCCGATCGAGGCGCCGGCATAGAAGCCCTCGAACTCGTCTTCAGCGTTGACAGGCACGGCGACCAGAATGGTCGAAGCGGTGGCGGCGAGGAAAATTGCTTTCATGAGATACTCCTGGAAATCGCGATTCTGGTGAACTTCACGTGCGCGAGAAAGCGGGGCGATTGCTGAGACAATCATCCTGTCGGCACCGATCGGTCCAATCGACGTCAGCGCTTAGGGCGTCGCAGCCCACATTCTCTGGTGAAGATACGAGGATCTGAAGACGATCAGATGCGGCAGGCTCAGATCGCGGAAATTTTTCCTGTCGCGATCGGCGTGGCGCTCGGCGCAGCATGAGGTGCGCCTTGCGGGGACTCCAGCGAAACCGCGAGAATAGCGCCGTCGACCACCAGTGGCCTCAGGTTCTCAGGCAGCGTCACCTGTGTTGTACCGCTGCGTGCGATCAGACCCAGCGAACGGGGCACGCCATCGCCGGGAATGACCCAGAGTTCAGGCGTTAGGTCGGTTTCGGGCAGCGTGACCGCTCGAATGTCGAGATACTGGCTCTCGGGCCCGATGCTGGCAGCGAGCAGGGTTCCGTCTCCGCCTGCAAGTTGGGCGATGACCACGGGCGCGGGGCTGGCGGCTGCGGGCAGGGCGGCGTCCTCGCGAAGGGTAATTGGACCGAACAGCATGATTGCCGCAAGGCTTGCCGCTATCGCTCCCGAAAGCGCGGCGGCGCCTTGCCAAAGACGGAGCTTGCCAACCTCGGCGGTGTTCGGGTTATCGTCGAGCCGCGCGTCAATCGCGGCCCACAAATTGGGGGCGGGGACTTCTTCAAACGCTTCGCTGAGGGGATCAAGGCGTTGCTGCCATTCCACGACCTGCGCAGCGAAGGCTGGGTTGGCCAATGAAAGCCGCAAGGCTTCGGCTCGCTCCTCTCCTTCGAGCACCCCGAGAGCGAGCTCGGCTGCCAAAGCGGCTTGTTCGGGTGTGAGTTCGTCAGTCACCTTGGAGGCACCCCCGCAACTCTAGCAAGCCTCTGCGAATCCAGCTTTTGGTTGTCCCGAGCGGTGTGCGCATCGTGGTTGCAAGTTCCGAATGGCTCAATCCGTCGAAAAAGGCGAGGGTGATTGCGCGCTGCTGTTGGGGCGATAGTGCTTCAAGGCAGTCAAAGATCTGCGCACGATCCTCATCCGCCGCCATCACTGCCAGCGCTTCATCGAACCCCGCGTCGGCGGCTTCGGCTGTGCCGGGCGCCACCAAGGCAGGGCTGCCGTGCTTGCGCACCCAGTCAATGGCCGCATTGCGGGCGATGGCGCAAAGCCAGGTAATCGGGCTGGCAAATTCGGGATTGAAGCGCCCAGCACGGTTCCAGACTTTGAGATAGACCGACTGAAGGATGTCGTCTGCCGCATCGCGATCGCGGGCGATTTGAAGACACACGCCATAGAGTTTTGCCGATGTGCGATCATAGACGGCGTTGAGCGCTCTTCGGTCCCCGCGCGCGACCCGAGCAATTAGGCCGGACAGCTCTGCTCGGCGGACGTCGGCATTGTTGGCTGTCGGCATTGCTGGGGAGTATTGAGAGCTGCCCGACCTTGCAAGGCATAATCTCGTGCGAGCCAAGGCAGGGTTGTCACGCATAGGCTGCCCGCTCGGGCGGGTTGAACTATCGTCGGTTGACCGGTGTAAGATAACGCAGATTCGACGGCAATTGGGGGCGCTGCCCGTCCGGAATCCACCCAGATACATTCTTTCGCCGCAATCAACCGTGACCCTGAAAGCGGACGGGCCGCTATCGGCTCTCCAGCGCCGAAAGCGGACTTTCTGCGAACGAGCCTGAAGCGGTCATCGATATTCGATCTCTAGCTCGTCACGGCTTTCGTCCGCCGGGCAGCCCATGAGCATATGGCCAAGCCGAGGAACACTAGGCCGCCAACGATAACCTGAGGCCCCGGCAGGACCAGCCAGGCAGCGGCGAAGAAGCAACCCATAGCGAGGTTTATCGCGGTCAAAATCCATTGACGGCCCATTTCGCTCGACTGGAATCCGACAAAATTTGCAGCGGCTGCCACTACGATTCCCAAGCCGGAACCGACGAACCAAAGTGCTTCAAGCGTCCAATCGGCATAGGCCAGCGGCGTAAATGCAACATGGACCAACCCAAGTAGCCCGCCGACAATCGCCAACACCATTGCCAAGGTTTGCGAGCGCATTAGCGCCGCCCCTGCGGAACGTTGGCAAATCGTGACAAGGTACCTGCGACCACCAATGCGAACAGCAGAACCACAAGGTTCTCCACGATCAGCGCTAGGTAGATGTTCGACGTTGGCGTCGGAGCGTTGCCAAATCGGACAAATGCGGCCGTCAATGTCAGCACCGTGACCAATGGCCCAGCAAGGCCGATTGTTGCACGGTATCCGAACCGGGCCGTAGCGAGCGCGCCGATGAAAAACAGCAGTGCCATGCAATATCCATAAGCTTCCAGCACGATGGCATCAGAAACAGACATGCGCCCAGCGAAACGGATATTCAGGGCGGCCCAGAGCAACGCGCCGCTGATGAACAGGTTGCGTGCGGCGACCTGTAGGAATTGCGGCGAGCCCAAACGTTCTCTGCAGGCAGTGAGGAAACAGCCGGCGGCGAAATGCATCCGCTCGGCCTCTGGGACATGATCAAGTTCAGCGACCATGGCGTCGAACCAGGATCTCCGCTCTGGCGGCGCGATCTTGAAGGCGAGTGCAATTAATCGTTGCACCATTCGATTCCGTCTCGGGGTCATAGTGCAAATCCCTTTCCAAGGTTGTCCTGGCGCACTGCGTCTGCCTGAATGGTACGGGCGAGTGCCAAGCCTGATGGGGTCAGGCGATAGGCATGGCGCGGCGGCCTGCCTTCGTGTGGCGAAGGAACCCACCGGGCTTCGAGGTTACCCTGATCACACAGCCGGATCAGCATGGGGTAAAGGGTCCCCGAGGCGATCCCCGTCCGTTCCATCAACTCATATCCGTAACACCAATCCTGAGGCCGCTCGAACAGCGCCAGCAAGGCGGTTCGCGTCTGTTTCGAAATGTTAGAGCGTCTCGGCATTGCATTGATCTACATATGTAGAGTTTAGGGCGCAAGCAGCAATTTCAAGTAACCCAGTTCCGTGTAAAAAATTTGTCCTGATGGTTGGGAAAGGAAACCCGCCATTCCGGAAACCCCCAAGTTGCAGTCGTTCGTTGCGATCAGCCGCGAGCCCAGAAGCCGTCAGACAGCCATCGCTTCCCTTGGGCCGAAAGCAGACCTTCTGCAAATCGACCCCAAAGCAGTCAAACCTTGGGCGATCCACTCAATGCGCTTGGCAGATGCATATTGCGTGACGAAACAGTCAGCCAGGTTTGTCGATCATGAAATACAAGGCTGTAATCAAGGGCACGGTTGCGACCAAGCCCCAAGCGAGCCATTGACGTGCCAGTGCGCGGTATTCGACGGGAACTTGCCCAGCGCTGGCAAACTGCCGTGCCATGCGCGCCTGCCGCACCTGAATTGGGATCAGCACCCCGATCCATACCACACCGGCGGCGACGAAACATAATTGACTATACATCAGCCAGGCGGGCCCAGGAAAATCATAGCGGGCCTCATACATCGCCCCATAGCCACCGATTATGGTCAGAACGATGCCGGGAAGCGTGAGCCCGAAATCGGTCCCGGTCACCATCCGCTGACCGAAGGCGATGATCCCTGCATCGCTGGTTCGGTCGGCAAACACCTTCCAAACTGCGGTGACTGTGATGTTCCCCAGCAGCAGCACGATTCCCAGAATATGAGCGAATTTAAACAGGCTGAATGCGATCATTGGCCTGAACGCCTCACAACGCCGGGAGCGACTGCTCGGCAAATCCCCAGCCCTTCAGCGCGCTTGACTGCGCTCGAGTGAGAAGCATTCCGGCGTCACCAATCGCAAAGGGGTGAGCATTATCGAACCCGGCGAGTTCGTCCCAAGTGACCGGCACCGCCACCGGCGCACCGGCTCGCGAGCGGGCGGAATAGGGAACTACAGCGGTCGCGCCGCGCTGGTTGCGTAGCCAGTCAATGAAGATCTTGCCCTTGCGCTTCGCCTTGCTCATCGTCGCGATGAAGCGTTCGGGTTCGGCTTGGCTAAGCGCTCCGGCGAAGCGACGGGAGAAATCCGTATGCTCCTCCCAGCTATGCCCACGCGTCAGCGGCACGACCACGTGCACGCCCTTGCCGCCCGAGAGTAGCGGGAAGTTCACCAGTCCGATGTCAGTAAGGTGCTTGCTGATGTCGCGGGCGGCCTGTTTCACATCGCTGAATTCGAGGCCCTCGTCGGGGTCGAGGTCGAAGATCATACGATCTGGCGCTTCGACTGCGTCGGCCGGCGAGGCCCATGCATGGAATTCGATTGTTCCCATTTGCACGCATTGTAGAAGACCGCGCGAGTCTGTGACGTAGAGGTAGTCCTCGGCCGCGCCGTCCTTTTCGCGGATCGGCACGTGATGCACGGCATCTCCAAACGCCCCGGAGTCATGCTTCTGGAAAAAGCATTTCTTCGCGCGTCCCTGCGGGCAGCGAACCAAGCTGATGGGGCGATTGCCAAGGAAGGGCAGCATCAGCGGGGCTATGGCAGCATAGTAATCTGCAAGGTCGCCCTTGGTCTGACCGCCGTCAGGGAAGATTACCCGCTCGCGGTTAGAGATCGCGACGTCGCTTTCAGCAGGAGAGCCTGGCGCGGAGGTTGGGGTGGGCGCTGTTTTCTCGGGTTTCACCTCGCGCGCAGGCTTGTCAGCGCGCAATCCGATGAAACTCGCATGGCGCACGCGCTTCTCGGCTGTGAACTCGGCAAAGGCGATCTCCGCGACCAGCTTAGGGGTCAGCCACGTCACGCTGCGCGCTGCGGTGCGCTCCACCTCGACCGTCGGCGTCTTGCGAGTAAGCGGAGCCATTTTTCCGGCTAGGTCGGTCATCGCTTCGGCGTCAAACCCAGTGCCCACATTGCCTTTGTAGACGAGCGCCTTACCCTCATGCTGGGCGAGCAGCAGCGACGCGAAGGGCCGACCGCGTGCCGATGATGCCTTGAAGCCGACAATCACAAATTCCTGCCGCAGGTTGCATTTAACCTTGACCCAGTTGCGGCTGCGTCTGTGGGCGTAAGGCGCGTCAATCGCTTTGGAGATAATCCCTTCCTGCCCCGCTCCGCACATTGCCTCAAACAGCTGCTCGCCCGCGCCGATGACGTGGTCAGCGACATGGATCGGCGGCTGAGCATCTTCCAGCAGCGAAGCGAGCCGCTCCTTACGCTCGATATTGGGCATCCCGGTAAGGTCTTCGCCGTTTTCCTCGAGCAGGTCGAAAGCATAGAAAGCTAGAGCATCGCCCGCTCCTTGCGAGCCGTGGCCGCGCTTGAGGATGTTCTGGAGAGAGGAGAAATGGGGATTGCCGTTTTCGTCATGCGCGACGATCTCGCCGTCTATCAGCGCCGGGGGTAAATCCATCGCGGCGACCGCAGCGACGAGCGGTGCGAACTTCTCGGTCCAGTCCTTCCCGGTTCTGGTATAGATCCGGACGACGTCGCCCTTCACCGCCAGCAACGCGCGGTATCCGTCGAACTTGATCTCGTGCATCCAGCCATTCCCGGTCGGTACGGCATCGACGAGCGTGGCCAGTTGCGGCGGACGGAAGATTGGGAGCTTGCCACCACGTTTGGTTTTCGCCTTGGGTGTCGCCTTGGCTTTGGGAACGGGGGGAGATTTCTCATCCGCCGTCGCTCCAGCGGCGATTTCCGCCATCGAGCGGCCCGTCGCGACGCTGGTCAACGCCTGTTCGACCAGCACCTCGCCTTCCCGTGCGAATTTGTCAGTGACTTTGCGCAGCAGCCAGTTCTCGCGCTTCTCGCCCGGCTTCTTCTTGAGGCGGATCAACATCCATTCGCCCTTCATCCGCTCCCCCTCGAGCATGAAGTGGAGGTGACCTTCGTCCAGATCCTTGGCGCTCTTGCCCACGATCGGCGCCCATGTGCCGCGGTCCCAGAGCATCACCGTGCCACCGCCATATTCGCCCTTGGGGATAGTTCCCTCGAAGGTGGCATAACTCAGCGGATGGTCTTCGGTGCGCACTGCGAGGCGTTTGACCGAAGGGTCGAGGCTCGGTCCTTTGGTGACCGCCCAGCTTTTGAGCACACCGTCCACTTCCATGCGGAAGTCCCAATGGAGCCGGCTCGCATCGTGCTTCTGCACCATGAAGCTGTTGCCGCTCGGCGCTGGGTCATGCTTTCCCGCAGGCTCGGTCGTACGCGCAAAATCGCGTTTGGCGTTGTAGTCCGCTAGCGGATCTGCACGCTTTGCCATCGCCTGATCAGGCGCGCTTGCGCTTGGGGGCTGCGCCCTTCTTGGCAGGCGCAGCTTTCTTTGCCGGGGCCGCCTTTTTGGAGGCTGGCTTCTTCGCTGGAGCGGCACCAGTCGTTCCCACCGACTTCTTGAGCGCCGCCATCAGGTCGACAACATTGCTGCCGCGCCCTGAAGGCTCCCCGGTTTCCTCGATGATTGCCTTGCCGGTTTTCGATTTCGCCTTGCGGTCGATCAGCGCTCGCAGCGCATCGACATAGCGGTTTTCGAACTCGCCCGCATCGAAGGGCGCCGTACGCTTGTCGATGAGCGTGGTCGCAAGATCGAGCAACTCGTCGTCGGGCGTCAAGTCGTCGATCTCGCTGAAGAAGGCGCGCCCGGCGCGTACCTCGTCGGCATAGCGTAGCGTCTCCATCAGCAACCCTTTGCCGCACGGCTTGATCGCTACAAGCTTCTCGCTTCCGCGCACGGACAGCTGTCCTAGCGCGACCTTCTTTGCCTTCCTGAGCGCTTCGCGCAGCACCACAAAAGCCTCCTCTGCGAGCTGGTCTTTGGGCGCGACGTAGTAGGGCTTTTCAAAATAGAGCGGGTCGATCTCGTCAGCGTCGACAAATTGTACCAATTCGAGCGTGCGCTTGCTCTCCAGCTTCACCGCTTCGATCTCGCGTTCTTCAAGGAGGACATACTCGCCCTTAGCGATCTGGTAGCCCTTGATGATGTCATCACGGTTTACCGGGCCGACGCCGGGCACGACCTTCTCGTAGGCGATGCGTTTGCCGCTGGGCTTGTGAATCTGGTTGAAGTGGAGCTGCGCGCCGGGCTTTGTCGCGGCAAAGATCTCGACCGGGATCGAGACGAGCGCCAGACGGATCTGGCCTGACCAATAGGGGCGTGCTGCCAAGTCCCACTCCTTGCAGAAACTTTTGCGCGGCGCGAATGCCACGCGCATGATCTGCCGCGCTGCAGCTCTTTTCGCACTAACATAGGCATATGCCGGATCGGAGGTGGTTGGCGCAGCATCCACGGAGGGTTTGCGATGATGTTCGGTGCTCAAACCTTCGGCATGGCGGCCATCACCTTGTCGGGAGTCATGGGATAGCTGAGCACCCGCGCACCGCAGGCATCGTAGATCGCATTGGCAATCGCGCCTGCCCCGCCGCATAGGCCCAGTTCGCCGACCCCCTTGGCCTGAATGGGGCTCGCGGCCGCGTCACGCTCTTCGATGAGGAGGACTTCCAGATCTGGCACATCGCGGTGTACCGGCACGTGGTATTCGGCCAAATCGCAATTAGCAAGGTGGCCGTCCACAGGGTCGAAGTGTAAGCTCTCGGTCAGCGCGTTGCCGATGCACCACGTCATCCCGCCGAGACATTGGGAGCGGGCCGTCCGCGCGTTGAGCACCCGGCCGATACCGAACGCCCCCGTCATGCGCCGCACGCGCGTCTCCCCCGTCCACCGGTTGACCGCAACTTCAGCGAAGAAAGCCCCGTAGCTGGAAACCGTTACGTCCTCGGTCGAGGCGCCTGGTTCAAAGTGTCCGACGCAATCGATCACCTCGCTGCCGAGGATTTCATTCAAGGCCTTTTCACCTCCATCCCAGCGCGCCACGCCGTCCTTGAGCGTCAGGTCTTCCGAGGCGATATCAAGCCGCTTGGCGAGTTCCTTGCGAAGGCCATCGCATGCGAGAAACACCGCCGAGCCGCAGGACGCCGCGCCGAAGCTTCCGCCCGAGCCTGATCCGGGTGGGAGATCGGTATCGCCGAGCCGCACGTCGATGTCATCGGGCCTCAGTCCCAGCATCTCGCCTGCAACCTGGCCAAGGATCGCATAGCTGCCGGTGCCGATGTCCGTCATGTCGGTCTCGACAACAGCGGTGGCGTCGGGCCGCAGGATAACGCGGGCCTTCGCCTCGACGACGGAATGCACCCGCGCGGCGCTTGCCATGCCGGTGCCGATCCACCACTCGCCCTCTCGGGTGTGGCGGGGCGTGCGAGGGCGGGGCTCCCATCCGAATGCTTTGGCGCCCTTGCGGAGGCACTCTGCAAGCTTGCGTGAACTGAACGGCTTGTCCTTGGCCGGATGCTTTTCGGGAATGTTGCGCAGCCGCAGTTCGACCGGGTCGATCCCGATTTTCTCTGCAAGCATGTCCATCGCCTGTTCGACGGTCTGTACGCCAACAGCCTCGCCCGGAGCTCGTACCGATCCTGCGGTCATGCGGTGAATGCGTGCAAGGTCAAGTTTCAGCAGGCGATTGTCGCCAGCGTAAAGGAACTGGCTTGATTGCAGCACCGGCTCGGCGAAGTCCTCTCCGGGCAGGTTCGAGACTTGTGCCTCGTGTCCAAAGCCGGTGAGCTTGCCCTCGGCATCGGCCGCAAGCCTGATGCGCTGGTGTGTCTCGGAGCGGCGCATGATCGTCTGGAATACCTGCTGACGGCTCATCACCACCCGGACCGGGCGTCCCAATTGTATCGCGGCGAGGGAAGCTGCCACGACCTCCTGGCTGACCCCAAGCTTGGATCCGAACCCGCCGCCAACATAGGGCGAGAGCAGCCGAACTTGAGATTCGTCGAGGTTCAAGGAGTCGGCCAATTCCGCGCGATTGAACTTGAGCATTTGCAACGAGGCGTGAACTGTCAGGGCCTTGCCGTCCCACTGCGCAAGCGCCGCGTGCGGTTCCATCGCAGCCGAGGCATGGCCTTCGGTGGTGATGACGACATCGACGGTGTGTGCCGCATCCGCCATCGCGTGGGCGAGATCGCCGACCCGGGTGCTCTCGTTCTCTTCGGTCTCGGCAGTCTTTGGATCGAGCGGGGCATCCTCGACGCGCCATTGGAGCTTGAGGTGCTTGGCAGCGTCGCGCGCCTGTTCGAAGGTTGTCGCGACCACCAACGCGACCGGCTGGCCCCAGTAGCGGACTTCCCGCGCGGGCTGGAAAGGGGCCTCGCCCGCCATGCCTTGCGCCGGGCGACCGGTCATGCGCTCATCAGAAAGGACCGCCACGACGCCTGGCATGCCCAGCACAGATGCTTCGTCGATCATGGTAATTTCGCCGCACACTATCGGGACCGTGACGAGCACGCCTTCCAGCAGTCCTTCGGCGTCGTATTCGGCCGCATAGCTCGCGGTGCCAGTCACTTTCATCAGGCCCTCGGGCCGGGGCAGGGCGGCACCGATCACCCCCTGCACCATGGTGTCGAGCACATTGCGGTTGTCGGGCTGGTCCTGTTTGAGATGCACGCTCATGGCTCGACTCCAGTTGCTTCGCAGAGCACCGCGGCGAGCGTCCGACGCGCGAGCGGTATCTTGAAGTCATTCTCGCCGTAGCCCCGCGCCCCTTCGAGCAGCAGGTCTGCGGCCTTGTCGAACAAGGCGAGCGTCGGCTCGCTGCCGACCAGCAAGTCGGTGATGCGCGGATCGTGCCAGGGCTTGTGCGCGAGGCTCCCGAAGGCGAGGTCGGCGCGGGTAAAACGGCCTTCTGCAAGATCGATCACCGCCGCGACCGAACACAGCGCGAAGGCATAGGACGATCGCTCGCGCACCTTGCGATACAGCTGGATTCCGCCAACAGGTGCAGGGAGGGTGACAGCGGTGATGAGCTCGCCGGGTTCGAGCACGTTATCCTTTTCGGGCGTGTCACCCGGCAGGCGGTGGAAGTCGCGCACCGGCACGCTGCGGCTGCGGCGCTCGCTCGCGATCTCGACCGTCGCGCCCAGAGCCGCCAGCGCCACGGCCATGTCGCCGGGATATGTGGCGATACAATTGTCGCTCGCGCCGAGAACCGCATGGATACGCGCTATGCCCTTGATCGCGCCGCAACCCGAGCCCGGTTCGCGCTTGTTGCAAGGTTGGTCGATATTGGTGAAGTAGTAACAGCGGGTGCGCTGGCAGAGATTCCCGCCAGTGGTCGCTTTGTTGCGCAGCTGTTGCGTGGCACCAGAGAGGATCGCACGGGCAAGTACTGGGTATTCGCTGCGCACTCGCGGGTGGACGGCCGTTGCAGTGTTGGTGGCAAGCGCGCCAATTCTCAGCCCTTCACCTTCATCTGCGATGGTGCCAAGCGGCAGGCGCCCGATATCGACAAGGGTCTGCGGTGTCTCAACCTGAAGCTTCATCAGATCAACGAGGTTGGTCCCGCCCGCAAGCGCGAGAGTATTGGCCTCAGCCGTAAGCTGCGCCGCGTGTTCGAGACGCTCGGCCCGCTGGTAGTCGAACGGCCTCATGCCTCTGCCCCCGCCACGTCACGGATGGCTGCGACGATGTTGGGATAAGCCCCACAGCGGCACAAATTGCCGCTCATTCGCTCGCGGATCTCCTCGTCGGTCAGGCTCGGGGTCGCAGTGAGGTCTTGAGTTGCATCACTGGGCCAGCCTGCCGCGATCTCTTGCAGCATCGCGGTCGCCGAGCAGATCTGCCCGGGGGTGCAATAGCCGCACTGAAACCCGTCATGCGCGACGAAGGCTTCCTGCATTGCTCCCGGCGAGGTCAGAGAGCCGAGGCCCTCAATCGTCGTTATCTCGTCGCCTTCGTGCGTAATGGCGAGCGACAGGCACGAATTAATCCGCAAGCCGCCCACCATCACCGTGCAAGCTCCGCATTGCCCGTGGTCGCAGCCCTTTTTCGTACCGGTAAGCCGCGCCTCCCGGCGGAGAAAATCCAGCAAGCTCGTCCGCGGGTCTTCGGGAAGCGGGTATTCCTGCCCATTGATCGAAATTGCCATCGGCTCTCGTCCTGATCTGAAAAACGTTTCCTTTCGACGAGAATGGCCGGGACCCTGGCGCATATCTATAACATCGATCATCATCCCGCTGGCTTGGACGCGCAGCTCTCGACAAACCAGCGCCGCGTGCCGCGATGCACATGTGGCAACTGAGCCAAAGTAATGCCAGCTTTCAAAGGCTGGCTTAAGAGGTCTGAGCTTGGATAATTGCGATGTCCGTTTTCCACCCACGAACGGACATAAGCAGGATCGATGCGCGATCCCGAAATTCTGCCGACAGCTTCAACGGGTAGAGTGCTCAGCCAGCGATCCCGCTCTACCTCGGTCACCCGCCGCCGTGCCATTGGCGTATTGAGCAATATTCTAACATTCAAAGCAGGCTTGCCCGCTCTTTGCTTCTCTGCTGGTGCGGGTGCAATTCTTAACGAAACAACAAGTTCCTTAGTCTAGGCCACAGGTGCGGGCGATTAGCTTCGCATCGGGGAGGGGCCTTTGCCACATCTGAAAACCTCGGCAACGGAGACCGCAGATTGCATCGCGGAGCGACGGTTGCTGATCCTAGACGACGACCCAGCCGTTTTGCGGACGGTGGAGCTGATGGCGCGTCGGATCGGAGTGGTTGCGAGGACCTGTTCCACACTTGCCGATTTTGAGGCTTCTTTAGCGTCCTTCGACCCTGATGTGCTGCTGATCGACCTCATGATGCCTGATCTCGATGGCATTGATGTTGTGTCGCAGGTCGGTCCGAACTCTCGCGCCACCATTATTGTGATGAGCGGGGCGGACAAGCGGACGTATGAGGCATCACGGGATGTGCTCGCGTCCAGCACCGCAAAGATTGCAGGCTTTTTGCACAAGCCGTTTGGCACGACTGATCTGGCTGAGGTTCTTTCTGGATCACCGGCAAAAGCGCAGCCGTGTTCCGCGGATGGCCGATCAGATGCGATGAGCGAAGTGCTATCGCCCAAGAATTTTGAAGAGGCCGTCCGTGCCGGCCGGATCGAGCCGTTTTTCCAACCGATTTTTTACGCTGACGGACGCGGACTAAAGGGATTTGAGGCTCTTGCACGGGTGAAAGGATCACGGGCGTCCTCCTTTGCCCCTGAGTATCTTGATCAACTCGTCGCAGACGATCGGCTGTCCGCAGAGCTCACAGAGCTCGTCATCGAACGTGCGCTTGAATTCATGGCGAGCCTTCGAGGTTATGACGACTTATCGATCTCGATTAACATCTTCGGCATACACGCGATCGCTGACGGGTTCCGCGAACGGTTGGTGCGGCGCTGCACAAACTTCGGCATCGCTCGGCATAGGGTAATCCTGGAACTGAGCGAGGCGACCATTTTTGATCTCAACGAACATCAGTTGCGGAAGGTGACGCAGCTGCGGCTTGCCGGCTTCGGCCTATCAATAGATGATTTTGGAATGGGCAATTCATCACTGGGCCGGCTTGCCCACCTGCCTTTTTCCGAACTCAAGATCGACAAAGCGTTTTGCCTTGCGATGCCTCACTCCGAGACAGCTTCGGCCGTAATCGAGGCATGCTTGGGACTTGCCGCTCGGCTCGACATGAAAGTGACGGCAGAAGGAGTGGAAACGGGCGAAGTGGCGGCGTTGCTCGCCAAAATGGGTTGCGATGCGTTGCAAGGCCATCACTTCGGCCAGGCTATGTCAGCCGATAAGGTTTTGTGCTGGCTAAGCGAAGTCTCGCCTAAGGTTGCCGCCTAAGCGAGACGTCGCGGCCTTACTACAGCGCGACGCCCGAGCGGGCGCGCGACCAGATTATCGACTTTCTTGAAGAGCAACCGCCAATCAGGCTCAACTGCCCTGAGCGGGCTGCAAAATCTCTGCAAAGTTGGTGAGTTTGCTTACGCCAAGCTTCTGTATGGCCCGATGTCGGTAGGAATCGACGCTTCGCACACCCAGTTTCAGACTGTTTACGATCTATTTGTTTCGCATGAGCGAGTGGCGGGCATGCCGTTTCATGCTGCGGCAATCAGGCATTGATCATCGGCAACCTGGACCCGATTTCGGCCTCGTCTTTTTGCCTCGTAAAGGGCTTCATCTGCCTTCTTGAGCAGCTGGGCAAGAGTTTCGCCCGGCAACAAGGTCGCAACGCCAAAACTTGCGCTGCAGCGAAGCATGTCGTGCTCTGAAAATCGCAGTTGCGAGATCCGCAGTCTGATCCGTTCGGCAATCTCCAATCCCATTTCCGCGGAGGCATTGATGAGACAAATGGCAAACTCTTCACCGCCCAAACGCCCGGCAATATCGTGCTTCCGAAGCACTTTGCCGAACTCTGCGGCCGTTCGCTTAAGCACTAGGTCTCCCATTGGATGCCCAAAATTGTCATTTATCTGCTTGAAGTGATCAAGATCGAGCATGACAACTGAAAGCGATACTGGGTACCGCTTTGTCCGATCGATCTCCGCATCGACTTTGTTGGTCCAGGCGGTGCGTGACAAAACATTCGTCAGCCCGTCCATCGAGGCAATAGTGCGAAGCTCCAACTCGCCGGTGACAAGGCTTGCAAAGCTCTTCAGAATTTCGATTTCGCCCGATGAAAAAGCGCGCGGCTGTTGGTCGATCACGCAAAGGCTGCCAACCATATAACCGTCAGGCATCCTGAGCGGGATGCCAAGGTAGCTGCGGATATAAGGCTCGCCCAATACCAACGGGTTGTTGGCGAACCGGTGATCGCAGGTAGCATCTTCAACAATGAAGGGTTCGTCGGCCCGAATTGCGTGATCGCAAAAGGCAATGTCGCGAGGTGTTTGTTCGACGGCCAGACCGCGAGAGGCCCTGAACCATTGACGATCGTTATCGATCAGCGAGACGGCGCATATCGGCACATTGAGGGTGGTTTTGACCAAATCGACGATGCGCTCAAACGGCTTCTCTTTGGCTGTACCCACGACGTGAAGCCTGTCGACAGCCTGCTGACGGCCATATTCATCAAATTTGGCCTTACCGAAGTGATCCAATTCGCAAGTATGATTCACGATTGCAGCCCTTCTGCCTTTGTTTTCAACGCGATGGAGAAGCTTTCGGATGCCTTCTCCAAAATACTCACAACCTCATCCTCGCCCCGACCTGCTTGTATGAGCGCGGTGGCGAGATTGAGCAGCGTCTGGCGATGACGGTCGATGACCTCATTTATCTTCGGAGGAAGCTCGCCAAAGCCCTGGCTTCTGACAACCTGATTAACTAGATCGCTCGCATCGACTTTATCATCGCAGGCTAGATTGACGCGCGTCACACTGCTTCCTCTCCGTGGAGGTAAGGGTGGCCGCCAGTCACAAGTGCACGTGCGACTGGCGGCCGGGGGATATTCCGCAACACCGGCGACTCTTCGCAAAGGCCGCCTGTCTGCTGAGATTTGAAGTATCGCAAATGCCCTTTAATTTTCTGTGCGGATGCACTGCGGTTGTTACTGTACTCGCCGGTGAAAACAGGCCGCCGGACCAACGGAAAATTGAAAACTCCAGACCTCCACCGGTGCAAGATCGGGGGGCTGTGCAATCTTCCGTCAGACCCTACGAAAAGCGGTCACATTTCACGGGGGCAGGTCAGAGCCTCGCTACTTTTGCGTCACCTTTAGCCACAAATTGACGGGATCAGAGAGCGCCTGACGGTGTTGGCGTCACTCCAATCAGTGAGATTAGGCGCTAGATGGTCAATGCTCTGCCCGAAGCTTGATCCATCCAGTTTTCTGCGACTGCTCTATCCGGAACGATGATCGGCAATCGATGGCCTTAAGCGTGACGCGTTGATGTGAGTGGTTTGCTTGGGCCTGCGTATGACCGGGGAAATCAGCCTGCCGCATGCTCTCAGGCCGGCGTGCTGCCGAGGTATGGTCAGAACGGCAGCAAGGGTGCGGTTCTCAGGCAAACCCCTTGCCGATGCCAATTCCGCGGTTCTGCCAGGCGGCAAGGTGAGTTCAAAGATGGGACGCGGTGAACGCATTTCGGCCCGCGTCTCTTCCCCGCCATTCGTCATAAAAAGACGGCAGTTTGTCGAAATGCCGGCTGGATCATGTTGCGACCGCCAAGGCTTACACATCAGGACGCCGTCGTTGTTCATAGCGGCAAAATACCGCGGGCGCCCCCTGCCTGCTGGTGCCGCAGTTGGACAAGATCGAACAAAACCTCGCACAGGGAAATAATTTGATGATTTACAAGGATGTCAGGCGTCGGCGCGCTCACCTCATGCTTACAGTCGGCGCCATCGGGCTAAGTGTCGCCATGCCTTCGTTCGCTGCCGCGCAGGAAGCGGTGGCCTCCGACGCGGAAACGACCGAGGAGACCGGCGAGGCTATCGTCGTCACGGGTACCCGCATCCAGCGACCTGAAGCCGCGACCGCAACCCCGGTGGTCGCGATCACCGCCGAAAACATTATCCAATCCGGTATCAACAACGTCACCGAACTGCTCGCGCAGAGCCCCGCTCTGTTCAACTCAGAAACCAATTTCGATGCTGCCGGCTCGCAGGCGCGCACGGGCGCTGCTGGCGTCAACCTGCTCAACCTGCGCAATCTCGGCGCCAATCGCACGCTGACACTGGTCAACGGCCGCCGCCATGTCGCTGGTGTCTCAGGTGAGGCTGGTGTGGACACCAACACCATCCCCGTCAGCCTGATTGAACGAGTCGACATTCTGACCGGCGGCGTGTCGTCGGTCTATGGCGCGGACGGCGTGTCGGGCGTGGTCAACTTCATCATGAAGCGCGATTTCGAAGGCATCGACATCCGTGCGCAGAACGGGATTTCGGACTTCGGTGACGCCGAGAGCAACTTCTTCTCGGCGACAGTCGGCAAGAACTTCGCCGACAACCGCGGCAACATCGCGCTCAACTATGAGTTCCGCAAGGATGGCCGCGTCGGCTACGGAGACCGGCCCAACGGGCGCTACGAGGCCGACACGCTGGTCCGCAATCCCAACGACATCCCCGACGATCCGAACGTGCCGGACAACATCTTCCTCAACCGGATCGGCTATTCGGACAGCTCGCCGGGCGGCGCGCTGGTGATCGACGGGAGCTTCAGCCCCCGTTTCAACGGCGACGGCCGGCCCTATGATCCGGGACTCTTCCTGCCGCAGTCGGGCTTCCTCGCGCAAGGCGGCGACAACACGCCGGTGAACGACTATCAGGGTGACCTCCAGGCGGGAACCAAGCACCATTCGTTCAATGCACTGTTCAGCTTCGAGCTGACCCCCGACGTGCGCCTGTTCGCCGAGGGCAAATATGTGCGCTCGAAAAACTTCACAATCGCACAGCCCTCGTTCGACTTCTTCACGTTCATCTCGGAAGACAATCCCTTCATTCCGGCAAACGTCCGCGCCGCGGGTCTCGGCGAGTTCGGCGGGCTGCTGTTCAACCGTGACAACTTCGATTTCGGGACGCGGAACGAGAATTTCGAACGTGACCTCTATCGCACCGTGATCGGCCTAGACGGCAACCTCTCGGACAACGTGAAGTTCGAGGCGAGCTACGTCTACGGGCGCAACGACACCACTTACATCTCGACCAACCAGCGCATCGAGGACCGTTATTTCGCCGCGCTCGACGTGGTCGATGTCGGCCAGTTCAACACTGGCGTGGCGAACGGCGTGTTCGATTGCCGCGTCAACTTGGACGGCGGAGCGGTTGTGGATGCGGGCAACGGCAACTACGGCGAAGCGCCGCAGACATTCACGCCGGGCCAGTGTGTGCCGCTCAACATCTTCGGCGAAGGCGTTGCCAGCCAAGCGGCGCTCGACTTTATCCTGACCGACACCACCAACGACTACCGGATCGAGCAGCACGTCGCCAACGCCTTTATCTCGGGCGACTTCGGCAATTTCTTCGAATTGCCGGGCGGTGCGGTGAACTTCGCCTTCGGGGGTGAATACCGCAAGGAAAAGAGCAACTTCCAGCCGGATGGGATCTCCACCCAGGTCGCGGACTTCGATGAGGGCAGCGGCGTTCTGGCGGACCTCGCACTGCTCGCTCCCGAAGTCGGCAGCTTCGATGTCTGGGAAGTGTTCGGCGAACTCAACGTACCCCTGCTGGCTGACCGTCCTTTCTTCGACCTGCTCGAATTCACCGTGGCCGGGCGCTACTCGGACTACTCGACTGTCGGCAGCACCGAGGCGTGGTCGATCAATGGCCAATGGGCCCCGATCCGCGATATCCGCTTCCGCGGCGGCTATTCGGAATCTGTCCGCGCGCCGAATATCACCGAACTGTTTGCGCCGCGCAGCGGCACATTCGCCTTCATCGACGATCCCTGCGGGCCGGAACTCATCAACCAGGGGACCGAGTTCCGCGCAGCCAACTGCCGGGCGCTGATCGAGGGACTGGGGGTTGATTTCGATACCTTCGACCCGGCCAGCGACATCAACTCGAGCTCCAGCCGCGAAGGGGTGTTCTCGGGCAACCGCGACCTGACCGAAGAGAGTGCGACAACCTGGACGGCGGGCGTGATTCTACAGCCGCGCTTCGTGCCGGGGCTGACCATCACGGGCGATTGGTACGATATCCGCCTCACCAACGCGGTGCGCACGGCCTCCTTGAACGAGACGGCGCAGTTCTGCGTCGATTCCGCCTCGCTCGATAATGTGTTCTGCGATGCGATCACGCGTTCGGAGACTACAGGCTTCGTCAGCAATTATCTGCTCTCGCCGGAAAACGTCGCGTTCATCGAGACGGCTGGCGCGGACGTGACGGTGAACTACGCCTTCGAACCCGGCAACGGATCGCTGGGCCGGTTCAATCTGCGCGGAACGGTAGGCTATCTCGACAAGTTGCTGGTGCTTCCGGCAAATGGCGGAATTGTCGACGACAACCAGGGCGAGAACGGTGCGCCCGAGTGGGTCGGAACGGCGGACATCACCTGGACCCTGGACAACTTCACGCTCAACTATGGCGTGCAGTATATCGGCGATCAGCTGCGCTTCGAGAAGGACCAGATCGCTGGCGATCCGGATATTGCCGCGCCGGAGTTTCTGACGATCAACGATCGGTTCGTCCACGACATTCGGGCCGAGATCAGCACTGACGATGAACGAGCGAACTTCTTCCTCGGGGTCAATAACCTGACCAACGAGCTGCCAATCCGCGGGCTGGCCAATCAGCAGGGCGTGGGTTGGATGGGGCGGTATTTCTACGCAGGAATCCGCGTCACCACCGACCAGCTCGGCTTTTAAGCGAAGGGCCGCGAGGCGCGAAAATCGGGGCGGGTGTCCGGCAGAGGCGGACACCCGCCCTTTTTCTGTGGCGCAACAATGCTGTCGACTCGCGAGGCATCGGTCGACGCTGACTCGGTCTTGAAACGGACAGACCTGCGCAGATTGGCCCAGCTAATTCCTATGCCAGCTATGCCACCCACAGCTTAACCGAGGGCGGAGCCGGCGCGCGGCTGTCACCATCGGTCGGCTTTTGGTCGGTAGCCGACATTGCCCGTCTCGGGCCGCGAATGGTGATTAACTGAAGCCGCTCGCTCTGGGCCTAAATGCAGACAGTCCTCTTAACGACCCGGTTTGATGGAAACGAGTTCAACCTCGAAGATCAGGTCACTTCCGGGTGGAATATCGCGCTTCAGCGTTTCTTCGGGAGGTGTGAAACGCCGTCCCGCATGTCCGTAGCCGAGATATGCCGGGATCATGAAGCGCCATCGGTCGCCGGGTCGCATGAGCTGCACAAGCGAACTGAAGCCGGGTATGACGGAGCGAACCGAGAATGTGGAAGGGTCTGAGCCATTATTTGCCGATGTGCTGAAGACGCTTCCATCCACCAGACGTCCGACGTAGCGGATCGACACGTTATCCGAGCGCAACGGACGCGGACCTTCGTATGGACCTGAGCGAAGCACTTCATAGCTCGGCCCTGCCATGTGGATGACGCGGCCACTTTGGGCGTTAGCCGTACCCACGGTCGCAAGCGGACTGGGCGATGCAGTCCCGCCTTCGCCGGAGCAGGCAGCAAGGAAACTGCTCAGCGCTATACTGACGAGTGAAATCGTCCGAAATCTCATGGCTGAACTCCCTTCGTCCGTCATTTGCGACGGCGTCAATCAGCTTGGTTTTGTTGCGAAAGCAAGCCACAACAAACATATGAGCTTATTGATTCACATACTTGCTGGTCTTGCTTCGCAAGCCACCTCGACGGCGCAGGCTGCATCGCCCGTGCCGCCATCAGCACCGCCTGCGACCACTATTCATGCGGCCTCGACTTGGCCCATTCAGGAAGCAGACTTCGTCATTGACGACTTCCGTTTACAAACCGGTGAGCGCCTGCCTCGCCTTCGCTTGCACTACACAACGCTCGGCCAGCCCCATCGCAATGCCCAGGGCGAAATCGACAATGCCGTGATGATCTTGCACGGCACCGGGGGAAGCGGGAAGCAATTCCTGCGCCCCCAGTTTGCGGACGAACTTTATGGGCCGGGCCAACCGCTCGACATCAGCAGATACTGGATAATTCTTCCAGACAATATCGGCCATGGGGAATCTTCCAAGCCGTCTGACGGTGAGCGTATGCGGTTCCCCGCTTACGATTACAGGGACATGGTTGAAGCTCAGCACCAGCTGCTGACCAAGGGGCTTGGTATTCGTGAGATGCGCCTGATCATGGGCACATCGATGGGCTGCATGCACAGCTTTGTGTGGGGCGAGGTTTACCCGCGATTTGCCCGCGCCTTGATGCCGCTGGCGTGCCAGCCGGTCGAAATTGGCGGATTGAACCGGATGTGGCGGCAGTTGCTTGTCGATGGAATAAGGTCCGACCCCGCTTGGGCAGGGGGAGAATATACGACCCAGCCGCTCCAAGGATTGCGCACCGCCGCATCCTTGCTGATCATCGCGGGCGCGGCGCCCCTCAATCTTCAAGAGGCCTTCCCAACCCGTGATGCGGCAACGGCGCAGGCCCGCGCAAGGGTCGAGACTTCCATCGCTGCAATGGATGCCAATGACCTGATCTACCAAATTGAAGCGTCTCGAACCTACGATCCTTGGCCTAACCTTGAAGCGATCACCGCGCCGGTTGTCTGGATCAATTCAGCGGATGATTTCATCAACCCACACAATCTCGACATCCCGCAGCGCGCCGTTGCCCGCATGCCGAACGCGCGCTTTCGGTTGATCCCCGAGAGCGAAGAAACACAGGGTCATGGAACGCACTCTTGGGCTCGCTTCTGGAAGGAGGATCTCAGCGATCTGCTCGAGAGCACAGATACTTCTGCGTCCGAGAGGTAGGAGATACTGAGGACGGCGATGGTGGCAATTAAGCCGAATGACCGTGGCAGGATCCCATATCGCCAGCGACAACCGCCGTCGATGTAGGATTCTGAAAGCGGCATGGCGGCTTAGGGCGAAACTAGGGACTAAACCTGGATGTCGAGAATGACTGACATAGGGCCGAGAACTGCCATCGCTGATACACGCGGTTAACGAATGGCGGCTCTCGTGGTCCCTGTTCCCAAAAGCCGACATTCTGCGAACGACCCCGTTGCGGACGTTTGCTTGCGAGCGGCGATTCCTAGAAGCGGCCACGTCGTCATGGGTCCTGGAACCGCTTTAGTCGGAACTTCCGCCCATTCGGCCTAAGGTGTTCAACAGCATAGCTCGCAACTCGCCGCTTGCTCTGAACTCCCACTGCCTCCACAAGCGTCCGCGAAGCGATAGGGAGAAAGAGATTGCTGTTCCACACAATGGTAGGCTCCAACGACATCGAGCGGTCGCGGCAGTTCTACAACGCGGTTCTGGGTGTTCTGGGAATGCCAGAGCCGATGAACAATATTGCCGGCAGCGGGCATATGCGCCTCTTCTACCCGAACCCGGGCGGAACAAACTTCATCGTCACTCAGCCGATCAACGATGAACCTGCCACCGTGGCGAACGGGGCTACGGTTGCTTTCTCGTGTAATTCGCCCGAACAAGTTCGGCAATTTCATGATGTGGCCGTTGCCAACGGCGGAACGTCAATCGAAGACGCACCCGGCCCGCGGGAGTCTGCGATGGGTACGATCTACCTGACCTACGTGCGCGATCCTGACGGCAATAAACTGTGCGGGATCCACATCCCCGGATAGGGTTTTCACCAATCTTTGGACCGGTCCACCGAGCGATTGGACGTTCGGTAGGGCCGGGTTCCACCCTTCACACATGTGGTCAGCGAGCTGACCACCCAGACACAGTCATTCGTCGCGATCAACCGCGACCTTGTAAGCTGACGGGCCTCTATCGCCTCACCGGCGGTGAAAGCGGACTATCGGCAAACGAGCCTTTAGCGGACATCGTTGCATTGGCGGAACAGTGTGCGCCTTAGTCGATGTTCGAATGAGGGGGCAAAATGCAGAGGTCTCGTTTGAGAGCGGCCATTGCGCTTCGTTCAATTGCCGCTCTCATTTTCGAAGGTAGCCAGGATTGCCCCTGCAAACCTCACTGGATCGTGTTGATGGCGCGGCAGGTTTCCGGCGCCGAACGGGCGGCAGTGTTCCAAGTGACGGTGTTTCCGTTTCGTGCGAGCCGATTGCCCGCGCTTTCATAGATGCTTCCTGCGTTGCTCGGCGTTTCGCGGAAGGGGATGGCACGTGCGCCATTGACGCGTACGAGGGCGCCTTCACGCAGATAGCTCACTTGGAGCCTTGTTCCGCGATCACATTCGTAGGTAGTGCCAAGGTTCGCCGGCTGCGCGGTCATGCAGCCCGAAAGCAGAACCGCTCCCGTCGCTGCGAGTGTCGTAGTGAAAATTCGCATGTGCTTGTCCCCCTTCAGTAGTTCGATTTGACACACAGCACGTCTGCCAAGAACACGACCCGGCCAACTGTCTGCATGTGCTCCCGCGCCGAGCCGTTCCAGCCGATCGTCCGGCAATAATTGTCGGCAGTCCTCGCGGCGCAATTGGCCGTGACGCGGCCCACCGGGCAGGCTGGGATGCGGTAGCCCCTTGCAGCAGGTTCGGTGTGGAACTCGGCGAAAGTGCCGGTCGTGACCTTATCGCGTGCCTCGACACCGATAAAGCTGCCGCCGCTCGGCACAGATGGCCGCATCGACTGGATCGTCAGTCCGCTCGAACGCGATAGCAAGACTGGTGTGTTGCGATCATAGGTGCGGCATGTGCCCTGGAAATTGGGACGTTCACACAGCTCCCAGGTGCCGCTTTTGACGCGGATTGAATTGACGGGCCAGGCAAGGCCCAAATTGGCCTTCGCTTCGCCGACGTACACGGCTGGGCCGCGATAGTCGGCATCGCGGTAAATCGTGGCTTCGCCGCCCGGGCGGGCCATCTTGTCGTCTTGTGCAAGTCCAGCATCGGCGCTGACGAGGGCGGCACCGGCCAACAGCGGAATTGCGGCCAAGGCCGCACGTTTTGCAATCGCGTTCATGCTCCCATTCTCCTTCAAATGCTGCTCAATCGCGGCAGTAGCCTTCCCCTTCAGCAACCATCAGGCAGTTCGATTTGCCCGCTAAGTATTTGAGACCCGTCTCGTCCCCTGTCGCTGCCCTGAGCAGCAGCTGCTGGCCGCCGCGTTCAAAGGCGATGCCGCTTTCTGTGTCGGTGCCACGGTAGGTACCCACAGTGTCGAGGTCCGACTGCATTGTGAGCGAATAGCCGCCATTTGCGCTTGGCGTGATTTCGACAAACATGCCTTCTACGCCGACCCATTTGCCGGCCCATTCGGCGTGGCTCATGGCGGCAGCAGGAGCGGCTGTGGCTGTCGGCGCTGGGCCAACGATCTCATTTGTATCAGCATCGTCCTGTGCAGCCGGAGCGCAAGCCGCGACGAGTCCGGCAAGCGCTAGCGCGGTGGCAATCGGGAAATCGTTGTTCATCTTTATCTACTCCTCGAAAGATTGTGCGGGGTCGCGCGCTAACGAAGTGCATTGCAATCATCGGGTGGTGGTGCACCGGCAAAGCGGTCTTCGATCCATTGTGGCGTGGCATAGGCGCTTTGGCTGGCGGTGGTGGCGTGATCCTTGCCTGGCAGGTCGATCCAGCGAACTTTCAGGCCCCGCATGCACGCCTTGCGCGCGAAGCTCCGCGTCACCTCGGGCGATACCAGCGGGTCTTCCCGAGTTTGGGCCAGCAACAGCGGCACTGAGAAGCTCGGGCTTACTGAGTTTTCAGCCATGACCTGCGACCACGGTGCGCGCGCGGTGAAATCGTCGTTCTTCAGGTCGCTGCGCAGCGCGATCATTCCGACCAGCGCGCCCAGACGCGGTGTTGCTGTCGAGGAGATACAATTGCTCGCCAGCTTGCGAATGATCCCGGGCGTCCTGCGCCTGCCAATATCCAGCGGCATGTCGAAGTATCGCGACCAGCTATCGGCGGTCAGCGCTGTCAGGAAGGCGCGGGCATTTGGATCGCTCGCCTCGCGAAAATTGGCCGCAAGATCAGTCGGCGGAGCGCCAGCTGCCACACCGATGAGTTCAAGCTCTGGTGCGGCTGAAGCGATCATCGCCGTCCACAGCGCGGCGTGCCCGCCCTGACTCTCGCCCCACACCACATAGCGGGGGCCAGCGCTGGCGGCTGGCATGGCGCGCGCAGCACGAACCGCGTCGATCACGGATTGTCCGGTTGGTTGCCCGATCAGGTAGGGGTGCGTCGCATCCGTGCCGAGACCGGGATAATCCGGCGCGACCACCACATAACCCATCGCAACTGCGCTGACGGCTGGGGTCACCTCAAAAAACCGCGGGCCCTGCGAAGGCGCGCATTTGCTGGCGACCCCCCAGGTGCCGTGTGTCCAAGCGACAACTCCGCGCGGTGCACGATCTGTCGTATCGGCGGGAGCCATGATCACTGCCGTTGCTTCTTGACGTGCGACCCCGTCGCGCCCGCCGGTGAGGTAGCGGATGCGCCAAGCCGTGCCCCCGGCCGGTGCGCTAGCCATCGGCTCCTGCGCGAGGATTGTCCCTGGCTCCTGCGCGACCAAGACTGCCTGGTGCAACGGGACAAGTAGCGACAATGCGCATGCCAATAAGATAAGTGATCGCATCACCATCTCCACGCTCGCTGCCCGGCTAAGCTGCATTGCTGCATACACTGGCCAGCAAAGCCGAACGTGGTGCAGGCGCACTCATCGTGAACAAACCTCTCCGGCCGGATGATCCATACTTGAATGACTCCCCTCCGGCAGCGGAAAATAGCCCGCATTGCCGAGGAGATTGTCGGGAAAACGACAAATGGTGCGGAATTATTCCAGCACCAAGTCACCCGTTGCAATCAGGCCGAGGCGATGCAGATCGATCACCTCCACTGTGCGATAACCGACTTTGACAATGCCCTGTTCGGCCAGCCTGCCGAGGCACACATTGATCGTCTGGCGCGACAGGCGCGTGGCATTGGCAAGATCGGTCTGGGATATCTTCTCAAGCCGCGAAGCCTCGCCAGTCGCAACGGAATAGGGCCAGCGGCCCAGCCCGATCATCCGCTCTGCTAACCGGAGCATTGGCGGCCGGTAGGAAGTCTCGACGAAATAGTGATATGTCCCGCGCGAGACTACCAGTTCAGGCGCCAGCAGCAGCTTGAACCTTGCCAAATCTCTTTCGAAGATTCGCTGCGTTGCCGCCGCGTCCAACCTGGCCACGCGGCATTCTGTCATCGCTCGCACCGAGAAGGCGTAGCAGCCCTGATCTAGCGCGGCCAGAAACCCGGTCCAGTCATTTGGTCGAAGCACGCCCATCAGTAATTCGTCGCCGCAGCGTGCAGTTCCGATCACATGCATCTCACCAGTGAGCAGGCAGATCAGCCCCGAGAACGGCGCACCCTGCCGAATGACTTCGGCGTCCTGCTCGAGCCGGTGCGAGCTCGCCGCAGCCATGATTTCGGACTGAACATCGCGCGGTAAATTTCGCGACCACGTGCTGGCGAACAGGGACTGGTGCCAAGTCTGGTTCACGTGTGCGCTTCGGCGGCCTTGGGGATGATGCTCGGGCGTTATCGCACAAAATCTTGGATTGTCACAATGCTTCGCACTGCGAGCCATTACCCTGAGACAGACGCCTTCACGTCACGTTGCCGGAGCATGGTACGAGAGTTCGATGTCTCAAGCCTGGCCAATCCGATATACGGGTCTCACCCCGGAATGGCAGCTTCTCACCCAGTTGCGGCCGTTCCCGGTGTTCTTGACAGTTCCCGATAGCGGACAGGCAGCTTGCACGGGATTTTTGCCAAATGCTGAAATTCAAGGAGCGACCCCATTGCGGAAACTCTCACGGTCATTCATTTGCGAGGCAGACTGGTCGAAAGGAGCTTTATGACACGTCTATTCGACCGGCGTAAAACGATAGAGCCAGACCAAATGGAAAAGGTGGAGGATGTCTCTGCGGACCTTCCATACGAACTCCAGTCGAAAATGTTTGATCAGCTTGCCACGGTTGCAATCGCAGCCGCAGGCTTGTCAGTGACTTTGATCGGAAGTTTGTTGCGTGACTCTCCGCCGACAGTTTGGTTGACGGTCGCTGCTTTCGCAATAGCAGCAATGACTTCGGTCAGCGGTAACGTAATGTTGATCGAGAATTTGAGTCGAAGGCAGCCAGCTCTGAAAAAATCGAAGGTGCAAACGCAATTGGCTATCGGATTGATAGGTGCGGGTGCAGGCTTTCTGAGTATGGAGATTTACTCCGCAGGGGAAGCCACGCCAGCGCCACAGAGCGAAGCTAGTGTATCCGATGCACAAACCGAGCAAAATCCACGGTAATGGTTAAAGCAAAGAAGCTTTAATCTTCAAGATTTACTGTGCTGGCCAATAGGTGCACTTCCGCATGCCACCCATTTTCAGTTGTTCGTTGCGATCAGCCGCGAGCCCGAAAGCAGTCAGCCAACTATCGCCACACCTGGGCCAAAAAGCCGACATTCCGCAAACGACCCCATAGCGGTCAATTGGAGCTTGGGGCAGAATGCGGCTTTGACGCATCAACTGGTTGGGCGGTCTTAGTGAACGACGGCAGAAGCTTTGGAGAGACACTTGTCGCAGGGTTGGGCACTCCGAGGGACCATACAGCGGAGCTGCTAGGAGGCGGCGTGGTGCTGCTCCTACTGCTTGCCTATGTCGGTCTGGAGTTCGGATTAGGGCGAGCACTCATCAGGATTGCGCGTTCTATAAAGTCATGGCCCTCCCACGAACGGATCGATGACCAGTGACTGGCGTGGTAGCTGAAAACCACCCAGTTTCGGATGTCACGCTCGGCACGGCTCGCACCTGATACCGGACAGGCAACGACGAGCTCCGCCGGTGGCGACAGCGCACGTTGGCTTCGCTCGCGATCGAAATCGCTATCTTGCTCGGCGGATGAACCGCACCGCGCCGACGAAGAGCAGGACGGCGCCCGCGGCGGTCAGGTCGGCCAGCCAATCCATCAAGCTCGGCTCGCGGCCGATGTTGGGGATCGCCTGCACCAGCTCAATCGCTGCGCCAAATAGCGCAAGGCCGAGAAAGATCATCACGAGCCGCACACGCGGGTAGGCAAAGGCAGCTAGGCCCGCCAGCACCAGAAAGGCCAGGACGTGCAGAACCTTGTCGCCCGGATTCCCAGGGATCGCTGGCGGCTGCGGCAGGCTCGCCATGACGAAGGCAAAAGCGAGTGCACCCCAGAACAGGATTTGGAAGAGGCGTTCTAGCGGCATTGCAGGGGTCTTTTCATTATTTGGCACGGTCCCGGCGCAAACGCACGCCGGGTGAGGCGATGGGGTCGCCGATAAACTCGATGCCGGCCGCTTCAAGCGCCGACTTAACGCGCTCGAGTGTTCCGGCTCGTGATTGAGGGATACCTGCACATAGCTCAAAGCGCTTGATTGTCGCCCAGCTGACACCAGCGGTTGCGGCGAATTCGCGTGAGGTGACCGTCAATAAGCCACGCGCTGCCTTTATTTGAGCTCCAGAGATCACTGGCGCTATTCCTTTAAGAGCGTCAAGGCTCATAACCGGAGGTTGATGAGCGAAATGGACATAGATCGAATTCTCAAGCGTTGCCAAGGCGCATACGCTGAAATGACCTTGAGCGGCTACCGCGACCACCTCCAGCTTTTTCAAGCTTGGTGCAAAGAGCGCAGCGTCGCTTGGGCGCCAGCTTTTTTATCGCATTCACGCTGACGCTACTTTTGCGCCAACTTAGGTTATCGCGCGAGGGTGGCCCTGTCGGCCCTCCTGCGTCATCCTGACCATGCTGTCACGACCTTTGCTGGGGCAAGCTTCGAGTGGGCGAGCGCGAGACATGCGGATGTACGCTCAGGTTCGTTTTGCAGTTTTTGGACCGCGGAGTCGAAGTTATGTTCACTCTTTGTTCTTTGGAGCTCCATCGCAGGATCGTACCCTGTGCCCTAGGCTCAGAACTCATTGCGACAGTCAGAAAATGACGGTTGCGGGGATGCAGAAGGCTGACATAAGATCTGTGCGCAGTGGTCAGCCGGGGGTCTCCAAGCCTAGCTCGCAGTCGCTCAACGACGTTTGCAAGTCAGTCTTGGCCCTATCTAGGTCGTGACAACATGATTGGTGCTCCTGATACCATAGGAGCTTCAATGACTACCAAGACTAAGACCACCATTGTTCCGCCCACCGCGGCTGGCTCGCGTCTGTCGCTGCCGGGTCAGCATATTGATCGTGAGGCATGGCTGCGTGACGAACTCACCCGGGAACTGGCCCCGCAGGGCCTCATCGAAAAGCGGTGGGTCGAAGACATCGCTTACCGTTGGGTACGGATCGACGGCATCCGTGCACAGGTTGCAGGGTTGCAGAACAGGCTCGTGAAAGACGTGCTTTCTGAGCTCGACAAGGCGAAACATGTTCGCGAAGATGAAGAGTTCCCTTGCCCATTTCCTCTCACGCGAGAGGAACGGCGGGTTCTTGAGACCTACAACGCAATGGGCAAGCGGTTCGAGACCGACGACATCCTCGACAACCCCGAGTTTGCCTGGTTGTTGGGGCGGGTCACGCCGTCTGACATCGAACTCCTTCAGCGGCTCCAGGGTCTGGAACATGCCGAGGTGCGTGAGCGTGATCGCGTAATCAATCAGTTCGAGCGGCGGCGCCGGCTTCACGCCCAGCACCTTATCATGCTGATCGACGCCAAGCAGCGGGGTGCGCTGCCGGTCGTATGCGACTCTCATGAACTTGAGGCAGTGGTGGTGTTAGACGAAGAGGGCGGATCGGACGCCCCATCTGGCAGGGAGGCGTAAGTTAGATGGCACGCCGTCGCACCGAGGCAGCCGTTCGCGCAAGCCAGGCCAACGGCGCACGCAGCAGGGGCCCAGTCAGCCTGTCAGGAAAGGCCAAATCGGCGCGCAATGCGCGCAAGCATGGTCTCTTCTCGCCCATTGAATTTGACGCGCGGGTGTTGAGCAAGGGCGATATCGCATTGCTCGATCACCTCCGCAATCTGGGAGGGGGAGTTTGGAATGCGAATCTGCTTATTCGGGAGGCGCACCAGGCGCTTGTTCGTCTGCGCAGGGTTAGCGTCCTCATCGAGGATTCCAACAACGGTATCGACCTAATTCTGGCAGACAAGCTGTCTGATCTGAGGGTCCTTGGCCAGCGGGTAGAGGAACTTGTGCGGCTCTCGCGCTACGAACGCCGCTTTCGCGGAAGGCTAGACCGGTTGATCCGCACAGCGATGAAACTCGACCCCGACCGTGCCTGCGGAAGCCTAGCTAACTAGCCGCCAGCCCATTTCGCTCGACTTCTCCTTACCGGTATCAGTCTGTATTTCTGATTTAAGCACGCATGAGCCGGGATTATCGAGAATTTTCAAGACAGCTGTTTCATCCAGTTTAAACCCATAGCGTAGCGACTACACCTGTAAACCACCCATGAACGATCATTCGTAGCCTTCTAGCAAACTTTGAAAGCGGCAGGGCAGCTTTTGGGTGGATTCCGGCCAAACGCCTTTAGATCGGAGGAAGCCCAGACGGGTGTTCGACGTCGCCCATTCGACGCAGAATAACGTTCGTGAATCCTGCAGAACGCACGATCTTTGCCGCGCGCTCAACACACGCATGATGCTCGCCGGCAGTTACCAGATCGATTTGCCTCGATTTGCTTGGGAGCTGCATCATCCAATCCGAAAGGCTCGGGCTTTTCAAAATCATGTCTTGAACTTGAAAGATGCATTGTCGTTGATCGGCATTCACGAATACCGGATAGCCCGGCGATAAATCACGGGAAGCCAATGATAGGCTCTGTGATGTCGCGCATCCGGAAAGAGCCAGTCCGAAGAGGGTTGCATAGAACTTCATGATGGCAAAATAGCGCGGAACGCAGGAGTCAGCAAAGGGGTCGTTTGCAGAAGGTCCGCTTTTGGCCAAACCACCGCGAAAGCCGCCATGCCGCTTTCGGGACCGTGCATCGGCCCCGCTCATGGCAGGAGGTGGGTGGTAAGCTGCCTGACCGCTTTCGGGTGACAGAACGCGAAAGCTGCCGTTGATCCCGGCCTAGTAATGCGTCGCCTCTCGACCAAACCCGGTCGTTGAAATCAGCCACCCTAACCGTCGGCTCCAAACAGAAGTGGCCGATGAGATGTCGCGAAGCGGCCAGTCAGCAAAGCGCTGGAAAATTTCGCCAAGTTGGGTGTTTTAACTGATCCTAAATGTCACTGCTGTAGCCGTGCAACGTTCTGAATAATGGGGTAGCATTCATGGCTGTATATGTGCGTTCGAGTGGCGAGATTGTCGTGAATTCAACATATGCGAGGTCACAAGCGCAATCGGACGTGACACGGCTTGCCAATGGCGATTTCATCGTCACGTGGATTGACGCTGACTTCAGCACAACGGCCAACCGGTTTGTCAGGGCGCAGATGTTCAATGCCGATGGCAGCGCTTCCGGTTCGGAGTTGACTCTGTTCGGTCCGCTTAATGGTGCGATCAGCCCCACGATCACTGCGCTTGCCAATGGCGGCTTCGTTGTGACGTATGGCGGGCTGCCGCGGGCCGCCATCTTTGACGATACCGGCGTCCAGATCGGATCGACCCTTTCCCTCGGCACATCATTCGCATCGGCCATGGCATCGACGGGGCTTGCCAGCGGTGGCTTTGCCGTTGTGTGGAGCGACAGCCGCACCAGCGGTGCCGACACGTCCGGTTCGGGCATTCGTGTATCTACCTTCGATCAGGCCGGAAACGCCGTGATCGCAGATGTTCTGGTCAACACCACCACCAGCGGTAATCAGGCAGATGCCTCGGTCGCTCCGCTTGCCGGTGGCGGGTTCGTCGTCACCTGGACCGACCGGTCTACCAGTTCGTGGCTGATCAAGGCGCAGATATTCGATGCTACCAACAGCAAGGTTGGTGGAGAATTCACCGTCAATTCGTTGGCAGGCCCCAATGCCGGATCTGTTGAATCATCGGTAACTGCACTGACGAATGGTGATTTTGCGGTGGCCTGGTACGAGGGCTCGCTACACCGTATCCAGGTTTTCACTGCGTCAGGTGTTCCTGTCGGGGCTGAGATTGCCGTTGCTGCGGGCTTTTCCGGCACGCAGGTCGGGCCGGAACTGACGGCGCTGAGCACCGGCGGTTTCGTGCTGACTTGGGTCGGCAATGCTGGTGCGCTTTCCGACGGTTCGGGGACAGGCATTTATTTTCAAGCCTATGACGCCGCAGGCGCGCCGATCGGATCGGCGCAGCTGGCGAACACGACACTGGCAGGAGACCAGATCCTGCCCAGTGTGGTCGCGCTCGATAATGGCAGCTTTGCGATCACTTGGACCGACCTGAGCGTAGCCGGGAAAGACAATGATCAGATCCGCAGCCAGATTTTCGTTCTGAACGAACCGGGCACGCCGCCGAGCGAAGTTACAATCACGTCGGCCGGAGGCGGTGCTTCGGCAACCACCAATGGCGTTGAAGGCGACACCGCCGTGGCATTTGTCACGGCACAGGCTCCGCAGGGCAGCCCTGCTGTCCTGTATGCCATCACCGGCGGTGCCGACGCGGCTCAGTTCACCATCGATGCCTCGACCGGTCTGCTTCGCTTCGCTGTGTTGCCGGATTTCGAGGCACCGACCGATGCAGGGGCCGACAACGTATATGATGTGGTCGTGACTGCCAGCAATGGCATCACGTCAGATAGCCAGGCTTTGGCGATCCAACTGACCGACATGAATGATGCGCCGGTCATCACTTCACCGCTGGCTTTCTCGATCAACGAAAACACCGTTGCCGTGACGACCCTGGCCGCCGCCGATCTCGAAGGAGACGCAGTCTACTTCACCATCGCAGGTGGAGCTGACGCGGCACGATTTGCGCTTAATTCCCAGACCGGCGCGCTCAGCCTGATTTCCGCGCGCGATTTCGAAGCGCCGGGCGATGCCGACGCAAACAACGTCTACGTCGTCACGGTTAGGGCCGAGGACGCCAACGGCATGATCTCGGTCGAGCAGACCATTTCGGTCGCCATCAACAATGTCGTTGAAGGCACGGCAATCGTCTCGAATGGTGGTGGCGCTTCGGCAGCGATCAGCATGACCGAAAACCTGACTGCCGTGACGACCGTTACCGCTGTCGATTATGCGGGGTCTGCGGTCACTTACGCGATCAGCGGTGGAGTGGACGCAGCAAGGTTCACGATCAATGCCGCAACCGGCGCTCTGGCCTTTGTTGCTGCGCCCAGTTTCGAATCCCCGAACGATTCCGGCCTTAACCGCGTCTATGACGTCATCGTTTCAGCGAGCGACGGGATCGTCACGGACACGCAGGCTCTGGCAATCACGATCACCAACATTAACGAAGCGCCGGTCATCACCTCCAACGGTGGCGGCAGCACGGCAACCATCGCGCTCAGTGAAGGCTCGACTTATGTCGGCATGATCGCCTCGACTGACCCGGAAGGCACGGCGCGCACCTATTCGATCGTTGGCGGCGCAGATGCCGCACGGTTCGCCATCACTGCCAGCAGTGGCGTCTTGACACTCACCAGCGCTCCCAATTTCGAAGCCCCCATCGATGCCAATGGCGACAACATTTATGACGTAATCGTGCAGGCGAGCGATGGCGCGCTGGCCGATACGCAGGCCATTTCGGTCAACATCAGCAACGTCAACGAAACGCCGATCATTTCCTCGCCTGCTGCCCTTACGGTTCAGGAAAACACGGTGCTTGCGGGCACGCTGGTTGCCGCAGACCCCGATGGCGTGCCGCTGGCGTTCTCGATCACGGGCGGTCTGGATGCTGCGCGCTTCGCCATCAATGCCCAGACCGGCCAGCTTTCCTTCGTCGCCTCGCCCAATTTCGAAGCGCCGAGCGATAGCAATGCCGACAACATCTACCAGGTGATCGTGCGGGCCAGCGATGGCGTGTTGAGCGCCTCGCAGACGGTAAATGTTACCGTATCGAACGTGTTCGATTCGCCCGAGTTTTCTTCTCCAGCAAGTTACAGCGTCGCTGAAAACACGCTTGCGGTTGGCGCGCTGGCAGCAGTTGCTCCCGGAAATCTGCCGATCACCTACGCCATCAGTGGTGGGCTTGATGCGGCACGCTTTGCGGTCGATTCACAGACCGGTGCGCTGAGCTTTTTGGCCGCTCCCAATTTCGAGGCTCCGAACGACAGCGGTGCAAACCGTATCTACAACGTGACTGTCAGTGCCAGCAGCGGCGGCGAAACGAGCACACGCGCGCTGGCCATCACGATCACCAACGTCAATGAAGCGCCGATCATCTCCTCGAACGGCGGAGGGGACATCGCCAGCGTGTCGGTGGCGGAGAACGGTACGACTGTAACCACCATGGTGGCCAGCGATCCCGAAGGCACCGCGCGGACCTACTCGATCATCGGCGGGGCCGATGCCGCGCGCTTCTCGATCGTTTCGACGAGTGGCGCCCTGCGCTTTGTCACTGCGCCGAACCACGAAAGCCCGACCGACGCCAACGGCGACAATGTCTATGAGGTCATCGTGCGCGCAAGCGATGGCACGTTGAGCGACAGCCAGACCCTGCTGGTTGGCGTGACGAACGTGAACGAGGCGCCGACGATCACCTCCAACCTTGGCAACACCACCATCACGCTGGCCGAAAACACACTGGCCGTGACCACGGTTACCGCCAGCGATCCAGATGGCACCGCGCAGACCTATTCCATTACCGGCGGAACCGATGCCGTCCGCTTCACCATCAATGCCGTATCCGGCGCGTTGGCGTTTGTGCAGGCCCCCGATTTTGAAGCGCCTGGTGATGCTAATGCCGACAACAGCTATCAGGTCATCGTGCGGGCAAGCGATGGCACACTTTCGGCCACGCAGACGCTGACGGTCGTCGTAGGCAACATCAACGAAACGCCTGTTATCGTGTCTGATGGCGGGGCTGCGAGTGCCAGCCTTCAGGTGTTGGAGAACACCACCGCCGTCACCACGGTCGTCGCCAGTGACCAGGAAGGTACGCCGCGCAGCTATGCGATTGCCGGTGGCAGCGATGCTGAAAAGTTCACGATCGACGCAGCAACCGGCGTTTTGAGCTTTGCTGCGGCCCCGGATCACGACATTGCCGGAGATGCCGATGGCAACAATGTCTACGATGTGGTCGTGCAGGCCAGCGACGGTTCGACCGCCGATACGCAGGCATTGTCCATTACGGTCGGCAACGTAAATGAAGCGCCAGTGCTAGCGCCTTTGGCTACGCTCTCGGTGCTTGAAGGCCAGCTTGCCGCAGGAACCATCTTGGCCACCGACGTAGACGGGCAGGCACTCGTCTTCAGCGTGTCGGGCGGCGCAGATGCAGCACTGTTTGCCATCAATGCACAAACAGGCGCTCTCAGCTTCCTTGCTGCACCCGATTTTGAAGCGCCGGCCGATGACGATGCCGACAATCTCTACGATATCGAAATCACCGTAAATGATGGCAGCTTGTCCGCCTCACAGGCGCTGACAGTTGCTGTGACCCTGTCTGACGAAGCGCCTGTGTTCACATCGGGCGCAAGCATCGACGCGGTGGAAAACGCAAGCGCGATTAGCTTTGTGGCCGCCATCGATCCCGAAGGAGCCACGCTAGCCTATGCCATCAGTGGCGGCGCCGACGCCTCGCTGTTCTCAATCGATGCCGCAAGCGGTGCGCTGTCGTTCACCATGGCACCCGATCACGAAGCGCCAGCCGATGGCAATGGGGACAATCTCTACGAAATAGTTGTCACTGCTACCGATGGGGTCAACACCACGGCCCACACGTTGTCTGTGTCTGTGGCCGACGTCAACGAGGCCGTTGTCATCACATCTGCGCCCTCCTTCGTGCTTAGCGAGAACTTCACTGCCATTGGCAATGTCGCAGCGGTTGACCCTGAAGGTTCGCCCATCACGTTTGCAATCGCGGGCGGTGCCGATGCGGCGATGTTCGCGGTCGATGCCAATACTGGCGCGCTTTCTTTCGTCACGGCACCCGACTTTGAAGCAGCAGGCGATGCCAATGGTGACAACCTGTTCGAAGTGAACATAAGCGCCAGCGATGGTGCGTCCGACACGCTTCAAAGCGTAATTGTGGCAGTGAGCAACACCAATGAAGCGCCGCAGATTATCTCGGCGTCGGCCAGGACAGTAACCGAAGACAGCATTACAGTTGGCTTGGTGATTGGCACCGACATCGATGGCGACGCACTGACCTACGCCATCACCGGCGGCGCCGATGCACGCCGCTTTGCCATCAATTCCGCCAGCGGGGTGCTCAGTTTCGTCTCGGCACCAAACTTCGAGGTCCCTGACGATGCTGACGCCAACAACATCTATGACGTCATCGTCACCGCCAGCGATGGCGCGCTCTTGGGCAGCCAGACGCTTGCCATTACGGTAGGTAACGTAAACGAGGCACCAGTGATCTCGTCGTTCGGTGGCCTGAACGTTGTGAACTTCCAGCTCAGCGAGAATACCATTCCCGTAGCAGCTATATCCGCCAGCGATCCTGATGGATCGGTGCTGACCTACAGCATCGGCGGCGGTGCCGATGCGGCGAGGTTTGCAATCAATACTGTTACCGGACAACTTTCGTTTATCACAGCGCCCAACTTCGAAGCGCCGGGTGATGTAGGGGCCGACAATAACTATCAGGTGATCGTCAATGTCAGCGACGGCGAATTGAGTGACAGCCAGACCTTCTCCATAGGCATTCTCGATGTCGTCGATGGCATCACCCTTACGGGTACATCGGCAGGCAACACGCTGACCGGCGGCACGGGCGATGACGTGATCAATGGGTTGGCTGGTAATGATACGTTGAACGGCGGAGCCGGCGTCGACCGGATCGACGGTGGCAACAACAACGACGTGATTATCGGTGGGGCCGGCGCTGACCGGCTCACGGGCGGTACAGGCGCAGACACCTTCACATTCCAGAACCTCAGCGACAGCGGACTGGGCAACATCGATTTCATCACCGACTTCTCGACGTCACAAGGCGACAGAATTTCGCTCAGTGCCATCGATGCCAATGCCAACGTTGCTGGAAATCAGGCGTTTACCTTCATCGGTACAGCAGAATTCTCAAACGCAGCGGGCCAGCTTCGCTTTTACCAATCGGGCGGTGATACTTTTGTCACCGGAGATGTGAACGGCGATGGTGTTGGCGATTTCGTGATTCGGTTGGACCCGCTGTTGTTGCTGGCGTCATCACACTTCGTTCTCTGAGGTGGCAGATCAGTACGTTCGGATGTCAGCAGCGAACCTTCTGATCTGGTCGGGAACTGCCGTTGCCTAGGGCAAATCGGACCGCAGCTTTCCACATTTCGCCTCACTGAACCCGCCATCCAGCTGCCAGCCCAGTTGCGGTCATGGTACGAGCATAGCTGGGCGACATTCCAGTGTCGTGTTTTGGCAGAGAACCTGTCGCCTAACCGTTCGAAAGGGAACGACGGCTTCGTCCCAATTTCAGCTGTTCCGGGCCCCATGACCACGTGGCCGCTTTCGGGAAGTCGCAGGTCGAAATCGAACGTCTGAAACGGGGTCGCTTTCTGAATGGCAGGAATTTTCCAGAAGTGGGGTAGAGCCGCCCTTGGCGGTCTGATTTGAGCCGTGACGGCTCCCGGCTGATGAGCGCCAAGCCCTCTGCGCGCGCACTACGAAGAGGGGGCCAGATCAACCTGACGGGCCGTCGACCCCCTCCACACGCTCCGGGTCGTGACCGCGGCTTGCTAATACAGCGCCCGCCCGACGATGCAAGATATTGCCCGCGCCTAGCCGCCCTTCGCGGTCCGAGTTGTTCCTTGTCAGCTGTCGACCCAGACCCAGTTGCTCCTGATCATCGTTATGAACGTCAGGTTGCGCCGGAACCCGCTTGTCGGCTTTCTGGACTTAATAGCGACACCTAGCCACCCTGAAGGACCAATTCACCGCGATTGCTGCTCCCACGCAAAGGCATAGACGTCGGCCGCCTGCGCCGTGCGCACGTCCTCGGCGGTGCCGACCCCGTGCCCGGCTTGCATATCGCCCCGCAGCCAGATCGGCGCATCGGGCCACTTGGCGCGGGCGCGGGCGACCCACTTGGCGGTCATCCACGGTGAGACCCGACGATCGTTGAGGCCAATCACCATCAGCGTCGGCGGCGGCGGCGCAGGGCTGGCGGTGATCATGTGATAGGCATCCATCGCCACGAGATCGCGGAACTGCTGTGGATCGGACGGATCGCCGATCTCGGCGAACTGGTTGGCGCCGTTCTCGGCCGCGCCGATGCGCTCCGGATTGACGATCCCGACCCGCGTGATCATCGCCCCGAAGGCGTGCGGATGGCGCAGCGTGGCGGTGGGTACGAGCGTGCCGCCCATGCTTGCGCCGGTCACCAGCGGGCCGCGTTCGGGCGCAATGCCCATCGCGTTGAGCGTCTCGGCACAGGCGGCGAGGTCTTCCATCCCGCGCGGCTTGTTGGGCCCGCGCCCGCCCTCGTACCACTCGCGCCCGCGCTCGCCCCCGCCGCGGGTGCCACAGAAGGCGAAGGCGCCGCCCTTGTCGAGCCACGCCATCTGGTCGCGCAGATAGACCGGCTCGACATTGTCGGTGGCATAGCCGCCGTAGCCTTCGACGATCGTCGGCGCGCGCCCGCTCGCGCCCTTGCGGCGCAGCACCACCATCGGCACGCGGGTGCCATCCTTGCTGACGGCCTCTGCGCGGGTCACCGCCATGCCCTGCGCGCCGTCCCACACCTCGGCGGCAATGCCGGCGGGGGTGACCTTGATGCCATTGAGCCGGAACACGGTGGTGCCGTGCGTCCAGCCGACCATGATCAGGCTCGTGCCCTTGCCGTCGGCATCGCTCTGGATGTTGAGGATCGTGCCTTCGAACGGCAGGGCCACCTGCTGTGCGGGGCCGCGTCCGTCCGGCAGGAAGAACAGCTGGCCCGCGCCGTCCCGGCTGGCGGCGACATAGACCCCGTCGGCGGTGGTCTGGAACGCGCGCAGCAGGCTTTCGGGCGAGCCTTCGAACACCACCTCGGACGCGCCTGGCGTGCCGTCCGCTCCCAGCGGATAGCGCAGCAGGGTGCCGAGCGGATTGGTCCTCGTGGTTTGCACGAACAGCGCGTGCCCGCGGGTGGCGGCGAGCATGGCCTTGTCCTCGAGCGCCCCGACCTTGCGCCATTGCGGGGTTCCGGCCTGAAGGCTGGCGGCGGGTGCGATCCAGAACTCGTTATCGGCCCGCGCGCCCGCGGCAGCGCCGAGCGCGAAGGGCTCGCCCGCCGGCGCGAGGATGATCGGGAAGTTCTCGGGCGGCACCTCCATCCCGTTGCCCAGCACCTGTGTCGCGCTGCCGCCGGTGACGGGGGCGACATAGGCGGTCATCCCGATGATCGGATCGACCCCTTCCGCAGGGACGGCCATCTGGGTGTAGAGCACCTTGTCCGGCCCGATGAAGCTCACGGTGAACTCGCCCCAGATGCGCTCGATCGCGGGGCCGATCTGCTGACCGGTGGTGATGTCGAGCAGCAGCACCTTGCCCGCCTCCGATCCGCCGCTCGACACGTGGATCGAGACGCGGCGGCAATCGGGGGCGAATTCATAGGCCCCGAAGGCGGCCAGCGGATCGCCGGTCACTACCGCCGGATCGAGGAACGCCCGCTCGCCCGCGGCATCGCGGATGGTGAGCTTGGGCAGGCGGTCACCCTCGCGGCTGCGGAGGAACAGCGCGGTATCGCCGCACTGCTTGTAGCCGCCGACGCGTTCGAGGCTGGAGGAGACCTCGCCCAGCCGCCGCGCGAACCACGCGCGCTCGGGCAGGGCATCGAGCATTGCACGGGTGCGGGCGTTCTCGGCCTCGACGAAGGCAAGCAGCTCGTCGCGGTTGGCAGCGTCCTCCATCCAGCGGTATTCGTCGGTGATGGTGATGCCGTGTATGGTCTCGGTCACCGGCTCGGCGCGGACTGGTATCGTCTGCGCCGATAGCACGGATCCCATAGAACTTGCGGCGGCCAACAGAATAAGTGCTAGACTATGCGCCTTGCTCGGCTGCCCCATGCGTGTTCCCCTAACCCATTAGCCTTGTAAGGTTATCATCGCAGGCCGCGTTTTGTCACCCACGATTCAACGACATGACAGGAGCAATCGAGTAGTGAGCCGGCCTCGTCGGAAAGATAAGGCGAGATGGTTGATGGCGCGCGACCGATACTGCGCCAACACCGGCAGCTCTCGACCAGATTCGGTCGTTCACGTCAGCCGAAATGAATGTCCGGCCCTGTCAAAAGCTGTCGATTAGGCATATTGCAGCGGACTGTCGGCAATCTGTGGCGCTCTACTTGCGGACAGCCGTCTTATACAGGGCATCAACAAGCGCGAGGTTTCGCGGGTCGCCGATGAGATCGGAGCCCATCCGGTTCATGGTGTAGGCCACGGCCCAGCCTCGCTCGGGATCTGCGAAACCGAACGAGCCGCCCCATCCCGAATGGCCGAAAGCGCTTTCGTCGGGACCGTAGGCTCCGTTGGAGTTGCGAAGGAACCCGCATGCCCAGCGCGCTGGCTCGCCCAGCACACTGTCGGTTCCCTCGAACCTGACAGCGGTCGCTGCCTCGAAAGTCCTTGCGCTTACGAGCGTGCGCTCGGGGTCGCTGCGCGCTGCGATGAAGCTGTCGTAGAGACGGGCGATACCCCGTGCGGTGGCAAAGCCGTTCGCGGACGGGATCTGCGCCTGCTGCCAAGCAGGGTCATTGGCGATCAGCGGATCGAGCGGTGGATTGGCGAGGGCGGCGATCTGCGCTGAATTGAGTTCCATCGCCAGCGCCTCGGACGACATGGCCGGCGGTGCGATCACTGGAGCATGGCGATGCCATTGCGCGTCCGGCAGTCCGAGATGGATGTCATATGCGGCAAATTCCTCGGTAAAGAACTGCCTCACCGAGCGGCCTTCGATCCGGCGAAACAGCCCATCCGCCAGAAAGCCGATGGATATGGCATGATACCCCGCCTGCGTGCCCGGAGCCCAGAAAGGCTCGGCCTGCGCCAGGCGGTCTGCCGCTTCTTCCGGATCATAGAAGGCTTCCATGCTAACCGGGTCGCGAAAACCGGTCAGCCCGACCTGGTGCGACAGCAGCTGCGCGATTGTAACCTCTGCCTTGCCGTGCGCCGCGAATTCCGGCCAGATGTCGGCGATCTTGTCATCGTAAGCCGCGCGCCCGCGATCGACCAACATTGCAAGCGCAATTCCCGTCAGCCCCTTGGTGGTCGACCATACGTTGACGAGGGTATCGTGCTTCCAGGCGCGCGCCTCGTTCGGATCAGCAAGACCGCCCCAGATGTCGACAACCGCCTCGCCCTGCGCGAACACGCAGAATGCCGCTCCAACCTCACCGCGTTCGGTGAAGTTGGCGGCGAAAGCCTGCGCAACCGGTTCAAAACCAGGCGCGCAGGTGCCGTTGATCGTGATCGCCGCCATCGGATCAGAACGTCTTGGCAATGCTGACGCCCCAGGTGCGCGGCGCACCATAGACGCGGTTGCCGGTGCCGAGCGCAAGCTGGTTGATCCCCTGCGTCACATAGCGTTCGTCAGCGATGTTCTTGCCCCACAGCGAGAAGTCCCAGCCATCTGTTCGCATCAAAGAAATGCGCCCATTCAAGACCCAGAAGGCATCGGCTGCAATTAGCGGATCGTTGAGCCCGTCCTTAAAGGTCAGACCCTGATAGCGGCCATCGACGGCAAAGCGCATCGCGAAATCGCTGCTCAGATCGAACTCGTAGCCGACAAGGGTGTTGAAGCTGAATGTCGGTGCGTCGGGGAGACGGTTCCCGGCCGGCACTGCTCCGCCCGAAGAAGCGAAGGCGCCAAGCTCGCTTTCGAGAAGACCGACACCCACCGCCCAGTCCAGCCCGGGCAGAAAGGAGGGGCGGAATGTCAGTTCCCCGTCGATCCCGTAGATCTCGGCCTTGTCGACATTGCCCAACCGCTGGATTGGCAAATTCCCCACCGTGTCGCGGATGAAGGTCTGGACGTTGTTGTAGTCGTAGTAGAAGGCGCTGACAGCGTAGACCGCATTGAGCGCGTCGAGCCGCCCTTTGATCCCCGCCTCGTAGGATACGAGCCGCTCGGGCTCGTAGGGAATGAGCTGCCCCGAATTGGTCGCCACGCCCGCAAAGAAGCCGCCGCTTTTTACCCCTTGCGAGATGCTGGCATAGGCGAGAGTGTCGGCGTCGATGCTCCAGTTGAGGCCGAGCTTGTAGGACCAGTTGCGGTCGCTGATGGTGTCATTGACCACTGCCAGCGGGATTGGCGGGGTCCCGAACGGAGCACCTGTCAGAGCGCTGCCGGGAGCCTGCGACACCAGATCGCGTGTGCCGCCGACATTGCTGCGGCGCTCCCAAGTGTAGCGGGCGCCAGTGATGAGATCGAGATTGTCGGTCAGGCGCCATTCGCCATTAGCGAATGCGGCGGCGGTTTCGGTTTCCTGATCGGAGAACGTAAAGGTCGTGGTGTTGAACAAGTCGCGCAAGTCGCCATCGTAAGTCGATTGCACCCGGTCCCAGGAATAGAACCCACCGACCAGCCAGTTGACATCCTCGGCCTCGCCCGCAAGGCGCAACTCCTGCGAGAACTGCTCGACATTGTCGGCGGTAACGAAATCGGTCTGTCGCAGCGGGGTGGCATCAACATCGATGCCCCACACGCGGTCAAAGTCGATATAGCCCGTCACCGACGTCAGCTCCGCAAAGCCGAGATCGGCAGAGATCCGTGCCGTCAGGTTGAGCTGGTTGACATCGTAGGTGGGATCGACCGACCAGCTGCCGCGGAATGGATCGCCATCCGTGTCACGATAGCCGAAGAAATCGGTGCAGCGCGGCGAGCCCGGACAGACGAGGCCCGGTTCGGCCGGCACCGGCGGCGCAAGGCCGAAGAATTCCGGCTGCCCGATCTCGGATCGACCGCGCTGGATCTCGGCCTTGAACAATGCTTCAATGGCATCGGACGGCTCGAGCAGCAACTGGGCGCGGCCGAGAAAGACCTCCCGGCGGCCAATGTCGCGGCCTGTCGCTTCGTTGAAGTAGAAGCCTTCGTCCTGGATGATCGCCTTGCCGGCCAACCGCAGTGCGGTGGCATCCGACAGCGGCAGGTTGATCATCGCCTCGAAATCTTTCGTATCGTAATTTGCAAGGCTGGCGCTGACCCGCGCGCGAACGGCCCGGGTATCGGGGCGTGCGCTGACCACATTGAGCGCGCCTGCCGTAGTGTTGCGGCCATAGAGGGTGCCCTGCGGCCCCTTGAGTACCTCCATCCGCTCCAAGTCGAACAGATCAAAGTTCATCAGCGCCAACGAACTGAGCGAAACCTCGTCGACATAGACCCCGGCGCTGGGATTGTTGGTCGCACTGAAATCGTTGAGGCCGACCCCGCGGATGGTGATGACCGGCACCAGGCCCGGCACGTTTTCCTTTACTGAGACATTGGGTGTGAAGGCGACGATTTCAGTAGCGGACTCAATCCGCCGGGCGGCGATGGCCTCGGCATTCACCACCGAAATGCTGATGCCGACGTCGAGCACATCCTGCGACCGCTTCTGTGCGGTGACGAGGATGACGTTGTCGTCTGGTCTCGGCGCGTCTGAAGGATTGCCTGTTTCCTGCGCGTGCAGTCCCGAGGCCGCCCCTGCCACCATGATCCCTACCAGCCCTGTGCGCGCGAGCAAACGCGTTGCCACTGCCTTCATCATCCTGTGATCCTCCCCTTTGCGTCATTTTTCGACGTTATGGTATGACGACATACATCATCTTCGAAAGATGCGGCAACAATTTTTCGACATCAGGGTATGCAGAGCTTCCTTGTTTACAGTTGTCGCGGACGCACAGTTGCGCTTATTCAGGTGCCCATGACCATCGCAGGTGATGCCCCGAGAAGCCGAGGCAGGCCCAAGAAGCGGGCTCGCATGCGCGAGGCGCTACTTGATGCCGCCGCTAGGGAGATCAATCTGCGCGGCGCCGCTGCGGTCAGTTTGAATGCGCTTGCCGAACAGCTCGGCCTGTCGCGCAACGCGCTCTACTACTACGTCACGGATCGCAGTGATCTTGTGTTCCGGGCCTATTTGCGGACCTGTGAGACGACGGCCGACGATCTTGCGATCGCCTTCGAGGAAGGACGCGATCCGGCAGATTCGCTAAGGATCTACATCAACAGGGTGTTGGGTAGCAGCAATCCACCTTCGGCAATCCTGACCGACATCGACTTTCTGCCCGAGAACCAGCGTGAGACGATCGCTGACCTCAACCGCCGCAACACCGAGGCACTACAAGCCATCCTCAATTCCGGCGCGACGACGGGCCTGTTCCGGCTGATCGACCATGAAATCGCAGCCCAATGCATCGTCGGCATGCTGAATTGGGCGCAGCTTTCGGCGGCCTGGCTCGGATACCGCGACACCGCCAAAGTGCGTGCACGCTCGGCTGCTGCCATAATCGATATCCTGTTCGGGGGCCTTGCTGCAGAGCCAGCGGGCAGCTTCGTGTGCCCCGTCGATCTTGCGTCCCTAACTGCGCGCTCGTTCAACGCTTTCGATCGGACGGAAGCAACGCAAGAGAAGGCAACGCAGGTCGCAATCGCTGCGGCGCGACTGTTCAACAGCAAGGGCCTTGATGGCGCCTTACTCGACGAGATCGGCGCAAGCCTTGGCGCGACCAAGGGCGCGGTATATCACTATTTCGACGACAAGACCGATCTCGTGCTCAGCTGCTACCGCCTGGCCTTCGAACTCTACGAGCGCATCCTCAATGTGGCGGATGAGCTGGCCATCTCGGGCCTGGAACGCTCGCTTACGGTGATGTATCTGAACAGCGAGGCGCAGGCGGGAGACGAACCGCCGCTAATTCTTCAGGCAGGCTTGTTTTCCCTGCCTGAAGCCCCGCGCGCCCGTTTCATCGAACGCTCCCAGCGCCTGTGGGCAATGTCGGACGGAATGCTGCGAACGGGTATTGGAGATGGCAGTTGCCGCGACTGCGATCACCGCATGGTTGCGACGATCACAGCGGGTGCTTTCATGTGGATTCCAAAGTGGATCGATCAAAGCCGCACCTGCGATCCGAAGAGCGTTGCTGCATCGATTGCCGATCTCTTTGCTCAAGGTATTGTGAGCAAGGAAGCGAGGCTCTCCTGACCTCGGGGATCGTAAGCGGCGTTAGTCCGCTTTCTTTGGCGCTGCCTCAAGAAGCTGACCGTCAGCAACCGGTCCGGTTTCTGTCCCTTTGCCGTTCTGGTCGAATGAACGCTGCTTGTCCGCTCTTGGCGCAAACAGTCGTTTAATAGCTCGCTCGGACATGTCTTCTAAGTCCCACCGCTGGTAGGTCGGCTCCTCGGCGCTAACGAGGAGCCGAGTGCTCAGATTTCCGTGTTCTCGGCGAGGGCAAGTGCGTCCTCTACATCGATTCCGAGGTAGCGGACCGTATTCTCGATCTTGCTATGGCCGAGGAGTATCTGGACGGCACGCAAATTGCCGGTCGCCCTGTAGATGATCGACGCCTTGGTCCGCCGCAGAGAGTGAGTACCATATTCGCTTCGCATCAAGCCGATCCCGCTTACCCATTCATCAACAAGCCGAGCATATTGGCGGGTGCTGAGGTGCCCGTTGCGATCGACCCGACTTGGAAAGACATAATCGTCTACGGTGCCACCTCGATGCTCAAGCCATGCCAACAAGCTAGCCCGGGCATCCGGCAAAATCTCGAACTGAACAGGGCGGCTTGTTTTCTGCTGCATCACGATTGCGCGCGTTCGGATCTGCCCTCCACTTACAATGTCGCCGATCTTCATTCGCACAAGGTCGCAGCCACGCAGCTTGCTATCGATCGCGAGGTCAAAGAGTGCACGGTCACGCAATCGGCGGCGCTCATTCAGGAGAAATCGAATTTCCCAGATTTGCTTCGGTTTGAGCGCGCGCCTGGCGCCAACACTTCTTCCCGCGTTCCAGACGGGGCGCTTCGTTGCGTTCAAATCTGTTTCATGCGTCTCCATGATCATTCTCCAGTGACCACAATGGTCATCCGGAGAATGTCAGTCGCCCTGTAGATTGAAATATGCTGGGAAGCTCTCGACCCAATTTCAGTCGTTCACGATAGCCGGATGGAAGGTCTGGTTCCGCCAAAAGCCGCCACGCTGCTTTCGGTATCGCGGATCGGCCCTGCTCATGACCGATGATGGGTGGATAGCCGCCGCAAGTCAGACCATGTTCCGAAAGGCACGAGATCTTGAAATCTTGTATTCGGGGTCGCCACGCATCAGTGGAACCTACAATGGCCAAGACCACAGGATCAAAGGGGTTCCAACCAAGATAACCAACAGCGAAAGCGGTGCTCCAAGGCGTGCATAATCTCCAAATCGATAACCGCCGGCACCGAACACGAGGGTGTTACACTGATGACCAATAGGGGTAAGGAAGTCACATCCCGCCCCGACAGCGATCGCAATCAGGAACGGCTCGGGCCGGAACCCAAGCTCCTGGGAAAACACCACGGCGATCGGTGCCATGACCAACACGGTAGCCGCATTGTTGAGAAATGGCGTCACTGCCATCGCCGCAATCAATATCATCGCGACGGCGCCCCATGGAGGAAGTTGGGTTGCCAAGATCGCAAGCTGCTTCGCGATGACATCAGCTGCACCGGTGGATTGTAACGACGCACTGACCGGGATCAAAGCTGCCAGCATGATCAGGATAGGCCATTCTATAGCCTCGTAGGCTTCATCAAGAGGCAGTGTGCCCGTAATGACCATCATCGCTGCAGCGGCAAAGAACGCAGTGGCGACCGGCACCAACCCGCTTGCGGTCGACACAATGGCAACAGCAAGAATGGCGACCGGAAGCAGACCCCGGCGCGAGGATCCAAGGCGGATATCCCGTTGCGCTAGCGGCAATGCGCCGAGCTTGGCCAGTCGGTCGGGCAATAGCGCCATCGGTCCCTGAAGCACGATCACATCACCCGCCTGAAGCACGGTCTGGCCGATGCGCCGCGTCAGATTTTCGTCAGCACGCGACACGGCGATCAGATTGATGCCAAACCGCTCGCGCAGGAGAAGCCTTCCCGCAGTTCTGCCGATCAAGGCGGAATCGGCTTTGATGACAGCTTCCAGCACACCAATCCCGTCGCCGGGATCCATTCCCGGCTTTCCTTCACCTGCGAGGCTCAACCGGTCTGCCGCAATCACCCGCTCAAGTGCATCAGGCTCGCCGCCCAGGATCAGCACGTCGCCTTCGCGAACCTGGACCATCGGACCGATTTGACCGGGCAAGCTGCCGCGGATGAGGCCTGTAACGTCGATCTCACTTTCATGGCGCTTGGTGAACTCGTCGATAGTTTCCCCGATCGCCGGTGAACCCTCGGGAACGGTCGCTTCAGTCACATAGGCCGAAATATCCAGCGCTTCGCCCAACAATGGCGCCGCACGCCGATCTGCTGGTAGCAGCCGATATGCGAAACGCAGGAACACAAGTCCAACTACCAGCAACCCTAGACCAGTGGGGAGGTAATCGAACATGCCGAACGGCTCGCCGGTCATATCTTCACGAACCCGGCTGACAATGATGTTAGGCGACGTGCCGATCAAGGTTGTCAGCCCACCCAGAAGCGATGCGAACGACATCGGCATCAGATAGACAGACGGGCTGGTGCCGCTCTTCTTCGCCAGTTGAAATGCTGCCGGCATCATCATCGCCAATGCGCCAACGTTCTTGATCATCCCTGACAGGACGCCCACCGATGCGATGAGAAGTGAAAGCTGCGATGGCACCGTGCGTGTGAATTGGGCGACCCTGGCGAGCAACGCTTCCACCACACCTGATCGCTGTATGGCTGCGGAAACAACAAGGGCGGAGCCCACGATGATGACGATGTCATCAGAGAAGCCGGAGAAGGCATCCTTCGGTGATACGATCCCAAGACCGAGAGCTGCCAGGAGGGCGATGACTGCGGTCACATCATAGCGAAAACGCCCCCAAACGAAGAGCAACATCATCCCCGTCAGAGTTGCGATCGAAAGCCATTGCGGGATTGTCATTGAGGCACACGAACCCTTGATTGGTCTTAATTGGAAGAGGACCAGTTGCTATCATCGAGAGGTCGTTCGAACCTTCGGTCTGGCATATCGGATTGAATCTGGTTTTGGTCAAAGCAGCATAATCGTAGCATCAGGACGCGAGGTTAGCGATGCTGACGGTGTCCGAGACCCATGGGGGTTCGGGCCACCATGGCGCGCAATCCATTTGGAGGTGGGATGAACGCTGTCGACCAGACCCAGTCATCCACTTGAACGTCTGGTTCCGCCAGTTCCAGCCATGAGTGACGACCCGGCTCGATCCCGAAAGCTGCCCTCAGGGGAGCGGCTGTTTGGTCAGCGTGCCTTTGGCCGGGCCTTATGTCGATGCCTGGGTGAGGCCAACGAGATGCGCTCGGTTTGACGAACGTTCTTCTTCCTGGCCAATCACGGCCAAGGAGAAAAATGATGACCCACTCTCACCTCGACCCTGCCATGCAAAATCGGGTCTCGTGGAATGCTGGCAGAACCGTAGGAACAAAGCGGCCACTGACCCAGAAGCAGATTTGGGCAATCCGTTTCTTCCTCGACCGCGAAGAGCGGCTCCGCGACCGCGCGTTGTTCGACCTTGCGATCGACAGCAAGCTGCGTGGCTGCGATCTGGTGAAGCTCAGGATCGGCTACCTTGTGGCCGGATCTGAAGTCCGCAGCCGTGCAATGATCATTCAGCAGAAGACAGGGCGACCCGTTCAATTTGAAATCACCGCAGATGCTCGCGCTAGCCTTGCAACATGGCTTCTTCGGCGGAGCGGCACCATCGATGATTTCGTGTTCCCAAGCCGCATCCATTCGGGACAACCGTTGAGCACCCGGCAGTATGCGCGCCTTGTCGATGAATGGGTCACCGCAGCGGGGCTGCGGCGCGAAGATTATGGCACCCACTCCATGCGTCGCACCAAAGCAGCGATGATTTACCGCACAACCGGAAACCTTCGTGCCGTGCAGATCCTACTGGGCCATTCCAAGATCGAAAATACCGTCCGCTATCTCGGTGTCGACGTGGAGGATGCGCTTGTTCTGGCTGAGCGTATCGAGATCTGAACATCATGGCGGCCGTCGGGCAGGCTCCGATGGCCGCTTTTGGTGAAGAGCAAAAGTCGCCGAACCGGCAACAACTGGGTGGAAAACGGAGCAGCAGCTTTTGGATCCTCGCCGTTCCTTGAGGGTGCGAGCCATCCGTTTTTGCGCCTCGGCGTTGTGCCAGACTGTCACTCTGGTCCACTTGGCGAAGTGCCTTGACCATTTCACGTAGCGTGGACGGTCAAAGCGTCGCATTCTGCGAAGGATCGACGCAGATTGCGAAGCCGTGATGGCACAAACAGGCGAAGCTCTTCAGACAGAGGTGGTCATCAACCAACACAATTCGAAGGACCTCCTGCCATGACTCATTGCCGCCCGACGATCGCTGCCGTTCTTGGCCTTGCTCTCCTGATCCAAGCCCCCGGCCTTGCTGCGCAAGACGCAGCCCCGCCGCCGCCACCCGCTGCCAAGATTGGCCCTGCCACTGGCGGTCTGGTTGCCAATACCACCACGCTGGAGATCAACTTCGTCCAGATCGCCAACCCGACCGGCCAGATCATGCTGGCGCTGTTCGACAGCAAGGAGGCCTATGACAGCGGCGCTGCACCGGTCACGGCAATTGTCGTTCCGGTCACGGGCGATACCGCAACCGCCGCGATCCCCAATGTCCTTCACGGGCGCTACGGGTTCAAGATCGTGCATGATGTGAACGGTGACGGAGCCATGAACACCAATCCGTTCGGGATGCCGATCGAGCCCTTTGCCTTCTCCAACAATGCAGTGGGCAACATGGGTCCGGCCACGTGGGAGGCCGCCGCCTTCGACATTGCTGGGCCGGCCGTGCAAACCATCGCCTTCCGTTGAACGACTGCCTACAGGAGCCCAGCCTATGATCAGCCTGCAAGCCTCTGCCGATCGCCGCCAGTTCATCCAGTCGCTGCTCGCAGCGGCGGCGGCGAGCGCGGTCATCACCCCTGAACGCCTTCTGGCCGGAGCTGCGCCAGCGGACTGGACGCTGGGGGTCGCCGATGTCGAAGCCGATATCGCCCCGCGCGCCCTGACCCCGATTGCGGGCCGTACTCCTGCCGATTTCTCGGGCGTGCTGTACCGCAACGGCCCGGCCAAGTTCCGGCGCGGCGGATCGAGCGCAGGCCACTGGTTTGATGGCGATGGGCTGATCCGTCGGTTCCAGATCGCCGATGGCCGCGCCAGCCTCGTCGCGCGCTTTGCCGACACGGCCAAGCGGCGGCTCGAAACGCAGCTCGACCGGATCGTCATGCCCGGCTTCGGCACCGCTCCGGGATCAGGGGCAGTCATCAGCAACAATGACGATGCCAACGCCGCCAATACCAATGTGCGGCTGATTGGCGGTGAATTGCTTGCGCTGTGGGAAGGTGGCTCGGCCACCCGGATGGACCCCGAGACGTTGATGACCGACGGGATCAAGACCTTCCGCGACGATCTCAAGCACGTGCCCTTTTCCGCGCACCCCCGGATCGGGGCCGATGGATCGGTCTGGAATTTCGGCGGCAATGGCAAGGTCACCGGGCTGTGGCATCTGGGCGCGGACGGGCGACTGATCGATTTTGCCGTGCTGCCCTTGCCGCGCGCCAGTTACTTCCATGATTTCACCATCACTGCGCGGCATATCGTGATCGTGCTGCAACCCTGGCTGCAAACCCGCTTCGGCTTTCCGATCAGCACCACGATGGAATGGCAGCCCGATCTGGGTACGCAGGTCATGGTCATCGCCAAGGACGACCTCAACCAAAGGCGCATCTACGAACTGCCCGCCTTCAGCGCGTTTCACTATGGCGATGGCTGGGAGGAGTCCGACGGAACGATCCGCTTTGCCGGGTGTCTCGAAGCCGACCCTACCTTCGGCCAGACCAGCGCCAGCGCACTGCTGCGCGGCGAATATGTTCCGCCCCCGCGTGCGATGCTGCATGAGATCGTGCTCTATCCCGATGGCAAGGCCGCAGTGGTGCCGACCGGGGTGGCGGGTGAGTTTCCGGCCAGCGATCCCCGCCGCGCTGAACAGCCGCACTGCCTGACTGCGCATGTCGCCGGTTATGACGAGGCAGGCCCATTTCCCCACGCGATTGCCACATGGGACTGGCAGCGCGGTCGCAGCGACAGCTTTGATTTCGGCGCGCATCAACTTGTCGAGGAGTTCCAGTACGCCCCCGGCAACAGCGCGCGCGAAAGCGATGGCTGGCTGATTGGTTCAACCCTTAATCTGAAAGCGGGGGCGAGCGAACTGCATCTGCTTCGCGCCGGAGACGTGGCCGCTGGTCCCGTTGCCAGCTGGCGCGCAGATGTGGCACTGCCGATCAGCTTTCACGGAATGTTCGTCAAAGCCTGATGGCTGGCCACCCCTCCTTCGCCGCAAGCCTTGCCCTTTGGCTGGGCGCCGCCTGACTTGCGTCAATCACAGCTTAGGGGTCGCTTCCTGAACGGCTGCAATTTTTCGCGAGAGAGGCCAAGCCGCCATGCGGCTTTCGGGATCGCGCGTCGGACCGGCTCATGACCGCAGATGGGTGGAAAGGCGAACAACGGCTGTCGGACTGCCGAGAGTTTTGAGTGACCTGGCTGACGCAGTTGGAAGTTCAGGATTTGATTGAATTAGAGACAGACATATGTTCGGATTCAACCTGATCGATCGAAACGCGGATTTTTCAGAACCCTGAATATGCTCGCGCTACTGTTTGAATACTCAGAAGATGGAGCCCTCATGCGCTTGATTCAAAACGCATTGCTAATTGTTTTTGCCGCACTTCCGGCGCTTGCGATCGCACAATCACCTGCTGGTACGCCCGCTTTCGATCCCAAATCCCTGCGTGGTACACAGGAAGGCCAGATCACCGAAGTGCTGACCATCGGTAGCGCCCATCTTTCTCAGCTGGAAAAGAAGCCCACTGCGGCCGAAATGGACAGCCTGCTCGACAAGCTGGAGACCTTTCAACCCTCGATCATCACACATGAAGGGCTGTCGGGCGAACAATGCGACCAGGTTGAACGCTACAAGGCACGCTACGCCGGAATATTCGAAGATTATTGCTGGGACACCGAGGTGGTTGAAGCCTCAACCGGTTTGACAGTGCCGCAAGCGATGGAAGCAATCACGGCCACCTTTAGCGACTGGCCCACGGCCCCATCGCCCGCGCAGCGCCGCAAGCTCGCGTCGCTGTTTTTGGCCGCGAATGACCGGCCTTCGGCATTGGTTCAATGGCTGCGCCTACCAGTCTCTGAGCGAAGGCTTGGAGACGGGATAGATCAGCCCTTGATGGACATTCTTGGAAAGGTCGAAAGCTGGCCCAATGAGACAGTCGCAATCGGGGTCGCCTTGGCGGTTCGGTTAGGGCTGGAACGGCTTTATGCGGTGGACGACCACACCGCCGACAGCATCCAGACCGCCGCCGGCCCGGAATTCGCGGAAGCACTTCAAGCGCATTGGAGTTCGAGTGGTGCCGAAACTGTTCCTGCCATAACGCGGTATTATGCGGCGCAAGCCGATGCAGCGAAGACCGGCGACTATCTCGGGCTGTATCGGATCATGAACGAACCTGAGACGCTGCGGGTGTTCATCGAATTCGACTATGGCCGCGCGATCAAGATGTCGGGCGATGGCCTGCATGGCCGCCGCTATGTCGCTTGGTTTGAGGCGCGCAATCTGCGGATGGTGGCCAATATCCGCGAAGCCTTCGGCAATGCGCCCGGTGCGCGCGTGCTCAACATCGTCGGCGCGTCGCATAAGGGGTATTACGATGCTTATCTCGATCAGATGTCGGATGTACAGATTATAGATGCCTTGGCGGTGCTGAAGTAACGTCAGCGGCGCCCCCGGACGTTTTGCAGCTCCGTTGATAGACAACGAGTTACACTCAGACTTCACTGCCGCAGTTCATAGCTCTGGCGCATAAGGAACGGTTCGCCCGCAGCGCGCGTCTGCTTGGTGATCCGCTACCGATTGCCATCGCGGGTAAGGATTTTGCGCGCGATCACGGTGCGGCCGTTTTCGAGGCTCTCACCTTCGAGCACGATGGTGATCGAGTCACCATCGCCCAAGGTACGCGATTCTCCCACCCGCCATTGATCAGGAGCGTTGCTGCCGCTGGTGATGGTGAGCATTTGGCCCGAAGGGTCGAACGCCCACGTCTCGGATGAACGCACAGTCTTGTCCGGCCCATCGTCGAACGTCCAAGCCAGCCCCGCTCCGTCGCTTTGCATCAGGGTGGGTAGGGTTTCACGGGTGTCGTAGCTGTAATCGCGGTAGTCGAGCGTGTCTGTCCACTATCGGGAACGCGCACCATGACTGGGAACGGCTGCTAATGGGTGGAAAGGCGAATGGCAGCTTTTCTGCCGCAACTCCGGCATGGCTCCAGCAACGCGTCCCTGTCCAATCCGATTTTCAGCGTTAGCCACCCCTATCCGGTGTCGGATCGCTTGCGGCAGTCAAGGTCTTCACCGCGGCATCGGCGTTTGTCTGCGTTTCCCGAATACACCTGCGCTCTCTGCGGATGTTCTGCGGCAGGTGTTCCAACGCTTGGGCTTTGCACATCGCCCTGGCGGCGCGCTGAATTCGCAGCGCGAGAATGCGCTGCCCCTTGTCCGATCCAAAATCTAGGTCGCCGGCTTCGACTGCGATGCTCTGCGGAACAGGGGCAGCGGTTGTGACGGCCGGAACCGCCAAAGTGGCAAACCCGGGCAGAATATGAATGAGCTTCATGATCGTTTCCTTCAACATGGCACCGCTCACCAATTTGAGCGGCGATGCATCGGAGGTGGCCGCGCGGCGCCCTTGACGCTTCCCAGTTTCGAAATCGGGCTGGTCATTTTCGGATCGCACAAGGCTGATGGATTCCGGACAGACTGGGCGATTCCGGAATCGGCTTGCCGCTCCTGCAGGGTTCTGGCAGCCAGATGCCCATGACCGCTTTCGAACAGGTCGATCAGATGGCGCGCGGCGGGTCGATCGCTTTGCTGGCCTTGTGGAGCTGGATCTTGATCCGCGACCATTGGCGCGATGTCCCAGCGCGCCTCGCTGTGGCGATGAACGCGGCGATCTGCAGCTATCTGCTCGTGACCGCGGGCTGGTATGGAGAGCGGAACATTGTGGGCCTTGCCTTCGCGCTGGGTGCGGGAGCGACGCCGGGGCTGTTCTGGCTGTTCGCTAAGGCCTGGTTCAACGATGAAAAGCAGGTCGCCCCGATCAGCGCGTTGCTGGTTGGCCTGTCGGTAGTCAATACATTGGTGGTGCAGCTGACATTCCCCACCGGCGGAATCGCCAACACGATTTCTGCCGTGTTGTTCAGGGTCTCAATGCTGGGTTTTGCGGCCGCGGCGCTGTGGGAAGTCTGGCGCAGCCGAGAGGGCGATCTGGTCGAACGGCGGCGGCGGATCCGGCCCTTGCTCGTGTGCGTTGTGGCGATCTATGTCATTGTGATCGCCATTGTCGAGATGGGCACCTCCCGCGGCCTGCCCAGTGGTTCTTTGCAGCAGGTGGTCGCCAGCGGCTCTTTGTTCGGTGTTTTCGGCTTTTGCGCAGTGCTGCTGCGTATGCGTCAGGCCGACATGTTCGGCGCGGCAGAGGTCTCGGGCACGCCGGCGAAACCTCCACCGAACCCGGGCGATGATCCGCTGTCCACCCGCTTGCTGCAGTTCATGGCGGATCATCTGCCGCACCGCGATGAGACCTTGTCGATCGCTAAGCTTGCCGCGCTGCTGGGCGAGCAGGAATACCGCCTGCGCCGCACGATCAACCGCCAGCTGGGCCACCGCAATTTTGCTGCCTTCCTCAATGGCTATCGGCTTGCCGAGGTGAAGGCGGCGCTGGCCGATCCTGCGCAAAAGGACGTGCCGATCATCACCATCGCGCTCGATGCCGGTTTCGGCTCACTCGGTCCGTTCAACCGCGCCTTTCGTGAGGCCGAGGGCATGACCCCAAGCGAATTTCGCGCCCGCGCCGCTGGCTGATTTCGAAATCGGCTAGCCGATATTGGAGATAGACGCGCAGAGAAGTGCAGAGAGCGCCAGATGGCGGCCATCACCGAACGAAAGATGAGATCATGCCCACCGGAATTCCCCCGCTTGATATCCTGCTCACCAAGGGGCATTTTATATTCGCGTTCGATTTCGGGCGCTATCTGGCCGCCGCCTCGGTCACCTTTGCGGTGGTCTGGTTGCTACGGCGAACGGCGATGAGAGCGCGCAAGATCCAGGCGCGGGAGGCCACGGCTGCCGACATGCGCCGTGAATTTTTGCAGTCGGTGCAATCAGCGCTCGTCTACGTGGTTGGTGCCTGTTTCCTGATCTGGGGGCGCGAGGTCGGGCTGCTTCATTCGGTGTTCGGCGAGGGCTTTGGCCTTGGTATTGATCTGCTAATCCTGGCCGGGATCATCATCGCGCATGACGCCTATTTCTACTGGTCGCACCGGTTCATGCATCATCCCCGGCTGTTCAAGCACTTCCACCGCGCACATCACCGCTCGATCACGCCGACGCCCTGGGCCGCCTACAGTTTCGCGATCCCCGAGGCGGCGGTGATGTTCATGTTTGTGCCCCTCTGGCAATTTTTCGTGCCGACACCGGGTTGGGTGATGTTCACTTGGCTGAACTTCCAGATCATCCGCAACGCTATGGGTCATGCCGGTTTCGAAGTCTTCCCGCGCTGGTGGCTGGATTCGCCGCTCACCCGCTGGATCAACACGACTGTGCACCATGACCTGCACCATAATGGCGGCTTCAACACCAATTACGGCCTCTATTTCACTTGGTGGGACAAGTGGATGGGCACCGAACACGCGAAATACCACGAGAAATTTCTCGAGGTGACGGGGCGCACGCAGCAAAGTGAAGCGCAGGCCGTCGGCAAAGTGACAGCCTGACCGCGCCGATCCTTACGCAACTGGGTGATGGACGCAGGTTGGTGGAACAACCGCTGAGGGGTCGCTTGTTGAACGGCAGGAAATCGCCGCGGTTGCGAAAAATCTGCCATTCAGGTTTCGACCCCGTTGCCGCCATTTCAGACATTCAAATCGATTGACTGGTTGCGGGCAGAGCAGCGGGGCATTCAATGGTCCCGGCCAAAGCGGGCAATGCAATGCCACACCCATTTGGCGGTCTGATAATCCAGAGGATTGTCACGCGCCTTGCCAAGGTCCGCTGGCGTACTGATGTTGAGTTCCGAAATAGCGTCGATCGCGGACTTGGGCCGGAATCCATCGTGAGCAAACAACCGATCAAGCTGTAACCTGAAACCGTCATGCCATTCGACATCACAGGTTAGCCGCATTGCCCACTCCTCGATTGCGGTGTTGCGATAGCTCAGATCAAGCACCAGCGCTTCGACATCCTCTTTGATGCTCAGCGGTCCGTGCACGTGGGCTTCGATGTAATTGTCGAGGACAGGATCGAGCTCGAGAGCGTTTTCTTCGGCAAGATCACTCAGCGCGAAACGATCCACCACTCCAAATGTCTCTGGGATCAAATGGCTGTCAGGATAGCAGAATGTCGTGCGCGCCAGGACGTGCGGGCGCAATCGCAAGTGGCAAGACCCAAATCGTGGCGACCCTCCGATCACGTCGTGCCGAAAGTTGAGAGCCCCGTATTTAGGGCGCAACGCAGGATCGGCCTCATCATAAGCGCCGCCAAAGATATCGCTTTCCCACGCCCAACGGTCCCCGCCAAGGTTTGCCGTAAGGCCGCCGTTGCTGGTCGCAGTTTCAAATTGCGATCTGTAAAAGCCATCGTGGACAATGCGTTGAATGGTGAGTTCGTCTTGGACCCATGTGTCTGGATGGAAGTTCAAGGTCACTGGCAGGACATCGGACATGGGCGGGCCAGATGCACGAGAGCGGACATGCTCGATAGCTAGCTCAACAGGCGACGACATGAAGCCTGATTAATCCAATTCGTCGTGCCTGTTAATCGCCGAGCTCATCAAAAGCGGCCATTCAGGAATCAACCCAACTCTGGTCATGTGCGGGGCTGATCCGCGGTCCCGATAACTGCCAGCCAGATTCAACGTGCTCCCCGCCGAAAGCAGTCCTTCTGCAATCGACCCCATTCTTGCCGGTCGGCACCCTCGACTTGTCGGGAAAGTTGGATAGACCAGCGCGATGCCGGGCGCGCGATCGACGATATCCAAATGCTTCTTCACTGCGTGGGTGTTGGGTTGGGCGACAGCAGTCTATTTGCCTAGCCTCGTGATCGCCCTGCTGTCACTTTCGCCCCTCGCATCCAGCGGAAACCTGCTTCTGGATACCTTTGAGGTCGCGGACGAAGTGTCGCCGGCAGCGAAGCTGACTTATGGGTTCATCTTCGCTGCCTTCGTATTGTCGGCACGCGCTGGCGGCGCGGGACGTGGGCTGTTGGTCAATGTTCTCATCGGCATGACCAGTATTGCCTTGGTTGTGGCGTTGCTCCCTGAATACTGGTCGCGCGGTTTTGGTGTCGGCCTAAACGGAATGAGGTTCGACCCGCTCCCGACTGCGATCTGTCTATTCGGCGGTGTCGCCAGTGGTATCATTTTTTCGCTGACCGAGGCACGATGCCAGACAGGCAGTCAGGAACGTGCATCGCATCAGTCACGCGGTGGTTAATTGCCCTTCGGCTTCCGACCCGCAAGCGATTGTAGTGATCGTATCGTGCACTCGGAAATCAAATCAGGCCGTCGGTACCGTACCGCCGTCAATCACATATTCTGTGCCGGTAATTGTCCCGGCCCGTTCAGAGGCAAGGAAGGCGATCAGGCTGGCGATCTCGTCAGGTCTTGAGGGGCGGCCGATCGGCACACCGCCAAGCGACTGCATGATCATCTGCCTGCCCTGCTCCACACTGACGCCATGTTCCGCAGCGAGCCGGCGCGCCAGATCGATCGACGATTCGGTTTCGATCCATCCGGGCGAGACCCGCACCACGCGGACGCCTTGGGCCGCGACTTCCTTTGACAGGCTCTTGCTGTAGGTCGACAGCGCCGCCTTGGCTGCGGCGTAGGCGGTGGTCGCCGCGGGTAGCGGCAATTCGCGCTGGATCGAGGTGACGTGGATCACCACGCCCGATCCGCGCGCCGCCATACTGGGCACCAGTGCCCGGTCGAGCCGGACAGCGGGCATCAGGTTGAGATCAAGCTCGCTGCGCCACTGCGCCTCGTCCAGCGCTTGATAGCCGCCCGCCGGGGCCGACGAGCCACCCAACATATGAACGATGATATCGACCCCGCCGAGCCGCTTCTCGACCGCTTCCGCGACCACTGCGCAGCCTTCCGGCGTGGTCAAATCGGCAGCAACGAACTGCGCTGCGGGCATCGACTCAGGCTTGCTGCGCGCCGTGGTCAGCACGCGAGCGCCAAGTTCTTCGAGCAGCGCTATCGTGGCTGCACCGGCTCCACGGGTACCCGAGGTTACGAGGGCGCGTTTTCCCTCCAGGGTGATGAAGGGGATCATGGTACGATTTCCAGCGCCGCGATCCCGTCGCTCTCAAGCGCGAAGATGTAACGCAGGTCCACCGGGCTGCCGGGGAAGTTGCCGTTCAGCCGACTGGTGACAATGGTCCGCCCGTCGTGCTGGGCCAGCGCGAACGGTTCGACTGTGTAAGTGTATTGGGTCGACGCATTTGCCAGCCACTGCCGGATCGCCTCATGTCCGACATAGGTGTTGCCTTCGTCGATCACCGTTGCATCGGGGGTGAAGCAGGCGGCGAGCGATGCAGCATCGCTGTGCTTGTCAGCCGCGAAATAGCGGGCGATCGGATCGGGAAGGGTGAGGCTCATGTTCAGTCTCCGGTGGAGTTGGTGTGTGAGACACCCGGATAGACCTTTGACGCTGTCCGCATAAGCAGGATAAAAGAGGATATGATATTGCGGAATTAGGGACAATGCGGAGCTACAGTCTTGCCGATTTCGATGCCGTTCTTGCGATCGGGCGCAAAGGATCGTTCCGCGCAGCGGCGCTCGATCTCGGCGTGTCGACCACGGCACTCAGCAACACCATCGCCCGGCTTGAGAGCCAGCTTGGCGTCCGCCTGTTCAACCGCACCACTCGCAGTGTTGCGCTGACCGAGGCGGGGCGCCGGTTCATAGCGCAGCTATCACCCGCGCTGGGGGACATTCATCAGGCGCTCGACGCGGTCCGCGCGCAGCAGGATACGCCAGCTGGCACGCTGCGGATCAACACTTTCGCCACGGCGGGACGCGAGATTCTCGCGCCGCTTGTGCTCGAATGTCTGCGGCGTTTCCCGCAGGTCCGGATCGACCTCGTGACCGAGGGGAATCTCGTCGACATCGTGGCGGACGGGTTCGATTTCGGCATCCGCAGCCGTAATCTCGTTCCCAGCGATATGATTGCCATCCCGCTCGGCCCGGTGCGGCAGCATGTTGTGGTTGCTACGCCTGCCTATCTGGCGGGGCGCGAGTTGCCGCGTGTGCCTGCCGACCTGCTCGGTCTCACCTGCATTCGAACGCGGCTGCCCAACGGCGCACTCCTTCGCTGGCAATTCGAAGCCGAAGGGCAACCGTTGCAAGTGGATGTCGATGGCCCACTCACGCTCGACGAAGCGAGCCTCGCAAGGATCGCGGTGCTCGCCTCGATCGGGATCGGTCACTTCATGGAGTCCGATGTGCGCGAGGATATCGCTGCGGGTAAGCTGGTGCGGCTGCTGGAAGACTGGACCCCGCCGCTTTCGCCGCTGTGCCTCTATTATCCCAGCCGCCGTAATCCGCCCGCGGCTTTCAGGGTTTTCGTCGATCTTGCGCGCGAACTGGCGCGGGGGGGATCGGTATAAAGGGCGATGGCCCGATCAGCGTCGCGACTGACCGGGCCCTGATTTGCGGAGCATTATGCCTCCGTCGTCACCGCGAGGCGGACCTCGATGTTACCGCGCACCGCATGGGAATAGGGACAGACGGTATCGGCCTCGGCGACCAGTGCTTCGGCGTCCGCAGCGTCCAGCCCCGGCAGCGCAATGTCGAGCGTGACCGCCAGACCAAAGCCCTTATCCTGGCGTGGCCCGATGCCGACTGTAGCGCTGACACTGGCATCGGCAGGAACCTTGGCGTGCTTGCCCTGCGAGCCGACGAACTTCATCGCGCTGAGGAAGCAGGCGGCGTATCCAGCTGCAAACAGCTGTTCGGGATTGTTGCCTTGGCCATTGCCGCCCATTTCCTTTGGCGTGACCAATGCCACTTCGAAAGTGCCGTCATCGGTGCGGGCCCGGCCGTCGCGGCCGCCGGTGGCCGTGGCGCGGGTGGTGTAGAGGATCTTGGTCATATCGATGGTCCTTCCTTGATGAGAGGTCTGGCGTATCAGTTGCCGAAGGCAGCACGAAGACGGGCCGCACCTTGGGCGATGGCCGCGCGGGCCGGTTCACTCGCCGCCAGCGGGTTGAGCATCACGAAGTCATGGATCGTGCCGTTGAAGCGAGTGGTGGCAACCGGCACTCCGGCTTCGATCAGGCGGCGGCCGTAGGCTTCGCCCTCGTCGCGCAGCAGGTCGTTTTCCGCGACGATGATCGTCGCTGCGGGCAGGCCCGCAAGCTGCTGCTTCGAAGCGCGCAGCGGGAAGGCAAGCACGTCCTTGCGACTTTCGTCCGGGAAGTTCGCTTCGAGAAAGTAGTCCATCGCCTTGCGAGTCAGGAACGGTCCCTCACCGAATGCGCGATATGAGGCATTGTCCGAAACGTCGTCAGTCACCGGGTAGAACAACAGCTGGTGGCTGATCTTGGGGCCGACGCGGTCCTTGGCCATCATCGTGACGGCGATCGCCATGTTCCCGCCCGCGCTGTCACCCGCCACCGCGAGCCGAGTTCCGTCGATGCCGAGCGCTGCGCCGTTCGCCGCGACATACTCGAGCGCGGCATAGGCCTGCTCGTTATTGACCGGGTAGCGGACTTCAGGGGCGTTGTCGTATTCGACAAAGACCACCGCCGCACGGGCCTGTACCGCCAACTCGCGGATCAGGTGGTCATGGGTGTTGCGGTCGCCCATCACCCAGCCGCCACCATGATAGTAGAGCACCGCGGGAAGATCACCCTCAGCACCGGCGGGCCGAACGATGCGGATGCGCACCGCACCGGTCGGGCCGATGTTCCAGACAAGGTCCTGCGTGGTTGTCGGGGCAGAGGCCTCAACCTTGTCGGCTTGCACTCCTGCCAGCACGGCGCGGGCATCCTCATAGGCGAGTTCATAGATTGGCTTGCCGGCGGCGGCTGCTTCAGCAAAGCCCGCGGCGGCTGGTTCCAACGTTTGGGCATGAGCGGCGACAGGCGAGAGGGCCAGCAAAGCGCTGGAGGTGAGGGCGGTAAGCAGGATTGACTTGGTCATGGTTTGGCTCCTTTAAGATCGTTCACGCTTAGATCGTGTACGATTTAAATACGCTGCTCAGAAGCAGAGTCAACCCTTGCGATTAAATCGTGTGCGATTTATATAGAGGTCATGACCGAAACCGCTCCCAATGCCTCCGGAGGCAATCCGCTCGACCAGTTCCTGTGCTTTTCCGTCTACGCGGCGGGCCTGGCGTTCAACCGTGTCTACAAGCCACTGCTCGATCCGTATGGCATCACTTATCCCCAATACCTCGCATTGGTGGCGCTGAGCAGTAAGGAGGGGCAGACGGTCAGCGAGCTTGGCGAGAAGCTGCATCTGGAATCCAACACCCTGACACCGCTGGTCAAGCGGCTGGAAGCGGCCGGGCTGGTAACTCGTACACGTGACACGCAGGACGAACGGGTGGTGCGGTTGGGTCTGACAGTGGCCGGCAGCAACCTTGCGAAGACTGCTCTGGGCTGTGTCCCGGCCGAAGTTCTCGCGGCGACTGGGATGGACCAAGCTGCGCTGGAAGAGCTGAACGGCAATCTTGCTACGCTGGGTGCCACGCTCCGCGATTTTGCGGGACGATAGGGGCGACCAGGCGTCCGCCCGCCCTGACGCATCGCAAAGGCAGTGCTTAAGCTCCCAACATTGAGGTGATCGCATCTGCCAATGCGGAAGGCAGCAAAGGTCTCAACATCCGCTTTTAAGCGCTCGTCTGAGATGCTTGAACGTCCAAAGCATGAGACTTCCTTGGCCTATGGCTCACTTCTGGGCGCCGCATTGCAGCACCAACCGGGCGGGTCGCAGCCGGCAGTTTGGACAAGCTTCCTATTGAAAAACGGTCAAGACGAGCGATCAAAAGCATCGACCACAAAATCCCTTCCAAGGCGCAAGCCAACGGGATCAACGGTGTGAGGTATTCCATAGGAAACGTGCGTCGTGACCTCGACACCCAGCCGCTTTAGCTCGCTTTCCGCCATATGCAGCGCCGCGATCGGTACGACCGGGTCAGCCGTTCCGTGGACCAGCAACACCGGCGGCTTCGAGAATTCAGAGTGCGCAAGTCCTGTTGTTCCGGTGAGCATCCCTGAATAGCCCACCACGGCGGCGATAGTTCGTGGTCGGCGCAGCCCGATATGGAGCGCCATCATCGTGCCTTGGCTAAAGCCAACCAGCGCCAGGTCCGCCTCAGTCAGTTCATATTCTGCCAGCTTGCGGTCGATAAAGGCGTCGATGGCCGGAGCCGCCGATGCTGCACCTGCCGCCAGAGCTGATGGCGCAAATCCGGACAGCCCCCACCACTGATAGCCCGCCCCCATCATTCCGCACCGCTGAGGCGCATGGGGTGCGAGGAACAGTGTATCAGGAAGCGCGTCCTGCCACTGAGGTGCGAGCGCAATCATGTCGGTTCCGCTCGACCCGAAGCCGTGAAGCAGCAGAACGATCTTCTTGGGCCGCGCTCCGGATCGTGGCTTGAGGCTGGCGCCATTGACAATTTTCGACAATGATATGGTCTCTCTTGGTGACGACGGCTGGTTGTCTATGGCCAAAGCGCTTGGTTGAATACCTGTGTATCAGGCGCACTCGATAGATGGAGATGCCAGCCTGATTTAACGACCCTGCGCATCAGCGATTGGCATTCCGCGCTATCCCTCTCTAATGCTGCGCCATGCTGCGCATCACCGAATTGACCCTGCCGCTCCATCATCCGGACGAGGCCTTGCCTGCCGCCATCTGCAAGCGGCTCAGGATTACCCCGCGCGATCTGGTCCGCTTTGTCGTCGCGCGCCGCGGCCACGATGCGCGCGACAAGAACAACATCCAGCTGGTTTATTCGGTCGACGTGAATGTGAAGAACGAGGCAGCGGTGCTTCAGCGCTTTCGCAAGGATCGTAAGGTCCTGCCCACCCCCGACCCGCGCTACCATCTGGTGGCCAGAGCACCCGAAGGAGGTACGTCCAAGCGGCCTCTCGTGATCGGCGCCGGGCCATGCGGGCTGTTTGCTGGTCTTATCTTGGCCCAGATGGGGTTTCGCCCGATCATCCTCGACCGGGGCAAGGTGGTTCGCGAGCGGACTAAGGACACGTGGGGACTGTGGCGGCAGGGGGTGCTCAATCCGGAATCAAACGCCCAGTTCGGTGAGGGCGGAGCGGGCACCTTTTCCGATGGGAAGCTCTACAGCCGGATCAAGGATCCGAATAATCGCGACCGCAAGGTTCTGACCGAATTCGTGAAAGCCGGAGCACCTTCCGAGATCCTGACCGAGGCGCACCCCCATATCGGCACCTTCCGGCTGGTGACGATGGTCGAGAGCATGCGCAAAAGCATCGAGGCGCTCGGCGGTGAATATCGCTTTTCGAACCGGGTCGATGGCATCGACATCACGACCGATGCCCAAGGCGATCGCCGCGTTCGCGGCGTTTATCTGAGCACGGGTGAGTATCTGGAAGCGGACCATGTCGTGCTCGCTATTGGCCATAGTGCGCGCGACACGTTTGCGATGCTTCATGCGGCCGGGGTCTATGTCGAAGCCAAGCCGTTTTCGATCGGGGTCAGGATCGAACACCCGCAATCGTGGATCGACAAGTCGCGGTTCGGCATCGACGCTGGCAACAAGATCCTCGGCGCCGCCGAGTATCACATCTCGCACCACTGCAAGAATGATCGGACGGTCTACAGTTTCTGCATGTGTCCCGGCGGCACCGTTGTGGCTGCGACATCCGAGGAAGGCCGTGTCGCCACCAACGGCATGAGCCAGTATTCTCGCAACGAGCGTAATGCGAACTCTGGCCTGGTCGTCGCGATTGATCCGGAGCGCGACTTTCCCGGCGATCCCTTGGCAGGGATCGCGCTGCAACGTCATTGGGAGTCGTTGGCCTATGTTGCCGGCGGGTCGAGCTACAAAGCCCCGGCCCAGAGGCTGGGCGATTTTCTTGTAGGGCGCCCCTCCGAAGCGCTCGGCTCGGTAACGCCGTCCTACAAGCCCGGCGTTCATTTGACGGACTTGGCGCAATGCCTGCCGGACTTCGCGGTAACTGCGATGCGTGAGGCGCTGCCCGTTTTTGGTCGACAGATCCCCGGTTACGATCACCCCGACGTGCTGATGACCGGCGTCGAAACGCGCACGTCTTCACCAATCCGCTTCACCCGCGGTAAGGATTTTCAGAGCTTGAACACAGCGGGGCTTTTTCCTGCAGGTGAGGGAGCAGGCTATGCCGGGGGAATTCTGTCAGCAGCGGTGGATGGAATCAAGGTTGCCGAAGCAGTGGCGTTGAGCCTCGGCGGCGATGGCGAGACGGCAGAAAACCACCCATTAGCGGTCATCCGCGGACATCACGCGCGCCCCTGACACCAGCCGGGCAGCTAACTCCTTGCTTAAGCCGAAAGCCGATATTCTGCAATCGATCCCGGAAACGGCCATTGACTGAATCTATTTCGCTATTTAGCTAAATGACGATGAGTGACATATTTGACGCTCTTGCCCATCCGATCCGCCGTGAAGTACTTGAGATGCTCAAGCTCGGGGGCATGACTGCCGGCGAGATTGCTGACCAATTTCCGGTATCAAAGCCCACAATGTCCGGGCACTTTGCCAAGCTGAAGGCAGCCGGTCTGATCCGGGGTGAAAACCGAAGCGGTTCAATCACGTACACGCTCAACCTCTCCACGCTCGAAGAGGCGCTGCTGGGGTTCATGGGGCGCGTCGGGATCGGCAGCGGCGAGGCTGACCATCAGGGCAAAGCCGGGGACACGGCATGAAAGTGCGGGGTCTGTTCTTCGCCAATCTGGGGATCGCAGCGACGATGGCCGGGTTTGGGTTGTGGGTGGCCGCAGGCCTCGATCAGGGGGCCGAGCTCCCGATCCACTGGAATTTGGCGGGTGAAGCGGATGGCTATGCGCCGGCAGCCACGGCCCTGTTGTGGCCAGCAGGCGTGTCCGTCCTGATAGGCGCACTGTTTGCAGCGATCCCTCGACTGGAGCCTTTGCAGGAGCGGCTCGAAGCTTCGGCGCCGCTGCTGCGATCGGTGTGGATCGGGACCATGCTGCTGATGGTCTATCTTCAGGTCATAATCGCCGCGCCAGCTTTGCGCTGGGCGCTTGGCCCTGACCTGCTTCAGGTCGGACTGGGCGCGCTGCTGGTGATGATCGGCAACAGCTTGCCCAAATCGCGACCGAGCTTCTTCGTCGGTATCCGGACACCCTGGACCCTTGCCGACACCGACAACTGGATCGCCACCCACCGTCTTGGGGGCAAGTTGATGATGGGTGCTGGATGCCTGATCGTCGCGGCAGGCCTGTCGCCGTTGCCGACCATCTGGCGCGCCGCCGCCATGATGGCGCTGCTCGGCGGCGCGGTAGTGGTCCCCGTTTTCTACAGTTGGTGGCTGTGGCACAATAGGAGCAAGGCATGATCAAACGCGTTATGACACTGGCTGGTGCTGCAGCGCTGGTTGTTCCCCTCAAAGCAGAGGCGGGCCCGGTAGAGATGCCTATCGAGGCAGCAGGACCGCAAGGCCCGCTGGCGGGCACAATGCTGCGCGGTTCGAGCGCGCAAGGACCGGTCGCTTTGATTATTCCCGGATCTGGACCGACTGACAGGGATGGCAACAATCCGCTGGGCATCCGCGCGGCTAGCTATCGCCTGCTTGCTCAAGGGTTGGCTGCAGAGGGCATCACCACCGTGCGCATCGACAAGCGCGGCATTTTCGGCAGTGCCGGCGCTGTCCCCGATGCCAACGCCGTAACGATGGCGGACTACGTGGCTGACACCGCCGCTTGGGTGAAATCCGTCCGGGTAAAGACGGGAGCGCCCTGTGTCTGGTTGATTGGCCACAGCGAGGGAGGGCTTGTGGCGCTTGCCGCTGCACAGGAGGTTGAGAACCTGTGCGGGCTGGTGCTGGTTGCAGCAGCGGGAAGGCCGCTGGGTGACGTGATCAAGTCACAGCTTCGCGCCAATCCCGCCAATGCGCCGTTTCTTGAGGCAGCCGATGCCGCAATCGACGAGCTTGCGGCTGGCCGACGCGTAGACGCGTCCGCCCTGCCGCAGCCGCTCGCGCCGCTGTTCAATCCCGCAGTGCAGGGTTTCCTCATCAGCACATTCTCGCTCGATCCGGCAGATCTGGCTAGGAAAGCGCAGTTGCCGATTCTGATCGTGCAAGGTGGCAAGGACATTCAGGTTTCGGTTGCAGATGCGGAGCGTTTGAAGGCGGCCAATCCAGCGGCGACGCTGATCATCCTGCCTAATTCCAATCACGTGTTGAAGGACGTCGCGGGGAACAGTCCTGCTGATAACTTGGCGGCCTATCAAGCCCCTGACTTACCGCTATCTGTGGGGCTGGTTTCGGGGATCGCAGCCTTCGTCCCAGACTAGAAGCCGCCATTCGCTTTTCCACCCACGTTCGAACGGAACGGCAACCGCGGGTCGCACCTGATACCGGACGGGCAGCTTGGATGAGATTTTCGCCGATAGCAGACCTTCTGCAAACGACCCCATAGTGGACATTCTTCGGCGCAAACAAAATTCTCGAAACCAGACATAGCGATTCAGAGCAACATTTCGGATTTTTCAGACGTCGTCCGCTTCGCGTTCGAACTCAAGCAAGTCGCCTGGTTGACAATCGAGCACGTCGCAAATCTTGGCCAAGGTTTCGAACCTCACGCCACGAACCTTGCCCGTCCGGATAAGCGAAAGGTTCTGTTCCGACAGCCCGATCCGCTGGGCGAGCTCTTTCGAGCGCATTTTGCGCCGTGCGAGCATGACGTCGAGAGTTAGGACGATCTTCATCGCCTAGAGAATGTGAGCCTGTTCGTCAGCCAGAGAATGGCCGTGTTGAAAGACGAGCGCCAACACCGTCAGCAGGAAGGCGAAAAGAATGTCGCGCAGTTCCTCGGCACGAAATGTCAGTGCAAAGATGCGCTCGCCGCGACCTTCATTCCAACTGAGAATGACGCCTTCGACCGCGTGAATGAACGGTGCCGCAAGTGCGAGCGCGAAAATGAAAAGTGCGAATGTCCGGAAGCTGCGGACCGCGCGCTCGGAAAAAGCTCTGTCCTCGGCAAACTCGCGAAAAATGGCCGCGAGGTGAAGCAGCGCAAAGCTCGTCACCCCTGCAGATGCCAGACCAAGAGCAATACCAGCTGCGCGCTGCCCGGTTGAAAGGCCGGATGAGGGATAGGGCAGCCCATCAAAAACGCCCCACAAAGTGCGGAACCAGTCAGGCCAAATCCAAATTGAGGCCGTGACCAAGGGCGCCATCATCGCGAGAAAAAAGCAGAGCAAGATCATGATCTTGCACCATTTCCGCAATCTTTCGTTGACTTTCATGGGTCCCTCTGGATTCATGTTTTACATGAATTTATAAAATTATCGCTTGATCGTATCAATTCCCGATGAGGAAAGCGACGATGAAATTGATCTCCATGCCGGGACGATTGCTTCTCCCCACATCGATAATCGCGACAGCTGCCTGCACGCCTGGGCCGATGCCATTGGCGAACTTGGCACCTGTTCCCCATGCTTATGTAATCGAGATTGACGCTAGTCGCTCCACGGAGGCTAAGGTCACATTAGCCTTCGCGACTGCTCCATCGTCGATTTATCCAGCGCGAGACGGGGACGGTGGGGGTGTCGTGGACGTGCGTTGCGAAGACGGGCGAGAGGCTTTGCAGAAGGACGGTCGCTGGCGTGTGCCGACGGGTTGCAGACGTCTCGAGTGGACAATAGCAGTTGATGATCTGGACGCGACGGGCATCGATGCCGACTTGCCTTCTGCAGCTTACAGCAGGCGGCACGGATTTCTGGTGCTGCCCGAGCGCGACGGCCTTTTGCGAGCCGGTAACGATGGCGGAAGCGCGACCGTGCGGCTCATAAACATGGACGGAAGCATTGTTGCGCGGGAATACGCTTTCCCCTCGATCAATCAGCCCCCGTTCTATGCGGTAGTCGGCACACAACCTTCGCAGAACTATGAGAGCAATGGATTTGCATTGCGAATTTTCGGCAATGCTCTCCCGTACATGTGGATGGACGAGATTCACCAACACGTGCTTTCCACGTGGTCCAGATGGAGCCGCGATCTGGTCTCCGGTCCGGCACCATCGAAGATTGACTGGGCGTGGGTCAGGCCGGTGGAAGATGCAGAACCCGGCTACAGTGCAAGCGCTGGTGCCGAGGCGATCATATCGCAGATCGTGTTACGCGACGGCGACCCCGATGCAGAAGCAAAAGCGCGCGTGGTGATCGCCACAAGCGCGGCTCATGAGGGTTTTCATTTAATCACCGGTGCCGCAGGCCAGGCTTGGCCGGCTTGGGTCAACGAAAGTCTTGCAAACCACTTCGCCATAACCGCCGCCCGTGAATTTCTCGCGTCTGAAGATCATCGATGGTTGAATGCCTATTATGTCGATCCGGAGGTGCGCGCGCCGCTGCTTGAATCGCAGGCGCTTTATAGCGCGGGAGATGGTGGGCAGGCTCAAGTATTCTATACTTGGGGTGCGCGGTTCTGGCGCGAGATCGAGAAGGTGCTGACGAACCAACCCAATGGGTCGGGCAGATTGGCGGCTCTGATCCGTGAGACCAACAACTTTGCGGATATCGATCTGAATGATGCCGATGCACTGGCAGATCTGCTCGACCAACACAGCGACGATCGAGCCTCGCCAATTGTGCAGTGTTTCCTGCGTGGTCTGTCTTGCCCCACAGTGATCGCGGAATGAGGTCAAGGGCCGAACGACAAGCAGTGACGCGACCGTGTGCGCAAGGTCTGCGTTTTGGCTTCCGAAACCGGCATATATCTGATTTCAAAACTGAGTCCCGCGATCCAACGCGGCGCTCTTGGACAAGGAGCGAACGAATGGGGCTCAAGAGAATACTTCTGCTCGCCTGCCTCGGTCTGGGAATATGCGTCTCAATGCAGGTACGTGCGCAGAGCGATTTCGATCCGCTACACTTCTCTGCTGAAAGCCAATCGACCGGGCAGGCTATTCAGTCCGGTCGCCTCGCGAACGGGCTACGCTACATCATCATCTCTCGCCGCAGCGAAGCGTTTCAAGACACGTCCAAGGTGGCGATCAGGATGCGTGTCGATGGCGGATGGCGGGCAGAAGGGCCGGGCGAAAATGGGCTAGTTCACCTGATTGAACATCTTCCGCTTGAAGGCAACTCGAGGATGTCGGCGGAAGAGGTAAGAACCTTTCGCGATCAGCACACCGACGTACGTGAATGGGGCGCCTTCACATCCCCCTATGCCAGCGAGTACTTTCTGACCACGCAGACCAACGATCAGTCGGTCATCAGAGATGCGCTGAGATATCTTGGCGGGATCGCCATCGGCTTGCCGGTTTCCGCTGAGGGCGTCGAACGGCAGCGCCCGATTGTCATCAATGAGATGGCGGGTAGGCTGGCTGAAGCCATGAGGCTACATCAGCGCGCCCGGGTTCTCGCGCCAACGTCTGAATGGGACATTTCGTGGGGCTACGATTCTTCGGACGTCGCGACGGCTGATCTTGGGACTATCCAAGCTCTCTACAACCGGGTCTATCGACCTGAGAACGTGACCGTCGTCATCATCGGGGATGTCAATCCCTCGACCGTCACTGGGCTTCTGACCAACGAGTTCGGCGCATGGTCGCCCGCCGCTTTAGATCATGCGCCCCGTCGTGCCGTGAGTACTGCACCAAGCCGCACGACGCCAAACAGCGCAGAGGATCGGCCGACTGGAGCCGCTCCGCGCCACACAGTCTCTCTCGACATGGCTGCACAGCGAACTGTTCTGGTCAGTCTTCGCGCTACGGCCCCCTATCTGATGGATCCGGGTTCGCCCACACCGCACCGCGATGCAGCGACGATGGACAGGGTCTTTGCTCTGATCCTTTCGCACAGACTGGAATTGCAGGCGCTCGAGGCGGGGCTTGGCACTGCCGATTTCACGATTGCGCCTACCGCTGCCGACGGCCGCGTCCTCATCTGGCAGCTTACCCCTCTTTCCTCCGAATGGCGTCCCGCCCTTGCCATCCTTCTGGATCAGGTGGCTGCGGCACAGAAAGGCGGCTTTACCGAAAAAGAGCTGGCTACGGCCAAGCGGATCATGCTGCGAGACATCAACGACCGCAATGAGCAAGCCAGATACTACAACAATGGCAGCGTGTCCGCGGGCATGAGCGACAGCCTCAACCGCGGGTTCGAACTTCAGTCCGATGCAGAGGCGTTGGAACAAGAGCGGCGTCTCCTCATGAATCTGACGCTGGCTGATTTCAACGAGGTTTGGCGACAAGCCGCGGCATTCGCGCCCATACAGACACGGATCGAAGGATTTACGGACGAAGGGAGCGCTGGCCAGTCGAGGGATTTGGCAGCCTTTGTGGAAACCCACACGCCCAGATCGGTCGAAGCACCGGGAGACGGCGCCGCAGGACCTGAGCAGCAGGTTCTCAGCCAAAAGCCGGGAAGGATCGTGTCCGATAAGCGCACTGATGACGGCATTCGCACGCTGGTGTTCGCGAATGGCTCGACGCTGCGTCTCGTCAAGCGCGAGCATCAGGGGAAATACCTTGAAATCGAGGTTCGCGCGAGCGCACCAGAGGCACGCAGAAAACTGACGCTTTGCGATGTTCTGGTTCTTCCTCATTTCGTGAATGCTGGCGGCACCACAATGCGGTCAGAGCGGGATCGCCGCGACGCGCTTTGGGGGAAGGATATTCGTTCATCACCGTTCGAGATGACGTCCGACGGTATCAGGACCGGGGTTTCGGCAAGGATTGAGGATGCTGCCGTTGCCCTGCTGTATCTGTTCTCGATCATGTCTAGCCCGGGCTTCAGGGACAGCGGCGAGAAAGTCGCAGCAGGTCGGGCTCGGGATGCGTTGAGCGCGTCAAGCCAAGATCCTTTGGTTGCGTTGACCCGCGAGATCGAGGGGCGCGCAGCTTCTGGCAAAGAAATCCGCTCTGCCGCTAACGAGGAGCCCTGTGCGTCCCCTGCAAGCATGGCTCGTGCTTCGGCCTATCTTCGTCCCGTGCTCACACAAGGCAGGATAGATGCCGCTGTTGCGGGCAACATGAACGCGGCTGATGTGATTGCACTATTTGCCTCGACCTTCGGCCAAGACCAACGCCGAAAAGCAAAGCGAGCTGCTGCAGGTCCGGCCAATCACGATAAACTTGCCACCCTGAACCTCGACATGATCCCGGCAACCGGAGGTCAGACCCATGTCGGGGCGGCCTGGACGATAAAGGAGCCCGCCAACGGTCGCGAACGGGCGGCGCAGGAAATGCTCACAGCTCTGTTTGCGCGAATGCTTTACGCTGAGCTCGCGCAGAACGGCACGGTTTATGCTCCGAACGTTGCACGCATAGAACTCATTGAACATAAAGGCCAACCGATCATCGCGGCGGCGGCAACCGTCCCTGCCGCGCAAGCCGAAAGCGTGCTCGCCGCGATAAGCAAGGTCGCCGAGGGCTTGGCGGCGTCTGGCCCTGATCCTCAGCTTCTGGAGACCATACGGGGCTTGATGGTGGACGGGGTGGCAGAGAGCTATAATCAGGATCGCATGTGGGCTTTTCAGGCTGCCCAGCTGTCATCGCGCTCAGGGGCCATTGAGATTTGGCGAAGCGCGGCGGCAGAACTGCAAACCGTCAGTTCTGGTGACATCCAAGCTCTGGCCCGCGAGATCTTCGCAGTGCGCTTGGCGCAAACCCGGCTTCCATGAACAACTCAATACTAGTTTCGTCGCGACTAGAGGCTTCCAAAAAGCTGACAGGCGCAAAACCACCCATCTCCCGTCATAAGCAGCGTACATGCGCGACGCGACAACCTGCCGATCAGCTTCCTCGGATTTCTCACCGAAAACGGAAATTCTCGAACCGACCCCGTTTCTGACGGTAAAGACGGCTTCGACTTTCATCGGAAGCTGCCAATCAAGCGGCCGGCAGTAAATTCTTGAAGTCAGCCGGGATCGGGCAATCGAAGCAAACACGGTCGTCGCATAAACGGCATGTCGTGCATCGATCAATGTCGGTGGCTGCCAGCGCAGGAAGGATTTTCTCCAAAAGGCCACCTAGGACAGCTTGCTCTTGCTCGGACAAAGGAAGCAACATGGGTCTGAGTGCATCCAGCCTCAGCGACAACAGGTCCTCTCGCAACGCCGCCCCGCATTCAGTGAGATGGAGAGCGATTGCACGCTTGTCGCGCCCTTGGCGACGCTCGACCAAGCCGTCGAAGACAAGCCGATCAATAAGCCGCACTGTGCCCGAGTGGGAAAGCTGAAGTATGCGTCGCAATTCATCGTTGGATGGACCAAGCCCATAGCCAATAACGACCAAGGCGGCAGGCGTTTCTCCCGAATGGTTCAGAACCGCCCGCGCGATTGCCTCGATGCGATCCGCGACAGCAAGCCCGACAGCCCCTAGGAGATTTGCGGTTCTGTCAATCATGACGCAGCTATATGTGCGTCGCGCACGATTTTCAACTTGACGTTATGTGTGGTGCGCACATAATCTCTTCTCGTCTTTCGATCGATAATTGGAGCGCATAATGTCAGACAGGTCTCTTACCCCGGAACACTCCCAGTTCTATGAACGCTTCAAATCGTTCTGGGCGGCGCCATCGGGCCAACGGGTTGCGGAAATCATTTCCTCCGATGCCAAAATCCATTTCACCGGTAGCCCAACAATCTCCGGGGCCGAGTATATCGACTACATGGACGGAATGCTTGCAGCGTTTCCCGGCATGATAGTAACGCCGCTCGACTGCGCGGGGCACGGAGATATGCTCTATATCGCATGGGAAACATCGAGCGTCATTCACGGCAAGCCCCGCACATTCCTCGGCGTTGATCGCTTTCGGATCAAGGATGGCATGGCTGTTGAAGAACACATCGTTTTCGACTCAGCGGTGCTTTCCTCGGAAGGCCGTCCGGGCATCGATAACTGACGAGGTTCCTAGCCGGGTTGCATGATCAAGTATGAAACAAAACCGCTCGACGCATCGACCTGGCCGGACTTCACCCGGTTGGTTGAGGCCAACAACGGAGTTTGGGGCGGATGCTGGTGCATGTGGTATCACGGCGCAGACCGAGCAGCGTCACCAGATGAGAAGCGTAAGGCGAAAGAACAGCTTGTCAAAGACGGGCGGGCGCGAGCATCGCTGGTGTTCGATGGTGAATCCTGCGTCGGCTGGTGCCAGTTTGGTTCACCCGTTGAACTTCCGTGCATCCACAACGAACGGGCATATCTCGCCACCAAACCAGCGCCGCCAGACTGGCGCATCACATGCTTCTTTTCAGGCAAGGGCTATCGCGGCAAGGGCGTCGCCTTCGCGGCGCTCAAAGGCGCGATCGAACAGATCGAGATTTTGGGTGGAGGTCGCATCGAAGGTTACCCTGAGGATACAGAAGGTCGGAAAGCGACCCCCGCATTCCTGTTCAACGGTGCGCTATCGACATTCGAGCGCCTAGGATTTGAGCGGACCCGCCTCATCGGAAAGCATAAATGGGTAGTCACCCGGATTATCGCCTGACGAAGCGCAACATCATTAAGATGCGCGCAAAACCGGACATGCAGGTATCCACCCATCAGCAGTCATGAGCTGGGCAGACGCGGAACGCTGATACCTGCCGGGCAGCTTCTACGGTTTTTCGCCAGATGCCGACATTGTGCAAACGCCTCCGTTGCGGACCATTTGCGCATCGCTATGGTTCGTCGGATGAAGGACGAAATCCTGAGGCGCGTCAGTCTTATTGTTGCTGCGGTTGGTGCGGTCCTGGCGTTGGCAGGTTTTCTTTCGTTAGCCGTTCGGCCGCTTGTTGAGCCGTCTGCTTACTTGGTTGCCGGGGTGGCAGCCGTTCTATTTGTTCGCATGCTTTGCAGCCGTGATTACAGGCGCGGCATCGATGCGGCTAACCTCGCGATGCAAGGGGCTGAAGCATGGCATGGGCAATGGAAGTTCTTCGATCCTGATTGGGGACTTTTGGGAAAGCGAGTAGGGACGCCGGCGCTCATTTGGGTAAGGGCAGCTTTGTATTTGGGGGTCCTGCCCATCTTCCTATTACAGCATTGGACAGGTGTGAAAGCCGGCTGGCTGTGGTTCGCCTGTACCTTTGTCGCGATACAGCTCAGCATTATGCACGCAGCCATCACAGCTCAAACCCCGGAAAGCTGAATCGCAACTTCCCACCCATTCTCGGCCACGAGCGGGGAAGTGTCGCGATTCCGATAACTGCCAGGCAGCTTCAACGGGCTCCCTGGTGAAAGCCGAAATTCTGGAACCGACCCTGTTCCTGCCTCACTCAGGTTCCAGAGAACGCTCAGCCAACTTTCCGGCCACGTCAAGAGCGTCAATCGCATCGCGCGAGTTGCCGCCGGCAAGCGTCTTGACCGCGGTCATCAATGATGAGGAGACACCCAATTCGCCGGCAAGCTGGAAGAATTGCGACTCACTCCACGGCTTTCCGGAACGCACCTCAGCAAAGAGCGCGCGGTTCAAATCAGCCAGACCATCCTTACCCGCTGTTCGCAAATCCTGATCGAGCGCAAGCCACATGATCAGCCCGCATTGGTAGTGCAGATCGAACTTGGCCTCTGCCGAAGCCCTGCTCAGTGGCGTCGTGGCGAGACCGGCGGCGCAAGCTGCTTCGGCCTCTCGCTTGCGGTTGAGTGCATAGTCCCGCTCCGCCGCACCGCGTCGAACCATCGTGAGTGCCGCCATGGCATCAGCGCCCCCTTCATGCATCCACGCAACACGATCTTCGCCGACCAGCTTGCCGGACTTGTCCTGCTGGAAAAGATGCGCCGCTTCATGGGCGAAGAACCAATCCAGCCAAAACGGCTTGTCGGCGCCGACCCTTTCCTTGGCGTTCTCTCCGTCGAAGTGCATGAAAATCTGCCGTGGTAGAGTGCCGCCTTGCGTTGAAATCCGCCCGCCTTCCTCCGGCTCTTCGTCGATCGATACATATAGTTCCGGTTTGAAGGAGAGTGGGCCGTAGATAGCCGCAAGATCCTGAATAGCCCGAGGGAGCGAGAGGTCGAGACGCTGTCGCGCAGCCACCGGCAGACCAGGATCTATGATCGCTACGAACCCATCGGCGTTCACCGGCTCAAGAGTGCCGATAAAGATGTTGGTACCATCATCGGTACTGACGAAGCGGTCGCGGTCCTGAGTGCGGCGCCCCTCAACCCCGACGATTTCGCCCGGCGCATCTATGCTGATGGGAAGAGGGCCTGGCTTCGCGCAAGGCGCGGCTGTGCATGCTTGGAACTGCCCTGAATGGACGAGGGCGCCCCCTTGGCTAAAGGGCGAGAAAGGCGCGTAGCTCTTGGGCAAAGCGCGGTAATCGATGAAGATGGTGAACGTGACGTTTTGGAAGGGGCGCCCGTCGGTGCGCTCAACCCGCTCACCATCGCCCTCCTTCACCCAGCGGAAGGCACTGTCGATGGGCTTCCATACCTCGGCGCGATAGCCACCGAGATGCTGAAGGAAGTGGAGCGCTGTGACCGCTTCGCGGAGGCGGTACTCTGCGGTGAGCTCCCGGTCCGCGGAGTGGGACAAGGCCAGCGTCAGTGGCTGTGGAGCATCGGACATGCCCGAACCGGTAACGCAGCCCGCTAAAGCCATCGGTACGGACAGTAGAACCGATAGCTTCCGAAAGGACAAGCACATATCGATCCTCTAAAGCGCGCGGGTGAGGGTGAGAATTACGGCGTTGGATCAGCTTTGCAAAGCGGCCATTCCCCTGTCCACCTAGCTAAGGCCATAAGCCGGGCCAAAACGGGACCCAGATACCTGCCGTGCAACTATGGCCCGCCGGGTTGCCACGACCCGACCTTGGACATAGCTCGAACGACCACAAGCGCCGCAAATGCAGATGAGAGCGGCTTGCCCTAAATTTGAAAGATGCCGGCTAAGTCGCTCCGCAATTTCCGCTCCTATGCCGCCATGGAGGCGCTCAGCATTGTGTTGGTGCTAGGTGCTTTCCTGTTGTTGGCGCCACCGGGGAACTGGGCAGAGATACTTGCGACGGGGTTCACCATGGCTGCCTGCGCAGAATTCCTACTTGTCGGCGCCGCTTATTGGTCCGGTTTGGATCAGCGGCTCACCACCTCAAACCGGTCGGCGCAAACGCACGCCGGGTGAGGCGATGGGGTCGCCGATGAATTCGATACCTGCCGCTTCAAGCGCCGACTTAACGCGCTCGAGTGTTCCGGCTCGTGATTGAGGGATGCCAGCACATAACTCAAAGCGCTTGATTGTCGCCCAGCTGACACCAGCGGTTGCGGCGAATTCGCGCGAGGTGACCGCCAATAGGCCACGCGCTGCCTTTATTTGAGCTCCAGAGATCACTTGCGCTATTCCTTAAAGAGCTTCAACGCTCATAACCGGAGGTTGATGAGCGATATGGACATAGATCGAATTCTTGAGCGTTGCCAAGGCGCATACGCTGAAATGACCTTGAGCGGCTACCGCAACGACCTCCAGCTTTTCCAGGCTTGGTGCGAAGAGCGCAGCGTCGCTTGTCTTCCCGCCCTGCCTTCTACGGTCGCCGCCTTCATTGACAAGGAGACGCAGGGTAAGGCCCTCGCGACCGTCAAGCGGCGGGTCGAGGCGGTGAAATTTGCGCATCGCATGGCCGACCTGCCTTCGCCAGCCGGGCACAGCGAGGTCAGGCTCGCTCTGCGCCGCGCCATGCGCGCAAGCCGGTCACGTCCAAAACAGGCAATGGGTCTGACCCGCGAGTGGCTCGAGCGGATCATTGCCGCGTGCCCTGACGATCTTGCGGGCAAGCGCAACGCGGCGATTATCTGCGTGGGCTACGACAGCCTGGCGCGCAGCTACGAATTATCCCTGTTGGAAGTCGAGCATGTGTCGAGCGATTGCGCGACGATCCTGATCCCGCGCTCGAAGACGGACCAGTCAGGCGAAGGGCGCGTGGCCTACCTCGCTCCGCGGACGCGGACTGTACTGAGGGAATGGCTGGACACCGCTGGCATTACCAGCGGCCCGCTGTTCCAGGGGCTGCATACGCGCAAATTAGCGGGAAAGCCGCTCTCGACCTCTGCCATACGCCGATTGGTCAAGCGCGCAGCACTGTGCGCCGACCAAGAGCAAAGCGAAGCGAAGAGCATGTCCGGTCACTCGATGAGGGTGGGCGCCGCCCAGGACATGATGATCGCCGGGCTTGACCACATCGCGATCATGCAGGCGGGAGGATGGAAGACCGTCGACGTGGTCGCGCGCTATGTTGAGAACGCCGCTGCCCACAATCTGCACCAGCGGCGCTGGGCGACCCTCTTGGGTTAATGCCCTGGATGCTGCGGGCGGTAAGGCTCTGCTTAAACGGAAGATTTATGGACCCAAATGGGGCGTCAATTGACGCCTAGTTGACGGTAGTTGACGCCGTCAAGCAGGCGTCAACCAACCGTCAAGTGGTTCAAGCTTGAAGGACAATTCGCAAGCGAAGTTGGAGAATAAGACTACGTCTGTCTTGGCACTCTATGCCACGGTGATGCCTCGCCGTTCTCCCCCCATAAGCAGGAGCAATTGCATGCGCACCAGCATCACTCACCCACTCCAGATTGCCGAGGTCTCGGCAGGCGATGGGCTGGGCAAGGTTGGGCTGACCTTTTGCCCGGGCAAGAAGCAGCCATCGGCACTGACCGGTGCGTGGGATCGCGATCTGCTCATCGACGTTGCCGCGATTGCCAGCTGGAACGCCGCGGCGGTGGTCACGCTGGTCGAGGATCACGAGCTTGTAAGCCTTGGCGTGGCGGAGCTGGGCGGGGCCGTGCGCGATGCGCATATGGCCTGGCATCATCTGCCAATCGCGGATGTCAGTACACCGGGCTCCGCGTTTGAGGATGCCTGGAACGGTGCTGGAGGTCAGCTGCGTGATGTCCTGCGCTCAGGCGCCAACGTGCTGGTCCACTGCAAGGGTGGGCTGGGCCGGGCCGGGACCATCGCCAGTCGCCTGCTGATTGAGCTTGGGATGGATCCAGAGACGGCAGCCGCGTCGGTGCGGCAAGCGCGGCCGGGGGCCATCGAGACTTCATCCCAGCTTGCCTACGTGCATGCGCTATCTGAGGTGTCAGAAGAGCAACCCGATACCAGTCGCGAAGCGCAGCGCAATCGGGCGCTCGGAGTTATGCTTGGCCTTGCTGCTGGGGATGCGCTGGGGACCACGCTCGAGTTTGCGGCGCGTGACAGCAAGCCCCGGGTCACCGACATCGTCGGTGGCGGACCGTTCGGCCTCAAGCCCGGACAATGGACCGACGACACCTCAATGGCTCTGGCGCTCGCAGACAGCCTCATTACCTGCGGCAGCCTCGACGAAAGCGATCTCATGCAGCGGTTTGTGCGCTGGCGTGAGCATGGTGATTACTCTGCGACAGGCCGCTGCTTTGATATTGGCATTACCGTGAGCGGTGCCCTGCGGCGGTTCAAAGCAAGTGGTGACCCGGTAGCAGGCTCCAATGATCCGATGAGTGCGGGCAATGGCAGCTTGATGCGGCTTGCGCCTGTCGCCTTGCGCCATTGGCATGAGCCCCAAACACTCCGCGATGTAGCCGCGCGGCAGAGCCGCACGACCCATGCCGCACCCGAGGCGGTTGATGCTTGCGTTGCCTATGCCGATCTCATTGCCGAGGCCATTGCAGGACAACCTCGCTCGCACATTTTGCGTCCGCGGCATGACGACTATGCTGGCAAGATCGCCGACATCATGGCCGGCTCGTGGCGCGGCAAGCATCGCAGCCAAATTCGCGGATCGGGTTACGTCGCGCACTCGCTTGAGGCATCGCTGTGGTGTGTCGCGCGGACCAGCAGCTTTGCCGAGGCTGTCATCCTCGCGGCAAACCTGGGCGAGGATGCCGATACCACTGCGGCTATCACAGGGCAGCTGGCCGGGGCCCTTTATGGGGCAAGCGGGATACCCGGGGAATGGCTGGCTAAGCTTGCTTGGCGCGAGCGTATCGAGACCATGGCCAGCACGTTGTTTGCGACCGGTGCGGGTTCCACGTTTGGATAATGGCGCTGGCCCGTGTGAGACCTCAGTTGAGCGAACCTAAATCGAGGGAGCTAACGCAGGGGCAGGTCATTTCCTGGGCCTGAAATGCCCTCTCCACCAGTCCTCGTGATCCAGGTACCAGCGTAGTGTCCGGCGCAAGCCGTCATCGAAGGTTTGTCGCGGTTCATAGCCGAGTTCTGCAAAAGCCTTGGCCCCATCAATCGCATAGCGGCGGTCGTGGCCTGGGCGGTCGGCTACTAAGGCCTTCAGGCTTTCGGTTTTTTGCCCTTTTGCCGCGGCGGCAGCAGGAAACCGATCGGCGAGGCCATCGATTTCCTCGAATGCTCGATCCACCTCGCGGCAGATTGCATCGATCACGGTCATGTTGGGCAGCTCCGCTCTTCCCCCGAGGTTATAGGTCTCGCCTGGTTGGCCCTTGGCAAGGCAAGCCTCAATGCCCCGGCAGTGGTCCTCGACATGCAGCCAGTCGCGCACGTTCATCCCATCGCCGTAGATTGGCAGAGTGCAGCCATGAAGCGCATTCAGCAAAAACAGTGGGATCAGCTTCTCAGGGTGCTGGTAGGGCCCATAATTGTTCGAGCAATTGCTGGTGGTTACCTGCAGTCTGTAAGTGTGATGATAAGCGCGCACCAGGTGATCTGAGGCCGCCTTAGATGCAGAGTAAGGCGAGTTGGGCGCGTATGGTGTGGCCTCGTTGAAGGCCGGGTCTTCCGGCCCCAGCGAGCCGAACACCTCGTCGGTTGAGATATGGTGGAAGCGGTGTTCCTTACCGTCGCCCGCCAGCCAAACCGCATTCGCGGCCTTCAAGAGGCTGTGAGTGCCGAGGATATTGGTGTCGATAAACGCGTCCGGCCCGCTGATAGAACGGTCGACATGGCTCTCGGCGGCGAAGTGAACAATGGTCGCGATGCCGCGCTCGCGAAGCAGCCGTTCGACCAAATTTGTATCACGAATGTCGCCGACAATGAGCTCGGCATTGCTCGCGCCGCTTAGGGTCTTACGGTTCCCGGCGTAGGTAAGCGCGTCCAGCACGATCACGCTATCCTTAGGGTGATGCGCATTCCAATAATGGACGAAGTTGCCGCCGATAAAGCCGGCGCCGCCAGTGACAAGCAAACTAGCCAAGCACCTTCTCTTCGATCCCCGCCTCGCGCGCTTCGTCCACCGCATACTGGATCAGCGGACGATCAACGACGGGGAGCAGTTCCTTGGGCACCACCTTGGTCGCGGGCAGGAAGCGGGTGCCAAGACCGGCAACGGGGAAAACGGCTTTCCGGATCGGCTTGGGAGACATGCGTCAACCTCGATGGCTAATGTGAAAAATCTGACGAGCCGCGCACCTGCGACTTGCGCCATGATCCAAGGTCGTCAGACCCGCCCGACGCTCACATAGGTGAACCCGGCGGCGGCCATATCATCGGGGTTGTAGATGTTGCGCAAGTCGACCAGCACGGGCGCGTTCGCCAACTCCTTTACCCGCTTGAAATCGAGCGCGCGGAACGCGTCCCATTCCGTCACGATCACCACCACATCCGCGCCTTCAATCGCAGCATAGGGATTGGCGCACATGGTCACGCCGGGCAGCAGCGGGCGGGCCTGCTCCATGCCTTCAGGATCGTAGGCAGCGACCTCGACGCCCGCATCCATCAGCGTCTGGGCGACCGCAATCGCCGGGCTGTCGCGCATGTCGTCGGTGTTGGGCTTGAACGTCAGTCCGAGCAGCGCCGCCTTCTTGCCGCGCGCTTCGTCCAGCCCGCCGAGCGCGTCGACGACCTTGCGGCCCATTGCCCGCTTGCGGCTATCATTGACCTTGACCACGGCCTCGACGATCCGCACCGGGCTGTCGTAATCCTCGGCGGTCTTGAGCAGGGCGAGGGTATCCTTGGGGAAGCACGAGCCGCCATAGCCTGGCCCGGCATGGAGGAACTTGGAACCGATGCGCTTGTCCATCCCGATCCCGCGGGAGACGTCCTGCACATTGGCGCCGACCTTCTCGCACAGGTCCGCCATCTCGTTGATGAAGGTGATCTTGGTCGCGAGGAAGGCGTTGGCGGCATACTTGATCAGCTCGCTGGTGCGGCGGCTGGTGAACAGGATCGGGCTCTCGTTGAGGAACAGCGGGCGGTAGACCTCACGCATAACCTCACGGCCGACGTCATCCTCGGCCCCGATCACGATCCGGTCAGGCCGCTTGAAATCGCCGATCGCCGCGCCTTCGCGCAAAAACTCGGGGTTGGAGACGACCGAGACCTTGTGAGCGGTGCCGGTCTCGTGGATGATCCGCTCGACCTCGTCCCCGGTGCCGACTGGCACGGTCGACTTGGTGACGACCACGGCGTCGTTCGCCAGCTTCTCGCCCACCTCGCGGGCGACCTCGTAAACGAAGGTCAGATCGGCATGGCCATCGCCCCGGCGGCTGGGCGTGCCGACCGCGATGAAGATCGCCGCCGCTCCTGCAATCCCCTCACCCAGATCGGTGGTGAAGCTCAGGCGTCCGGCCTTCACATTGCTATCGACCAGCGCATCGAGGCCCGGTTCGTAGATCGGCATGATCCCGGCGTGCAGCCGGTCGATCTTGCTCTGATCCTTGTCGATGCAGACCACCTCGTGCCCGAAATCGGCAAAGCACGCCCCTGATACGAGCCCGACATAGCCTGACCCTACCATCGCAATTTTCATTTTGGAAAACCCTTCGTGGTCAGCGCTTACTGGGCGACCTGGAACGCTGGCACGTCAGCATCATTCTTGCGGATTAGCTCTTCGAAATACTCGATGGTCTTGATCAGGCCTGCGCGCAGCTGCGTCTTGGGCTCCCAATCGAGTTTCTCACGGGCCAGCGAGATATTTGGCTGACGCTGGCGTGGGTCGTCTTGGGGAAGTGGCTTATTGACCAGCTTCGACTTCGAGCCAGTCAAGTCGAGCACCTCCTCGGCGAGCTCTTTGATGGTAAACTCGTTGGGATTGCCGAGATTGACCGGACCGGGGAATTCGCTTCCCGTATCCATCATGCGTAGGAAGCCTTCGACGAGGTCGTCGACGTAGCAGAAAGAGCGGCTCTGTTGGCCGTCGCCATAAATGGTGATGGGCTGCCCCTGCAGTGCCTGGATGATGAAGTTTGACACGACGCGCCCGTCATTGGGATGCATGCGCGGACCATAGGTGTTGAAGATCCGAACGACCTTGATGTCGAGATTATGCTGGCGGTGGTAGTCGAAGAACAGGGTCTCGGCGCAGCGCTTGCCTTCATCGTAACACGCGCGCGGGCCGATCGTATTGACATTGCCCCAGTAGCTCTCAGGCTGCGGGTGGACCGAGGGATCGCCATAGACCTCAGAGGTTGATGCCTGCATGATCCGGGCCTTCACGCGCTTGGCGAGGCCGAGCATATTGATCGCCCCGATGACACTGACCTTCGTCGTCTGGACAGGATCGAACTGATAGTGGATCGGGCTCGCCGGGCAGGCGAGATTGTAGATCTGGTCCACCTCGACATAGAGCGGGAAGCAGATGTCCTGGCGCATAAACTCAAAGCGAGGATGTCCCGCGAGATGGTCGAGATTGCTCTTGTCGCCAGTAAACAGGTTGTCGACGCACAGCACTTCGTCACCGCGGTCAAGCAGGCGGTCGATCAGGTGTGAGCCGAGAAAGCCGGCCCCGCCCGTAACAAGGATACGCTGCCTGCGGAAGCTGCTGTTCATGTTGAGATGTCTTTCGGTCAATTGTGTTGATTTTGATCGTGGAGAGGAAGCCGTCTATGCGGAAGACGGCTGTCGATCTAGGCCTTCACTTTCCTTCAGCAAAAGCCTTATAGTCCAGAAATACCATAGCTTATAGAATGCGTACGAAAAGCCCGCCAACCCATCGAGGAAGCCCCGTTTCGCGATGTAGGTCCATGAAAAATAGGCCCCTGCGAACCACCACTTGTCGATGTTGCGATACTTCTTCCTCTGGCGCGCGGTAAGCTGTTCCCAGACTTCCGGCCCAGAACTTCTGAGCTGTCGCGCGCGGCGCGTCTCCCAAAGGGCGTACTCCTTGTGACGCTCGATAAACTTCGCGACACCTCGATCATCGCGGTGATCGATGGAGGCTGCAATTTCCCCCACCGGGCCCGCAATGACAGGATGCTCATGCACCTCCATGTCAAGAGCAGACCACGCGTCTTCTTCAATCCGCTCATAGAGGCCACTCCCCACCCTGAAGAGCGCGAGCTTGCGCTGGGGATCACCATGCCTGAGGGGATGGCCAAGGAAGTAATTTGTGTACCTAAGCCAGAAACCATCGAACCGATCTTGCGCGATGGCTGCTCTCACTTCGGTGCAAAATTCCTCCGTGACAAGCTCGTCAGCGTCCAGAAAAAGCACCCAGTCGTTTCGCAGGCTATGGTTGATCAAAACCCAGTTCCGCTTCTTAGGGTACCGCCCATCCCAAACGAATTGGATAACCGAGGCCCCGAGTTCGACGGCAATCTGGCAGGTGACGTCGGTGCTGCCGGAATCGACAACGATCACTTCATCAAAAACTGCAAGCTGTTGCAGACACTCGGTGAGGTTCACCGCCTCGTTGCGGACCGGGACCACGACAGAAATGGGGATCCTTGGCATCACGCGAGCGGCGGCCGCTGCTTGATGAGGTGGGCCGGATTGCCGCCGACTATTGTCCCTTCCAGAACATCTTTGACCACTACACCCCGCGCGGCGACGATCGCACGCTTACCGACCACTATGCCCGGTCCCACAAAGGCATCGGCACAAATCCAGGCATCATCCCCGATACATATGGGCAGTTTGGTTAGGCGCATTGCCGCGTCAGTGTAATCGTGACTTCCTGCACAGAGATGGGCGTGCTGCGATATCGTCACCCTCTCACCCACCCTAATCGGACCAAGCGCATACAGGATCGCGCCGTCACCGACAGCCGTTTGATCCCCGAGCGACAGGTTCCAGGGAATTGTGATCTTCGCGCTGGGATACACTTGAACCTCGTGGCCAATCTGGGCTCCAAAGATCCTGAGGATGAAGCGGCGCCAACCCCAAAATTGCCGTGGTGTCCAAGCAAAAAGTGGGCGGGAGAGGAAATCCCATAACGCCCGGTAAGCCAATTCACGACTCGACCATTTGCGCGCCCGGCGATTAGCTTCAATGTCGAGTTGGATAGTCATAGCTTGTACGACGCACGATTACTGGTAAATGCAGGGAGGGCGATCACCTGTACCTTTTACCCAAAGGTACGCATCCTTCATTTCCTGGCCAATTGGGTCCCATCCGAAATCCCTCCGCATCCATTCCCGCCCCCTCAGGCCCATCGCGTTGCGCTCCGAGACAGGGAGAGCGGTTGCCTCGCTCAAAGCGGCAAGGAGAGGCTCGTTGCCGTGATCAATCCACCAACCGCACTTGTGGGTCACAAGTCCTTGCCATGGCGCCCCTTTAGTAACGATGGCGGGCACGCCCGCACCAAGCGCTTCGGCGACAGCGACCCCGAAATTTTCCGAGATAGTTGGAAGCACAAAAAGATCAGCATCGGCAAGCAGAGCCTCCTTTTCAAGCCCATAAACCGGCTCAAGAAACGTGATCCGGGGGACCTGCAGTTGCCGTACAATTGCCTCTAATTCTGCTCGATGCCCGCCCTCGTCGGGCCCAGCAATGACAATCTGCCAATCGGGTCGATCTTTGGCAAGCTGCGCCCACGCTTGAACAAGAGCAGCGAGACCCTTTTTCGGATGGATGCGGGAGAGAAAGAGGATTGTTCGTTGAGACTTACTAGGATCGTGGCGCGCGATCCGTTCTGTCAAATCCACGCCATTGGGAATGACCACAATTGGCGCCTTGATCCCGAATGCGCGGATTTCGTTCGCCTCCTGACGGCTCGTGGCGTGCCAGAGTGCGGCATTACGATAGGCTGGTCCTTGCCAAAGCGTCCAAATTAGACGCTTTTTCAGCCGCGAGAATTGTAGTGCTCCGGGCGCAAGCATGCCTCTAGGTGATACGACCAACGGCTTTTCGGAATTAGCAGCAACCTGGCCCGCATATATATTTGGGGCTATCCATAAGCCGTGTGAATGAATGACATCGGCCCATAAGGCTGTCTTGCGCATCCCCCGATGCATTGCCGGAGATAGCTTCAACTGACCCAGTACCGGAATGTTTGCCGCGCCTGGCGCAAAGAGGGTCGCGCCCTCACGCTTTGCTGAACCTTTCTCCGACAATGTAAAGATCAGGGGCTCGATTTTTGCTGCTTCCAACGCGCGGCACAATCGGGGAACCGTATACGCTGGCCCGCCATTGGCTGGGTCCAAGCCGCCCACAATATGGAGTGCTCTCAACGCTTAGCTCGCTCTTTGACCAAGATGTGGTTCCAGAGGTTTACGCCTTATCATGCCTACCCAGCGCAACAGCATTGGGCCCAAGAAAACGAGTATAATCCAGCCCGCGAGCACTGATAAGGCTAGCGCGGGCAAGAGTTTAACCGCTGAAATCTCAAGCAGGTGAGCGGGCATGAGCGCCACTGGTACGAAGCTCGCGCCAATAATTAAACGCCAACCCTTCTGCCACAACAACCAGCGGTAGATTAGGCCAATCATCAGACCTAGAGCAGCGATTGCGGCAAACATCCCATATGGTCCGAAGTCGATGAAGGCCTCCGTCATATAGCCCAGGCTAATCGAAGTTCCGGTGCGCCAAGCAGCAGGATTAAGACCAGTGTATTTAATCGTCAGAGCAGTGTCATTAACAATAGGCTTGCCAGGAAATAGAACGCGTGGCGTTAACGGAGACAGGGCTGCCGAACCCCAGATTTCGCCCCCAGAATGGGGCTGCCCTCGAGCATTTTGCTGCAGCACTACACCGAAAAACTCAAAGTATGAAAGACGTCTAGCTAACTTATCTGCCCCATCAGCCATTCCTGCCCCATCGAGCCCAGCAATACGATCGAACAGGTCGGTCATTCGTTGTTGGTAGCCCACCAAGACAACCTGCTCGCTGCTCCCCTGGTTGATAAAGTCACGATAGTCACGTTTCACTGCAGTCCAAGCGATGGCAAATGCCAGCATCGTGACGACGAGGACACTAATGACGGTCTTGTTCCGCCTCAAGAGATCGCTTGCGGCAAAAGCAATGCCAATTAGGGAGTAATAAAAGGCACTCGAAAATTCGGCAAAGAAGCCGCCTACAGCCAATCCGAACTCAACAACCAAGGCAACAGCCCACGGAAATTTCGACCTCCGGGGGAGCCCGAAAGTGGAGGCAGTAAGTAGCAAGAAGGCAGCCCATTTTACCTCGGCGAAGATGAGAAAAACCTGCTGCAGCCCGCCGGAGAACGGAGCGGCCGCTGCAAATGCAGATGAAAACACCCACGTCACCACATATATGGTGACGAATGTGCGATGGGAATAAGACCTTACCATTTCCCGAAATTGACTGGCAAGATCTAGGCGTGCTCGTCCAGCGGCCACCCACATAGCAACGGCGAGAACGATCAGCCCTGTAATCAAAAGGCGAATGGCTACTCCATGCTGACCTGAATGTTCGGCCAGTCCTGCGACCGGCAAGCCAAGGAGGTTAGAGTAGAATGTTCCAATGGTCGCCTGAACCCATTGATAAAGAAAAACGAAGAGGAGGATTGGTGGCTCCTGTGGACGCCAAAGCAGGATCACACCAATCACCAATCCAGCACAAGCGTAAAGCGCCAGCAACGTGTTCGGCCCCATGAGGGCGACCGGAACGAGAACAGCAAGCGGCAGTGAGGCGAGGGGGAGGCCGCCCAAGTCCGTGGATCGTCTCGCGCGCGCCTTTGTGTTGCCCGATATGGTGGCCATGGGATGTTCAATCTGCCTCTTGTCGGTGCAACTCAGAAAATAAACAACTAACTCTCAAACCCTGAGGTCAGCTTTCGGTATGTGACCTGCTAGGCACTGCAGCGGAAATCCTTTCCGCAGAGCGAATAGCATGTCAGTCAAAAATTCTGCGCCTAACTCACCTCTGGCTGACGACTGCCTGAAGAGCCCTTATGATCCCATCAGTGGCTGCGTCCAGAGAATGCTTATGGCTGGTCTTCGCAATTGTCTCTAGAGACGGAGGATTGGCAAGCGTCTCGCTTAGCACCTCGGCACACCCAACTGTATCACCTAGGAAAAATGTCCGACCAGCTCTCCCATCACCTGCAAGATCGGGAGCACAGCCCACTGCATTGGACAGGATCACCGGTTTACCACAGGCAATCGCTTCATTCGCCACAAGGCCCCAGGTCTCACGCCCATTCGAGGGCAGGACGAGCACATCGGCCGCCGCATAGGCCGCTGGCATTTGCGACTGATTGCAAAAACCAAGCATATGGAGGGGTACACTGTGGTATGCTGCGAGGGCTTTCAACTCAGCTTCCAACGGTCCCGAGCCAGCAACTAGGACCTCGACAGGCATTCCATTTTCTCTCGCCCATGCAGCAGCGACTATAAGATCTCCTGGCCGCTTGAAGGCGATGAGCTTACCCGCGAACAGCGCCACTGGTGTCGTGGAGGCGATTCCCATTCGCTGCCTCAGGACACGCCCGGCTTTTTGTGTTGCGCGCTTTTCAAACCAGTCTGTGTCGACACAATGCGGGGAGGCAAACATGCGCGCCTCGGGATAGCCATAATGGCGCCAATAGGCCTTGTTTCGTGCGCCCACGATGAGCGCCGCATCGAACTGGCGAAGGAACAAGGGATAGAGAGCATTCTTGCCGACACGCTTGAGAAAAGAGCGCGGTGTGTCGAGATGGCTGTCTCCCCGGACCATAGTGGGAATGCCCATTCGCTTGGCTGCCCACAGTGCCTGCAGAAAGCTCTTGAGGTACCAGCCAAGCAATAGAACAGCATCGAAGCGGCCTACCCTCAACTTCTCAGCGATGGCTGGAGTATCGACTCCGCCGAACCGGCTCAGGCCGGGTTGGCGGGCGACATTTTCGAGAAAATGTGCTTCGTAGCCCGAAAAGAGATCAACATCCCACTCGAACCCGACGCCAAATCCCGCACGAGCCTGATCGGTCTGATCCGCCTGATGACAATAAAAAACGGTCAGGTCTAGTTGACCGGCCAGGTTGCGGAAAAGCGGTGCATAATACTGCACCGGATGGGAGGCGACCACGGCCAATCGCATCGTCAGTTGCAAGCCATCTCAAAAACATCTGCAAACTGCTTGGCAACTGCGGCCGCCGTAAAGTCGCAATAGGAATCGGGGTCTATTGGTCCAAGTGAGTTCGGAGCGCTCACAATTAGCTCGATAGCGTCCGCGATGGCGTTCTCCAACTCAGCGCTCGCCTTATCGCTATCAAATGCTAGCGCCAGCCCCCCGCCGGCATCAGTCAATATCTGGTGTGCGCTACTTTCACGATGAAAGATGGAGAGGAATGGGCGGTTGGCCATGAGACAAGGATAGATCTTCGAGGCTGTGTAATGCGGTTCATCTGAGCCGACCATCAACGTTGCATCCGCAGTCGCGAGCAAGCGCAGCGCATCAAGATAGGGCACCCTAGCTGGCTTCTCTACCACGAGGTCAGAAACTCCGGCTTCCGCGGCGAGTTGAGTAACCTGGTAAGCCACCTCACCGCTCGCTTGGTTGCTGGTACCTACCAGCTCCAGACGCACTCTGTCTCGGATGCCTGGATTGCGAGCCCCGCAGAGAGCCAAGGCCCGGAAAAGCGACCTAAACAAACTCGTCGCCCGCGGCAGGGCCGTTCCGACATAGCGGAAGATGAAACGGTTGGACTGTCGCTCTTGCGGCCGTTCGTCGCGAAGCACAGAGAAGTCTTCTGGATCTCCACCGATCGGAATTGCCGTCATCCTGTTGCGATCGATAAACGGATAACGGTCTGCCATCTCGTTGTTCTGACGCTCTGAAACCGAAGTAATCCATCCAGCATGCTGGACCGCCATCGGCTCAAGGGCAACTGCCAAGCGATGGGCCAAGCCACCTTTCGACCAAGGTTTGCGAAGAGCACCCTCGTTAGAAACCCAAGGGTCCTGAAAATCGAGAACTACCGGAATGTTCCAATGTGCCTTAATCATGTGGCTTAGAAGCATCTGGTAGAATGGCCAGCCGGTCATGAAGATGACTTGAGGCGTAAACTGATGGATTGACCTACGCAGGGCTCCCGGCAGAAACGGCATCGCCCTAAGCGAAAGGTCGCCGACTCCCAGTAGCCGCGTCAGTCCATAGGGAAGTGCACTGATGCGCTCAACTGCAATATGGGGTGGCAGAAGTGAGGCTAAGGCTGGATCAGGTGGCTCTTTGTGGAAGTTTTCATCGACTGTGAGCACCCGCGTGTCCCAACCAAAATTTGGCAAGTATTTCGCCATGTGGCGCGCACGATGGACGCTAGCTATTGAGCTAGGCGGGAAGTTCAACGACACGATCAGAGCGCGTTTCACGTTTACAATCCGCCTTTCGCCAAGGCGCGGAGCGTGGTCATATTTTCATCAGTCCACTCAGACAATCTACGGTCGGATAAGGTGGATAGCACTTCGGCCAAGCGCTTGTCTGAAGATGCATTAACTAAAACAACTGCATCATCCCAATTCTGACGCGAAAAACTCAATGACGCCGCCAGCGCCGCCGCGAAGCTAGATAATTCAAGGCATTCAAATAGCGAGTCACGCAGAGCGGCAGTGCCGAAAATTCGTGACGCCATGACGGACATGTTGAAGATCCGCAACTTCTGTTGGGTCCCAATCTCAGAGACATCGTCAATCGAAACTTGGACGACCGGCTCCCCAATCGCAATTGTATCGACCGAAAGGAGTTCCTGGACCGCCTGCCTCGCGCCCGAATAGCCAAATTTGCCGATAACACCTTCGCGACAAAGTCGCCCTAGAGTTTCAACGGTATCGGTTAGGTAATCCGGGTGAATTGCTTCATGGGTCAACAGGCAGCCAAGACGATCGACACCCAAGGCTCTAAGGCTGCGCTCAAGTGATTGCAGAGGGTCCACCCGGCTGCCTGCTGAGGTTGATGGATTGGTTACCACGACACCCCGCCCAATCGAAGCTCGTACTGGAACGAAATGCCGAATAAATCGCACTGGCTCCCTCATGAGGGCCTTAAACGCGCCTAGTGGCGCAGGCTCCAAGCCGAACTTTGTCGTGATTTCGATGGACGGATCCGACCGCATCTTGCCGAGCGCTTTACCTAGAACCTTCTCGGCTGTTCCCAAACCGTAACAGGGAGCAACATCGAAGCGCCTTATGCCGAAGTCGAGGGCGCAATGGACAAGGCGTTCGGATCGCCAGCTAGAGCTTCCGCCGGTCAGGTTGTGGCAGCCAAGAGAAAGATAAGGAAAAGTCATGTTTGCTTGTTCGCCAGATGCTCCGCAAGGCGATCAGCCAAAGCTACCGCAGAAAATGTCGGATTAGCGAACCCAAGACGTGGGAAAGTCGCACTGCCGCAACAATAGAGGCCGCGCGTACCGAAAACTGCAAGATCGGTATCGACCACACCATCGGCAGGTCCAATCGCCATCCGTGCTCCACCGCAATGGTGGAGCCCCTCGTCGGCCTGCATGGCAAACCCGGTCGGATCTTCGATCAGCATTGGGTCTATCGCCACTTCTGCCGCACCGCTGGTATGAGCCCAATTGCGGATGCGGATGGCTTTAGCGCGAAAAGCGATGCCTTCTGCCTCACCGCGGATCCAGTTCAATCTGATCTGAGGCACGCCAGCGCTGTCACAAGTCTCGGCAAGCTGGATACGGCTCTTGAATCGCACCGGCTGCTCAAGCGAAACGCGCAGCGATGCAGCTCCACGGAGCATGGTGGCGATCCGCTTGTGCCGCAGATACCTCCAAGCGAGCGGCAAGGCTTGAGCACTCGCAGCACGGCCGGCGCGCATCAGTCCCAGAAATTCTCGAGAGCCAGCGCGCGGTGACAACGCGTTGGCCAACATTCGCACCTCGGCGAGCGCATTCCTTGTGTTGCCAGGAAGTGTTAGCATACCTGCGGCCGACAGACGGTAGTTTCGATCTTGCTCCCGAATTATCTCCTGCGAAAAAGTCTTACAGCTGTACCTTGTTTTGCCAATGATCACCGGATCGAAGATATCGAGCAGTGCCTTTTCATTACGCGGTGCAAAGGTCCCGACCGCAGCATCAAGATGTTCGCAGAAGCCCCTCCCAAGCCAGTTCAAGTTGCCCCATGGTGCGCGATGCTCGCCAACGGGCAGCATCAGCAAGCGAGAAGTTTCTAGGGCTCCGCATGTCAGGACAATGGTCCCGGTCGCTATCTGGCGAACGACCCCATCGTCTCCGTGAAATACGAGACCTATCGTTGTACCATTGGTGTCGGTACGCAGGCCGGTCACCAACGCGCCCTGCACAAGGTTGATCAGCTCAGAATTCTCAATCGCCTTCCAGATGCGGCGAGGCAGCTTTGGCTCCTTCAACCAGGCCGTGGTTACTAGTTCCATGCCATATGCAGAGAGGCTTTCGCGCGCAGGCAGCAACGAGGTTTCCTGCGAAAGGTCCATAGTGATGGACTGCCCCAGCAATTCGGCGGCGGCCGGCGCGCGTCTCCAGATTTCTGAAAGGTCGATCGGCCAGCCAGCAGGCGCATCACCAGTCGCGGCGCTCTCATCGTGACGCGGGAGAGCAAGTTGGCCTCCCCAAAGGTTCAGGCCTCCACCGATCTGCCTTGTTCGTGCCAATGTCGCGCCGGTTAACCGGTGTCCCTCGTTTACAATTTCGAGATCGCGCTCGACAGCAGCAAGAGGAACATCCTGTCCAGCTTCCAGCACCCAGCACGGCAACCGTCTCGCTTCCAGCGCACGAGCAACAGCAATCCCAGCCGGCCCCGAGCCAACCACCACAATCGGCGCCCTTAGAGGCATCGACGAAGGCTTGAGGATCATGTCGACGCTTGCTGCGCTATGCTAGGCTTGAATCGAGCGATGGCGCGATAAAGCATCACGCTGCTCAACGCTTCTCTTGCATTGGCTGGTTGGATAGGGCCAGAATCATGTAAGAAATCTCATTAGGAAGCGCGAGCCTGGAGAATGGCGCGAGACAAGCGGGCAAATCCCATCTTGCCAATCAGCGACGGCCGCCATGGACATCGCACTCGCTACAAATCGAATAGTCGTAAGTCGGTTTGAGGTGCAACGACGCTTCAAAGGCTCGTCTGCAATTTGACCATGAACCAAGCAACTATGGAATTTTTTGAGGCATATAGGGCTGAAGGGCTAGTTTCGGCATCATGTCAGAGCTGCAATACTGAGCACAAGCATTTTTGACCTATGCCTCAACTCCACGCCTTATCAGATGCCAAGCTACTGCCTGTACGAACGAATATGAAGTCCCCCTGACGAGGGCGATCATCTCGTGGGCGAGCATAAAGGGTGGCTATGTCATAGAGTTCAAAGCCTTTGGCTGCTAGCAACGCCACGATGTCCGAGATCGAAGGTTCATAAGCTTGTGCATAAAATGACACCTCTGTCAAAATAACTTCAAAACTTTCCAACAATGCTGATGCGCCTCGGAGAGCGTGAAGTTCGAAACCCTGAAGGTCTAACTTCAGAAGTGATCTATCTCCTTGGGAGCAAACATCGGCGAACAAGCGATCCAGTGTTACGCAGGGCACCTCAATTGTGGGCGTGGATGGTTCTCCATCCAACACAACGTGCGCACCGGTCGAGGTCAACGCCGCATCGGAGGCGATAGCAAGTGTTGATCCATCCTGTTCCGGGCCGCAAAGGGCCACGGGGTGGACAGTCAGGCGTCCCCCTGCCTCCATACGTAGAGTGTCAAGCGCAGCATAGCATCCGGGCTGGGGTTCGATTGCATGAACGACAGCTTCCGGAAAAAGCTTCATCGCAAACCGGGAAAAATCCCCAATGTTCGCGCCCCCATCAATAACCCGGAGGGGGACGAAACCTCGCCTTCTGAGGCTCGCGAGAGCATCCTCATTGGATGAAAAGCGATTACCATGTCTATGCCGAAGGAGCTTGTAGGGTGTTATGGCAAGAGCGGCCTTCAAAAACGACCTCATGAAAGTCGCACCTGTTGCGCAAGAACCTGATCCAAATCAACAGACAGGGCTGTTCGCACGGCATCAGCCACTCGGTCGACTTCGGCCTCCATATTACCTTTGCTCACGGCAAACTTGCGGGCATTCTGCTGTAATGTTGATAGCAGCTCGGGATCCGTCCGCAGTGTTTCCACAGCAACACACAGGGCTTGTATGTTTCCCGCCTCGTAGAGAAGCCCGCCTTCTGATGTCCGGATCACGGTAGCCAAGCCCGGCAGGTCCGACGCGATTACGGCTAGTCCCGCCATATGGTAATCGAACATCTTATTTGAAACAGTAAGCTCATGGTTCCGCGGCCCTTTGCGCTCCAGGCAAAGCCCAATATCGAAGCGCGCCGCACTTAATACAGCAGCTCCAAGTGCGTGAGGGGGCAATATCGAAACCTTGGCGGTGATCCCGAGTTCTGCGATGCGCTGCCGAAGGCCGGCGCCGCCGTCTTGCCCTAAATGGCCCTGCAGATGGAGGTGCACGTCAGAGGGAAGCCTAGCCATCGCAGCAAGTACGTCCTCAAGCCCGCGCTGACCAAAACCGAGCACACTATTTCGCCAATATAGATTTAGCCCCCCTCCCTTGCGCTGAGGCAACTCAAGACAGGTGGGGGATGCGTTGTAGGCGGCAAGTGGCAGACGAATTGGATACGCATCCGTATAAGACGATGCGAGTTCTTGGCTCGCCGCGATCACCAGCTGACATCGCGGTAGGTATCTCTCCTCTATTTCGACAATCGCGCGCGAAACATCAGCGCGCTGACCATCGCCCATATCACTATAAAACTCCATACAATCGAATATCAGAGCAGCCCCATTATTTTCGGCTGCGATGGCAGCAGGCAGAAGAGTTTCAAAATTATGAGCAAAAAAAACATCAGCTTCTATGTTCTTTAATGTTTTAGTAAGACCTATAGTTTTTTCTGAAAATACCGGTTGGAAAATAATTTTCGAAACAATAAAAACTTTTCTACTTACCATTGTAATAATTTTATAAATCAGCCATTTAACTGGAGATCTTTTTGACGTTGGAAATAATAAAGCTCGACAATTTATTCCCTGATTTTCGAGCTTTGCGATGGCTTCTTCTGAAGCAATCGAGCCATCTGGTTTGTAATACAAAAATATCACTTCAGCGTGGGGAAAGGCGGTCTTAGCGGCAACTGCATGACGAGGCCCCCTCGGCTCGCTAATCCCGTGAGACGTTACGACGCAGATCCTCATAAAACCTTCGCCTCTTTCTGATAGCGAAATACAAAAAATGCAAATTTTATTCTAGTGTATGAGCTTTGGTTGAAACTATGAAGCCAATCGGCACTTTCTAACTTTTGGATCTGTGCTGCTCGAAGGCAAAAGTCTTCAAAACGTTTCAAGTCTGCCACGCTCTTCAAATGCCAACGCAGCTTGTTGCCCAAAAATTGCGGCTCAAGGGAATGCGACGAACGTTTCATGTCATTTCCATGGACGCTATGCGCACCAGATTTAAGCCGATGGATGCGCTGCGGTACTACGCCTTCTGCGGAAGATGACCAGCGACACACCTTCAATCCACGGGCAGAAGAACACGATAAAGCAAGCAAAAAAACCTCCGGCAGTAATCCAACCCAAGGCAGAGAGATTGCCAATCTCAACAAGGGCAATGAAGGCGAGCAGGATGGGATAGTGGAGCAAGTATAGAGCGTAGCTACCACGGCCGATGCGTTCAAACATCGTGTTCAGGCCCCGTCTCAGCGGAAGAACAAGGGGGATGTTTAGCCAGCCCCTCCAAATCGCGGCCACTCCGAAAAGCCAACCGATCAACGAACCGTCGCGCACACTTGAAAGTGTGTCAGACGACAAGCCTCTTGCCGCAAACGCGGCTTCGGTAGCAATCGTCACGGCCGCAGGAAAGGAAACGAGGAAAAATGCCTTCACTCCCGGCCTCAATCCAAAAGCCACATAGCCAAGCAGCCAAATGATCCAAAGCGTGGTAAATGCACCGAACGGCGATGGCACAAGCAAATTAGCGGCGAGACCGCAAAACATGGCCACGATGCCAAATGACACGAGCATTGTGGGGCAGCGCTCTCCTCCGAACCTGATGCGACTAAGCAGCCACAGTACGACTGGCAAAACAAGATAATAGAAGATCTCGTAAGACAGCGACCAGTAAGGGCCATTCATGCCATAGGGAGCGAACCAGTTTCCCTTGCCAGATACGGAGGTCTGCAAAAATAGCACATTGCCCAACAGCGTGCGCACAGAAAAATCTGGGTGGCCTGCCCCATAAGCTAAACCGAACGCGGCGGTCCAAGCCAACGAGAAGTAATAGAGCGGTACGATGCGCGTAACTCGGCGATACAAGTAGTCGCGCAGCATCATGCTGTTGATCGGAGGGCGCGTCTTAGTCGCCAGAGCAATAGTGAAGCCCGAAAGCACGAAGAAGGCCATAACCGCGCGATGGTTCTGCGCTTGAACGAAATCGGCCATCGAGAAGATCCAAGCCGGCAGTGAGGCTTCGAACTCGTTCCTGAAAAGTTTAAAAACATGATGAAACACAACAATAAGAGCCACGATCGCGCGAAGAGAGTCGAGTTCTACGATGCGCATGCCGCGTACTGGGGTCGTAGACATGCTTACCGCCCCAGCACGGCAATCGCCTGCCGATAGATGTCTAAATAGCGGTCGACAACTACCGCATCGCTGTACCGGAGCTCCACTGCAGCCCTGCACGCCCTTCGATCGATGGAGGCGATCTTGGCAGCAGCCGCGACCAAATCTTGGAGATTGTCACGGACAAACCCGGTTTTGCCGTCAACGACTACCTCGGGTACTGCTCCGCGACGCAAGCCTAGCACTGGTGTGCCGCAGGCCAGTGCTTCGGCCATAACAATGCCAAAGGGTTCATCCCAGAGGATCGGCATAAGAAATGCCGCCGCCTGACCTAGCAACGAGTTCTTCTGTGTATCGTCGACAGGTCCGACATACTGGATGTGATCTCCATCGACATGCGATAGTATATTTTGCTCCGCCCAAGCCCGCTTTTCCGGCGGAATATTACCAGCCAGAATAAGGCGCCGCCCAGCACGGTTGGCAATTTCGATCGCCAGATGAGGCCCCTTGATTTCCTCAATGCGCCCTAGGAAAACAAAAGGAGCATCTGTCGCTACCGAAGGCTGAAATTTGTACCGGTCCAAGGGGACACCATTTGGCACCAGGGACCATCGCCCGATGTCCTGGACTGGTCGCATCATCCAATCGCTTATTGCGGTGAACGACAACGTTCCACGAGACAATGTGTGACCCCAGCGTACCGTTTGAGGACTGATCTCTCTCTGATAACTCATGATCTTAGGAATATCTAATGGCAAGACCGGCGTCAGATAGGCAATACGCGAGAAGGAGTGAACAACGTCAAAGCGATCCCGTGCCACCGCTTCCGCAAGCGCAACGGCATTGCGGACAGTGTCCAATCGTGACCGGCTAGATCGGCCTGGCCAGGCAATAAGCTTACCAAGACTGGTACTGTCGGGGTGAGCAAATAGCGTCACGTCGTGGCCGCGACGGACAAGACCGTTTGCAAGCATATCCACGATCCGCTCGATGCCACCGTAGTACAAAGGCGGAACAGGGATTTCGGGGTCTGCCGTCAATGCTATTCGCACGGGATCAGTGACCTCTGCCAAAAGAAAAGCACCTTCTCGCAGCCCCATTGATCCCCAGATACTCTGCGACATGCTGGGCATGCCTTGCCATCTGCCATCCGACTAAGCGCCTTAATTTGTGAAAGCCTGGTGGCCCCGAAGGCTTAAGATCGCTGCCGCCCAGTTCGGCAACGCGGGACAATATCTCGGAACGCAAATCATAAAAGTGAGGATAGAAATTGTAATGGAATGCCTGAAGAATGTTAGCACAAGCGCGGCGTGCTTTGAGACTGTTCTCGATGGCTAAGAGGTACGATGTGCCAAGTAACAGTGAACGGCAAGCAGACTCCATAGCTGGCCGGGATTTGCGACCGGAGAGACTACCGCTAAGACCCGAGCGATAGAACAGGCGGGCATCTTTCGCGAAGCGCACTCCATCACTACGAGCAATGATCCGGGCAAAAAACTCAAAATCGTCGAATAAGGAGAGGCTCTCATTCCAGCCTCCTACCTCCTTTATAAGGCTCCGAGGAATTAGAAACATACCAGATTGGGTCATCGGCTCACCGCTAATCCAGTCGAGCGCTAACCAATCAGGGCCTGGTAAGTTCATGTATGTCTGGCGTGGTGGAAACACCGCCTTTGTCGGTTCATCGCGGAAGCGATCCCATTGTGACATAGCTATGTAGTTCGAAGACCTCGGTAATACCGCATGCAATGCTTCAATGTGAAAAGAATTTATAACATCGTCAGCGTCAAAATACAGTATGTACTGACCACGTGAATGTTTAAAAGCAAGGTTTCGTGCGGTCGCGGCGCCAGCGTTGATGTGGTCAATCGCCACCACCCCCCTCGATCGGTAGCGTTCGAGAATGGCACCGGTACCGTCGGTCGATCCGTCGTTCACTACAATGATTTCGATCGGATGATAGGTTTGGGCGAGAACGCTGTCGAGTGCAGCTGCGACGAAACGCTCGGCGTTGAAACAGGGTATCAGTACTGAAACCAGAGGTCTTGTCATGTGCCACAACTCTTCTGAGCTAGGTCCAGAATTTGGCGCCATCCATAGCGAAAGTAGTACTGCTTAGAGACGTCGACGTAGTGGTGCAGCACGGCCCGCGGGCGCTCCCCCTCTAACGCGTCGGGCATGACGACATAGTCAACGCGAGAGAGTACTTTGGCCGGCTCACTGGCAAATAGCATGGCTGTCAACGCCTGTTCCTGAAGGTAACTTGGGCCATAGTCATCGAGCTGGCGACGGCACCAATACTCAACTCTTCCCCAATCTATGTTCGCGCCGGTTAATCCGTAGAGCCCCACATTAACTGGTTCCGGGACGTTGGCACCCGCCAGTTCGTTCAAGTATCCGATTGGATATCCGTATGCCGTTTCAACATCCTGCATGTAGAGGAGCTGCGGATCTGTAAACCAGTCGATTACGTCGTCCGGCGGTCGAAAAAACAACATGTCGGAATCGGCGACTAATCTGCATTTGTTCGAACCGATGTGAATATCTGTCAGCTTGCGTAAGTGAGGGTAAGTGCGCCTGCGCGCCCGCAACGTCGGGTAGTGACTTGCTGGCAGCAATTCATCGAGTCTAGCCTCGGTATCGGGCGCATCTTCGAACTGCATCCATGGTACCACTTGTAGTAACCGCGATTTCGTCACTACATCCATTCCGCCGTCATCGTAAACAATCGGGGTGATTTTAAAGGGGGTCTGAAGTTGGAGCGAATAGAAGCAAAATAGTGTCTGATACCAGAATCTTGGACCACTGAGGAAGGAGATCTCTGCCGGTGGTCCTTCAGGTGGCAGCGACAAGGTCGGAAGCCGCATTGCTGCGTTGCGCATGGCAATTTGGCCTGCCCGTGTACGGCGTTGCTCTACAGGCCCGCCTTCGCGGATGGACTGCTTGATTGCGCCGACTGGTTTGAACAGCATGCGGTACGCCAGTCGACCTAGGCCCAAGCGCGATGATAATGACCGAGGGCCGCTCAAGATCGGTCCAGACCTATTAGGCTGGCCCGACCCTCGAAGAGGCCACAGGCAGAACGCCAAGCGATCCGCTCCACTGGTCCGCGCCAGGCCCGTTGGAGAAACCATGACCGCGCCTTGCGAATGGGCAATGTCCAACGTGTTAGGGGACGCCAAGGGCACAGGCCGTGAACGGCGAGTACCTGCACCCAAGTGCGATTAGAGCTAAACGCGTAGTTTTCGAGGTATTCCTGAGTGAGGCGCTGGGCAGGTATGAGGTGGTCGAGCACGAGCTGCGGCAGATAGGCAACCCGCCATCCATTGTCGAGCAGGGTCAGGATCATGTCATTATCTTCGCCCGAGGCCAGGTCCGCTCCTCGACGCCCAAGGGCCAGCCGCGCAGGATTATCGTGGGCACCTTCGACGTAGGCCTCGTAGGCTTTGCGCCTGATTGCCATTCCAGCCCCGATTGGAGCGCAAACCGGATAACTGCGTACCGTGTCCTGCGCGCGCCATTCAGCGTATAAAGGGACATCGCCTAAATTCCGGCAGGCAAGCGAAATTCCGGTTTGCGCAAACCAATCTGGTGGGGGCACCTCGTAGCGGGGGAGGACCTTCCCGCCTATTGCCCCTAAGCGGGGATCGCTTTCAAAAGCCATTAAAACACTTTTCAAGTAGTTGGGGCGGAGTGCGTTATCATCATCGATAAATAGGATGATTCTGCCTTTTGCCTCCTGAAAGCTGCGCAGCCTAGCGTGGGTCAAGCCTAGTTGAGGCTCGCAAACGATGCGCGAATTATTGATCCCTGATGGCAATATGCTTTGATCAAGCGGTTCGCGACTCGAATTGTCGACAAGAATAAATTCGAGGTCAATCCCCTCGGCAATGTCTGCCTGCTGGGCGAGAGATGCAAGGGTGCTCGCAAGGTAATCCGCACGGGGATTGTGAGTACAAAGTACGACCGAAATATCCATGCTGTCAGTCTGCTCTGTAACGCCGAGTTGGTGGACGCTTTCGTGCGTTGGCTATCGCACGTTCGTAGGCAGCCAGTTGCATGGGCAAAATCGCTTCGGGTGCAAAACGGTCGACGACACTGGCACGTGCGGCGGCCCCTAACTGCAAACACTTCTCAGGGCAGCCAAGCAGTTCGATCAGCGCTGCCGCAATTGCTTGTGGAGCTCGATGCTCAACGAGCAGACCCGTTCGCCCATGATCAATGATTTCAGCCATTCCACCGGATGCAGATCCAACCACTGCGCGCGCAGCAGCCATTCCTTCCATGCAAGCGAAGCCTGATGCTTCCCAGTCACTGGGAAAAACGCAAATAGAAGACCGAGCCAACTCAGCCGGAATGCTCTCGTACGGCACACTTCCCACAATCTCGATGTTTGCTGCATCCGATTTTGCCAGCTCAATAACATGATGAGACAGTAGCCGGCCATCCCCGGGATGCGGAAGGATACGACCAACCAACCGGAATGTGACATCAGGATGCTGGCGCAACACGATGGGCATAGCCTTGGCGAGTTCAAGAACGCCTTTTCGAACCTCAAGCCTGCCAACAAACAGAACTATTCGCGAGCGCGGGGCCGGATCCAGTGTTAGAATTTCCGTCGTTGGCAAAAACGGCAAAGGAACAACAGAAAGCCGGTCGCCAGAGAGACCCCAGATTCTGCTGCAGTAAGTGGCCGTTGCGTTAGAATTGGCCACTATCTCGTCCGCTTGAAGAGCATGGATCCTTTCCGGATCGCTCGAAGAATCATATCGCCAAGGATCGGTAGGCAATTGCAGCCGCCTGATCGCTCCTAGCGCGAAGCGAATGCGCGGCTTCCAGCCAACATAATAGCAATTACTCTTCCCAATAGAAAAGGACGGCCCATGCAGTCGCAAAACAAAGGGGATGTCAGGAAAAGTATCGACGACAGCCCTTGCATCGCATCCATACTCCGGACCCTCAACTACATCAAATGGGTTAAGCTCGTGGGCAGCACGAAAAAATGGCAGAATCGCCTCGGGGAAATGCTCGCGAGCCCCAGGAACCTCCACAATGACGATGTTGGCATCCCGCTGATATGTCATCGCGGACGGACCAGAGCTAAAAATATGAATGCGATGACCAGCATCACTTAACATCTTTGCTACATTTATAATGTAAGTGGCAATGCCTCCGCCGGAATGCCTAAATCCTTCAAAAGATAAAATTGCAACATTTAAATTTTTTTTTGACGAAATTGGTGCAGCATTCATCTGCCACCCCTCACCAATTGGATATGCTTTGCGCCTGGCCAGACTTTCTTTCCAAAGATTTTCGCAAGCCACAAAGGAAGCTTTGGATCGTACGCCCATTCGCTACCATATTCGACTCGTTCGATTACATTCAGCCCAAACGGCCACAAAGACACATCAACTGGCCTAAATTCGCCGATACCAATGTCCATATTATAATCAGTCGCTCCTTTACTTATATTATTTACAAATATTATAAACTTAGAAATTTCTATGGATCGGTTGATAATTTTCTTTGAGGTCGCATTATCCAAATGGATGAGAACATCCTTTATAACAACGAGATCTGTTTCTGGTATATCGGCGAGGTCGGAAGGCATTATACAAAATTTCATGAAATTACTTGAAAAAGTCTTGTTATTTTTCTCAATTAAATCACTGACTACATCGTATCCGATGTACGAAAAATTTTGATTGAACTCAAATTTTCTGAAAAGCTGGAAATCTCCGCATCCTAAATCCACCATTGACTTTAAGTCTTCGGTTTTTCGAAGATTCTCGATAAAATCAAAAAGTTCTAAATTTAATTGCGATATAGAGCCGGGGCCCGACCCATTTGTCCAAGAATTTTTTTCATAAATATTTTGAAATATTGAAGCAATATTTTCGCTCATAGTAATCCCGCCTCTGGCCACAGCGATCCATATCCCCAAGCTTGCCGCAAGACTTCTGTGCAACCCAGATCAGCCGATGGAGAAATTGGGATCACAATTGCAGACTCGAACCAAGCCATCCTATTCTTGGCTTCGTTAGAAAACTCGAAATCCAACACATAGGAACCCTCCGCAAGTCGCGGCAGTTCAATCTTAATTGAGAATGAATTCGAACCTGGATCCAATGATAGCTTTCTATCACTCCCCATTCCACCAATAGAAAACGCCCCAACGGGCAAGAAATTCGAATCTTTTAAGTACACATTCAGGGATCCTGAAAATCGTTGAGGTGAGTAAACACTGCAATTTATGCGCAAATTTGTGTTAGTTTTACATATATCGTCTACGATTTTCAGTACTAATATCCAGTCGCCGTCGGAAGTCGAATTTTCACTTGAATTTTCTATCGATCTTGAAATTTTCTGATAATTATCTATCACATCGTTTACTGGGCCAGATGAATTTATTATTCCATTATTGAGTAGAATCCCATGGGTGCACAGCGCCGCGATTGCGGAGGTATTATGGCTCACAAACAACACTGTTCGTCCTACGCCAGCGACGTCCTGCATCTTTCCCAGACACTTCTTCTGAAACTCAGCATCCCCTACCGCGAGAACTTCATCGACAATCAGGATTTCTGGTTCGAGATGTGCTGCAACGGCAAAAGCGAGCCTGACATACATTCCGCTCGAATAGCGTTTGACCGGCGTATCGAGAAACTTCTCGATTTCGGCAAATGCGACTATCTCGTCGAACTTCCGACGGATATCGGCACGGCTCATGCCTAGGATTGCTCCGTTCAGGAAGATGTTCTCGCGCCCTGTGAGTTCCGGATGAAAACCGGTGCCCACTTCGAGCAGACTGGCGACCCGCCCCCTGATTTCAACCCGGCCTTCGCTAGGCTCCGTGATGCGGGAAAGGATCTTGAGCAGCGTAGACTTGCCAGCGCCGTTGCGGCCGATGATACCCACAACATCCCCGCGTCGGATCTCGAAGTCCACATTCTTGAGGGCCCAGAACTCCTCGACTTCATCACCGGAAATCAGCGGCTTGCCGCGTAAAAGATCCCGGCTCGTGCGGACCAGATTGTGCGCGCTGCGCGAAATCGCATCGCGCAAAGTTGGGACCCGTTCAGCCGCTTGGTGGCCGATAACATACTTCTTACCAAGGCCTTCGGCCCGGATCACGACATCGTCAGTTATCATACCAGGTCCGCAAAGGTCTTTTCCGTGGCGCGGAACGTCTTGATACCGACCCACAGAAGCAGGGTGGCCACCCCAAGGCTCAAGATGAAGCCCGGAACATAAAACGGCGTAGCACCCCCTAGCAGGCACCAGCGGAAGCCATCGATTACGCCAACAACGGGGTTCATTGAGTAGAGCAAGCGCCACTCCTCTGGAATGATACTGGAAGAAAAACCGACCGGCGAAACGTAGAGGCCAAACTGCACAACAAAAGGCACGATGAAGCGAAAATCCCGGTAGCGCACATTCAACGAGGCCATGATCAGTGCCGGCCCCAATGCGGTCATTATTGCAAGCAGGATGAAGGCCGGTAGCAGAAGTATCCGCCAGTCCGGCAGGGCGCCGAAAACAACCATCATGCCAATCAGCAGGACGAAGGTGATAGCGAAATCCACGAGCGCGACAAAGGAACTCGCTACCGGCACGATTAAGCGCGGAAAATAGACCTTGCTGATTAAGTTACTATTCTGGACGAGGCTACCAGAACCGTTGCCGAGCATGGTCGAGAATAGAAACCACGGCAGCATTCCCGCCATCACCAAAACCGGGTAGGGCGCGCCCCCTTCGCTGGGCAATTTCGCGAGATTACCGAAGATGCCTGTAAACACGAGCATAGTCAGCAAGGGACGGATGACGGCCCATGCCGCGCCGATCACGGTCTGCTTGTATTGGACCGAAACGTCTCGCCACGCCAGAATAGCGAAGAGCTCACGATAGGCCCAAAGATCGCGCCAGTAGTGCCGCTCGGCATGGCCCGCTTCGAGCACTAAGAGCGGCTCGCGCCTGCGCGTATCTGCCACTTGTCGCGGTGACTGGATCAAGCTCTTCATCACCATTCAGATAGCTGTATTTGAAGCGGCACGTTGGCCGGCATCAAGGACCAGCGCAATTTGCGCGGCAATTGCGTTCACAAAGCTTTTCCTACCAAAGCGACGATCAATCTCTTGCGCCAAACGTTTTGGCCGCTGTCCACAAGTGCGTATGGCGTCCTCCAGGGCCTCAGGGAACTGGTGCTCTGAGACACATGCCCCAAGGTCCCCATCGGCCAGCGCATCGGGAGCGCCGCCAACAGCGAGCCCAATGGCCGGCGTACCGCAAGCCATGGCCTCTAGGAAGGCGATGCCAAAGCCCTCCCCAGTCGAAGGTAGGGCAAACAAGTCAGACGCTCGGTACAGATCGGGGAGATCCGCATCGTCGACTTTACCTAAGAAGCGCACGTGCGAGGAAACGCCGAGACCATCGGCAAGATCTGCCAGCCGCTCATGATCGGGCCCAATGCCAGCAATAAGGTAGATTGCCCGATATCCTTTCGCCAGAAGCCGGGGCAATTGCTGAATAACCCTATCGTGCCCCTTATATCCATGCCGGGCATCCAGACGCGACACCGTCAAAAGGGCAATCTCCCCCCCAAGGCCAAAGCGACGGCGCGCAGCCTCACGGTCGCCGGGGCAAAAGGCAGCTCTGACCGTATTGTTCACGACGACGACCTTTTCAGGGGCAATCTTGAGCTGCGCAAGCGCCTGCGCGCGCGTATGCCGGCTGACGGTCAAAACAAGGTCCGACTTCTCGAGGGCCGCGCGTAGCTTGGATGGCACCGGTTGCCATATCTCTGTGCCGTGCAATTGGCTAATAAGTTTCGCGCCAACTATGCGCGCAAGCAGGGCCGAAAGAGGAGTGTGGTATATATGGCCGTTAAAGATAATGGTGGGCTTGGTGCGCAAAGCCGCTACTAACGCGCGCAGGGCATAAGCCAAGCGTGCCTTGATTGCGTTCATCTGCACTAGACCGTTGGGGACCGAATTGACAGCTCCCGGGGCGATCCTAGGCAGCACAATCGCAGAATGCACGAGGCCCGACTGCGCCACTGCCGACAGGAAATCCCTGTTGTATTGGGCGATGCCACCGTGGCCACCAAAGGCGTCAGTCACCAAGGCAAGCATGGTCGCGTTTGCACCCGACTGGTAGACTGTGTGCCCCACTTGGTGTCGCGATGTGCTCACCGGCCGTTGGCCGTGTAGAGGGGCCTGATACTGTTGTGATCTCGGGCAAGAAACAGGCCACGGGCCCGATTATCCCAGATCGCGAATTCCAACATGTCACGAAGTCTTTGGACCATTTCGGCGCTCTTGAGGGCGTATAGGTGTAAAAGTACTTCGGTATCCGATGTCGTTTGGAACTTTCGACCCTGCGCTTCGAGCGGCCCTCGTAATTCCGGGTATTTGTAGATCTCCCCGTTGAACACTACACCATAGCGGCCACAGGCACTGGTCATCGGCTGCCCGACGCGGCCCAACAGGTTGAAAATGGCCAGATGACGATGGCCAAGACCCAGCCGCCTGCCTTCGCTCCACCATTCACCAAGGCCATCCGGCCCACGGGCGGCCATATGATCTCGCGTGGCAAGCAACTCCGCCCGGTTCGGCGAGTCAGCCGATCGATTGTACGCGAACATCCCGTTCACGCCGCACATAAAGAAAAAAACGCTAAGATGCAATCGAGAGTGCCCTTACCAAAGCAGAGCAAGTCAGAATTTTTAATGGTGGTGGGATGGTTGAACTAGACATGCTGCTGTATACTCTCGGCCAACAGTATCTCGGCGATCTTCTGGCTGGCCGTACCATCGCCAAACGGGTTCTTGGCCTCAATCATCAAGCGATATATTTCACGATTATTGGCAATCCGATTGAAGGTATCGACAATCTTTAAACTATTGGTTCCAACCATCACATTGCACCCCGCTTTGATCGCTTCGGGCCGCTCGGTCGTATCACGCAGAACTAGTACGGGACAGGAAAAGCTTGGCGCCTCTTCCTGAATTCCGCCCGAATCGCTCAACGCGATGAACGAGCGCTGCATCACGTACAGCAGGTCGTGATAGCTCAGCGGCTCGAGCAACCGGATGTTCGGGATCTCGGCCAAGCTCTCCATCACAATATCGCGTACGTTTGGATTGGGGTGCACTGGCCAGACGACCAGCAGATCAGGCCGCTCGGTTGCGATCTGCCGTACCGCCGCGATGATCGACCTGATCCCTTCGCCGAAGTTCTCGCGCCGGTGGGCGGTGACCAAAATAATCTTACCGTGCGCATACTCCAATTCCGGCACGGCAGCACTCAACATCTCGGACGGTGGTTGGTTTTGGGCCGCGATTGTCAGCGCCGCGTCAATCGAGGTGTTGCCGACGACGTGAACGCCGTCGTGGATGCCCTCGGCGGCTAAGTTCTCTGCTGCTGCATCGGTCGGAGCGAAATGCCATCGAGAAGTTATCGAAACAGCCCTTCGGTTGAATTCTTCAGGGAACGGCGCCAAAAGATCGCCCGAGCGCAGGCCGGCCTCTACATGCGCACTGGAAATCCCACGATAAAACGCCAGAAGCGAGCCAACGAAAGCACTCGCAGTATCGCCTTGCACGATTACAAGATCGGTATCTTCTGGAAGCACTCCGTCCAAGCCAGTCATGACCCGCGCGGTTAAGCCAGCCAACGTTTGGTTCGGCTGCATAACGTTTAGCGAAATGTCAGGACTGCAGCCAAAGGTCCGGAACACGTCATCGACTAGTTCACGATGCTGGCCAGTCAGGATTAGTGTCGCCTTCACGCAATCGCGTTTGCGAAGTTCCAGATAGAGAGGGAGTAGCTTGATTGCTTCAGGTCTTGTTCCCAAAATGATGACAAAGTGCTTCATTCTCAATCCTTGGAGCGGCCTCGCCGCGATGCGGATCTACTAGCTGGTGTTGATCTAGCGCCTAGGTAGGTTCTGCAAGTGAGGGATATAGACACCAAGGCTTGATGGAGACGAGGCAAAATAGAGTGCGTATCATGAGCGCGAATGTCCTTCGGCGCTTTCAACTAAGGACAGTTCATATGGCTACAAGCATGGAATGAAGTCGTACTGCCAAGATTCGCGACGCGATGACCGAGAGCACTGCATCCAATCCCGCTCACGCCCGATAACCCCGAAAATTGGCCTGAAGCATTTGCACCCGCCTGTCGGCCCCGTTGGGGAACGCTCTGAAAAGGTGCACTCATACTGGAACTGATTCAAGATCACCCATTCCGGCAACTGCGACATATGGTTGCGTAACAGCGGTAACGATCTTCCGCTGATCCCGAAAGCTGTCCAATACCCCGCGTGCCCATCGCCGTGATGTGAGGCCGCGGTTCACGCTTGCCTGTTCACCTTCTTCAGAGAGCCATGTTGCCAAAGGCGTGGTGAACCCGGTCTTTGGCGCGTTGACAAGGCTGGAGGGCAAGGGGGGGTTTGGGGCATTGGACAAAAAGCGCTTGCCGTCACCGGGCTTCAGGCTGGGCAGAAGCGGACTGACTTCACGAAGTAAATCGATATCAACGAGAGGCGTTCTAATCTCAACGCCGTGGGCCATCCCGGCCCAGTCTGCATCGCGCAGCAACTGGTTGCGCAGGTATTGTGAACTTTCGAGAGCCGCCACCCGCGAAACCCGAGACTTGGGAGCCGGGCTCATCGAGGATTGCAGCGCGCCAAGAATATCCAATCGCCGCAGGCCTTCGCTTACGAGTGCAGGCTCGAGCATGTCGCTTAGCTCAAACGGCAAGAAAATCGCACGCCGCAGCAGATAGGCTCCCGGATAAGTTCCACCATACTCGCCCAAGCCTGCAACCTTGGGACGGGATTTGGCCAGTTGCAGCAATTGCGCGGCACCTCGCCAGGCGAGGCCGATGCCGGGTATCGCTGCGGGCAGAGCAAAGAGCTGCACGGCGCGGGGAACATCAGTGAAACTCGGATAGCCGGCCAGTAATTCGTCGCCGCCAACCCCCGAGATGGCTACTTTGAGGCCCTGCTCGGAGGCAGCCTTGGCGACGAACCAGGTGTTGACGCCGTCGATGCTGGGCTGATCCATCGCCTCCAAAATCGCTGGCAAGTCGGCGCAAAACTCTTGCCGACGCACAATCCTAGTCGCGTGCTCAGCCCCGTAGAGGTCTGCAACTTGACGAGCGCCGCTTGTCTCATCGTCAGCCGTGCCCTGGTATTCATCATAGCCCAGGGTCAGCGCGCGCATCTTATCGTGACCCGCCTCGCGGCTGAGGCCAAGCAGGGCGCCGCTGTCGACGCCCTTGGACAGGAATATGCCAACCTCGACGTCTGCCAACAGGTGTGCGCGAACACTGTCCTTTACCGCCGCTCGGACGCACTCTTGGGCTGCGGAGGCAGGCGCAGGTGCGTCGGCGCCCGCGGAAAGAATGGCGCTGATTGAGCAGTAGCATTGCGGCTCTCGCGGCCCCGCCGCGTCGACATATTGCGTGTGTCCGGCGGGAAGCTGGCGGATCTCGCGATAGAGCGTGAAGGGCTCCGGCACGCTGCCCCAGATGTGGAAGCCAACAACACCGGCAGGCTCCGGATCGCGCGAGACCTTGCCGCCAGCCAACAGCGCCTTCACTTGGCTGGCGAAGCGGAACGTCCAGCCGTCATTGGCGGTGTAGAGGGGCTTGATGCCGTAGGCGTCACGAGCGAGAAACAGCCCCCGCGCCTCGTTATCCCAAATCGCGAAGGCGAACATGCCCCGAAGATCATGGACCATGTCTGCGCCCTTAAGGGCGTACAGGTGCAAGAGGACCTCGGTATCCGACGTGGTCTGGAAAGACCGCCCTTGCGCTTCAAGTTGCTCGCGCAAGATGGGATAGTTGTAGATTTCGCCGTTGAAGACCACAACAAAACGGCCACACTCACTTACCATTGGCTGGCTGGCACGGTCCGACAAATCAAGGATCGATAGGCGGCGATGGCCCAGCCCCAATCGGCGATCGCCATTCCACCATTCACCAAAGCCATCTGGGCCACGGGCGCGCATATGATCACGCGTTGTGAGCAGTTCGGATCGATCGGGCAGATTGGCTGAATGATTATAGGCGAATATGCCGTTCATACCACACATGCAGGAAGCCTTGCTGATGGGCGACACCATGCGTGCCCCCTCACCTTGTTAGCTTACCAGACTAACTGGCTCCAAGACAAAAATCATTCCACATGCTAAAACCAATTCAGTCCACTTTCTTTGGATTGTGCTGGCGAGCACAGTATAACTTGAGCGCAATGTCAAAAACGTCTTCCCGCTGTCGTAATTATCAATGCGGCCGGCCAAAGTGACTTACTGGACTCCAGCAATTCCCCCCCACGCCCGATAAGCCCGAGTGAGGACCTTATGCGCAAGCAGCGCGAAGGCAGGCGCAGCGTCGATTCTCCACGCCTCATTCTGCGCGCTGCTCTGTGGCTGGCTCGCGAGGATCCGAGGCGGGCAGTTCCGCGCCCAGCTCCTCGATCTCGCGGCGCAGCGCCTCGTATTCGGCGCGCCGACGCGCCAGGAAACTCCGAGTGATCGCGCCCTTGGCGGCCAGTCCGCCGGGCGTTAGCACATAGGCATAGCGGCGCTTGTCAGCCGCCTCGCGAAACCGGCCGAGCTTGATGAAGCCCTTGTCGATCAAACCGCGAAGCACGTAATGCGTGGCGCCCAAGCTGAGCCCCAACTCGTCGGCCAGCTGGCGCTGCGAGAGGGTCGGATCGCGCTCAAGCAGGCGCATCACCTTGAATTGTGCATCCTCTTGGAGATGCTCGCGGCGGGCGCTCACATCCGGTCCATTGCGATAAGGCTACCGCACGGTGTCAGCCTGCAGGCCCACCGGATATAGATTGCGAAAACTTGTGAGGCTGGCAGAGACAGCATTGCGTTCAATTTTGAACAATACGGCTTGCAAGCCGCATTGCAACAGCCTTGTGTGTGATATGAGCCGTGCCGGGTAAAAGTTCCACTATGGCGTTGCCTTGGCTGCGCGCGGTCGGCACCAATTTGGCATCCCTGTGACGCAGGACCCGCCCGCAGCGTTAGGCTGAACAGCGACGCGCGTGCGCCGAGCTGCTTGCATTCGGGCGGGAAACCCAGGGTCATCAGGTCCGGCAGCGTCACCCAGCTCCCGATTGGTGGGGCTTTTTTTGCCTCGCACCGCGAGGCCCGCCTCCCAAGGACGGGCGCCGCTGTCCCGCGCCGCGTTGCACGCGATTGATCGGCGCCGCGCGCGATCCAGCACGCGATTGCTCAGCGGCGCGCTTCGCAGTAGCAAGGTCCAGGTGACCCAAAAAGCAAGTGCCATTGAGCAGCTGTACGCGGCAGCCCTGTGCAGCCAACCTCGTCGGCGGCGCAGGAAGTTGTGCTCGCCTCGGATCAAGGCACGCCGCACCCTATCAGTAACGCGATCACGCACCGCTATGGTCTGTGACGGGAGCGCAGTAACTGACGGCCGCGCAGCGCCCCCGGAACCAGTCACGTTTTCACCGTCCAGACCGCAGTACCACCTATGCTGGCCTCAAAGGAAGGCTCATGGCGGACGCAAGGGCATGAGGCCCGAGAGCTCTCATGGCTGGAGTGCCGCCTGATGGATCTCGCCGCACTCTTAGTTTATGCGCGCCCCTACCGCAGCCGACTGGCTCTCGTCGTGGTGATCTCTTTGCTGGGATCGCTCGCCGGGCTGGCGATCCCGTGGCTAGCAGGACAGCTGCTTGGCGGCATCATTGAAAGCGGCTCCATCGCTGTCGTCACCATCACCCTACTGCTGGTCGCGGCGCTGCTCGTGCTGACCTCCCTCACTTTCGCCAGCGCCCTGGTATCGGCTGTTGTCGCAAACCGCATCCAGGCCGATTTCCGGCGTGACATCTACGCCCATATGCAGCGCCTGCCGCTCACCTTCTTCGACCAAAGCCGGCAGGGTGACCTGCTTGCTCTGATGACATGGGAAGTGTCGCGCCTCAGCGCCTTCATATCGGGGACACTGACCGCCGTCCCGGCCGCCCTGCTGACCGGCGTCGGCGCGTTGGCGGTCCTGTTTGCAATCGACCCGCTGCTCGCCGCCTTGATCCCACTGCTGGTGCCTGCCTACTATCTGACGCTCAAGCTCATCGGCCGGCGGCTAAGATCGCTCGCCCAGAGGGTGCAGGAGGCCGAGGCGGGCATTTTTGCAACCGCCGAAGAAGACCTCGAAATGCTGCCCGCGATCAAGTCTTTCGCCCGGGAAGACATGCGCCTCGCGGCCTACACGCAGCGCCTCGAAGAGGCGCGTGATCTCAGTGTCCGCGAGGCGGGCATCTACGCATTGCTGGCCCCAGCGATGAGCCTGGTGACCGCACTGGCCGCCATCGCCCTCATCCTGCTCGCCGGGCAGAGCGTGGCGGATGGCGGCATGACGCCGACCGACCTGTTCAGCTTTATGCTCTACGCGGCGCTGCTGACGCGTCCCGTGGGGGCACTCGCCAATCTCTACGGTCAGCTGCAGACGGCAAAGGGGACCCTCGCACGACTGCAGCGTGTCCTCGCCGAGGGCGAGGAGCCTGGCTATGCCGCGCAAGGCCGCCTAGAGAGGTGCCGCGGCGAGATCGCCTTTCGCGACGTGTGGTTTTCCTACCCGGGTCGGCATGGGACACTGCAGGGTGTAACTGTCGAGATTGCCCAAGGCGAAGTGATCGCGCTGACCGGCGAGAACGGCTCTGGGAAGTCGACCCTCGTCAACCTCCTCCTCGGCTTCTACCAGCCCGAACGCGGCGAGATTGCCCTCGACGGCGTGGACATCGCGAAGCTCGATGTCCGGAACCTTCGCGATGCGATTGGCTATGTCCCGCAACGCCCACTGCTGTTCAACGGCAGTGTGCGGGAGAATATTGCGTTCAGCCTCGAGGGCGTGACGCAGGCAAATATCGAAAAGGCAGCCTGCTTAGCGCAGGCGCTGCCGTTCATCAAAGGCCTCCCGTCAGGTTTCGAGACCCAGATCGGGGATCACGGCGTCCGCCTGTCGGGAGGCCAACGCCAACGGATTGCCCTGGCGCGCGCCCTCCTCAAGGATCCCCCCATCCTGATCCTCGACGAGGCAACCTCAATGTACGACCTCGAAGGCGAGGCGGCCTTTGTCGAGGCCTGCAAGACGGCCCTGTTCGGACGGACGGTCATTATCATCACCCATCGCCCCGCCAGCCTTGCCCTGGCAGACCGGACCATTCACCTTGCCAACGGTAGCATTGCCGAAGTCAATGGAGAGCCGGCACGCAAAGATGGCCTTTAGAAAGCGGCAGCCCCTGATGCAGATTTCCTGGGCAGTGTGCCCCCGCAGTCAAGATTTCTTGTGCCCCTCGAACAAGGCGGATGGAGTAGGCGGCCGTCCGCGAAGCGTCTGCCAGGCAAGCCGGAACGGTCGCGTCAGGCGGTAGACCCACCACCATCTTGGCGGCAGTGGCAGAGCCTCATAGTCGCTTATGGTGCGGGTGGTGAGCAGTCCCCACCAGACCCTCGCCCGCTGAAGGGCGGTCTCGCAGAGGCGAAACGAGCCCATGAGATCATCGGCGAGGCGGCGCTCTGCCAAGGCATGATAACCGATGATGATACGCTCCACATCGTCGACAATCCGCCGACTCTGGCGTGCCTTCGCCACCAGATCCTGATCCAGCACGCGGCCAAACAGACGTTCGACCATTAGGAGGGCTGTCAAAAGGGCGCCCAAGCCTCCCTTGTCTTGCGCCCGGCGCGCGGCCTTGTCCCAGTCAAAATCGGGAAAACTGGCGGAGAACTTTGCAAAGTCGAGAGCCCAGCCGAACGAGGCCCACCCCTCTTTCTGCCCATGTCCGGCAAGGATCAGGGCCAGGTCTTCGATGCTCGGTGCTGGCACACGCACTCCGCCAAGGGCAAGCATGGTGCGGTTGCGCATGACCTCGGCGGCGTCGACCGGGAAATCCAGATTGCCGACAAAGTTCCAGTGCAGGTCGACGACCGACCCACTGTCACGGTGGCGGAACATGTGCTGGCCCGCATAGTCGAAAAACGCCCGCCGGAAGAGCCGGTCGGCGATGACCGGAAGGTAGCCAGAGGCCTCGAGCAGGTCTGCCACCCTGTCCCTGTCCTCAAGGGAAACCAGCAGGTCGATGTCGTTGAACTCTCGAAACTGCGCAGCGCCATAAACCTGCTCGCCAAGAACGGCGCCCTTGAAGAAGACGGCCGTGACACCCTCAGCTTCAAGAGCGTTGGAGAGGGACACAATCTCGGCCGTCTTCTGCAGAACGGCAAAGGCGTGCCCCCTCGTGAAGTCGGCCAGGTCTGCCACCAACCAGGGCGGTGGCAGGCAGCTTTCTGGCAGCCGTTTCAGCGACTGTGCCAAAGCCGGCCGAACGCCATGGAAGCCGCAGAACCGCCACGCTGCCTGCCAATCGTCTGGACAGACCTCCCCTTGGCGAGGAGCCCACGAAAGGGGGGTCAGTAGCCTGACGGTTGCGTCCATCGGATCCCGCTGGGCGATCTGACGGCTAGCCATGCTGCACTCTGAGCCAATGGTGGAGGATCGCTACACGCGTGAGCGCATAGATATCGGGGTGGGAGGCGGGATCTTCAGGCAGTTTTTCCAGATCGACAAAGTCTTCGATGGCATCTCCCGGCCGCGGCATCGCCGGCAAGTGCCTCCGTAGAAGTTCCGCTGTGTCATCCCTGTGAAGCGGGGTCTTGGGACGACGCAAGATCTCTTCCGGCAATTTCCCCTCCATCGCGCGGCGGATGAGCATCTTGCGGCGCGCCCAAGGGATTGGCGGAGTCGCCAGCAAGAACTCGAGCACGCGCAGGTCCATGTAGGGGTGACGCCATTCGATCCCCAGCCTTTCCCCTTCCGCGTCAAAGCGCTCAAACATCAATTGCCACAATGGGCTGGAAAGGCCGCGGTGCGCCCTTGGGCGCCAGTCGCATGCCTGATTGTCTGGGTTGGGAGAACCTTCACAGCGCACCCAGTTGGGCTCCGGCCAGACACCCTCGCGATGCCGGTGCCCACAAAGCCCCAGACGTGTCTGGAAGGAGGTTGTCCAGTCGGCGAGGGGCTTGGTCGCAAGGTAATTTACGACCACCGCAGGCAAGCGGCCCCATTGCCGATGGCGGACCAGCCATTTGAGGTGCATTTGCCACTCGAAGGTGAGGGCGTTGTCTGGCCCCTCGCCATAGAACCAGCACGCCGCCTGGGCGCGCATGGCCTGCGTGTCAGCAAAGTACGCCGGAGGCGTGAGAACATCCAAGCTGGGTTCGGGTGGCGCGGTCGCCCTGGCCGACCACTGGGGATCAATCCGCATTGAAGTGCCGTCGAGTACAGTTTGTTCGATGCCAAGATACGCGGCAACGGTGGCGCTCGCCTGCGCCTCCGGGTCGGCCTCGCCGCCCACAAGCCAGGTGCGAGCAACAATCTTGAGACCGGGTGCCCCAAGCTCCAGCGCCTTGGCCGCGAGCGTCGAAGAATCGAGCCCACCGCTGAGCATTATGCCGAGCTGGCCGCTCGGCAGCCGATCGCGCATTGCGGCATCAAGCCGGGAATGAAATTCCACTATATAGTCTGACCGGGATTTCAGGTGCAAAGGCTGAGCTACTTCAAGCGCCCAATACCTCTCCGTGATGAGGCCGTTGGGGCCCAGCGAGAGCAGATGCGCAGGCGGCAACCTAGAAATGCCGGCATAGACCGAGCGGGCCGGATCCTCACATAAGCCTGATCGCAAGAAGTTGGAAATCCACACCGAGTCGAGTTCGCCAGCATCGGGAGCGGCGACGGCGCAAAGGTCCTGCATCGATCCGGCTATCCAGCAGGCTTCCCCGCGCCGACACCAGGCAAGCATCCTAACGCCAAACCTGTCTCTCGCACAAACAAGCTCACGCGTGGTATCATCATAGATCACGAAGGCAAAATCGCCGTGGATATAATCCACAAACCGCTCGCCCCACCTAGCATAGGCCAACAGGCAGAGCTCTGCATCGGGCAGCCTTGCAAGCTGGTTGCCCTGATCAGTCGCCAAGCTCGCGCACAATTCTTTCCGCCGATCGAGCCTGACCCTGCCTACGATTAGGCAGTCGCCAGCATCGCCGCGCCTGAGCCGGGCCGTCGTGGCCAGCGGCGACAGACAAACGGCGCCGCCTTTGCTGTGATCCCCGGGGTCGAACCACACGACAGGGACACCGCCAGCAGCCCGCAGGAGGGGTGAAGGATCGGTTTGGCCAGCTTGTGCCGAGGCAAGGACGAGGAAAGCCATGCGGGTCTACTTCCCGCTCTGCCAGCTCGCGAGCACGGAAAATTCCTCTGCCTCCTGCCCGCCGCCCTCAAGGGTTTCATCACCGCAGACGAGCCACGCGTGGGCCTCGAAACCCTTGCCGGTACGCCCGACCCCAATCCGAAGTTCCGACGGATGGCCATATCGCGACAGCAGGTACTGCAGCGCGAGAGCCCTGATGAGACAAGTCCCTCCGAGGCGGCGAGAGGCCCGCCGGAATGCGAGCAGGACCTCATCGCGGTCACGCGAGCGCCTGCCGTGTTTCGTGGCCCAAGCCTGCAAATCCTCGACTGGCGCGACTCGCAATCTCCAGCGAGCCTGCAGGAGGGCCACTGCCGCCTCTGCAGCCAAAAGCACGTCACGAGGTGATTGGCGGATCAACCCGCGTTGCATTTCGACAAGATCGTCTCTTCGAGGGTTCGGACAACATCGGGGAGGATATCATGACGCCGCGGATAATGAAGGGCGTAGACAGGCAGCTTTTGCGCCAGGCGCCTGGCAAATTTGAATTGCCGGGCCAACCGGTCGGCAGTCTGAAGTCGGTAATTCATTGTAGAGGAGGTGAGCGTCTGGAACAGTTCGAGCCCCTCGAGACGGCGCAGTTCGATTTTGTCTGGCGCCCCCTCGCGAGGCGGCGCCAGAAAGATCAGTGCATCCAGGGGACGATGCGCGCGGAGGGATGCCGGGGCGGCGAGGTCGAAGAGATACTTCTGGGACACCGGGTTCCATTTGCCCTTGTTGACCGACGCGGTCAGGTGACGCGCCGCTGCCTCTTCGAAGAGCTTCAAACGAGGCTGACCTGGCTCGGCATAATGCACGCCGTTATTCTCGGTGATGCGCAGCATGTCGTCCGTGACAAGTTCGGCCCCGCAACCAATGAGATGCGCCGTCAAGGTCGACTTTCCTGCGCCGCTGGGACCGAGGAAGCCCAGACCCGCGCCGCGATACTGGACGACGGTTGAATGCAGCACCTCCTCGCCCTGAAGGAGGAGGCAGGCAGACACGGCAAAATTACCCACATAGGCCTCGAATGCAGTCGGATACGTCTCGTTCTTCACCCGGTAAATTACCGAGCGCCCTTCGGCATTGATCCAGAACCAGAGCCAGTCCCTCCACTCGATTTCCACGCCGCCTCCGGAGTAGACGCGCAAGGTCACCCAATCATCGCCGTCTTCCTGGACAATTTGCCCCGCACCAACGGCCGGCCAAGCACCTTTGCATTCCTCAAGCTGGAAACGAAGCGGTTCCCCGATGGGAGCAGAAGGCAATTGGAGCTCGATGTCGGAACAAAATGGCACGCCAAAAAGTGTGTAACGATATCGCCTCAATTGGTTCCTCCAATGCGGTCGCTAGACTTGATGGGCCAGCCGTCTTTTACATAGATTTGCCTCATGCATCTGGCGCTAGCACGAAGTGGAACATGGATCCTGATGGCCATTGATTGACCGCACACAACCAGATAGAAGACGGACTACGATTTTGGAGTACGCGTCACATGACTAAAATACCTCAGAAAAATTCCGACCGCAGCCAAATGGAATATTCGACTCCCCGCCTCGTCGAATATGGCACACTCAGAGATGTCACTCTGAATGTTCTTAATGGCAAAGGTAAGAACGATAACGCTCAGTCATCAAACAAGACTAGTTAGATTTTATTGAACCTTGTTAAAGCAAGAGTTTGGTAAATTTTTACAAGGCAAGCGAAATTTGCTGCATATTTTAGCGTTTGAACAGCGGATATTTTTTGTTTCCCTTGTTCGCGAATTGCCAGCCTCGACATAAGCTCTTGGGGCTGGTTGGCATAAGCGATCAGTTCTTCGTCGAGGGCTGATAGATTCGCCGCAGAGCCAATAGCGGGTGATACTCGCAACTGCTTTTGCTTTTCGCGGAAAAGAGTGGCGCAAAGAAAGTCGTCTAGCCTCTCACTCGAAGTCCGGGAGGCGGCGCAGTCACTCGCTGCAACCGGGTGGGTGAAGCCATTGTTCAAGGCTACGCAGAGCGCAGCAAGATCCTGCCTATCGCCTGTTGCCTCCCCCCCGCTGCGCAAAAGCTCTCCAATACGCAATCGCGAAGGAGTATGGCTCTCCAGCTTTTCGAGGAGCGTCCTGACTTGGTCTGCAATTCCCTGGGCCTCGGGATCCGCGGGGGACACATCGACTTCATCGGGCACCGCAGTCAAGGCGATGACCTGATCGTTTAGCTCTCCGACCGTAGCCAAGCGCGCGGAGCCGAGCGGTGCGCGCACAAAAAGGTCCGAGCGGAAGGACCGGTCAAGTCGGAAATCGCGCAGCGTTTCCTCCAGGACCAGGTCTGCCTCATTAACTTCCGCCCCCAGGGTTACGATCCTCTGGGGATCAAGGTAAGCCGACCCGCAGAATTCTAGCCCGATCTGCTTCATCTGCGCCGAAACTTCACACAGGAGCTCGGGCCTCCAGGAGGCTACGGTATATTCGTGGAGAAGGTAGGGCGACTTGCCCCCCAGAATCCGGTCGAGACGCTCTCTCGCTTTCGGGTAGCCGTCGAAGTGGTTGCCCGGCTCTTCTGCTACATTGCTAAGATAGCCACGGGCCAAGTCAAACCGCTCGCCCTCCGAGAGGGATGAGTCCATTGACGCCGTGACCGCATGCAGGAGACGCTGGACCGCTATCCCGGACGCTGCCCCTGGCAGGGCGTTGTAGCTGATATAGAGCAGCCCGCCCGGAGCCAGCCTTTCATCCAGGAACCGGAGGACCGCCTCTCGGGTCCCGTCGGCAATCCATGACCAGATGCCGTGGGCAACAATCACGTCGAACTGGGGCAGGTCACGCCGCTCGGCCAACTGCTCGAACGAGTCGCCTAGGAGATGGATGTTAGCACCGGACGCCTCGGCCATTTGGCGGGCGAAGGCAACATGCTCCGGGTTGTAGTCGTTACCCCAGTATTCTCCCGGGTTCGCCGCCGCATGGACGTTGAGTGAGACGCCTTGCCCGAAGCCAAGCTCGAAGTAACGAAGCGTCTCACCCGCCGGGAAAGGAACGCCGCGCGACAGGGCAACGAGACGGAGCCAGGTCGGCGACAATTGCCGATAGTAGCCGAAGGTGTAGCCCGACCGGACGCCGTATCCGTCGACTTCGGCGGTGGTCACACTGCACTTTCCTGTACCTGCAACAATCCCCGCTCCGACAAGGTCTCGAGGAAAGCAGCCACATCGCTCCGGCACTGCTCTGCCTCAACATCGTATTGTGCCATCACGGCAATCACGATGTCGGCGAAGCTTTGCGGCGTTTCGAGTTCACGCCAGACCGCCGCCGCAACATCGGTCAAACCGAAGTATAGCTTTGACCCGAGGTTGAGGATGGCGATTTCGCCATCTAGCTCGCACGACAGCTGCTCGGGGGCTCGGACGAAACGCAGATTGGAATTCGCGAAGTCCATTTGATCTCCAAAGATGAGCAAGGGAAAGGCTTTGGCCATCAACCGTTGGCTCGAGCCATGCAAGTGGCCTAAACTAGGCCAGCAGGCAAGAGGCCAGCCACGGTGGCCGGGCGCTCTACATTCCGCTTGCTCAGCCACGCCTTGACTTGAAGGCTTTCAGTTTAGCCTTGACGCCTCGCCCTGCAGGAAGCCACGTGGTCGCAGTCGTCGGTAAGGGATCATTCCATGGAAGTGAGGGAGAAACATTGGCTGAACCCCAATTTTCTGGCGCCCAATGTCCTGGAGGTCGAAATCGACCCGGCAACCTTCTCCGCGGCATTCGGCCTGGTGCCAGAAATCCAGTCTGTCGAGGCGGGTTCAAGAGAACTTGCGCTCGGCGGCGGTCTCCGCTTCAGCGTCAAGTCGATGGCTTCGTTGTGGGCGAGCGACATCCTCTGGATCTCGCAGGATGACATGGCGACGTATAACTTCTTCAACGCCATGTTCCGCGCTTCGGGCATCGCCGAGAAGGTCGCCCACCGCGTCGATCACGATCACGATTTGCGGCTCTATTCAGGCTTCTTTGTCACCCGCAGCAAGTGCGAAAAGCCCGACTTTCACGAGGATTGGCTAGAGGCGAACAATGACGCCTTCACCTTCCTCATGCCGCTGACCGCAAATTGTGGAGAGGTGGGCCTCACTTACGCCAATGCGCGAGGCGGTGTGGCGCACTATGCGTACCAGATGGGCAAGGGGCTGATCTTCGGGGATCACTTCGTCCACGCGACTGCTGCGGGGCAGACCAGTCAGCGGTGCGTCCTCTTGTCCTTCACCTTCGGCACAGACAGGATGGATAACTGGCCGCGCATTGCCGAGACGGCGGCAGCCCAAGGCCGTCTGCATTGCCGGCCCGACGGGGTGGTCATGCGCGGGGACAAAGTCGTCGGCACCGTGTGAGGGCCTCCGCCAGCGAGCAGACGGGCAGGGAGCAGATCGCGACAGGCTTTCAGGTAAGCGGCGGCCCTGCCAGCATTGCTGGCCTCCCGGCTTGCTTCATCGCCAATTTATAGGCGCGACTAAAGCACCCCACGCCCGATAACCCCCACTGTAACGCGCTCACGTAGCGGAGCGATAGCGCAACAAGAACGCGCTCACGTAGCAAAGCGATAGCGCGACAAGAACACGCTCAATTGGCCAACGGGTAGCGCGATCTACAAAACTGCGAGCCTTTTGTCCGCACGCGATGTCCCGCCTGCGGCGGTTCAGCTGCGCTTCCCGGTGTGCGAAATTCTCGCCCGCACGCACTTCGGGCGGGTGGCGCTTCGCGCCGTCTGCGACGCCGCTGCGGGCGGGAGTGTCTGTTTGGCCTGTCGCCGAGGCTGCTTGATGCCAATCGCCGCTGCGGCCCCTACGCGGTCCGACCCAAAACTTGCCACAGATGTCGATCCGCGCCGCGGTGTCCGCGGCCCTCGCCCACCGGCGAGATCCTCACGCGAGCAGCCGCTCGGCCAGCTTGCGTACTTCGGCGCCCATATCGGGGCGGGCGAGCGCGATGGCCAGCGTCGCCTCGACAAAGCCGATCTTGCTGCCGCAGTCGTAGCGTGCGCCGTCGAAGGTCACAGCGTGAAACGGCTGGGTGCCGATCATCTTGGCCATCGCGTCGGTCAGCTGGATCTCGCCGCCCGCGCCCTTGCCTTGGTTCTCCAGCACCCGCATCACTTCGGGCTGGAGGATGTAGCGGCCCGAGACGATCTTGTTGGACGGCGCGTCGGCTTGGGTAGGCTTCTCCACCAGCCCGCGCACTTCGGTCAGCGCACCGTTTGCGGCACCGGGGTCAATCACGCCGTAAGAGGAGACCTGCGCCATCGGCACTTCGAGTACGCTGATGAGGTTGCCGCCGACTTCGCGATAGGCCTCGACCATCTGCTTCATGCAGCCGGTGCCCCCTTCGCGGGCGACCATCAACTCATCAGGAAGGAAGATCGCAAACGGCTCGTCCCCCACAATCGCGCGGGCGCACCAAATCGCGTGGCCCAGGCCCAGCGGCACCTGTTGGCGCACCGCGATCACATCGCCGGGCGTGGCGCGGGTGCAATCGAGCACCGACAGGTCCTTGCCCCGCTCGCTCAACGTCTGTTCGAGTTCAAACGCGATGTCGAAATGCTCGACGATCCCGGTCTTGCCGCGTCCGGTGACGAAGATCATCTGCTCGATCCCCGCCTCGCGCGCTTCGTCCACCGCGTACTGGATCAGCGGACGATCAACGACAGGGAGCAGTTCCTTGGGCACCACCTTGGTCGCGGGCAGGAAGCGGGTGCCAAGACCGGCTACGGGGAACACGGCCTTCTTTATCGGCCTGGGGCGAACAGGCTCGCTCACTAAATGATCCCCTCGCGAATGTATGGCATGAACACGCGCAGCCGCGTGCGGTACGGAATGGGACGTGTCGACGGGGCCACGCTTCGGATCACGCAATCGGCCCGTTCACCGCCGGGGCGACGCCCCGCACGCCCGCTCCTCCAGCCTCCGCCAAGAGTTGCGCCCGGTACCAGTCGTAAGTCTCGGCAATGCCTTGCGCCAAGCCGGTCGCCGGACGCCAGCCCAGGCGGGTGAGCTTGCCCGTGTCGAGCAGCTTTTGCGGCGTGCCGTCGGGCTTGGATAGGTCGCGCGTGATCGCGCCTTTGAAACCCACCACCTCGCATACCAGCTGCGCCAGCTCGCCAATGGCCACATCCGTGCCGCAGCCGACATTGACCGGCGCCGCGTCCGAATAATGCTGCATCAAAAACACGCAGGCATCGGCCAGGTCATCGACATGCAGGAATTCGCGGCGCGGCGTGCCCGTCCCCCAGATGGTAAGGTCTGCAGCCCCGCTCTCTTTGGCCTCATGCGCCTTGCGGATCAGAGCGGGCAAGACATGGCTCGCCGCGAGGTCAAAATTGTCGCCGGGGCCGTACAGATTGGTGGGCATGGCCGAGATAAAGTCGCAGCCATGCTGCCGGCGATAGGCCTGGGTCAGCTTGATCCCGGCAATCTTGGCAATCGCATACCACTCATTGGTCGGCTCAAGCGGACCGGTGAGCAGCGCCTCCTCAGCCATCGGCTGCGCGGCGAGCTTGGGATAGATGCACGAGGAGCCCAGGAACATCAGCTTCTCGGTCCCGCTGCGCTTGGCAGCCTCGATGACATTGGCCGCAATCATTAGATTGTCGTAGAGAAAATCGGCCGGAAAGGTGTCATTGGCAAGGATCCCTCCGACCCGCGCCGCCGCCAGGAACACTGCCTGCGGCCGGTGCCGCTCGAACCAGGCGCGCGTGGCAGCCTGATCCATCAGATCGAGCTCGTCACGCCCCGCGGTCAGCACCTCGCATTGCTCAGCCGCCAGGCGCCGCATAATCGCTGCACCCGCCATGCCCCGGTGGCCCGCGACAAACACCCGCTTGCCGGCCAGATTGTAGAGTGGAAGCTCCATCATGCGGTCTCACACTGCAAAATTAGCAGCCTCACCCGAGCAGCGCCAGATCGGCCGCGACCATCTCGCGAGCCAGCTCGCGCACGCTGGTCTGGTGCGTCCACCCAAGCTTTTCTTTTGCCTTGGAAGGATCGCCAAGGAGAAGATCGACTTCGGTTGGCCGGAAGTAGGCCGGGTCGACCTCGATCAGGCAGCGCCCGTCAGCGCGCGCATAGCCCTTCTCCTCGACCCCCTCGCCCCGGAACTCGATCGGGATCCCGGCATCTTCGAAGGCCCAGCGCACAAACTCGCGCACCTGAGTGGTCTCGCCGGTCGCCAGCACATAATCGTCCGGCGCCTCCTGCTGCAGCATCAGCCACATGCCATACGCATATTCCTTCGCGTGGCCCCAGTCGCGCTTGGCATCGAGATTGCCAAGATAGAGCTTGTCCTGGCGCCCCAACGCAATTGCGGCCGCAGCCCGGGTGATCTTGCGGGTCACAAAGGTCTCGCCGCGCAGCGGGCTCTCATGATTGAACAAGATGCCATTAGAAGCATGCATACCATAGGCTTCGCGGTAGTTGACCGTGATCCAATAGGCATAGAGCTTGGCAGCCGCGTAGGGGCTGCGCGGATAGAACGGTGTGGTCTCGCTTTGCGGGACGGCCTGCACCAACCCATAAAGCTCCGAGGTCGAAGCCTGATAAAAGCGAGTTTTAGTCTCGAGACCCAGGATCCGGATCGCCTCGAGCAAACGCAGCGTGCCGATCCCGTCGGCGTTGGCGGTGTATTCAGGTGTCTCGAAGCTCACTGCAACATGGCTTTGCGCGGCCAGATTATAGATCTCATCGGGCTGCACTTCCTGCACAATCCGGATGAGATTGGTTGAATCCGTCAGGTCGCCGTAGTGCAGCACAAAGCGCTGATGATGCTCGTGGGGGTCCTGGTAGATGTCCTCAATGCGCCCCGTGTTGAACGAGGATGAGCGCCGCTTGACCCCATGCACCAGATAGCCCTTCTCTAGCAGAAGGCGCGCCAGATAGGCGCCATCCTGGCCCGTCACTCCGGTGATCAGTGCTGTCTTGCCGTTACTCATCTCTTGCCCTTATTGGTGCGCCGCCTAGCCCCGTGCGGCAGCAACTGCCTCCTGTAGGGGAAGGGCTGGGGGCTTGCCCTAACCCACCACCTACCGGAAACTGTCTGGGTCGTTTACGTTAGAGGCAGAACCGGTGCTTCGACAAGCCGCTCGGCCAGCAGCCCATCGCGGCCGTCCCTGAATGCCAAAGGGAGCTGCTCCAGCCGGCATCCAATTTGTCGCTCCGCCGCTCAAGCGCGATCCGCGGCGCCTGCCCGTTGCCAACGCTCCCACGGCTACCGCACTCGGCGGGAAGTGCGCCCGCTTGAGATCGTGAAATCGGACGCCTTCGCGCCGTCGCCAGAGGGATAATGCAAAGACATGCTGAGCCGCTAGGCCGCGATCAAACGCGCACGCGGCACCTGGACCCGGCGCGGACCAGAAAGCAGGTCAACCAGCACCATGACCCGCGCATGACGATCGCCAGACAAAAGAATGCCGGTCACATCATCGAGCGCGCCGCCTACAATCCGCACGGCGTCACCCGCCGCCAGAGGCGTATCGAAATCCACCACGCCGTGCGCATCTGAGCGCGTGGCCAAGCCTTCGACAAAGCCTGCGGGCAGGCAGGCAGGCATGTCGCCGAACATCACAAGCCGGGATACTCCGATCGTACCATTGACCGAGCGCCAGCTGTCGCGGGTCACGTCGAGCGATACAAACACATATCCAGGGAAAAGCGCTTCACGCACATCCAGAACGCGGCCAGCGCGGCGGCGAGTGCGGGAAATCCGCGGCGCAAAATGCGCGAAATCTTGTCGTCCCAGATGCAGGCAAGCAAGCGCTTCCTTGCGCGGCTGGACCTGTACTGCATACCACTGCTGTGTCATGCGAGAGCCCCTTTTGCGGCCGTGGAGAGGGGAGCATGGCCGCACCGCGAGGTATATCGCTGCCTCGCACTATGTCCATAACCAACCAGCGCTTTTTCGCTTCGGGTCACCGCGCATTGCGCCACGAATTGCTAGCTCAGGGGCGGCCGGGCAGCTTTGCCATAGGAGGCACACACAGGCAGCGACCTATGCCGGTCACACCGAGCGGTAGCAGGACCGAAACCCTGAAGCGGCGCTTTACGATAAACAATAATGCGCTGGTCACTTTCACCCCCAATAGAGCTCTGCGCGACCCGAAGGGATGCGGTCCATGCCGGCCATCCCTTATTGTCCTAAGCCCCGCCCACACCCGGGGTGCGGGGCCATCTTTCTGGCTGGGTGGCGCCACTTTCTGGGCGCGAGTGGCTGTCGATCCTGCAGCGAGTTCACACCGCTGCTGAATGGCGCGCGACAGAGTGGTCCGAATAGATCGCCAATCTGCCGGCTCCGCAAACTACCGACAGAATTTTGCACTGAAGGTCGCTGGCAGCCATTCATCTAGCGGCCGGTAGACTGCGAATCTTGCCAATCTGTTGCCAGATCAAAAGTCGTGCAGTGATGATGTGGCCCGAATATCACAAAGCGGGCTCGCGTGAGCAACAACACCGTTGGGCGCAGTTAATCGCGTTCAGGCCCAGGGAGCCTGCGAGGCAAACAGTCACAATGCTTGGCTTTGGCCTCCTCCTGCCGGAGTGCAGAGCACAGTCCAGCGTCGCCGAGCCTGCCGGAAAGCTCATCCCTGCGAGGAGCGAAGTCAAATTTTTGGGGCGCCAACCGCGTTTTGGGCTTGGTGACCCCGCCGCCTTGCTGCGGCCACAGCTCCCACGATATTCTGCAGCAGCATAGCCTTATTGTGTTGCTCGACTAACAAGCCCGCCAAGAAGGCGGCTGTCACCAAGAGATCACACTATTGCGTCAAGCCTACGTGACGGTCATGTTACGGCACAGAAAAATAGACCCTTTTGCCTTCATTGCACCGCACGATTTGCCCGGTTTGTCGCAATGGAAGTGCCATTTCATCCGACTTCCCGCACATTCGACGTCTAGCAATGTGGGTGGCCCGATTGCCACCGTTAGACGTTTCCTTGGGGAGGGAAAACGGGGGTTAGGTGTCATACGATGTTTGGCGCAGGATAACTGTAGAGTTGGCGGCATCGAGCGGCGTGATCAAGCGCTCTCGTGCACTTTTAGCCTTCAGCCGCGTACTCGCGGGCTCATTTGGCCCGTCCGGATGCTTTCACTCCGCCATCAGATCGTTGGGATCGTTAAATGACAGAAGGTCCTTTGCCCCCTCTTTCTGAGGTCTCGCTTGGCCGATCTATGATTGTCAGCAGCGACACAACCGCCGAAGCCAAGAACGATCCAAGCACTTCTTCCGAGGGGCGCCCTACTCAGCCTCCGCACTTATCTTCGTCTCCCGCGGGAGTTGAAAAGTCAGAAGGCGGAGAGGCGGTCAATGTTGTGCCTCCGGAGCTTTTCAGCGCTTTCATGGTGCGGCGTCTCGAGCTGCCCTTCCTCCTTGTCGGCGGGATAGCTCCATCGATTGCTGTTTGGCGGTTGCAGGGGCGCGCACTTTTTGGCGAAGGCTTTACCGAAACTCTGCTTATGCTCTCGCTCAGCATAGCCGTCAGTTGGTACGTTCTGGACCGTCTGCGCGCGCACGCCAAGGCACGGCATTTGTCTTATGTTATGCCTGTCAACACACTGGTCTATGGCAGTGCGTTGTCCGTTATCGCTTTGATGCGCCTGCCTTACTCAGCCTCATTTTTCTTGGTGGGCGCCACCAGCGCCATCGCGGTGAGCTTTATTCTCGCCGTACGCAGGCGCGGAATTATGAAACCGCACCTTATCCTGCTCAATGGGCGAGCCTCCGAGATTCGTCTAGGAGGGCAGTACTTGGCGGCACCATCGCTCGATGATCTTACTGCTTTATTGCAATCGGGACGACGTGGTTGGGCGCTCGTCGCCGACCTACATTACTATCACTCTGCACCATGGGAACGCCTATTTGCACAGGCTTCGTTGGCGGGGGTTCCGGTCTATCACTTTCGCCAGATTGCCGAGATGCAGACTGGACAGGTCAAGATCACCCACCTGAGCGAAAATGAGCTTGGCTCTCTAATTCCCAACGTCACCTATATGCCATTCAAGCGGCTTATTGATTTTCTGGCAGCGTTGCTTTTGCTACCATTCTGCGTCGTCGCCTTTGCGATCATTGCGCTTTTGGTAAAAATTGACTCGCCCGGCAGCGCGTTCTTCATTCAGGAGCGTGTGGGCTTCCGCGGGCGTACCTTCCGCATGATCAAGTTTCGTACCATGCGCCAAACTGGACCATTGGAGGACGCACAGGATAGCCGCGAGGATGCGATGACCCGCACTGACGATGATCGGATTACCAGGATTGGTCGGTTTATGCGCCAGACCCGGATCGACGAACTTCCGCAGATATTCAACATCCTGAAAGGCGAAATGAGCTTCATTGGCCCGCGTCCTGAAGCTCGCTCACTCGCTGAATGGTATGAGGAAGAACTGCCGTTCTACTCCTACCGCCACATCGTGCGTCCCGGCATCACGGGCTGGGCGCAGGTCAATCAAGGCCACGTTACCGACGTAACGGACATTCTTTCCAAGCTGCGTTTTGATTTTTATTACATCAAGAACATATCGCTCTGGCTCGACCTGCTAGTCGCGTTGAAGACCGTCCGCGTTATCGTTACTGGCCTTGGAGCAAAGTGATCTCTGATATGGTTGAGGCTGTGTCGCCCAGCCAGCATGGCTCCGACGCGAGTTTCAATCGGTTCCGACGATGTTCTTGGACACCGCCTCTTCGATGACGGACCGCCATTGAGCGATGCGATCAACCCGCGAAAGCTGACCGACAGAATAGGTTCGCGCGTTCTTTCCAAGCCTCTGCCGAAGTGCAAGGTCCCCCGCCAGCCGCGATACAAAATCGGCTACACCTTGCGCGTCGCCCTTGGCGAAACTCGACCCGCAGTCTGCTTTCCGGATCAGACGAGCGACCTCGCCTTCAATATCACCGATATATACGATGGGTCGTCCGACCGCGGCCGCGCCATAAAATTTGCTCGGAACAATCAAGCCTTCGAGTTCTGGTTCGAGTGAGAGCCAATGAATGTCGGGTACGCTGAGGCTCTGTCGCAATTCGGCGCGTGGTCGGTATGGCCGCTGCGCGACTACACTGGCTAGGCGAGCCTCCTTTGCTGCCGTCTCAAGGTCAGCATGTTTGGCGCCCCCGCCAATGAACAGAAACCGGACCGTCTCGGCCTGCCTGACTGAGAGGAGGGCTGCGGCTTCAAGCATGGTGGCTGCATCATGTGCCCGGCCCAAATTGCCCGAATATCCAACAACAATGTCGGTTTGGCTGAAACCCCATTGCGCGCGCAGAGAGTTATCCTCTGGCGAAAGCGGCAACAGCACATCGTCCTCCGCCCAATTTTGGATGACGCATAACTGTCTCTGGAAAACACCCCTAGATTGCAGCATTTGAGCCATGCGTTCCCCGATTATCACGTTCTTATCGGCGTGTTTCCATGCCCAATCGCGCAGCCGGATCACCCAACGGATTACTGGGTTCGAAGGCGAGCCAATGCCGAGACGCATAGCCGTTTCGGGATAGATATCCTGAACCCAATGGATGAGCCGCGCACCCTTGAATCGTGCGAGCAACGCCGCAAAGATGCCAACCAGCGGCGGGTCGGTCAGGCAAATCACAATATCGCCTTGGCGGATATGGTGCAGCCCAGCGAAAATCAGGCCACAATAGAAGACAATGAAGTTTAGCGCACGCCCAGCGAGTGATTGATGTGAGATCGGTAAGTTAGGCAGGCGTGTAACGCTGACATCGCCCCCGAATAGGCTAAGCTGAGAGCCATCGGCTTCCGGCGTGTAGGAAGCTGCAGTGGTAATAACATGTATTTCAAGACCAATCGGCGACAATCCGACGACCAGATCGGTGAGCATCAGCGCCGTGGCGCTTTCGTCAGGATAGAAAAATCGGTTGATGAATATGAGGCGCATGAGCCCACGCGTACAAGGTGACACGACGTCGCTGCAAGGCCTGAGTGGCGGCGCTGCGCGTCAGAAAGGCGGTAGCGATCACCGTGATCAGCGCTAGCGCCTCTTTTCTTCTGGCAACGGCGCATGGGGAGGGGAGGATCTGCCTATTTCTGGACGACCCTTCAAGCTAATCCGGTCTTGTTCCGAGCCGGTCGTCGTCATCCACGCGACCGATGCGTCCTTCCTAGGCCTACGGGACGAGGACGAGGGCGTCTGAAGGATCGCCCCCGCAAAATGCGGCCAGCGCAAGTGCAAAGGCCAGCGCCATGCGACCGAGAATGGTTGCAAACGCAACCCCGGCAAGGGTCTGGAACAAGGGCCACTAGCAAGGGCTATGGTTGGACGATGTACATGCAGGCACCCGTCACCCAATCTCAGGAGAGGGTAGGAAACAAGCTGGCTGGTGCAGCACAGCCTGGCTGTCATGCTTGCGCGATTTCGGCGCAGCTCTGTGACCATATGGGCGCCGACTGCGGGGCCTTGGCGTTGTGGATTGCCATACGTCTAAACCGAACTCCGCGCCGCACCGACCAGCCCATTCTCTATCGCAAAAACTCACCTGGATCAGGGATGATAGACTTTATTCGGTAAGGTTTTGATGCTATGGGACTACTACACATGGGAGTACAAGCCGTGATCAAGATTTCAAACCGCAGCACTTGGGCCGCGCTCGCGTCGCTTGCGGTCCTTTCGTCCGCCGCGATTGGCGGTGTCGCGATTGCACAGAATGGGCCCGCGCCGAAGCAGTGCGGCGTGACGATTGATCGCAGTGCAGATCCTTCAAGCTTTGGCCTCGTACGCCAAGAATTCAAGAACGGCAGCTGTATATGTGCCGTGACGACGGGTCCGTTGGATCAATCCGAGTCGGTAGAGAAGCGGATCGCTTCGCTTGTTGAAAGCAGGACATGCGCTGATGCGACCTCAGTCGTTATGCCCGGTCAAGGCGCCGGCCTGTCGGGAGCTGTGATAGGTGGCGTAGCCGGTATTGTCGCTGTCGTTGGCTTGGTATCTGCACTCGATGACGACGAACCGCAGCCCGTTAGTCCGTAACGCCGCTCTCGAATGTGCCGGGCTGCGCCGATGACTTGGGCATTCGTGCAGTTTTGAATTTCGCATAGGATGATCAGCGCGAACGTTGAAGTCTTAAGGCGCACCAAGACAGCTCAGAGGTCATGTCTCGGTATAGGCTGCAAATTAGCAGCCGCGTGTATTTCGAGAAACGCTCCAAAAGGGCTATCGCAGACTAACCGCTGGCCTCTGCTAGACATCCTTCGTCGCGCGTTGCAAATCGCCCAAAACCACTCGTAAACCGGTCGCGATTATGCAGCGGTGCCTAAGAGCACATCAACTTTGCTTTGTCGCGCCAATATGCCCGGCACCGTGAGCAAAGCTTGCCTGCGGCTATATGCGCCAACCGCTGCTGCGCCTCGGCACACGCTAGCTTTTCATTAAGCTTGGTCCGGCGCGCGATCCGGCTGTTTCGGCGCCTTACCTATTGCTGCCGACTGAACCGCCATCATGACCAGGCTGATTGCAAAAACACCGCTGATCGCCGCCGTTCGCAGTGGATAGTCGACGACCGAATGAATTAGAATTGTCCCCACGGCAATTGCGCCTGCCAAAGCAAAGGGGTTGTCGGTCTCATTTAGCCAGATCCGGACCAAGCTGCGCATCCACCAGGCCAGAAAGGCCACCATCAGCGGCAGGCTAAGGAAACCGAGCTCGAGCAACAATTCGAGATAATCATTATGCGCATGATTGATATAGGCTTTGCTCACCTTATCGGTATCTTCGTAGCGCTGATAGACCTCGGAAAATGTGCCAAGGCCCGACCCGAAGGGTAAGTGATCGCCAATCGCCTCAAGCGTGTGGCTCCAGATTTGCTGGCGGCTGCCACCCGAGGAATCGAGCTCCTCAAATTCCAGAAGCTGTGCACCTTCTTCAGTCACCAGCAGCCAACTGAGCCCCCCGACCAGCACAAGCGGCAGCAGTATCAGGCTCGCCTTGCGGATCTGCCAGGATCTTACCAAAATCATCGCGCTCGCGACAAGCACCGGCCCAATCAGCGCGAAGCCCGCCAGGGACCCATTGACCACAATCCCTGTGATAACCAGCGCAGCGAGCCCGAGGCCAATTGCGATAAAGAGTACATTAAATTCCTCTTTGCCGGTCTTGAACTGCCGCGCGATCAGTGCAGCTATAAATGGCAAGCTTACAAGCATCAGGGTAGCCAAATGATTGCTATTGGCGAAAAATCCGACCGTAGAACCAACGTTGGTGATGGTGTAGAGATAGGCTAACGATCCTCTACCTTGCCCAAGCTGGATAGCGCCCAGCAAGACGGAAAGCGCCATTGCCGCCACGATCGCCCAAGCCAGGCGCTGCGGCTGCCAGGCCGACAGCCGCAGCATGCCAACGGCCAAAGCCATCGCCGGTATCAACCAGACAGCCGATTTGAGCGCCTCGTTGGGCAAGAGACCCCAAAACACTGGTGCATAATCGAGCCCAATCGCTGCCCCCTCTGCCGCCAACGCAGCGCGCCCTGTAGGCATGTCCCACAGAGCCTGGGGGATTGGGACAAACTGCAGCAGTATCATGAGCACGGCGGCGATGAGCAGCCGAGCGAATATGCGTCCATCGGCTGTCTGGGGTGACGATGGTTGCCACAATGCCCAAGCGATCAGGATAGCACCGAGAACCTGCAACACACCATTCGCAAAAAAGCCCCCATTACTGGCGCCTCCCAGAATGAGGCAGGCCAGCAGATACAGAGGGATCCATAGGTCGCGCATCGGCACTACTCATTCCCCAGTCTTAGGATCTCAACGGAACGGATCACGACCGAGCGGGCCCCCCTTTCGTCCCCAACGCGTGCTGCAAGCGCCAGCCACTGTGCCGGACAGGCATCGACCGGCACCGTAAAGCGGTCCGTGACGCGGGTGCCGAGAATGTTCGCGCGCTCGAACGGCAGGTCGATTAAGGTTGTCCCGCTGGTCGCACAATCGACCCGCCAGGCAAGATCGGGCAAGCTGGTACCTTGTGTGCCAAGACTATAGTTTAGGCGATAGGTCCCCGGCGTGAGCAACAGCGCCTGGCGAGCCACCACCCAATTTTTGCGACCGAAATGGACGACCTGCAATCCTGCAACACTCTGCTCTGCCAAGCCACCGTCAGACGCGGAAATCTGCCACCCAAATGGCGGACCCACATTGCCCGAGAATTTTGGATCAATGACACGCCCAAGATCGGCCGGCTGACGGGCGTAGAAATGCGCCCACAACTGCGCCGCCTCTGGCCACCGTTCTGCCTTCAGATAGGGGTCGATCAGACCACCAACCTGCTGCCTGATGCTATCGCTGCTCAATTGCTCTGCGGTCATACGAGCGCTTAATGCCATAATAAGCGCCGGATCGACCTGCTGCTCAGCCAGTTCGCGCATGATGGGATAGTTCAGCAGCGACCCCTGAAGCGCCTGTTTCGTTGCCGCGCGGGTAGTATCGTTCTGCACCAAGCTGGCAAGGACCGGTAATAGTGTTTGCGTCGAGCCAGGCCGGAGACGCTCGAGCACGCCAGCCTCAGTCACGACCTGCTTCGCATTGGCCTGCCGAAGATAGGCTTCCAAAAGCATGACGCGCGTGATTGCGTTTCGAGGATCACGCTGTCGAGCGATTTCGAGCAAGCGCAGGGCTTCACTGTAGCGCCCTTCATTGGCGGCGCCAAAGGCAGCCACCACAAAGGCTTCATCGCTCAGAGGTTCGCGGCGTGCAGCGCCCAGAACCGCTGAGCGATATGCAAGTGATGGGCCTGATGGATTTCGTGTCAGCTCGGCGCGCGTTTGGCTCAGGACCCGAAAAGGATCATCGGCAAGCGAGCCGGCAAGCCGGGAGTCAAAGGGCGCCAACCTCAGATTCCAAGTCATTGCCAGCAGAGCCAAAGCGCCAAGGCTTAAGGCCGAGAAAGTGGCCACCATACGCTGCGCCCAAATCACACTAACCTCACCGAAAACTACCAGCCCTTCCTGAGCTAATCCCGCCCCGGCTCACTACCTTCGAACAATTGCGGAGACAGCTCATGACCCCTCGACTCTCCGGAGATTTGGGTCTGGCTGTCATAATAGCCATAGTCATATCCATAGGCGACGGCGCTGCTTGGGCATTTGGTAAGCGCAACGCCAACAATACGCGCGCTGGCCGACTGCAATTGTGCAATGGCCTCCAACACCACTTTACGCCGCGATCGTCCACTCTCTACCACCAGCAAGGTCCCATCGCTAATGGAGCCGAGAATTATGCTGTCGGAAAAGCCTAGGGTCGGCGGACAATCGATGATGATCTGATCAAAGAGCGTCCGTAGCCTGGCGATCAAGGATCGCATTTCTTTGGAGTTCAAAAGCAGGCTAGGATTGGGCGGCACGGGACCGCTCTGGAGCACATAAAGCCCCCCAGAGTTTGTACGGATGAGGTTTTCTTCAAGCGATCCGTGTCCAGTGAGCAAATGTGACAGACCTGCGTCCTGCCGATCATCGAAAATGAACGAGGGACGCCGCATGTCGCCATCGATTAATAAAACGCGTTTACCAATCGCAGCCATACGTTTGGCGAGCACCAGACTGGTCGTCGACTTGCCTTCAGCAGCTGTCGAACTGGTCACCGTCAGCACCTTCGGTAGGCCTAGGCTAGTGCTGAACTGCAGCGTCGTCAGCAAGGAGCCATAGGCCTCTGACATTGGCGATTTGGGGTCGAGTAATTCATCAGTCAGATTTTCGTTGCGCTTGAGCTTGGGAATGGTGCCCAGCAGGGGCTGGCGCAGCTTTTCGCGAACGTCATCCGCTGTCTTGATCAGATCGGTCATGAATTCGTGGAGCATTGCAGCTCCCACACCGATCGCTAGGCCAAGCAGCAGGCCGAGGATCAGATTACGCGGAATGTTCGGTGTAAACGGCACGCCAGGAACTTGGGCGCGGTCAACGATAACTCCAGCTGGTGTGCCCACGCCTTCGCCCACACCAATCTCATTATACTGCTCGAGCAGCGCCTGGTAGAGTGACTGCTGCGTATCAACCTCACGCTTAATGACCTTGTATTCTGACGTAAGGCCTTGCTCTTGCAGCACGCTCCCACTCAATTGTTGCACGCGAGCCTGCAATGCGGCCTCTTCGGCTTGTGCAGCGCGGAACTCTGCCGCGAGACCGCTTGAGGCGGTTCGGGACTCGCGATTAATGGCCTCGTTGAGCGCGTTAATGCGCTCCCGCAACCGCACCATGTCGGGATAATCATTGCCAAGATAGGTGGATTTCTCCCGAAACTCTGCATCGAGAGCAGACTTCTGGCTCCGCAACGACGCCGTGGCTGCCTGGTTCTCCGTCAGGGCGCCGGCTTGGCGATAGCGCTGTTCAGTGGCAATCCGGCGTTGCTGCGCTTCGGCAAGGGCAGAATTCAACGTGGTGAGCGAGCTGGAGGTCAAACTGGTAGTGCCCTCGCCATCCTCGCCGTCTCCACCCGGCATGATGATATTGTTGGCCCGTGCATATTGAACCAAAGCCAGCTCGGCCTCGCTCAGCTTCTCACGCGTGATTTTGAGTTGTTGGCTAAGGAAATCACGAGTCTTAGCGGTGGATTCGTAACGTCGATCAATGCTGCTTTGAACATAGGCGTCGGCAAATCCATTGGCGATACGAGCAGCTTCCTGTGGATTGTCAGACGTGTACGATAAGGCAACAAGTCGGCTGTCGGGCACAGGTGCAACCTCAAGCCCTCCTGACAGTTGCGCCGCCAAGGCCTCTACCCGCTCGACAAGCCCAGTCGCTGAGCCTGCCGAGCCTGGCTTGTTGGCCAGGCTCAGGTCTTCTACCACGCGCTTAGCCAAGTCCCGGCTCTTCATCAGGCCATATTGCGTGGGCAAAAACTGATAGTCATTGCTCATGTAATTCATCGACTCGTTGGACGCACCGGCGGCAATAATCGGCACGGTCGGCGGACTAAGTTCGAGCGTTACTGACGTGCGATAAAGCGGCGTCACGGTCAATGAATAGGCCAAAGCAGCCAGCAGGCCGAGCACTGCTGCCGCCGAGATCCAAGGCCACCGAGCAAGAAGCACCCGCAAGATTGCGCGCAAATCGAGCCCGTCATCCTCGTAATCGTCATCGACAAAGCGCTGCGCCTCCGAAAGCGCCAGGGGGGTTGGTTTTGCGCTCTGCTGTTCAAGATTGCGCGAACTGTCGCCGGAGCTGGAACTGATTTGGTTCATGCGCGATGCCTAGAGCGGAGAAAAGATTTGGAAGATCGGAAAGGCTTGAATCGTGTCGCGCCATGCGCGCCGAACATTATTGCCGTCCACTACGATGATGTCACCGCGGAACACTTCAGGATCAGGCGCTTCTCCCGATCGGATCGTGGTCACATCGAAGGCAGCCGCCATCCGCTGACCATCGACCTGACGAAAGATCGCAACCCGCTTGGGGTTGCCGTATTCGTCCACACCGCCGGACCGAGCGATTGCTTGCAATAGGGTAGTGCGTCCGATTACGGGGTATACACCGGGAGTTTTCACTGAGCCTTCCACCGTGAGCACACTGCCGCGGGATTCGGCAACACCGACACCAATTTCAGGGTTCTTGAGATATCCTTGCGAAAATCGTGTCTTGAGCTCTTGTGCCAGCTGGTCGGCAGTCAGGTCGACCGCTCGAATGCTACCGATAAAAGGCATCGTGATCCGCCCGGTCAGGTCGACTTCGTAGGTACCAGAAAGCTCGGTGACCTGAAACACTTGAACGGTCAGCTTGTCGAGCGGGGCAATGGTATAATCGGCCTGCAGAGCGGTTTGAGATATCGGATCGGGCTTGCCAAAGTCGGCCACATCATAAGGGATCGCGCCGCCCCTCGACGCACAGCCTGTCAAGACGAACACGCCAAGGATGAGCGACACCATAGCGATTGCCGAAGACATTGTCACAGCAACGCCGTTAGGAAATTGAGACTGCTCAAGCTTATCTGGCGACATTTCTTCAAACCCTCATTGATCTGACATTTGAGACAGAATCAGTGCCTTGGTCTCGGGATTACTCCGAGTACTACCCCGCCAGAGGCTCCGTGGCTAGCTCGAGGTTGAGGGTTCGGCCCTAGCTTGATTTAGATCTGGGCGGTTGTTTAGCGCATCAGCGCGGTTGAAGCAGGCCATAGCTTATCGAGTTCGGCGGCGAACGCAGCCGGGGTTGTGTAGCCAAGGGACAAGTGCAGCAAGCAGCCGGTGGCCTCGGGGATCTCGCACAGACTTGCGCCGTCGGCGCGGCGCATCAGCTCGACCACGGCATCGATCTTGTGGGGGCGGGAAGGGGAAGTTTCGGTGATAGCGAGGGTGCTGATTGTTTTTGCCGTACGGGCCATGAGGTGGCTCCAGCGTAGGAAGCGTCCTAGTGTCGTTGCTATCACCTTAAGCCCCGGTCGCGCGCATGCGTCGGGGTTGCCGCACCGGCCGACATGCGACTCGCTGGCGGAGCAACACACGCTCGACCGTGCGGGGCGGTCGAATGGAATGTGCAATGGTTCTAGAAATCGGCCCGGCCTTTCGGTTGACCGCGCGTCCCTTCCAGATGCATGAAAGCCGCGCGCCGAGCCGAAAGTGCTTGGCTGGTAACTTGCGCCGCGAAGTAGCCAATCAGACTTAAGGACGCACGGACTGAGACAGCCAACAAGACGCGGTGATTTCGCTTGCAATAGCGTCCAAATCCGCGATCTTTGCGTTCTGAAACCGGGGTAATGGGGGCTAATATGTATAACTGGATAAAGGCGGCAGTGATGGCCGCAATGCTGCTTTTTGGGGCCACAACCGTCTCGGCGGGAAAGCAGGATTTCGATCTTATCAATGCCACGGGGTACACGATTGCCGAGGTTTATGTTGCGCCTTCCTCCAGCAATGACTGGGAGGAAGATGTTCTCGGCCGTGACATGCTTTCCGATGGTGAGGGGGTGACGATCAACTTCGCGCCCAATCAGAAGGCCTGCATGTATGATCTTCTCATTGTGTGGGAGGATGGCGACCAGGCCACCTGGGAGGGCTTCAATCTGTGCACCGTCTCAGAAATCACGCTCTATTGGAATAACGGCAAGGCAACCGCCGAATACCAGTAAGGGTAAGGTTAGCCAGCTTTGCGCCGGTCGCGCTTTATTGCGTGATCGGCGTCCGTTTTTTGGCTTGGCAGCGCGAATGCGCGAGGCTGCAAAGAGGCACTGGGGCAAAGCTGTCGGTCTCCTACGTGTAGCGGTGCGGTTGCCTGCACTATGACCGATGCAGCACAAATCTACACGACTGCCAACGTGCTCATTGCCTCGTAGCCGCGATATCGAGCTGCGTTGTTGTGCGCACCTCAACCTTGACCGTAGCCGCATAGGGCAATCCAATCTCATCCGTGCCCTTGCGCTCGATGACCCAGGGCAGCGGCAGGTTATCGGCGTTCAGCGTGATGCGGTGCTCGCCGTCAGCCACACCGGGGAACTGGTAGAAGCCCGCTTGATCGGTTCGGATGGCTTCACGCCCGTCGAGAATGACGATGATGCCGGGTACGCCAGCTTCGGCGGGGTCGCGTTTGCCGTTCTCGTTGGCATCGAAAAACACCGATCCCGCAAGGTTGCCCACGCCGCCGACCGGGAACTGGCGGTTGCCCAACATGCTCCGCGGACGTCCGGCCGACATTGTGTAGCGAAGTGTCAGATAGGCTGCGCGCAATCGGAATGAGCTTCGCCGAAGTTCCTCAAGTTGAGCGGGATCGGGACCAAGCGGTGAATTGAAAAACGGGATGCCGAGACGTGACACCAGGCTTGATCTTGTGTCGGTGTAAGAGCCCGAGAGGCTCCAATTGGCCGAAAGCCGCGCAGAGGCAACCAACGTTGCCGAAAATGAATCCGATTGCTGCGAGGCAAGGCTACCGAAGGACGCGCCAGTGGACTGGAAGGGTCCAAAAAACTCCGACGCCGCTGTGCTGTTGTCGGTGGTGTATGCAACGTTGGCGTCAAGGCTGACGTCCTTGAAGGGCATCAGGCCGGCGCTGACGGCGAGCGAAAAGCCGTCAGCCCGCTCGCTCTGGACGAGGCCTGCTCCCGAGAATCCTTCGCCAGTCTGCTTCCGATATTGATAGGACGCCTGCGTACTCAGGCGGCTGCCTGCAGGCAGGCTCTCCGGCAGTGTCCAATTCTGGACGAAACCGATCCGATAGAAGTCTGATAAGGCATCCTGGCTCCAGCCAGCTTCGGCCCGAGATGTCCCGAGCCCGGTCTCGAAGTCGACATAGGCGAGCGCCTGTCCAGAGCTCTGCCCGTTGGCAACGCGAAAACTCGAATTTAGGCCGACAGCCGTTGAAAACCCGATGCTTCGGCGCATGTCGGCGTTCACGACAAATCCGCCAAGGCCCGAATTGTCGACAGAATCGATGGCATCAAAGTTGAACGTCCAACGCCACCGCTGCGACGAACGCGAGAAGCGGTAATAGGCCCCGTAGGCGTTGCTCAGCACTGCTGATGCGCCCCAGGTGAGCCCTGGGCCGAAGTAGTAAATGCCGCCATTATGGACCTTGCGACCCGAGCGGTATCTCACGTCGATCGAGCCGCCCGCAGCTGCACCAGCCTCAGCGAAAGCCTGGGTCTCTGCCTGACTGACCGAACGGTTCGACCATATCGCATTGGCCTGAAGGCGCAGCCCCGGCTGCGCGTAAGCCAACGATCCAACCACGGCCTGTGATGATATCAGTGGTACGGCATCATCCGCGCCCGGCGTCTGTATAAACGCTGCGAAAGGATCGCGCGTATCGTCAACAGCGATCGCCTGCGCGCCTGCTGTCCAGCCCGGTGCCAGTTCGAGCTGGCCGCCGCCGGACACCAGCAGACCTGACAGGCCCGAATAGTCGTTCAATCGCAGCCCGCCGAGCAATCCGGGCTCTCCGACCGAGAGGTTAAGGCTGGCGAACGGAACCGGATCCTTATCGATCTCGGTCGGACTGATTGGTTTGTAGGCCTCGAGCGAAACGGCAGCGCCCATGATCGGGGTGACGGGCAGGAAGAACCGGGTTTGCCGATCAAACAAGCCAATAAGCGGCGTGGAGGTCGCGCCCAATGCACCATCGCCAAGCCAGCCGGACCCGAGCGGCAGATCATCGGTCGCAAGCCTGAACAGGCCGTTCCAGCGGTCAGTGCCGGGCTCGCTCAGTGGACCGAGACTAGACCCGCGCCGGATCTGCGCATCCAGCCCGATCATGCCGAAATTGTCGGTCTGATACTTCCCGGACACAAGAATGCCCGCTTCTTGCTGTGGGCGATCAAGCGCCGAGGTATCAAAGCTGCCGGACTGCGATTTGGACGTGATCCGCGCTCCGCCCACTTCGATAACCAGTGACCGGAGGTTGCCACTGGTGTTGCTGGAGGGGACATCATCGGATTGAAGCGACGGCTCGAGCGAACCGTCGCCAATCAGGCGATCAACATAGGCGACCGCGGGCTCGGACTTTTCGTTGGGAGCGGACTGGGTCTGGCCATATGCGGCAGAGGCCGCAAGCACGGGTGCGAGGACCGCGACCCGCAAACCAGAACTGTAACAAACCCGAACTCGAAGCAAGGCGTGGTTGTCACTCTTGTACATCAGGCTCGAACACCCCTTCGAATTTGAAGGAGTTGGTCGAATCGTCCATCTCGCCAGCGATCGTTATCGGAAAGACGATCGGTTCCTTTGCCTTGCTCTGCGTTGTCTCTCCGGCTTCCAGCAGCTCTTCGCCATCATCGGGATTGAGCGCGATCATACGCGTCTCGCCGGGGAGAATGGGGAGGGTGGAGGGAGAAAACTCCCGCCGCACACCGGCAGCATCGGTGCCGCTCAGAAAGGCTGAAAGCCGACCATGCGCGGTTCCCGTGTTCTCCACCATCACCACAGGTGTCTGGACGCCGCCAATCGGAACAACGTCAGCCTTCACGATTTTGAGCACGGGCTTCACGTCGCCGACAGCAACATAGACAATAAGGGCGATCTGCCCGCTCACCGGAAACTTGACGTTCTCCGCAGGCGCGACGTTGTTGTCACCTCCCGCAATGACAATCGCAAACCGGCATTCGGTTGGCGGCGTCTCGGGCGGCGGGGTGACCTCGAACCGGTAGCGTAGCGAAGTTCTGCCGGGCAAGGATGTCTGACGCCGTTCAATCGCTACCCACGGGCGGCAGGAGCCGGGCTTCAGCGCCTCGGTAAGGATCACGCCCCCATCCGCCGTCAGATCCCATTCCGCCGTGGTAAATGTCAGCTCGGCTGGAACGTCGGACCGGTTGCTCAGCTCTGCAACGGCCCGCACCGTCTCGCCTGTTTTGGCGGAAAGCTCGAAACGCGGCGGCGAGACCGCGAGGGCAAACTCATTAGCCTGTGCAGGAAGCGCCCCGAATGCAAGCGCCACACCTGCGGCCCACAGGGCCGGCGGAAAACGGAGTGTTTGATTGGTCATTGGCGTCACTGGTCCAATTCGATTTCAAAGCCGAACGCCAGAGCCTCAGGCTGGGTCAATCGCGCGCCATCAGCCTCCAGCGCAATGTCGATTAGATCGCGCAGCGCGACGCTGGTCACGGGGCCGGCATAGACCAGCGTTCGGTCACCCGAGATCACGGTGCCCGGCAGCAGTGTCCCGCCCGTTCTCCAGGTGGCGCGGACCGTGGGCCCAGGGGTGCGCGGCAAGGTCATGTAAATCCGCCCCGTCCGCCCGACCCAGGCGGCCAGGTTGAGCTGGACGCTGACACGCGTCGAAGCGGCGACCAGCGAGGTCGTGCCGCTGCGTCCGGGCGGCTGCCACTCCATTTCGAGAACGGGATCGAGGACGACAGTGCCGCTGTCATCCACTCTGAAGACCTGTCCCGAAGACACCACGTCCTCTTGCGCGGCATAGGCTACTGACGCACCGGCAGGGGTGCAGCACAGCAGAGCGGGAAGGATGAACCTTTTCAAGGCAAGCTCAGGGTGTAGACCGCCCGTCCGGTGTAGGTTCCGGCCGCAGGCACCACGGTATTAGCGTAGGAGAATGTCATGCATTGCTCCTTCCACGTATTGCGCGCGAGGGTGCCAAGGGTCTGCGTGCCACCGGTGAATGTTCCATTCGGGAACTGGAAAACCGTATCGCCATTGCCCGACATGACCCAGCTGATCTGGCTGAAGGGGATGGTGTTGCTACCGCTGGTGAGATTGGCCGGCGATGTGACAGTCAGCGTCGCCACGCCATTCCCCGACCCCGGCCGAGACCATGCACCGATATAGACCTGCGCGGGGGGATTGCAGAAGGCAAAGCCGTCGATCGGGCTCTGCGATACGGTGCTGTTCGACGTCATGGCCTGAGCCGTGCCGGAGCCGACCGCCCCATTCGGCACAGTGACCGAGACAACGTTGATCGTCGCGTTGTTTCCCGGTGTCCCGCCCGACGCGTTGGTGCCGGTATATCCTCCGGCCCCCACTTGCAGGTAGATGGATCGCGCCCCCGCAGTGATCGTGATCGTGTAAGCATGCGCGGCTTGTGAGCCGAAAGTACATGCGAGCAAGGTCATGGCCGCAGTGCTTCGCCAGAAAGCGGTCCTGTAATGAAGAAACCTGTCGGCAATGCGCCCGAATTGTTTAGCACCTTCAGCGATCATGCTGGGAATCCTTGATTAATTCACGCTGCCAGTAAAGCCTTGATTGGAGGTCATGCGGAATTCAAGGTATGGCCACAAGATATACACCGATTGGCGAAGTTTGAGCTTCCCCGCCTCTGGTGCCGACGTCCCGGCTCTGTGCCCGAGCAGCACGTTCAGGCGCGAAGGCCAGGGTTCCGGCATTGGTTAGCACCACATAGGGCTCGCGCGACATTGCACCATTGGCCCTTTTGGCGCTCAACGGTTGCTGAGGGTCGTTAACTATCCCCGCCGAGGCCGAACCAAGGTAAACAACCTCCGGGATCACGATGGTAAAGTCGAGAGATACGGCAGGTTTCGTGCCTGGCATCGGGATGGTCTCAAACCGTGATCCCGCCTGCGCTGCCTCGATGAAAAGAGCGAGCGCACACAGCGCCGCCAGTCTGCGTATCGTCGATGCCCCCCAACGCCTCACGCTCTGCCCCTCTCTTATCTCCGCATACGGAAGACGGGCAGGCGTAGCTCAGTTTAAGGGAGTGAGGTATAGTTAATGAAACGTGTCTTGCGATGGGACGCAGTTTCGGCTGCACTGGCAACCAAGACGAGCTGTCTCCCCACTTTGACTTGCCGGAGCCCGGCGCGAGCATGCGCCGCGCTCCGGCAGAGCAAAATCAGGGCATCGACACCGCGTAAGTCACGCGGCCATTCTGCGCATTGACGCCACCATAGGTGCCGGCTGCGACGATGTTCTGGTTGAGGTAGGAGAAGGTCCAGCGCGCATCAAGGTTCGTCACCTTCGTCCCGCTCGTGGGGGAAAGATTGATGCTGGTCGTCGCGCCATCAACCAAGGTGGGGTGAGCCAGCGCGGTGGCGCTTGTATTGGCGGCTACGGAAACGGCCATCTGCGACCACGAGATCGTGTCGCCAGCGCCATTGTTGAGCGCGCCAAGCGTCGTCGAGCTAAAGGCGATCGTGCCATTGTTGCCGGTAACGCGCGCGGTGACCTGGCCATTGGTCAGGTCGCCGCCCGTGCCAGCAACCGACGTGCCGTCACCCACGTTGGCCGCGGGTACGGTGAAAACGAGGTTGTCGACCGTCGTGTTGACGGCCCGATCCGTGCCGGTGCCGATGCGGACATAGACGAACTTCGGAATGGTCACGGTGAAGTCGAGATTGGCACTCGCCGTCAGCGGGCTAGCAGTGCCAGTCACAAACCGCGATTCTGCCTGGGCTCCGGTCGAAAAAGATGCTGTGGCAGCAAGGATTACTGCCGAGAGAAAAAGCTTAGTGGTCACGATTTGGTCTCCGATCTTAATAATCATGCGTTCGAGTGATCGCGCCGCTGCCTATATCCCGTGAATGGTTAACATCTCGTTCAGTCTGTTTTTTATGGCGAAATGCACCGAGAGAGCCGGCCGTGGATTTGACCGCCAGCCTGCTTGTAAGTCTCTGCGCCAAGAACGGCGTGTGCCCGCAGAACCGAGTATTGCAGCAGTCAGATGAAGAGACATGAGGCGCCGCCAGAGCAAATGCACTGGACTGTATGAGTTGGTGAGAGGCGAGGCTGGGGCGGTGCCACCGTCCCAAGACATTCGGTACCTCGGCGCCGCGCCGGAAGCCGGATGGCACGCGGTGGCAATGTGAGTGTGGTTCCGGCTTGGCCTGCGGAGTGGCGGGGCCACATTGTCTATGCTGAAAGCGGGAAAGGGATCGCTTCGCCATGCGGACCGGCGTGCGATGATGCGGACGGCATCCACCGCAAGCGATAGAGCCTAGGCCACTATTGGAATGTCCGCTCTATCACTGCACAGCTGTGCCTATGGAAATTCTTCCAGTGCACGGCCGACAGCCACCACCCCTTTGCGGGTCAGATCGATGAGCGTAACGCGCTGGTCGACATCGCTGGTTCTGCGCTTGATCAGACCCTCTCGCTCCAATCGATCGATCTGACGAAAGGCTGTCGTTGGCGGCGCGCGGGATACCTTGATCAGGCTCTTGGTAGAAACGGCCGTCCCCCCTGAGAACTGCACAAAGAGTTCCAGAAGCATATCCCACGCCGGCCCATCGTGAGCATCTGGCGGCAAGAACTTGGCGCGTTGTTGGCGAAACTGAATGAGGAGCAGGGCTACCTTTGCAAGTTCCAGCGCGTTACGCTCAATCCGGGCGGCGGTAGACGGCATGTTGTAGCTTGAACGGACAACCGCGGGCCGCCAATCCTGCTCGACCGCTTCGGCCATGTTGATCAGTCTCCGCCCCAAGCCGCGCAGCTCATCGGGTGAGAGCCTCGCGACGAGCTCGTCCAGCAACGCAATCTTCAAAGTCAGGGGGTGGCGCGGGTCGGATGATCTGGTGGCTGGATAGGGCGGTGGCATGTCAAACGCTGTCGCTTCGGCCATGTCGGGGTCAAAACTCTCAGACTGTTCTGGCAGCATTGAACTCAGCTCGACCAACCGTTTGCGAGCGTCCTCCACCAAAAACCCGTGCGCGCTTGCAGCATCTTCAAGCGACAGGCCATCGGCCAACGAAGATAGCAGGAATTGAACCCGCGATTCGCGTACCTTCGCTTGTGACTTCACAGCCGTTCCCCCGTCGCGATTGCACGTGGTGCTATATGACCAACTTAGTTGAATCAAGCGCGTTGGATAACATTACAAAACAATGAAGGTCGTTGTTAGACTTAGAGCGTTTAACTATACATTTGTGCATCGTTCTATCGGGCATCGAAATGCGGTGCGCGCTTGGCGGACCAAAGAAATGAATCGCGCGGCCGTTTCGGGCTTCATTCGCGCACCAGCATGGTCGCCATGCGATAGCCAAGGCATCCCAGCTATCGCTGTCGGCACCTGCCCGATGATGGGGCTTTCAGACAAATAATCACTGAACAGGTCGTTCGGTGAATTAGACTGTCTGGTGCGATGCGGCGCTCGTCAGAACATCCGAGGCGGTATCTGATCGAAAGTCCTAGCAGGTGACGTGGGGAGGGGGCGGCATGCTGCCTGGCTGGCAAAAGGCTGCCCCGCATACGAATTCGCTCTGCGTCTGGTCTGGTCGCCCGATACTTGAGCATGGCCAGAAAGGCGTCTCTGCTGCCGCGCTGAGCAAAGGGCGCACTGGGTCTGTTCCGAAACGCCCCCAAAATGCATAGCCCAACATTGCCGTGCGATGGCGTTTCAACTGGAAACCGGCCTCGCCGAGGCTGGCGCGAACCCAACCCCACACTGTCACTCTGACCGCCAAACCGAACGGATTTTGTCGCCAACGCTCCCACATTTTCGTCACACGGAAGTAAGGAAATTGGGGAAAAGGTGCCAAGATGGTGCAAATTGACAACACTGTGTGCAGTGAATCCCGTCAAAGCATAAACACCCAAAACGAGGCTTGCGTTGCCCCAAACCACTGGCTAATGCACCGTCACGCACTAAGGGAGTTTCTTTTAATGGACAGGATGGTGAGTGTGAACAGTAGCGCAAATGAGGCTACAGTTAGCCACAACGAGCAGGATGCCGGACACTCGGCAGTTCAGGCGCAAAAGGCGGTCGTTGCTGCTTCGCAGCCGAACGCTCAGCAAGCTCACGCTGCTCCGTCTCAGCCGGCGCGCGCAGTGCCGACCGAAGCCGAACTGGCAGCGGTAAAGGTTGCTGCTGCAAACTCGGCCGCTGAGGCCGAAGAAGTTCTCGCGAAGCTCGCTGAGGACGCCGAGAAGGACAAGGAAGAACTCCAGCTTGCGGTTGCTGAAGAAGCTGAAGCCGAAGCAGATGTGGTCGAGACCGCAGAGTTCACGGCCACTGCTCCTGCAATCGATCTGACCTCGGGCCTGACCACCGTACAGTTCGCTCAGGCTGGTATGCCCGCGCGTCAGGGCGTTGATGGTTCCAGCTCGCTGGGTCAAGATGATGAGGATGGCGGTATCTCCGGCGTCCTGATCGGTGTCTTGGCGCTCGCTGCGATCGGCGGCGGCATTGCTGTTGCAGCCGGCGGCGGAAACAAGGAAAGCGATCTTCCCAGCAATTCGCCCCCCGTCGCGGGTGATGATACGCTGGCCGCGACCGAAGGTTCGGGCACTGTCAATCTGTCGGTGACCGCCAATGATAGCGATCCCGATGGCAACACCTTGACCTACACGGCCAACGGAACCCTCCCGGTCGGCGTTACGCTTTCGGCCACTGGTGCTGTCACCTTCGACAGCAACAACGCCGAATACAACAGCCTGGCTGCTGGTGCGACCCGCGCTCTGACGTTCTCCTACACCGTCAACGACGGCAACGGCGGAACTGACACTGCGAACGTCACGCTCACCGTAACCGGCACGAATGACGCGCCGGTCGCTGTTGCGGACACCGCTGCGGCAACTGAAGATGCTCCGGCAGTGACCGGTTCGGTCGCAACCAACGACAGCGATGTCGATGCTGGTACGACGCTCACCTACGCCTTGGCGGCTCCGGTTGCCGGTCTGACGCTGAACGCGAACGGCACCTACAGCTTCGACCCGTCGAACGCTGCCTATCAGCCGCTTGCGGCTGGTGCGACGCAGGTTGTTGTGGCCAACTACACCGTCAGCGATGGTGCAGGTGGTACTGCAACTTCGACCCTGACCATCACCGTGACCGGCGCGAATGATGCTCCGGTGGCTGTGGTTGATGTGGCTACTGCGACCGAAGATGGCGCCGTGGTGACGGGCTCGGTGGCGACCAATGACAGCGATGTCGATACGGGCGCCACGCTGACCTACGCGGTTGTGGGTACCCCGCCGGCTGGCGTTACGCTGAACGCAAACGGCACCTACAGCTTCGATCCGTCGAACGCAGCTTATCAGTCGCTTGCGGCTGGCGCGACCCAGTCGGTTGTCGTCAATTACACTGTCAGCGACGGGATTGCCCCGCCGGTGGCTTCGACCCTGACGATCACCGTGACGGGCGTGAACGACGCTCCGGTGGCTGTGGCTGATGTGGCTGCTGCAACCGAAGATGGTGCGGCGGTGACTGGTTCGGTCGCAACCAACGACAGCGATGTCGATACGGGTGCTGTGCTGACCTACGCACTGGCGGCGCCGGTGGCAGGTCTGACCCTGAACGCGAATGGCAGCTACAGCTTCGATCCGTCGAACGCTGCCTATCAGTCGCTTGCGGCTGGTGCGACCCAGGTGATTGTTGCCAACTACACCGTCAGCGATGGCAATGGTGGTTCGGCGACATCGACCCTGACGATCACTGTAACCGGCACGAACGACGCTCCGGTGGCTGTGGCTGACGTTGCAACTGCAACCGAAGATGGTGCAGCGGTGACCGGTTCGGTCGCGACCAACGACAGCGATGTCGATAACGGCGCGGTCCTGACTTATGCGCTCGATGCACCGGTTGCTGGCCTGACGCTCAATGCCAATGGTAGCTACAGCTTCGATCCGTCGAATGCAGCCTATCAGTCGCTCGCAGTTGGCGAGACCACCGATGTGGTGGCGACCTACACTGTGACCGACGAGAACGGTGCAGAGTCGACCTCGACCCTGACGATCACTGTGACTGGCGTGAACGACGCTCCGGTGGCTGTTGCTGATGTTGCTGCTGCGACGGAAGATGCTGCGCCGGTGACCGGTTCGGTCGCAACCAACGACAGCGATGTCGATAACGACGCGGTCCTGACCTACACGCTGGACGCTCCGGTGGATGGTCTGACGCTCAATGCGGATGGTAGCTACAGCTTCGATCCGTCGGATGCGGCCTATCAGTCGCTTGCAGTTGGCGAGACCACCGATGTGGTGGCGACTTACACTGTGACCGACGAGAACGGTGCAGAGTCGACCTCGACCCTGACGATCACTGTGACCGGCGTGAACGACGCTCCGGTGGCTGCGGATGATGTTGCAACCGCGACGGAAGACGGCCCGGACGTGACCGGTTCGGTTGCGACCAACGACAGCGATGTCGATGCCTCCGACGATCTGACCTACGAACTGGACGCACCGGTTGCGGGCCTGACGCTCAACGCGGACGGTAGCTACACCTTCGACACGTCGAATGCGGCCTACCAGTCGCTTCGTTCGGGTGCGACGCAAGTTGTGGTTGCGAACTACACCGTCAGTGACGGCAATGGTGGTTCGGATACTGCCACGCTGACGATCACCGTCACCGGGACGAACGATGCTCCGGTCATTACGTCGGCGACGACGGGGACGGTGGCTGAGAACGCCGCTACTTCGACGGTCGTGTATGATGCGAATGCAACCGATGTCGACGCGGGTGACGTGCTTTCCTACAGCATCAGCGGTGCTGATGCGGCGGCCTTCAATATCGATGCTGCCACGGGTGAAGTGCGCTTGAACGCTCCGGCGAACTTCGAGCGTCAAACGAGCTACTCGATCACAGTGACGGCAACCGACAACGGGAACCCGGCACTGTCGGCCACTCAGGCGATCACCATTGCCGTTACGGACCAGATCGATGTCCTGTCGATTGATGTCGGTGCGTTTAATGATCCGGAAGTTATCGACGCCGGAATTCAGCCCGGTGACGTGACGGACACGAACTTCCAGTTCACCGAAACGTCGGGTGGGTTCTCTGAAGTCGAAATCGTCAACTTCAGCGGCAACGATTTCATCTTCTTCGATGGGTTTGATCCGAGCGATTACACCTTCCAGGACGATGGCAACGGGAACCTGGTGCTTTCGCGTCTCGATGACGACGGCGCCACCACCAACCTGATCACTCTGGTTGATGTGCTGGACGGCCTGACGATCGATCCGATCGTGACCGAAGCTGATGCAGAAGCGGCTCTGGCGCTTGCCTTTGGTGCTGGCGATTACTTCCGGGGCTCGGCTGCTCCGGCAGATGTCGCAACCTCGGGTATCGCCACGTTCAATGCGGCGGGTGTGCAGGCTACCTTCATCGAAGACCTCGATGCACCGGAAAGCTTCATCATCATCCAGAACTTCCGCGCTGACGACCGCATCCTGTTCCTCGATGGCGACATCGGTGAAGTGAGCTTCGGCACCGACCCCGATGACGCCCGCGATCTGCGCATCGAGTACTTTGATTTCACCACGAACCAGGCGAGCACGATTATCCTTGATAACGTGCTCGACCCCGACGGTCCGATCGTGTTCGACGAGGCAAGTGCCGAGGCGGCGGTTGGAGCTATCATCGGCGCGGGTGATTACTTCCAGGTGGGCTAATAATAATAAGTCTTACAAAAATTTTAGAAGGAAGAAGTTATGGCACGGGTTACTCTTGGTACCGGTGAATCGATCACCGTCGGGGGGAATACTGAGATTTTCGGTACCTCTGGCGCGCAGAACGTCACCATCATCGACGGTTCGACCGTCACTTTCCGCAGCGGTTTCAACAGCGGCGGTGACACGATCCGCCTTAACGGGAACGCATCGGATTTCTCGGTGTCGTTCAGCGGCTCGAACGTGACGCTGACGAGCGTCACGGATGGGATCACCGTGGTTATTCCGATCGGTGTTGTTGCCAACACCATCGTGTTCGACAACGGCGACTCGCGCAGCCTCTCGCTCGTGAACGGTGTCCCGACCCTTGGCGGTCAAGCCATCACCGGCACGCCGACCGCTCTTCCGGCTGGCCCCGGTGTGTATGAAGTGACTTCGTCGGGCGAAGTGCTCGAAGGTGGGGTTCTCACCTTCACCGTCACGCGCACCGACACCAGCACTGCCGAAACGCTTCAGGCAACTGCCCTCGGCTTCACCAATGGCGGTACCATCGTTGATGCGCAGCAGGGTGATGACTTCACTGTCGCTGGTGCAACCTTGACCTTCGCAGTGGGTCAGGCAACGCGCACCTTCACAATCTCCGCTCCGCTCGATGCAGAAGTCGAAGGCGTTGAAGGCCTTCGGGTCAACATCGTGAAGGGCGGCAGCCAAGTTGTTGCAACCACGACTGCGCTGATCCTTGACGGCACGCCTGAAGGTCAGACCTTCCAGCTGACCACCGGTCTTGACACCGTTGGCACTGGCGTTCCGACTGATCTGATTGGCAGCGGCGGCAATGCTGGCACCGGTGGTAACGACACCATCGTTGCCGTTACCGGCGAAGTCAGCCTGCTCAACCCGAACCTCGGCCTGACCGGCACTCTGACTCCGTTCGACAACATCAACGGCGGCGCTGGCACCGACACCCTTCTGGTGCTCGACAACGGCAACCCGTTCACCTCGGCCCCCAACTTCACCGGCGTCACCGTCGATAACGTCGAGAGCCTCGATTATCGTGCGCCGACCCGCGGGTTCCTCGGTGGCGCGTTCAACGTGAACACCGCTGGGTTCGATGGTCTTGAGAACGCAACGTTCTTCATCAACGGTTCCACGACCCAGACCATCACGCTTGACGACGAAACCACGTCGACTGCGGCCAATGGCGTGACCCCCACGGACGTCAACACCAGCGCCACCGTCACCCAGATTGGTGATGGCGACTTGGTCATCAACGGCGGCGGCGATAGCCTCAACGTGACGGCTGCTGACGGTAACGTGTTTGTCGGCGGGGCAAATCAAAACGGTGGGCTCGCTCCGACCGGGACGGCCGCTTCGAACTCGTACGACACGGTAGCTATCACCGGCGGTCGGAACGTCACTGTCACTGATCGCGGTGCGCAGGAACTGGCGACCGTTTCGGTTACTGGCACCGGCAACAACGTCAGCGTCCGCGGTGCGGCGGTGACTGCGGTCAACGTCTCGAACCTCGCTGACACCGGCTTCCGTGACATTGATGTTGACGTGAACGCGGCAGCAACGCTTACGCTTACCGGCATCAACGACGCCGACGATTTCGGCTCGCAGTTGTTCGACATCAATAGCCAGGGCAACATTCGCGTCGTAACCGACTCGAGCGTCAACGGCCTGGCCGATCTGATCTCGAAGGGCACCCGCGTTGACTTGGTCAGCAATGGCGACCTCGCCTTGAGCGACATCAACGTGCTCGGAACCAACGCTACGGTCAGCATTGAAGCCAACGGTGACGTCGGTCTCGACAACATCGATGGTGGCGCTGAAAATGGCGTGCCGGAAGTGTTCGGTAATTCGGCTGGTTCGACGGCTAATGACGTTCGGAACGTGATCCTGTCGGGCACTGGCTCGGTAACGATGACGTCTGTTCAGCAGGCAGGCAATACGAACGACACCAAGACCACGATCACTTCGACCAACGTTCCGGGCGGGATCACGATCTTCGATCAGCTTGGCAATGACACGCTGTTCAATGGATCTGCCAACACCGGCAACGACAACATCACTTTTGGTGCAACCACTGAAGACAACAGCTTCGGCGGCGGAACCGACCGTGTCACCTTCAATTCCGACACCTTCGGGACCACTGGTGGGACTGGTACGAGTGGTTCGTTCGATGGCGGCGAAAGTGTCGGCGACGACGACCGTCTGGTTATGGAATCGAACGACGCGGCGACCTTCACCAGCACCGCTCAGGCCGTTGTCAACTTCGAGCATCTCGAACTGGATTTCCAAGATGTCGCCAAGCATGACGTCATCAACCTGGCGAACATCGGTCTGAACGACATTTCGAATGTGACTTCGGACATCGGTGCGGGTTCTGAGCCCGAGATCTCCCGTGTGTTGTTTTCCGGTGAAACTACCGGGGCTGACAGCGTCACGATTACTGCTGCCGGTCTTAACGTGACCGTCCCGCTCACCGATGACCTTGGTGACGGCATCCCCAACAATGGTGATGACGCAGCAGCGATCGCGGCGAAGGTTGCGGCAGCCATCGATGGTGTGAATGGCTACAGCGCGGTCGTCGATCCCGACAACAGTGAAGCTGTCATCATCACCGGTCCCACCGGCGTCGATGCCAACGTCGCTGTAAGCTTCACCGACGGAACGGATATCGGTGCGCCGGGCCGCGAGCAAATTCTCGGAATCCTCAACAATGATGGTCGGGCTCCGGCCGCTGAAGATCCCGATACTGCTCTGCTTGAGCTCACATCGGTGACCATCCTGAATGGTGAAACCATCACGATCCAGTATGACAATGTTGATGGGACCGATGGCGAGTTCACCTTCACGAACACCACCGGGCAGGCGTTGACTCAGGAGGGCGGTACTCTTGCTGACCTGATCGTTGCGGCAGCAAATGCTGATGGTGACTTCAACGATAATGCAGTTGCAGTTCGCGTCGGTAACAATGTCCGCTTCACCGCACTTGCTGGTGAGACGGATGGCGACACAGCCTTCATCTTCAACGGATCCAACACCGGTCTGACTACTGGTCTTGATGTCTTTACCCTTACCAACGAAAAGGGTTCTGCGGCCATTACGGGTCTTGATGAGGATGCGGTCTTTGTCTTGGATGGTGAGGCCTCGGCCGATGATACGCTTGAAATCACGCTCCGGGATAACGACCCCCTGACGGCTGATGAGGTAATCACTGTTCAATTCGAAGATGGTGATACCAACCTCACCGGTCTTCGGAACGCGGTGATTAACGCGATCAATGCTCAGTCTTCGTTGTACACGGCTAACGTGTTTGCCGGTGCTGAGTTCGGGTTCGCTGGTGTTCCCTTCATTGGTATTGGTGTTCAGATCCAGTCGATCAACAACGAGAACCTACCCGACCTCACGGCGGCGGATTTCCGCTTCATCGATGACAGCAACGTCGGGACGCCGGGTGCAGCGGTTACGGTTCTTCAACAGGGTACGACTTCGTCGGTGACGCTTAACAACTTCATCAGCGGATCGACCCTGACCCTGACGAACACCAACGGTAACCACACCGTCAACATGAAGACCGACACCACGGCTGATGTTCTCAACCTCGTGCTGGCGGTTGATGCCGGTGACCACGGTGTTGTGACTGCGAAGGATGCCGAGACGGTCAACATCGATACTACCGGTTCGCTTGGTACTGACACTCTCGACCTGTTCGGTGGTGATCTTACGACGCTGGTTATCGAAGGTGCCAACGGTCTGACGCTCGACACCAACAGCACGAAGATTTCGTCGATTGATGCGACGGGTCTTGGTGGTCTGTTCACCTGGTCGGCTGATGCCAACACGGTGGCTATCACAGTGCGTACCGGTGCTGGGGACAGTGATGTTGATTTCAGTGCGATGACGATCCCGGGCGGTAACGCGTCCGCCGGCACCGCTCCGATTACCTTCATTGGTGGCTCGGGTGATGACGTCGTGACTACCGGCAATCTCGGCACCTCGCGTGGTACTATCACGACTGGTGATGGCAACGACGTGGTCTTTGTTGGGATCGTCGACGGCGGTAACGACTTCTGGTCGATCAAGGACTTCGACGAGAAGGATGGCGTCTCAGACCTCGAGTTTGATGTGCTTGACTTCGCTGCCGCGCCGGTCTTCATCGGTCGTGATCAGGAACTCGAACCCACTGCCATCTTCCAGGATTACCTGGACCAGGCGGCCCGTGGTAACACTGTTGACGGCAACTTCACTGCCGGTGGCATCCGTTACTTCTGGTACGATGAAGACGGCGATGGCGACTTCGATGCGACCTACGTGGTGCAGGACAACTCCGACAGCGAAGATTTCGTTGACGGCAGCGACACTGTGATCCGCCTCGAAGGTCAGATCACTCTGACCGCCGACAACTTCATCTAAGTCGAACGGCAACGTTCGGAGAATTGAGCGACGGCCCTCGGGCCGTCGCTTTTTTCGTGTCTCAAAGCGAGATGCGTTGCGGTGAAGGAAAGTGAGGTCTAGAGAGCAACGACCTCGAACAGTCTTACCGGTCGGCGATTGACGATTGTCTGAGGCTGTTCATCTGCCCAATGGGCACAGTAGAAATTCTGAAGGAATACCGATGTTGATTGAAGGTTTGGGTACTGCAACGATCGTCAATGGCATGATGCGGATTGAGACTCTCTATCGCAACGCCAAGGGTGACGATGTGTCCGGTCCGGAAATGCTCATCCCCGTGGCGCGCGTTGCCGCCGTGGCACAGGGTCTGCAGCTCCTCCTCGAACGTGCGGAACAGGCCGCCAAGTCGCAGGCCGCCGGTACGGAACTGAATTGAGGTTAAGGCGGGGGTATCCTCTGATGACGACAGATGTTGCCATTGATGGGGGCAGGGCATGAAATTGCGGTTCGCGCCCGCAGTTGCCGGCCTGTGCGGATCATTAATCTTTGCAGGCGCCGCCCTCGCGCAAACTGAACCTGTCTATGGTCCTCCGGTGCCCGCGGAATTGGTACCGGCCGCCGTGCCAGAGCCCGAAGCGTTGCCGGTTGGCATCCCTCTCGCGCTAGGGCAAGTTGTCGAGATCGCGGCGCGTCAACACCCGCTGATCCTGCGCTCCATTGCCGATCGACGCTCAAGTCTCGCTGATCTGCGCGGTGCGAAGTGGCAGATCTATCCGAGCCTGTCGGTCGAAGGCTTGGCGCTCGGCGGTGGCAGCAATGTCGGTACGCAGAACGGGGTGGCAGCCAACCTCATTTTGGAGCAGCCGCTTTATACCTTCGGCAGGATCAGCGGCACGATTGACCGGGCTGAGGCAGCCTTGGAGTCGAGCACTTACGCAGTGGTCGACTCTCAGCAAGAAATCGCGCTGCGGACAGTAGGCGCCTATTTCGATCTCTCTCTGGCAACGCGCCGGGAGCTGATCCTGAAAGAGGCGCTTGCTCAGCACCAAGAGCTCCTGCGCACGATGGAGCGCCGTGTTGAGCAGGAAGTGTCGCCCGGTTCGGACCTCGATTTGGCGCAATCACGCACTGCGCAGATTGAGCAGGATCTCGCGTCGGTGGCAGGCTTGCGCTCGACCAGCTTCAGCCGGTTGCAGGAGTTGATCGGCTACGCTGAAATCGAATTGGGATCGGTGCCGGAGTTCAATCCGAACCTGCTCACGCCGACCGAAGAAGAACTCGTCGCGATGACGCTCGAGTGCAGTCCGCGGCTCAAGGCGCTTCAGGCCTTGCGGGCCGAGGTTGACGCCGAGCGTCGCGTTGCCAAGGCGCGGCTGTTCCCGCAGCTCTTGGCCCAGGCGAGCACCAATGAAATCACTGGGACACGCGCCGGCGTTGCGGTCCGCGTTCAGACCGGCAACGGCCTGTCACAGTTGTCGGCGGTCCAGTCCGTCGAGGCTCAGATCGTCTCGGCCGAATTCGAATTGGCGACGAACGAGCGTGAGATCCGCGAGCTGATGCGGACGGATTATCTGACCTATATCTCGGGTTTGAACCGCGCTCTGGCCAGCGAGAGAGTCTCGCGCTCATCCGAACTGGTCACCGAGTCCTACAAGCGCCAGTTCATCACAGGACGCCGCGGATGGCTCGATGTGATGAACGCCGTGCGCGAAAGCATGACGGCGAAGCTCTCCGAAGCCGATGCTGAAATTGGCACACTCGCCGCTTATTCGCGCCTCATGTTGCGCAGCTGTATCTGGCGGCCGACACCGATTGCTATGGAAGACAACTGATGACTGTCAGTGCAACACATACCATCTGCTCCGCGATCGACCACCTGGCTTTGGCTCAGGGCAAGTCGCTTCCTCCCGGTTGGTCCGATGAAATCGATGAGGCAGAATTGGCCGGCGATGTCGCTGACATTGCCCGCGTCTGCAACAAGATGGGTTGGGCGATTCCTGTGCTTCAGCAGGCACGTCCCCGGCCCGACCAGCTGCCGCTGATTGTCTACGACAAGAATGAGGGCTGGGCGGTCGTCGATCAGTGGGAGAACGAGCATCAGTTCCGGCTGCGGAACGGAGGGGGTCTGAAGGACTTCGACGATGAACTCGTCTTCTTCGATATGAACCTGCCTGATCCGCTTCAGGGCGGATCGGTGCAGACAGCACGGTCAATCTTCTGGCAGGCGATCATGCGGCGCAAGCAGGTGCTTGTGTCGGCGGCGATTGCCACAATTTTTGCCAATATCATTGCGCTCGCAACCTCGCTTTTTTCGATGCAGGTGTTTGACCGGGTTATCCCGCTTGCGAGCTATTCGACCCTGTTCGTGTTGACCCTCGGGACGCTTGTAGCGCTCAGCTTCGATTTCGTGCTTCGTACAGTGCGCTCGCTCATGATTGAGCGTGAGGCCGCTGATATCGATTTTGAGGTGTCTGAGTACTTCTTTGCTCGCTCGCAAGCGCTACGGATGGATACCCGCCCGCCGGGCGTTGGCACTTTGGCCGCCCAGCTGCGCGGTCTCGAACAGGTGCGCAGCACCATGTCGTCGGGCTCGCTGTTTCTGATCGCCGACTTGCCGTTCGCACTGTTCTTTATCGGGTTCATCTATTGGGTCGGCGGGCCGGTGGCCTTCGTGCCCATCATTTCCCTGCCGATTGCCCTTCTGTTTGCGATGATCCTCGCGCGGTTGATCCGCAACGGGACTGATCGGGCTCAGGTCAGTGGGAACCGCAAGAACGGCCTTTTGGTCGAATCTCTCGATGCCGTGGAAACCATCAAGGCATCCCGCGGCGGGTGGTTCATGCTGGCCAGATGGAACCGACTGGTCAGGGACGTGCACCACTATGAAGACCCGGTGAAGCGGACCTCGGCGGTCGCCCAGTCGGTGTTCTCCATTCTTCAGCAGGTATCCTATATCGCCATCATCGCGGTAGGCGCGATCCAGGTTGGGGAAGGCCACATCACCTCCGGCGCGTTGCTTGCGTGTTCGATCATCGGGGGCCGGGTGAATGGGCCGCTGATTGCGCAGCTTCCGAACCTCATTGTTCAGTGGGGCTATGCCAAGTCATCGCTGGCAGCACTCGACTCCATCCTGAAGTTGCCGATCGAGCGAAGCTCTGGCGACAATTCGCTGCGCCCCGATGTTCTGAAGGGCCCGCTGATCGCTGATGGCGTGCGGTTTGGCTACCCGGGTGCTCGCGAATCCCTCGAAATTCCGGGGCTGGTCATCAAGGATGGCCAACGGATCGCGATCGTGGGTGGCATCGGGTCAGGAAAGACGACCCTGCTGAGAGTTCTGTCTGGGCTGTATTCACCGCAATCGGGGGCGCTGAAGCTGGGCGGCCTTGATATGGCGCAGATCGCTGATGACGTGCTGCGAAAGTACATCGGCTATCTTCCGCAGGACTATCGTCTGGTGAACGGGACGCTGCGTGACAATCTGCTGATGGGTATCGGGTCTACGGACGATGAAGCCATTTTGGCTGCCGCCAGCAAAACGGGCCTTGATCAGACGATTTCGGCCCACCCGATGGGTCTTGATCTCCCCATCCAAGAAGGTGGTCGCGGCCTTTCGGGAGGTCAGCGGACTCTCGTCGGCCTGACGCGCTTGATGCTGATCAACCCAAGTATGTGGATCCTGGACGAGCCGACCTCGAACCTCGATGCGAATTCCGAAGCGCAGTTCATGGATCTCATTGGCCGCGAATTGTCCAGTGACCGGACGCTCGTCGTGGTTACGCACAAGTTGCAGCTTCTCAATCATTTCCAGCGGGTCATCGTAATGGCGCGCGGGAAGATTGTTGCCGATGGTCCGCGAGACGAAGTGCTCCGCAGGCTGCAAGCGAATGCGGCAAACGTGGCTTCGAGCACCGTCCACCCGCTGTCTCGCGCGACTTCATAATGTTCATGACGATAATTTAACTTTAATTTGTCCAGAGATATTATGTTACAAAGATTCCGCCTGTCTCACACGATCGTATTGACCATCGGGCTATTGATCATAGCCTCGATCACTTGGGCACGATGGGCGGAACTCGATCAGATTACGCGCGCACCGGGCACCGTTATTCCGATTGGCCGCGTTCAGATCGTCCAGAGCGTCAATGGCGGCGAGATTGCGCGCATCAACGTGCGTGAGGGTGACCAAGTCCGCAGGGGTCAGGTTCTGGTCGTCCTGAGCAAGGTGCGGGAAGCGGCTGCCGTCGAAGAAGCCCAGGGTAAGGTCGCGGCCTTGCTCAGCCAGCGGACTCGCATCGACGCCGAATTGTTCGACAAAGCACTGGTCTTTCCAGCCGAGGCGCTGGCGTACAGTGACTTCGTTCGCAACCAGACGCAGCTCTATCAGCGCCGGCGTGAGGCGCTCGCCGCTGAGCTTTCAAGCCTGGCCGAAATGAAGGCGCTCCTCAAGCAGGAGCTGGATCTGAACCTTCCGCTCCTCAAGACCGGTGACGTCGCCCGCGTTGAAGTCATTCGCATGGAGCGGTCCATTGTTGATGTTGAAGGGCAGATGTCCTCCATCAGGCAGCGCTACATCCAGGAATTGCAGACAGAATTGGCACGGACGGAAGAGGAGCTCGTCACAGCGCAGCAGGTGCTTGCGCAGCGCAATGATGCTCTTAAGGTGACCGAGCTTGTTGCTCCTACTGATGGGATCGTGAAGAACGTCCGCCTCACCACTGTCGGTGGTGTGTTGCGTCCGGGTGATGAGGTTCTGCAGATTGTTCCGACCGGAGAAATGCTTGTCGTGGAAGCCAAGGTGCCGCCGCGCGACATCGCGTTTGTGAAGGCAGGCCAATCCGCGTCGATCAAGTTCGATGCCTATGATTACAGCACCTATGGCCCAGCCTCCGGGAGGGTCACTTACATCAGCCCGGATACCCTCACGGAAGAGGGCGCAGACGGTAAGCAGGAAGTCTATTACCGGGTCAGCCTTGAGGTCGATGTCTCTGGGATGCGGCCAAAAGAGGCGGGAGAGAAGATTATCATCCAGCCTGGGATGACGATCGTCGCTGAGATCAAGACCGGTAAGAATACCGTGTTCGACTATCTCACCAAGCCGATCACCAAGACCTTCTCTGAGTCCTTGCAAGAAAAGTGATCGTCGCGACCTGCGGGGTCTGGTCGCGCGCAAAAACGGGAACATGGGTCGCTGGAGGTTTGCCAGCGACCCATTTTTGCTTCTGAGCCAAATGGCGCGGAACGATCGCTATGACCGATCATGCGCCAAGCGGAGCGAGTGACCAGCGTAATGGTCGGACAGCGATCCTGTGTTTTCGCTAAACGCTGTGAGCGCGTCTTCCAGCACTTTTACTGATCAAGTGATCGCTCGGCCATGATGCTTTCCCCACGCTATGGGTGAGATGCTTCCCGTTCGCGCTCGAAATCGCTTTTGTCAGTTATGACCATCATCAAAATATTCGAAAGGCGTCGAGTTAGCAGATGTGTGCCTTGTGTCGTCAGTATCGCCTTGGCCGCTGGCTTGAAGGGTATTTCACCTCGGGGCTGCCGTTTCCGATCAGAACAGGAGCTGGTCGTAATCCACCGGCTCAGCCTGTGCAGATGCTGTTTGTTCCAAACAGGATTGTTCAAGCCGAAGCTGGTCACTCTGGCTAAGTACTGGCCGAGACTTTGCGTTTGACCGTTCTCGCTGACCAAGTGCCTTTGGGCGATAGTGCGCATGGCGCTTGAAGATCTGGCTGCGGGCACCGCCTCCCAGATTTCCGGCCCATGATTACGCCCGCCTCAAAGTGCCTAGGATGAGCGACAACGATTACGTCAATAGACGTAGGGCCCTCTGGGATCAGACTTGCTAGTCTCTAACAGTTTTACCTACACTCCGCATTTCGCCGTGGTCGGAGGGCGGCTAGATGCGCATGGGGAAGGGGCCAGCTTCCAGCTGCGTATCGAGCACCGCTGACTAGCGTGCGCTGACGCTCATTCGATCAGTTAGAAACGAAATTCTTGATGCTGGATATTTTTTTGGTAATAGAAATGGGTCTAGCGGCAGTCGTCTTGCTTTGTGTCATAGCATAACGAAGACAAGAGCTGTCAAAGATCTAAAGCAAAAACGATTTATAGTAGCATACAAGAAAAAAGGAGACGAATGAAGCCATTTCATCCCATTTTGTACTAAATTGTTATACACTGTCGAGCCCTTTGCGGGAGTTGGTTAAACTGACTCCCATCAGAGGGACGGGTCGCAAAAAAATAAGTGGTTGTAACAAGCATGAACAAAGCAACATTGACGCTCACGATAGCGGACATCGAGGCGCTTAGCACCGCCGCGAGAGAGGAATTGCAGCAGCTGTTTTTTGGGGCGCTTGAACAAGGTGTTTCAAACGCGCTCGCTGGCCGGCCTGAGCCGGTTGAAACTGCATCAGAGATTTTGGAGGGGCCGGCAGACTTGACCGTCGCGATGTGTCGCAGGTTGATCGCCCACCCAATCCACGACAAAAGCCTCGCGATCCTGCGGACGATCGCGCAGAACGAGACACCGAGATTCCGCATGGCGGACATCTTGGCGACGGCTCCTGATGCCAAGGAGCCCAATGACCTCCGCGGGGCTTGGGCCGGACTGTCGCGGCGCACTCGCACGATCCTCGGGAACGACGAGGCCGAATTCGTGTGGTGGGAAGGTGAGTTGATTTACGATGACGCCCACAAATATGTCGACCGCGTCGGCCGCGTCTCGGTAATCACCCATCAGTCGCTCAGGGCCGCATTGGGTATCCGGTCCTAGCGCGTGCGAACCGGGTGGAGGTCATGCGCGCAGCAATTGCGATCATGCCACCGGTTCTTTTTCGGGAAATGCCTAGGCTAGTGGAAAGCGGCCGACAGGTTGAGTCGGGGTGATGCCCAGACCCTGCAAACCTGCGAGCCCTTTCCGCTACGCCGAGGTTTTGCCTGACGTTACGTCTTCACTCTTGATGTGAGCCAACCGGCCCAGCGGACCGGCCAATGGGGGCATTTGCTGCGGGCACCTGGCAGCAATCGATAATGGGATCCACACCGCCTGCGACGCACACCTGCCGCACAGCTTACGCCGCTCGTCCGCGTGATTGCCATGCTACCCGACAAAGGCTGGGTACCGCGCGTCTTCCGCCAACTGCATCCTCCCACGAAAATACCAAAAGCAGGATAGGATCTGGCCTCACGTCTCGTGCGATAGGGCAGATCGCCGCGGATTTCCCATGTCTGCCATCTGTCTGATGGCGCATTGTGCGCAAGGTCTGGAGCGGAATTCTTGCGTCGAAGGCGCAGTTGATAATCGAAGGAAGTGTCTTGCGTCTGACATCAATGACTGCCGCCATCCTCTGTTCGTTCGGAATGCTCGGCGCTTGCGGCCCGAATGGGGCTGGAGACGCTGGACAGTCCGATCAGCCTGCCTCCGCTGTCGCCACCGACAACAACGGCGCCGACTCCATGGCCTCGCGTGATCCAGCTGCAGGCGAGGCGGCCCAAATCGACGATGCCGATACCGAATTGCGCCCCGTCATGCAGGCGCAGGTGGTGCTGGAAAGGCTCGGCTTCGGACCGGGCGTTATCGACGGCAAGCAAGGCGTGTCGTTGGCGAATGCGCTCAAGGGGTTTCAGGAAGCCCGTGATCTGCCCGTGACGGGAGAGCTTGATGACGCGACACGGTTGGCGCTCGCCAAATGGGACAACATTGCCGCGACCCGGATTGTCACGATCCCGAAGGCTTGGGGCGACATCCCATTCAGTCCGATACCGGAGGACGCCGCGCAACAGGCGGAAATGCCCCACCTAGGATATGAAAACCTCGCCGAAAAACTAGCCGAGCGGTTCCACACGACCCCTGAGGTGCTGGCTCAGCTCAATCCCGGCACTCAGGAGCCGCGCTTTGCGCCGGGACAGAAGCTGCGCGTTCCCAATGTCGGGGCCGACCGGATTGATGCGTCGCTGGTGGACAATAAGGAATGGCTGGAAACCCTGCGCTCCTTGGGAGTGGGAACCGGCCAGCCTGATGTCGTACGGATCCTCGTTGATGAATCCGAAGGCTGGTTGAAGGCGTTCGATGCGCAGGATCGGCTCGTAGCCATGTTCACGGTCACGACCGGATCGCAGAACGATCCGCTACCGATTGGCAATTGGGAGGTGAAGGGCGTGGCCTACAACCCGCATTTCGCGTTTGATCCCAAGCTGTTCTGGGACGTTCCCGACAGCGAAGAGAAACAGCAACTTCCCCCAGGGCCCAATGGTCCGGTTGGTGTCGTCTGGATTGATCTGTCCAAGGATCATTACGGAATCCACGGGACGCCCGCACCCGAGACGATTGGCCGCGCGCAAAGCCATGGCTGCATCAGACTGACGAACTGGGATGCCGCGCGGCTTGCGCTGATGGTCAGCGGCAGCACCAAGGTGGTGCTCCAGAAATAGGGCGCACGGCGGTCGCGCGATGTCAGCCTGCAAGGTCTTTGAGCAGGCGATACCAGTGGTCGAGCCCGCCATAGAACGCATCGACCGACAGCCGCTCGTTCAGGCCGTGCGCGAACATGTCCTGCGGCCGACTGGCTGCGCCCGAGATCGCAACCGTCGCATAGCCGCGGGCGCGGTAGTGCATTCCGTCGGTGCCGCCCGATTCCATGTAGGGCTGGATTGGCAGGCCGGGATAGCGCGCGTCGATGGTCTTGCGCAGCGCCGCCATCACCTCGTCCGGCACGGCGGATTCCGGGCTTTCGGTAACGTCGGTGACCAGCTTGAAGAGGACCTTGTCATTGCCGATCACCTGCTTGAGCGCAGCCTCGGTCGCGGCGGCGCCTTCCCCCGGGAAGATCCGGCAATTGACCGTCGCAGTCGCCGATTGCGGCAGAGCGTTCTCGGCATGGCCGGCCTTGAGCATGGTCGCGACGCAGGTGGTGCCGAGCGTGCCCACAGTTTCCGGGTTGGCGCGCAGCACCGCAATCGCCGCTGCGTCGGCAGGATTAGCGGCGAAGGCGCGCATCGCCGCCCCGGTCTCGCCTGGCGTGATCTGTCCGAGCGCGCCTAGGAAGGAGCGGGTGAGCGGGGTGGCCTGCACCGGGAAGCGATAGGCGGCGATCTTTTGCAACGCGTCGGACAATTCGTAGATCGCATTGTCCTTGCGCGGGCGTGAGGAATGACCACCGGGGTTGGTCACGGTGAGTTCAAAGGTTGCGAAGGTCTTTTCCGCCGCCTGCACGGCCATGGCCAGCGGCTTGTTGTCGGGCGCGAGCGTGATACCGCCCGCATCGGAATTGAGAACATAGGCCGGGTCGATGGACTTGGCGACATAGTCCGCCTGAGCGCGGGTGGAGATCATGCCGGTTTCCTCGTCGCCGGAGAACACCAGATAGAGATCGCGCCGGGGCGTCCAGCCTTCGCGCTTCAGGCGGATGAAGGTCTGGGTGAGGTTGGTGATGCCGTACTTGTTATCAGTCGTACCGCGCCCGAAGAAGAAGCCGTCTTTCTCGGTCACGGTGAAGGGGGGTAGCTCCCAATCCTCGGCCAGCGCGTCGACCACGTCCATGTGGCCGAGCAGCACGATCGGTTTGCGCCCATCGGGCTTGGCGGCGGCAAAGCGCACGATGAGGCCCTGCACACGTTCGCCATTGCTGTCGTAGTCGCTGACCATGATGTCGGCATCGGCGAATCCCGCCTGCTTCAGCCGCGCCACCAGATAGGCGACCATCTCGGGTGTCTTGGCCTGCCCGCGCGCGGTGCGGATGGCGATGATGTCACGGTAGATATCGAAGGCCTGCTGCTGATCCGCAGTCAGCGGCGCACGCTCTGCCCCGTGGGCGGTGCCGCCCGATGCGAGCACGCCAGCGGCCAGTGCCAGCGCAGTGGCGGTGCGCAGTCCGAAGCGCCGCGCGGTGGTTGCCTTGGTCATCATCATCCCCTTCCCGTTGTCTTTTCTTTGCGCGATCATTCGACCGGCGCGAGCAGGCTGGACAGGTCCATCCAGTCATCCTCGCCAATCGGGTCGCCCGGCGGCACGGTCACCATCCTTGGCAGGCTGGCCGCCAGCTGATCGCGCTGCGCGGGATCGAGCAAGCGCCGTGACAGGCTCAACGCCCAGGCCCGCTCGGCCCCGCTCGCCTTGCGCTTGGCCAGCGCTGTGCCGACATCGGTGAGCTTCTGGTCGATCGCGGCGGCGACTTCAGGGGTGGCATCCGGGCGGCGCGCAACCTGCGCCATGGTCGCCAGCGTGCGATAGGCGATACGGCGGCCGAGATCGTCGCCGGTCGAAGCCAGCACGGTTGCCGTCAGCCGGTCGAGCAACTCGCCCACGCCCAGCGCCGAAGCATCGCTCTGGCTCTGGACGACCAGTCGCGCCAGTCTGCGCGGGGCGAGCAGCGTTTGTGCGGTCAGTTGGGCGGCGGCGTCGGCGGCGACCAGCGGATCGAACACCGGGCCGCCGGCGGTGGCAAAGATCTCGGTCTCGTACTGGCGGTCGGTCGTCCCGTTCTGCGCGGCTGAGAGCAGCGGGACCAGCGCAGGCGGGACGCGCAAGGCCTCGGGCCGCAGGGTTGCCAGCGCCGCATCGAGCGCCGCGCGCTGTTGTGCAGGCGCCACCGGCGCTGCCGCTTCACGACCGCCACCCTTGACGGCATAGACAAAATCGACCCCGCCAATCGCCTTGGCGGCGGCAACCAGTTGATAACGATGCAGCAACCATAGGGGTACGAACCGCCGACGAAGGTTCGCAACCGGCTCGCCGGGGCTGAGAGCATCCAGCCCGAAGCGGGACAGCGCGGCGGCGCGCACTCCCATCAGCCGGTTGAGCTCAGCAGTAGGGTCCGCGCCATCGTCCCACAAGCCGCCCCACACCTGGGACGTATCGGCCGCGCGGGCGTTGTCGTCCTGGACAAAGCGGTAGCGTGCCGCCGCTTCGGCTGTCTCGCGTTCGCCCGCGTCGGCATAGAGCCAGCGCACGGTTGCCACGTCCCAGATGCCGATCCCCTTGGCATAGGCGTCCGACAGGTCGGGCTTGCCCTCGGCAAGGCCGATCCGGGGCGGGGGGTAGTCCATCACCGAGGCGCGGTCTTGCGTACTGGCGGCAAAGTTATGCGCAAAGCCCAGCGTATGGCCGACCTCGTGCGCGCCCAGTTGGGCCAGCCGGTCGAGCGCGACCTTCACCGGATCGTTCGGCCCGCCGCTGTTCAGTTCTGCGGCACCGACCAGCGCCTGAAAGATCTGGATGTCCTGCCGCGCCCGCAAGGAGCCGAGCACCACCATGCCCTTCACGATCTCCCCCGTGCGCGGATCGACGATCTGCTGGCCGTAAGCCCAGCCGCGCGTTGCCCGGTCGACCCAGTTGACCATGTTGTAGCGCACATCGAGCGGATCGGCCCCTTCGGGCAGCATCTCGACCCGGAAGGCATCGATGTAGCCCGCCTGGTCGAACGCATCGGACCACCAGCCGATCCCCTCCAGCAAGGCCGAGCGGATCGGTTCGGGCGTGTTGCGGTCGAGATAGAAGATAATCGGCTTTTTCACCCGCGAACGGGACGCAGCGGGATCGAGCTTTTCCAGCCGGAAGCGGTTGGCCAGATCATATACCACCGGCGCGCCCAGCGGCGCGGAGAAGTCCACCGCCTGAGTCGCAAAGCCGCCCAGCCGAGGATCGAACCGGCGGGGTGCGAAGCCGGGTTCGGGCAGGCGGACAAAACTGTGATGGACGGTCAGCGTCACCTTCCGGGGTTCGGGCACGATGTTCTCGATCTCGGCCCCCGGCTTGTCGGAGACGAAGGTCTGGATCGCGTCCACCTCCATATTGTCGGGAAACAGCCGTACGGAGGCCGGATCGGCCAGGCTCAGCTTGTCGTCCAGCCGGAAGCCTTGCCCGGCGATCGCGGTGGCCGCGCCAACGCCCAGCACATCCGCTTCCTGGTTGAGCGAGGCGGCAATGCCCAGCGTGTCGAGCGCGAGGAACGGGGCGATGTCGATCACCAACCGGCCATCGGGCAGCGTCTCGGCAATGTCGGTCAACCAGACGGTCGAAATCCCGAAATCGCTGGCGACTGCGCTTTGCTGCGCGGCATCGCCCGCGCTGGCCCGGAAGCGCGGGTTTTCAAACTGCACGGCGATCTTGCCGCCGATCCGGCGGAAAGCGAGGAGCTGGGTATTGCCGATCCGCCCCCGATCCAGCCCGAGCGGCGCCGAACCAAGCCCGGTCTTGAGCGCGGTGCTGTAGAGCAGGCGCAGCGACACGCCGTCTTGTGCAGGGGCGGGCAGGGTAACGAGGATACGGCCCTTGGCCGCTTCGGTGCGCACCGCCACCAGCCCGGTCTCACCCACGGGTGCCGCGACCTCCTGCGGGCCAACCTGCGCGCTCAGCGGTGCAAGCGGCAGGGACCAGGCCAGCAAAAGCGCTCCAAAGCGCAGGCGTTGCGTCATTGTCCGTCATCCCCTGTTGCGGCCGGTGGTCCCAGGCCCGATTGCCAGAGTGGGTGTTCGGGCAAGAACCGCCAAAGCTCAAGCAGGAATACTGCTGGGGCTGTTCCAACAGTGGCTGCTGCTAATCGACCAACGGCGTTCCGCCCCCTAGCAATATCCTTTCGCGCCGCTAGTCTCCCGCTCCAACAGAGGAGACATTTTCATGCGCCATATCGCCGCCGCCCTGCTTGCCGGGGCCGCCTGCATTGCCACACCGCTTGCTGCTCAGACCAAGGGCAAAGCCGCCAAGGCTGAGGAAAGCTGGAGCGTCGAGGCGCCAAAGGGTGCCACCATCAAGCAGGTGCCGATCAAGACCGACGAAGGCACGTGGATGGATGTCGATGTGTCGCCCGATGGAAAGACGATCGCCTTCACGCTGCTCGGCGATATCTACACCATGCCGATCACCGGCGGCACGCCCAAGCGTATTGCCGATGGCCTTGCGTGGGATGTCCAGCCGCGCTTCTCGCCCGATGGCAGCCGCATCGCCTTCACCTCGGATCGCGGCGGCGGGGACAATATCTGGGTGATGAACACGGATGGCTCTGACAAGCGGCAGGTGACCAAGGAAGATTTCCGCCTGTTGAACCAGCCGACCTGGTCGCCGGACGGACGCTTTATTGCCGCCAAGAAGCACTTCACCACGGAACGCAGCGCCGGGACGGGCGAGATCTGGCTTTACCATGTCAGCGGCGGCGGCGGGGTGCAGGTGGTCGAACGCGCCAATGAACGCTTGCAGAAGGAACTCGGTGAGCCGGTGTTCGCGCCTGATGGCAGTGCGATCTATTACACCCGCAACACCACGCCCGGAAACACCTTCGAATACGCACAGGATTCCAACGCGGGCATCTTCGCGATCGAGCGCCACGATCTGGCGACCGGCGAAGTCAGCACCGCGGTTGGCGGCTATGGCGGCGCGGTGCGCCCGGCGCCTTCGCCCGATGGCAAGGAACTCGCCTTCGTCCGCCGCGACAAGGACCAGAGCCAGCTGTGGGTGAAAGACCTCGCCAGCGGGCGGGAGCGGATGATCTACGGCAAGCTCGATCTCGACGTGCAGGAGACTTGGGCCGTCACTGGGGTCTATCCCAATATCGACTGGCTTCCCGATAGTTCGGGGATCGTGTTCTGGGCCGGCGGGAAGCTCAACCGGGTGGGCCGCGACGGATCGGGCCATGCGGTGATCCCCTTCACGGTCAACGACACGCGCGGGGTGGCCGATGCGCCGCACCCGCAGATTGCCGTCTCGCCCGACAGCTTTGTTACCACAATGCCGCGCTTTGCCACGTTGTCGCCTGATGGCAGCCGGGTGGTGTTCGAAAGCCTCGGACGGCTGCACAGCAAATCGGCCAAGGGCAGGGACGCGCCCGCACCGCTGACCGGCGACACCACCGACGTGCTCGAAGCCTTCCCCGCCTTCAGCCGCGACGGGGCGAGCCTTGCCTATGTGCGCTGGAACGATGCCAGCTTGGGCGAGATCGTCATCGCCGACGCCAACGGCCAGAATCGCCGTGTGCTGACCGGGCCGGGGCATTTCGGCAATCTCGCCTTCTCGCCCGATGGTTCCATGATCGCCTTTGAAAAGCGCGAAGGTGGATACCTGACGGCGCCGGACTATTCGGAGAATGCCGGGATCTACGTGATGCCGGTCAATGGTGGTGAGGCGCGGCTGGTGACGCGCGACGGGGGGAACCCGCAGTGGGGCGCTGCCTCCGACCGGCTGTTCATGCTCGCGCGCGAAGGCGGCGGGCTGGCGTTGGTCTCGACCGACCTCAACGGGGAAGCCAAGCGCGTCCACGCCAAGGGCGATCTTGCCAATGACCTGCGGATCGCTCCCGATGGCCGCACCATCGCGTTCCGCCAGAACTACGAAGTCTTCGCGATGCCCTTGATCCCCGGCGGCAAGCCGGTGGATGTGAGCGAGACCGGCGGGTCGATCCCCGTCACCAAGGTCAGCACCGGCGGTGCGGATTACCTCGGCTGGTCGGGCGGCGGCGAGACGCTGTTCTGGTCGATCGGGCCGAGCTTGCAGAGCGCCAAGGTTGCCGAGTTCTTCCCTGCTGCGCCCAAGGCGGATGCGGACAAAACCAAGCCCTATACGCCGCCCACCACCGGCATTCCGCTGGGTGTGACGGTGCAGGCATCCAAGCCCACCGGCACCACGGTGATCACCGGCGCGCGGGTGCTGACGATGCGCGCGGGCCTCGGCGCGGAGGATGCGGGCGTGATCGCAAACGGGATGATCGTCATCACCGGCGACCGGATCACCGGCGTCTATGATGCGACGGTTGTGAAGATGGCCTTCCCGGATGGCACGCGCTTTATCGACGCCAGCGGCAAGACCATCATGCCCGGTCTCGTCGATGCCCATGCCCACGGCGGCTACGGAGTCGGCGATCTGATTCCGCAGCAGAACTGGTCGCTGCTCCAGGATCTGGCGCTGGGGGTGACCACCGTCCACAACCCGTCGAGCCAGGCGAGCACCGTGTTCGCCGCCGCCGAACGCCAGCGTGCGGGGCTGACGCTCGGCCCGCGCATCTTCTCGACCGGCGAGATCATCTACGGGGCCAAGGCGCCGGATGTCTATGCGCGGATCGACACCTATGACGATGCGCTCGCCCATGTGCGGCGGATCAAGGCGCAGGGCGGCATCTCGGTCAAGAACTACAACCAGCCCCGGCGCGAGCAGCGTCAGATGGTCGCGCGTGCCGCGGCAGCCGAGAATATGCTGGTGGTGGCTGAGGGCGGATCGTTGTTCGGGATGGACATGAACCTCGTCGCCGACGGCAACTCGACCATCGAGCACAATGTGCCGGTCGATGTGTTCTACGAAGACGTGCTGCAATTCTTCGGCCAGTCGAACAGCAATTACACCCCCACGCTGGTGGTGACCTATGGCGGGCTGGCGGGCGATCCCTATTGGCGGCAAGCGACCAACGTCTGGGAAAACCCGCTGATGGTGCACACCCCGCCCAAGATGCTGCTGGCCGAGACCGGCCGCCGCACCAAGGCGCCCGATTGGGCCTTCGTCGATGACGACAACGCCCGTGAGGCGCGCAAGCTGGCGCAGCGCGGCGTCAAGGTCAGCATCGGTGCGCACGGCCAGCAGGCCGGCATCGGCGCGCATTGGGAGCTGTGGAGCTTCGTGCGCGGCGGGATGACCCCGGTCGAGGCGCTGAAGGCGGGCACGATCACCTCGGCCCAGTCACTCGGCATGGCGAAGGACATCGGCAGCATCGAGGTGGGCAAGCTGGCTGACCTCGTGATCCTCACCGACGATCCCAGCGCTGACATCGCCAATTCGGACAATATCGAACAGGTAATGCTCGGCGGGCGGCTGTATGATGCCAGGACGCTGAACGAAGTCGGCACCGGTACCGCGACGCGCCAGCCCTATTGGTGGGAAGCCAATGGCGGCAACGGCGCGGGTGGATCGGAAGCGGCGACACAGGAAGGCCGCAGCCATGCAGATGGGGACGCCGGTTAGGGCTGACAGCACGAGCCAACAGACAGCGCAGGGCGAGGGCAGAAAGGGATTGCCTTATTGATAATCATCCGCAATAGGCTTGCGAATGATTATCAGGAGCGATTCCCCGATGCGCCTCGCACTGCTGCTGTCTGCGGCCATTCTCCCTTTCGCCGCGTCCGCTCAGGCCGCAGAGACTGCTGACACGTCTGGCCTGGCCCCTGCCAGCGCCGAGGATCAGGCAGCCGAGCCGATCATCGTCACCGCAGCGCGTACCAATCTGCCGGTCACCGCCCTGCCGCTGACGGCCGATGTGATCGACCGCGAAACGCTGGAGCGGCAGCTCCAGATTTCCGGCTCGGTGGTAGACGCGGTCGCTGCGCTGACCCCCAGCTTCTCGCCCTCGCGCCAGAAACTGACCGGGCAGGGCGAGACTCTGCGCGGACGCTCACCCCTGTTCGCGATTGACGGCATACCCCAGACGGCACCCCTGCGCGATGGATCGCGCGACGGGTTCACCATTGACCCGTTCTTCATCGACCGGGTCGAGCTGATCCTCGGCTCCAACGCGCTCCAAGGCATTGGCGGCACGGGCGGGGTCATCAATCAGGTCACGGTCTCCGCTCCTGCCGAAGACGGCTGGAGCGCCCGCACGATCCTGCAAGGCACCGCCGAAAGCGGTTTCCGCAGCGACGGCTTCGGCGGGAAGGTCGGCGCGCTGGTCGCCAACCGGTCCGGCGCGTTCGATGTTGTCGTCGGCGCGGCTTACGAACGGCGGGGTGTGTTCCGCGATGCGCGTGAGCGCCGGATTGCGCCGGATGGCACGCAGGGCGATCTGATGGATTCGGACAGCCTCAGCTTCTTCGCCAAGGCGGGTGTGGAACTGGGCGAAGGCGTCAGGCTCGAAGCGATGGGTCAGCGCTTCCGCTTGCAGGGCGACGGTGATCTGATCGCGGTGAACGGCAACCGCGCCACCGGCCTGCCCTCCACAGGCGCGGCGGGCATCGTTCCCGGTGAGGCGCCGGAGAATCTGGCCGAGAGCCTTGCGCTCACGCTGACCGCCGATGATCTGGCGGGCGGCGCGCTGCGGGTGCGTGGCTTCTGGAACCGCACCGCCGATATCTATGGCGGCGGCACCTTCGCCGACTTCCAGGACCCCGCCATTGCCCCGGTCGGCACCCTGTTCGACCAGTCGCAGAACATCAGCCGCAAGTGGGGCGTCAACGCCAGCTGGGAACGCGGCTTCGGCCCGCTCAATATCGTCGCCGGGATCGACCTGCTCAATGATTCGACCGTCCAGAAACTCGCGGCGACCGACCGCGCATGGGTGCCGCCGACCGATTACCGCTCCATCGCCCCCTTCGGCCAGGCCAACCTCGCATTGTGGGACGGCAAGGTCCGGCTGGCGGGCGGCGTGCGCTGGGAGAATGTCCAGATCGACATTCCCGACTATCAGACCCTGTGGTTCTACGGCCCGCAACAGGTTGGCGGCGGCACGCCCAGCTTTGACCGGGTGCTGCCCAATGGCGGGATCGTGATCGAGCCAAGCCCCGGCATCCGCGCCTATGCCAGCTATGCGCAGGGCTACACCGTGCCCGATGTCGGCCGCATCACCCGCGCAATCCGCACGCCGAATGTCGACCTCGACACTTTCCTCGATATCGCGCCGGTGGTGGCCGATAACCGCGAGATCGGGATCGAGGTCAATCGCGGACCGATCGAGGCGAGCGCGACCTATTACTGGTCGGACAGTGACGAGGGCCAGTTGCTCGTGCTGGTTGGCGATGTGTTCGAAGTGCAACGCCAACGGATCGAGATCGAGGGGCTGGAGCTGAACCTCACCACCGCCACGCCGATCCCCGGCCTGCGGCTCGGCGTCGGCTATGCGCATATCAATGGCCGAGTCGACACCAATGGCGACGGCGTGGTCAACGCTGATCTGGACGGGGCCAATATCGGGCCTGACCGGCTGAACCTGTCAGCCGACTGGGCGCTCGGCCCGGTCAACCTGCGGCTGCAATCGCGCACGCACTTCTCCAAGCGCTTCGACGGCGGCGATCCGCGCAATGACTTCGAGGGCTTCCACCTGCTCGATGGCGCGGTCAGCGTGGCGACTGATTTCGGCAGCTTCACGCTTGCGGGGCAGAACCTGCTCGACCGGCAATATATCGACTACAACTCTGACACCCAGCGCCCGACCGATAACCTGCGCTTCTTTGCCGGACGCGGGCGGACGGTGACGCTCGGCTGGCTCGGCAGCTTCTGATGCGGGCTGCGCTGGTTCTGCTGCATCGCTGGATGGGCGGGCTGATTGGCATCGGCCTGGCGGTGCTCGGGCTGAGTGGTGCGCTACTCCTGTGGAAGCCGTGGTGGGCGAGCGTCGCCCAAACCCCGCGCGCGCCCACCGAGGCCGAAACACTGGCCATCATCGGAGCGGGCGAGAAGCTCGGGGCAGGCTACGTGACGCTGCCTTCGGCCGAGTTCGGCGTGGCGCAGGCTGGTTTGCCAGATGGCGGGGGTGCATACCTCGCGCATGACGGGACGCTGCTTGCGCGTTGGGGCAGCACGTGGGACCGGCCCGAGACTTGGCTGTTCGATCTCCACCATCACCTGCTTGCTGGCGAGACGGGCGAACTGGTGGCGGGCTGGCTCGGGATCGCGGCGGCGCTGTTCTGCATCACCGGTGTGATCCTGTGGTGGCCGACGCGGCGAACCTTCCAGTGGCGCGCGCTGCCTGCGCGGATGACCCGGCCCGCCATCATCCGCCACCACCGCGATATTGGTGCGGTGCTGGCGCTGCCGATCCTGCTTGCCGCGATCACGGGCGCGCTGATGGTGCTAAGGCCTTTGGGGCAGGCGGTGCTCTCGCCGCTTTCTCCCGCGGGTGCAGTTGATTCGTGGCAGGCAAAGCCGCCAGCTGCGCCCTCAGACGCAGAGGCAGACTGGCCCGCGCTGCTCGCCGCCGCACGCACCCGCTTTCCCGATGGGACAGCGCGGATGATCGTGTGGCCCAAGGCTGCGGGCGAGGCAGTGACGATCCGCTTGCGCCGTCCGTCCGAATGGCATCCCAATGGCCGAACCACCCTGACGCTCGCCGGTGACGGCACGATCCTGCTGGCGCGCGATGCCCCCGCCGCGCCGCTCGCCGTGAGGGCGGGCAATGCGCTCTATCCGCTGCATTCGGCGCGGATGGCAGACAGCGCGCTGGCGCTGCCGCTGCGGATCGTGATGACGCTGGCGGGGATCGGGCTGTCCCTGCTGGGTAGTCTCGCCGTTGTGACCTTCTGGAAAGGCCGCACCGCGCCGCGCCTTGCGGCAATCAGGCCGGAGACTCCGCAAGCCGGTTGATCCCTGCGGCGGCGATGAAGAAGTTTGTCCGCTCCTGAAGCCGGTCGGGCAAGGGGCTGATGCCCACGCCGTGGCTGATCGCCTGGGTTTGCAGATCGCTGACGAACAGGCCCATGAACATCTCGGCAAGGAAGCCGGGGGTGCCGTCCATCGCCACGCCGTTGGCCTGCCAGCGCGCAAACACGTCTTCCAGCGCCTCGCGGGTCGGGTTGGCGGTGCGTTCGAAGAACTGGCGGGCGAATTGCGGATCGCTGATGCTGCGGGCGATGACGATTCGGACCAGCGCGATCACGTCGGGGTCGAGGAAGTGTTCGTGCAGCCCCTTGGCGATGCGGTGCAGAGTTGGCACCGGCGCCAGTCCAGCTGCGGCCGCCTCGCGGATCAGGGCTTCACCCGATGCGGCGCTTTCGAACACCACCGCTTCGAGCAATTGGTCCTTGTTGCCGAACAGCTTGTACACTGTCGCCAGCGATCCCCCGGCGCGGGTGACGATATCGGCGAGAGTCGCACGTTCGTAGCCTTGTTCGACGAAAAGCTCCCGCGCGGCCGCGATGATCGCCTTGCGGCGTCGATCCAGTCTCAAGTCATCGGGCAGCGGCGTCATGGCGAAACGGCTCTCGGTGGTGCGGAGGAGATTGACAATGGTGTAATGATCATTACACCTTCGCAACTGCAATAAAACTAGCAAATGAAAGAACTCCCCCGATGAAGCGCATTTGCACCGCCCTTGCTGCCTCTCTCCTCATTGCGGCGTGCTCGGGCGAGCAGGCCCCGCCTGCACCTCAGCCGATTCCGGTGCAGACGGTCACGATTGTCAGTCAGGCGATTCCCAACGTGATCGAATTGCCCGGGCGGGTGGAGCCTGTGCGACAGGCCGAAGTGCGCGCGCGGGTGACCGGGATCGTCGAGAAGCGGCTCTACACCGAAGGCACCTATGTGACCGCCGGCCAGCCCCTGTTCCGAATCGATCCGCGCGAATTGCGGGCGAGCTATGCGCAGACCAAGGCGGCGCTCGACCGGGCGCAGGCGACGCAGCGAAACGCGCGCGCAGTGGTGGAACGCTACAAGCCGCTGGTGGCCGAAAACGCGATCAGCGGTCAGGAATTTGATGCAGCTCAGGCCGCAGCGCGCGAGGCGGAGGCCAATGTCGCGCAGATCCGCGCGCAGCTCGAAGCAGCCTCGCTCCAGCTCAATTACACCACCGTACGCGCGCCGATTTCGGGCCGGGCCGGGAGGGCGGAAATCACCGAAGGCGCATTGGTCAGCCAGACCGAAGGCACCTTGATGACCCGGATCGAACAGACCGCGCCGGTCTATGTCAATTTCAACCAGGCCGCGAGCGAAGTGCTGACCATCCGCCGCGCGATCTCGGCGGGCAAGATTGCGCTGGATGCGAATGATCGGGTCGAGGTCCGACTGAGCTTCACCGACGGCAGCGAATATCCCATCCCCGGCTATATCAACTTCCTCGCCTTCTCGGTCGATGAGGAGACCGGCACGATTGGCTTGCGCGCGGAGTTTCCCAATCCGAGCGGGCTGCTGCTCCCCGGTGAATTCGTGCGGGCCAAGCTGTTCGTGGGCGAATTGAAGCAGGGCATCACCGTGCCGCAGCGGGCGGTGACCTTGTCGGAGAAGGGCGGATCGGTGTTCGTGATCGACGCCAAGGGGCAGGTCGCCCCGCGCCCAGTGAAGCTGGGTTCGCTGGTGGATGGCAACTGGATCGTCCAGAGCGGGCTCAAGGCTGGCGACGTGGTGATCGTCAGCAACCTCCAGAAGCTGCGGCCCGGCGTGCCGGTGACAGCGGTGAACGGGACCAAGGGAGCAAAACCCGCCGCCGCGCCCAAGCCTGTTGCAACCACCGGGGCGCGCTGATTTATGGCCCGCTTTTTCATTGATCGCCCGATCTTTGCGTGGGTGATGGCGCTCGGCATTCTGCTCGCCGGGATCATCGCCGTACGCGCCTTGCCGATCGAGCAATATCCCGAAGTCGCGCCGCCATCGCTGACGATCAGTGTGGTCTACCCCGGCGCTGACGCGCAGACGCTGGAGCAGAACGTCACGCAGGTGATCGAGCAGCAGCTCAACGGGGTCGAGGGCTTCCTCTACATGGCCTCGTCCAGCGCATCGAACGGCACGGCGAGCATCACGCTGACCTTCGAAGCCGGGACCGATATCGATATCGCCCAGACCGAAGTGCAGAACCGCCTCAGCACGGTCGAGGCGCGCTTGCCGGAAGAAGTCCGCCAGCAGGGAATTACCGTCCGGCAGGCCAATGCCGGGTTCCTGCTGATCGTCGCGCTGACGTCGCCTAAGGGTGATCTCAACAGCACCGACCTCGGCAATATTGCCTCCAGTCAGGTGATCGACGAACTTCGCCGCGTTCCGGGTGTGGGCGATGTCACGCTGTTCGGCTCGCCTTATGCGATGCGCATCTGGCTCGACCCCGATGCGCTGGCGTCCTACAACCTCTCACCCACCGCCGTGCTCAACGCGATCCGCGAACAGAACGCGCAGATCGCGGGCGGGTCGATCGGAGCCAAGCCGCTCGCCGCCGGTCAACAGATCACCGCGACAATCTCCAGCGACGGCCGGTTCAAGACGGTCGAGGAGTTCGAGAATATCATCCTGCGCGCCAATACCGGCGCGGCGGTGGTGCGGCTGGGGGAAGTCGCCCGGATCGAGATTGGCGCGCAAAGCTACGCCACGTCGACCACGCTCAACGGCACGCCGATGGCGGGGATGGCGGTGCAGCTGGGCACCGGCGCCAACGCGCTCGCCGCCGCGGAGGGCGTGAAGGCGCGCATGGCCGAGCTGGCCCCCGGCCTGCCGGGCGATGTCACCTGGTCGATCCCCTATGACACCACCCCCTTCGTCCAGGCCTCGGTAGACGAGGTGATCAAGACGCTGGTTGAGGCGATGGTGCTGGTGTTCCTCGTCATGTACCTGTTCCTCCAGAACTGGCGCGCGACGCTGATCCCGACGCTGGTGGTGCCAATTGCTCTCGCAGGCGCGTGTCTGGGGCTGTGGCTGTTTGGCTTTTCGATCAACGTGCTGTCACTGTTCGGCATGGTGCTGGCGATCGGAATTCTGGTCGATGACGCGATCGTCGTGATCGAGAATGTCGAGCGGATCATGCGCGAGGAAGGCCTCTCTCCGCTGGAGGCGACCCGCAAGGCGATGGACCAGATCACCACCGCGATCATCGGTATCACGCTGGTGCTGATCGCGGTGTTCGTGCCGATGGCCTTCTTCCCCGGATCGACCGGCGGCATCTACCGCCAGTTTTCGGTGACGCTGGCGATTGCGATCTTCTTCTCGGCGTTTCTGGCGCTGTCGCTCACCCCGGCGCTATGCGCGACGTTCCTTAAGCCGATTTCAGGTGAGGGACATGGGGCAGGGCACGCATCCGAGACTCCGGGTGATCCCGCCCCGCGTCAGCCGGGCTGGCGTGGCTGGCTGGCCAGCGCGCGTGCGTTTGCCGGGCGCTTCCTCGGCAAGTTCAACATCTGGTTCACGCGGATGGAGGGGAAGTACGACCACTCCAACACCCGCATCCTTTCGCGCCCCAAGCGCGGCATGGCGGTTTTCCTCGCTCTCGTCGCCGTCACCGTGCTCTTGTTCCTGCGCCTGCCGACCGCGTTTCTTCCGACCGAAGATCAGGGCTATCTGATCACCGCCGTGCAGGCCCCTCCAGGTGCGACAGAAGAACGGATGGACGAGGCGCTGAAGCCCGTCACCGATTTCTGGATGGCGCAGCCCGAAGTCGATAGTCTCGTGGTGATCCGCGGCTTCAGCTTCTTTGGCCAAGGCCAGAACAATGCCCTCATGTTTGCCTCGCTCAAGCCGTGGGAAGAACGCGGTGCCCCCGAAAGCGGCGCGGACGCGCTGCTTGGCAAGGGGATGGGCACGTTCATGCAGAATGACGGGGCGACCGCCTTCGTGATCCAGCCGCCTGCGATCCAGTCACTGGGGCAGGCCTCCGGCTTCACGCTCAAGTTGCAGGATCGCGCCGGTCTGGGGCGTGAGGCACTGATCGCCGCGCGCGACCAATTGCTGGGCGCGGCCTCGCAAAGCGCCGTCATTACGGGATTGCGGCCCGAGGATCAGGGGCCGAGCCCAGAGGTCAAGATCAAGATCGACCGGGTGCAGGCCCGCGCGCTCGGCCTGTCGATGGCCGAGGTCAATGCTGCGCTCTCGATCACCTTCGGTTCGGCCTACGCCAATGACTTCAACCGCGAAGGGCGGGTGTTGCAGGTGCTGGTGCAGGCCGATGCGCCCTTCCGCATGACGCCGGATAATGTGCTGGCCTTGCGCATTCCCAATGCCGTGGGCGAGCTGGTGCCGTTCGGCGCCTTTGCCACAGCGGAATGGTCCGCTGCTCCTGCCAGTCTGGCGCGGTATAATGGCTATCCGGCCATGACCCTCTCGGGGATGGCCGCGCCCGGCCAATCATCCGGCGCAGCGCTGGCCGAGATGGAGCGGCTCGCAGGCGAGCTGCCGCAAGGCATCGGCTATGAATGGACCGGCGTGTCGTTCGAGGAAAAGCAGGCGGGCGGGCAGATCGGCCTGCTGCTGGGCCTGTCGGTGGTGGTTGTGTTCCTGGTGCTCGCCGCGCTGTACGAAAGCTGGACGATCCCGCTTGCCGTGCTGCTGATCGTGCCAATGGGCGTGCTGGGTGCGGTGTTGTTCTCGATGCTGCGCGGGCTTTCGGCCGATGTCTATTTCAACGTCGGCCTGATCACGATCATCGGTCTGGCGGCCAAGAACGCGATCCTCATCGTCGAATTCGCGATCGAGGAGGAAGACCGTGGCGAGACCCCACTGGACGCCGTCCGGTCAGCGGCGCGGCTGCGGCTGCGGCCGATCATCATGACCTCGCTCGCCTTTGCGATGGGGATGGTGCCACTGGTGCTGGCAAGCGGCGCGGGTGCGGCCAGCCGCATTGCGGTCGGTACGGGTGTGCTGGGCGGGATGGTCGCGGCGACAGTGCTCGGCATCTTCCTGATCCCGCTGCTCTACCTGATGGTGCGCCGCCTTGGCCGCGGCAAGCGCAAGGACAAGCCCGAGCCTCCCGCGCTGCCGCATGATCCACAACATGGTGGGGAGCCTGCCCAATGAAGCGCCTCGTCACTCTTACGTTGGCATCGACGATGCTGGCCGGCTGCGTCAATCTCGCGCCCGATCACACCCGCCCGGAGCTGGCGACCGCACCCGCCTTCGATCCCGCCTACCGCCCGGATGGCACGGTGGTCGCATCCCAGCTGTCCTATCGCGAATGGTATCGCGACCCGCGCCTGCAAGACCTGATCGCCAGCGCGCTCGCCAACAACCGCGATCTGATGGCGGCGACCGCCCGTATCGAGCAGGCCCGCGCCAGCTTCCGCATCGAGAACAGCCGCCGCTTGCCGAGCGTTGTGGCCACCGCGAGCGGCACGCGCACGCGGCAGGCCACGGCGGGCAACCCCGCGATCGGGGCCGGGGGCGGCAATCTGCCCGCCTCCTTCACCTTCAACCGCTATGACATCGGGGTTGGAGTGAGCGCGTTCGAGCTTGATTTCTGGGGCCGGGTCAAGAACCTGAGTGAAGCGGGCCGGGCGAGCTACCTCGCGTCGGTCGCGACGCAGCGGGCGTTCTATCTCTCACTGATTGCCGACACCGCCACGACCTATTTCGAGATCGTCGAGACCGAGGAACAGATCGTCCTGGCCGAGGCGACGGCGGCGAGCCGCCGGGAAGGCTTGAAGATCGCCAAGCTGCGGCTGGATGCCGGGGTAACCTCAGCGCTGCCCTACCGGCAGGCGGAGACGCTGCTGACCCAAGCCGAACAGCAGATCGCCAGCGAGCGATTGGCGCTGGCGCAATTGCGCAACCAGCTGGCGGTGCTTGTGGGCGGGACTGTGCCGGACAACCTGCCGCAAGGCCTCTCGCTCGCAGCGCAGGCGGACGAGCGGCGGCTGGCGGCGGGGCTGCCGTCCGAACTGCTGCTGGCCCGGCCCGACATTATCGCGGCCGAGGAACAGTTGCGCGCCGCCCGCGCCAATATCGGCGCGGCGCGCGCGGCGTTCTTCCCGTCGATTTCGCTGACCAGCAATGTCGGCCTGACCTCCACCAGCCTCGGCAACCTGTTCGATGGTGATGGCCTGGGCTGGAGCTTCGGGCCTTCGATCTCCCTCCCGATCTTCGACTTCGGCCAGCGCGAAGCGAGCCTCGATCTGGCCAAGGCGCGGGAGGTCGAACAGGTGGCGACCTATGACCGCACGGTGCAGCAGGCGTTCCGCGAGGTGTCCGATGCGCTGGCCGGGCGCGAATATCTCGCCCAGCAGATCGCGACCCTGGAACGGGCGCGGGCGGCGCAGGTCGAAATCGCCCGGATCGCGCGGGCGCGCTACCGCGAGGGCGTGGCCGATTACCTCGAAGTGCTGGACGCCGAACGCAACCTGTTCAGCGCCGAGCAGCAATTGCTCGCGACCCGGCGCGCATGGCTGCAAAACGGTGCGACGCTGTTCGTGTCGCTGGGCGGCGGCGCGGGCGCGGGCGAGCCGGACAGCTGACGCCCGCGTCAGGCGCGCATCCCGAGCCTGCCGAGCCATTCCAGCGTTTGCCGGGCTGAGCCGGGCGGCGTCGTGCCGGCCAGTTCCAGAGTGACCGCGCCGTGCAAGGTCGACCAGATCAGCAGTTCCAGCGCGCGCGCTTCGGTTTCCGCCATGCCGCTGCCGATCAGCCCGTCGCCATAGACCGACAGCGTCGCCCGCGCCCGCGCAACAGCGCGGCCCAGCGCGCTGTCGCTCCCGTCCTCCTGCTGATGCTGTTCGAACATCAGGCGATAGGTGTTGGCGTTGCTCAGCGCGAAATCGAGATAGGCGCGCCCGGCCGCTGCGGCCTTGGCAGCGGCGCCGGGGGTTGCGGCATAGGCGGCCTCCAGCTGATCGGCGAAGCGCTCGAAGCCGCGGATGCGCACGGCCGCGAGAATATCGTCCCGGCTGGCGAAGTAGCGATAGGGCGTCATCGGGCTCACCCCGAGCGCGGCGGCGATCTGCCGCATCGAAACCTGCTCTGCCCCGCGCTCGGCAAACATCACCTCGGCCACATCGCAGAGCTGGGCCTGAAAGCGGGCGAGGTCATCATCGGTAAGCGCGCGGGACAAGGGGGTTCTCCGTATCAGTGGCGAGCATAGCGAAGGGCGCTTGACTCCTCAATCTTACGGTGTAAATTTACAGTGTAAATAGATTGCAAGCAGGGGCACGCCATGACCACCATCGAAACCGACTATCTGATCATCGGCGGCGGAGCGGTCGGCATGGCCTTTGCCGATACGATCATCGCTGAGACCGATGCGCTTGTCACCATTGTCGACCGGCAGGCCAAGCCCGGCGGGCACTGGAACGACGCATATGGCTTTGTCGCGCTGCACCAGCCCTCGGCGTTCTATGGGGTCAATTCGCTCCCCTTGGGGGAGAACCGCAAGGACACTCACGGCGCGAATGCCGGCCTCTATGAACTGGCGTCGGGCGCGGAGGTCAGCGGCTATTACGACAAGGTCATGCGCCAGCGGCTGCTGCCGTCGGGGCAGGTCACCTATCTGCCGATGAGCGAATATCGCGGGGACGGCCGCGTCGTCTCGGTGATGTCGGGCGCGGAAACGCAGGTGACGGTGCGCCGCAAGACGGTGGACGCTGCCTATAACAGCCCGACCATTCCCGCCAACCACACCCCGCGCTTTACCGTTGGGGAGGGCGTGCAACTGGTGCCCCCCGGCGAGCTGCTGCGCCTGTGGCGCAAGCCGGAGCGACCGTCGCGCTTCGTTGTGCTGGGAGCGGGCAAGACCGCGATGGATGCGGTCGGCTGGCTGCTCGCGATGGGCACGCCGCCGGACGCGATCCAGTGGGTCAAGCCGCGCGAAAGCTGGCTGATCAACCGCAATTGCACCCAGCCCGGCGTGGAGTTCTTCGACGCGGTGTTCGGCGGGCAGCTGGCGCAGATGCAGGCCTTTGCGGAAGGCACTTCGCCGGACGACGTGTTCGCGCGGCTGGAAGCGGCGGGCATGATGCTGCGGATCGATCCTGACGTGACGCCCACCATGTTCCACTACGCCACGATCTCGGCAGGCGAGGTCGAGCAATTGCGCCGGGTCACCAATGTCGTGCGCAAGGGCCGCGTGAAGGCGATCACGGCCGCGGCGATTGAACTGGACGAAGGCAGCGAACCGGCGGCGGCGGATGCGCTCTACATTGATTGCACCGCCTCGGCGGTCGAGGTGCGGCCGCCGGTGCCGATCTTTCAGAGCGACCGGATCGTGCCGCAATTGGTGCGGGTGCCGCAGCCGTGTTTCTCGGCAGCGCTGATCGCTTTTGTCGAAGCGCATTATCCCGATGATGCGACCAAGAACGCGCTGTGCCGCACGGTGCCGTTCCCGCATGATCTGACCAGCTATTGCACCACCAACAGCGTCAACCTGATGAACCAGGGCGCGTGGTTCGGGGATGACCGGCTGGGGACGTGGATCCGCCAGAGCCGGCTCGACGGTTTCGGCAAGATCGCCGCCAGTGTGGATCGCAGCGATAGTGCGCGGGTGGCGGTGCTTCAGCAGATGCGCCAAATGGGCCCGCTGGCGGTACAGAACCTGATGCGCTTGGCCAGCGCTGCGGCCTAGAGCGGAAACCGCTCTAACGGCCTCGGCGGCTGTTTTCGCGGCGGCTCTTGCGCACCAGTTCGGCCATGCGGATGCTGGCACCCGCCACCGTCATGCGCGCATGATCCGCGCCGACCGAGGCAGCGGTCGCGGCTGCCTCGGCAAACAGGCGGCCGCCCACCGACACCACCGTGGGGTGGTTAGCCGGAACAAGCCGGCTGTGTTCGACCGCGCTGCGCAGACGTTCGAGCGATTGCTGGCGGAACAGGGCATCGGACAGACCGATGTCGATCGCATCGGGCTTTTGCGCGCCGAGCTGGTTGAGCAAGGCTTCCTCGGTATCGGGGAAAGCCATCTCCACCTGCCAGCCTGCATCGGTGAACTGGTCGGCCAGCAGCGCCGTGCCAAGCATGTGCGGCTCCCCCGGCGCGGTAGCCAGGAGGATGCTGTAACGGCTGCTGCGGATACCCTGCTGGGCCGTTTCATACCGCACAGCGTGGCCTGCCATCTGCAACATACTGATGGCGATTGTCAGTTCGAGCTCGGTGCAATCATCGGCGAGCCAGGCATCGCCGAGCGCGCGGGCCGCAGGCTCAATTAGCAGGCTGAGCACAGCATCGCTCGTCCAACCCTGTTCGGCGAGCGCTGCCATCAACGCATTGAGGCCTATATCGTCGCCATCCAGCGACATCTGCACGGCCTTGCGAACATGATCGGCCACGGCTGGCGGCAGGTCGAATTGGCCGCCGACCGGATCGGGAATGCGGCTGACATTGCTGCTCAGGAACATGTCCCAGCCGGTGAACAACCGGGCCGGGGCCATGTGCTTGCTCAGCACTTCGATTTCGCTGTGGCGCTGATCGCGGGCAACCGAGGACCAGATGGCCTCCAACCCTTCGGGCGGGCCTTCAAGGGTCTGGAGAAACCGGCCTTCTTCGAACAACAGCATCCCCGTGACGCCGACGCTGCGATTGCGCGCGCGGGCTTGCCGGGCGAGCGATTGCAGCTCGGTTGCGTCCGGAATCTTGGTCGCGGTGCTCTGATACGTCAGGCACCCGATCCAATTGTCTTGCGCGCCTTGAAGGTTGTCCGTCCTGGCCATTCACCCATCCCCACTGCACCTTTACGAAAGGGTCAGTCGAGCACCGCAGAGAACGAACTCCGCACAGGCCCGGCGCGATCCCTCCGCCGCCTCTTGTCTTTCCCTGGCAAGTGGTCCGGCATCTGTCGCACCGGTCGTTCCGCCCTGGATTGCCGCTTAGCCCATTGAGGCCGGGCGACTTCGGCGTGCCCGTACGATCATCCGGCGCCCACACATTGCGTGCTGAAAGCTGCGGTCGGCCTGCGGGCAGACCGTTCTGCCGTATCGGGATCATCAGGAGAGCCGGTAGTTTCGTCAAGTGATATATCCCGCACCCGTTTGCCCGATTGCGCAACAATCGCGGCTTTCCGGGGTATTGCGCCGGCAGATTTACCGATGGTCCCGCTCTGGGGCGAGCCTGGAGGCGCGGACATGGCCCGCGATCCGGCGCGATTGGCCCTCTGCAAGCCTGAGTCGCACCCACACTGGGAGCACAACATAGGTGATGGTGAATAGTCGCCGACCTGTCAGTCAGGGCCGCGTCGAGGCCGTTCCGCGCATCGCTGCCTGGCAGCGTCAAGGTGCCGGACCGGAACATTCCTCGGCCAGGAGACAACGAATGAACCTAATAATTGTCATAATCGTCGGCGGCATTCTCGGCTGGCTCGCCAGCATCGTGATGCGGACCAACGCGCAGCAGGGCATTCTCCTCAACATCGTGGTCGGCATTGTCGGCGCGTTGCTTGCCGGGTTCCTGATCTCGCCCTTGCTCGGCGTTGCGCCGATCACTTCGGGCGCATTCGATATCAGCGCATTGCTGGTGTCCTTCCTTGGCGCGCTGATCCTGCTCGCCATCGTCAATCTCGTTCGCCGCGGTTCCGTGCGTTGAACAAAGGAGCACGTCACATGAAGAAGATCATTACCATCGCTGCGCTCGGCGCATCGGCCCTCGCGCTTGCCGCCTGTGCGGAGAGCAAGCAGGAAGAAGCACTCGAAGCCCAGGCCGAAGACGTCCGCGAAGCGGGCGAACAGACCGCCGATCAGATGGAAGACCGTGCCGACACGCTCGACAAGACGGTCGACGGGGTGGATTCGACCGCCGAGCAGAACCTTGAGAACAAGGCTGACGCCGTGCGCGACACCACCGAAGCCAAGGCTGACGCGCTTGAGGAAAAGGCCGACAACCTTCCCCAGTAAAGCCTTTGGGCTTCAGACGGCGCTGATTGTGAGGCACATCCGCGGCGCCGTCTGTGTGCGGGCCTGTCCAGTGGACAGGCCCGCCCATGTTTAGGCCTCGGGCAAGGCATCCGCGCCGTCGATGATTGCCCGGATCGCCGCGCGCCCGCGATTGATCCGGCTCTTGACGGTGCCGATCTTGCAATCGGTCGCGATGGCCGCTTCCTCGTAACTCATCCCCGCCCCCGCGATCAGCATCAGCATCTCGCGCTGCGTGTTGGGCAATTGTCCCAGAGCCACCTCGATATCGTGGAGATGGAGCCCTTCTTCCTGATTGGGTTGCTGGATCAGAATCCGCTCCGCTGCCTCAGGATCCCACGGGGTCAACCGGCTGCGCTTGCGCGCGGTGCTGTAGAACTGGTTGCGCAGGATCGTGAACACCCACGGACGGAACTTGCTGCCCGGCTGGAAGGTATGACGCGATGACCAGGCGCGAACCATGGTCTCCTGCACCAGATCGTCAGCCATATCGCGCTGACGGCATAGCGACTGCGCAAAGCGCCGCAGCGCCGGGAGCGATGCGGTCATTTCATCGGTGAAGCCGGAGGCAGGATTTTCACAGGAACTGGTCGGGGCTGGCTTGTGCATGGCACCTTTCCGTCACGTTTCTCTCCCGTGCCTCTCTTGGGCCACCTTCCGTCCGTGTTCCCTATACTCGGCAAGGATTTGCGCGCCGCCGACGCACGCAAAGCGTTAAACCGGGTCATTGGCTTATGTGAGTTCGCCCGGCTGTCTCCCGTCCTATCAGTGGCAGCCTCCCGCCGCGTGCGCGGCTGATGTGAAAGGATGGAGCATGCGTATCCCATTGCTGATCGCCGCCAGCCTGCTGGCAACGGCCTGTGACAGCCCCGGCTCTGACGCAAACATGGCTGCCAGCGGTGTTGGCGAAGCGCAAAACGATGCCGACAGCGCCTTGACCGAAGAAGCCCCCACGTCGCTGGCCTTCGTGCAGGCCGCCGCCATGTCGAACCTTTATGAAATCGCCGCTGCCAACATCGCGCTGGACAAGGCCGAAGCCGGGTCAGTGCGGGATTTTGCGCAAATGATGGTCACCGACCACTCGAAGGCGCTGGAGACGCTTGAGGATGCGGTGGGAAGTTCGGGCCAGACGCTGGCACTGCCGATCAATCTCGATGCCGATCATCAGGCCAAAGTCGATATTCTTCAGAGCCTTCAGGGCGCCGCCTTTGACCGCGAATATCTGAGCCAGCAAATGACCGCGCACCGCGAGGCGCTGACCTTGCTCAAGGCCTATGGCGGTGAAGGCGAGATTGCGGAGCTGCGCCAGTTTGCCCAAGGCGCGATCCCGACCGTCCAGAAGCATCATGACTGGCTCGAAAAGAACACCCCGCAGCCGGGTACAGCGATGGCGGGTGGCCAAGCCAAACCCACGCCGTAACGAGACCATCGTTCCGACAATGCAAACCCCGTGTGGCGGTGCGCCGCACGGGGTTTTGTTTGCTTGTGTTCAGTCGGCGTTGACGGCTTTGTGCACCAAGCGCGCGGCGGGCTTTGGCCCGGCTTCTTCCAGCGCGGCCAGGAAGGTCTTCGACCACCAGTGAACGTCCTGCTTGACGATGCAATCGAACATCGCCTTGTGCCGCTCCTGCCGCTCGGCGAGCGGCATTGAAAGCGCCCGGGCGATGCCATCGGCCATGTCCTCGCTGCTGTGCGGATTGACGATCACCGCGCCTTCAAGCTGCGCGGCGGCCCCGGCAAAGCGTGACAGCACCAGCACGCCGGGATCGGCGGGATCCTGGGCTGCGACATATTCCTTGGCGACCAGATTCATCCCGTCCCGCAAGGGCGTGACCAACCCGACCCGCGCCGCGCGGTAGATGCCGAACAGCTTCTCACGCGAGTAGCCGTGATTGACGTAACGGATCGGCACCCAGTCGATTGTCGCGAACTCGCCATTGATGCTGCCTGACAGCGCGTTCAGTTCGGCGCGGATCTGCTGATAACTCGGCACATCCCCGCGTGATGGCGGCGCGATCTGCAGCAGCGACACCTTTTCGCGCAATTCGGGGTGGTTGGTGAGGAACTGCTGGTAGGCGATGAAGCGCTCCTGCAACCCCTTGGAATAATCGAGCCTGTCGACCCCCACAATCATGTCGCGCCCGACCGCGCTCACCATCAGCTGGGTCTGCGCCTGCTTGGCGGCCAAGGTGTGGGCGGCGCTACAGAAGTCGGCGGTGTCCAGCCCGATCGGGCAGACGAGCATTCGCGTGCGCCGCTCACCGAAGCTGACGATCTCGCCGTCAATCTCGGCATCGAGATGGGCGGTGACATAGTCCATGAACGCCTGCCGCCACTCGTCCGACTGGAAGCCGACCACATCGTAATCGAGCAGGCTTTCGACCAGCTCGCGGTGATCGGGCAGCGATATCAGCAGGCTTGGCGGCGGCCAGGGGATGTGGAGGAAGAAGCCGATCCGGTTGCGAAAACCGCGCTCGCGCAGCTGCTGGCCAAGCGGCAGGAGGTGATAGTCATGCACCCAGACCAGATCGTCCGGCTCGATCAGCGGGCCGACGGTTTCGGCAAAGCGGTGGTTCACCCGCGCATAGCCGCCGGCAAAATCGCGCGCGATTTCGGTCAGGTCGAGCCGGTAGTGGAAGAGCGGCCACAAGGTGCGATTGGCAAAGCCGTTGTAATATTCCTCGATGTCCTGCGCTTCGAGGTCGATGGTCGCCGTGGCGACTCCGTTGGCGCGGCGGAAGGTGATCTGGCCGGTGAATTCGTCGGTCTGCTCACCCGACCAGCCGAACCAGATACCGTTGCTGGCGCGGAGACCTGCCGCCAGTGCGACGGCCAGCCCACCACGATTGGCGGTCTCGCCTTCGGTTTCGGTTTGCACGCGGTTGGAAATGGCAATCAGGCGAGGCATCGGCGACCCTCCGTTGTGGAGCAGGGCCGCACCGGGTGCGACCTTGCAGGGGTAAAGCCGGGGCGGAGCTTGTCCGCGAAATCCAGCGACCTTGCGACCCTTGCCCGAACCGGGCCAGCCAAAAAATGGCCTATGTGGTAAATCTGGCCGAGGCCCGGTTACGCCAGCAATTTGCGGATGTGGCTGATCACTTCGGCTGGGCCAGCAAGCACGTCATCGGCGTGGGCGGCGATCTTCTGACCCACCGCAATCCCGCGCCCGCCCAACTTGCGTGCGGCGATGATGGCCGGAATATCGGTCAGGTCGTCACCGATATAGACGGGTGAGCTCCCCGCAAATCGCCGCCGGTCCATGATCTGGCGCACGGCCTCCCCCTTGTTCGCACCGGGCAAAAGCAGTTCAAACACCATGTCGCCGGGCTGGATCGCAAGGCGATGATCCTCCGCGCATTCCTTGGCCCACTCATGCACCGCCTCGCGCAGTGTCGGCGCCAGCCGGTAGTGGAGGCCGAGGCCGAAGCTCTTGAGTTCGATCACCACGCCCTGCTGCGCGCCGAAGCGCTTGTGGGTCTCGCGCGCCAGGCGGGCGAACAGCGCAGAGTGCTCGGGCACGCTCAGCAGGCCGTCGCTGCGCAATTCGAGCCCGTGGCTGGCGGCGACGGTAACGCCGCTCAGGCTCTCGCCCCACAGCGCATCAAGCTGTTCGAGCGAGCGGCCGGATATGATCGCCACCCGCCCGTCCAGCCGTGCCATCGCCTCGGCGATCAAGGCGCGCAGATCGTCTCCAACCGCGATGGCATCGGGCGTGGCGACGATCGGCACCAGCGTGCCATCGAAATCCAGCAGCAGGGCGAGGGGCTGCGGCAGCGTCATTGCGCCTGCTCCGGTTCGTGCCGGGGTCTTCGTTGTGGTTCTGATGCGGTATCGGCGCGGATGCCTGCGAGCACAGGGGCGGCGCTGAGGCCGTGGACCAGTGCGGACAGCGCAATCGCCAGCAGCACGATCAGCCACAGGTCGGTCAGCCCCGCCAAAGGCGCCGCGCTTGCGGCAAAGGCGAGGTAGTAGAGGCTCCCGATCCCGCGCACGCCAAAGGCGGCGGTGACAAAGCGTTCGCGCGGCGGCAGGCCCGATCCGGCGAGTGCTACCCACCCGCTAAGTGGGCGAACAAGGAAGATGAGGCTCGCCGCGATAGCGACGTGTTTCCACTCCACCCACGCCGCATAGGTGCCGAGCGCCGCCCCCGTCATCAGCAGCAAAACCGCCGTCAGCGCGTGTTCGATGGCGAGGTTGAAGAGGTGGAGATTGCTGTGGAAGCTGTGCTTGGCCTCGACCCGGCGGAACGCCATCCCGCCCACGAAGCAGGCGACAAAGCCATAGCCGTGGATGAACTCGGCCGCACCGTAGCACACCAGCACGCCCGCCAGCGCGAGCACGCCCGATCCGGTCTCGGCGAGGATATTGCCCATCGGCCAGCGGAACACCACTTGCCCCAGCAGCCAACCCGTCAGGCCACCGCTGACCGCACCCGCTGCGATCCGGTAGGCGACGTCATAGCTGAGCCAGTTGAACGCTTCGGTGCCGGAAATCCCGCCCAGCGCTGCAATGGCGAGGTAGACGAAGGGGAAGGCCAGCCCGTCATTCAACCCGGCTTCGGTGGTGAGGGCGAAGCGCACGGGATGCTCGCCGCCTTCGGTTGGCGGGCCGACCTGTAAATCGCCTGCCAGCACCGGGTCGGTGGGCGCAAGCACAGCGCCCAGCAGCAGCGCGCTCGCCAGCGGCAGGCCGACGGCCATGCCTGCCAGCACCATCGCGCCGATGGTCAGCGGCATCGCCACCGCCAGCAGCCGCCACGTCACCCGCCAGCGCGCAAAGGGACGCACCACGTCAAGCCGCATGCCCGTGGCAAACAGCGCGACGATCACGGCCATTTCGCTCATCGTCTCCCACCATTGTGGGTGGCTGATGGGCGTGAACAGCGGCGGCGCCTCATCGATCGCCAGCGCGCAAATGAAGCCGGCAAGGATCAGCAAGGCCGATGCGGCAGGCTCGCGGCCAGAGACGAACCGTGGCAACCAGAATGCGGCCAGAATGGCGAGTCCCGCGAACAGCAGGAATTCGTGATAGGACATGAATAGGTGACTGCCATTGGTCCCGCGGGAGGGGCGGGAGCCGCGGGCATGGCGTGGGCAAGGGAGCCGAACACTAACCGGGTATAGCAACCCGGTATTGCCGACCCTTGCGGTTCCCTCAAGGTGTGGATGCGAAGCCCACAAAAAACCCCGCCCATCGCTGGGCGGGGAGTATATTGGGGCAATGACCGGGCCAAAAAGAAAGCCGAACGCAGCCCGGGTCATCCGATGACCGGAAGGATCGGGACCTTCTGGTGCCATGGTCTCTGCCCAGCCCACGCACGGCACGCTCTAACCTAAATTGGACTCGTGCAAATTAGGGCGCCCCAACGGCGATTGCGTTGCCATTTCCGGCCTTCGCCCGCCGAGCCGTGACAGACCGTCGTCCCTGTTTTCAGGCATCAAGGAACCAGATGGGCCAAACCGCATTGTTCCATGGTAGCCAGAAAGGCAACGTTGAGGGACTTTGCTTCGCCCAGTTTACCGATCAAGGTGGTTGTTTAAGTCAGTGTGCCGCTTTTTTCCGGTGAGCCGAACGCAATTCGACCCCCGACGTAACTTTTGAGTGAGAGAAGAAACGGCTATTCAGGGATATTGCATATGACGCAACACTCCCAAGGAGGACGCCAGTGTCCAATGCTTTTTTACAACGCCTGACGCACGCGGCCGTACTCTCGGATGAGGAGCTGGCTGCCGTTGAAGAATTATGCCGACAGCCCAAGGATATCGCGGCCAAGAAGTACCTCTCGCGCGATGGTGACGAGATGGTGTCCTTCCCGGTCGTGCTCAGCGGTTGGGCCGCCCGCTACCAGATCCTGCGCGACGGAGCGCGGCAGATCACGCGCTTGCTGCTGCCGGGTGATGCCTTCTACTTCGATTCGTCGCCCGATGGCGTCGCGATCGAGGAAGTCATAACCCTCAGCGCATGCCGCATCGTGAACATTCTCCACGCCGATATGCGCCGCGTGATCGACCGTTTCCCAGCGGTGGGTGAAGCGATGCGCAGCTATGGCAGCATGGAAAATGCCGTGATGGCGTCATGGGTGGTCAATGTCGGTCGCCGCGATGCGCTGGAGCGGATGGCGCATCTGATCTGCGAGGCGCATTACCGGCTTTCGCTGGTCGATCCCAAGCTGGATGAGCAGATGTTCTTCCCGCTGACGCAGGACGATCTGGCCGACGCGCTTGGCCTGACCCCGGTGCACATCAACCGCAAGCTGCAACAGTTGCGTCAGGATCAACTGATCACGCTGCGATCAAAGCAGTTGATCATTCATGACCTGCGAAGCCTGCAACAGGTCGCCGGGTTCGACAGCGCCTATCTCGCGCCCCGCACCCAGACGCCGCGCGATCAGGAACGGCTGAAGGCTATCGCGGCCTAACTGTCCCGCGCAATTAGGGAAATGGTGAGCGCAGTGGCATCACTGCGCTCACCGAACCTTGCGCTAGCTCCCGCGTGTCGCCAGTCTTGCGATGACGCTGATCACCCGGTCAAGGTCGGCCGGCTTGCTGATGCATACGCTGGCGGCAAGATCATCGGGCAGCATCCCCGCGTCATAACCGGTCAGAAATGCGAACGGGATTGCCCGCGCCTGAAGCTCGCGCGCGAAATCGAACGTGTGGCTATGGCCCAGATTGATGTCGATCAGCGCCGCATCAATCGGCCCTTCGGCGAGTAGACTGGCCAGATCGGGCACGATCGCGGTGACGGCGACGACCTTGGCACCGGCTTGCTGGAGCATCTGCTTGCAATCATGGGCCTGGTAGTAATCATCTTCGACGATGATGATGCGGCACCCGGAGAGCACTCTGTCGGTCATGGCAGCGCCCCAATCAGGAACGGGTCTCGAGAATGCTGCCGGAATCCGTCAGCGGAAACTCCAGCTGCGCCAGCACTCCGGTGTCGTGAATATCGAAGCGCCCTTCGCCCTGCAATTCGTAGGGCACGCGTTCCTCGATCAGCCGCCGCCCAAAGCCCTTGCGGTTGAACTTCGTCTTGCGCTGCGGGGAGGTTTCCTGCCAGCGCAAGTTCATCCAGGGCTTTCCATTCTTTTCCAGAGTCGTCCACACGATCCGAATATACCCGGTATCGCCGAGCGCGCCATATTTGATCGAGTTGGTTGCAAGTTCATGCACGGCGAGTGTGACAATCTCGGCGGCATGGGGCGACAGAGCGATGGGTGGCCCGTCCAGATGATACTGATGCGGCTGAGCGGCGTGGACCAGCAATTCCTCGCGCACGAGCTCGGCCAGATCGACGTTGCGGCCGGGTGAGCGGGTGAGGGTGCTCTGAGTCCGGCCCATCGCTTGCAGGCGACCGATCAGGTGATCGACATAATCGCTGACATTGCGATGGCTGGGCGCCGACAGCCGGGCAACCGAACGGACCATGCCGATCAGGTTGCGCACGCGGTGCTGCAATTCGGCGACGAGCAGCCTTTGCCATTCCTCCTCGCGGCGGCGCTGGGTGGTGTCGACCATCGCGCCGAGCATTCGCACCGGCTTGCCGTCATCGTCAAACAGGAAGCGACCGCGCGCGGATAACCAGCGAACTTCACCGGTGGGATGGCATACGCGATATTCGTTGACGTATTCGCAGCCGCTTTCCATCGCTTCCCTGATCTTGGCCTCGGTTGGGCTGCGATCATCCGGGTGCACACGTTCAGACCAAATTTCATAGGTCGGGACGATCTCGCCCGGCTCGTACCCTTCCATGCGGAAATGTTCGTCCGACCAGGTCAATTCGCCGGTTTCGACATTCCAGTCCCACAACCCCACCTTGCCGATCTCGCTCGCCACCCGCAGCATTTCTGCGCCGTGGGATAGCTGCTGTTCAACCTGCCGGCGGGCGGTGATGTCGGTGGCCATCCCGAACCATTCGGTGATCTCGCCATCTTCGCCCAGCACCGGGATCGCGCGCGAGGAAAGCCAGCTGAGGATACCGTCAGCGGTCAGCACGCGGTGTTCGATCTTGAGCGGCTGACGGTTGCGGATCGCCTCGGCGAGCGCGGCTTCCACCATCGCCCGGTCACTTTCAGGGACGAAGTCTTCGATCCAGTTACCCGGAGCGCCACGATTGCCGAGCAGGTCCCTGCCGCCGACCTGCTCCATCTCCGTGCCTTGCGGGTTCATGCGGAAAATCAGATCGGACGTCGCCTCGATGAGGGATTGCAGGCGGCCTTCGCTGTGACGCAGCGCGATTTCCATCGTCTTGCGGGGGCCGATGTTCTCGAACAGGATCCCGACCTGATAGGGGGCCTGCTCGCCGATCGGGAAGGCGAAGACGTCGAACCAGCGGCCCATGGCGGAGGATTCGCTCTCGAACCGCTTGGCCACCCCGCTCATGGCGATGGCACCATAGGTTGCCGGCCAGTGATCTTCGATATCAGGCTGCATCGCGCGCATGGTCCGGCCGATCGGGTCGATCAGTCCGGTATGGCCGACGAAAGCGTCATTGGCTTCGAGGAAGCGATAATCGACGCCCTTGCCCTCGTCATCGAAGACCACTTCGATGATGCAGAAGCCTTCATCGATCGCATCGAACAACAGCTTGTAGCGGGCATCGGCTTCGCGCCGTCCGGCACGGGCGACGTGTTCGCTAGTGATGTCACGGATCCGCACCATGATCGCCCCGCGCTGGCCATGATCGATCGGGGTGAGTGCGATTTCATAGACCAGCGGCTGATCTGAACCTTCTTGAACCAGCGTCTCGGACGTCGAGTTGGCGAGAGCGCGGGCGAAGTGTTCCGACCACTGGGTCGCGTGCCTGGGGAACCGGTCGCGCAGGCGTTGTCCGGTGAGGTCATCCAGTTTGAAGAGCTTACAAAAGGCAGTGTTGGTCGAAAGATAACGCCAGTCGCTCTCCTGATCCTCTACAACCTCCAGCGGTTCAAGGACGCACACTGCATCGGGCAGCGCCTTGAAGACGGTGCTGAACAGGCTTTCGGCAGTCGGTTGTGGAAGATCCGGCATTAACTCGCCTCTCGAGCGGGGCATAAGCGATAGGGCAGTGCGCGGGATTAACATAAGTTGGTCTGGGGAAAAGCACCTGCGAGGCTGCTAACGCACGATAGGGACACACGGCTCCCGGAAGCAGAGAATGGTTCGCATGCAAAGGAGCATACTATGCGAATGATTCTCACGATGCTCGCTGTTGGCGGCGCGGCCTATGCGCTTTCCCGCAAGCTGGGTGAGCGTAGCAACGCCCACGGCAATGCCGCCTATGCGGGCAACCAGCCGCGCCAGTCCCACGATGATGTCCGCGATTCCGGCCCCGAAGCGATGCGCGATTCCCCTGGCCGCAAGTGGACGGGCGTGGACGAAGCCAGCGATCAGAGCTTTCCCGCAAGCGATCCGCCCGGCAATTACTGACGCCATCGTCGCAGAACTCGGCGACGAGCGATACGACAGGCCGGATTTCCAAGGCATTCGGTCGCATCTTTCGTCGCCAGAATGATGATTTGGGTTAGTGTCCCTTATTGCGTATTCGCTTTGAAGCGGGCTGGGTGCTCCAGCCTGATTTGAGTCGGGACCAACAATAATGGCCACAATGACCGATGCCGGGACGGAACCACTGTTCCGGCTGCTCAGCCGCTACATGGCGCTCGACCATGCCGACCGCGTGGCGCTTTCGGCGCTGGAGACAGGCCCGATCCGCAGACTCAACGCGCGCAACGACATTGCGCGTGAGGGGGAGAATCCCTCGGTCGTCCGCCTGCTGGTGTCGGGCTGGGCGTGCCGTTACAAGGACTTGCCGGATGGGCGCAGGCAGATCGTCGGCTTTTTCCTACCGGGCGATTTCTGCGATCTCAACGTCTATATTCTGCAAGAACTCGACCATTCGATCGGCGCGCTGACGAGCGTGCAGTTCTACGAAATTCAGCCTGAGCAGTTTCAGGAGGTGATCGACCAGCGCCCGAACCTGATCCGCGCGCTGCTGTGGCACGAAATGGTCTCGTCCGGCATCCAGCGCCAGTGGCTTCTGTCGATCGGGCAGCGCTCGGCGCTGGAGCGGCTCGCGCACCTGTTCGTTGAGCTTTACTACCGCTTGCAGGCGGTGGGGCTGGCGACGGGGCTGACGTTTGAACTGCCGATCACGCAGAACCATCTGGCCGAAGCCAACGGGCTGAGCCCGGTGCATCTCAATCGCACTTTGCAGGAAATGCGTCGCGAGGGATTGATCGAACTGTCAGACCGGCAGCTGAAGATCGTCGATCTCAAACACCTGAAAAAGGTGGCGATGTTCAACAGCAACTACCTGCATTTCAACCGGACTTAGCGCAAGCCGTCGCCCCGTTGCGCGAGCCGGTCGCACGCTCCGGCGGGTTTTGAACCCAGGTTATGGGCGATTGCTCCATTTCCGTCTGTCTTGCAGCCGGATCATCAGGAGCATTGGGCATGGAAGCGAGCGTACAACGATGTCTGGAACAGGCGCGGATGTCATGACGGTCGACTGGGTGACGATTGTTGGCACTATCGGCGCCTGCGCATCGGTGGCGAGCTTTACCCCGCAGGCCTGGAAGATCATCCGCGAAAGATCCACGAAGGGATTGTCGCTCGCGATGTTTGCGCTGACGGCGCTGGCGTTCGCGGCTTGGACCACGTTCGGGGTCCTCCAGGGCGAATGGACGCTGATCATCCCCAACGCAATCTGCCTGTGCTTTGCGCTGTTCATTCTCGGCATGATCGCGCTTCCGCAGCGCAAGACCGAAGAAGTCGCTGAAGCGCTTGATCCGGTGGAGTGATGGCCCCGCCACGGGGGCGAGGCCATCGGATCGGTTTAGTAGGTCACGCCGTAGTAGGAATAGACCTGCTGGCCGTAACCGGCATTGTAATCCGGTTCGTCGTTATCGGCGTAGCGGGGTGCATCCTGAAGCCGATCCTTGTCGAGATCGACCACATAGCCGCCGTGATCGGTGCTGTAGTTCAGCATCTTCCACGGGATCGGATAGTAATCGGCGCCGATGCCGAGGAATCCGCCGAATTGCATCACCGCATATTCAGCCTTGCCCGAACGCTTGTCGACCATGAAGTTGTTCACCGTGCCGAGCCGTTCGCCGCCCATATTGTAGACAGCCGTGCCTTCGACCTTGTTCGAAGCAATCAGTTCGCTGGTTTCGCCGGTATTGATGGTATCTGCCATGGGAATGTCCTCCGTTAGTAGGCAATCACGATGCTGCGGCTCGGGCGGATTGGCGGCACTCACATAAATCAGCCACCTGCGCCCACGTCCGCGAACCGCCCCAAAGCTGCGGTGGAGGGCGGCTGCGGCAAGGCCGTGCTTCTGCATGGCCTGTTCGGGCGGGAGATTTGCGCTTAAGAGAGCCGCGTTCGCCCTGGGTTCAGGCGCGGGGCGGACAAGCTTCGACCACTCTTCGCCCCTACCGTGTCCGGACTCCCGATGGCCCCCACCGCCCCGATCGAGCAGGCCTATCTCGCCAACCGGACGCGCTTGCTGCGCTTTCTGCGCGCGCGCGGAGCCGGGGATGCGGCGGAGGATCTGGTGCAGGAGCTGTGGCTCAGGCTGGCAGCGGCGCCCGATCCGGTGGCTGCGAGCGGGATCGGCTACATGATGCGCGCGGCCGACCGGCTGATGATCGACCGCTACCGGGCCGAGCGTCAGGGCAGTTTGCGTGACCGGGCATGGTCCGAAGCCCAGCCGGGCCTCACCGACAATATTGCGCCAGCGCCGGATGCGACCCGCATCATCGCCGCGCGCCAGCATGTCGCGCTGATCGAGCAGGCCTTGACCGAAGTGGGCGACCGGGCCGCCGCCATGTTCCGCCGCCACCGGATCGACGGCGTCACCCAGCGCCAGCTCGCCGATGAATTCGGGGTCAGCCTCAGCACGGTCGAGAGCGATCTGCGCTGCGCTTACAGCAAAATCGTGGCTGTGCGGGGGATGATCGATGAGGCATGAGGCGATCGGCTCCGTCTTGTTGGCAGGAGAAACCGTGTGATGAGACCTGACCAGCCGATCCGCGAACAGGCCCTCGCATGGGCTATGCTGACGCGCGAGCCCGACTTTGCCGATTGGGACGGCTTTACCGCCTGGCTTGAGGCGGACGCTGAGCACGCGGACGCCTATGACGCGGTGCAATTCGCGCTGGATGAGGCGGACGCCGCGCTGGACATCATGCCCGAGACCGAATTCACCCTCGCCGCCAATGATAACCCGCCGAAAGGCTGGATGACCACGCGCCGCGCTTGGCTGGGCGGGGCGATTGCCGCTTCGCTGGTGCTGGCGCTGAGCTTTATATTCGGGTTCGGTCCGCAAGGCGAGACGCTCTACGCCACCGCTCCGGGCGAGACGCGGCTGATCGCGCTGGACGATGGCAGCACCGTGGAATTGGGGGGTGGAAGCCGCTTGGCGGTGCTGGATGATCGCGCGGCCCGGCTCGAAGGCGGGCAGGCGCTGTTCACCATTCGCCACGATGCCGCCGATCCTTTCGTGCTGACCGCGGGCGCCGACCGGCTGGTTGATGCAGGCACGGTGTTCGATGTGCGGCTGGCAGGCAAAGCGCTCGATCTCGCCGTGGCCGAGGGTGCGGTGATCGTGAACCCCGAGGCGCAGGCGCTCAGGGTCGATGCAGGCGAGCGGGCCGTGCGGACGGGTGAGCGGTATTGGGTCGGGCCCATCGATCCGCAGGCGGTTGGCGAATGGACCCGCGGGCGGATCAGCTTCGAGGCGGCGAGCCTCGCCGAAATCGCGGCTGAACTGACCCGCGCCACCGGCATTGTCTTCACCGCAGCCCCCAGTGACATTCGCCTTGCCGGGAGCATCGCGCTGGATCAGGTGCGGGCCGATCCGCGCGCGCTCGAAGCGCTGCTCGGAGTGCGGGTCACGCCGCGCGGCAAGGGCTGGGTGATCGCGGCCGAGTGATCCTGTGAGAGCCTTCGTCCCTCTTGCTGTTGTGGCTGTGCTGGCCGCGCCTGCGCCGCTGGCTGCACAGGCGCGCGAGCTGGCAATTCCGGCCGGCACGGTGGCCGAGTCCGCGATTGCGATTGCACGGGCAACCGATGCCAGCATCGTCATCGCTGACCCCGCATTGGGGCGGCAACGCGTGGCCGGGATCAAAGGGCGGATGGATGCCGAAGGCGCGGTGAGGAAGCTTGCGCGGGCGAGCGGGATGCAGGCGGTCAAGGTCGGGCCGAAGGCATGGCGGCTGGTGGCGGCACCGCCCCGCCGTGCGTCAGTCATGCAGCGCCCGCGTCCACTGCGCGTTGCGGCGCCCGCAGCCAGCACCACGCCCCCGTCGGAGACCGAAGGCGCGCCGATCATTGTCACCGCCAGCAAGCGCGATCTGACCTTCGATGAAATCGCGGGGCAAGTGACGCTGCTCGACGGCGCGGTGCTCGAACGCGGCGGGGTCGGCGGTACCGAGAAGATCATGCAGCGCGCCGCCACGGTCAGTTCGACCTATCTCGGCAGCGGGCGCAACAAGCTTTTCATTCGCGGGATCGCGGATTCGAGCTTTACCGGGCCGACGCAGGCCACTGTTGGCCAATATTTCGGCGACCTGCGCCTCAGCTACAACGCGCCCGACCCGGACCTGCGCCTGTCCGATATGGAGCGGGTGGAAATCCTCGAAGGACCGCAGGGCACGCTCTATGGTGCAGGTTCGCTGGGCGGGATCATCCGGCTGGTGCCGCGCGCGCCGGAGGCGGGGGAGACCAGCCTTGTCGTCTCGGGCGGGGCCAGCGCGATTGCCAATGGCGAACCCGGCGGCGATCTTCATGCGACCATGAACCTGCCGCTGGTGGGTGAGACCGCGACCTTGCGGGCCAATATCGATCTCGCATCGCTCGGCGGCTATATCGACAAGCCTGAAATCGGCGGCAGCAATGTCAATCGCACCGCGATCCTGTCGGGCCGCGCGGCGCTGCGGGTCGACATCGCGCCGGGCTGGAGCGCGGATGTGATCGTGCTGGGCCAGGACACCGAGGCGGAGGACAGCCAGTATGCCGACCGCAGCGGCGCACGGCTGGTCAGTTCGGCGCAGGTCACTGAAGGCAGCCGCGCGCAATATGGGCAAGGCCAGCTGGTGGTCACCGGACAGATCGGCGAGGTGCGGATCAAATCCTCGACCGGGATCGGTGCGCAGGATCTGACCGAGCGTTATGATGCGACCGAACCTGGCGGCCCGCCGCGTCTGTTCCGCCAGCGCAACGAAACCCGCATGATCGCGAATGAAACCCGGATCTGGCAGCCGGTGGGCGAACAATTCGGCTGGGTGCTTGGCACCAGCGTGATCGACAACCGCAACACGCTGACCCGCGCCCTCGGCCCGGCGGGGGAACCTGCGACAGCGGCAACCGGGGTCGAAAACACCGTGTTCGAAATCACCGGCTATGGCGAGGCCAGCTATCGCCTGTTCCCGGCGGTGACGCTGGCGGCGGGCCTGCGCGTCACCAATGTCGAAATCGGCGGTGAGGGCGAGAATGTCGCGCTGCAAGTCGCGCTCGCCGGACGCGCGGTCACGGCCAAGCGGCGCGAGACCGCCTATCTGCCGTCCGCCTCGGTGCTGGTCGATATTGCGGAGGATGGCCGCGCCTATCTCCGCTATCAGGAGGGCTTCCGTCCCGGGGGGCTGGCCGTCTTTGGGGATTTCGTGCGCCAGTTCCGCTCCGACTACGCCCGCACCATCGAGCTCGGCGGCGGCTGGGGCCTTCCCGGTCGCGGGCCGTTCGACCTTGCGGCCAGCATTTCCTACACCCGTTGGCGCGATATTCAGGCCGATTTCATCGACGATGGCGGCCTGCCGTCGACCGCGAACATCGGCAATGGCACGATCTGGGCGGCGAGCGTTTCGGGCAGCGTCCGCCTCACTCCCGGCCTGCGGGCCGAGGCCGGCGCGACCCTCAATGACAGCGATGTGGATGAGCCGGTGTTGATCGCGCTCGCCCGCCTCAGCCGCATTCCCAACATCGCGCGCTTTTCGGGCCGCGCGGGGCTCGCCTGGCGGCAGGCCTTCGACAATGGCACCGCGATCGAGGCGGATGGCTGGGTCAGCTATGTCGGCAAGTCCCGGCTGGGGATCGGGCCGGAGCTGGGCGAATTGCAGGGCGATTACCTCGACAGCGGGCTGATCCTGCGCTTCGGGCGCGAGAATGCCGGGCTGACGCTCTCGGTCACCAACCTAGCGGGGAGCGAGGGCAATCGCTTCGCGCTCGGCACGCCGTTTACCACCGGGCGCGAACAGATCACGCCACTCCAGCCGCGCACGATCCGCATCGGGTTTGACACGCGCTTCTGATTTTTTTCGCACAGCAGCCAAGGCTGCGCAGCCGTGCCTCCGTCTCTTGGTGAAAAGCACCAGGAGAATACCCCGATGACTGCCCTGCACCGCACGCTTCTTGCCGGTACGGCGCTTGCCGCAATGGCGCAGCCGCTCGCCGCACAGACCGTCATCAGCACCGCGCGCACCACGCCGGTCGTGACCTCGAACGTGAACGGTGGGCAGCCGAATGACGTGCGGATCGAGACCGCAGGCTCGGTCACCGTGACCAGCGGCACAGCGGTGACGGTCGACAGCAACAACGCCGTCGCCAATGCGGGCAACATCACAATCAGCAATGCCAATGATGCGACCGGCATTCTGGTGACCGGCGCCCGCACAGCCAACATCACCAACACCGGCACGATCACGATCGACGAGACTTATACCCCCACCGACAGCGACAATGATGGCGACATCGATGGTCCCTTCGCGCTTGGCAGCGGCCGCACCGCGATCCGAATTGATGGTGCGCTGACCGGCAATCTTGTCCACTCCGGCACGATTGTGGTCGAGGGCAACAACTCCGCTGGCATCCGCGCCAGTGGCCCGATCACCGGCGCCTTCACTCATGACGGCAAGACCACCGTGACCGGTAACAATTCGGTCGGCGTCGCGGTTGGCAATGTCTCCGGCAATGTCCGGCTGGCGGGCGAGATCACTGCGCGCGGGGCCAATGCGCAGGGCGCGGTGCTGGGCGGCAATCTTGGCGGCGCACTGCGGGTGCAAAGCGCTATCACGGTCACTGGTTATCGCTCGGTCCCGGCCCCGTCTGACGTTTCGCGGCTCGATGCCGACGATCTGCTGCAAGGCGGCAGCGCGCTGGTGATCGAAGGCAATGTCGCCAAGGGCATCATCTTCGAAATCGCCCCGGCCGACCTCGTCACCACCGATAATGACGAGGACAAGGACGGGATCGAAGACGCCAAGGAAGGCAACACCCGCATCCTCGCCTATGGCGCGGCGCCCGCGGTGCAGATCGGCGGGGTAAGCAATATCGTCATCGGCGCGACCGAGGGCACAGCCAACAACTTCGGCATCGTCATGGCCGGTACGATCCTGGGCGACGGCGTATATGCTGGCGTGAACGGCACCGGCATGCGGATCGGCGGGCGCGGCGGGAACGTGACCATCGCCAACGGGATGCAGATCAACGGCCAGATCGGCGCCGCCGCGCGTGGAGCCAATGCGACCGCTCTTGAGCTGGCGGCAGGCACCACCGTGCCGATCTTGAGCAATGGCGGCACCATCGCCGCGACGGTCTCCGGCACCACCACGGGCGATGCCACCGGGGTGCTGATCGGGGCGGGCGCGTCGCTCCCGGTACTGCGCAATTCGAAGTCGATCAACGCGACCACGGTGTCCGGCGGCGGGGCTTTTGCCATTGTCGACCGGTCCGGCACGCTCGGCCTGATCGAGAACAGCGGCGCGATCAGCGCAAGCGGCGCGCTGGCGACCTCGAACCGCAATGTCGCGATCGACCTTTCGGCCCGCACCGGTGACAGCATCGTCCGCCAGACCGTGGTTGCCGCTGGCAATACCGCGCCCTCGATCATCGGCGATATCCGCTTCGGCAGCGGTTCCGACTTGCTCGATCTGGCCGACGGTGTGGCGAGCGGCACGATCAGCTTCGGCGGCGGCACCAACCGCTTCCAGATGAGCGGTGATGCGGCCTTCAGCGGCACGGTCGATTTCGGCGGCGGGGCAGGCACGCTGTCGATTGCCAACAGCGCCGGGTTCGGCGGGCGGCTGGTGAATGCGCAAAATGTCGCCATCGGCCTCAGCGGCGGTACGCTTGCGCTGAACGGCCCGACCACCATCGCCAGCCTCGATGTCGGCGCGACCGGCGTGATCGGCGCGACGCTGGGCGGTGGAGCGGGTAGCGACACCGCGATCACCGTCACCGGCAATGCCACCTTTGCGAGCGGCTCCAAGATCCGCATCCGCCTCTCTGACCTCAACACCGCCGGGGGCACCTATGCGGTCATCTCCGCCGGCAGCCTGACCGGCGCGAGCAACCTGACCGCTGATTCTGCGCTGGTGCCGTTCCTCTACAAGGCTGCGCTGGCGGTGAATGGCAACACCATCAACGTCGCGATCAACCGCAAGGCAACCGGCGAACTTGGCCTCAACACCGCTGAAAGCGCGGCCTTCGACAAGTTGTTCATCGCGCTGGCCGAGGATGACAAGGTCGCCGATCTGTTCCTTGCGATCGGCACGGCGGACGTGTTCCAGGCCTATGTCGCCCAGACCCTGCCCGATTATGCGGGTGGCACCTTTGAGGGCCTGTCCAGCGGGCTGCGTGCCTTTGACCGGCACTTCATGGATCCCAACTCGCCCTTCGATGAGGAAGGCAAGTTCCGCATCATCGCCGATTTCGCCAACTGGAATTCAGAGAAGGACCGCGGGCAATCGGCGGCGTTCGATCTCAACGGTCTCGGTTTCCGCGGCGGGGTGGAATACCTCAGCAAGTTCGGCGCCATCGGGGTCACGGGCAGCTGGCTGTGGAGCAAGCACACCTCAGGCCCGTTCGACAATTCGGTGCTGGGTGACAGCTACGAAGGCGGCGTCCACTGGCGCGGCAAGTTCGGCCCGGTGATCGGCTTTGCGCGCGTCGGCGCGGGCAAGTCGGACTTCTCGGGCAGCCGCGTGTTTGCGGGCGGGACCGGGGACGACGCGGTCAACCTCACCATCAACCGCGACTGGAGCGGCGATTTCGTCTCGGCCAGCGGTGGCGTATCGATTGAAGGTGGCGGGCAGTTCTTCTTCTTCCGCCCTTCGCTGGTGGTCGATTACCTGCGCTTGAACGAAGATGGCTACGCGGAAACCGGCGGCGGCGACGCGCTGGACCTGACGGTCGAGGGCCGGTCGAGCAAGGAAGTCGGCATCAATGGCGGCGTCACGGTCGGCGTCGACATGTGGGGCATGCAGGCGCGCGACACCGGCTGGTTCCGCATTGAGGCCGAAGGCGGCTGGCGCGAATTGCTGACGAGCGATCTGGGCGTCACCCGCGCAAAATTTGCCGATGGAGCGCAGTTCACGCTGACCCCGGAAGGGCGCGACAGCGGCTGGTACGCCCGCGCCCGCGCGCTGGGCGGGGACGGCAGTTACAAGATCGCCGGTGAAGTCGGGCTGGAAAACCAGTTCGGCAATATCGGCTACAGTTTGCGTGCGTCGATCCGCTTCGGCTGGTGACGCACGCGGGTGCCGGCTTTCTATGCCCCCCCGCACGTTGGGCCGGCACCCACCACTATCTCAGACCCGCGCTGATTCCAGCCGGGCGATCAATGCGCCGATGTCGGCGACAGCCAGATCATGGGCGGCGATAAGCTCGCCGATATCGTCGATCCGCGCCATCTCGCCATCATCGCGCATGATAGAGCAGATCACCGCCGCATCGCCCGCACCCGCCAAGCGGGCCAGATCAATCGCCGCCTCGCACGCCGCCGGACGGGCCAGCACGCCGCCGCTCTGGCCGATCAGCGGGAAGACATGGCCAGGGGAGTGGATCTCGGCAGAGGTCGCGCCATCAGCCATCGCAACCTTGACGGTATGCGCACGGTCGGCAGCGGAAATGCCGGTGGAAACCCCCTCGGCCGCCTCGATCGAGCGGGCGAAGGGCCGTCCGGTCTGGCGCGCGGTGCCGGGGTTCACCAGAGTGAGGCCCAGCTGATCGGCACGCTCCGGCGTGACCGCCAGACAGATCAAGCCGCGCCCGTGGGTCGCCATGAAATTGATTGCTTCAGGGGTGACGTGCTTCGCCGCACACATCAGGTCGATGTCCCCACCGCGCAGCCGATCGCCCGAGATCACCACGATCCGCCCCGCGGCAACCGCGGCAAGTGCCGTGTCCAGAGCCGCGCTGGTCACGCCAGATCCCTCCCGGCCGCAAAGCTCTTGGCGCCGAGCACCACCTGCTTGCCGACCAGCTCCAGCTGCCCCCGCGCGCGTTCATCCAGACATTCGCCATCGGGCGAGAATAGCCCGCGATAGGTGCGGATTGTCGCGCCCATCGGGGTCGGCCAGCCGCGCAAGGCATGGGTGATCGCGCGCATGGTGAGCAGGGTCGACATCGACGCCTGATCGCCGAACGCGGTGGCAATCAGCCCCACCGCGCGGCCATCGAGATAGGGGCGTTCATCACGCGCAAGGTCTTCGAGGTAATCGAGCGCATTCTTGACCACGCCCGAAATCGTGCCGTGATATCCCGGTGCGGCAATCAGCAAGCCATCGGCCGCGCGCACCGCTGCGACCATCTCGGCCCCTTGTGAGGGATCATGCAGCGGACCGAGATAGTGGGGCAGGGCGGTCAGATATTCGCCGCCGAACACCGTCACTTCTGCCCCTTCGCTCGCGGCAATTCCGGCGGCGAGGCGTAGCGCCTGCTCGGTGGAGGAGCCGGGATTGACCGTGCCGCCAAGGGCTACGATTCGGGTCATGCGGGGGTAATCCTTTCGGTGATGTAGGCAGCGAGCCGCGCGGTTTGCGCGTCCGTGAAATGCAGGCCGAGCTTCGTCCGCCGCCACAACACGTCAGCGGCAGTGCGGGCCCATTCGTGAGCGATGAGGTAATCGACTTCCGCCGCCGTCAGCCCGTGGCCGAACGCCTCGCCGAGATCGGCAGGCGAGGTCGCATCGCCGAGGACGGTCGCGGCGCAGGTGCCATAAAGGCGGATCAGGCGATTGGCCTCGCGTGATCCCAGAAAGGGATAACGCGCGGCCAGATCGCGGGCGAGGGCGGGCGCATCGAACCGCCCGAAATCGCCGCCGGGCAGGAATGCTTTGCCCGTCCAATCCTCGCCTTCCAGCACCGGCAGGAAGGGTTCAAGCTGGCGGATCGCCTCGGCGGCGAGTTCGCGGTAGGTGGTGATCTTGCCGCCGAACACCGAGAGCAAAGGCGCCGCGCCGTCCGCTCCGCCGTCGAGTTCAAAGCTGTAGCCGCGGGTTGCCGCTTCCGGCTTGCCCGAGCCGTCGTCAATCAGCGGGCGCACCCCGGAATAGGTCCACACGACATCGGCGGGGGTGACGGGCTTGCGGAAATACTCCGACGCGCCTGCGCAGAGGTAAGCGATTTCCTCGGCACTGGCGCGCACCTCGTCGAGGCTGCCGTCGTGATCGACATCGGTGGTGCCGATCAGCGTGAAGTCCTGCTCGTAAGGGATGGCGAAGAAGATCCGCCCATCAGGCAACTGGAAGAAATAGGCGTAATCGTGGTCGAACAGCTTGCGCACCACGATGTGCGAGCCCCGCACAAGTCGCATCTTCTGCGCCGTAGGCTCGCCCGCGCGGCCTAGCAGGTCGAGCACGCGGGGGCCTGCCGCATTGACGACGGCGCGGGCGTGGAAAGTCTCGCCCCCCGCTTCGATCCGCCATTGATCGCCCTCGCGGGTCAGTGCCGTCACCTCGCAGCGGGTACGCACCTCCGCGCCGCGATCCGCCGCGTCGCGGGCGTTCAGCACCACCAGCCGCGCATCATCCACCCAGCCATCGGAATAGGCGAAGGCGCGGGTGTATTCCGGCTTGAGCGGCGCGCCGGCCGGATGGCGGGTCAGGTCGACACCTTCGGCTGAGGGCAGATATTTGCGCCCGCCGATATGGTCGTAGAGGAACAGGCCCAGTCGCAGCAGCCAGCGCGGGCGCAGGCCGGGGCGGTGGGGCAGGATGAAGCGCAGCGGCCAGATGATGTGCGGCGCGATGCCCCACAGCACCTCCCGCTCGGTCAGCGCCTCGCGCACCAGCGCAAATTCGTAATGCTCAAGGTAGCGCAAGCCGCCGTGGATCAGCTTGGTGGAATTGGATGAGGTGCCTTCCGCCAGATCGCCGCGTTCCAGCAGCAGCACCTTTGCCCCGCGCCCGGCGGCATCGCGGGCGATCCCGGCGCCGTTCACGCCGCCGCCGATCACCGCAAGGTCGAAGACATCGGGCATCAGATCATCCACCACGCAAAGCCCAGCGCCGCCGCAAGCGAGGCGATGGTCGCCGCCAGCACCGGCATCACCGACCGCCAGCCGAGGCCAAGCAACAGATCGGTCCGCGTCCGCATCGCTGTGGCGGTGACGGCCAGGAGCAGCAAGGTCTTTGACAGGGTCAGCGCATAGTCCGCGAGATCAGCGGGCAGGGTGATGAGCGAGTTCACCCCCACCAGCGCCAGAAACGCCAGAATAAAGCCCGGCAGCAGCGGCACGCGCGTCCGGCCCACGCCTTCGGGCAGAGGTTCGGCGCGGGCGATCCACAGCGCGGCGAGCGTCACCAGCGGGGCGAGCAGGGCAACGCGGGTAAGCTTCACCACAGTCGCCTGCGCGCCCGCGGCGTCCGAAACCGCGAAGCCTGCGCCAATCGCCTGCGCGACATCATGGATCGATGCGCCGACAAGGAACCCCGCCTGCGCATCGGTAAAGCCGAGCATCCGGGTCAGCGGCGGATAGGTGACGAGCGCAATCGCGCTGGCGGCGGCGAGGATTACCAGCGTCAGGGTGAAAAGCGCCTGATCGATCCGCTCGCGCCCGATCACGCCATACAGCGCCAGCGCCGCCGAAGCCCCGCAGATCGCGGTCGCCCCGCCGCCGAGCAGGCCGACCGATTGGCTCTGACCGGTCAGGCGCGCGGCAGCGAGGGCGGCGATCAGCGCGGCAGCCATTACCAGCGCAAGTCCAAGGAACGGCACCAAACCCATCGCCATCACCTGCATCGCGGTGACCTGCACCCCGAGCAGCACGATCCCGGCGCGCAGGCCGTGGCGCGAGACCCAGTCGAGTCCTTCATGGGTGCGGGGGTCTGTGGCCGCAAAATTCAGCGCAAGGCCGAGCAGCAAGCCCGCCAGAATGATCGGGACCCCGTAATTCTGGCTGAGCCACGCAGCCGCCGCACCGGCAATGGCGCAGATCGCCAGGCCTGGAACGAAGCGCGAGAGCGGCTTCTTCTCGGCTTTGGCAGCGGCTGAAGCAGCCGTATCGGCGAGCATGATCTCGCCGAACAGGTCGCCGGCAAAAGCCTCGTAATCGGGGCGCGCATCGCGCTTCATGCCGGTAAGCCTGCCTTATGTCTCACGGTGTCATAGCTCTACTCCGCAAGCCTCATAAATGCAACCGCACGGCTTCCCGCGCGCCTACGAAAGCAGATCGGCCGCGTCATCATCTGGACGCCGGATTACCGGCAGCAGCCACTGGAACCATGCCAGCGCAACCAGATAGGACGAGGCGGCAAAGATGAACAGCGGCACGAAGCCGAAGCCTGCATCGAGCACGCGGCCAGTAACCAGCGAAATCGCCACCCCGCCCATATTGCCCATGAACGCGCCGAACGCCGTCACTCGCCCGACCTTGGCGTTGGGGACGACATCGGTGATGGTCGAGAACAGCGAGAGCGAGAAGCCCTGATGCCCGGCCATCACCACCCCGATCATGACGGCCACGGGCCAGAAGGCGTTGAGCTCCAGCACCAGCGGCAGCGGTGCGACCAGCAGGGCCGAGGCCAGCATCACGCCCTTGCGCACCCGGTTGGGGCTGTAACCGCGCTCCAGCAGCTTGGTCGACACCCACCCCGCCAGCAGCGCGCCGAGGCCTGACCCGGCGAAGGCAATCGCCAGCGGCACCGCGAGTTCCAGCGTGGTGAGGCCAAATTCCTTGCGGTAATAATCCGCCAGCCAGAAGTTGATGAACCACCAGGTCATGTCCGACAGCGCCTTGGCGCCGACGATTGCCCAGGTGGCGCGGTTGGCGAGGATGGCGCCGTAGCGCGCGCTCTCGCCGCCCGGATCGGGACTGTCCGCCAGCGTGCGCTCGCGCAATTGCGCTACTCCGCGCGCCAGCCACATCCATGCGAGCAGGGAGAGAAATCCGCCGATCCCGCCCGCCACCAGCGCGCCGCGCCAGCCCACCGCCAGGGCAAGGGCCGGGATGACGAACGGCATTGCAATCGTCCCTGCGCCCGCCAGCATGGTCGCAAAGCCGAAGGCGAAGCTGCGCTTGTCCGGCGGGAACAGGCTCGCGACGGTCTTGATCGTCAGCGGGGTCTGCACTGCCTCGGTCACGCCAAGCCCGACACGCGCGGCGACCACCTGCGCGGTCGAGAGCGCCCAGCCATGGGCCATCGCGGCGAGGCTCCACGCGGTTGCTCCCACCTGCATCGAACGGTTCACGCCGAGCCGGTCGACCAGCCAGCCGGTGAACAGGAAAGCGAAAGCGGCGGAGAATTGCGTGACGGCGGCGAGATCACCGAAGTCACTATCGCTCCAACCGAAATCGGCCATCATGTCGGGCTTGAGGATCGCAATGATCGGGCGGTCCATCGCATTGAACACGCCCGCGATGCACAGCACCGTGAACAGTGACCAGCGCAGCCGCGCGGATATGGGCGAGGAAGGTTGGGCCATCACGGGTTCCTAGAGTTCAAGCACGCAGCAGGGCAAGCAAGGCCAGACAAAAAGGGCCGCCGGATCGCTCCGACGGCCCTTGTTGATGTCACGTTGCCACGCGGGTCAGAACGTCCGCACACGCAGGCTGATGCCGAAGTAGCGGTCAGCATCGCGCGGGATCTGCAAGCGGCGCCCGTTCTCGATATTGAGCAGCACGTAGCTCTCATCGGTGATGTTGCGGGCGTGGAAGGTCAGGCGGTACTTGTCGTCCGGATCAGAGAAGCCGAGCGAGGCGTTCCAGATGCCGTAGGGGTCAATCTGGGTGGTCGGCGACTGGCCAAGGTCGGAGAACTGCGTGCTGGTGTGGCGGTAATCGGTGTTGAGGTACAGCGTCACCCCGCCCAGTTCCTTGGTGTAATCCCCGCCGATGGTGTAGACGAACTTCGGCGCCAGCGGCAGCACAGTGCCATTGCGTGCGTCGGGCGCGTTGGTGGTCGGGTTCGGGTTGAACTGCTTGACCCGCGCGTCGGCATAGGCCGCGCTGGCGCGCAGGTTCAGCCCGTCGATCGGGTTGACCACGAGATCGGCCTCAAAGCCTTCGCTCTTCACCGTGCCCGCGTTGGTTAGGTTCGAAATCGTCGCGGTGTTGACGACGATGAAGTTGTTGGCCTGGAACCCGTCATACTCAACCGTGAAGGCCGCGACGTTGAGCTGGACGCGGTTGTCGAGGAACTGCGTCTTCGCCCCGATTTCGAAGCTGTCCGACAGCTCTTCGGAAATTGGCACCGCGTTGTTCGGTGCGGTGTGGTTGAAGAACACGTTGAAGGCCGGACCCTTGTAGCCGCGGGTGTACGAGCCGTAGAGCATGATGTCTTCCGACGGCTTGAACTGGATCGCCGCACGACCCGACAGGTTGCCGTTGGTCGTCTCGCCGCGGCTGGTGTTGGTGCCGTTGCCGCCGCTGGCGATGGTGCCGCCCGCCGGGTTGCCATTGGTGCCGGGGCCAGTTGCGGGCAGACCGGTGGTCCGGTTCACCGCCGGTGCGCGGGTGTGGGTGAATTCAAGATCATCCCAAGTGTAGCGCAGTCCGCCGGTCAGCGAGAGCTGATCCGTGATCTGGTAGGTGGCCTGTCCGAACAGCGCATAGTTCTTTGACCGCACGTCGCTGCGCGAGGTGGCGAAGGGGAACAGCGTGTTGACCGTATCGGAAACATTGCATGGGATCGCCCCGCCCGGCAGCGCCGCCAGGGTCGAGGTGGCACAGGTCACGCCCTGACGGGTGAAGTCCTGGGTGTTGTCCGATTGCCAAGCGAAGGCGCCGACCTGATAGAAGAACGGCTTCGACTGGTCCGAGGCAAGGCGGATTTCGGCAGAGACCTGTTCGGTCTTCACCGTGCCGACATCGTGCAGCTGCCCGGCCGTGGTGATCGCGCGCGGCAGGAAGTCACCGTCGCGGTTCTCGGTGTTCTCCCAGTTGCGGTAGCCGAGCACCACGCTGAGCGTGTGGGTGTCGGTGATCTCGAAATCGCCGGTGCCGGTCAGGCTCCACTGCTGATCCTGCGTGCTGGTAACGAGGTCATTGTTGATGAAGCGCTGGTTCTCGCCAATCGCCACGCCGTTCGGCAGGCCGAGCAGCGCATCCTGCGCCGCGCCGCGGCTGGCGCCGGTCACATCGACGCAGCAATCGTCATCAGCCTTGTAGTAGTCCGCGATCAGGCGAACGGTGTTGCCGCCGTCGTCATAATCTATGATCCCGCGCACGCCGTAACGCTCGTAACCATTGACCTTGTCGTTGCGGCCGCCGTTGATGTTGGTGATGTTGCCATCAAAGCTGCCGTAGAAGCCGGTCAGGCGGGCGCTGAGGTTTTCACCCAGCGGGCCAGAAATGGCGGCGCGCAGGCGATATTCCTCGCCCTCGAACCAGTCGGCGCTGGCTTCGGCTTCAAAGCTGTCGGTGCCGCCCTTGGACACGATGTTGACCAAACCGGCGGAAGCATTGCGGCCGAACAGCGTGCCCTGCGGCCCGCGCAGAACTTCAAGCCGCTGGAGATCAACCAGATCCATGAAGGCCTGACCCGAACGCGACAGCACCACGCCGTCGACAACGGTGGACACAGACGGTTCAGCCGCGACTGAGAAGCTGATCGTGCCGACGCCGCGCATCACGATCGCGCTGTTGGCGCTGGTGGTGCCCTTGCGGAAGGTCACCGAAGGAACGACGGTCGAGATGTTCTCGAGGCTGATGACCCCTGCCTGGATCAGGCGGTCGCCCGAAACCGCAGTGATCGCGATCGGCACGTCCTGGACGTTTTCCTCGACCTTCTGGGCGGTTACGATGATTTCTTCGACCTGCGCCATGGCCGGCGCGGTGTGCATCAGCGCCAGCGAACTGGCGGAAATGGCGAGCGTTTTGAGCGCAATTCGGGTGGTGGCGGACATCGTGTTTCTCTCCCCTACATCGTGATCGGGTCTTTCGGGCGATAGCAAAGACCATCGCCCGTGCGGTCGATCTTTCAGCGCTCGGGTTGCGCTTTCCGCTGCGATCTGTCAAGCGGTGTCACAACGGGCCAAGGGATAGCTCGGTGAGGAAACCTGGGACGAAAATGGTGGCAATGACGCCATGCGAGGGGGGATTTGACCTGCGATTGGCCGGGCGATCCTTGCTGTGTCATCGACCTGATTATCCCGCAATTTCCGTAGCTTCGGGAGATCCTCTGGTGACGATGGTGCGCGGCAATTTCCGCCTGTCGGATACCCCTGTGGCAGCAAGGCCACTGTCTGTCTGCGAAGTGGCAGGCGAGGGCGCAGTGGTGCTCTCCAGCGCCGATGGAGCCGCGAAATTGGCGCTGAGTCTTGCGCCCGGCGCATCGCGGCTGAGTGTGAACGCGCTGACCGGGCACGACCGCATCACGCTGGATTTCACCCTTGCTCCTGATGATGTCCTGTGGGGGGGTGGTGAGCAGATGAGCTATCTCGCCCTCAATGGCCGCACATTTCCGATCTGGACGAGCGAGCCGGGCGTGGGGCGCGAGCCCGGCTCGCCGCTGACCGATCAGGCGAGCGCCGACGGGTCGTTTGCGGGTGGGGACTACTGGACGACCAACTATCCTGAACCGACAGTGCTGTGTTCGGGCGGCTGGGCGCTTTCCCTTGCCAACAGCGAATATGTGGAACTCGACGCGCGCGAGCCCGGGCGGCTGCGGGTGCATGTCTGGTCGGGCGAGGTCACCATCGACCTGTTCGAAGGCGCCCCCGCCGACCTCGTCCGCCAACTCGCGGCCCGCTTCGGCCCGCGCGCAGCCCTGCCCGAATGGGCGCTGGGCGGGGCGGTGGTGGGCCTGAAACAGGGCGAGGCCAGCTTTGACCGCCTCGAAGCCCTGATTGATGCCGGAGCGGCGGTCAGCGGCTTGTGGTGCGAGGACTGGGTCGGCATCCGTGAGACCAGCTTCGGCCGCCGGTTGTTCTGGGACTGGCAGTGGAACGCGGAACGCTATCCCGATCTGCCCGCCCGCATCGCGGCGCTGAAAGCGCGCGGCATCCGCTTCCTCGGCTATGTGAACCCCTATCTTGCGGTCGATGGCCCGCTTTACCCCGAGGCCGCCGCCAAGGGTTATTTCGCCCGCTGCCTCGACAGCGACGAGCCTTACGCGGTTGATTTCGGCGAGTTCCACGCAGGCGTGGTCGATTTTACCAACCCGGCCGCTGCCGACTGGTTTGCGGAAGAAGTCATCGGCAAGCGGATGCTCGATTTCGGGCTCGACGGGTGGATGGCGGACTTCGGCGAATATCTGCCCACCGATCTGCGTTTGCACGATGGCGACCCGATGCAGGAGCACAACCGCTGGCCGGTGCGCTGGGCCGAGGTCAATGCGCGCGCCGTCGCTTCACGCGGACGGACAGGTGACGTCTTGTGGTTCATGCGCGCAGGACACACCGGCATTCAGGCGCATTGCCCGCTGTTGTGGGCGGGCGACCAGTCGGTTGATTTCTCCCGCCATGACGGCATCGGCACAGTCATCACCGCCGCACTCTCCTCCGGGCTAGTGGGCAATGCCTTCAGCCATTCGGACGTTGGCGGCTACACCAGCTTGTTCGGCAATGTCCGAACCCCTGAGTTGATGCTGCGCTGGTACGAGTTGGGCGCGTTCAGCCCGGTGATGCGCACCCACGAAGGCAACCGCCCCGACGACAATCTCCAGATCGACAGCAATGCCGAACTGATCGAGGGCTTCGTGCGCTGGAGCCGCGTCCACGCGCACCTCGCCCCCTATGCCGCGCACCTCGTCGCCGAAGCGCAGGACACCGGCCTTCCGGCGCAGCGGGCGCTGTTCCTGCACTATCCCGACGACCGGGAAACCTTCACGATCCAGGACCAGTATCTCTATGGTGCGGACCTGATGGTGGCACCGGTGATCGAAGCGGGGGCGGTGATGCGGAAGGTCTATCTGCCGCAGGGCGACTGGCGGCACTTGTGGAGCGGCGAGGACGTCGCCGCCGGTTGGCGCGATGTGCCTGCACCCATCGGTGAGCCGCCCGTCTTCTATCGCCGCACCAGCGCCTTTGCGCCCCTGTTTGCGGAGCTCGCCCGATGAGCCGCGCCAACATCCGCGATGTCGCCGCCCGCGCAGGCGTCGCGGTCAAGACCGTCAGCCGCGTGCTCAACGGCCACCCCTATGTCAGCGATGCCTTGCGCGAGAAGGTCGAGCAGGCGATGGCCGATCTCGACTACCGGCCTTCGGTGGCCGCGCGCATTCTGTCAGGTGCCAAGTCCAATCAGGTCGCGCTGATCTACGACAATCACAGCCCCTATTACATGTTCCAGATCCAGAAGGGCTGCTGGGAGGTGTGCCAGGAGAACGGCATCCGTCTCCTCGCCCAGCCGGTCGATGTCGCCGATCCGCGCGTCGGCGATCAGGTGCGCGGGCTGGTGAGCGAGACGCATGTCGACGGCATCATCCTCTCCTCCCCCGTTACCGATTGCGATCCGGTGCTGCGCGCGCTGGAGACGATGGATGTGCCCTTCGTGCGCATCTCGCCGGGGACAAACCACGCGCTGACTTCCAGCGTGTTCATGGACGACGCGCAGGCCGCCGACGATATGACCACGCACCTGATCAATGCAGGCCACCGCCGGATCGGGTTCATCAAGGGCCACACCAACCACATGGCTTCGGACGACCGCCTGTTCGGATACCGCCGCGCATTGGACCGGGTTGGCATCCCGTTCGAGCCGCAGATGGTGGTCGACGGCGAGTTCGACTTCGATTCCGGCGTAGCGGGCGCGAAGGCGTTGCTCGATCAGCCCGAGCGGCCCACCGCAATTTTCGCCTCGAACGACGATATGGCCGCCGGCGTGCTCGCCGTGGCGCATGATCGCGGCATCAATGTGCCGGGCGATCTGTCGGTTGCCGGGTTCGATGACACCACGCTGGCCCGCACCGTCTGGCCGCCGCTCACCACCATTCGTCAGCCGATGGCCGATCTGGCGCGCACAGCCACCCAAATCCTGATCGCAGGCGGGGACATCACCCACAAGCGCCTGCCCCATGACCTTGTCGAGCGCGCCTCGGTCGCTCCGCCAAAGAGGAACCCCTAGATGAGTGAACTGCCCCTTCCGCCTGCCACCCGCGCCCTTGGTGCGAGCGGCATTGAGGTGTCTTCCATGGCCTGGGGGATGTGGCGGCTGACCGAAAATGGCCGCACCGCCGCCGAAGCGGCCAAGCTGGTGCACGCGGCACTGGATGCGGGGATCACCTTCCTCGACACCGCCGACATCTATGGCTTTGACGGGAGCGGCGGCTTTGGCGATGCCGAGGCACTGCTGGGCGAGGTGCTGGCAGCCGAGCCGGGCCTCCGCGACAAGATGGTGCTGGCGACCAAGGGCGGGATCCTGCCGCCGCTGCCGTATGACCAGAGCGCGGCTTATCTGAAGAAGGCGATCGACGATTCCTTGCGCCGCCTTAAGGTGGACTGCGTCGAACTGTGGCAAATCCACCGGCCCGATATTCTCGCCCACCCGCAGGAGACGGCGCGGGTGCTGGATGATGCGATGGCGAGCGGCAAGATCCGCAGCCTTGGCGTCTCCAACTTCACGATGGCCCAGACCGCCGCGCTGAACCACTTCCTTGGTAACAAGCTGGCCACGACCCAGCCTGAGATCAGCCCGCTGCGGATCGATTGCTTCGAGAATGGCGAACTCGATCAGGCGATGATGCTGGGCCTCACCCCGATGGCCTGGTCACCGCTGGGAGGCGGCAGGCTGACCGCGCCGGAGAACGCGCGCGAGACCGCGGTGGCAGCCGCGCTGGATGTGGTGGCCGAGGCGCACGGCGTGTCGCGCACGGTCGCCGCCTATAGCTGGCTGATGGCGCATCCGGCGGGGATCATTCCCATCATCGGATCGCAGAACGCCGAGCGGATTGCCGAGGGGGCGCAGGCGCTCAAGGTCCGCTGGACCCGCACCGAGTGGTACGCCGTACTGGTCGCCGCGCGGGGCGTGCCTTTGCCTTGAGGTAAATTCTCCGTTCGCCCTGAGCTTGTCGAAGGGCCGCACTTTTCTTCGGGTTCAGCGCTAACCTTCAAGAAAGACAGTGCTTCGACAAGCTCAGCACGAACGGGTCTTGAGAAGAGTTTGGATGAGGACGAGAATATGACCCAGCAACAATGCGAAATCGCGTGGTTTTCCGCGCTATGTGACGACGATTACGAGTTCCTCGGCGTCCCCGATCCCTACCTCGCCTCAAGCTGGGAGCATTGCCGCAACATCGTGCTGCGTGCGGAGGAAGGCGGGTTCGACAACATCCTGCTGCCCTCGGGCTATCAGCTTGGGGTCGACACCACGATCTTCGCCGCTGCCGTGGCGACACAGGTGAAGCGTATCAAGCTGCTGTGGGCCACCCGGATGGGCGAGGACTGGCCGCCGCAGCTGGCGCGCCGGATCGCGACGCTCGACCGCATCCTCGGCCCCAATGCGGCGGGGACGGGCGGGCGGCTGAACGTCAACATCATCTCCTCCGACATGCCGGGCGAGAAGATCGAGAGCGGCCCGCGCTACCGTCGCGGCACCGAGATCATGAAGATTGTGAAGACGCTGCTGAATGGCGAGCACCTCGATTTCGACGGCGAGTTCTACAAGCTGAAGCTCGATCCGCCGCGGATCACCACGCTCAATGGAAAGTGCCCGCCCTTCTACTTCGGGGGCCTCAGCCACGAAGCGCGCGAGTGTGCGGCCGAGGCGGCGGACGTCTACCTGATGTGGCCCGACACGATGGACAAGGTCCGCGAGAACATCGCCGACCTCAAGGCGCGCGCCGCCAACTACGGCCGCACGCTGAAGTTCGGTTACCGCGCCCACGTGATCGTCCGCGAAACCGAGGACGAAGCGCGCCACTACGCCGACCGGCTGCTGTCGAAGCTCGATGACGAGGCCGGCCGCGCGATCCGCGAAAAGAGCCTCGATGCCAAGAACTACGGCGTCCAGCGCCAGCAGGAACTGCGCGGCGCGGCGGATGGCGATGGCTTCGTCGAGGAGAACCTGTGGACCGGCATCGGCCGCGCGCGTTCCGGCTGCGGGGCGGCGATCGTCGGCACGCCCGATCAGGTGCTCGCCAAGCTGCGCGCCTATCAGGCCGAAGGGATCGAGGCCTTCATCCTGTCGGGCTATCCCCACGCGCAGGAGGCCGATCTGTTCGCCCGCCATGTGCTGCCGCATATCCAGCACGGCCCGCTGGAGATGTAATTTCTCATTATCGTCATCCCAGCGAAAGCGGGGACCTGGGGCTGCAAGCAGTGTCCTTCGTGGCCCTGGGCCCCAGCTTTCGCTGGGGTGACGAAAGGGAGAACCCGGCGATTCGCGCCCCGGGTGCCTGCCCGCGGTGCATCTGCCCACCTCCTTGCCGCTACGGCGATGGGCCCTCGCGCAATTGCCTCTTTTCCGCGTCCGCAGGGCGTGACAAAGCGTATCGCAAAGCACAGACAATCTGCTGGAGAGAGCACGCCATGAACCTCGAATTCACCCCCGAAGAACAGGCCTTCCGCGACGAAGTCCGCGCTTTCATCGCCGAAAATCACCCCAAGGAGTTGGGCGATTTCGGGATGCGCGAAGACATGACCCGCGAGGAAATGGTCGCCTGGCACAAGATCCTCGGCGCCAAGGGCTGGTCCGTGCCCGCATGGCCGGTCGAATATGGCGGCACCGGCTGGACCCCGACCCAGCGCTACATCTGGTCGGAAGAAAACGCCCGCGCCAACACCTTCATGCCGCTGCCCTTCGGCGTGTCGATGGTCGGCCCGGTGATCTACACCTTCGGCAACGAAGAACAGAAGGCCAAGCACCTGCCCGGCATCCGCAGCGGCGAAGTGTGGTGGTGTCAGGGATACTCGGAACCGGGCGCGGGCTCCGACCTTGCCAGCCTCAAGACCACTGCGGTGCGCGACGGCGATCACTATGTGATCAACGGCCAGAAGACCTGGACGACGCTGGCCCAGCACGCGGATTGGGGCTTCTTCCTGTGCCGCACCGATCCGACCGCCAAGGCGCAGGAAGGCATCAGCTTCATCCTCGTCGACATGAAGACCCCCGGCGTGGAAGTGAAGCCGATCAAGCTGCTGGACGGCGGGTACGAGGTCAACGAGACCTGGCTGACCGACGTGCGTGTCCCGGTCGAAAACCTCGTCGGGGTCGAGAACAAGGGCTGGACCTATGCCAAGTTCCTGCTCGCGCATGAACGCAGCGGCATTGCTGGCGTTGCCCGGTCGAAGCGCGGCGTCGAAAAGCTGCGCGAGATCGCCGCGAACGAGACGCTCGATGGCCAGCCGCTCATCAAGGATTTCGACTTCGCCAAGAAGGTGAGCCAGCTCGAAATCGACCTCGCCGCGCTCGAAATCACCGAACTGCGCACGCTGGCCGGAGAGCAGGCGGGCAAGGGGCCGGGGCCGGAAAGCTCGATCCTTAAGATCAAGGGCACCGAAATCCAGCAGCGCCTCACGGAACTGACGCTGGAAGCGGTCGGCACCTACAGCGCGCCCTATTACGGCAGCATCGCCAACGATACCGGCTCGAATGAATATGCCGTCGGCCCGGCGCACGCGCAGCACGCGGCGGCGACCTACTTCAATATGCGCAAGACTTCGATCTATGGCGGGTCGAACGAAATTCAGCGCAACATCATCACCAAGATGATCCTCGGCCTGTAAGAGCCGAGCGACGGGAGAGAATACGTGGATTTCAATTTCACTGAAGAGCAGGACATGGTCCGCGATGGCCTGTCGCGGCTGGTGCGTGAGCAGTATGACTGGGAAACCCGGCGCAAGGCCATCGCCAGCGCCGAAGGTTGGCGCCCGGAAGTCTGGGCGCAGCTCGCCGAGCTCGGCATTCTCGGGATGCCGTTCAGCGAAGCCGATGGCGGCTTTGGCGGCGGCGCAATCGATGCGATGGTCATCATGGAAGAGTTCGGCAAAGGCCTTGTGGTCGAGCCCTTCGTCCCCACCGTGGTCTGCGCGGGCGGCTTCCTGAAGCACGGCGGCACCGCGGCGCAGAAGGAAGAACATATCGGCGGGATCGTGGCGGGCAGTTCCGTGTTCGCCTTCGCCTATGCCGAACCCAAGGGGCGGTTCGACTATGCCGATCTGGAAACCACCGCCAAGAAGGACGGCGCAGGCTATGTGCTGAACGGCCACAAGGCGGTGGTCATTGGCGCGCCTTGGGCGAGCCACCTGATCGTCACCGCCCGCACCGGCGGTGAGCGCCGGGATCGCTCGGGCGTCTCGGTGTTCGTCGTCGCCAAGGACTCGGCCGGGATCACCACCCGCGACTATGTGACGGTCGATGGCCGCCGCGCCGCGGAAGTCTATTTCGAGAACGTCGCGGTCGGTGCTGACGCGCTGATCGGCGCTGAGGGTGAAGGGCTGGCACTGATCGAGCTGGTGACCGACGAAGCCATAGCCGCGACCTGTGCGGAGGCCTGCGGAGCGATGAAGGTCGCCCACGCGATGACGGTGGAATACAGCCGCCAGCGCAAGCAGTTCGGCGTGCCGATCGGCAGCTTCCAGGTGCTCCAGCACCGCATGGTCGATATGTACACCGCCTATGAAACCGCCGTCTCGCTGACCTATCTCGCCACGCTGCGGCTCGGTTCCGACGAACGTGAGCGCAAGCGCGCGGTCTCGGCCGCCAAGGTGGGTGTCGGGCAATCGGCGCGGCTGATCGGGCAGGAAGCGGTGCAAATCCACGGCGGCAACGGCGTCACCGACGAATATGCCATCGGCCACTACTTTAAGCGCCTGACGATCTTCGACAGCGAGTTCGGCAATGTCGATCACCACATGAAGCGCCACGTCGCCCTCGGTTGAGGCGCAGGCCCACATGAACACCGCCCCGCTCTCGGCCATCCGAGGGCGGGGCTTTTTCGTGGGCGTTGTAACCGCCCGCACCGCGGCCGCGAACCGGCGGGCATGAGAGCCGACGAAGCCTCGCTCGCCCGGTTGATGGCGCTCTCGCAGCACGGCGACAAGCAGGCCTATGCCGCGCTGCTGGAGGCGTGTCAGCGCTGGCTGCGGGGCTATTACAGCCGCCGGATCGCGCCCTCGCACCTCGACGATCTGGTGCAGGAAACGCTGATCGCGCTCCACACCAAGCGCGCATCGTGGGACCCCTCGCGCCCGTTCCTGCCCTGGCTGGCGGCGATTGCGCGCTATCGCTGGGTCGATCACCTGCGCCGCCTGTACCGCGCTGACGAGCATGAACTGCGCGAGGAGCTGATCGGCACGGACGACGAACCCGCCGTCGCCGCGCGCATCAGCCTGGACAGGCTGCTCGGTCTGCTGCCACCCGCACAGGAGCGCGCGATCGCGCTGGTGAAAATCGAAGGGTTGAGCATCGCTGAAGCCTCGGCCGCGACCGGACAGAGCGAAGCGCTCGTCAAAGTGAACATTCACCGGGGGCTCAAGAAGCTCGCCCATATGATTGAGAAAGAATGACAATGCCGCGTAATTCTGAAGCCCTGATTGCCGAGCTGGTCGGCGGTCTTGAACCGGTCAAGCCGCTGCGCTTCGGGGCAGGCATGGCGCTGGCGCTGGGGTCTGCGACGGTGGCGACCCTGATCGTCATTGCGCGGTTCGGCCTGAGGCCTGATCTCGCGGCGGGCGTGGTCAACCCGATGCATCTCGTCAGCACCGGTCTCTATCTCGGCCTTGCCTTGGCGGCGACGGTGACGGTGGTGGTGATGAGCCGTCCGCAGGTTGGCAGCGATCACAGCGGCTGGCGCTGGGCGGCGGGGATGGCCGGGCTGTTACCGCTGGCAGGGGTGATTGTCGGGCTGAGCCGGGGCGGTCAAGCGGCACTGGCCCAGGGTATGGATCATGGGACTGATTGCTTTGTCATTGGCGGCGCCGCATCGCTGCTGGTGTTCGCCATGCTGGTGCTGTGGCTGCGCCGCGGCGCGCCGACCGCGCCGGACCGCGCGGGGCTGGTCGCAGGCGTGGCGGCGGGTGCGTTCGGCACTTTCGCTTTCTCGCTCCATTGCCCGGACAATGACATCGTCCATATCGGCATCTGGCACAGCACGGTGGTACTGGCGATGGCGGGGCTGGGCCGCATCATGGTGCCCCGCCTGATCCGCTGGTAGGCCAGCACCCAGAGCTTAATCGCGACCCTTGGGCTTGCCCTTGAACTTGCCCTGCGGCTTGCCGCCGGCCTTGGCGAAATGCTTCGGCTTGGCAAAGCCACCACCGGGCGCGGCACCCGGACCAACCGGCTTGGGCTTGAACGGGCGCTGCGGGGCGGGGCCATTGGGCTTGCCGCGCTTCGCATTCTCGCGGGCGGCCATGCGCGGCGGCTCGTTCGATTGCTCGATAGCGACATAGCCGCCGTTTTCCTCGCTCCCCGCCGTTGCCGCGATGGCTTCGGCAAACTTGCCGGCGATCGCACGGGGGATCTGGAAATAGGTCTCTGCCTGCGCAATCCGGATCGCGCCGATTTCGTTGCGGGTGATATGCCCGCGGCGACAGATCAGCGGCATCACCCAGCGCGGATCGGCGTTCTGGCGGCGGCCGATATCCATCCGGAACCAGACCGTATCCTCAAACCCTTCGCGGTGACGATCCTTCTGCGCGGCGCGCTGGGCATCGACGGATTGCGCCAGCAGTTCTTCCGGCTCGGGCATCGACGCGCGGTGCGCCTGCACCAGCATCGCCGCGATTTCCTGCGGGCTTTTGGTTTCGAGCAGCTTGTCGGCCAGCTCACGGTCACCATCGGTGACGTCGACGGGCTGCATCAGCTTGTCGAGCAATCGCACCCGGTCCTGCGCGATGATGTCTTCGCGGCTGGGCGCATTGATCCACTCGGCGTTGATCTTGGCATGGTGGAGCATCGACTCCACGCGCCGGCGGCGCGGGAATGGGACGATGATGACAGCGATGCCCTTCTTGCCCGCGCGCCCGGTGCGGCCCGAACGGTGCTGGAGCGTTTCGGCATCACGCGGGATTTCCACATGGACGACGAGGCTGAGCGAGGGCAGGTCGATCCCGCGCGCGGCGACATCGGTGGCCACGCACACGCGGGCGCGGCGATCGCGCAGGGCCTGGAGCGCCTGGTTGCGTTCCTGCTGCGAATGCTCGCCTGACAGCGCGACGACACCAAAGCCGCGTTCCTGCAAGGTCGCGTGGAGGTGGCGGACATTGTCGCGCGTGGCGCAGAACAGAATCGCGGTTTCCGCTTCGTGGAAGCGCAGCAGATTGATGACGGCGTTCTCGATCTCCGAAGGCGAGACGGTGACCGCCTGATAGGCAATATCGCCATGCCCGCGTTCGGTGCCGCCGGTCTGGATACGCAGCGCATCGCGCTGGTAGCGGCGGGCGAGCGCTTCGATCGGACGCGGCATGGTGGCCGAGAACATCAGCACGCGGCGTTCTTCCGGTGTCGCATCGAGAATTTCTTCGAGCTCCTCGCGGAAGCCCATATCGAGCATTTCGTCCGCTTCATCGAGCACCACGGCAGACAGCGCCGACAGGTCGAGCGCTCCGCGTTCCAGGTGATCGCGCAAGCGACCGGGGGTGCCGACCACAATGCTAGCACCGCCGGCCAGCGCGCGGCGTTCGACTTGCGGGTTCATGCCGCCCACACAGGTCGCGATGCGCGCCCCTGCCGACTTGTAGAGCCAATCAAGCTCGCGCGCGACTTGCAGCGCCAGTTCGCGCGTCGGCGCAATCACCAGCGCCAGCGGGCCGGAGGCGCGGCGCACGCGGCCATCTTCGTCCAGCACCTGATCGGCAAAGGCGAGGCCGAAAGCGACCGTCTTGCCCGAGCCGGTCTGCGCCGAGACGACCAGATCGCGGCCATGCGCTTCCGGTTCGAGCACAGCGGACTGCACCGGGGTCAGCGTTTCATAGCCGCGTGTGGCCAGGGCCTCGGCGAGGCCGGAGGCGATATGGGGAAATGGCATGGGGAGAAGGCTTTCAGACAAGGGCGCCGCCACAGGGGGCAGGCGGAGAGACAAGGGGGACAGCGGAGCGCGGATCGGGCCACCAGGCCAACCTCGCGCAGAGCGTCGATGCGCGGCCCTTACACAGTTTCGGGGTGTTTGGCTTGCAATTAAATTACGCGGGCGTTCCGCTATACCTATTCTGGTGCGGCGGCGGCCAGCATATCCATCAGATTGCGGGCGGCCTCGCGGTCTTCCTCATGCGCGAAAGCGACATCCAGATCGGGCACATCGCCTAGCACCATCAGCAGCGTCCACAAGGCAAAGCGCTGCCCGCGGTCCTGCGTCATGCCGAAATCGACCCGCATCCGTTCGACCCCGTCAGGCAGAGCGGCAGGGGATACGGCGTCGAGATCGCGGGTGCCGAAATAGCGTTGCAGGAGGTCAGCCATGTCCATGCCTGCGTCCCTATCGCATGCAGGCGCGCTTGCCTACCGGGCGTAGAGCCTCAGGCCGTGGCCCGCACGACGAGCTGCGGGGGCAGGACGAGGCTTTCGGTCTTCTCGCCCGCCAGCCGCCGTAGCAGCAGATCGACCAGTCCGCGCGCGCCTGCCGCGATGTCCTGCCGCACGGTGGTGAGCGGGGGGACGGTCTGGCGGGCGATCGGGAGGTCATCGAACCCGGCGAGCTTCATGTCACCCGGCACGGCGATCCCGCAGGCGCGCAGTTCGGTGAGGCACAGCGCGGCAAGCGTATCGGTGGCGGCGAAGATCCCGTCGATCTGGCTGGCGCGGGCGGCGAGGTGCTGGGCGATCTCCTCGCTCGCGCGGTCGGGTGACAGGTGGGTGGGCAGGGTGATGATCGGCGGCAGGCCCATGCGCGCAGCAATGTCCTGCGCCCCGGCAAAGCGGGCGGCGAATTCCATCGCGGTGGTGTCACCCAGAAAGGCGAGGCGGGTGGCTCCGGCGGCGATCAGGCGTTCGGCTGCCAACCTGCCGCCCAGGCGGTTGTCGGTGCCGACCACGCAATGCCGCTGGCCCTCGGTGTGGTTGCCCCACACCACCATCGGGCCGTATCCGTCGGCGACATCTTCGATCCGGTCGAACTGGTCGGACTGGCCGATCACGATCACGCCGTCGATCATGCCGGAACCGATGAACCGGTCGAGCCAGTCGGCATCGTCCTCCGGCACCACGCGGCGCAGCATCAGGTCATAGCCTTCGCGCGTCAGCTCGTCGGCGAGATGGCCGAGCAAGGTCATGAAGAAGCTGTCGGAGATTTGCTGGCGGCTGTCATGGCCGAGCGGGATGACCACCCCGATCACGCCGGTCTTCTGACGGCGCAATCCGCTCGCCATCTGGTTGGGACGGAAACCGTGTTCGCGGGCGAGCGCTTCGATCTTCTCGCGGGTCTTGGTGTTGACAAGGCTCTTGCCCGCCAGCGCGCGGCTCACCGTGCCGGGGGAGACGCCCGCCAGCCGCGCCAGATCGGTGATGTTGCGCACCATCACGCGGGTGGTCTTGTCCTCGTCCATCGTCAGCTTGTCGCCAGCCCCTGTGTGCGCGGCTGTCTGTGCCCCGCATCCACCAGCAGCGTAGCCAGCGCGCCCGCCAGCATCAAGACGCCGCCGAGCATCAGCACATGGCGCGGATCGCCGCCCAGCAGCGGGCGGTAGATCAGCGGCATGGTCAGCGTCTGGATCAGCATCGGGATGACGATGAACAGGTTGAAGATTCCCATGTAGATCCCGTTGCGCTGCGGCGGGATGCAATCGGCGAGCATGACATAGGTGTTGCCCATCATCCCGGCCCAACCGATCCCGATGCCGAGCATCAGCACGAACAGCGCGGCAGGGGTCGAAGCTCCCGGAATCAGCAACATCGCCGCACCCGATGCGGCGAGGCACACCGCGTGGACATGGCGCGCACCGAAGCGCTTGACCACCGGGATCAGCACCAGCGCGCCGAGGAAGGCGATGAAGTTGTATAAGGCGCCCGCCTGCTGCGCGGTCAGCGTCGCTTCGCGGAAGGCGGCGCTGGCGGGATCGCTGGTGTTGTAGATGCTGCGGCCCACGGCAAAGGTGATGTACTGCCAGTACGCGAACATCGCGTACCACTGGCACAGCATCGCCCCTGCCAACTGGCGCATCGGGCGCGGCATCTCGCGGATCGCATCGCGGATTTCAGCGAGGGTCGCGCGGGCGGTGAGGGGCTTGGCGGCAAGTTCGGCCTGTTCAGCCTCGTCGAGCGGCAGCTCGGGCACACGGAACACCGACCACACGATGGTCGAGATCGACAGGATCGCACCGATCACGAAGGCGATGCGCACGATCACCGGAATGCCGTTCGCGTCGAGCACATCACGCGCCACGACCGCGGTCAGCAGGCTTGGTGCAAGGTATGACAGGGTCTGGGCAAGCCCGGTAAAGGCACTCTGGGTGAGGAAGCCGGTCGAGCGTTGGTCGGGCGCCAGCCGGTCGGCCACATAGGCGCGATACGGCTCCATCGTGATGTTGTTGCCCGCGTCGAGAATCCACAGCAGGCTGGCCGCCATCCACAGGGTGCTGGAATAGGGCATGGCGAACAGCGAGAGCGTGCAGATCACCGCGCCGATCAGGAAGTAGGGCGTGCGGCGGCCCATCCGGGTGTTGGTCCGATCGCTCATCGCGCCGACAATCGGCTGGATCAGCAGCCCGGTCATCGGGCCAGCCAGCCACAGGAGCGGCATGGTCGCCTCGTCCGCGCCGAGGAAGCCGTAGATCGGCCCCATATTGGCCTGTTGCAGTCCGAAGCTGAACTGCAAGCCGAAGAAGCCGATGTTCATTTCGACGATTCGCAGCAACGAAAGCCGTGGCTTATCGATCATGTCCGCCTGTCCGATCCTCTAGTCCGCACGATCATGTCGCCGCGCTGTGGTTTTGGAGTGACATGATTCCACGCAATTTGCAAACGATTGCAAGATTCCTGTTGCAATCGTTTGCAGGAAAGTTAGGTCTGCGTCGTCGTCGCCAAAGAAGCGCGCACCCGAGAGGAGAGAAAGCCATGAAATTGCGTACCGCGCTTTGCGCCAGTGCAGCCGTGTCGAGCCTGCTGATGAGCCCGGCTCTGGCACAGGATGTTGCCGCCACCGATGCCGCGACCGAAACCGAGGGCGAGGAAATCATCGTCACCGCTGTGGCCCGCGGACAGAACCGGATCGAAAGCTCGGTCTCGGTCAGCACCATCGGCTCGCAGGCGATCGCCAACCTTGCCGCGCCGTCTTCGGCTGACCTGATCCGCCAGATCCCCGGCATCCGCTCGGAAGCCTCGGGCGGGGAGGGCAACGCCAATATCGCGGTGCGCGGTATTCCCGTTTCGACCGGCGGCGCGCGCTATATCCAGCTTCAGGAAGACGGCCTGCCGATCCTCGAATTCGGCGACATCATCTTCGGCAATGCCGATAACTTCCTGCGCGCTGACCGCTCGGTTGCCCGCGTTGAAGCCGTGCGCGGCGGTTCGGCCTCGACCTTCGCGTCGAACGCCCCGGGTGCGGTGATCAACTTCATCTCCAAGACCGGCGAGCAGGAAGGTGGCGCGATCCAGGGCTCTGTCGGCCTCGATTTCGAAAGCTACCGGCTCGATTTCGATTACGGCGCGCCGCTGGCGGACGATCTCTACTTCCACGTCGGCGGCTTCTACCGCACCGGGGAAGGCCCGCGCGACATCGGCTACAACGGCTATGACGGCGGCCAGATCAAGGCCAACATCACCAAGGAATTCGACGGCGGCTACATCCGCTTCCACGCCAAGTATCTCGACGACCGCACCCCCACCATCCTGCCGCAGCCTGTGCGGGTGGCGGGCAGCGGCGGCAACCCCGATTATCAGGCGATCGCGGGCTTCGATCCGCGCACCGCATCGCTTTACAGCCCATTCCTCACGCCGGCCCAGTCGCTCGACGGCAACAACAACCCGACAAGCTACGATTTCCGCGATGGCCTGTCGGTGCAAAGCCTCGCCTTCGGGATCGAGAGCGAGATTGATGTGGGTGGCGGCTGGACGCTGACCAACCGGTTCCGCTTCGCCGACAATTCGGGCAGCTTCCAGTCGCCCTTCCCGGCGGGTGCGGACACGGCGCAGAACATTGCCAATGGCATCGGCGGCGCGGGTTCCAGTATCGTTTTCGCCAGCGGGCCGAACGCCGGACAAGCCGCCAATGCTTCGACCATCGGTGGCAATGGGCTCCTCGCCAATATCGTGGTGTTCAACGTCCGTATGAACAGCCTCGACAACGTCACCAATGATTTCCGCGTCAACAAGGCGTTCGACATCGGTGGCGGCACGGCCAACTTCACCAGCGGCTTCTACCTGTCGCGCCAGACGATCAATACCGACTGGCTGTGGACCAGCCACGTGCAGACCATTCAGGGCGACGGGCAAGCCGTCTTGGTCGACATCCGCAATGCCGGCGGCAACCTCGTCACGCAGAACGGCACCGTGGGTTACAGCGCCAGCTTCTTCGGCAATTGCTGTCGCCGGAACTATGACGTCGATTACAGCACCTACGCGCCCTTCGCCTCGCTCTCGCTGGAGCTGGACCGCCTGACGATCGATGCCTCGATCCGGTACGATTACGGCGATGCCAGCGGGACGATCACCGGATCGGACAGCGGCTTCGGCACCGGCATCGGCAGCTTCGATTTCGACCGCAACGGGACGATCAGCCCCGCCGAAGCGCAGACCGCGATCCTGCCGCTCGGCAATGCGCGCCCCGTCAATTACGAGTTCGATTACTTCAGCTTCTCGCTGGGCGCGAACTACCTTGTGACCGACGATCTGGGCGTGTTCGTCCGCTACAGCCAGGGCGGCCGCCACACGGCGGATCGCAGCCTGTTCTCGCCTGCGGTCAGCGCGGTCGATGGCAGCCTGCCGGGCGGCGATCAGGGCGTGGTTGCCTCGGTCGATCAGCTGGAATTGGGGCTGAAATATCAGGCCAATGGCCTGTCGCTGTTCGCCACCGGCTTCTTCGCCAAGACGGCGGAAACCAACGTGGAGCTCGCTCCGCTGGAACTGTTCGACACCGAATACGAAGCCTACGGGATCGAACTGGAAGGTTCTTATCGCACTGGGCCGTTCACGCTGTCGGCCGGGGCCACCTGGACCGATGCGGAGATCGTCGACGCGCTGGCGGCCAATACCATCGGCAACACCCCGCGCCGTCAGGCCGACCTGGTCTATCAGGCGACCGCCCAATATGACGCCGACATGTTCACCATCGGCGCCAACGTGGTCGGCACCACCGAAAGCTTCACGCAGGACAACAACGATCTGGTGCTGCCCGCCTTTGCGCAGGTGAACGCCTTCCTGGCCTTCCGCCCGATCGAGCGGATCGAGGTGGGTCTGAACGCGCAGAACCTGTTCAACGCCACCGGCTTTACCGAGGCGGAAGAAGGTTCGATCCCCGCCAATGGCATCGTGCGGGCGCGCTCGATTGCCGGACGCACGGTACTCGCTTCGGTGCGGTTCGACTTCTAGGAGCCTCACCGGAAGCACACGGGCTGGCCGCCATTCTCCCCGGCGGCCAGCCTGTTTCTTGTTGCACGAATTGGGATAGATTGCCGCCATGACGAGCGCCTGGACAGCCGATCACGTGGGCCGGATTAAGCCGGGGCAGGGCGGCGTCATTCCGCCGGTGGTGGTGCCTGATCGTTCGGGTCTGGATGCCGGGCGGCTCTACTGGGACATGTGGCCGGTGCAGGACGCGCACGGCGCGCGCACGCTGGTTGCTGGGCGGGAGCTGTGGATGGCGCTCACTGCGCCCGATCGCGGCGATCCGGCGCTCCGCCATTTCGAGGCGAAGATCCATTGGATCGAGCGGCGTGGCGGGGCCTGGCATGATCGTGGCCCAGTCTTGCCCGATCGTGCCGTCCCCTATGAACGCGAATGGGCAGGCTCCGCGCTGCTCGATCAGGGCGTGGTCACGCTGTTCTTCACCGCCGCCGGAACCGCGGAGAAGGCCGGGGGCTACCAGCAGGAATTGTGGTCGGCCAGCGCGCCGCTGGGTGCGGATGGCTGGCCCGGCGAATGGTCGTTTCCTACCCCGCTGGTGACGGGATATGGCCCGCATTACATGCCTGCCGATGCGCATGAGGGTGAGGCCGGAAAGATCAAGGCGTTCCGCGATCCGGCCTATTTCTGCGATCCGGCTGACGGCGGTGAATACCTCGCCTTCACCGCTTCGCTTGCCGGGTCTGGCAGTGCGTTCAACGGGGCGTTCGGCTTGGCGCTGAAGGGCGCCAACGGATGGATCCTGATGCCGCCTTGCCTCCATGCGGAGGGCGTCAACAACGAGTTGGAACGCGCTCATCTGGTGTATCACGCGAAACATTACTACGCCTTCTGGTCGACGCAGACCGCGACCTTCGCGCCCGATCTGCGCCATGCGCCGGGGGGATTGTACGGAATGGTGGCAGACAGCATGACAGGCCCGTGGCGGCCGTTGAACGGAACGGGACTGGTGCTCGCCAATCCCGTTGACCGGCCGTTGCAGACTTATAGCTGGTTCGTCGACGCCTCGTTGACGGTTTGTAGCTTTGTCGATGTGCTGCCCGATGGCAGTTTTGGCGGCGTCCCCGCGCCCTTGCTCCGGCTGGCGCTTGATGGCGACCGGGCGACTGTCCACGCGGCAGAGCAGGTCGCCTGATGCTGGGCGCGATTGAGGCGGGCGGCACCAAATTCGTGCTGGCGGTTGGCCCCTCGCCTGACCGGATCACCGCGCGCCACACCATCCCGACCCGCGATCCTGCGACCACGCTGGCCGAGGCGGCAGGATGGCTCGCGGGGCAGGGCGGGATCACCGCGCTCGGCATCGGCAGCTTCGGCCCGGTTGAACTGGATCGCACCTCGCCGCGCTGGGGCTTCATCACCACCACTCCCAAGCCGGGGTGGGCCGACTGCGACATCGCCGGCTATTTCGCCAGAGCGCTGGGCGTGCCGGTGGGGTTCGATACCGATGTCAACGCGGCCGCTTTGGCCGAACATGCCGCCTCCGGGTCGACGGGCGGAAGCCTCGCCTACCTCACCGTCGGCACCGGGATCGGCGGCGGGTTGGTGCTGGATGGCCAGCCGGTCCACGGCATCGCTCACCCGGAAGTCGGCCATATCTACCCGCGCCGTCACCCGGACGATCGCGACTTTCCCGGCGCCTGCCCGAGCCACGGCGATTGCCTCGAAGGGCTCGCCAGCGGCCCGGCGATCATGGCGCGTTGGGGGAGCTCCCTTTCGCTTCTCCCTACCGATCACCCCGGCCACGCAATCATCGCCGACTATATCGCACAGGCCTGCCACACGCTGTTCGCCAGTGTAGCGGTCGCGGAGGTCGTAATCGGCGGCGGCGTGGCGAACACGCCAGGGCTGGTCGAGCGGGTGGCCGAACGCGCCCGTGCGCTTGATGCAGGCTACCTGCCCGGCACCGCCCGTCACCGCGTGATCCGCCCGCGGCTCGGCAGCGATGCCGGAATTACCGGCGCAATGATGCTGGCCGAGGCGGCTGGCAGGGCTTGAGAATTGCAGCTCCCCCCGCGATAATGGCGGCACACAGAGGGAGGGGGCGCCATGCTTCGCTTGATAGCCGCCGTACTGGCGCTGCTGGGCCTCACTGCGCCGGTCCTGGCGCAGGAGCAGGGTCGTCTCATCGAATATGAGCGGATCGCCGCCCAAGGCCTGCCCGACCAGCGCCTGACGATCTGGCTGCCGCCCGGCTATAATTCGTCCGACCGCCGCTATCCGGTGCTCTACATGCATGACGGGCACAATCTGTTCGACGTCACCAAATCGAACTTCAACAAGATCTGGGCCGCCGACACAGCCATGCTGGCCGCCACCGCGAGCGGAACGGTCGAACCGCACATCATCATCGGCATCTGGGCGCCGGGGCCGGACCGCTACCGCCAGTATCTTCCCCGTAGCGCCTATGACGCCGCCCCGCCTGTGGTGCGGGCGCAGATGGATGCGGCGGCTGGGGGCGAGATCGTCTCGGATCGTTACCTCGCGTGGATCGCCGGGCCGCTCAAATCATGGGTGGACGCAAGCTTCCGCACCCGTCCGGGCCGCGACGATACCGCGATCATGGGATCAAGCATGGGTGGGCTGATGAGCTGCTATGCTTTCCTCGAAGCGCCCGAGGTGTTCGGCAAGGCGGGCTGCGTTTCCTCGCACTGGCCCGCAGTCGATCCGCGCAGCGTCGAGGGGGAGAGCGATGCTGTCAAAGCGCTGTGGGATGCATGGTTTGCCGCAAGGCTTGGTCCCCCCGACGGGCGGCGGGTGTGGCTGGACCACGGCACCGCGACGCTCGACCAGTATTACGCGCCCTATCAGCAGGTCGTCGTCGCGCGCTTTGCCGCCGCAGGCTGGCAGAAGGGCCGCGACTGGGAGAGCAAGGTCTACCCCGGCGCCGAGCATGAAGAGAACGCCTGGGCTGCGCGCCTGCCCGAGGTGTTCGGGTGGTTGCTGGCGGAGGATTGAGAGTCTCCAATTCCCTCCCTGTTCCGAAGGAATGGGGAGGGACTGGATCAACGTAACCCGAAAGCCTCGCGCGCCAGCGCTTCGATCGCCGCCTTGTCCGGCGCGCCCTTGGGCGAGACCCAGCTGCCGCCGACGCACAGCACCGGATCGAAGGCGAGCCATTCGGGCGCGTTGTCCAGGCTGATCCCGCCGGTCGGGCAAAAACGGCACTGGCCGAAGGGCGCAGCGAGGGCTTTCAGCGCGGGCAATCCGCCGGCCGCCATCGCCGGGAAGAACTTGAAGCGATCAAGCCCCAATTCCAATCCGCGCATGATGTCGCCCGCATTGGCGATGCCGGGCAGGAACGGCACACCTGCCGCCACTGCCGCTTTGCCGAGCTTGTCCGTCAGGCCGGGGGAGACGATGAATTCAGCGCCTGCCGCGAGCGCCTTGTTGAGATCGGGAACCCCGGTCACTGTCCCCGCACCGACAATCGCGCCCGGCACCTGCTTCATCGCCCGGATCGCAGCAAGGGCAGCGGGCGTGCGCAGGGTGACTTCCAGCACGCGAAGCCCGCCGGCCACCAGCGCTTCGGCCAGCGGTACGGCATGGTCGACATCGTCGATCACGATCACCGGGATCACCGGGGCGGTGCGCATGATGGCGTCGATATTCATGGGTTACATTCCTCCGGTGGCCAGCATCGCAGAAGCGCCTTGTTCGGCTCCGTCAGCGAAGCGGCGCATCATGCCGAACAATTCACGGCCCGTGCCGCTGTCTGCAATCGGATCGCGCGCCGGTTCCCGGTTCGCCAGATCGGCATCGGTGTTGAGATCGCCGGTGACAGCGCAGACCCGCACCACATCGCCATCGCGCAGCCGCGCCAGTGGTCCGCCGCCCAATGCTTCAGGGGTGCAATGGATCGCCGCAGGCACCTTGCCGGACGCGCCCGACATCCGGCCATCGGTCACGAGGGCGACCTTGAAGCCGCGGTCCTGCAACACGCCCAGTGCCGGGGTCAGCTTATGCAGTTCGGGCATCCCGTTGGCGCGCGGCCCCTGAAAACGGACGACGACCACAACGTCGCGGTCAAGCTCGCCCGCCTTGAAGGCGGCAGCGACGCTCGCCTGATCCTCGAACACGCGGCATGGCGCTTCGATGGTCCAGCGGCTTTCATCGACCGCTGAGGTCTTGAAGCAGGCGCGGCCGAGATTGCCTTGCAGCAGCCGCATCCCGCCATCCGGCTTGAACGGATTGCTGACCGGGCGGAGCATGGTGTCGTCCATGCTGGGGCCAACCTCGCGCCACACCAGTTTGTCGCCCTCAAGCCCCGGTTCGCGGGCATAATCGGAGAAATCGCCGCGTCCCACGGTGAGGATGTCGGGGTGGGCCAGACCCGCCTCCAGCAGCTCGCCAATGACATAGCCCATGCCGCCTGCGTTGTGAAAATTGTTCACGTCGCCCGAGCCATTGGGATAGACCTGCGCGATCAGCGGGACGGCGTGGGACAGCTCAGAAAGATCATCCCAGTCGAAGATCACCCCGGCGGCGCGCGCCATGGCGGGCAGGTGGATCGCATGGTTGGTCGATCCCCCGGTCGCCAAGAGGCCCACCGCCGCGTTGATCACCGCCTTTTCGTCGACGCACAGGCCGAGCGGGCGGTAATCATCGCCCTTGCGCCCCAGCGCCGCAACGCGATGCACCGCCTCGCGGTCGAGCGCCTGCCGCAGCTGCGTGCCCGGCTGGATGAAAGCGCTGCCCGGAATGTGCAGGCCCATCATCTCCATCATCATCTGGTTGGAGTTGGCCGTGCCGAAGAAGGTGCAGGTGCCGGGCGAATGGTAGCTCGCCATCTCGCTCGCCAGCAGTTCTGCGCGGGTCGCCTTCCCTTCCGCATAGAGCTGGCGGACGCGCTGCTTTTCCTTGTTCGGGATACCGGTCGGCATGGGGCCGCTGGGCACGAAGATGGCGGGCAAATGCCCGAACCGCAGCGCGCCCATCAGCAATCCGGGGACGATCTTGTCGCAGATGCCGAGCATCAGCGCGCCGTCATACATCGCGTGGCTCAAAGCGACCGCCGCTGACAGCGCGATCACGTCGCGGCTGAACAGCGACAGCTCCATGCCGGTCTCGCCCTGCGTCACCCCGTCACACATCGCCGGGGTGCCGCCCGCGACCTGCGCGGTGGCGCCGATTTCGCGGGCGTAGATCTTCAGCCGATCAGGGTAGCGGCCATAGGGCTGGTGGGCCGACAGCATATCATTGTAGCTGGTAACGATCCCGATATTCGCGCCCCGGCCCGACACCAGCGCTGGCTGATCCTCCAGCGCGCCCGCATAGGCATGGGCGAGGTTCGAGCAGGACACGGCATTGCGCTCGCCCATATTGTCGCCTTCGCGGCGGATCAGGTCGAGATAGGCTTGGCGGGACGGCCTTGATCGTTCGATCACCCGCTGCGTGACCTTGTGCAGGGTGTCATTCATGCCACGTCACTCCGTCGCGTTCTGCCAGCGCGATGGCCGCGCTCGGCCCCCAGCTGCCTGCGGTATAGGTTTTGGGGGTGAGGCCTTCCGCTTCCCACCCGGCGCGGATCGCATCGACCCATTCCCACTGCGCCTCGACCTCGTCGCGGCGGACGAACAGGGTCTGATCGCCCTCGACCAGATCGAGCAGCAGGCGCTCATAAGCAATCCGCCGCACCGCGCCGCTGAACACATCGGGCATGGCGATATTGAGCGGCACCTGCCGCAGGCGGATGCCTTCGCGGTCGAGGCCCGGCACCTTGGCCATCAGTGACAGCGTGATATTCTCTTCGGGCTGGATGCCGATCACCAGCCGATTGGGCTGCATCGTCGCGCCCTTGCCCGCGAAAATCGAGTGCGGCACGCAGCGGAACTGGATCACGATCTCGGTCACGCGCTTGGGCAGACGCTTGCCGGTGCGCAGGTAGAAGGGCACACCCTTCCAGCGCCAGTTATCGACGTGGCCCTTGATCGCGACGAAGGTTTCGGTGTCGGAATCCTTGCCGAGTTCCTCGTCATAGCCGGGCACCGCCTGTCCCGTGATCGCGCCGGCGCGATATTGGCCGGTGACGGTCTCGTTGGCGGAGACGGGGCGCAAGGCGCGCAGCACCTTCACCTTCTCGTCGCGCACGGCGGTGGCATCGAAATGCGCAGGCGGCTCCATGGCGACCAGCGCGAGCAGCTGAAGCATATGGTTCTGCACCATATCGCGGATAGCACCGGCATCGTCGTAAAAGGCCACGCGGCCTTCAAGACCCACCGTCTCGGCAACCGTGATCTGCACATGCTCGATATGCGCCGCGTTCCACAGCGGCTCGAACATGATGTTGGCAAACCTGAGCGCGAGCAGGTTCTGCACGGTCTCCTTGCCGAGATAGTGATCGATGCGGAAAATCCGGCTTTCGGGGAAGGCGCCCGCCACCGCGTCATTGATCTCGCGGCTGGAGGCCAGATCGGTCCCGAGCGGCTTTTCCAGGCACATGCGGACATTGTCGCCTGTCAGCCCGGCCGATTGCAGCCCCTTGATGGTGGGGCCGAACAGGCTCGGCGCGGTCGAGAGGAAAATTGCAAGGCCGCGTGCCGGAGTGCCGACTTTGGCGGCCAGCGCGTCGTAACCTTCAAGCGTGGTGGCATCCAGCGTCTGGTAGGCGAGCCGGTTGAGGAATTCCGCCATCCGCCCGCGCCGGTCCGCCGGGAGATATTTCTCCAGCGCCGCGCGCGCGAAATTGCGGTACTCGCCATCGCTCATGCTGCTGCGGGCCGTGCCGACGATCTTGAGATCGGGCGCAAGCAGCCCGTCGGCGTCGAGCGCGAACAGGCTCGGCAACAGCATACGCTGGGCAAGATCGCCGGTGGCTCCGAACAGCAACAGGCGGTCAGCGGTGAAGCTCATGGCGAAAGGCCCTTTTTCTCGTGCGCCCTACCTAGGCGCACGGGCGCTTACCTGCCAGCTTCGCGCATACTTATTCAAGCCAGCATGGGCCTCATGCCGCCCTGCGCGCGTAGAACCCGAAGCCACCAATGATGGCATAGCAGATAATCGGCAGGATCATCGCGGTGCCGAGGCTGCCGCTGGCATCGGCGAGGATCCCGGTCAGCAGCGGGATCACAGCGCCGCCGAAAATGGCGATGTTGATGATCCCCGATCCGTCCGCCGCCTTGGCACCCAGCTTTTCGCAGGCGAGGCTGAAGATCGTCGGGAACATGATCGAATTCATCAGACCCACGGCCAGCAAGCTGTAACCGGCGGTCGTGCCGGTCGCATTGGTGGAGAACAGCACCAGCGCAATCGCGCCCGTGGCCACGCCCGCCAGCACCAGACCCGGGCTGACAAATCGCAGCACCGCCGAGCCGATGATCCGGCCGACCAGCGCGCCGCCCCAATAGAGGAAGATCAGGTCGCCCGCCGCCCGTTCGCTGAGGGCCATCACGCTTTCCTGCATCAGATAGCCGACGATCAGCGAGCCGATCGCGACTTCCGCGCCGACATACAGGAAGATGCAAAGCGCGCCGTAGCTGAACCGCGTGCGCGTCAGCAGCGGGTTGCCCCACAACCAGATCGCGGGGCCTGCCATCAGCAGGGCAATGCCGGGCAGTTCGTTGCCCTGGATCACCATCCAACCACCGATGATGATCGGTGCCAGACCCGCCACATAGCGCCCCGGCGTCGTCAGCGCCGCATCGCGCGCGGCACTGGCATCATGCGGCAGCTTGTTGCGATAGGCCCACACCACCGCCGCGATCACCGCCAGCGCTACGGCGAGGCCGATATAGGTCGAAACAATCGCGGCACTTTCGGCGGTGCGATAGGCATCCAGTTCAGCGCCGCTCAATTCCTTGGCCGATACCCCGGCCAGCCCGCCGAGGATCAGGCCCGAGCCGACGCGCGGGAAAATTGTGGTGCCGAGACTGTTGAACGCCTGCGCAAATGTCAGGCGGCTGTGCACGGTCTTTTGCGGCCCGAGCAGGCTGATCAGCGGATTGGTGACGACCTGCACCACCACAACCCCGCTCGCCAGAATGAACAGCGCGGCGAGGAACAGGCCATAGGTCGCGGTCTGGCTGGCAGGAATGAACAGCAGGCATCCGCACATCATGGTCAGCAGCCCGACCACCGCGCCGCGCATGTAGCCGACCCGCTTGACCAGCTCGGCGCCGGGAATGCCGATCAGCAGATAGGCGGTGAAGAAGCAGAACTGCACCAGCATCGCTTCGGTGTAGCTGAGCGTGAACAGCTCTTGCAGCTTGGGCAGGATCACATCGTTGAGGCTGGTGATGCCGCCGAAGATGAAGAACAGCGCAAAGACGAAGTAATTGAGGCCCGGGGCATGCACCTGGCGGTCGTCGCCCGCGCCATCCCCTACGGCGGTCGCCGCGCCCACACCCGGTGCCATTGCCATTGTCGCTCTCTCCCTTAGCGCCAAATCTTTTTCTGCTAACGTTCACAATCCGCGCGCTGCTTCCGATTTGCAAGACCCGCGCGCACAAATCCAGTGCGAATAGCAATGCAGGCCTCCGCACCCTTCGATGCACGCATACGCTTGCGCCTGTGCACCGTCCCGCCCTAGAAGCCTGAGGCATGAGCGGGGGATCACGCAGACGGCCGACATCGTTCGATGTGGCGGAGCGGGCAGGCGTTAGCCAGCCGACCGTCAGCCGTGCGCTGTCCGGCTCGCCCGCCATTGCCGAAGCCACCCGGCGCAAGGTGATCGAGGCGGCCGAAGCGCTCGGCTACTTCGTCGATGAACGCGCCGCGCGGCTGCGCAGGGGATCGACCGGGACGCTTGCGGTGGTCGTAATCTGCCGTGAGGGCGACAATGCCGCCAGCATCAATCCCTTCGCCTATGCCTTGCTCGGCAGCGTCTGCGTCGCCGCGTCGGAACACGGATTCGAGACGCTGGTGAGCTTTCAGGCACGCCCCGAGGATTTCTTCGGCCATTACCAGGAACAGGGCCGGGCCGATGGCCTTGTGGTGATCGGCACCACCACCAATGCGCCGGCGTGGGAGCATTTCCGCGCGCTCGATGGCGATGGGCGCAAGGTGGCCTATTGGGGATCGCCTTTCGACGAGCTGGACTGGGTGCGGTCGGACAATCGCGCTGCGGGGCGGCTCGCGGTCGAGCATCTGCTCGCCGCCGGATATCGCCGTCCGTGCTTCCTCGGCGCGCTGAACACCCCGCAAGTGCAATTCACCGAACGCTACGAAGGCTATGCCGAAGCGATGCGCGCCGCCGGACTTGAGCCGTGTCTGGCCCCGACCGTCAACGCCCCCACCCGCGAAGAAGAAGGCCGCCGTGCCGCGCGCCGCTTGATCGAGCGCGGCGAGGATATTGACGCGGTATTCGCCGCTTGCGACGCGATGGCGCTTGGCGCTCTGGAAGCCTTCGCCGCCGCAGATATCGCAGTGCCCGACCAAGTCGGCGTGATGGGCTTTGACGATCTCGTCGCAGGCCGCTTCAGCCGCCCGCCTTTGACGACCATTGCCCCTGACCCGGCAGAGGCCGGGGTGGCGCTGGTCGAGGCGGTGCTCGACGAAGGCGAGGCCGCGCGGCGGCGCGTGCCGGTGAAGCTGATCGCGCGGGGGAGCACGCTGCGCTAAATCCTCCCCTTCAGGGGAGGGGGACCACCGAAGGTGGGGGAGGAGCGAGCCGTCTCTGTGCTGCCGCAGGCCTCCAAGGGGTTCGCGCCAAGCCGCCAAGCAAGCCAAGAGGGAACTCACGTGCGCGTCTGTGCCTGATATCTTGGCCGCCTTGGCGGCTTGGCGCGAACCTTACTGCGGCTGCGCCGCCATCCCGTCTCTACCCATGCGCCCCAAACTCATTGGCAATCGCGGTGCTGATCCTGAGGCTCAATTCCTGTGCGCGGGCGATGGGCGTCATGAAGTCACGCTCGATCGCGCCATAGCCCTCCTCACCGCCGTCCGGGTAATCGCTCGGCTCATCGAGGGGGAAGTCGCGCGGGCCGGGGATGCGCACCGGGAAGGCGCGGCGCAGCTGCGCGAGGGCTTCCTCGACGCGCAAGGTCATCACCATCTCGATCACGTCGCGGCGGCTGATGTCATTGGCGCGGCTGAAGGCGGGGACGGCGACGGCTTTCAGGAACATATGCTGGAGCAGCGCCAGCCGCAGCGCCTGAAGCACCCCGATACGGCGGCGCACATGCTCGCGGGCTTCGCTCGGCGCTTCATCGGGGAGGAGATCGGTCAGCCGGTGCAGCTTGATCGCGTCAATCCTGAGGCGCGAGGCCAAGCGGCGGAACACCCCCGTCCGGTCATCGCCGACCAGATATTCCGCCAGCGCCGCGCAGCTTCCTGCCAGATGATCCTCGGTGCCGCGATAGGTGCGGCTGGCCCAATAGGCCGAATTGAACAGCTCGCCATAGGCCGCCACGGTCTTGATGCTGGCGAGCGCGTTGGCGGAGCGCACCAGACGCAGAATCTGGCTCCCACGCGGACTATCGGTCAGCAGCGCGGCGATTTCCTCGCGGTTGCTATCCGCTGCGCTGCCGATCCCGGCGATGACGTTTACCGGGTAGCCCAATTGCTGGAGGATCGCGTTGTGCGGGATCGCGCGGATCTGGCGCAGGCTCATCTCGCGGTCGGCGTTGATGTCAGACTGGCGGCGCGAAACGCGGCTGCCGGTAGGGTTGAGCAGGCCCAGTCCGAAGGCGGTCACCGCGCGGGCATAGGTGCGGCTGGCGAGGTGATCGCCCTGATGCTCCTTCACCGCGCGGTAGAAATCGAGGCTGATATCGGTGCGGTGGTAGAACGGGTCAGCCGGTGCGGCGAGGTCGGTCTCGGCCGGGCGCAGTTCTGCGATGCGGGTGAGGGTGGCGAGCGCCAGTTCGGGCGTGGCGAAAAACAGATAGCCGTCGCCGCCCTGAAAGCTGACTTCAGGCTCCAGCCGGACGCCCGCCCGCGCAAACCGCCGCCGGGCCCAGGGGGAGAGCGGCCATTCGAGCCGGTCGCGGAACGACGCCGGATGCGCGCCGCGGCCCATGCTTTCGCCGTGAGTGTTGAACACCAACGCGGCGATGTCGGACAGCCCGTTGGCGGCCATCGCTTCGGCGAGGCGGCCTTGCAGGCGTTCGATCGCGAGAGCGGCGGGCACCTGCCCCACAAACCGGCCCGCGTCCGAAAATCCGGTCTGCACTGCCACCCGGCCGCGCGTGCGGGCGTAGGCGCGGTAGGCAGGTTCGGCGAGCAGCGCATCGAGGAAGCGTCCGCCATGCTCCAGCGCGGTCTCGGTCTCGAACAGGGGGGAGACATCGACCTTGTCCTCCACCCCGAACAGCTTGGCGAAATAGAGCGCGGCGAGCACCGTGGCGGGCTGTTCGCACTCGGCCACCAGCATCCGGATCGGCGCGTCGGCGTCGATATGCTTGAGGATTTGCGCCATCGCCAGAAACTGCCGGATCGCGGTCGAGCTTTCGGTCGCGAGGGCGGCGAAATTGGTGCGCAGCGGGCGGGCTTCATCCACCATCCGGCGCAGGGTGGCAATCGCGCCCTTACTGGCCAGATCAATCGCCTCGTCATCGGCGAGGCGGCGGCGGATGGCATTGTGAAGCTGTTTGGCATTCACCCGGAAATGGATCCAACCCATGCCCAGCCCGTCTGCCCGCATCGCAGCGGCGAGGGTGAGAAGGCGAACGGCGCGGGTGGGTTCGGCCGTCTCGGCCTCGGCTTCCAGCGCGCCGATCAACAGCGTCAGCGACAGCAAGTTGTCGGCGCTGTGGGTGGTCAGGCGGTTGGCAGCGGCGGCAAGGGCCTCTGCGCTCGACAGATCGGCAGCAAAGTCCTCGGCCCGCGCGGCGGCGAAGGCGGCGGCGGGCGTGAGGGTGGCGAGCAGCGGGTGGGCTGCATCAATGCCTTCCAGACTGGCGGTATAACGCGCCAACCGCTCGGCCTTTTCCTGGAGCCGGAAAGCGATCGAAGTGTGCCAGCCGATATCGGTGCGCCCATCCATGTCGTAGCCTACCCAGCTGGCGAAGCGGAACGGCATCGGGCGGAGCTCGCGCCAGTCCTGCGGCCAGCGGCTGCGCGCGTCCTCCAGCAAGCGGGCCACGATCACATCGCGGGCGTCCTGCGCGCGGGCCATGGCGTCCATCGCGGCTCGGTGTTCATGATCGAGCGTCACGGCGGTGCGGGTGGACGGCACCGCGCAAGCGGCGGCGTCATCATCGCCCGATGCCGCAGCGGCGACCGCGCCGGCCTGTGCCGGGGCGAGCAGGAAGGTCGGATGCGCCGTGAAGACGGCGTGGAGCTGTGGGCGTTCCCAGCGCGCCGCGAAGGCCTCGAAATCCTCGCCCTCGCCCGCGAGCGGCATCGCTTCGGCAGAGGGCGCGAGTAAGGTGCGCAGCTTGCCCGCCCGCGCTTTCAGGCCGTCGCATTCCAGTTCCGCCACCAGTGCTGTCAGATCATCGAGCGACAGCTCGTCCCCCTCCAGCGCGCGTGACAGGTCGAGCGAGAGCTGGAACACCGGGTTGAACAGCGGCGTCTCCCGGGTGCGCTGGTGCAACTCGCCCAGCCTGGCTTCGAGGGCGGCGATCGTCTTCATGCGTGTTCGGAGGCGAAAGCCGCCGCTGCGCCGAACAGACCGGGCTGCGGGTGGACGATGAGCTTGACCGGGATATTCGCCATCAGGCTTTCAAACCGTCCCTTGCCCTTGAACCGCGCGGCAAAGCCCGAAGTCAGCAGCGTGTCCCGGATGCGGTAGCCAAGCCCGCCTGCGATCACCACACCGGCAAAGCCGCCCTGCGCAAGGGCGAGATCGCCCGCGGCCGATCCCAGCGACAGGCAGAAGCGGTCTACGGCTGCGGCGGCAAGGCTGTCTTCGCCGCTCGTGCCAAGGCCCCAGATGGTGATCGCATCCAGTTCGGGCACGCTGCGGCCTTCCATCGCGGCGAGCGCTTCGTAGATGTCGACGATGGCGGGCCCCGACACGACGCGCTCCACCGAGACGCGGTTGTGGCGGCTGCGCAGCCGGGCGAGGATCGTGTCCTCAATGCTGTCCAAGGGGGCAAAGTCGATATGCCCGCCCTCGGTCGCCTGCACCCGGTACTGGCTGCCCGAGCGCCACAGATGCGCGACACCCAGCCCGGTGCCGGGTCCGAGCACGCTGATCGTGCCCTCGCTCCCGAGCGGCGTGTCAGGGCCCGCGAGGTGCAGGAACTGGCTGTCATCGGCCCGCGCAACCGCATGGGCGACAGCGGCGAAATCATTGACGAGGGTGAAGCGTTCCACCTCCAGCTTCTCGTTGATGAGCGCCGGGCGGATGATCCACGGATTGTTGGTGAAACGGATCACCGGATTAAGGTTGCCGGGGCTGCCGACCGGCCCTGCAATCGCCATGCTGACTGCTGGGGGCAGGGTGCCGCCGCGCAATTCGCGGAAATGCTGCCATGCCGTCTGGAAGCTGGCGTGATCGGCGGTGTGAAGCGTGTCGGGTTCATCGAGTGCGATGGCCCCGTCATCGCCGATGCGGGCAATCGCGAACCGGGCATGGGTGCCGCCGATATCGACCACCACCACTTCGTGCATCATACTCTCCCCGCCTCAATGCAAGCGCAGGGGAGGCAATAGCAGGCGGCGCGCGGAAATCCCACGCGCCGCATACTTATTCAGATTTTACTCAGCGGCGACGCCCATTTCCTTGAGCAGGCGGTCCGCGCCGTCGACCTTTTCCATGGTCCACAGCATGAAACGGCTGTCGACATGGATGGTGCGGTTGATCTTGGGATCATACATCCAGTCCGACACCACGCCTTCGATCGTGCCGTCGAACGCAAGGCCCACGAACTCGCCGCGTGCATTCAGCGTCGAGGAGCCCGAGTTGCCGTTGGTGATGTCCACGGTGGAGAGGAAATCGACCGGCAGCGTGCCCAGCTCGGGCGCGGCCCAGCGGCCATAGTCCTTGGCCTTGATCAGCTCCACCATCTTGTCGGGCGCATCGAACTCACCGCGGCCGGTGTGCTTTGCGACGATGCCTTCGGCGGTTGTGAAGGGCGACCAGACCTGACCGTCAACCGCCTTGCCCGTCACCTTGCCATAGGTGAAGCGCAGCGAGCCATTGGCGTCGGGGTACATGGTCTTGCCCTGCGAAGCGGCATAGGCAAGCCGCGCTTCCATGACCTTGGAACGGGCCTTCTGCACCTCGCCCGAGCGGGCCTTTTCTTTCGCTTCGTTCGCCATCGCTTCATCATAGGTGGCCACCGCCAGCTGGATGAAGGGATCGCTTGACGCCTGGAAGTCGGCGGGGGTTTTGCCCATCCACTCCATCCGCTTGGCGGTGTTGCCGAGCTCGGTCGCGGCATAGAACGCGGCGAGGTCGCGGCCTTCCATGAAGGCATCGAAGCTGGCGCTGCGCTGTTCCGCGGGCAGGGTGCGGTATTCGGCGATACCGTCTTCCCAGATCGCCTTGTCGATTTCGGCGACATAGCGCCGCTCGATCCGCTGCATCCCTTGCGTCATGAAGGCGCGGTCGCGCTCCTGATAGCCGGGTTCGCGCTGCTTGTCGGGCTTGGCCTGTTCGTTGGCCCAGCGATAGAGCTGGCGCGCCGCAGCATAAAGCTGCCCGCGGCCGAGCATCCCGCGCTTGGCATCGGCCAGCGCTTCAGCGTTGCTGGTTGCGATCAGCGCGTCGAGCTCGGCCAGCGCTGCGCCGTACTGCGCCTCACGCTTGGGATCAGCCTTGATCCACGCGCGGAAGCCGGCTTCTTCGGCCTGCTTCTTTTCGACCAGCGAGATGGCGTCAGCGCCCGCCATCTGGCCCGCGATCTTCTTCTCGTAGTTCTCCACGCCCTGAAGCGTCGCGGCATAGGCGATGGTCGCCGCCTGATTGCCTGCGGTCAGCGCGTCGATCATGTCGCCATATTCGGCCAGCATCGCCTGCTGATAAGGATAGAGTTCCTCGTAATAGAAGCGCGCTTCTTCAGCCGAGCGCAGACGCTCGGTGGTGCCGGGGAAGCCTGCGACCATGATGAAGTCGCCGTCCTTCACGCCGTCCTTGGCGATGGGGAGCCAGGCCTTGGGCTTGAACGGCACGTTGTCCTTGCTGAACCCAGCCGACGAACCATCGGGCGCCACATAAGCGCGGTAGAACGAGAAATCGCCGGTGTGGCGCGGCCACATCCAGTTGTCCTTCTCGCCTCCGAAATTGCCCACGCCCGCAGCGGGGGCATAGACGAGACGCACGTCCTTGATTTCAAGCTGCTGCTGGAGCCAGTATTGCTGCCCGCCGAAATAGGCGCGCACGTCGCAGCGGCGATTGGCCTGCTTTTCGCACGCTTCGATCAGCGCGGTGCGGTTGGCTTGCAGCCGGTCATAGCGCGCGCGGCCTTCGAGCTTGTCGGCGCCCTTGAGCATGTCCTTTGAGACATCGCGCAGGTCTTCGATCACGTAAACGCGGCTGCCGGGGGCGGCGGGGAGTTCGTCACCCAGCGTCTTCGCGAGGAAGCCATTGGTGAGGTAATCATTCTCGGGCGAGGAATTGTACTGGAGCGATCCGGCAACGCAGTGGTGGTTGGTCGCAACCAGACCTTCGGGCGACAGGAACGCCGCCGAGCATCCGCCCAACGAAGCAATTGCGGTCAGCGGCGGGCGTTGCAGATCGCCGAGCGTCTTGGCGTCAAGCTCAAGTCCGGCAGCCTTCATTGCATCGGCAATGGCGCCGGTCTGGCTCGGCAGCCACATGCCTTCGTCGGCTTGGACAGCAGCGGGAGCGGCAATCATGAGGGCGGAGACCCCGGCGAGCAGGAACTTCTTCATCGAGCAGATACCTCTTGCGAGCGATGGGCGGCGTGCACGAGGGCAGCGGCAGCCATCGGAGTGGATCGCGCCCGCGGGCGCATGGGGGGCTGTTAGGCCAGATGCGGAGGCGGCGAAAGACCCGAATCGGCCCCATCGACGAATGACTTGCTTGCCGGGTTGAGCACCAGCAGCAGCCGCGCGGCGCCCGTCCCTGCGATCGGCGGCGAGCGGTGGATTGCGGGGCGTTCGGTTGCAAGCTTGCCCTTGAACAGGCCGATATCGAAGGGGCCAAGGCGGTTGATATGCCGCGGCGTTTCGCCTGCGGCGACGCGGGCGGCATCATCCTCGTCCAGCCAATCTGTGCCTTCGCCGACATAGGTCGTGATCAGCCGGGCGGTGACGTAGTCGGCGTGGAACTTGCGGCAGGAATCGGTGAGCACGACTTCAAGCCGCAGCTCCAGCCTCGCAAGGTCCATTGCGGTGCAGAACAGCTCGGCGAGCCGGGCGGCGTCCTCAACCAGCGCGCGGTGAAGCGCCGCGCTGCCGCCATAGCCGCCTTGCTTGAGCTCCTTGGCCAGCAGCGCGGGCAGGCCTGCCACATCGCAGGTGAAGCGCAGGTCCTGCGGCTTACCTTCGACCAGCGGGCCAAAGTCCGCAAAGGGCGCACGCTGCCAGATCGCAAGATTGCAGCGGGGCTCCCCGATAGCGCGCAGCACGTCGGGACTGCCGGAAATACGGGACATGGGGGCGAGCAATGTTGCCATAGACGGTTTGATCCAACCCAGCAATTTATGAGACGTTGTATCATGTCTTTATGACTTCACCGGATCGCTGGCAAGACTCCGGATACGAAAGTCTCTTGCGAGTGATTATCATCTGGGCCATGAGGCCGCGACATATCTCCCGGCCTGAAGGATACCGCTTCCCATGAACAGCACGCTCAAACTCTGGACCCAGCTTGGTCTTGGCACCGCCCTTGCCGGTGGGCTGCTGGCGGCCTGTGGCGGCGAGGCCGGTGGTGAGGGCGCTGCGACCGGCGCGGCAGGCGGCGAAACGGCGGCGACCGCAGGCGAAGGTGAAGGCGGCAGCGGCGCGGGCGAAGGCGGCGGCGGCGAGGCGGCTGGCGGCGAGGGCGAGGGCGGCGTTGCCGTCACCGATGCGGCTACTGACCCGGTCGCCTACGGGATCGCGCTCGCAGTCGCCGAGGCGCATGTCGTTGCTGCGCGCGATGCCTATGCGGCGGGCAAGAAGGAAGCGGCGGCGGAAATGTTCGCTCACCCGGTGAGCGAAGTGCTGGTCGACATGGACCCGGTCTTCGCCAAGCTTGGCGTCAAGGATTTCAAGGAGCTGTTCACGGCCGCATCGCTCGCCGCGAATGACGGCAAGAGCGTCGCCGAAGTCGGCAAGGCCTATGACGCGATCATCGCAGCGCTGCGCGGCGCCGCCCAGAAGGCTCCCAAGTCGGACGCCACGTCGGCGAAGGTCGCAACCGGTATCATCGCTGACCAGATCGAGCGGGCGAGTGCGATGTATCGCACTCTGCCCAAGAACGACAGTTACGAGCCCTATCTCGACGGTTACGGCTTCGCCAAGGTGGCCGCGGCGGCCTTCGCCACCAATGGCGCGGCGATCAAGGCCGAGAACCCGGCCGCCCATGCCCGCATCACCGAAGCGCTCGGCGTCCTGGGCCAGGCCTATCCCGGCGCTGCCCGTCCGGCCAAGCTACCGGTTGAACCCGGTGCCGTATCAGGAGCCTCTGCCAAGGTGATGCTCGCGGCTGCGGGCTGACGCTTTCTCCCCTTAAGCTCCTCGCGCGGCGCTGGTTGCGCCCGCGGAACTTGCTCAAATGCGACAAAGTGTCACGCAAGCGCCCGCGCGGGCCTTTGCGCGCTTGTGTTTGCGGTGGGCCCGAGTAGTCTCCCTCCCCACGAGGGGTCGTAGGTTCACCGGCGACATTACTGTTGGCGTGTGGACCATGGGGAAAGGCATAACGCCGCGAGCGCGCGCATAGCGCCTGCCGGGGCGTGAGCTTTTGGGGGGGACCTTGTCGCACGCTCATACCTGCCTGCATCAGGTGCAGTCCGCCGTCTTTTCGATCCGGCGCGCTCGGCATCATCGCGATTTCCGCCCTGTCAGCCTGCGCGGAGTTGTTTCAGCACTTGCACTTGTCGCGGGGTTGTCCAGCGCGAGCGATCCGGCCTTTGCCCAAGCCGCCCAGGTCACGCCGCCCAACCGCAGCGATCTGATCCCGCCCGAACTGCGCCGTGACGAGCGCAGCGTCACGCTCACCATCGACGGCGATTTCGAGCGCCCCCCGTGCGCGCTCGACCGGCCTGAGTTTGCCGGGATCAAATTCACGGTGGCCGGTGCGCAATTCAACGGGCTCGACCGGGTGCCGGGTCTCTTGCTTGAGAGCGCCTATGCCGACTATCTCGGGCGGGAGCTGCCCGTGTCGGTGCTGTGCGACATCCGCGCCGAAGCCAATGCGATCCTGCGCCGTCAGGGCTATCTCGCCACCGTCGAAATCCCCGAACAGAACCTTGCCGACAACATCCCCGATTTCAACGTGGTGTTCGGACGGCTGACTGCGGTGCGGGTGCGCGGCGATGCGGGCCCATCGGAAAAGCTGGTGGCGGGTTATCTCGAAAAGCTCACCCGGCAGGACGTGTTCAACACCAACGCGGCCGAGCGTTATCTGCTGCTCGCCGATGATGTGCCGGGTCTGGATGTGCGCCTGTCATTGCGGCCGGCGGCGGGCGGCGCTCCGGGCGATCTGGTGGGCGAGATCGCGGTTCTGCGCCAGCGCGGCGTGGTTGATTTCAACGTGCAGAGCTACGGCTCCAAATCGATCGGCCGTTTCGGCGGAACGCTGCGCGGCGAGCTTTATGATCTGACGGGTCTGGGCGACCGGACGACGGTCGCCTTGTTCAGCACGCTGGAGTTTGCCGAGCAGCAGACGTTGCAGATCGGCCACGACTTCCGCGTCGGTAGCGAGGGCCTGCGGTTGGGCGGGCAGTTCACCTTCAGCACCTCCAACCCCGCGGTCGGACTGGCCGGGTTCGATGTCGAATCCGAAACCATCTTTGCCAGCCTGTTTGCCAGCTATCCGCTGGTGCGCACGCGCGGCCACAGCCTGTTTGCCGATGTGGGCTTCGATTATGTCGATCAGGAGGTGATGCTGAACAATTTCGGCCTGACTGATGACCGGGTGCGGATGGCCTATGCCCGGTTGGCGGGCGAATGGACCGATCAGCAATCCGTGCTGCGCGCTGGTGGCTATTCCCCTTACGAGCCCAAGCTGCAACTACGCTACGGCATCGAAGCGCGCCACGGGATCGATGTGTTCAATACCAGCCCGGATTGCCGGCCCAATCTGCTTGGCTGCCTCATTGGCGCGGCTGTTCCGCCGAGCCGGATCGAAGCTGACCCGACGCCGCTGCTGGTGCGGCTCAATGCCGATTTCGAATATCGCCCCACCCCGAAGGTGACCTTCGCGCTGGATACCCAAGCGCAAATCACCAAGGATCCGCTGCCCGCCTTCGAGGAAATCGCGGCTGGCAGTTTCTCGATCGGGCGCGGTTATGATCCGGGCGCGGTACTGGGTGATAGCGGGATCATGAGCGCGTTCGAACTGCGCTACGGCTCGCTCGTCTCCAAGACAGCGGGCGGGCTTGCCTACCAGCCCTATCTCTTCACCGATGTTGCCTACGTCTGGAACGAGGACCCCAGCCGCTCCCCCACCAATCCCGACCGGCTGTGGTCGGCGGGCGGGGGCCTGCGCGTCAGCTGGGCACCGGGGGTTCAGAGCGATTTTCTGATCGCGGTGCCGCTCCAGCGGCCCGATCTCGCCTCTGACCGAGGCGATGTCCGCTTCATGTTCACGCTCACTGCCCGCCTGCTGCCGTGGAGATATTGAGATGACCCGTGCGACCCGGAGCCGCCATCCTCATGCCAAGCGCTCGCAGCTCATGCTCGGCTGCGGCAGTGCCGCGCTGGCGCTCGCGCTGTTGCTGCCCACCCGGGCCGAAGCACAGGGCATTCTTGCAGACGGTAACGTCGTGTTCGGTGCGGCGAACATCGAAAATAGCGGGCCGACCAGCACGACGGTCGATCTGTTCACGCCGACGGTGGTGATCGACTGGTCGCCGAACGAGGATAACAATGGCAACGCACTGGATTTCATCCGTGAAGATGCCAGCGCCTTGTTCCGCAATTTTCAAACGCCAAACTTCGCGGTTTTGAACAGGATCCTGCCGACCGCCAACGGTAACGTTTTAACGATTAATGGCACGGTCCTGTCGCGTTTCGTCGACCAGAATAGCGGGAGCTCGCCGGCCGGGACGGTTGCCTTCTATTCGCCGACCGGGATCCTGATCGGCGGCACCGCAACCTTCGATGTCGGCAGTCTGCTGTTGACCACCCTGGACATCCAGCCGGGCGACTTCGAGGCTTTCGGGCAAGGCGGCATTGCGACCTTCACGGGCGCCGCGGGATCGACCGCGCGTGTCCAGATCAATCCCGGCGCACAGATTCTGGCGACGCCGGAAAACGCCTATTTCGCTGTGGTCGCGGCCGATATCGAAATGGTGGGCACGGCGCGGATCAACGGCAGCCATGCCTATGTCGCGGGCGAGGTGGTCAATCTCGGCTTCTCGAATGGTCTGTTCAGCATCCTGGTTCCGGTCGGCACGGCGGCGTCCGGCGAGGTGGTGACGGTCAACGGCAATGTCGGCGGCCCATCGAGCACCGGGTCGGGCGACAATCACATGATCTACGGCGTGGCCCGCGCCGGAGCCGACCCGATCAGCATGCTGTTCAGCGGCAATCTCGGCTTCGACCCCGCACAGGGCGCCGGTATCGTCAATGGCGAGATTATCCTGTCGGCCAACTACAACGTGTCCGGCCGCGCTGTGAACGGCGACACCATCAGCAGCGGGATCGCGGCGACCTTCAACGGCGATTCCGAACTAAGCGATGTGCGCGCCGACATTTTCATCGATGATTTCATCGCCAGCAGCAGCCTGCTCGCGATCGGCACGCACCGGGTGCAGGCAACATCCTTCGATGTCGCCAGTTCGGTCGCCGGCAATCTGCTGCTCGTCGGCCGCCAGAATGCCGAATTGATTGCGCAAAACGGGCAGGGTTTCACCGTCACCGGCGATGCGCTGGTCGACTCGCGTGATTACGGCGTGAGCGACCCCAACCCGCAATTGCTTGATGCGATCAATGCCCAAGGCGGATCTGCGCTGATCCTTGCCGGGGTCGGCAGTGATGTAACCATTTCGGGCAGCACGCTGGTGACGGCCGATGCCTTGGGCGGATTTGATCCCGTCAATCTGACAGCAGGCAGGGCCATCGCCGGCTCGGCGGTGGTCAGTGCGGCGGGCGGCACGATCGGCCTGGGCGGGGATGCCACCATCACAGCGCGCGGACTCGCCACCACGACCGCAGGTGCCGTCGTGGGTGCCGAAGCCCGCGGCGGGCTGGCGCAGCTTGCGGCAACGCAGGGGGGCTCGGTCAATGTCGCGCAGAAACTCAGCCTGTTCGCTGAGGCGATCGCGGCAGAGGGTTCGCAGGTCAGCCTCTCGACCGTGTCGAACGCCTATGGCGGGCAAGCATTGATGACTGTGGCTGCTGGCGGCGGCACTTTGACCATTGGCGGCGAAGTCGAGGCCAATGCGAGTGCTCGCGGCGGTGCTTCGAACAGCGGCGGGGCGGGTTCAATCGGCGATGCCGGGACAGCTGCGGCCACAATCAACGGGCCGGGGCTGATCACCATAACCGGACGCATGCAGCTCGACGCACAAGGGTTCGGCGGCGCCAATGGCGGTGGCACCGGCGGCGTCGGGCTGGGCGGCCGCGCTTCGGCGACGACCTTCTCAGGCGGTACGATCGCCATCGGCGGAGCAATCGACGCCAGCTTCCGAGCTGATGCGCGCGGTGAGGGCGCCGCCGGGCAGATCGGCGGCGACGGGTCCGGCGGGATTGCCGGAGCGATCGCCGAAATCGGCACGATAACCACTTTGGGTCGCGCACAAGCGACCAGCGAAGGTGTTGGTGGCAACGCGACATTCGGGTTTGGCGGCAATGGCGGGATTGGTCGGGGCGGTGCTGCGGTCTTCCGGGCCGCTGGCACGCTGGCACAGACCGCCACGCTCACCATCGGCGGCGATGCACGCGTTTCTGCACAAGGCATTGGCGGCGGGGGCGGGCAGACCGACGGTGCCGCAATTGCCCCCGGGCGCGGTGGCGACGGCATTGGCGGGGATGGTGCTGCCCCCAATCAGGCCGATCCGACCTTCACCAACGGTGCTTATATTCTTGCTGGTGGTGACAGGGGCAACCTCACGGTAATTGGAAGCGCGCTACTTTTGGCAATGGGCACGGGCGGCCGGGGCGGGGCTGCTGCCTCACTGATCAATGGCGGACGCGGCGGCGACGGCTTTGGCGGACGGGCGCAGACTGGCTTGGAATTGTTTGGGCTGAACGGCTCGGTCGGTGAGGGAACCGCCAATTTCGGCAATGTGGTGGCCACCGCCGACGGCATTGGCGGCAGTGGCGGCGGTGCGGACTTCGGTTTTGCGACCGGCGCGGGCGGCAATGGCACCGGCGGCTCTGCGGCGCTGACGGTGCGGGCGGGCGACATAACCGCCAATCAGGTCACGCTCGAAGCCGTGGGCATCGGCGGCGAGGGGCGCGTGGGCGGCAGCGGGACCGGCGGCGCGGCGCAAGCGATCGGCAGCCTTGGCGGCACTGTGGCCATGACCCAGTTCAGTGCAGCCGCGACTGGCGTTGGCGGGAGTAGCGGCTTTTCAGCGGGCGGGCCTGGCCTCGGCGGGGAAGCGGCTATCGAATTGCAAGGCATCCGCGTGACGGTTTCGGGCAACACGACCGTCGAGGCGAATGGCGCTGGCGGTTCTGCTCAGACCGGCAATGCCGGTAACGGCACGGGCGGCACGGCCTATATCGCGGTGACCAACGGCACGCAGGGCAGCGGGACTTTCTCGGGCAACGCGGCGATCCGCGCCAATGGCTTTGGCGGCACACCGGATGAGGGTGGGATCGGGGGCATTGGGCGCGGCGGGGTTGCCTTTACGCAGGCGCAGGCGGCCAGTGTGGTGCGTTTCGGCTCCCTTCAGGTGACCGCCAGCGGGCGCGGCGGCGAGAGCGAAGCTGATCAGGTTGCCTATGTCGGCGGGGCCGGGTTTGGGGGTTCTGCCGAACTGCGAAGCTTGGGCGCGGGCAGCAGCCTGATCGTCGAGCGCAATTTTGATTTCAACCTCTTTGCCGACCCCCTCAACGGCGGCGCGATTGTCGCCGCGCTCGGGATCGGTGGCATCACCACGGGCGGCACGGGTATCGGCGGCGCGGGCAATGGCGGTGCGATTGTGCTGCGCGCGGCGCAAGGTGGGTTGCTGGCCTTGCCCGCCAACCCCAACAATGATCCGGGCAGTGGCGGGTTCAACCGGCTGTTCGCGCGCGGGTTGGGTGGCGGCTCGCTCGCAGAAGGCGGCACCGGCGGCGCGGCATCTGGCGGCACAGGCCTGATCGAAGTCGACGGCGGCACCATGACTATGGGCGAGACGGTATTTTCGGTGTTTGCCGAAGGCGGGTCGAGCCTGCTGGCCGGCAGCAACATCAGCGGCGGTAACGCCAGAGGCGGCAACCGCCAGATCCGGGTGCTGAATGGCGGCACGGCAACGCTGGAGCTGCTGGGCGGCGTGGCCGGCGGCGTCGGCGGCAATGGCTCGGGCACCGGCGACGGCGGTGACGGCTTCGGGGGCCGCAACACGCTTGAAGTACTGGGGGCGACGCTCAACATCGTCGGCCGGACGGTGGTGGTCGATCAGGCCACCGGCGGCGCGGGCCGCATCGGCGGGGATGCCTTCGAGAACATTGACGGCGGGCTGGTCAGCTTCACCGCCAATCAGGCGACGATCAACTTCCTCCCCAATGCGAGCGGCCAGTCAGGCCTTTCGGTTGGCGGGACCAATCAAGGCGGCGCGGGCGATGTGGCGGGCGGCAATGCGCGCGCCACACCGGCCACTGTGAACATCACCAACAGCACCTTTACCGGCGGCAATTTCGAATTCCTCGCAACCGCGCAAGGCGGCGCTGGGACAGGCTCTGGCGGAACCGGCGGCAACGCAGCCAGCGCGAACATGACGGTGGCGATCAGCGGCTCGGATCTCGGCCTGATCGGCCAGAATGTCATCGCTGTTGATGCGCTTGGCGGGGCCGGAGCGCCGAATGGAGCAGGAGGCGCGGCAACCAGCGCCAATGCCGATGTGGTGGTGACCGATTCCACCCTCACCATCGCCGCCAACGCCGTCGGGCTGCCCGGCGTCCTGCGGGTGCGCTCGCAAGCCAATGGCGGCGCGGGGGCCACCACCGGCAACGCTGCGAGCGGCAGAGCAGCGCTGAACCTGGCGAATTCGACCCTCGCTGTCGGCCAGCTCTTCATCGAGGCGCGCGCCTTTGCGGCGGCCGCCGATGCGGGGCAGACAGGTGGGATCGCCAATGGCGGCTCCACGCGCCTTGAATACAGCGGCGCCACCCAAGCCGATACGAACCTGATCAGCATAAACAGCAATGCCCAGACCTCCGGCGGCGGCAGCGCGGCTGCGGGCAGCACCTTGCTTCAGGGCGCTGCTGGTAGCCAGGCGGCGATCAACACCGCTGTGCTCACCATGTCCGCCGATGCCGCTGGCGGTAGCCCCGGCACGCAGGCCAATGGTGCAGGCCGGTTCCTGGTCGATCTTGGCGGCGGCAACGTCAACGCCGGCACCATGCTGGTCACGGCGCTGGGCGATGCGATCATCGGCGATCCGCCAGCATCACAGTTGGTCGCCCAAGGTGGCAATCTGAATGTGACGGGCTCGCTCGATGTCTCGGCCTATGACGACATCCAGATCATCACCGGAGCCGGATCGATCATCGGCAGCCAGCCTGTCGCCGCCAACACCACGGCGATCACGGTGACCTCGCGCGGTGGGATCGAGATTACCGACGACAATAGCGGCGGGATCAGCCTTGGCGGGCAATCGATCAGCCTCAATGCGGGACGCTCGATCCTGCTCGATGCCAATCTGGCAGTGGGCAATGGCACGGTCGACCTGCTGGCTAACGTTGCCGGAACGCTCCCGCTTCCCCCGGGCCCGGCCGGTCCAGCGGTCATCACGATGGCACAGGGCAGTTCGATCAATGCCGGCACCGGCACAGTGACGCTGCGCCTGTTCGATAGTGGCGGCGTCCCCGGACAAGAGAGCGGCGCTATCACGCTGGCGAATATCACCGCTGGCCAGATCGACGCACGCAACTTCGGCACCACGCCCGGCAGCGACATTGCGGTGATCGGCTCGGGCGTGTTGACCGCTTCGGGCACCGGACGCGCGATCGATCTGGCCTCGCTCAATGGCGAGGTCATCAACCTCAATGGCGATGCCGGTTTGATCCTGACCGGCGGCGGGCATTACGGCATCTTCGCTGCGACGCCGACGGGATCGCAGATCGGCTCCTTCGGCAATTATGCACGGCGCTATAACGTCGCGAACGCGGCGGCCTACGATGCGCTGAACCCCGGTGGCAATTTCGCGGCCTTCCGGATTGTGCCGGTCCTGACCGTGACCGCCAATGATCTCACTCGCTTTTATGGCAACGCGGACCCGGCGCTAACCGCCAGCGTCACCGGCTTCCTGCCGGGTGACGGAGTTGCGAACCTGTCCGGCGCGCCGCTGCTGACGACGCTCGCCAATAGCACCTCCAATGTCGGCCTGTTCGCCATCAACGCGGCGCAGGGATCCTTGCTCAGCGAGCAGGGGTATCAATTCACCTTCAACTCCGGCCAGCTGACGATCGCGCCGCGTCCCATCACCGTGACTGCGAACAATCTCAGCCGGGTCTATGGCAATGCCAACCCGGCACTGACCTTCACGGTGGGCGATTTGGGGCTGGTGAATGGCGATCAGCTGACGGGCGCGCTGGCGACGACGGCTGACGTGACCACCGGGGTCGGCAATGTCGCGATCACGCAAGGCACGGTGGCGGCCAGTTCCAACTACGCGCTGACCTTTGTGGGCGGCCAGCTGACGATCACCCCGCGCGGGCTGACGATCACGGCGGACAGCTTCAGCCGGGTCTATGGCGACGCCAATCCGGCGCTGACCTTCACGCTTGGCGGAGCGGGGCTGGTGAACGGCGACCAGCTGACCGGCGCGCTGGCGACCGCGGCTGACGCGACCACCGGAGTCGGCACCATCGCCATCACGCAAGGCACGCTGACAGCTGGCGCGAACTATTCGGTGGGCTTCACCAATGGCCAACTGACGATCACACCGCGCCCGATCAGTGTGACGGCGGACAACATCTCGCGCATCTATGGCAACGCCAACCCGGCACTGACCTTTACAGTCGGCGGGTCGGGTCTGGTGAACGGCGATCAGCTGAGCGGCGCGCTGGCGACCACGCCTGATGTGACCACCGGAGTCGGCACCAGCGCGATCACACGGGGCACGCTGACGGCAGGCGCGAACTATTCGGTGAGCTTCACCAACGGCCAACTGACGATCACACCGCGCCCCATCACCGTGTCGGCGGACAGCCTCTCGCGGATCTATGGCAACGCTAACCCGGCGCTGACTTTCACGGTCGGCGGGGCGGGTCTGGTGAACGGCGATCAACTGACCGGCGCGCTCGCGACCACGGCTGACGTGACCACCGCCATCGGCAATATCGCGATCACGCAGGGCACTTTGGGAGCCAGCTCCAACTATTCCCTGAGCTTCACTAATGGCCAGCTGACGATCACACCGCGTCCGATCACGATCACGGCCGACAACGTGACCCGTATTTATGGCAATGCCAATCCGGCGCTGACCTTCACGCTGGGCGGGTCGGGGCTGGTGAATGGCGATCAGCTGACCGGCGCGCTGGCGACCACGGCTGGCGTCACCACCGGGGTCGGCAATGTCGCCATCACGCAAGGCACGCTGACGGCAGGCGCGAATTACGCGGTGAGCTTCACCAACGGCCAGCTGACGATCACACCGCGCCCCATCACCATCCGGGCGGATGACAAGGACAAGCTGGTCGGCGAGCCGGATCCGCTGTTCACCTTCACCATCGGCGGCGATGGCCTCGTCAACAATGACCAGCTCACCGGCAGCCTCTCGCGCGATCCGGGGGAGACCCGCGGCATCTTCGTCATCCGGCAAGGCACGCTCGTCGCCGGGCCGAACTACATCACCACCTTCGAGCCCGGGGCGCTGACGATCATTGTCCCGCCAACCCCGCTCGCGCTCAACAACCCCACCCTGCTGGAACCCCTGAACATCATCGGCGCACCCCTGCCTGCCTTCACCGACGAGGAAGACGACGCACGCTTCGGCATCGACTTCCCGCAGCGTGCCGATGCGGCGTTGATCTCGGAGGACGAGATGCTCGATGAACCGGTGACCAGTGGCGGCGACGCCTCGCTCTATGGCGGCGGCCAGACACCCCCGACGGGAGGGAAGTGAGATGACCCAGTCCAAGGACAAGGCACGCTTCATTCTGCCCGCGCTGGCGGCGCTCGGGCTGATGGGGACTTTGCCAGCCAGCCAGACGGCCGCGCGTGAGCCGGGCACGGCGAGCCTCAGCCTGCGGGACACTTTCCCGATCGGCTCGAACGGCTTGTGCGAAGCGCAAATCCTCGCCCCCGAGCCGGGCGCGGGGCTGTTCGACCGACGTTATTCGGTGATCTGCCGCGATGCCGCCGCGCCGGTCGGCACGCTGTGGGTGGTGAAGACCGGCAACGCGGCACCTCCACCGGCGCGCTTTGCCGGGGCGGATGCGCGCTGCACCGATGGCGCTGCCGGTGCTGCCGCCGTGACGGGAATCGCCACCGTGCAACGCTTCTCCTGCGCCAAGGAGGGGAGCGTGCTGCGCTCGGATTTGCTGATCGGCAATCGCGGAGGGCGCACCTATGCGGCCAGCGGATTGACGGCCTATGCCAAGGCGCTCGAACTGGGCATGGCATCATTGGCGAGCGATGCGGTGGTGCCCGGCATCGTCGAAATCCCGCTCACCAGCACCACTGACGCGGTCGCCTTTGCGCGCCAGCAGGCCGAAGCGATCGCGGCGGACCAGGCACTGATCGAAGCCTATCGCCGCAGCAACGCCGGAGAATTTGCCGAAGCAGCGGAGTTTTTTGCGGCATCGTCAGCCGCACTGGCCGGGCCGGGTGCGGCCGAAGCGCGGCTCAATGAAGCGTTGCAACAATCCAATCTCGGCAATTTCTCCGAAAGCCGCCGCCGTTTTGCCGAGTTGCGCAGCGTCAGCGCGACCAGCCCGGTGCTGGCCCGCCTGCAACGCAACTACGAAGCGATGGACGCGCTCAATCAGCGCCAGTCGGCGCGCGCGCTCGCGCTGCTCGATGCGCCGTTGCCGGTCGAATTCGCCGATAATGCGGCGCTCGCCGATCTCCAGATCGGGCCGGCGCTGGCGGGACAGCTGGCCAGCGAAAGCGGGCGGGTCACGGGTGACTATGCGCTGAGCCTGACCCCATTGGAACGCGCGCAGCTGCTGGATGGGCAGCACGCCTATCTCAAGGCGACAGTGCTGCGGCAGATGGGCCGGACCGAGGATGCCGCAGGCTTCCTCCGCACGGCTGAAGCGATCTTTGGCGATGTGCGCGGCGGACGCGTGGTGTCGATCATGTGGCTGCGAGCGCAGGTGCTGGGTGAGCTTGCCGAACTCGCCGAACGTTCCGGCAAGCAGGGGGAGGCGGAGCGGCTGCACAAGCAGGGGATCACTTTGCTCGAAGTGACCTACCCCGGCTCGCCCGCGCTGGGCACCGCCCGGGCGCAGCTGGCCGGTCTCTTTGCGCGCAGCGGTCGCCGTGACGAGGCGCTGGCGCTCTACCGGACGATCATCGCCGATGCCGATGGCCGGGCCATGCCGTCGCTCCGCAGCTTGCTGACGCCCTATTTCGGGCTGCTGATCGACGAGGGCCGCGGCAATGAGAGCGCAGCGGGCGATCTGTTCGCCGCCAGCCAGTTGCTCCAGCGCCCCGGTCTCGCGCAGACTCAGGCGGCCCTGGCGCGCGAGCTTTCGGGCGGCAGTGATGAAGCCTCGCAAATGTTCCGCACCGCCACCAATCTTGGCCGCGGGATCGAACAGCTGCGCACCGCGCTGCTCGAACTGGAGACCATACCCGAACCAGACGCCGGACAGACGGCGCTGATCGCCGAACGGGCGGCGCGGCTGGAATTGCTGCGGCAGCAGCAGGCCGAGGTGCTGGACAAGCTCGCCGCCTATCCGCGCTACCGTGCTGTTACCGAACAGGCGATCACGCTCGCCGACCTGCAAGCCACGCTCACCGAGGGCGAGGCCTATGTGAAGCTGGCGACGCTCGAAAGCGATGCCTATGTCATCTACGCCACCCGCGATGCTGCGATGGCCTGGCGGGCCGATGCCACTCCGGCGCAGCTCGACAAGCTGGTGAGCCAGATCCGTGATAGCATCGCGGTTGTCGAAGGCGGACAGGTGCTGACCTATCCCTTCGACATCGTGCGTGCGCGTGAGCTTTACGTTCGGCTGTTCACCCCGGTGGCCGACGAACTGCCCAAGGCCCGCCACATCGTGTTCGAGCCCGATGGCGCGCTGCTCAAACTGCCGATCAACCTGCTGGTCACCGATGATGCCAGCGTAGCGGCCTATCAGGCGCGGATGAAACAGCAGGGCGCGGACGAATATGACCTGCGCGGCACCAAATGGCTCGGACGCACCACCCAGATCAGCACCTCGGTGGCCGCCTCGGCGTTCCGCGATGTGCGGGCGGCCCCGCCATCGGATGGCACGCGCGCCTATCTCGGGCTTGGCGAAAACGCGCCGATTGGCGCCGCCACGCCCGGCGCATCACGCACCCGCGCTGCTGTGGAGGCGGGCGAGAAGTGCCTGTGGTCGCCCAATATCTGGGCCAATCCGATCAAGGCCGACGAACTGCGCGGCGCAGCGGCCCGCTTTGGCGAGGGCGCTCGAATCCTGACCGGCGCTGCCTTCACGGACAACGCGATTGCCGCTCTGCCTGACCTGTCCGAATATCGCATTCTGCACTTTGCCACGCATGGCCTGGTCACGGCGCCCCAGCCGCAATGTCCGCCCCGCCCGGCGCTGCTGACCAGCTTCGACAGCGCGGAAGGCTCGGACGGGCTGCTGAGCTTCGCCGAGATTTTCGGCCTGCGCATCGATGCCGACCTCGTGATCCTCTCGGCTTGCGACACCGCCGGCAGCGCGACGGTGGGCGCGACCCGGGAGGCCGGCGTTACCGGCGGCGGCGAGTTCGCGCTTGATGGGCTGGTGCGCGCCTTCGTGGGTGCCGGAGGGCGAACCGTGCTCGCGAGCCATTGGCCGGTGCCCGACGATTTCAACGCGACCGGACGCCTCATATCGGGCCTGTTTGCCGAGAACGGCCGCGCCACCGCCGAAGCGCTCAAAGCCTCACAGGAAGCGTTGATGGACGATGCCGAGACCTCGCACCCGTTCTACTGGTCGGCCTTTGCCGTGGTGGGCGATGGTGCGGCCAAGCTGGCGCGTTGAGGCGCTGCTGTTGCCATGAACACCAGCGCTGCCGCTGCCGCTGGCTCCGCCTTGCGCCTCGGTTGGCTGGCGCGCGGCTGGCGCAACGTGCGCGAAGCGGGCGGGATGCAGCTGGCTTTGACCGTCATGCTCCTGTGCGTGGCGCTGTTCATCGCACGCTACAGCTGGGTGCTGCCCGACGGGTCCGAGCCCACCCCGCTCACCAGCGAGGCTGAGCGCGCGTTCTACGATCTCAGGGCCTATTATTCCGCCGATCTGGTCGAGGAAGACCAGCGGGTCGTGCTCGTCGTCTATACCGACCAGACCCTGATCGCCGCGCGCAAACGCTCGCCGCTGGACCGCGGCCTGCTCGCCAAGACGCTGCGCACGCTCGACACCTTCGAGCCCAAGGCGATCGGGATCGACATCCTGTTCGACCAGCCGCAGGACGAGGACGAGGAACTGATCGCCACACTGCGCGCGATGAAAACTCCGGTCGCGGTCGCCTATGCGGCCAAGGCGACCAACCCGGACGACATCGAATACGAACAGCAGCAGTTTCTCGAAGCCTTCATGGCGCGGCTGAAAGGCAGCAAGGCGCGCCCGGCGAGCATCCGGCTCGACAACACCTTTGGCGCAACCCGGCTGTGGCCCGATATCCGCGAGGGCCTGCCGCCGCTGCTCGGGCGCGTGATGCTGGCCGATGCGGGCGAACCTGCCACCGCCTTTGCCAATTACGAGGGCGCGATCGATTACCGGCGGCCCAAGTTTCAGGATTCGGTGCTGTTCCCCCCGGCCCAGATCGACCTGTTCGTCGATCCCGACCCGGAGATCCTGCCCTTTCTCAAGGAACAATATGCGGGCAAATATATCCTGATCGGCGGCGATATCGTCGACTATGACCGGGTTGAGACGACCTTCACCTCGATCAATGGCGAAGTGCCCCCAGGGATTGCCGTCCATGCCGAGATCATCGCCCAGATGCTCGATGGTCGCGTTCTCACCCCGATCCCGGCTTGGGTGCTGTGGGCCATGGCGATTCTGGTGATCATGGTCGCGGTTCTGACCGCCCTGCTCGAATGGCCCGCGCGGCGGCTTGCGCTGTTTGGCGTCGCCCAGCTGGTGATTTTTCAGGGCGTGCCGGTGCTGTTGCAGGTTCGCAATGTCGATACCTACGGATTGCCGGTGGTCGGCTGGCTGATCGGGTGGATCATCGTCTTCACCGCCGTCACCACCGCCGCGCGCGCATCGGGCGCGGTCCAGCGCAATTTCGCCACGGGAGCGCTCGGCAAATACATCCCGCGCGACATCGCCCTGGCGATTATCGACAAGCCCGAATTGCTGTCATTGGGCGGCGAGAAGCGCGCAATTTTCGTGCTGTTCAGCGATCTGGAGGGCTTCACCAAGATGAGCCACGCGATCGAGCCGGAGATGGTGGCCAAGCTGCTCAACCGCTATCTTGATCTGCTGAGCCAGGTGGTGCTCGATCATGGCGGCGTGATCGACAAATTCGTCGGCGATGCGGTGGTGGCGTTCTGGGGTGCGCCGATCAGCCGGCCGGATGATGGCACGCGCGCGGCACGCGCGGGCTATGCGATGTGGCAAGCGGGCGAGGCGTTCCGGCGCGAGGTGGCAGCGATGGATGCCAGCCTGCCGCCGATCGGCAAGACCCGCGTGGGCCTGCATTACGGCGAGGCGGTGATCGGGAACTTTGGCGGCGCGACCCGGATCCAGTATACTGCGCTCGGCGACTCCATGAACACGGCTGCCCGGCTTGAGGCGGCCAACAAGGCGCTCGATTCAGCGGTGATGGCCAGTCGCGAATTCGCCGAGGCTTCGGGGCTCGACTGGTGGCGCGCCATGGGACGGGTGCAATTGCGCGGGCGAGCGCGGGCGGTGGATCTGTTTGAACCTGCGCCTGATTTCCCGGCCGAAGACCGCGCGCTGCTGGCCGAGGCTTGCCAGCTCGCCGCGACGGACCGCGCAACCGCGCTCCGGTTGGCCCAGCAGGTGGCCGCGCGCCACCCTGATGATACAGCGCTGAGCAATCTTGCCCGGCGCATGGAAGCAATGGACGAGGGAGGAACCTATGTTCTCGGATAACATGAAATCGCGGCTGACGGCGCTCGCGCTTGTGGGTGCGGCGCTGGCGCTTCCGGTTGCGGCGATGGCCGGGGTGGTGGTGAAATCCACCGGCCCTTCCTCGTCCAAATACCCGGTTGGCACCAAGGTCGATGACAATGCCTCGATCACGCTGAAGGCGGGGGATGTGATCACCGTGCTCACCGCAGACGGCACGCGCGTCATCAAGGGGGCTGGAACCTTCCGTGTGGGCGACCGTCCGCAGGTCGCAGCGGACCGCTTCGCCTCCCTAACCCGGAAGCGCGCCGCCACCCGCGTGCGGACCGGGGCCGTGCGCGGCGAGGCGGACGAGAACCCGACCAATCCCAGCCTGTGGTATGTCGACGTCACCCGTTCGGGCACAATCTGCCTTTACGACCTTGCCACTGTGCGCCTGTGGCGCCCCGGCACGCCCGGCACCAGCACCTACCGGATGTTCAACCGTGAGAACGGCGCAGCGGTCGATGTCACCTTCGACGAGACGGTGATGATCGCCGCGCTCGATCCGGCGCGCCTGCCGATCGTGGAGGGCGCGCCCTACACCATCACCGGGCCGGACAACGCCACCAGCGCGCAGATCGACTTCGTGCTGCTGCCCGAAGATTACGAGGCGCCCGATGCGCTCGCCGAAGCGCTGATCGCCAAGGGCTGCACGGTGCAGCTCGAAGCGCTGGCCTCCAGCCTTGAGGCGTCGGCCGAAGCCAGCGGGGGCTGAAACCGCATTGGCTGTTGCATCCCGGCCCCAAGCTTGGGACAAGGGGGCAGGGGTCGGTCATACGGGGGGAATCGGTAGGCGGACGATCAAACCAGACGCAGGGTTACAAGCATCGCATGGGGGCGCGTGCTAGCCTGTCATGGTTTAGGGCAATCCGGCTCTCGGGCATCTCGGGGGGGATGGGATGAGGCGATTTTGGGCGGATGTGATCACTGGCCTGGCGCAGCGGCGGGGAGCTTTGCGCGTCGCGGCGGTGGTCGCTCTCGCCGCGCTCTACCCGGCCTCTGGCGCGATCGGTAACGGCACATTCGAAGGCGTCGCCAGCTGCGCCGGATCGACCTGTCATGGCCGGGCCGAAGGCAATGGCGCGGTGGTCCGGCAGGACGAGATCGCCACCTGGCAAGAACCCTCATCCCCCAGCGGCGCCCATTCCCGCGCCTATGCCGTGCTCGGCGGTCGGCGCGGGCAGCAGATCGCAGCAAGCCTCGGGCTGGGTAATGCGCAATCGGCCCCGGCGTGCCTCGGATGCCATTCCACCAATGTCCCCGCCGGTCAGCGCGGGGCGAAGTTCACGGTCACCGACGGGGTCGGGTGCGAAAGCTGCCACGGGCCGTCGGGCGGGACCTGGCTGGCAGAGCACTATGCGCTGCCCGCCACCCATGCCTCGAACGTCGCGGCCGGGCTGACGCCGCTCGACAATCCCAAGGCGCGGGCCAATGTCTGCCTCGATTGCCATTATGGATCGGCGAAACCGGGTCAGTTCGTCACCCACGCGATGATGGCGGCAGGCCACCCGCGCGTCTCGTTCGAGCTCGATCTGTTCAGCGCGCTCCAGCAGCACCACAATATCGACGGGGATTATACCGCACGGAAGGCGACGCCCAATTCGGTGCGGTTCTGGGCGGTGGGGCAGGCCGAAGCAGTGCGCCGCGCGACCAGCCTCTTCACGCAGCCCAAATTCGCCTACGAGGGCGCCTTCCCGCAGTTCTATTTCTACGACTGCCATTCGTGCCACCGGACAATCACCGATGGCCCGCACCGCAAGCTCACCTTCGAGACCAATCCCGCGCGGCCAATCCCGTTCGGCAACCCGCCGTTCAATGACGAGAACATGATCATGCTTCAGGCGGTCGCAGGCGCGCTGGTGCCGGGCGAGGCGGCGAAGTTCCAGAGCGCCGCGCGCGGCTTCCATGCGGCGATGGGGCAGGGGCCGGGCGAGGCGCGCGCTGCTGCGCAGGCATTGTCGGTCCATGCCGGTCTCTTGGCCGATGCCTTGTCGGGTCGTGCCTATGCAGATGCCGACGCATTCAAGGTGATCGCGATCATCGCGGGCGAAGCGACGGCGCCGCGCTTTACCGACTATGCCGGATCGGTGCAGGCGGTGATGGCGGTCGATACGCTGCTGAATGCGCTGGTGCGCGAAGGCCGGGTGACGCAGGGCGCAGCGGCGGGAATCCGCGGCGAAATCGCCCGGGCGTACAAGGCGGTCGAGGAGCCCAATGCCTACCGCCCGGCCGATTTCCGCGCTGCGCTCAAATCGGCCAGCGGCGCGATTGGCAGGCTGCAATAGCCATGCGCAAGGGGGGGACATTCTGGGTTGCAGCGAGCGCCTTGGTGCTCGCCTCCTGCGGGGGCGGAGGCAGCAGTTCGGGCGGCGGCGGCGCAACCGGCGGTGGACCCGCGCCGACACCCACGCCGCCGCCTGCCGGACAGGTGTTTTCCGTCCCTGCCGCCGAAAGTCTCACCAGTGCGGAAGTCGGCACGATCATCGCCCAGGCCGCCGCCGAAGCGCGGGCGCGCGGGGTGGCAGCGACCATCGCGGTGACGGATCGGGTGGGGAACGTGCTCGGCGTCTTCGCCATGCCGGGAGCCGCGGGCACCGCGCGCATTCCCTCCGCGCCCGATGGCAGCAATCAGGACGCGCAGGGTCTCACGATCCCGAGCGCCGGAGCGGCCATCGCCAAGGCGATCACCGGCGCGTACCTGTCGAGCGGCGGCAACGCCTTTTCCAGCCGCACGGCGAGCTTTATCGTGCAGGAGCATTTCCCGCCTGCGCCGACCACCGCAGGCCTCGAAAGCGGCCCGCTGTTCGGGGTGCAGTTCAGCCAACTGCCATGTTCCGATCTCGCCGCGCGGGCGAGCGACGGGTTTATCGGCCCCAAGCGCTCACCGCTGGGCCTCGCAGCCGACCCCGGCGGCTTCCCGCTCTACCAGAATGGCGTGGTCGTCGGCGGCATCGGGGTGATTGCGGACGGCAGTTACAGCTTCGACCCCAACGTGCTCGACCGCGATGCCGATGTGGACGAGGCGATTGCGCTCGCCGGGACGGTGGGCTTCGAAGCCCCGATCAACATCCGTGCCGATCGCATCACTGCTGACGGAACCTCGCTGCGCTATACCGACGTTGAATACCCGCAGATCAGCAATGTCGCAGGCGCGAGCTTTGCCAGCACCGCAGGGGCGCTGGTGCCGGTTACGGGCTATTACATGGGAACGGCGCTGCTGGCGGGCGCGACCTACGGCACCGAGGCTTCGGGCGTGCGCGCGTCGAGTGCGGCCGAGTTTGCCAACCGCGACGCCTTCGTCCTGTCGAACGGCGCGGGGGCGAACCGCTTTCCGGTGCGCGGCGGAACGGACGTGGGCGATGTGGCGAGCCCACTGACCGCGGCTGAGGCGCGGGTGATCCTTGAAGAAGCCTTCACCGTGATGAGCCGCGCGCGGGCGCAGATCCGCCAGCCGCTCGACAGCCGCGCGCAGGTGACGATCAGTCTGGTCGACACGCGCGGGCAGGTGCTGGGCCTTGTCCGCTCTCCCGATGCGCCGATCTTCGGCATTGATGTGAGCTTGCAGAAGGCGCGCACTGCCAATTTCTTCTCGGGCGCGTTTGCCGCCAATGAGTTGCTGGCGGCGGGCGGCGAGGTGACGCAATTCGTCGCGCGGACGCGCAGTTTTCTCGGCGATCCTGCCGCGCTGACGGGGGGCACAGCATTCTCCGACCGCGCCAATGGCAACCTCTCGCGGCCATACTTCCCCGATGGTGAGGTGGGCCAGCCGAATGGCCCACTGTCGCGTCCGGTCCAGCAGTTCAATCCGTTCTCGACCGGGCTGCAAAGCGCGCTGATCGTCGGCAATCTCGCGCAGCATCTCGCCTTCGTCACCGGAGCCAGCGCGCAGGACACCCCGCGCAGCTGCACCACCCTGCCGCAGATCGCGGGCGGCAATTCGCGGCTGGCGAACGGCATCCAGATCTTCCCCGGCTCGGTGCCGGTCTATCGCGGCAATGTGCTGGTCGGCGGCATCGGGGTTTCGGGGGACGGGATTGATCAGGACGACATGATCAGCTTCCTCGGCCTGCATAACGGCGCGAACCGCGCTGGCGGGGGCCTGGGCAATGCGCCGCCCGCGATCCGCGCGGACCGGATTGTCGTTGCGGTTGGCAATCGGCAAGTGCGGCTGCGCTACGTCAATTGCCCCTTTGCGCCCTTCCTCGATACGGCCGCGCAGAACGTGTGCGAGGGGCTGTAGATGGGCTGGCTGCTCCCTGCGCTGCTGCTGCTCCAGACGAGCCCCGCGCCCGAAGAGGTGCAGGCCCAGCCTGCGCCCCCCGGCGAAGAACCGTCGCAGGATTGGGAACAGGATGTCCCGCCGGTCGACCCCGAGATCATCGATGGCCGCCAGCGCCCCGGCTACACCGCCCCGTTGCCCGAACGGATCGAACAAAACAACGAAGGCGCTATCCGCGCGCCGCCGCCCAGCGCCTTTCCGACCGACCAGCTCCCCATTCCCGATCGCTGGCGGCTGATCGAGAGCCTCGGGCTGGTCAAAGAGAACCTGTTCGATCCCTATAACCAGAACACCTACAAGGGCGACCGGCCGATCAACCGGGCCAAGGTGCCGTGGCTGCCGATCAAGGAGGACGACTGGTTCTTCGTCGCCAACCTCATCAGCGATTCTGTCTACGAACCGCGGACCTTCCCCATTCCCGTCGGCGTGCAGACCACTGAAGACCCCGACCGCAACGACGTGTTCGGCAACGACTTCAGCCAGGTTTTCAGCCAGACCTTCATTGCTGGGTTCGCGCTGCTGAAAGGTTCGACCACCTTCAAGCCGCCGAGCATCGAATACCGCGTCACGCTGGCTTACAACGTCAACTATGTCGACGTGCCCGAACGGCGCGTGCTGTTTGTGGAACCCTCACGCCCCAGCCACCGGCTCGACCATTTCCTCGGGGTGCAGGAAGCCTTCGTCGATTACCACTTCAGCCAGTTCGACAATGACCGGTTCGATTTCATCTCGATCCGCGCCGGCATCCAGCCGTTCCAGTCGGATTTCCGGGGCTTCCTGTTCAACGACCAGCAGCTGGGCGTGCGCCTGTTCGGATCGCGCGACAACAACCGCTTCCAGTTCAACCTCGGCGCGTTCTGGCGGCTGGAGAAGGACACCAATTCCGGCCTCAACGCGATCCTGCGCAGCCCGCGCGATGACTTCGTCTTCGTCGCCAATGCCTATCGTCAGGACTTTCTGATCCCGGCGCTGACCAGCCAGATCACCGTGGTTTACAACATGAACCGCGAGGCCGACGATATCCAGATCGACACCAACGGCTTCCCGGTGCGCCCGGCGCTGCTGGGGACGCTGAGGGGCCGCGAATATGACGCGGTCTATCTCGGCTACAATGTCGACGGGCGGCTGGGGCGGGTGAACCTCACCGGCAGTTTCTACTGGGCGTTGGGGGAGGACCGGAACAGTTTCTTCACCGACCGCCCGGCCCATATCAACGCGCAGTTCGCGGCGGTTGAAGCGAGCTATGACCGTAACTGGATGCGTTTCCGCCTGTCCGCTGCCTATTCGAGCGGGGATAGCGATCCCTATGACGATACCGAAGGCGGGTTCGACGCGATCTTCGAAAACCCGGTCTTTGCGGGCGCGGATACGTCCTACTGGATCCGCCAGACGATCCCCTTTGCGGGCGGTGGCCGCGCGGTCAGCATCAATGGCCGCAATGGTCTGCTGAATTCGCTGCGTTCCTCCAAGGAACAAGGGCAGAGCAATTTCAACAACCCCGGCCTGATCCTTGCCGGGGTCGGCGCGGATTTCGATCTGACGCCGCAGTTCCGCGTGTCAGCCAACGCCAACCACCTGTGGTTCGAGAACACCGCCACCCTGCAAGTGCTGCGCAACGAAGGCTCGATCCCGCGCGAGATCGGCTTTGACCTGTCGGCCGCCGCGATCTGGCGGCCCAAGGCCAATCAGAACCTCGTCTTCCGTCTGTCTGCCGCAACGCTGGTTGCCGGCGACGGCTTCAAGGACCTGTTCACCGCGCGCGGCGGCGGACAGGAGTTTGTTTCGATCCTCGCCAACGTGGTGCTGACCTACTGATGCTGAAGCTTGGCCAATCCCTCACCCGACACATCGCGCTGCTGGCTGCGGCGCTGGTGCTCGCCGTCTCGCTGTTCGCAGGCACAGGCATCGCGGCGGACAAGGAGAAGCCGGTCAAGCGTGACTACACCGCCGTCTTCGCGCCGCCCGCACCGCAGCGGCAGTCGGTGGCGGAGATGGAGGCCAAGTCCGAAGGTTGCAACACCTGCCACGTCAAGACCGATGCGCCGACGATGCACGTCTCGCCCGCCGTTCGGCTCGGCTGCACCGATTGTCATGGCGGCAACCCCAAGGTGCGCGGCAATTCGGAGCTGCCCCACGACCACCCCGATTACGTCGCCGCCCGCGACACCGCCCACGTGCTGCCGACATATCCCGACAGCTGGCACTTCCCGTCCTCGGCCAACCCCAAGCGGTCCTATGCGCTGCTCAACAAGGAAGCGCCGGAGTTCGTGAAGTTCGTGAACCCGTCCGACTACCGCGTCGCGCGTGAGGCTTGCGGCTCGTGCCACATTCAGGCGATTGAGGCGGCGGAGCGATCCATCATGGCGTCAGGCGCGATGCTGTGGGGCGGGGCGAGCTACAATAACGGGATTCTGCCGTTTAAGAACTACCTGCTGGGCGAAGCCTATACCCGCGACGGATTGCCCGCGAAGATCACCTCGCCCGGTGCGGGGCCGGGGGGCGTGCTGTCGGAAGATCAGGTCGCGCGCGGCGTTCTGGCCGAGATGTATCCGCTACCCACCTGGCAGGTGATCCCGCCGGGCGATGTGTTCCGCGTGTTCGAGCGCGGCGGGCGCACAATCAATTCGCAGTTCCCCGAAATCGGCCTGCCCAATCCGTCCGGTGCGATCCAGCGTTTGGAGGAACCCGGTCGGCCAGACCTCAAGCAATCCAATCGCGGCCCGGGCACCGGGCTTCGGGTGGCGATCCCGGCGCTCAACATCCACAAGACCCGCCTCAATGATCCCTTCACGTGGTTCCTCGGGACCAATGACCAGCCGGGCGATTACCGCCATTCGGGCTGTGCGAGCTGCCACGTGGTCTATGCCAATGACCGCGAACCGCGCCACTCGCTGATCTACGCACAATATGGGCGTGACGGGCAGACGATCACCGCTGATCCGACCATCGCGGAAAAGATCGAGCATGCAGCGGCGGGCCATGACGAGAAGACCAGCGGCCACGGCGCGGTGAAGCAACCGGGCCATGACGATCACGATCACGAAGCGGCTCCGGCCAAGCGCGCGGATGACGGGCTGACGGTTGCCGGGCAGCTGAAGGAAAAGGGCCACCCGCTCCAGCACGTCTTCACGCGCGCGATCCCGACCAGCCAGTGCATGAACTGCCACATGCACCAGCCCAACATCTTCCTGAACTCGTTCCTCGGCTACACGATGTGGGATTATGAGAGTGACGCGCCCGCGATGTGGCCCGAAAAGCAGAAATACCCCACCGCCGAGGAAGTGCGCGCGATCAACGACCGCAATCCCGAAGCCGCCGCCGCGCGCGGCAAGTGGGGCGATCTGGAATTCGTGCGCAACGTCTATGACCTCAACCCGAAGCTGAAAGACACCCAGTTCGCCGATTATCACGGCCACGGCTGGAACTTCCGCGCGATCTTCAAGCGGGACCGCGAAGGCAATCTGCTGGATGCTGAGGGCAAGATCGTCGACCCTGACGATCCGGAGAAATGGCGCAAGGAAGGCGAGGGCAAGTTCGTCCCCGCTGGTGTGAACCCCGGCAAGGCGGTCCACATGATGGACATCCACGCCGAAGTCGGCCTGCAATGCGCTGATTGCCATTTCGAGCAGGACAGCCACGGCAACGGCCTCATCTATGGCGAGGTCGCCAATGCGATCGAGATCACCTGCAAGGATTGCCACGGCACGCCCGACGCCTATCCCACCCTGCGCACCAGCGGCCCCGCCGCGCCGCCCGAGGGCCATGACCTCAGCCTGTTGCGCAACCCCGATGGCAAGCGTCGGTTCGAATGGATGGAAGGCGCAGACGGCAGGCGCAAGCTGATCCAGCGCTCGATCGTCGATCCGAAACTCGAATGGGAGATGAGCCTCGTCAAGGACTCGGTCGACCCCGCCACTCCGGTGTTCAACGCCAAAGCGGCGCGGGCGAAGCTTGTGAGCCGTTACGGGGCCGAGACCGGCAATTTCGAGTTTGGCACCGGCATCGGGATCGACGACCGCGCGCACCGCGATCCCGAAATGGCGTGCTTCACCTGCCACCTTTCGTGGACGACGAGTTGCGGCGGATGCCACCTTCCGATTGAGGCGAACTGGAAGACCAAGAGCCACCGCTACGAAGGCGGCGAGACCCGTAACTTCGCCACCTACAACCCGCAGGTCGCGCGCGACGAGATGTTCCAGCTCGGCAAGCACCAGACCACCAAGGGCAATCAGGTCGCCCCGGTCCGATCATCCTCGGCGCTGGTGCTGTCGTCGACCAACATCAACCGCGAGCGGATCTATGTGCAGCAGCCGCCGATTTCGGCCATCGGCTTCTCGTCCCAAGCCTTCGCGCCGCACTTCCCGCATACGGTGCGCAAGACCGAAACCAAGACCTGCACCGATTGCCACCTGTCGGCCAAGGACGACAACAACGCGATCATGGCACAGCTCTTCCTGCTCGGCACCAATTACGTCAACTTCGTCGGGCTGAACGCCTGGACCGGCCTCGAAGGCGGATTCCAGGCCACCCGCGTCACCGAATATGACGAGCCGCAGGCGGTGATCGGCTCTTACCTCCACCGCTATGCCTACCCCGATTGGTGGGGTCTCCACGTCGAACAGAACGGGCGCGAGCTGAAGAACTGGGTGCGCGGCAAGACCTTCGATGCCAAACTGAGCGGCGAGACCCAGCCGCTGGAAGAATTCGTCAACGTCCACGAAGGCACCAGCGACCGCGTCGGCTGCCTGCAACTGCGCGGCGAATACATGTTCGTCGCCAGCGGCAGGGGCGGGTTCACAGCCTATGACGTGGCCAGCATCGCCAACAAGGGCACTTCGGAACGCATCCTCAAGGGGCCGTTCTCTGCGCTGGGGCATGACACCAACGTCAAGACCACCAACGCCACCTGCATGGCGCTGCCCACCAACCAGCCGATTGCCCCGACCCGCAGCACCCCCGAATTGCGCGTGATCAATCAGGAACAGGCCTTCCTGCCGATCTACAACTATGCGGTCGTCACCGATGCGGTCGAGGGCCTGATCCTCGTCAACGTCAACACGTTGGCGGACGGCGAATTCCGCAATAACAGGCTGACCCGCAAGGTGTTCACCGATGGTTCGGACGCATGGAACCCTGGCGGGGTGCTGACCGGTGCGCGGCATATCGTGCTGGCGGGCGAGGTTGCCTTCATTACGTCCGACAAGGGGCTGGTGGTAGTCGATCTCGCCAACCCCGATGCACCCAAGATCGCCGCCGTGCGCGAGCTGCGCGATGCGCGCGCGTCGGCGGTGCAGTTCCGCTACCTTTGGGTCACGGACGCGGACGGGGTGAAGCTGTTCGACATCACCGCGCTGCGCGCGCCGGTGGCGGTGCCGGAGGGAACCGTGCCGCTCGCCGATGCGCGGCGGATGTATATCGCGCGCACCTATGCCTATGTCGCGGCCAAGGGAGAGGGTCTGGTGATCCTCGACGTGAAGAACCCGCGCAGCCCCCGGATTTTCCAGAAGGTGACGCTGGACGGGACTTTGAATGATGCCGAAGATGTGATCGTCGGCACCACCAACGCCTCGCTGTTCGCCTACGTGGCGGACGGGCGGAACGGGATGAAGGTGTTGCAACTCACCAGCCCGGACAGCCAGCGCAATTTCTACGGCTTCAGCCCCGCGCCGGTGCCGGAGCTGATCGCCTGGGCCAAGACACCCAGCCCTGCGATTGCGCTCTCCAAGGGCCTCGATCGTGACCGTGCGGTGGACGAGACCGGCGGGCAGATGGCGGTGTTCGGTCGCCTGGGCTCGCGGCCCTTCACCCGGCCCGAGATGGAGCGCCTGTTCATGACCCGCTCTGGCGTGCCGTGGAAGGTCAGCGATGATGTCGACATGAAGCGCTGGGTCGGCGTGGCGCCGGCGGGAGCGCAACGGGCGGCGGCGGGGAAGTAGGTTCTCAATTCGTCATTGCGAGGAGCCGAAGGCGACGCGGCAATCCAAGGACTATCCTCGCCTAATGGTTCGCGGGCAGCTCATGGATTGCTTCGCTACGCTCGCAATGACGAATTAGGGGCCTAATCCCTTTCCGCAAACATGCCTTCGATCATCGGTTGCAGCCCGGCATGGAACCGCGCCAGCACCTCCCAGTCACCCACCCGCTCGTAATGCGATACCAGCGCTTCCCCGTCCCAGCGGTGGAGCGCATAGGTCGGTGGCTCGGTGGTGATGAGCTCGCGGTTGTCGGGCACGTCCTTGTTGATCGGGTTCAAATCCATCGCCACCAGCGGCGCGACCGAAGGTGTGACGCCGAGCGGGATACCCGCAAACTGCGTGGTGATCTGGCGATGCAAGTGCCCGCAATGGATCGCCTGCACTTGCTGTTGTCCCTCCAGCACCGCGCGCAGCCGCATGATCCACGGCTCGTCCGGCGCGGGGTCCATCCAGTCGATCCCGGCGACCACCGGGGGGTGGTGCATGAAGATCAGCGTCGGCGCGTCGGGAGCCTCGGCCAGCCGCTCCGCCAGCCAAGCGGCGCGCGCTTCGCAGAAGGCCCCGCCGTGACGGCCGTCCTCCAGCGTGTCGAGGCAGATGATCCGCAAGCCCAGCGGCGCGTCGATGACATAGTGCAGGAACCCGCCGTCTGCCGGAACGACCTGCGGAAAAGCGCTGAGCAGCCCAGCGCGGCTATCGTGATTGCCGACCAGCGGGATGATCGGGCAGGGGCAGCCCTTCAGCATCTCCGCCGTCTTGGCGAAGCTCTCGGGATCACCGTGATCGGTAATGTCGCCGGACAGCACCAGCAGATCGGGCCGGTTGGGGCCCTCAAGCAGCCGCGCCAAAGTCGCGCGGAAGCGGGTGAGGTTCAGCTCTTCGGGCTGTTCGTCAGGGGCAAAGCCGACGTGAATGTCGGTCATCTGTGCGATCAGCACAGCACGCCCGGCGGAAGGAGCCGCCCCGCTCATGGCTTTTGCCCAGCCGTGGCCGAAACCGCCGCGACCTTCGTCTTGGGAGGAGCAGGCGGCGGCTTGTAATGCGGGGCGGGGCCTGTGGGTTGCCCCAAGCCCGTCCATTGCCCGGCAGGCAGGTGATAGGCGTGACACATCGCGCAATCGCTCGGCACGATCTTTTTGGTCTTCACCGCGGTCGCGCCGAGGTGACACTCGCGGCAGCTCTTGAGGTCAGGGATCAGCAGATCGCTCGCCACCTTGGAGGTGTCCGCCGCGTGGCAATCGGTGCACTTTTCCTTCTTGTGCGCCTCGTGGTTGAAATAGCCGCTGGTGAGGAAGCGGTCGGGCAGGTTCACCGGCATGAGATCGGCTTGCCCGGTCGGGACGCGGGTCGGCAGGTGGCATTCGGCGCAGACCCCGCCCGCCGACAGCGCGTTCGACAGCCCGATATAGGCGCGCACCGGGCGACCGAAATCCGCGCGATAGGGCGAGGCGCTGCCGATCTGGCCGGGCCGCTGGCGGGACGGGCCGACACGCGGGCGAGGGCCGGACGAAATCCGGGCGAGGTCCTCAGCCAGATCCTTGATGTCGCCGTGGCGCAGCTTGCTGAAGCCGCCCGCCGCGGTGCGTCCGGAGACCAGACTGTGGCAGCCCTCGCAGGAGTCCTCCATCTTCACCTCCTTGAACGACACTCGGTCGGATGTCAGGGTATGACAATCTTTGCATTCCAAAGGTTTACCATATTGTGACAGGCTCACCGCCATCCGCGCCGCGCCGCCGCGCGCGTTCAGGTGGATATCGTGCGGGAAGACGAGGCCGGAGCGTTCGACCGGCTTCGTGCCAGCCGCCGCGTGCACGGGCTTGGCCGCGCCGAAGCTGGCGAAATAGACCGGGCGGAATTGCGGGTGGCCCTTGCCGAAATCATGGGCGTTGGCGAGCGCTGTGTCGGTGAGGCGCGTGTCGAGCTTCGCGTGGCAGTCCGAACAGAACGCCTCACCACCGGCAGGTTGGCGCTTGGGGCCTTCGTGTTCCGAATGGCACGCAACGCAGCCCAGCGGGCCTTCCTTGCCGAAGCCTTCCGCGATCTTCCATTGTAGCGCGTCGCCCGGTGTCAGCGCGGGGCTGCCTTTGGCAAGGCGCGGCATCGGCGCATGATCGCCGGTGTCCTTGTGGCAGGAGATGCAGGTTTCATCCTGCACGCTTTTGAAGGCGTCGACGTGGCAGCTTTCGCAAGTGTCTTCGAGACTGTGGTGCTTGAGCGACAATTCCCCGCTGGTCCATGCGCTGTCCATCAGCACGGTGCCTGGGGTCTTGCCGGTCGGATCGGGCTTGGCAGGCGCGCGCAGCAGGTGGCTGGCGACTGGCACCAGCAGCAGCAATAGCAGGATCGCGCCCGCAAAGGCCCAACTCATCGCGCGCTTGGACGGCAGCACGCTGGCAAGCGCAAAGCCGCGCAGGGCGTCGCCCTTACCTTCATCGGCCACAACCTGACGGATGGTGATAATCGTCCGCCCATCCGCCTCTCGCGCCACCGCCAATCGCGCTGCGCCGAGCGCGATTTCGCCCCCGGTGCGCGGGTCGATGGTGCCTTCCGTGACCACCCGGCCGTCGAGCGCGAAGCCCAGCGTGCCGAGCGCTGCGACTGACAGTGTCCCATCGCCTTGCAGGTCGATCCGCACATGGTTCTGCTCGACGGCAAGATCGGGCAGGTGGATGTCGTTCTCGGCGGCGCGGCCGATGGTGAGGCTGTTCTGCTCGACCACCCGGTCACGAATGATCTCGCGCCCCGCTGCGGTGAAATCGATGGTGCGGATCAGGAACGCCACGCCGTCCGCTCCCTCACCAATAGTAGAACACAGAGATCACATGCGCGGTCAGCGCGGCGATCAGGGCGATGGTAAGGGGCACGTGGATGAACAGCCAGATTTCCAACATCGCCCGTATACGCAAGGCCCCGCGGATCTGGGCGAGTTGATCACGCCGCCGCTCCAGCAGCGCGGTGACGCGGGTCTCGGCCTCGGAGGCGTGGCCCATGCCCTGCAAGGCGCGCGCGGTGGCACACCCCGGATAGCTCCCCGTCAGTCGCGCAATCGGCCCGCCGTAGAACACATCCTGCGCCAAGGCCGCGATCACTAGGTCGGCCTCGGTCCGGCCCAACGGCTGCGCGGCGCTTTCGAGCTGGCGGTCAATCGCGGTCAGCGCGTCGAGCATTTGCGCGCGGGTCATCTCCTTGCGGTTGGCGCTGAGGCTGGCGGGCAGGGTCGCATAGACCACCACCCCGTAAATACCTGTCGCGATCACCAGCAGCATCAGGACATAGGCGAGCGTGTGGACGTTCCAGCCGATCTGGAAGCCGGTGTGCAGCGTTCCCACCACCACCAGCGACAGGCCGAGATAGACGTGTGCGGAAGTCCACGCCTTGAGGCTCCAGGCGCCCGGGTTGATCCGCCGCTTCCTCACCCCCAGCAGCGAAAGCCACAGGATCAGCCCCACCCCGATGGTGCCGAGCGTATAGCCGTACCACGTCCCGCCATTGGGACGCGGCTCCTGATCGATCAGGACATAGCCCGCGATGCTCGCCGCGCTGAGCGCCAGCGCGATCCACAGCCAGCGGTAGCCGCGATGCTTGAGAAAACTGACATGATCGGAATCGCGCCGCTTCTCGTCCTGCGTGAACCTGCCCGTGCCGCCTGCCTTGGTCGCCATTATTCCGCGTCCTCGGTCAGCTTGGTGAAGGTCAGGAACTTGTCGGGGCTGACGCGGATCGCCGCGCCGGTGGGGCAGGCGCGCACGCAGGCGGGGCCGCCGTCGATGCCGGAGCACATGTCGCACTTGATCGCCTGCTTGGGCTTGGCCGCGCCCTCTTTCTCGGCCCCTTTCTTGCGCCAGCTATAGGACGCCTCGCCCGGGCCGGGGCCCTTGCCGAACAACATCCATTGCAGCAGGCTCGGCTTCTTGGGCGGCTTGGCGTCCATGCGGATCACGCCATAGGGGCAGTTCCTCTGGCAATTGCCGCAGCCGATGCAGGTCTCGTCGATGAAAACCTCGCCATCCGGGCCGCGCTTGATCGCGTTGGGCGGGCAGTCGGCCATGCAATGCGGGTGTTCGCAGTGGCGGCACGAGGTCGGCACGTGGAGGTGGGCGTAGGTCTTGCCCGCCTCCCGGTCGAGCCGCGAAAGCCCGTCATGGCTGTCGGCACAGGCTTTCTCGCAATTGTCGCAGCCGATGCACAGCTTCTCGTCGATCAGCAGCACGTCGGTCGCCTCGCCGATGCCGTTGTCGACAAGGAACTGCGCGGTCTTGGAATAGAGATCGACCGCGCCGGAAAAGCTGTCTTTCTGCCCTTCGATAAAGGCGTTGGTGGCGCGGCGCGTGGCCATGTCGGTCATGGCCCGCTCGCGCAGCTTGGGGTTTTTCGCCAGCAGTTCGAGGAAGCCCTCGCCCGGCAGGCGGATCACTTCGGACTTGATCGCGGCCTTGACCGTGGCGGTGCGCGCGCTCCCGTCGATCACCGCCATTTCCCCAAAATAGGAACCTGCGGGGAGGTAAGACAGGAACACCGGCCGGTCGCCGATCTGCTTTTCGACGATCATCGAGCCGCGCCGGATAATGAAGACGTCCTTGTCGTCCGCGCCTTCGGTGACGACCACCTCGCCCGCGCGCTTTTCCATCACCTGCGCGGCTTCGACCAGCGGGGCGACATCCTCGCGGGTGAGGCCGGATCCGAACATCTGGAGCAATTGCCGCTCGATCGAGATGCGCTGGATCTCCGCCTTGGCCGAGGGCACCTGCGATTGCAGCTTGAGCGCGGCGAGGCGCGAGATTTCGACCACGATGGTGTCTTCGGCCGCGCGGATTGTAGCCCCGCGGCGGCGGCCCGAGATCAGACCAACCTCGCCAAAGATCGAGCCTGCCTCGATGGGAATGGTGATCGACGGATCAGCCGGGTTTACTTCCACCGCGACCGACCCACTGGCGATCCCGAACAGCGATGATCCGGGCGCATTGCGTTCAAAAATCACCTCGCCGGGAGCGAAGAACTTCGCCTCGCTGTCCAGCATGAATTCGCGCATCTGCAACGGGTTCATGCCGTTCAGGATCGACACGTTGGTGCGCAGGAACTCCAGCCATTCGTCCGTGCTGAGATTGCCGGGAAGCCCTGCAAACTTGGCCGCGATGATCGGCTCGTCGGCGGGCTTCAGTGCGGTGTTGCCGTTGATGAACTCGATGACGTCATGGCCCTGGTTCATGCAGTGTTTGATCAGCGGGTATCCTGCCAACGCTCCGATCACGAAGATGCCGGGCGCGGTGCTTTCGAACACCGGGGAGAGCTTGGGGAAGGCGCTGCGGTCCTCGCTCGAAAACTCGATCCCGCATTCCTCGACAAAGGCGCGCGGCGGGGCCGATCCGATGCGGGCGATGATCCGGTCGCACGGGATGCGGATTTCGCCGTCGCGAGTGGTGAGCGTGATCCAGCCCGGCTCGATCGCCTTGGTCTCGCTCTCGGTGCGGACCATCAGCTTGCCCGCTTCGTGATCGGCCATCAGTGCTCTGACGTTTGCCGCCTTGGCGGTCGGAAATTCGATCCCCCGATTGAGGATCGAGACGGTGTTTCTCTGCGCCGGGTCTTCGGCGAGGCCGCGCGCGTTCTCGATCCCGGCGTCCCCGGTGCCGACGATGACGATGTGCTCGTCGACATACTCCGCCGGATCATTGAGCTGATACTGCACATGCGGCAGGTCCGCACCGGGGCAGCGCATCCGGTTCGGATTGCCCTGCGTGCCGATGGCGAGGATGATGTTTTCCGCCATCACCACCTCGCCGTTCGTCAGCTCGATCGCATAGGGCGGAGCGTGGCGCTGGATTTCGCGCACGGATTTGGTGCCGTCCCGCGCGCGGGTGACGAGTTGCTGGACGCTGCCGGGGATCGCTGCGCCGGTGCCGCGGATCGCCTTGGCTTCGGCGTGGTATTTCACATTGACCTTGTGGCCCGCGATCTGCTCGTCCCACAGCCCGAGGATCGCCTCGCGCTTGCCCGCCTCGAAGTCGATGTCGGAGCGCAGCACCAGATTGCTGGGCGTCGCCATGACGTGCTTGCCCTTCTGGTATTTGTAGATCGTGTCCGACAGGTGGTCGGTCTTTTCAAGCAGCACATGGCTCAGCCCGAGCGCCGCTGCACGCGCGGCTGCGCTTAGTCCGGCAGGGCCAGACCCGATGATCGCGACTGTGTAAACATCGCCCACCTATCCTCCCCCTTGGATAGCGCGCACCCCGAGAGGCACCATACCCAAAACGGCCCCTGACGCCAGAGCGAATTGCCCCGCTGGGCCACTGGTGCTAGCCGGTTTGGCATGGCGTCAGACACACAACAGACAGCGGGCGGAGCGTCCAAGGCGGGCTGGGTTCTGCTGGGGGCGGCCTTGCTGCTGGCGGCAGGCTCGATCGGGTTCAATGTGTACCAGGGATCGGGCGGCGCGAACGCGCCTGCGGCTCCGACAGACGGCACCGCGACCATCGAACAATTGCGCGCTGCGGCTGAGGCATCGAAGGACGATGCGGGGCCGTGGGGCGACCTCGCCTTCGCCTATTTCGGGCAAGGCCAATATGCCGAGGCCGCCGCCGCCTATCGCCGCGCCTTGCAGATTGCGCCGGACGAGGCGGTGCTGTGGTCGGCGCTGGGCGAGACGCTGGTGCTGGCGAGCGAACGCGATCCGCTGCCGGCCGAGGCTTTGGCCGCGTTCCAGAAAGCGGTCGCGCTGGACGCCACCGATCCGCGCGCGCGGTATTTCCTCGCGGCGAAAAAGGATCTCGACAAGGATCACGAAGGCGCGCTGGCCGCGTGGCTCGATCTGCTCGCCGATAGCCCCCCCGGTGCGCCGTGGGAGGCCGATCTGGTGCGGACCATCGAGCAGGTCGGCAAGATGAACAGCATCGACGTTGCCGCCCGCATCGCCAAGGCGCAAGCGGCGCGCCAGCCCGCGCTGCTGGCGCCCGGATCGGGGAGCGTCGCAGGTGAAGCGGCGTCACCTGCCCTACGCGGGCCGAGCGCGGCGGATGTCGCGGCGGCAGGCGCGATGAAACCCAGCGAACAACGCCAGATGGCCGAAGGCATGGTCGCGCAGCTTGAGGCGCGGCTTCAGAGCGAGCCGAAAAACGTCGATGGCTGGGTGATGCTGATGCGCAGCCGCATGACGCTGGGCGAACCGGCGAAGGCCAAGGCGGCGCTGGAGGCGGCGGTCAAGGCAAACCCCGGCGCGGCGGCGGAATTGCGCGCGCAGGCAGCGGGGCTGGGGGTCAGCTAGGGCAAGCGGTCGTTCGGGCGCGCCTTCGCCGTGGTGACGGGCCAAGGATGCCCGAGAGGTCGGCCAGAGCGGCAGGTTGCAGGAATATGCCGCATCGCTGCGGATGACGGGGATTGGGTGGTTAGCTGACACCCGCATTGTCGCTGGCCGAAACCCTGAATGGAAACTCCCGAAGGTGTTTCCCAGCTAGCTCGACTTTAGAGAGCGCAGTCCCAGACTTTCCGGCCAACTCTTGGAACTCTGCTAGCTTCTCGCTCACGCACCAATCCGCGAGTTGAATGAGCCGGTCGAGAAAATGGTCGATCTCAACCGCAGTTTCCGGTGAGCGAATGGGGATGAAGAAGTCGCCGAGATTTATGAGTAGAACGATGGCAGGATTGATCTTGTCATCCGTCCCGTCGCTTTCAAACCAAAATGACCCGCCGTAGCCGCTTCGCTTGAAAGCTGACCGCCACCATTGCTCTTGATAAGATATCGAAAGGTCATTGCTATGCCAGAGAAGCAAGCGCGGCTCGTCCTTTCGGCCGCTTACTGAGATGCCCCGTGCCTGTGCTCGCTCTCGCAAGCTGTCCAAGGCCCAGCGCTTATACTCCTTCGCATCCATTTGATAAGAATAGCTTCGACGCTGTGGTAAGCAAGCCTGATGTCCGTATTGGGGTCGCTTGCTGACTGGCAGGTTTTAGCCCCACTTGCGCCGATAGCGGACATTCGCGCTCCGTTTCCTACAGCCTTGCGCCCCGCTACATCTGTGCGCGACCGGCTCTTTCCTATCGTTGTGCGCACGGCCTAGCGAGGCCGCCTCTGGCGGAAAACACGTCTTGTTCCCTCTGTCCGTCCGCCCCCGACAATGGCAAGTAAAATTATGATTTCAATATAGAAAACTGTTTTTTGGGAAGGTGACAGGGTGTCACCTTTGTCACCTTCCCGACAGTCGCCCGATGCAAAAAGGCCCCCCGCGCCCTGGTGGGAGCGTGAGGCCCGATTGTCCGGCAGGCCGGTGCGTTGCGCTTACACCACCCCGAATGCCAGCATTGCATCGGCGACCTTCTTGAAGCCCGCGATATTCGCGCCCTTCACATAGTCGATATAGCCGCCGCCCTGATCGCCGTAGCGGATGCAGGAATTGTGGATGCCGGCCATGATGTCCCTGAGCATCTGCTGGAGCTCGTCTTCCTTCCATGACCGGCGTTCTGAGTTCTGGCTCATTTCCAGACCCGACACCGCCACGCCGCCCGCGTTCGAGGCCTTGCCGGGCGCGTAGAGCAGCTTGGCGGCCTTGAAGATGTGCACGCCGTCGAGATCGGTCGGCATGTTCGCGCCTTCGGACACCGCGCGGCAGCCGTTGGCGACCAGCATTCTGGCATCCTCGCCCAGCAATTCGTTCTGCGTGGCGCAGGGCAGGGCGACATCGCAGGGCACGCCCCACGGGGTCTTGCCGGCGTGGAAGGTGGCCTTGGGGAAGGCCTCGACATATTCCTCTATGCGCCCGCGGCGGTGGGTCTTATGGGTCTTCACCCAGTCGATCTTCTCCTGATCGATACCGTCGGGATCATGGATGAACCCGCCACTGTCGGACAGGGTCAGCACCTTGCCGCCCAGTTGCACGATCTTCTCCGCCGCATGGGTCGCGACATTGCCGCTGCCTGAAATCACCGCGGTCTTGCCTTCAAGGTTCTCACCCTTGGTCGCCAGCATATTCTCAAGGAAATAGACCGCGCCGTAGCCGGTCGCCTCGGTGCGGATCAGCGAGCCGCCCCATTCCAGACCCTTGCCGGTCAGCACGCCGGTGAAGTTGTTGGTGATGCGCTTGTACTGGCCGAACATGAAGCCGATCTCGCGCCCGCCCACGCCGATATCGCCCGCCGGAACGTCGATATCCGCGCCGATGTGGCGGTAGAGCTCGGTCATGAAACTCTGGCAGAAGCGCATGATCTCGCGCACGCTCTTGCCCTTGGGGTTGAAGTTCGACCCGCCCTTGCCGCCGCCCATGGGTAGGCCCGTGAGTGCGTTCTTGAAGGTCTGTTCAAAGGCGAGGAACTTCAGCACGCTTTCCGTCACCGAAGGGTGGAAGCGGATGCCGCCCTTGTAGGGGCCGATGGCGTTGTTGTTCTGGACACGCCAGCCGCGCTGGACGCGGATGTTGCCGGCATCGTCCTCCCAGCACACCCGGAAGGACACCACGCGGTCAGGCTCGGCAATGCGGCGGAGGATTTGTTGGGAGTGGTACTCCTCCTTGTCCTCCATGAATTCGAAGATGTCTTCGGCCACTTCCTGGACCGCTTGCACAAATTCCGGCTGGTGCGGATTGCGCTTTTTGACGCCCTCCATGAAGCCATTCAGGTCGACGTGGTCGGTCACTGCCATGATATTTCCCCCCCCAATATTGCTTGTATGCGCGCGATAGAGACTCCGCTTGTCGGTTTGCGGCAAACTATCAGGGCAAATTGCAATTCATGCAAGGAGCGAGGCATGCCGTCGGATGGTGGTCAGATCGCCGAACTGAAACTGCGTTGATTGGCCGCGCGGTAACTGTCGAACATGGCGGCGATCACCCGGGCATAGGGCAGACCGCCGGGCAGAATGGCGAGCCGGTTGCCATCGAGCCGCGCCAGCCCGGTGGTGGTGAAGGGGGCGAGCCGATCCTGCACCTCGGCCAGCAGGCACGGCGAAAGCTCCGCTGCGCCTTGGCACAGCAGCGCCTCGATCACGCCGCCGCGCAAGGCATCTTGCGGTTTGCGCACGATTCCGTGGTTGGCGGAGAGGCGCCCCTCGCCCGATAACTGGCGGTATCGGCCGGTGTGTTTCTCGTTCTGCGCGAGGAGGCCCGGAAAGCCGCTGACCGCGCTCGCGCCCATGCCGATCAGCACGTCGGAGGGATCATCGGTAAAGCCCTGGAAATTGCGCCGCAGCGTGCCGTTGCGCACTGCTGCGGCCATCGGGTCATGCGGCAGGGCGAAGTGATCGAAGCCGATTGCGTCATAGCCATGCCCGGTCAGCATCGCGTGGGCCTGGCTCGCCATCGTGAAGCGCGCCGCCGCGCCCGGCAGGGCGTCTTCGGGGATCATCGCCTGACGCGGCACCAGATGCGGGACATGGGCATAGCCGAACACCGCCACCCGGTCCGCGCCGAGCTTGCGGGTGTATTCGAGGCTGTCTTCCAGATCCGCCTCGCTCTGGTGCGGCAGGCCATACATCAGATCGAAATTGAGACTGGTGACGCCTGCGCCCCGCAGCAGGTCAACGCTGCGACAGATCATGGTGAGCGATTGCTCGCGCCCGATCGCCTTCTGGCAATGCGCGGCGAAGGTCTGCACCCCCATGCTGGCGCGGGTGATGCCAACTTCGCCCAGCACCGGCGCCCATTCGGGGGTGAGGCTGCGCGGATCGAGTTCAATCGACCATTCGGGAGCAAACAGCGGGAAGTGGGCATGGATCGCATCCACAAGGCTCAGGAATTCGCCCGGTTCGATCGCGTTCGGGCTGCCGCCGCCAAAGGCGATCCGCCGCACCCGCGTGCCTTGCGGGAGCAGGCTGGCGACCGTCGCGATCTCCTGATGCAGTGCGGCGAGATAACTCTCCACTCGCGCGCGCTTGTCCGAGGCGCCGGTGTTGCAGCCGCAATAGTAGCAGATCTTCTCGCAGAACGGGATGTGGAGGTAGAGCGAGATATCGCCCGACGCCTCGGCAATGGCGCGTTCGATTGCGCCATCCTCCAGCGGGCCGAAATCGGCGGCGGTGGGGTAGCTGGTGTATCGCGGCACCGGCGTGGCGAGGAGGTCGGGGCGGGTGGTCTGAGGTTCGCGTTAGCGAACCTCGCTACAAGGCGTCTTTGAGCGAGATCAATTCGTCCGCTTCGTGGCCTTTTGTTCGTTCTTTTCGCGGCAGGTGCCCGCGTGGCAACCCTTGGGGTGGCAGTTGCGGCTATCGTCTGCCGGGGCGTCGTCGCCGAGCGGGATGGTGATCGTGCCGCCATTGCACAGGGTCGCGGTGATCGCTCTGTGCTGAGCCGGATGCGGGCCGAGCATCACCGGCACCAGTGCGGCCAAGGCGAGGGAGAGGCCGCTGCTCACGCCTCGTCCTCCTCATCGATCAGGATGCGATTGGCGGCACCGTCCATGTCGTCATACTGCCCGTCCTTCATCGACCAGAAGAAGGCGACTAGGCCGAGCAAGCCCATGCCGAGCGCGATGGGGATGAGGAAGGCGAGGCCGGTCATTTGGCGGCTCCGGCCAGGCGCAGCGAGTTGGCGACCACCACCAGCGAACTCACCGACATGGCAATCGCCGCGATCAGCGGGGTGACGAGGCCGAACACCGCCAGCGGCACGGCGAGCAGGTTGTAGGCAATCGAGAAGCCGAAGTTCTGTCGCACGATCCGCATCGTGGCCTTGGCCACCCGCACCGCGAGAGCAACGGGCATCAGCCCTTCGCCGATGAATACCGCGTCGGCGGCTTGCTGGCTGGCGTCGGACGCGGTGCCGGGCGCGATCGAGGCGTGGGCGGCGGCGAGGGCGGGGCCATCATTCAGCCCATCGCCCACCATCAGCGGGCGGCGGCCTTGGGCTTTGAGCGCTTCCAGCACCGCGAGTTTCGCTTGTGGGCTGGCCTCAGCTTGCACGGTCAGGCCCAGCGCGCGGCCCATCGCGTCGACCGGCGCGGCGCGGTCGCCCGATAGGATGCTGGCGGTGATCCCCTCGGCGCGCAGGGCGGCGAGCGTGGCGGCGGCATCGCTGCGCATCGGGTCGGCAAAGGTGATGATCTGCGCGGCGTCCCCGATGCGCATAGTGGTGGCGAGCGCCTGTGCCTCGCCTTCCGGCTTCTCCAGCGCGGCTGCCACGCCCTGCCATTTGCCGGTCAGGCCGATGCCGCTTTCTTCGCGAATGTTGTCGATGACAGCGGGCTGCACCCCTTCGCGCAGCAGCGCAGCGGCGAGGCCCCGGCTCAAGGGATGGCGGCTCGCCTGCGCCAGACCCAGCGCGACAGTGCGGGCCTTGGCGCCCAGCGCGCTCACATCCGCGCGCGGTTCGCCCAGCGTCATTGTGCCGGTTTTGTCGAGCAGGGCGATGTCCACCTCGGCCAGGCGTTCCAGCGCGCTCCCATCCTTGACCAGCAGACCGCGCCGGAGCAGCGCGCCGCTCGCGACCACTTGCGCAGCAGGGACGGCGAGGCCCATCGCGCAGGGGCAGGTGATGATCAGCACCGCAATCGCGATGGTCAGCGACTGGTGTACACCCGCGCCCGCAATCATCCACCCGACGAAGGCCAGCGCGGCCAAGCTGTGCACCACTGGCGCGTAAAGCCGCGAGGCGCGGTCGGCGATGCGGACATAGTGGCTGCGCGATTGCCCCGCCTCATCCATCAGCCGCGCGATTTCAGCAATCGCGGTATCCTCGGCCACGCGGGTCAGGGTCACGCGGATCGGAGCGGAGAGGTTGATTGCGCCAGCATGGACGGCGCTCCCCGGCCCGACCGGCTCGGGCGCGCTTTCGCCGGTCAGCATGGCGTTGTCGATCGCGCTGATGCCGTCGACCACTTCGCCATCGGCCGCGAGAGCCTCGCCCGCGGCGACCAGCACCAGCATTCCGGGTTCCAGATCCTTGGCGGCAACGCGGCGGGTGGTGCCGTCCGGGGCGATGACGCTGGCGCTCTTGCCCATCCGCCCCAGCAAGGCGCCGATCCCGGCCCGTGTCCGCGTGCGCATCTCGGCATCGAGCGCGCGGCCTGCGAGGAGGAAGAACAACAGCATCACCGCGCTGTCGAAATAGGCGTGCGCGCCGCCGGTGATGGTCTCGTAGAGGCTGAGGCAGGTCGCGAGGATCACGCCAATCGAAATCGGCACGTCCATGTTGGTGCGCTTGTGGCTCAGCGCCATCCACGCCGAGGCGAAGAACGGACGACCCGCATAGGCGATCACCGGCAGTGCGATCAGCGCCGAGAGCCAGTGGAACAGCTCGCGCGTCGCCCCGTCCGCCCCTGACCAGACGCTGACCGACAGCAGCATGACATTCATCATGCCAAAGCCCGCCACACCCAATGCGCGGTTCAGCCGCTTGCGCTCCTCAACTTCGATCCCGAGAGGATTGTCTGCAACCGGCTGCGCTTCAAAGCCCAGCGCCAGCAGCGCGGCTGTCAGCGCATCTTCCCCCAGCGCCGGATCATGGCTGATCGCCACGCGCTTGGCCGAGAAATTGGCTCGCGCGGCAGCGATGCCTGCGAGTTTGGGCAATTCGCGCTCGATCTTGCCGATGCACCCGGCGCATTTCATGCCCGGCACGGTGAAGCGGGTCGAGACCAGCGGGCGGGCGTCGTCAGGGGTGAGGAGAGCGGGGGCGTTCATCGCAGATTGCTTTCCCCGGCCCATTCCTGCGCGCCTGCGCGGATGCCGATGTGCACTTGCCAGCGGCCTGCGCCCAGTGCCTCGTTGGAGAGCCAGCGGCCCTGGCCCTGCGGCGCAAAGGTCAGGCGGGCGGCCTCACGCTCACCAAGCGGGCGTTCGGCCTCGGCCGTGATCGCTGCCTCAGCAGGCACAGCGAGGGTTTCGAGCACAACCCGCCCATCCGCGCGGCGCTGCGGGATGGCCTGCCAGCCCAAGGCCTTGGAGGCTTCCGCCTTGTGGATCCAGCCATTGTAGTTCTGGCTGGCAACATAGGAATTGTCGATCACGGTGCCGTGGAAGCTCCCCACGGCATAGCTCGCCATGACGAGGTTAACTGCGATCACCACGCCGAACCCGCCGATGAAGACCATCGCCATGTGCTTGCCGGTGAACCTTGTGGTCTTGCTGGTCATTCGTCGTCCTCAGGCATGGCAAAGGTGGTTTCGGCGATGTCTTGCTCGCCCTGTTCGTCGAGCGAGGTCAGGCGAAAGGCGAAGTGTTCGCTCTCATCCTCATCCGTCCCCGGCGGTAGCATCACGTAGGCGCGCACGATCTTGGTCTCGTTGGCGGGCACGGCGATGACCTGCACGGGCGCGGCGTTTTCGACGCTGACGGCATCGGTCCACATCACCGCGCCGCGGGGCAGGCCCACCATCGCCACTTCCATCTCGCGCGGGCGGGCTTCCATATTGCGCAGGCGGAGCGTGTAGGCGTTGCGGACCGATCCGTCCTTCAGCAGCATGTAGGGCGGATTGCGGTCGGGCGAGACCGTGAGATCGGTGTGCGTGCGGGTGCCGAGCGCGAACAGCAGGCCTGCGCCAATCGCGCCCCAGACGCCGAAATAGAGGAAGATGCGCGGGCGCAGCAGGGCTTTCCATGCGGGCTTGGGAGGAGCCCCCGCCGCCTCGGCCTTGCACTGGTCCAATGTGGCATAGTCGATCAGCCCGCGCGGGCGGCCGACCTCAGCCATGACCTTGTCGCAGGCATCGATGCACAGCCCGCAGGTGATGCAGCCGATCTGCTGGCCTTCGCGGATATCCACCCCGGTGGGGCAGACCGCGACGCACATATTGCAGTCGATGCAGTCGCCATATTGGTCGGGGTTCTTGGCCGCCTTCTTGAGGCTCCCGCGCTGTTCGCCGCGCCAGTCCTTGTAGGTGACGATCAGTGATTTCTCGTCGAGCATCGCGGTCTGGATGCGCGGCCAGGGGCACATATAGACGCACACCTGTTCGCGCATGAACCCGCCGAGCCAGAAGGTCGTGCCCGTGAGGATCGCCACGGTCGCATAGGCCACCGGCGCGGCGTTGCCGGTCCAGAAATCCACCGTGAGGGTCGGCGCGTCGGCGAAATACATGATCCACGCGCCGCCGGTCCAGAAGGCGATGGCGAGATAGACCGTCCACTTGGCGAGCCGCCGGGCGGTCTTGGATGCGGTCCACGGCGCCTTGTCGAGCCGCGCGCGGGCATTGCGATCGCCGTCGAAGAAGCGGTCGACGTGCTGGAACACGTCAGTCCACACCGTCTGCGGGCAGGCATAGCCGCACCATGCGCGGCCCACCGCAGAGGTGACGATGAACAGACCTATGCCGGCCATGATCAGCATCCCGGCGACGAAGTAGAATTCGTGCGGCCAGATCTCGATATCGAACATGTAGAAGCGGCGATTGGCGAGATCGATCAGCACGGCTTGGTCGGGCGCGTATGGCCCACGGTCCCAGCGGATCCACGGGGTGATGTAATAGATCGCCAGCGTCACCAGCATCACCAGCCACTTGAAGCGGCGGAAGGGGCCGTCGATCCGCTTGTTGTGGACCGTCTTGCCCTTTTCGTAGAGCGCGCTGCCCATGAAGCCTGCGTCCTCCACCGTGGCGGCAGAGGCCGGACCAGCGGGCGCGGCGTCAGTGACGGACCTGAGCGCACCCGACCAGTCGCGGGGCTGCCCCGCTTGAGGTTGGGGGCGCGCGAGGTCCTTGGGATCAGCCATCGGTTTTGGCCTTCTCGGCGGTCTGGGCGACAGCGCCCGTGGTCGCCGGGGTGGGCGAGGTGTCAGGCTGGGCCGGAGCCGCCTGCTGCCCGCCGCCGCGCGAGTGAACATAGGCCGCCAGCATCTTGATCGTCACCGGATCGAGCCGGTCTTTCCAGGCGGGCATCACGCCGTGACGGGGGGCGAGGATCTGCTTCCGCACCGCCGCCTCACTGCCGCCATAGAGCCATATCGCGTCATTCAGCGCGGGCGCGCCCATTGCGGGCATTCCGGCTCCGGCAGGGCCATGGCAAGCGGCGCAGTTCTCGGCGAACAGCTGCGCGCCGGCCGGGTTGCCCTTGGCCTTGCCGCTGAGCGAGAGGACGTGGCTTGCCACAGCCGCGGTCTGGCCCGCATCCAGCACGCCTGCGAACGCGGGCATATAGTTCACGCGGGTATCGTCAGCGTTCTGCCAGCGGATGCCGTGGGTGAGGGTGTATTCGATCTCGGTCAGCGTGCCGCCCCAGATCCAGTCATCATCATTGAGGTTGGGATAGCCGAACTGCTGATACCCCGCCGCGCCTGCGCCGTGGCACTGCACGCAATTGACCTTGAACGCCGCTGCCCCGCCGGACACCGCCGCCTGCATCAGCTCGGGCGAGCCGGGGAGCTTTTCGATATCGGTCGCCGCGATCTTTTCGAACACGCTTTGGCGGGCCATGTCGGCGGCGCTCATCTCCTTGGCGAGATCGCCGCGGCTCGACCAGCCGAGCGTTCCGGCGGTCGCCTTGTCGATCATCGGCCAGGCCGGGTAGAGCACGACATAGACCGCCGCGAAGGCGATCGTGGCGTAGAAGGTCCACAGCCACCAGCGCGGCAGGGGGGTGTTCAGTTCCTCGATCCCGTCCCATTCATGGCCGACGGTCTCGGTGCCGGTGGGTTGGTCAATCCGCTTAGTCATTGTCGTCATCCCCGAAAATCGAGTGTTTGGCGGCGGCCACGTGGGGGCTGGCCCCCGGGCGGAAGTGCCACAGGCACAGCGTCAGATAGAGCGCGACGATCACCGCCAGCCCGTAGCTGTCGGCAAAGTGGCGAAGGGCGGTGTAGAGGGTCATCGGCCCTGCTCCCCACCCTGACTGGATTTCGTCAGCACTTCCTGCGCGGCGGCGCTGTTCACATCCACCAGCGTGCCGAGCATCTGGAGATAGGCGACCAGCGCATCCATCTCGGTCACGCGCCCCGGATCACCGTCAAAGTCGCGGACCTGCGCCTTGGGGTAACGGGTGGCGAGGTCGCCCGCGTCGGCATCCGGGTTGGCCTGCGCCATCAGATCGGAGCTGGCCTGCGCGATGGCGGTGTCGGAGTAAGGCACGCCGACGCGGCGCAGCGCGGTGAGGTTTGCTGCCGGATCGGCCACATGCAATTCGGCTTCGGCAAGGAAGCTGTAATTGGGCATGATGCTTTCCGGCACGACAGAACGCGGCGCCTTCAGGTGCTGGACGTGCCAGTCATCGGAATACTTGCCGCCGACCCGCGCAAGGTCAGGCCCGGTGCGCTTCGATCCCCACTGGAAGGGATGATCATACATGCTTTCAGCGGCGAGGCTGTAATGGCCATAGCGTTCGACCTCGTCCCGGAAGGGCCGGATCATCTGGCTGTGGCAGGTGTAACAGCCTTCGCGGATATAGATGTCCCGCCCTGCCTGCTCCAGCGGGGTGTAGGGGCGCATCCCCTCCACCTTCTCGATCGTGTTGTCGATCCAGAACAGGGGCGCGATTTCGACGATTCCGCCGATGGCTACCACCAGCAAGGTGGCCGCGGCGAGGAGGGTGACGTTCTTCTCAAGCTTCTTGTGGCCCTCGAAAACGTCGCTGTGCTGTGCATTCTTGCTCATGGCTGTGTTCCTACGATGAGCGCTTATTCAGCGGGCTCGGCGACAATGGGGCGGTCGGCGGCGTCATCATGGGCGGTGTCGCCCATCGGAGCCTCCACTCGCTGCTTGCCAGCGATGGTCATCCAGATGTTGTAGGCCATGATGATCGCACCGCTGAGGTACATCAGCCCGCCGACAGCACGCAGGATGTACATCGGGTGGAGCGCCGCGACGGTGTCGACGAAGCTGTTCACCAGGTATCCGTCAGACCCATATTCGCGCCACATCAGGCCCTGCGTGATCCCGGCGACCCACATCGAGGAGGCGTAGAAAACGATCCCCAGCGTCGCGAGCCAGAAGTGCCAGTTGATCATGCGCAGGCTGTAGAGCCGCTCCTTCTGCCACAGGCGCGGCACGAGGTAGTAGACGCAGGCGAAGGTGATCATCCCGTTCCATCCCAGCGCGCCGGAGTGTACGTGGCCGATGGTCCAGTCGGTGTAGTGCGACAGGCTGTTGACCGCCTTGATCGACAGCATTGGGCCTTCGAAGGTGCTCATCCCGTAGAAGGCGAGCGCCAGCACCATCATGCGGATGATCGGATCGGTGCGGACCTTGTCCCACGCGCCGTTCAGCGTCATCAACCCGTTGATCATCCCGCCCCAGCTGGGCATCCACAGCATCACGCTGAACACCATGCCCAAGGTCTGCGCCCAGTCGGGCAGGGCGGTGTAGTGAAGGTGGTGCGGGCCCGCCCAGATGTAGAGGAAGATCAGCGACCAGAAGTGGATGATCGACAGGCGGTAGGAATAGACCGGCCGCCCGGCCTGCTTGGGCACGAAGTAGTACATCATCGCCAGGAAGCCGGCGGTGAGGAAGAACCCGACCGCGTTGTGGCCATACCACCACTGGGTCAGCGCATCCTGCACCCCGGCAAAGGCCGAGTAGCTCTTGCCGCCCAGCAGACTCACCGGCATCGCCAGATTGTTGACCACGTGCAGCATCGCGATGGTCACGATGAAGGCGAGGTAGAACCAGTTCGCCACATAGATGTGGGGTTCATGGCGGCGCAGCAGCGTGCCGACGAACACGGCGAGGTAGCACAGCCACACCACCGTCAGCCACAGATCGACATACCATTCCGGCTCGGCATATTCCTTGCCCTGGCTGATGCCGAGGAGGTAGCCGGTCGCCGCCAGCACGATGAACAGCTGGTAGCCCCAGAACACGAAGCGGGCCATGCCGGGGAAGGCCAGCGTGGTGCGGCAGGTGCGCTGCACGACGTAGAAACTCGTCGCCAGCAGCGCATTGCCGCCAAAGGCGAAGATGACGGCAGAAGTGTGCAGCGGGCGTACCCGGCCGAAGTTGAGATAGGGTTCGAAATTGAGCTGCGGGAAGGCGAGCTGGGCGGCGATGAATACGCCCGCCAGCAACCCTGCCAGCCCCCAGAACATCGTCGCGATCACGCCCCAGCGGATCACGTCATCGTCATAGCGCGAAGGGCCGGGAGGCATCTTGAAGATGCCCTGGGCCTTGGCCATCGGATCATAGCTGGTGGCCGTGACCGCGATCAGGATCACCGCGACCAGCGCCACGATCCCCATGTGAATGGCAAAACCGCTATCGGGCGTAAGCGCGATAGCAGCAATCGCTGCGAGCAGGACGAGCGCCCATACCCCCAGCCGCTTAACGACTGATTCCATGTTGATTTATCCCTTCCGTCGGCCCGGCTTATACCGGAACCCCGCAGTGCTTGTGTTTGACCGAAATCAAATTTGATGCGTTTTTGCCAAATCCTCAGTGGGGTGGCGCGATTGCCGCCCGGCGAGCCGGGCGAGTGCTGTCACATCGGACAGGCAGACTTTGGAACGACCCTCGGTTGCAACGAGGCCGGCCTCGCGCAGTTCAGTCAGCTGGCGGCTGACCGTCTCGATCGTAAGACCCAGACTGTCGCCGATATCGCGGCGGCTCATCGGCAAGGAAAAGGCGCAGGCGCCTGCTGTGCAGTCCGCCAAGCGTTCCGCCATGGATACGAGGAAGTCAGCGATCCGCGCCCCGGCGGATTTGTGCCCCATCTGCATCATGCGGGTGCGGCTGCGGTGCAGGGCTTGCAGGGAGCGTGTCAGCACGGACCGCAGCACCGCGGGATCGCCCTGGGCCACATCGAGGAAGCGGTCGGCAGGGAAGATCACCAGATCGCTGTCCGTCAGCGCTGCCAGCCGCAAATCGCCCCAGGATTCCTGCGCGCTCTGGCGGAGCACCGAAACGAGATCGCCCGCAAAGTGGAACGCCAGCACCTGCCCGCCCGGCGATCCTGCCACAGCTGGCGCAACCAGTTTGACCGCGCCAGTGGCAATCCACACCAGCCGGTCGTTGTTTGGATCGGGCCAGAGCTGGGCCCCGCGCGCCAGATGCGTCGCCTCACCCAGCGCGCAGAGCCGATCTGCGGTGACCGCGTCGCCCGTTCCCGCAGGCAGCGCAGCGCGGAATGCCGCCAGATAATGCGTAAGCCCGAGGTCGGGCGGTGAGGGGCTGATCGTCGCCATGATGGTGCGGCAATGGCGCACAACAAAGCAAAGGTCTTTGATCCGGATCAATGAGGGCCATGCGGTTCAGGTTCTATCCGGCCCCCACAGGCAGCAAACAACCTGGGCCACGGAGGGTGGCCACTGCTGCCGATGAGGACGCGTAAAATGAAGACTCTTCTTATGCTTGCCAATATTGCTTTGGGCGGCGCAGCGGCAATGTTGGCCGCGACGCCTGCAATGGCGCAGGATGATGACCGCGCTGGCGACATCCAGGTCAAGCTGCTCGCCACGGCGGTTCTGCCCGATGGCAAGATCACGGACATCAACGTCAACGTGCCCGGCCTGCCGGCGAGTTTGCAGACCAAGGCCAACGACAATGTGACGCCGACTATCGCGATCGAATACTTCGTGACCAATAACATCTCGATCGAGACAATCGCGGGCATGACCCAGCACGATGTCGATGCCACCGCCGGGCTTCCCGCCGGGGCCGAGCTGGTCTCGAACGCCAAGCTGATCCCGGCGACTGTGACGGCGAAGTACCACTTCGATCTGGGCGGGGTGAAGCCCTATGTGGGCGCTGGTCCGGCCTACTTTCTGTGGGTCGCCGATGATCCGGGCGCGGCAACCTTGCCGCTGGGCGTGACGGAGACCAACCTGTCGAACGAGCTCGGCCTCGCGCTGCAAGCGGGCTTCGATCTGCCGGTCAATGACAAGGGTCTGGGCATCAGCGTCGATGTGAAACGCTACTTCATCGACACCACCGCGCGCTGGTTCGTCGGCAACACGCTGGCGATCGAGACCGAGCACAAGCTCGATCCGTGGGTGATCAGCGCGGGGCTGTCCTACCGCTTCTGAGAACCTCGCGATCAAGACGAACCCCGCTGGCCGTTAGCGGCTGGCGGGGTTTCGTTTGGGCTTTGCCTTGATTGATCCGTTGCGAACAACCCAATCTGGCAATGTTTCACGTGAAACATTACCAGATTGGTAAATTCAATGCGGGCTAGAAATTGTAGCGGGTGGAGATCATCACCCGTCGCAGGTCGCCCGTTCGGCCATCCTCAAGCGTGCGTTCCGCGTAGAGCAGCTCGATCCCGACATCGAGCGGGTCGACCGGGTTCCAGATCAGGTTGGCGAATCCGTTCCAGCTTTCGTCTGTCACCTGCCGGGTCGTCAGCATCACCGGATTGTCCGCCTTGAAATAGGCCCCCGCGACGCTCGACCGCAGGCGGCCACCCCAATGGTGCTGGTAGGCGGCAAAGCCCGACCAGGTGAAGATCGGATCGAGCTTTCCGGCCGCATCCAGCGCCGCATCATTGACGATATTGAGCCCGATATAGCGCCCCAGCCCATCCCCCGCGGTCGCCATGAAGCGGATGTCGTCCTTCTCGCCCACCTTGATCTTGCCTGACAGGCTGAGGCCGTAAGCCATCGCGCTATCCGTGCCGGTGCCGAAATCATCGTCGGAAATCCGCAAGGTGCGCACAATCCCCGCCGCCGTCAGTGAACCCCACGGGCGGTTCAGATTGTAGCGGGCAACCACATCGGGAATCGTGTCGTCCCCCGCCATGATCCGCGCGCCGGTGGGGGTGGTGACGGTAGTTTCGGGCTGTTCCAGCGCAATCTGCCAGCCGTTCTTGCTGTAGCGGATCATCGGCTGGCGATCGAACACGGTGCCCGGCGTCACCCCGATGAAATCGAGACTGTCGGGCAGGGCAGCGATGTTCTGGAAGGTCGACCAGGCTTGGCCGAACAGCCAGTTGTCATAGGTGATGAAGGCCTGCCGCAGGCGCGGGACATAGGAGTTGGTGGTGCGTTCGTCCCCGCCATCGGTGACGTTGAAATCGAGCTCGATATGCGAATTGAGCGTATGCGCCGCGCCGACATCGGTCGCGGTCTTGAGGATAAAGCGCGTCTGGCGGGCGCTGTAATCGGTGTCATAGCCTGACGCTGTGCCGCCGACCGGGATCAGCGCCGGAATAAGGAAATCGCGCCCGATCGAATTGTCCGGCATCTGCCCGCCACTGGTGCGCTGCACCAGCGTATCGAGCTTCACATAGCCCGCATAGGCGACCGTGGTCTTGCCGACGCGGAAGCCTTTGTCCTCCTGCCCCTTGGGCACGGCGATCTGCTGGGCGAGTTCGGCCTGGCGGTCCTTCAGATCGCGGGTCGCGGCGAGCAGGGCGGCGCTCTGTTCGCGGATCTCCGCCTCTTCGACCTGGTGGGTTGTCGCTTCGGCATCCAGCCGCGCAATCAGGCCTTCGACCAGCCGCTCCAGCCGGTCGAGCCGCGCCTCTGTGCTCTGCTCCTGCGCCAGCACCGGCGCGGCGGTCAGCACGCTCGCTGTCAGCAGCACCGCCCGCAGGCTGCGGACCGCCATCGCATGAACCATTCGGACTCTCCCATCCCTTTTCGATCCCATGTCAGAATGGGCTGATCGGAAGGGCGCTGACAGCTAGCGGATGGTCGTAAGACCTTTGTCTCATGGGGCGGGACGTGTAGCCTGATGTAAAAGCAGGCGCAGATGAGGGAGAGTCGAGATGATCCACGCCGTTGAGCGGCCCCAGGCCCACACGCCGACCCATTGCACCGCTGAGCAATATGCCGAGATGTACCGCGCGTCGGTGGAAACGCCGGACGCGTTCTGGCTGGAACAGGCGCAGCGGCTGGATTGGGTCAAGGCGCCGACCAGGGGCGGGGAGTGGCCTTACGATCCGGTAGAGATTTCATGGTTTGCCGATGGGCAGCTCAACCTGTGCCACAATGCGGTGGACCGTCATCTGCCGCAGCACGCTGACCGCACGGCGCTGATCTTTGAACCGGATGATCCGGCCTCACCCGGCCGCAGCCTCACCTATGGCGAGCTCCACACCGAAGTGGTGCGGATGGCCAATGCGCTGAAAAAGCTGGGCGTGACACGCGGCGACCGGGTGACGCTCTACCTGCCGATGATCCTCGAAGGGGTGGTCGCGATGCTCGCCTGCGCAAGGCTGGGCGCGGTGCATTCGGTGGTGTTCGGTGGCTTCTCGCCCGAGGCGCTGGCGGGCCGGATCGAGGATTGCGGCAGCCGCTTCGTCATCACTGCCGATGAAGGCCTGCGCGGCGGCAAGCACGTGCCGCTGAAGGCGAACGTCGATGCGGCGCTGGCGCTCACCGCGCACGCCACGCCGGTCGATGGCGTGCTGGTGATCCGCCATACGGGCGGCGCAATCGACATGCAGGACGGCCGCGACCACTGGCTCGAAGACCTCGCCAGCGACGCGGATTGCCCCTGCGCGGTGATGGGGGCGGAAGACCCGCTGTTCATCCTCTACACCAGCGGTTCGACCGGCAAGCCCAAGGGCGTGCTCCACACCACCGGCGGGTACGGCGTGTGGACGGCAACGACCTTCCATTACATTTTCGACTATCAACCCGGCGAGGTGTTCTGGTGCACCGCCGATATCGGCTGGGTGACGGGTCATAGCTATGTGGTCTACGGGCCGTTGTTCAATGGTGCCACGGCCGTTGTGTTCGAAGGCGTGCCCAATTACCCCGATCACGGGCGCTTCTGGGACGTGGTCGACAAGCACGGCGTCAACATCATCTACACCGCCCCCACCGCGATCCGTGCGCTGATGCGCGAGGGTGACGCGCACGTCACCACCCGCTCGCGCGCCTCCCTGCGGTTGCTCGGCTCTGTCGGCGAACCGATCAATCCCGAGGCGTGGCGCTGGTATTTCGACGTGGTGGGCGAGGGTCGCTGCCCGATCATCGACACCTGGTGGCAGACCGAAACCGGCGGCTGCATGATCACCACGCTCCCCGGCGCACACGACATGAAACCGGGGAGTGCGGGCCTCCCGTTCTTCGGCATCCGCCCTGAGCTGGTCGACAGCGAGGGAGGCGTGCTGAACGGCGCGGCCGAGGGCAACCTGTGCATCACCCACTCATGGCCCGGTCAGGCGCGCACGATCTATGGCGATCATGAACGCTTCGGGCAGACCTATTTCAGCACCTACAAGGGCAAGTACTTCACCGGCGACGGGTGCAAGCGCGACGCGGACGGCTACTACTGGATCACCGGCCGGGTCGACGACGTGATCAACGTCTCGGGCCACCGCATGGGCACCGCCGAGGTCGAGAGCGCGCTGGTGCTCCACCCCAAGGTGGCCGAGGCTGCGGTGGTCGGATATCCGCATGATATCAAGGGGCAGGGCATCTATTGCTACGTCACCCTCAATGTCGGCGAGGAAGGCAGTGACGCGCTGCTGGCCGAGCTGAAAGCCCACGTCCGCAAGGAAATCGGGCCAATTGCGACGCCCGATATCATCCACTTTACCGATGGCCTGCCCAAGACCCGCTCCGGCAAGATCATGCGCCGCATCCTGCGCAAGATCGCCGAGAACGACTTTGGCGCTTTGGGTGATACCTCAACGCTCGCCGATCCCAGCCTCGTCGAGCGGTTGATCGAAGGGCGGCAGAACGGCTGAGGCGATGACCGCAAGGATCATCATTGCCGATGACCACCCGCTGTTCCGCAGCGCGCTGGCCCATGCGGTCAGCAAGGTGTGGCCCGAAGCGGCGATCATCGAGGCGAGCACCGCTGCCGAGGCGCGCGCTGCGCTGGCGGACGGTGCGGCGGAGGCCCTGTTGCTCGATCTCCACATGGCCGATTCCACCGGCCTGTCGGTGCTGATGGACCTCAGACAGGATTACCCCGCGCTGCCCATCGTGATCGTTTCGGCCTCCGAGGAACCGCGGGTCGCTGCGGCGGCGGCGCAACTGGGGGCAGCGGGGTTCATTCCCAAATCTTCCAGCCTTGATGCGATGCGCGAAGGGCTGTCAGCGGTGCGGGACGGGGACGGGTGGTTTCCCGAGGCGCACGCTGGAGCGGACGACGAACTTGCCCGCATTGCCAGCCTGACGCCCGCTCAGCGCCGTATCCTCGCCGCGATCCGGCAAGGCCTGCTCAACAAGCAGATCGCCTATGAACTCGCCATCAGCGAGGCAACCGTGAAGGCGCACATTACCGCGATCCTGCGCAAGCTCGGGGTGAACAGCCGAACGCAGGCGGTGCTGCTCGCCGCCAAGTTGGACGTCGATCAGCCGGTAGCGGATTCCGCGAGGGCCTGAACCTTTGTCTCGCGGCCCTGTGCCAGCGCCGTCGCGATCAGCGCGCGCAAGGCAGCAGGCGGCGCGGGTTTGAGCAAGCGGTTCGCCCCCATCCGCGCGGCGGCGGCTTCGGTTTCCTCGGAGCTTTCCGCCGTCAACAGGATTGCAGGCGGGCGCTGGCCCCAGACTTCGCACAGCATCGCATAGGTGGCATCGCCGCGCTCGTTCTCGTCGAGGCGGTAGTCCATGATCGCAATGTCGGGTGCCTGCGGCATGGCGGCCGCAGCCTGCGCGCCGTTGCCAGCGCAGGTCACGATCAGGCCCCACTTGCCGAGAAGGGCTGCCGTCGCGGCCAGCACGGCGGGATCATTGTCGACCACCAGCACCCGGCCTTCGCCGAGGCCTGCACTGGTGCGGACAGGAGCCGGGCGGGGCGCGGATGCCGCCTCGCGCCGCAGTACCGGCAAGGCCAACGCAAAGCGGCTCCCGCGGCCCAACGATGACGTTGTCTCAACCTCGACCCCCAGAAGCCGCGCTGCCCGCCGGACGATGGCGAGGCCCAAACCCAGCCCCTCACGGTCAGTCGAAGCGCCGCGTTCGAACTCGCCGAAGATCCGCTCAATGTCATCAGGCGCGATGCCGCGCCCGGTGTCGTGGATGCAGATCAGCACCTCCGGCCCGCGCCGCCGCACCCCGATCAGGACGCCGCCCTTGGCGGTATAGCGCACCGCGTTGCTCATCAGGTTGCGCAGCACCGCTGTCAGCAACGCCCTGTCAGCCATGACCCAGGCATCGGTCCGAACCCGCCGCAGCCTGAGCCCCTTGGCCTGTGCTTGCAGCAGGAATTCGCGCGCCACATCCTCGAACAACTGGTCGAGCGCAATGGGCTCTGGCGCTGGCACCACGCCGCCGCTGTCGAGCTTGGAAATCTCCAGCAGCACCCGGATCAGCCGATCCGCCGAGACAATCGAGCCATCCAGATCGGCCACCAGCCGTTCCAGCGCCGGGCGGCCCTGTACCTCCTCGCCGAGCGCCGAGGCGAACAGGCGCGCAGCGTTGAGCGGCTGGATCAGATCGTGGCTGGCGGCGGCGAGGAAACGGGTCTTGGACTTCGTGGCCTGCGCCAAGGCCTCGTTCGCAGCGCTGAGCTGGCGGGTGCGGACCGCGACCTTGTCCTCCAGCGCCTGTTCGGCCAGCCGGTCAGCGGTGATGTCGGTATAGGAGGTGGTGTAGCCGCCGCCGGGTGTGGGCGCGCCAACGATCCTGAGCACGCGGCCATCGTGCTGCACCCGCTCGATCCGGTGCTCGGTCCCGGCGCGCATATAAGCAAGGCGACGCTCAACCTGCTCGGCGATGGCGGCGTCGGACAGCGCGCCGCGCGTCAGGTTGAAGCGGATCAGATCGGCAATCGGCGTGCCGACGCTCACCAGCCCATCAGGCAGGTCGAAAATCTGCTGATAGCGGGTGTTCCACGCCACCAGCCTCATGTCGCCGTCCACCAGCGCGATGCCTTGGTCGATGGACTCGATTGCGGTCTGGAGCAGGTCGGCGGAGAAGGAGAGGCGGCGGCTCGTCTCGTCGAACATGGCGACCACTTCAGGGAGCGGGATGGGATCGCCGCCCGCCCATGACCCCACGAGCATCCGCGCGGATGACGTGCCGATCACGCCCGAAATCACCCGCTCGGCCAGTTCCAGCACACCTGCGCCCGCCGGGTCGCCATTGCGCAGGTGGAGCGGGGCGAGGGCGGCATCGGCGCGCTCACGCCCGACGAACTGGGCGAGCAGTGCGCGCACATCGCCGACGCGTTTGGCCGTGGCATGGCGCGGCGGTTCTCCGGGCATCGGCATCCCCACGAACGCCGCGGCCTGCGCCTGATCGAGCAGCGACGGCCGCACCAGCGCCGAGACCAGCCAGTAGAGCGCGGTATTGACCCCAAGGCTCAGGATCACGCCGGACACCAACGGATCGGGGTGGATGCTGAGGAAGGGCGCAGTGCCGCTGGCCGCGGGCACGATCAGCAGCACCAGCCAGAGAGCGAAGCCGCTTGCAAGGCCGGTCAGCATTCCCGCCCGGTTGCCGTGCTGGCTCAGCATCCCCAGCACCAGACCCGGCGCGAATTGCGCCGCCGCCGCAAAGGCGAGGGTGCCGAGGCCTGCCAGGTCGGTGATCCCGGCGAACCCGCGATAGAACACGTAAGCCGCCGCCAGCAGCGCCGCGATCACCATGCGGCGGATCAGCAGCAGCCTCCCCGGCACGCGGCTGCGGTCACCCCGCCCAGCCAGTGCGCGGCGCAGCAGCAGGGGGGCGATCAGGTCATTGGTGATCATGATCGACAGCGCCACGCTCGCCACCACGATCATGCCGGTCGCTGCCGAAAACCCGCCGATGAACACCAGCACGGCGAGCAGCGGCGTCCCGCTCGCCAGTGGCAGGGCGAGCACGATGGTGTCGGGATCGGTGCCTGCGGGCAGCACCGCCTGTCCTGCCAGCACGATTGGCACGATCACAGCCGCAGTGAGCGCGAGATAGGCCGGGAACACCCAGCGCATCGACCGGCTGGCGCGTTCGCCCGGCGCTTCGATGAAGCTCATGTGGAACTGGCGCGGCAGGCACAGGGCTGCGGCAGCGGCGATCAGCGTCAGCACCACAAAGCGTGCATCAATCGGGTCGGGGGCGAACAGGGCCGGGGTGGCAGGGATCGCTGGCCCGTCGCCGGTCACCAGCCACCACACACCCAGCGCGCCCACCACAAGGAGGGCGGCGAGCTTCACCAGCGCCTCCACCGCAATCGTCAGCACCAGTCCCGCATTCTCGCCCGCCCGGTCCGCGCGGCGTGATCCAAACAGGATCGCGAACAGCCCCATCAGGGCGGCAACGATCAGCACCAGCTCGTCCGCCGCGACTTGCGTGCGCAGCTCCGGGTCGAGCACCAGCAGCGTCGTGCCGACCGAGTCCAGCTGGAGCGCCATATAGGGCAGCGTCCCGCAGGTCGCGATCACCGTCACCAACGCGGCGAGGCTGGCGCTCTTGCCGTAACGAGCGGAGAGGAAGTCGGCGATCGAGGTCGAATGCTGGGCCTTGGCCTGCGCCAGAATCCGGCGCACCAGCCCGAAGCCCAGCGTGAAGACCAGGATCGGCCCGAGATAGATCGGCAGGTAATCAAGGCCCGCCGTCGCCGCCGTCCCGACCCCGCCGAAAAACGTCCAGCTGGTGCAGTAAACCGCAAGGCTGAGGCCATAGACGCTGCCGGAATGGCGCAGCAGCGCGGGCGCTGGCGTGCGATCTCGCCATGCTGCGAGCCAGAACAATGCGCCAAGGTAGATCATGGCGGCGACCAGCGCCGCGCCCAGCATCATGTCCCGCTCCCCTCTTTCCCGACGACTAAACTACGACAAGCGCGCCGCAAAGCAAAGGGGCGGCACCCTGCGGCACCGCCCCTCCTGCGCCCCGCTGGCTGGCGGGCCTAGTCGTCGATATTGCGGCGGAAGGTTTCGGGCAGGAACAGCAGCCCGATCACCACGGTGGCCGCGCAGATCGCCACTGGATACCATAGGCCGAAGTAGATATTCCCGGTCGCCGCCACCATCGCAAAGGCGGTGGTCGGCAGGAACCCGCCGAACCAGCCATTGCCGATGTGATAGGGCAGGCTCATCGCGGTGTAGCGGATTCGGGTGGGGAACAGCTCCACCAGCAGCGCGGCAATAGGCCCGTAAACCATCGTCACCAGCAGCACGAGATAGGTGAGGATCGCGATCACCACCGGGGTGTCGATGGCGGCCGGATCGGCCTTGGCCGGATAGCCGGCCGTGGCCAGGGCCGCCTTCAATTCATCCTGATAGGCGGTAATGGCAGCCTTGCGGTCGTCGCCTGCAAGCTTGGCCGGATCGGGCGCGATGAAGGCCTGCGCGCCGATGGTGATTTGCGCGATGGTGCCCGCTTCGGCTTCGACCTTGGTGTAGCTCACCCCGCTTTTGGCGAGGAACGACTTGGCGATGTCGCAGCTCTTGGCATCGAACTTGTTCTTGCCGATGGGGTCGAACTGCACCGAGCAATCCGCATCATTGACGATGACGCTCACCGGCGCCGTCGCCTGCGCCCGGGCCAGCGCCGGATTGGCCGCTTCGGTCAGCGCGTGGAAGGCCGGGAAGAACGTCACCGCCGCCAGCGCGCAGCCGGAAAGGATGATCGGCTTGCGCCCGACCTTGTCCGACAGCCAGCCGAAGAAGATGAAGAATGGTGTCCCGATGGCGAGCGCCACGGCGATCAGAATGTTGGTCGTCGCGCCGTCCACCATCAGGACTTTTTCAAGGAAGAACAGCGCGTAGAACTGCCCCGTGTACCACACCACCGCTTGCCCCGCGACCGCGCCCAGCAGCGCGATCAGCGCCCAGCGGCCGTTTGTCCAGTTGCCGAAGGCTTCGGAAATCGGCGCCTTGGAATTGGTGCCTTCGTCCTTCATCTTCTGGAACACTGGGCTTTCCTGCAATTGCAGCCGGATCCACAGCGACACGCCGAGCAGCAGCGAGGAAATCAGGAACGGCACGCGCCAGCCCCATTCCTTGAAGGCTTCCTCGCCGATCATGGTGCGGGTGCCGATCACCACCAGCAGGGCGGCAAACAGCCCCAAGGTTGCGGTGGTCTGGATGAAGCTGGTGTAGAGCCCGCGCTTGTTGTTCGGCGCGTGCTCGGCCACGTAGGTCGCCGCCCCGCCATATTCACCGCCCAGCGCGAGGCCCTGCACCAGCCGCAGCACCACCAGCATGATCGGGGCGGCCACCCCGATGCTGGCGTAATTGGGCAGCAGGCCGACCGTGAAGGTCGCAAAGCCCATCAGGCCCATCGTCACCAGGAAGGTATATTTGCGCCCGACCATGTCGCCCAGCCGCCCGAACACCAGTGCACCGAAGGGCCGCACCGCAAAGCCCGCCGCAAAGGCCGCCAGCGCGAAGATGAAGCCGGTGGTCTCGTTTACGCCCGAGAAAAACTGCGCCGAGATGATCGTGGCCAACAGGCCATAGAGGTAGAAATCATACCATTCGAACACCGTGCCCAGCGACGAGGCGAGGATGACGCGTTTTTCCGTCCCCGTGACCTTGTGATGCTTGGGCAGGGCGTCATCATATGTCGTCGCCATTGTCCGTCTCCCGCTTGTCCGCTCGATCCCCTGACCAGCAGGCAGGCCCTGCGCCTGCATCATGCCGGTCTTGCCGAGGAATGCAAAGTCGCGCGTTACGGGCAGCAGCGATAGCTAGACCATCGTCGTAGCCGGGGAGGGGTGGCGGGCGAGGGCTTACTCGGCAGCGGCGAAGGTCAGGCGCAGCTCGGGCGTTTCCAGCACAAGCTGGCGACCATCGAGCGTGGTGGTGTAGCGCTGGGCCTGTTCCAATGCGCCCGCCAGATCATTGCCGAAGCTGGGGGCGGGGCAGGCCATGCGAGTGCCCGCCACGGGGCCGAAGCTGATATTGCCTGCGCCGTTCGACGGCTGGCCCGCAGTCCAGGTTGACCGGCCACGGTTGCAATCGAGCTGAAGCTGCACCTCCCCGCCATCGATAAAGGCGAGGGTGTGGCGGCGCTGCAAGGTGGGGGTGAGCGAAGTGGTGCTGCCCGAGGTGTCGATCGCGGTCAGCTGCCATTCGGTCCCGGCAAGCGGGTGGCTGTCGGGAATGGTCATGCAGCCTCCCAAGGCAAGTGTGGCAACAGTGGCGGTAATGGCGGCGCGAAAAGACATCCCTGATGCTCCCAAGTCGTGACGCCCTTTCCATAGCGCAGGATCCTGAATGCAGCCAATCCGGGGCGCAAAGCAGGCACGAAAAAGCCGCCGGAGCGCTGGGCTCCGACGGCTTTTCGTAACTCAGGCCGAAGCGCTTACGCTTCGCGGGTGCCCGACAGCGGCATCGCGCCGAAGGCGCCCGCATTGACCGATCCGGTCAGCGTGTCGCCGTCGATGGTCGCTTCGCAATCGAGCGTCATCGGCATCGGCACGACCATGTTCATCTTCCACGAGATGGTGTTGCCGCTGACAGTGCCGCCCGCAATGTCCATCGAGCCGAGGCTGCCCACCAGCGAGCCGCTGAAGGTGTCGCCATCGGGAACCACGGTGAGGGTGCCGGTCTGGTCGCCCATCGGGCTCTTGACGACGGTCTTGTAGGTACCTGCAACAGACATATTCAACTCCTCCGGTGAACGTGCGGACCTTGGGCGACCCGGCACTTGTGGTCTCGTTATTTACACTGATGTCAGCGCGCTTCAACCGCTTTCCGGCTGAAGCGCGCTGCCGTCTGGCTTATTCCCCTTCCATCTCGCGCTGCTCGATCGGCAGGCCGAGCGGTTCGAGCTGTGCACGGACCACGCTGGCATCGCCGACCACCACCCAGACGAACTTGTCACCGTCAATGCTCGCGCGGGCGATGGCGTCGAGGGTTGCGGGGGTTTGCGCCGTGTAGATGCTGGCGAGGGTTTCCTGATAATTGTCCGGCCGCCCGAACAGCGCATTGCTCTGCATCGCGCCGAGCACCGCGGGCGAGGTTTCGAACCGGCCCGGCAGCGAGCCGACGTCCGAGGCGACATTGCGCTCCAGCTCTTCGGGGGTGACACCCTTGATGGTCAGGAATTCCTTGGTCTCACGCAGCATTTCAGCGAGCGAATCCCCGGTGCGATCCGCTTGGACCCCGCCCGAGATCGAATAGACCACTGCGTTCTCACGTGCCTGCGCGCCGCCGCGCACGCCATAGCTCCAGCCCTTGGTCTCCCGCAGGTTCATGTTCAGACGCGCGAGGAAATCGCCGCCGAGCGACTTGTTGGCGCTGCCAAAGGCGACAAATGCCGGATCGCCCGCATCGAGCGGCGTGATCTGCGCGCCGTAGATGAAGCTCTGCGGCGAATTGGGCCGGTTGACGAGGATGATGCGGTTGCCGTTGGCGCCCATTTTGGCGTCGAACCGCTTGGTGCCCTTGGGCGTGGCAGGCGGCGTCCAGTCACCGAAAGCGGCATTGAGCGCGGTCACGATCTCAGCCAGCGGCTTGTCGGAAATCACGAAAACCTCGCCATTATCCGGGCGAATCCAGGCGTCCTTGTGGGCGATCAGGTCATCGCGGGTGATGCTGCTGACGCTCGCCACCGTCGGCACACGGCCATAGGGGCTGTCGGCGCCGAACAGCTCCGGCGTCAGCGTCAGCTGAGCGATGCCCTGCGGCGACTTCATCGTCTGGCGAAGACCGGTGATGGTCTGATTGCGCACCCGCTCAAGGTCTTCAGGATTGAAGGCCGGTTCGCGCATGATCTGACGCATCAGATCCAGGCTGGGCGCGAGGTTGGCCGTGAGCGCCGAGAGCGTGAAGGTTGACCGGTCATCGCCCCCGCCAACCGAAACAGTCGCGCCGAGCCGCTCACCCGCCTCGGCGATCTGCTGCGCTGTCAGGTTCTTCGTGCCTTCGTCGAACAGCGAGAGGGTCAGTCCGTCGAGCCCGGTTTTGCCCACCGGATCGGCCGCGCCGCCCGCGTTGAAGGCCATCGACACATAGGTCGCCGGCACAGCCGTGCGGCGGGCATAGGTGACCTTCATCCCGTTTGTCAGGGTCGCACGCTCAATATCGGGGAAGTCGAGCTGGGCGATGGTGTCAATCGCGGGCTTGGGCCGCTCCACCGAGACGCTGATCGTTTCGGCAGCGCGGTCCCGCTCGGATGCGTTTGCCCCTTCGGCGGCGACCGATGCGGCCTCCTCATAAGTCGCATCGCGTGCGCCGGGCTCCAGCACCACGGTCATCGCCGGGCGGGTCATCCAGTTGCCAAGTGCCGCCTTGACGTCAGCCGGGGTGAGCTTGGCGAGCGCTTCAAACTCGCGCGCATAGAACTGCGGATCGCCCGCCAGAACTTCGCCTTCGGCCAGGGTCTGCGCCTTGCCGCTGAAGCCGCCGACCTGCTCCAGCCCGCGGATCGTGCGGGCGAGATTGCTGGTCACTGCGCGGCGCACTTCGTCTTCGGTCGGGCCTTCCGCGATCAGCTTGGCGACCACTTCGTCCATCCGCTTTTCCAGCACGGCAAGATCGACGCCCGCCTTGGCGGTCGCTTCGACCTGGAGGATGCCGATACGGTGGAAGGCGGAATTGCCGGCCGAGACGCTGACGGCGAGCTGTTCGTCGCGCACCAGCACATTGTCGAGGCGGCTGGAGGCAAGGCCGCCGAGGATCGAGGCGCCCACGTCAAGCGCGATGCGATCCTTGCCGGTGATCCCTTCGACCGGCCAGTAGCGGGTGACGCTGGTCGCGGCGACCTGATCCTTGAAGGTCTTGCGCACAGCTTCCTTGAGGGTCGGCACATCCGCCTGCGCCGGGTCATTGACCGGGCCGCGCGCGATGGTGCCGAAATACTTCTCGACCAGCGGCTTGGCTTCGGCAGCGGAAATGTCGCCCGCGATCACCAGCGTGGCGTTATTGGGGCCGTAATTCTCGGTGAACCATGCCTTCACATCTTCCATCGAGGCGGAATCGAGGTCGGCCATCGAACCGATTGCTTCGTGCTGATAGGGGTGGCCATCGGGGAACAAGGTCTTGAGCACGTCGTAGAACACGAGACCGCCCGGCTCATTATCGCCCTGACGCTTTTCGTTCTGCACGACGCCGCGCTGGTTATCGAGCTTGCCCTGCGTCACTGCGCCGAGCAGATAACCCATGCGGTCGCTTTCCAGCCACAGTGCGCGTTCCAGTGCGGGGCGGGGGACGGTCTGGAAGTAGTTGGTACGATCAAACCACGTCGTCCCGTTGTAATCGGTCGCGCCCATTTCCGCGAGGTACTTGAAGTAGTCATCCGGCGCGTTTTCCGAGCCGTTGAACATCAGGTGCTCAAACAGGTGGGCAAAGCCGGTCTTGCCTTCCGGCTCGTCCTTGGAGCCGACATTGTACCACACCGTCACGTTGACGATCGGGGCCTTGCGGTCTTCGTGCACCAGCACGGTGAGGCCATTGGCCAGCTCGAACTGCTGATAGGGGATCGTCACCTGGCTCACGAGCGCAGGCAAGTCGGCGGTCGCTTGCGGGGCGGCGCTGGCGGCGGGCGCGGTCTGGGCGAGCGCAGGGGCGAACGGCACGGCAAGCGCAAGGGCGAGCGCCGAAAGACTGGCGGCGGCGAAACGGTGGGTCATGGAAGAAAGCTCCGGTGAAACATCATGCGAGAGGAAAGCGCCAGTCAGCGCGCGTTGGTGACAGTGGTTGCCACGGCGCGCCGATTGCTGGCTTTCGCCAGCAAATCATCGCGCCAAAAGTGGACAGGCTTCAGCTTATGATCGACGAACAGCTGCATCTGGTCGGTGTAATGCGCGCTGGCAGGCCGGGTGGTGGCCGCGCCGAAGGGCTGGATCGAGCGTGAGCTAACCCGCTGACCGGGTTGCCATTCGATCCACATGATGAAGCTGTCCCCATGCTTGAGGCTGAGACGACCATCCTCGGCCACGTCCCAGGTGGTCGAAGCCCGCAGGGTGTCCGATCCGCCGTCGAGCGGCAGGTCCAGCTCGCCCTGTCGCAGCCGCAGCAGATCGCCCATCGGCGGATCGAGCCGGCCGAAATGGGTGGTGAGATGGTCTGCGGCGGCTTGCAGTTTCTCGGCCACGTCAGGGAAGGGCTTGTTGTTGTAATCGGCCGCCATAAAGTCGCGGATGATCAGCAGCGCGATGGCATCGGCAGCGCCCTTGTTGTCGGCGGTGAAATCCCAGCCGAGCAGCAAATCGCGGGCCTCAGCCAGTTGGCCCTCTGCCTTCAGCCCCTCCAGCGTGTCGAACAAGCGGTCGACATAGCCAAGGCGCTCATAGCCGGTATCATATTTGATCCGCTCCAGCGCCGCACGGTCGAGCACGCTTGCTTCCGACAGAAGCTTGTAGGCGCGCCATGAGCGGTTGGTCTGCTTGAGTTCGATACCCATCAGCGGCGCAAACGCTTGGGGATCAAGATCGCTCCCGGCTCCGGCCGCGGTGAAAGGGGTGTTGTTCGAATTGTAGAGCCACCCGCTGGCCGGGTTCACGATCCGGGGCAGGCTCGCGTAATCGACCGACCCTTCCCAGATCAGGTCTGAGCGGTTGCCCGGCAGGACATTGCGCCAGTCGGCCTTCACGCCTTCGGGTCGGCGGGGGATTGCGGCGTTATAGACATAGGCAATGGTGCCCGCCTCGTCGGCATAGATGAAATTGGTCGAGGGGATCGCGAGACGCGACAGCTGCGCTTCCCACTCGGCGAAATTGGTCGCCTTGTTGATGCGGTAATAGGCGTCGAGCTGGCCGAGCTGCCCAATCCCGCCATAGCGGATGGCGAAAGCGCCCTTGGCGTTCTTGATCACCGGGCCATGCACTGACCGCAGCACTTCCTTGCGGATCGGCAGCACCACGGGGCCAATCTTGACCGGCAGCGTCACCCACTTGCTCTCCAGATCACGCCATGCGCCGTCGAGCTTGTAGCGGGTGCCGGTCTCGTCGAGCTCCAGTTGGTAGACGTCGATCATGTCGGGCGTGTTGACCGTGTTGGTCCACCCCAGATGCTCGTTATGCCCGAGGAAGGGGAAGGGCGAGCCGGGGAAGTTCGCGCCGGCAAAATGCCAGCCTTCGCCGCTTTCGACCACGAGTTCGTACCACGCAACCCCGCCGCGCAGGGGCTGGTGCGAGTTCGAGATCAGGGTGGTCGGCCCGCCCGATTTCCTGGGCGCGACGGCAAAGGCGTTGGAGCCGAGGTGTTCGGCATCCTCGCCAAGCGGCAGCACCATCCGGCGCGCCTGATCGGTGGCAGGCGCTGTGGGCGCGGGTTCGGCGGGCTCGGCACCGGGCAGCGGCGGGCGCGGGAAGCCGGGGATATCGGGGCCATGCTCGCGGCGCAGATCCTCGCCTGCGACCAGCGGACCGATCACGCCGTCCAGCCCGAAGAAGAACGGCTGGCGCAGCGCGAAACCGGCAGCGACATCCATGCCGTTGACGGGGAACAGGTTGGCCAGCTTGACCTCGCCCGAATGCTCGGCGGCATATTGGTTGAGGCCTGCGGCATAGGCTTCGAACAGCGCGCGCGTATCGGCGGGCAGCTTGGGATATTCGCGCTCCGCGGTGCCGCGCGCGTCGATCAGGTGATAGACGTAATCGATCTGCGCGCCTTCCTCGCCCGCGATCGCGCCATAACGCCCCCGCGCCATCGCGACGACATCTTGCAGGGTGAAGAAATCGTCTTCGGCATGAGCGATGGCGACCCCGTAAGCCGTGTCGGCATCGGTCTTGCCGTAGATATGGGGCACGCCGAATTCGTCGCGAATGATCTCGGCCCGATAGGTGCGCCCGGGCGCGGGGTTGGCAGCGCTCGCGAAAAACGGCTCCCACGTGGCCAGCGCCACTACCGCCAGCAACAACACACCCACCAGCGCAAATGCGCCGCGCTTGACCCAGATCATGTCCGATTTTTCTCCCAAACCGTAGGAAAGCTCCATCGCGCGGGGCAGGGAAGAGGTCAAGGCAGGCGTCCTCTTGCCATAGGCAGGGAATGAACCCACCTAGTCCAGTAACACACCTGTGTGCGTGATTTTTGCCCCGGGGACTTGTGTGGCCAATGTGCAACACTATCTCGAGGTGGTAACCTTTGGAGGGGTTAGACGACATGAATCTCGAAAAGTTCACCGATCGGGCCAAGGGCTTCCTGCAAGCCGCGCAAACCGTCGCCATCCGCATGAACCACCAGCGCATCACCCCGCTGCACATTGCCAAGGCCTTGCTGGAGGATAGCGAAGGCATGGCCGCCGGGCTGATCCAGCGCGCGGGCGGGCAGGCGCCGCTGGCCGTCACCGCGATCGATGTGGGTCTTTCGAAGGTTCCGGCCGTGACCGGCAGCGGCGCGCAGGCGACGCCGGGGCTGGATAATGATGCCGTGCGGGTCCTCGATCAGGCCGAGCAGCTCGCTGACAAGGCCGGCGACAGCTACGTCACAGTCGAGCGGATGTTGACCGCGCTCGCCCTGTCGCCAGGTGCCGCAGGGGAGGGCTTGAAGGCCGCAGGCGTCACGCCGCAAGGCCTCAACACCGCCATCGAGCAGCTGCGCGGCGGCAAGCGCGCGGACAGCGCGAGCGCCGAGAACACCTATGACGCGATGCAGAAATTCGCCCGCGACCTGACGCAGGCGGCGCGTGACGGGAAGCTTGATCCGGTGATCGGCCGTGACGAGGAAATCCGCCGCACGATCCAGATTCTCGCCCGTCGCACCAAGAACAACCCGGCCCTGATCGGCGAACCCGGCACCGGCAAGACCGCGATTGCCGAAGGCCTCGCGCTGCGCATCGCCAATGGCGACGTGCCCGACAGCTTGAAGGGCCGCACCCTGATGAGCCTCGACATGGGCGCGCTGATCGCTGGCGCGAAGTACCGCGGCGAGTTTGAGGAGCGGCTGAAGTCCGTGCTCGACGAGGTGAAGAACGCCGATGGCCAGATCATCCTGTTCATCGATGAGATGCACACCCTGATCGGCGCTGGCGCGTCGGAAGGCTCGATGGATGCCTCGAACCTGCTGAAGCCCGCCCTGTCGCGCGGCGAACTTCACTGCATCGGTGCGACCACGCTCGACGAGTACCAGAAGTATGTCGAGAAAGACCCTGCGCTTCAGCGGCGGTTCCAGCCGGTGTTCATCGCCGAGCCGACCGTGGAGGACACGATCTCGATCCTGCGCGGGATCAAGGACAAGTACGAACTGCACCACGGCGTGCGCATCACTGACGGGGCGATTGTTGCGGCGGCGAAGCTGTCCGACCGCTACATCCAGAACCGCTTCCTCCCCGACAAGGCCATCGACCTGATGGACGAGGCGGCGAGCCGCATCCGCATGGAGGTGGAGTCCAAGCCCGAGGAGATCGAGGCGCTCGACCGGCGGATCATCCAGCTGAAGATCGAGGAATCGGCGCTCCAGAAGGAAACCGATCAGAATTCCAAGGACCGCCTCGTCGCGCTGCGCGAGGAACTGGCGAACCTTGAGCAGCAGTCGGCCGAACTCACCACGCGCTGGCAGAACGAGCGCGACAAGATCGAAGCCGAAGGCAAGATCAAGGAGCAGCTCGATCACGCCCGGCTTGAGCTGGAACAAGCCCAGCGTGAAGGCGACTTGGCCAAGGCAGGCGAGCTGTCCTACGGCACGATCCCCGCGCTCGAAAAGCAGCTGGCCGAAGCGCAAGGGCAGGCCGCCAATGCGATGCTGCGCGAGGAGGTGACCGAGGAGGACATCGCCGGTGTCGTCAGCCGCTGGACCGGCGTGCCGGTCGACAAGATGATGGCGGGCGAGCGCGAAAAGCTGCTGGCGATGGAGAGCATCCTCGGCAAGCGGGTGATCGGGCAGTCACAGGCGATCGCTGCTGTCTCCAAGGCGGTGCGCCGTGCGCGGGCGGGCCTGCAAGATCCCGGCCGCCCGCTCGGCAGCTTCCTGTTCCTCGGCCCCACGGGCGTCGGCAAGACCGAACTGACCAAGGCGCTCGCCGGGTTCCTGTTCGACGATGACAGCGCGATGGTGCGGATCGACATGAGCGAGTTCATGGAGAAGCACGCCGTCGCCCGCCTGATCGGCGCGCCTCCGGGCTATGTCGGTTACGAGGAAGGCGGGGTGCTGACCGAAGCCGTGCGCCGCCGCCCCTATCAGGTGGTGCTGTTCGACGAGGTCGAGAAAGCGCATTCCGATGTCTTCAACGTGCTGCTGCAAGTGCTCGACGATGGCCGCCTGACCGACGGGCAGGGCCGCGTGGTCGACTTTGCCAACACCCTGATCATCCTTACGTCGAACCTCGGTAGCCAATATCTCGCCAACCTGCCCGACGGCGCGGAGCCCGCGACGGTCGAGAAGGATGTGATGGACGTGGTGCGCGGGCATTTCCGGCCCGAGTTCCTCAACCGTCTTGATGAGATCATCCTGTTCCACCGTCTTGCGCAGGAACACATGGCGCCGATCGTCGAGATTCAGGTGGGCCGGGTGCAGAAGCTGCTCGCCGATCGCAAGATCACGCTCGACCTGACTGATGCCGCGCTGCGCTGGCTCGGGCGGGTGGGGTATGATCCGGTCTACGGCGCTCGGCCGCTGAAGCGTGCAGTCCAGCGCTACCTGCAAGACCCGCTCGCCGAGATGCTGCTCGAAGGAAAATTGCCCGATGGCGCGACGCTGGTGATCGATGAAGGGGATGGTCAACTCAGCATGACGATTCGCTGATCTGACGTCGAAAAATCCACTTTCGAGGATTTCAGGCCAATTCCGGCGACACGCAAGATTGTAAGCATGCTTCGTTCGATTTGATAAGCAAGGCGGTTTGTTGCGTGCAAGCCTGCCAAGCTTTTAATATTCGCAAAGCCACAATCGAACAATGTTGCGGCGGTTTCGCTGAGCGCCCCCTGAATGTGGGATTAACGCAACACCGCCCGGAAAAGTTCGGGGCGGCGAGCGGGCGCTTTGACATCATTCCTACGCCATTGCACAAAACGGTCACTGCGGGGACTGAATTGGACAACCTTTGAAGCGCAATCCCACCACATGGGGCAATTATGTGGTGGGAGCGCCGGGTTGTTGTGACGTCTCCGGTTCGGGCAACTGGAGTGATCATGAAGAAATTTCACAGCAATTCGATCAAGGCTCTGGCCTTTTCCGCATCAGCCATCGCGTTTGTGATCGCCGGCCCTGCTTATGCGCAGGCTGCCGATGAGCAGCCGGCCGAAGAAGAGGAGCAGGTCGATGTCACTGCGGGTGAAGCGGCCCAAGCAGAAGACAAGACCGGCAACATCACCGTCACCGGCTCGCGCATCGTTCGCGACACGTACACCTCGATTTCGCCGCTGCAGGTGCTCACCACCGAAAATCAGCAGGCGGTCGGTGCGTTCGACCCGTCACAGATCCTCCAGCGCTCGGAAGCGGCCGCCGGTCAGCAGATCGACGCGACCTTCAACGGCTTCGTGCTCAACAATGGCCCGGGTTCGCAAACGCTGAACCTGCGCGGCCTTGGTGCTGACCGTACCCTGATCCTCGTCAACGGCCGCCGTCTCGCGCCTGCTGGCGTGGAAGGCGCGCCGTCCAACCCGTCGATCAACCTGATCCCGGCTTCGCTTGTCGACCGTTACGACATTCTCACGGACGGTGCATCGTCGGTATATGGTTCGGACGCGGTCGCGGGCGTGGTGAACGTCATTCTGCGCAAGGACTTCGACGGACTGGAAATCCAGGCCAACGGCAACATCAACCCGCAGGGCGCGGGGGAAGACTACACGGTTTCCGCCGCGTGGGGCTTCAACACCGACCGAGCCGTGTTTGGTGTCGGTCTGGAATACCAGAAGCGCGATCTTGTGCGCTTCGGCGACCGTGACTTCCTCACGGGTTGCGACGCACACCGTGAAATCGATCAGGACGGCAACATTCGCACGCTCGGCATTCGTGACAGCGCGCTCGTTCGCCGCAACTCGGGTGGTCGGATCACCGTTCGCGACAGCGATTGTAAGGTCGGTTCGCTGTCGGGCCGTATCTTCATTGACGCGACCCGTGTGGGCTCGGTTTACTACAAGCCGGGCGCCGGTAACGTGATCGCCGACTTCTCGGAAAACACCGGCCTTGGTAACCGCGAAGTCGACTTCAATGGTGACGGCATCCGTGATGTCGACTTCCAGGATTACAACAACAACTCGAACAACAACCCCGAGACGCTCGATACGACCTTCATCTCGGGGCAGGAGCTGTTCAACGGCTTCGCCTATGGTGAATACACCTTCGAAGGCGAGGCCAACATTACGCCGTTCTTCGAAGCGCAGTTCACCCGTGCGGAAATTTCGGCCCCGAACCAGTTCCAGGCGCAGATTTTCCCGTTCGTGCCTGACCTTAACCCGTTCAACCCGTGCAACATCGACACCAACCCGAACGGCCAAGACTGCCGCGCGGCGGACAACGCCTTCCAGCGCCGTCTCAACCCGGCGGTGTTCAATGGTGCGACTCGTCCGCTTTCGACCGGCTTCTCGCTGCCCGTTTCGCCGATCATCTCGATCCGTGGGGACCGCAACAACAACGAAGTTACGCAGGAGCAATACCGCGGTGTGATCGGTGTGCGCGGTGACCTGCCCTTCATCGGTTCGAGCTGGAGCTTTGAAGTCGCCGGTACCTACTCGCGGTCGGTCGGCGTCTCGACCCGCAACGGTATTCGCGAAGACCGCCTCGCCCTTGCGCTCGGTCTTGACCCCACCGCCGACTATGACGGCGATGGCATCAGCGATAACAACGGCGACGGCGTTGCTGACGACTACAATGACGCAATTTCCATCTTCGGCGCCTTCGGCGATCCGCAGTGGATCGGCGTCTGCAACACGGCTGGCCTCGCCAACCCCGGTCAAGCCGCTTCCGACCTCACGGAAGGCTGTGTCCCGGTGAACCTGTTCGCCCCCAGCCTGCTCAACACCTTCGTCGGTGATTTTGCCACGGAGGCCGAGCGGAATTACCTGTTCGATCAGCGTCGCTTCGACACGACCTATGAACAAACCATGCTCTCGGCCTACGTGACCGGCGACCTGTTCGAACTGCCTGCGGGCCCGGTCGGCGTGGTGCTCGGCGGCGAATGGCGCGAGGACAAGATCCAGTCGGATCCGAATGTCGCCGCCGCCAACGGTCTGTACTTCGCCTTCTTCGCCGATAGCGGTGCGGCCGGCTCCAAGTGGATCCGCGAACTCTACGGCGAAATCGAAGCGCCGCTGATGGCTGGCGAAACTCTGGTCGAGGAACTGACGGTCAAAGCGGCCGGCCGTCTCACTGACGAAGAGTTTTATGGCACCAACGGCACCTTCTCGGTGGGTGCAGGCTGGCGTCCGGTGTCGCCGCTGTTGATCAAGTTCAACTACGGCACGTCGTTCCGTGCACCGAACCTGCGTGAGAACTTCCTACTGGCACAGTCGGGCTTCTTGACGCTGTTCGATCCCTGCGCGGTTCCTGCAGCGGCATTCGACCCGGCGCTGGGCTATGTTGCGGGCAACGAAACCCGTGAACCGCAGGTGCTGGCAAACTGCCGCCGTGAAGGACGTGATCCGACCCGCGTCGGTATCGATTCGCAGGGCTTGAACACCCAGTCGAACTCGGGCGTCGAAGTCACCTCGGGTGGTTCGCTTGACATTGATCCGGAAACCTCGCGCTCGATCACGACCGGTTTCGCGTTCGAAGAAGACTGGGCGAGCGGGTTCGAATTCTCGTTCAACTTCAACTACTACGACATCAAGTTGAAGCAGTCGATCATCGAGCCGAGTGCGCAGTTCATCATCAACGATTGCTACAATCGCGACGATAACACGCGCAGTCCGTTCTGCGACCGGATCAGCGCCTCGACGGTTGAACGGCGTCTCGTTTCGGACGTGTTCTCGGGCTTCCTCAACCTCGATCAGGAGTCGGTGCGCGGGATCGATTTGAACGCGAACTTCGGCTATCCGGTGACAATCGGTGAGCAGGAGATCGACCTGTCGCTCAACCTGACCGCCAACCACCTCATCGAACGTTCGAGCACGTTCACCAACGACAATGGTGACATCGACACAGAAGACTTCGCCGGTGAATTCGGCTTCCCGAGCTGGATCGGCCGTGCGACCTTCAACATCGGCTTGGATGATTTCACCTTCACCTGGCAGACCCGCTACATCGGGTCGGTGGCGCAGGATCCGATTGGTGTGGACCCGTTCTCGGATGCCTTTAGCTTTGGCGAGAACAACACGCCTACGCCGGGCGTCTTCGGTGACACCTGCCTCGGCGGTGGGTCGCGCACCGGGACGACGCCGAACAACGTGGTTCCGGGTGACGGCATCCTGTGCCGTGACGTTGGCTTCACGGGCGAATACTTCGAGCATGCCGCGTCCATTCGTTGGGACAACGGCGATCTGCGCATCATCGCCGGTGTGACCAACCTGTTTGACCGCGATCCGCCGCTGGTGGACGGCAGCGAAGTGCTGTCGATCGCCAACGCTGCGATCGGTAACGGCTACAACCTCGACGGCCGCGAATTCTTCGCTCAGCTGCTGTATCGCTTCTGATCGACGAATGACTTGAATGACTACGAAAATGCGGCCTCTCGGCACTTGTCGAGAGGTCGCATTTTTCGTTTAATGGCAGGCGTTCATCCGGCGTTGTCCCTTGGCGTCCGAAAGTTTGCCTCACCTGTTCGGTTCAACAATCTGTCCCCGAGAAAGAACTGATTATGAAACTCGTCAAAGCCACGCTCGCCGCCGCCCTGATCGGCGTTACCGCTGTTGGTCTTGTTACCGCCATGCCTTCGCCGACGCAGGCGCAAGGCGCGATACCGATCGATGTCTGGGCGCTGCGCGATGTCGTCAACGCCGTACAGATTTCGCCGGACGGCAAGCACCTGCTTGTTCACAAGGTCGAAGGTCGCGAAACCGACTATATCCTCGAAATCTATCGCACCGATGATCTGTCGAAGCCGCTGCGCCGCCTGAACGCCGATCCGATGGAAATCATTGCGGCACAGTGGGTCAGCAATGATGTCATTTTCGGCACCGCGTGGCAGGTCAATCGCAAAACGGTGAAGGGCCCTGAAGAAGATGTCCGCGATTACAAGACCTACTCCTACAGTCTTGAATCCAATAAGTTCACCAGTGTCGATGGTAACTTCGGCATCGTCAGCCTGCTACCTAAAGAACCCGACCACGTTCTGGTCAGCACCGGAGCCACGGTTGGTGATGGCACCGGGGTCGATCCCTTGGCCGCCTTCCGCCCGCGCTCTTATTACAGGTTCAACCTGAAGACCGGCGCGCGCGAGCTGGTACTGCGGGGTGGGGGCAAGTTCCCGGTGGTTGACCGCTGGGACAGCGATGGCAACCCCCGCTTCACGCAGGTGCAGGATCGTGAATCCGGAACCGTGGCATCCTATTATCGCTTGCCGGGTGACAGCGAGTGGAAGAAGTTTCAGGAATTCGATCTGAACGATCCCAAGAACCTTTACCGCATTCTTGGCGGATTCCAGGGGATTGCTGGCTTTGACCCGGACAACCCGAACATCGGTTACCTAATCGATAATCAAGACGGGGAAGATAAGGCGGCGCTTTACGAATTCGACTTCACCACCGGCAAGGTCGGCAAGAAGCTATTTCAGGCTGAAGATGCCGACGTGATGGATATCCAGCTCCACTCGATCCCGGGTAACGACAAACTGGTGGCCGCCCGATATTCGGGCCGGATCCTGGAACGCCACTGGTTTGATGAAGAGGAAAAGGCTCTTCACGAGGCTTTGGAAAAGCAGATCCCGCACGCCTACCAAATCAACATTTCCAGCCGTTCGATTGACGGCAAATCGATGATTGTCAGCAACCGCGGCCCTCACGATCCGGGTTCATTCTGGTTGGTCAAGGATGGCAAGCTGGCCAAGTTGGGGAGCCGCAATCCGCTCATTAATCCTGACCAATTGGCGGATGTTGAGTATATTCGTTACAAGGCGCGCGATGGCAGAGTAATCCCGGCTTATGTCACCAAGCCCAAGGGCACCGGGCCCTTCCCACTGATCGTTTTGCCCCACGGCGGCCCGCAGGTGAACGAAATTATCACCTATGACGAGTGGGGCCAGCTGCTCGCCAATGCCGGTTACATGGTGCTTCAGCCGCAGTACCGCATGTCTGTCGGCTGGGGGCAGGACCACTTCGATGCGGCCTATGGCGAACATGGCGGCAAGATGCAGGACGACAAGGACGACGGCGCGCTTTACCTTGTCCAACAGGGCTTGGTCGATCCCAACCGGATGGCGATGTTTGGCTGGTCTTATGGCGGCTATGCCGCGCTCGTTGCGGCCAGTCGCGATCCGCAGATTTACCAGTGCGTGATTGCCGGGGCGGCCGTGGCCGACGCTGAAAAACAGTATTTCGGGCGCCGCGATCCCGATCTCAAAGCGCTGGATGAATGGTCAAGACGCCGCGGCACTATCGGGATCAACCCGATCAACGAAGTCAGCAAGGTCAATATCCCGGTGCTGATGGTCCACGGTGAGGACGACCGCCGCGTGCTGTATTATCATCTCGTCGACTACAAGAAGAAGTTCGAGGCTGCTGGCAAAACCGGTGAATTTATCACCCTCGAAGGCGCCGACCACTTCTACAACACGCTGATGTATACCCACCAGCAGCAGTTTTACACTAAAATGCTCGATTATCTCGCCAATGACTGCGGTCCTGGCGGCTTGTAAGGGACGCGCGAAACTTAAAGCGCAGGGGGCCCGGGCAGCAATGTCCGGGCCCTTTGCTATTGCGAGGCCGCCGGACGGTTGACTGCCATCACATGACGCGGCGGCCCTTGACCCCGATCTGCCCGTTTATGCGGATGAAGTAATAGCCGAGTGATGCCTTCTTGAAGACCACCTTGTCGCCCGGCATGATCGGGTCGATCTTGCGGGGCGGGCTGTTGATTTCCCAGACCGCACCCTCGGCAGTGGTGAAGCGCCACGTGCGGGGGCCGGTCTGGCGACCGCTGGCAATTGTCGTCTCGAACAGGTCCGAAAGCGCAGCCTCCTCTTTGGGTTCGGCCTTCAGCATGTCGATCTCGGGCACGGTGAGGCCAAACAATTGCCGCCGTGTCTTGCGCACCTCCTCCCGATCCACGAGGCGGACTTCGCCCGATTCCACCGCGCCAAGCAGCGCGCCGACCTTGTCGTCATAGCAGACCGCGCGATCAGACGCGTTCGCGATACTGCGGCAGCCGCGTAGACCGTCGAGCAGGGCGGCAGCCCCCTGGACACCGGGAACCTGTGCAACCACCGCCACGCCGCCCGCCAACAGCAGGGCGAAAGCCGCGCCGCCGCGCACAAGCCGGCGGTTCGCACCCCGACGTTTCTCTGACTTGCCGATCATGCGCGAATCTCCTTAGCGACCTTGTGCAGTCCAAGGCACAGCAATGACATCTCTAATCTGCAAACTATTGCAGGTACGATACACTGAACATCCACAGTAATGTAAAGAGACTGTAGCCGTTCTGCCACAGTCTGCAAGCAACTGTGGCTGGCTGGCATCCGGCCAATTGCAGGCGGGAACGCGATTGTCTTAAGCGCCTATCACTACCACGCGGGCACCTCGTCCGCGTGCAAATAGGGGACCTGCAAAATGCAACGCTTCCAAAAGGCATCACTGCTCGCCGGGACAATCATGGCTGGCGCCATGTTCGCAACACCGGCCTACGCTCAGACCGAGACTGTTTCGGACTCGGCTGAAGAAACAACCGAATCCACCGCCATCACCGTCATCGGTTCGCGCATCAAGCGCGCCGACCTCGAGTCGACCAACCCGGTCGCCGTGGTTTCGTCTGAAGAATTCCGCCTGACCGGCGCCGTCAACGTTGAGCAGGTGCTCAACACCCTGCCGCAGGTGCTTCCCGGCGTTACCGGCTTCTCGAACAACCCGGGCAACGGTAACGTCACCCTGAACCTGCGCAACCTCGGCGCCACCCGCACCCTGGTGCTGGTTAACGGCCGCCGCTGGATGCTGTCTGACACCAGCCAGCTGGTTGACGCCAACACCATTCCGCAGTTCCTGCTCAGCAACGTCGAAGTTCTGACCGGCGGCGCCTCGGCCATTTACGGTACCGACGCTGTGTCGGGTGTTGTGAACTTCAACCTGCGTGAAGTTGAAGGTCTTGAGCTGAACGGCACCTACTCGCTGACCGGCGAGGGTGACGGCGCACGTTACCAGTTCAATGCCGCAATCGGTTCGGCGTTCGACGATGGCCGCGGTGCGGTGACCCTGTACAGCTCGTACAGCCGTCGTGACCCGATCTTCCAGGGCGCGCGCGAGTTCTCGCGTCGTGCCGCTGCTGACGGCTGTATCGCACCCGGCAGCGCCGACGCGCAGGGGATCGGTCGTCCGTTCACCGGCGGCATTGCGGCTGCTGGCTGCGCCACCCGCGGTGGTGAGCTTGGCTACCTGCCCGGCGGTTCGCCGACCGGCCCGATCGCAACCATCGTGGCACCGGGTGGCACCTTCATCTTCAACCCCACCGGTGGCGGCACGCGCACGTTCCAGGATCCGGCGGATCTCTATAACTTCGCGCCCGACAACTACCTCCAGCTCGGCCAGGAACGCTACCTCGGTGGTGCCTATGGTCGTTACGAGTTCACGGACGGGATCGAAGCTTACGCCGAAGTCAGCTTCGTTCGTAACGAAGTCCCGACCCAGCTCGCGCCGACCCCGGCCGGTGTCAGCGCTCCGCTGTTCGTGAACAGCCCGTTCTTCAACGACCAGACTCGTGCTGTTCTCAACACGAACCCGGCCAACGCAGCGCTTGGCCCCAACTATCGCGACACGCAGGTGAGCTTCCGCTTCAACCAGCTGTCGGGCCGTATCTCGAACTTCGACCGTGACGCCTTCCGCGTCCTCGGCGGTGTTCGCGGCGACATCACCGACAGCCTGCGTTTCGACGCCTACTACAACTACGCACGCACCACGAACACCGTGCTTCAGCGCGGTAACATCTCGCGCAGCCGTTACATCAACGCGCTGACGGTTGAGTTCGTACCGGGCAGCACCACCGAACTGCGTTGCCAGAGCGCAGCTGCTCGCAGCGCCGGATGTCTTCCGATCAACCCCTTCGGTCTCGGCCTCGCGACCCAAGGTGCGATTGACTACATCTCGGTCAACGCCACCAACGTGACCACTTCGGAGTTGATCAACGGCGTTGCATCGGTCAACGGCGAGCTGTTCAGCCTCGGCCTTGGCGGTGAAGATGTGGCGTTCGCGGCTGGTGTTGAATACCGCAAGGTTCGCGCCGAGTTCATCCCTGACGAATTCCTGTCGTCGGGTGACGTGCTGGGCTTCAACGCCGGTCAGCCGACCGCCGGTTCGTACGATGTGCGTGAAGTCTTCGGCGAATTGCGCATTCCGGTGCTGGAAGACACCATCATCCATCGCCTCGAACTCAACGGCGCGTTCCGTTACTCGGACTACTCGCTCCCGGCCATCGGCGGTACCTTCACCTACAACCTCGGTGGGGACTTCGCGCCGATCGAAGGTCTGCGTTTCCGCGGCACCTACGCTCGTGCGGTGCGCGCGCCGAACACGCAGGATCTGTTCGGCGGTGCGTCGACCGGCTTCCCCGGTGCGATCGACCCCTGCTCGGATCGTGGCCCGGTGGCTCAGCAGACCGCTGAACTGCGTGCCTTCTGCATCCAGTCGGGCGTGCCCGCAGCGAACGTGTTCCAGCGTAGCGTCCAGCCGGCCGCGCAGATTCAGGCGAACTTCGGTGGTAACCCGAACGTGCTTGAGGAAACCTCGGACACCTGGACTGTTGGTGCGGTCATCCAGCCGACCTTCATTCCGCGTCTGAACGTGACTGTCGACTACTTCAACATCGTGATTGACGGCACGATTGGCGTTCTTGGTGGCGGTTTCGCCAACTCGATCGACTTCTGCTTCAACACCATCCGCAACCCCGCCGATCAGCTTTGCCAGCCGTTCTTCGGAACCCGTAACCCGGTCAACGGGGCGCTGGGTGAAACCGCCGGCGGTCGCAACCCGCTGATCGGTTCGGCCAACGTCGGTCGTCTGGAAACCTCGGGTATCGACTTCCAGGTCGATTACTCGGTTCCGCTGTTCGGTGGCGATCTGTCGTTCTTCTACCTCGGCACCTGGCTCGACAAGCTGCGCAACACGCCGCTGCTTCTCGTCCCGGAGCGCGTGAACATCAACGAAGGTACCTTCGGTGCACCGGAGTATCGTCACAATGTTCGCGTGAGCTACTCGGGCGGCCCGCTCACCGCGTCGGTGCGCTGGCGCCATGAGGGCAGCACGCAGGACGGCCGGATCAAGAACACCTTCTCGGGCACCACCCGTACCGGTCTTGATCCTTCGCTGATCCCGACCCCGACCATCGATGCGTACAACTATATCGACCTCGCTCTGAGCGCCGATATCAGCGAAACGCTTCAGCTGAACGCGGGCGTGAACAACCTGTTCGACAAGCAGCCGCCGATCCTCGGCACTGCGCAGGAACAGGCCAACACCCTGCCGAGCTTCTTCGATGTGCTCGGCCGCGACTTCTTCGTGGGTGTGAACTTCCGCTTCTGATCCCGGTCAGAACAGACACATAAAGAGGGGCGGCGGATCACACGATCCGCCGCCCCTTCTTTTTGCCCGAACCCCGGTGCGTCAGACAGCGGCGCTGACGTCGAACGCCACGGTCATGCGCGTGCCTTGGGTGATCGGGCGGGTGCCGTGGTAGAGCGTACTGGGAAACAGCACGAGCGTACCGGGTTGCGGGCGGACCGTGTGCAGGCTGCCGAGACCTTCGGCGAGGCCTGGCGGCGGATTGCCCAGTTCAAGCCACCCGGGCTGGCCGTCGGCGGCCACTTCGTCCGGCACCAGCCAGTAACTGGCCGAGGACAATAGCCCGCGCGGGTGGATATGGGCCGCGTGGTGACCCTGACCGTCGAGCCGGATCGACCAGCTGCCGACAATCGTCCACGGATCATCCCTGTGCGCGAGCAGGGGGTGGCGGGGATCGGCGGGTGGCAGACCGGCGCGATACTCGGCCATCGCCTCGTGAAGGGCCGCTTCGAGCCGTGCGAGTTCCGGTTCGGCGCGCGCAAACAGCGCGCCCTTGGTCTGGCTACCGCGTTTGACCGACTGCCCGATCGGCATGGCCGAATGGCGGTGGAGCGCGGTCAGGAGCGCGGTCAGTTCTGCGCGCTCGCCTTCGTCCAGCGAGAGCGGCAATTGCCGGACCAGCCCTGGCTGGCCGTGAAGCCATTCGTGCCGCGCGTCCCCGCTGAGCCGCCAGCACAGGTCCGTGAGCGCCCAGGCGACCACATCGCCGGGCCGGGCGGCGCGCACCTTGGCCAGTTCAGCCTCCGCCCGCGCGATTTCGCCCAGTCGCAGCCAGTTGCGCCCCCGCGCGGTCGACCATTCGGGCGTCGCCATCCCGGAGAAACAATCGAGCACGCCCTGCGCCTCGTCCGCCGCTCCCGCTTCGCCAAGCGCCACCGCCTGAGTCAGCGCAAGATCGGCGTTTTCGGGCCAGGTGGCGCGCGCACGAGCAAGGATGGCAGCGCTATCCGCAGGCCGGTCGACCCCTTCGAGCGTCTCGGACCAGGCAAGCCATACCTCCGGTCCCGCGCCCTGCTGCGCTGCGACGTGCGCGAAGTGATCGGCAAAGTTCGCATGCTCTCCCGCCGCCCAGCGCAGCTCGGCATGCAGCTTCAGCGCCGCGGTCCAGCCCGGCATGTGGGTGATGAGCGTCGTCGTGCACTCCAACGCCTCATCCATCCTGCCGGCAACTGCGAGTGCTTGTGCGTAGTCAAACAGCAGGTTGGGATCGCCGCGGTTGAGGGTCAAGGCCGTCTCAAGTAGGGGGATCGCATTGGGGGCGCTGCGTTCAAGTGCGAGCCGCGCACGACTGTGGGCGGTCTTGGCCCCGCTTGGATCGAGCGCCACCGCGCGCGCAATGCTGGCTTCGGCCTCCCGGTAACGCATAGCCTGTCGCTCGCTATCGGCACGCACGCGCCAATAGCCCGGATTTTGCGCCGCTACCGCTTCGAGCGGAGCAAGCAGGGCGGCGGCGCGGGCGGGCTGCTCCATGCGGCCAAGCGTGATGGCCGCGTTGATCCCGGCCTCGACCAGATCGGGCGCGAGCGAAAGCGCGCGTTCGAACAGCGCCAAAGCGCGATCCAGCCGCCCCGCTTTGAAGTGAAAATTGCCCGCACTGTTGGCGAGCCGTGCGTCGTGGGGAAAGTCCGCCAGTCCGCGCGCGTACAGGGCGTCCGCCTCGGCATCGCGGCCCTGCGCGGCGAGCTGGCTCGCCGCCATGGCAACGCTTTGCGCGCTTCCCGTCATTGTGCGCCTCTCACGGTCACCGGCTGCGCAGCCACCCTGTCACAGCCATTCGTCCGATGGGCGCGAACGGCGGGACGTAGCTGACCAGATGCGATTGCGGCACGCGAAACAGGTTTAGCGCATTGAAGCGGGGGCGGAAACCTTCGATCACGTCGCCTTCGTCATTCAGGAACAGCAGGTAGCCGCCCCAGTCCGGATGCCAATCGTCGCGCGCGAGGTTCAGCACGTAGGCAACCTCCCACCCTTCGGCGACATGACTGTCGGTGTGGCGGCCAAGATAGTGGCCCGGCGCGAACAGGGTCGCCTGACCATCGGCCTTGACCAGCTGTTCGACGCCGGTGACCTTGCGAACCAGATCCAGAAAATCGGGGGTGTTGAGGTGTTCGAGCAGGATCTCGTGCGCGCCGCCCGGATCCCAGCCTTCGCGGATCGATTCGAGGATCGGATAATGCGCGAAGCGGAAGCCATATTCGCCGCGGGCCGAATGCTGTTCGGCATTTTGCATGGCGTGGCGGAGCGTCTGCTGGCCTTCGGGTGTGCGGCTGTGGGCACCGCGGATGCTGGTGGGCTTTTCGGTCCCGGCGCCAATCGCAATGCCCCAATCCGTACCCCGCGCCAGCACCATCTGGAGTTCGCTGGCGCTTTCCGGGGTCAGCACGTCGCGCAGCTGGACCCGTCCTGTCGCTGCGAAGCGGGCGGCGTAGGCAGGTAGGTCGAGCGCCGGATTGAGTTCGAAAAGGGTCTTCATGTTGTCCTGACTACATCATCAAGCCCGGCTCACCGCACGCGCCGTCCCTTGACGCCCTTCTGGCCATCGATCCGCAGGAAATAGCTGCTGAAGGCGCCGCTCTTGATCTCAAGCGACCTGCCGACCTTGGGCCGCATCAGGCCGGCCGGCATTTCGTCGATCTGCCATTCCGCGCCTTCCGCCGTGGTGATGACGAAGCGGCCGTTCACGTTGCGAACCGCCGCAATGGTGGTGTTGAGCGTGGCGAATTCCTCGGCCTGCTCAGGGTCGTCCTTGTCGCTCTTGCCGCCGAAGATGCCGAGATCGGGAAGGGTGAAGCCAAACAGCTTGCGCCGGGCCTCGCGCACATCCTCACGGTCGACGACCCGCACTTCGCCGTCGCTGCTAGCGGCGACCATGGCTGACACGGCGGTGTCATAGCACGCGAGGCGCTGGGCCGGGTCGGTCTTGGACTGGCACTCGCGCAGCGCGGTGACATAGCTGCTCTCGTCCGCGGCGACCTTGTCTTGAGCGGCGAGCGGCGCGGCGGCACCTGCGGCAATCGCAAGCGCCGCGCAGGCAGCAGCGGCAGCACGGATAGGGGTCATGGTGGTCTCTCCCAGCAAGGGCCGTTCAAGCCCTGTCATTCGCGGCCCTGATTACCCCTGCAAGCGGCCCAAGGCAAACCGTCAGACCTCGTAGCCCATTCTCTCCGCCCAAGGCGCAAGGATCGGCATCACCGGCTCGAGTTGATCGGCATAGCGCCGCCACCGCCCACTCGCGCGGGTGTAAAGCTTCTCGCCGATCTGGGCGTAGCTGGCGGTCTTCACCCGGCCACGTTCTTTCGCGGTTTCCTCATGAGCGAGCAGACGGTCGTTCCAGTCGAGCCCGAGCCAGGACACCAGCGGCTGCAATTCGCCGCGCGAGTCCTCGACCAGCCGCTCGTATCGTACGGCATGGGCGGCAATTGGGAACAGATCGTTCGCCCGGTGCCAGGCGCGGAACACCGCGTCATAGGTGCGTGCGGCTTCCTCAAGATCGGTGAAGCTGCGCATTGCGAAATTGAGCGTGAAATTGGCCATGAAGCAGCTCAGCACCACGTCAGCCGGGTGACGCTCGGCGAGGATGAAGCGGGCGTTCGGGAACATCCGGTGGATTTGCACCGCGCGGGCCATGTTGAGCGGGTGCTTGTCGACTAGCCAGCGCTGGCCGTCCCATCCGTGGCCCACAGCACTGGCGAAGTAGGCCTCACGGAGCTGTCCGCATTGCTGGGGGTTGAGCGCGGCGAGGTCGAAGTCTCCCAACATCCGCAGGATTTCCGCCATCATCGGGCGTTCTTCCAGCACGTGCAGGTCGGGCAGGCCCATCAGCATCGTGTCGAGCAGCGTCGTGCCCGAACGGGGGAAGCCAACAAGAAACACCGGATCGCGCCGCGCCGGATCACCCGCAAGCGGTGGAGCCCAGCGCGCGGCCCATTCCGGCGTCCATCGGACCAGATCAGCCTCGACACTCTCGCGGTATGTCGGCCCGTGACGGGGCGGCGCTTCGGCGATGGCGGCCGCGTTCATGGTCTCGAACGCGGCAAAGGCGCGGGGGACATCGCCGAGCCGCTCGGCGATGTTGCCGATCAGTGCCGCGCGCCGCATCGGGTGGATCGTGGCGGGGATCGCCTCTGCGTGCCGTGCCGCATCCTCGAACCGTCCCTCGCGCTGGGCGAGCCAGGCGTGCAGGAAAGCAACCTCTGGCGGGCAGGCCGCCGGGTCGAGGCTGGCGAGGAAGGCTGCCAGCGCCTCGGTGCGGTTGGTCGCTTCGTAAAGCCGGCCGAGTTCCAGCTGCGCCTCGCCAAAGTCGGGCCATCGCTGCACCGCCGCTTCCAGCACGGTGATTGCTTCGTCGAGCAGTTCGTTATGCGCCAGCGCCATGCCGAGCTCGGTCTGTGCGGCACGACTGTCCGGCGCGACTGCAACCGCATCGCGCGCCACCTTGAGGCGCGGTTCGCCGAGGTCCGCCTGCCGCAGCACATCGGCGAGGTTGAGGTACATTCCCACCTCGTCCGGCTGATAGGTGATCGCGTGTTCGAAGGCATTGATCGCCTGATCGAAATGGCCGGCAGCGGCGTGGATATTGCCGAGATTGTTCCAGCTGGCCGCATCCGCCGGCTCACCCTGAAGCACGCGGCCATAGGCCTGCACGGCCAGCGCCATCTCACCGCGCTGCTGGCGCACCCAGGCCTCGATCCGGGCGAGGGCGGGCAGGTCTGACCCCTGCGCCAGCACCAGCGCCTCGTCCTCGCGGCCCGCCGCGAGCAGCGCGCGTGCCAGATCGCCGCGAATTTCGATGTCATCGGGCCGCAGCCGCGCGAGCGTATCGAGATGCGTTACCGCGCGCGGCGCATCACCCAGTTCGAGCGCGGCGAGGCCCGCAATCGCGAGGAAGGGCGCACCCGCCTCGGTCGCCGCAGCATGGCCCTCTGCCAATGCCAGTGCGCCAGCGGCATCACCCGCTTGGCGCAGGCGGATCGCCTCGGTCAGAGCCGGGGGGAGCGCCGCGGTGGGGGTGGCCTGATACATGTCGCGTCAATCCTGTAGAGCATTGGCCTGTCGGGGACGGGCAATATCGAAGGCGACGGTCAGTCGCTCGCCTTGCGGGAAGGGGCGCGTACCATGCCACATGGTGGATGGGAACAGCACCAGACGCCCCGGTTTGGGTTCAATCACTTGGAGCGGCGCGAGGCCGGGCACAAGGTCACGCGCCTCGCCGAGCGAGAGCCAGCCGGCGTGATCATTCGTCCCCTCTTGCCCGCCAGCGCCCATCGTTTCGGGCAGCGCGAGGTACAGCGCCGAACTGAACCAGCCCTGCGGATGGACGTGATCGGTGTGGAACCCGGCGTTCTCCAGCCTGACCGACCACGATCCGGCGATCCGCACCGGAGCGCGGGTTGCGGGAAGGGTAGGGTGCCCGGCTTCGGGTGAGGGCAGTTGGGCGATATGCTGCGCGACGATGGCGAGCAGCCGCGCCTTGAGATCGCGGATCGGCGGCTCGATGCGCAGCAGGAGGTTGCCGTCGGTCTGCGTTCCGCCGCGCACCGACTGGTCGAGCGGGGCCGCCTTGGCATGATGCAACCCGCGCAGATGCGCGGCCAGGGCGGCGAGTTCTTCGGGCGTGAAGCCGATGTCATAGACCCCGACCAGTCGCGGATCGCTCTCAAGCCACTGCGCGCGGGCGTCGCCGGTCATGCGCCACGCCAGCGACAGATAGGGCCACAGCGCCAGGGCCCCGGGTTGGCTGACGCGGGGTTCAAGCAGCGCGGCCGCAGGGCCGGGCTGGTTGCGGCGGATCAGGTGGCGGGCGTGCATCCACGCCTCGTTCGGGTCCGCCGGCAGACCGGCGGCGGCAAAATGCGGATCAGCCGCGTCGGGCTGGCCGCTTTCCGACGCGATATGGCCGGTCATCAGGCTGAGCCAGCGTTGCGGTCCCAGCACCGCCTGCGCTTGTGAGGCAGCTGCGGCCGCGCGCGGGAGATCGCGGGCTTGCAGGGCGAGTGAGATGGCGAGGTGGTGCAGTTCGGGCGCGCGCGGATGGCGGGCCAGCGCCGCACCGAGGCTGGCGAGCGGGTCTTCGCCCATCTGCCCGCGCAAACCGGCAAGGCTGCGATGCCCGTCGAGCCACAGGGGGTTGGCGGACAGGACGCCGGACAGGAGCGCGATGCCGTCCTCTGCCCGTCCCTCGGCCAGCAGGGCGGCGGCATGGCCTAGCAGGATTCCCCCGTCCTTTGGCGCGAGCGGGGCGGCGGCGGCGAACAGGTCGGCGGCGGGCAGCCCGGCTTCGAGCGCGGTGCGCGCGTGCGAATGGGCGATCAAACCGTCCCGGGGGGCGAGGGTGGCTGCGGCACGGAACGCTTCGTAGGCGGCGAGACTCTCCCCGCAGGCGCGGGCGGTGAGGCCGAGCAATTGCTGGGCCTGCGCATTGTCCGGGTGGCGCGCGGCGAGCTTGCGCGCGTGGGGCAGGAGCAGTTCGGGAAAATCCGCGTTGATGAGGGCAAGGCCTGCACCCAGCGCGGCAGCAGGGTCGGCCTGCGGGAATTGCGCAATCCGGGCGAGGGCTTCGGCGTGCTGCAAAGTGACTGGTTCCCTGAAACGAAAATGGCGGGCCTTTCGGCCCGCCATCTCGTGTCTAACGGTTCGGACGCTTAGAAATCAAGCGTCACGCCCGCGAACAGGTAACGACCCAGCGCATCATACTGCTGCGCATAGACGTTGCCGTTGCACGAACCCGCCGGGCAAGCCTGCGAGCCGGTCGTCGGCGGTGCCTTGTCGAGCACGTTGTTCGCACCGAGGACGAAGTTGAAGTTGTCCCCTGCAGCGAAGGTGAAGGTCAGGTCGAAGTAGTTGACGGCGTCGAAGCCGGCAGCACCCGGACGGGCCACACCACCCGGAGCCGGACCAGTGCCGCTCGGGTTGTTGAGGTTGGTGTTCGGATCGACAGCGTCAAGCGAGACGCCATCGAAGTAACGCCAACGGACCGAGGCACCGAAGCCGTTGCGGAAGTTGAAGCCGAGACGGGCCTGGTGGCGCCACTCGGGGTTCGGCTGACCGCAAACGTTACCGTACAGACCCACGCAATCGAAGGTCTGGTCGAGACCCGGAATGCTGACCCCCGTGTCGGTCACCAGCTCATCGAGGTAGGTGCCGAGGAAGTTGAAGGTCAGGGTGCCGAGATCGCCGATTTCGGTGCTGTAGTTGACCTGGGCGTCGATACCCGAAGTCGAGAAGCCACCGATGTTCTGCGTGACGTTGGTCGTGAAACCAGCCGCCGAGCGCCACAGCGAGCCCGAGGGATCGCGGTTGATGAGGCCGCAGAAGAACGGATCAGCTGTCGACGTACAAGCCGCCAGGATGGTGTCCGAACCGATGCCGCCGATCGCCTGCGAAATGTCGATGTTGAAGTAATCGACGCTGGCGGTGAAGCCAGGCAGGAAGGTCGGGGTCAGCACCACGCCGCCGGTGTAGGTATCGGCGACTTCAGGGTTGAGGCTGAGGTTACCACCAACGAAGCCGTTGTACTGGTCAGCCGGGTTCGGAGCGACGAACTGGCCAACGCTCAGGCCCTGGGCCAGACAGCCGGTGTTTGCGGCCGTGATGACGAAGCCAGCACAGGGATCCGACGAGCCGTCAAGCGCGACGAGGTTCGGAGCGAACAGATCCTGCACCGTCGGCGCACGGACCGCACGGTTGTAACCACCGCGGATGCGGATGTCGCGGGTCGGAGCGAACTCACCTTCGATCTTGTAGGTGTCGGTGTTCACGCCGGTGCTGTAATCCGAATAACGGTAACCGCCGGTGATGGTGAAGTCATACACCCAGCTGTCCTGCGCGATCGGGATACGGACTTCGGTGAAGAATTCCTTCACGTCGAAGCTGCCGCTGACCGGAAGGGTCGCCGCGCCCTGACCGGCAAGGTCGCCGGTGCTGAACGCCGAGTCCGAGCTGAACTGGAGGCTTTCCTTGCGGTATTCCGCACCGAACACGACATCCACGCCCTGGTCGGACCAGGGAGTCTTGAGGCCGTATTCACCCAGCGAACCCGACAGGAACGCGTTGGCGACCTGCTGGCTCACGACGCCGCGCGAGAAGCCCGGAGTGGCGAGGTACTGGACCGATGCCTGCGACGGAGCAACAGTGCCCGGCGAGAAGATGTCCCACGGCACGCAGTTCGGATCCGAACCGTCGAGCGTCGAACGGCAGACGGGGGTACCGCCGGGGCCGGTCACGACATCGAGGGCACGGCCGAGACGCGTGACCGAGAAATCGTTCAGGTAGGTCTGGGCGTAGTTGTTACGGCCATACTGGTAGAACGCATCATACGACCAAGCCGGCGACAGTTCACCCTTCACACCGATGACGGCGCGATAGCTGACGTGCTGCAGGTCGTCCTGACGACCGCCACCTTCGACGTTGCGACGCAGGATCTGCGCGAAGGCACGGTTGTAGGTGGTGCCGGTCAGCGGATCGATGAAGTTGAACGGCGTGGTCGGCAGCAGGGGTTCACCCAGGCCGCGAGCGACACGGGCAGCGTTTTCGGCTGCGACGTTACCGGTCACGGTGAAGGCATCACCCGGCAGCGGGCTGACGAGCAGGTTGCCAGCGTTGCAGAAGCTGGTGCGCTGACCAGCCGAGAGCAGCGGGTTGTCGCAGTTGATCGACAGGGTGTTACCGAAGTTACCCGACGGAGCGATCTGGGCGACCGTACGGTCGTCCATGAACATGAACTCCATGTACGGCTTGATCGCGCTCGAGATTTCGTAATCGGCGAACACACCGGCGGTGTAGCGTTCGTCGGGACGCTGGAAGTAGTTCAGCGGACCGAAGTTGTACGGCGTGAAGCCGGGGAGCAGGGTGCGGTTCGGGCCGAACTGCGCGGTGCTCGAAGTGAAATCAGCGCCGGTGCCGGTGTTGAAGAACACGGTGCCGGTGGCCGAGGTGGCCGAGCCGCCGCAGTTGTACGCGCGACCAAGGGTCGTCGTGGCAGCGGCAGTATTCGCCGAGAGCGAGCAAGCCGAGTAATCGCGACGAGCCTGAAGCACCGGATCGATCTTGCGGTAGCCGGCATAGGCGGTGACGCGGCCGCGGCCATCGTCGAAGCTGCTGCCGAAGGCAACGGTACCATCGAAGGTGCCGCCATCGGTGACCATGCCAGTCGGGTAGCCGAAGCCACGCGCATCATTCGCGCCGCGAATGTCGTTCGAGGAACGGTTGTTGTGGTTGTAAACGCCGTAGTTGAGGTTGACCTTGAAGCCTTCAAAGTCGGTGTCGAGCACGAAGTTCACAACGCCCGCGACAGCGTCAGCACCGTACACCGACGAAGCACCGCCGGTCAGCACATCGACGCGCTCAATCAGAGCGGCGGGGATGAAGTTGATGTCGGCAGCCGAAGTGCTGGGCGTGCCCGGCGCCATGCGGCGGCCGTTGATCAGAACCAGCGTACGCTCCGGCCCGAGACCGCGAAGGTCGAGGGTGGCGATACCGCTTGCGCCGTTGGCGATGTTACCGCCCTGAGCAGCGAACACCTGCGGCAGCGAGTTGATGAGGTCTTCCACGCGGGTCGTACCGGTGAGGGCGAATTCCTCGGCGGTCACGACGGTGACGGGGCTGGCCGATTCCAGGTTCGGCGAACGCAGACGGGTGCCGGTGACGACAATGCCTTGGCCCGGCTCTTCAGCCTCTGCGGTGCTGTTCGTGGTAACGTCGGCATCCTGCGCATAGGCAGGAGCGGCGACTGTCAGGGCGATGACGGCAGTTGCCGCACCAGCCTTGAGAAGCGCGTGCTTCTTCATGGTGGTCTTCCTCCTCTAGGTTTGACCAAGTCAATTGACACTTCAAACGTCAAGGGCGCACGACAAAATGGAGCCGGGGCCCTCTCCGACCTGCCGAATGCTCCATGCCTTTGCGCAGTGCAAACGCAATTCGCCCGGACCCGCCCGCTTGCCCGCCGCGTGTTACGCATCTGCAACAGTTGGAAGTTAAGCGATCACGCGAGGGAGACCGGCATTCTGTCACTTTTGCCCGCTTGATTTGCGCGGGGGCCTTCAATAGGCGCATTGTGGTAAGCGAGTGGCGAAGCGAAACTGATTAAGCGCCGCGCGCCCGGCCCCTTCGCGGGGGCCTGCCAAAGGAGAGAGACATGACCACAGCCTATATTGTCGAAGCCGTCCGCACCGCCGGTGGACGCCGCGGCGGGCGTTTGGCCGGGGTGCACCCGGTTGACCTGCTGGCAAAATCATTGGACGCGATCGTTGAGCGCAGCGGGATTGATCCGGCCGCCATCGATGACGTCGTCACCGGGTGCGTGTCTCAGGCGGGCGAACAGGCGATGCAGGTCGGCCGCATGGGTGTGCTCGCCTCGAAGCTGCTCCCGCAATCGACCCCGGCGGTGACAATTGACCGCCAGTGCGGTTCCTCACAGCAGGCGATCCAGTTTGCCGCGCAGGCGGTGATGAGCGGAACGCAGGACGTGGTGATCGCGAGCGGCGTCGAAAGCATGACCCGCGTGCCGATGGGCTCCAACGTCACGCTGCACATGAAGGAAGGCCTCTACAGCAAGGCCGCGGGCCTTGAGGAAAAGTTCCCCGGCATCAACTTCAGCCAGTTCGTCGGCGCCGAGATGATCGTCAAGAAGCATGGCTTCACCAAGGACGATCTCGACCGGTTTGCCTTCAGCAGCCACCAGAAGGCCATCGCCGCGACAAAGGCTGGCGCGTTCGAGCGTGAGATCGTCGTCATCGAGGTCGAGACCGCTGAAGGCACCCAGTTCCACGCCATCGACGAAGGCATCCGCTTCGACGCGACGCTGGAAGGCATCGCGGGCGTGAAGCTGATCAGCCCCGATGGTGCGCTGACGGCAGCATCGGCGAGCCAGATTTGCGACGGTTCCTCGGCAGTGCTGGTGGTGTCCGAAGCGGCGCTGAAGGCGCATGGCCTCACCCCGCTGGCCCGCATCCACAACCTGACCGTGACGGCGGGCGATCCGGTGATCATGCTCGAAGAACCGCTGTTCGCGACCGACAAGGCGCTCCAGCGCGCCGGCCTGACCATTGACGACATCGACCTGTTCGAAGTCAACGAGGCCTTCGCCAGCGTCCCGCTCGCCTGGCTGAAGCACACCGGCGCCGATCCGGCCAAGCTCAACGTCAACGGCGGCGCGATTGCGCTGGGCCACCCGCTGGGTGCGAGCGGCACCAAGCTGATGGCGACGCTGGTTCACGCCCTGCGCGCGCAGGGCAAGAAGTACGGCCTCCAGACGATGTGCGAAGGCGGCGGCGTCGCCAACGTCACGATCATCGAGGCGCTTTGACTTTTTTGTGAGTCCCCGCGACGGCGGGGACCTCGTGCCAATCCGACTGACGCCCCCGCTTGCGCGGGGGCGCGCAACAAGAGGAATGTGAGAATGGAAGTTTCAGCCAACACCCCCGCCGTCGTCACCGGCGGCGCCTCGGGCCTCGGTGCCGCCACCGCCCGTGCGCTGGCCGCCAAGGGCGCGAAGGTCGCGATCTTCGACATGAACGAGGAAAAGGGCGAAGCCCTCGCTGCCGAAATCGGCGGCGTGTTCTGCAAGGTCAATGTGACCAGCGATGAAGACGTGGATGCCGGTTTCGCCAAGGCCCGCGCCGCCCATGGTCAGGAGCGTATCCTCGTCAACTGCGCCGGGATCGGCAACGCGATCAAGACCGCCAGCCGCTCCAAGGAAGATGGCTCGATCAAGCACTTCCCCATCAGCGCGTTCGATTTTGTCATTCAGGTGAACCTGATCGGCACCTTCCGCTGCATCGCCAAGTCGGCCGCCGGCATGATGACGCTCGATCCGCTCGACGAATTCGGTGAGCGCGGCGCGATCGTCAACACCGCCTCCGTGGCGGGCGAGGACGGCCAGATCGGCCAGGCCGCGTACTCGGCGTCGAAGGCTGGCGTAATCGGCATGACTCTGCCCATCGCGCGTGACCTCATGAACGAAGGTATCCGCGTCAACACCATCCTGCCGGGCATCTTCGACACCCCGCTGCTCGCCGCCGCGCCGCAGAACGTGCGCGATGCGCTGGCCGCATCGGTGCCGTTCCCCAAGCGCCTCGGCATGCCGGTGGAATATGCCAAGCTCGCCATGACCATGATCGAAACCGGCTATTTCAACGGCGAAGACGTGCGCCTCGACGGCGCGATCCGCATGGCGCCGCGCTGATCCGGTGTGAGTCCCCGCGCAGGCGGGGACCTCGGGTGTCGTTGTGCCAAGCCTGACGAGGCCCCCCGCCTGCGCGCGGGTGCACTGTGAAAGGAAAGCCCTCGCTTTTGCGGGGGTTTTCTTTTGTCCGCAGCGTGGCATCACAGGCAGCATATCAGGAGAGGGATTTCGCATGACCGAGTACACCCAGATCATCGTCAGCAAGGCCGATGGCATCGCCACCATTACCCTCAACCGCCCGGAGAAGATGAACGCCTACACCCGCACGATGGGTGAGGAGATTATCGCCGCGATGGATGATATCGACGCGGATGATGCGGTGCGGGCGGTGATCTTCACTGGCAGCGGCGAACGGGCGTTCTGTGCTGGCGCTGACCTCACGCCTGAAGGCGGGGGGCAGGTGTTTTCCGATCCGACGCAGGTCGACGACCTGTCCGATGCCCGCGTGCGCGATGGTGGGGGATTGCTGACGCTCAGGCTGTTTGAATCCAAGAAGCCGCTGATCTCCGCCTGCAACGGCGTTGCGGTGGGCGTGGGGGCGACGATGCAGCTCGCGATGGACATCCGCCTTGCCAGCAGCACGGCGCGTTACGGTTTCGTGTTCGCGCGGCGCGGGATCGTCCCCGAAGCCGCGTCGAGCTGGTTCCTGCCGCGGCTTGTCGGCATCGCGCAGGCGCTGGAGTGGTGCTACACTGGCCGCATCTTTGATGCCGAGGAAGCCAAGTCGGGCGGTCTCGTGCGATCCATCCACGCACCCGCCGATCTGCTGCCTGCCGCCCAAGCGCTCGCCCGCGAGATTGCCGACAACACCTCTTCGATTTCGGTGGCCATGACGCGGGCGATGATGTGGCGGCTGTCCAGCGCCGATCACCCGATGGAAGCGCACAAGATCGATAGCCGCGCGATCTATCGCCTCAGCCGCGGCGGTGACGCCAAGGAGGGGATCGCCAGCTTCCTTGAAAAGCGCGCACCCAGCTATCCCGGCAAGGTCAGCGCCGACATGCCTGATTTCTACCCGTGGTGGGATGCGCGCCCCTATGAATGATGAGGCCGGCGAGGGGGCCGGCAATCTGGCCGGATTCCTGCCGTACCAGCTTTCGGTCGCGTCAAACGCGGTCAGCAGCCTGATTGCCGAGCGGTATCGCAAGCGCTTCGGGCTGAAGATCCCCGAATGGCGGGTGATGGCGGTGCTAGGCGATGCGGGCCAGATGACCCAGCGCGCCCTGACCGCCGCGACCGTGATGGACAAGGTTGCGGTCAACCGCGCGGTCAAGGTGCTGGAAGAGCGCGGGCTGATCGCGCGCGTGCCCAATCCCGAGGATGGCCGCTCGCACCTCTTGGCGCTGACGGGTGAGGGGCGGGCGATCCATGCCGAAGTGATGCCACTCGCCCGCGCGACCGAGCGTGAGCTGCTGGCCGATCTGGCGCCGGGCGAGGAGGAGGCGCTGCGCCGCCTGCTTGCGGGCCTGCGCGCGCGCGCCATGCGACTTGCGCGCCATACGGGTGAAGGGCCGGAGCAGGGATAATCCCACTCCGGCCCTTCGGGGTTGGCTCGTTTGTCTCGTTGCTATTTGATCAGGTTGTCCGAGATCGAACAGGCTGCCGGTCCGAGAATAACCACGAACAGCGTCGGCAGAATGAACACGATCAGCGGTACGGTCATGATCGCAGGCAGTCGCGCGGCCTTTTCCTCGGCGCGCATCATGCGCTCGTTGCGGAATTCGGCCGATAGCACGCGCAGCGCGGACGCGAGCGGGGTGCCGTAGCGTTCGGTCTGGATCATGGTGGTCACCACGCCCTTCACCGCATCCAGATTGACGCGGTAGGCGAAGTTGTTGAACGCCATCTTGCGCTCGTTGAGGAAGCTCAACTCGATCGCGGTCAGGGCAAATTCGTCCCCCAATTCGGGATAGGCGCGGCCCAGTTCCTTGGCGACGCGGTTGAAGGCGGCGTCGACGGTCAGACCGGCCTCGGCGCAGATCACCAGCAAGTCGAGCGCATCAGGCAGGCCCTTCTGGATTTCCTTGGTGCGCTTGTCGGCCTTGTTCTTGAGGAAGATTTCGGGGCCCTTGTAAGCCATGAACACGCTGCCGCCAAACACAGCGAGGCGCTTCATCGGGCCCCACTCGGGCCAGAAGTCGACCCAATAGATCAGCAAGCCCATCACCAGGCCAATGATGATCGGCAGAATGGCGCGCGCGACGATGATCAGCACCGCCCATTCCTTGTTGCGATAACCGGCGTGCGCCATCTTCTGCTGGATCGCCTGGATCTGGCTTTCCTGCAACACGTTGAGACGGCCGAGGCTGTCCTTCATCTTGTCGGTCGTGTCGGTGCGGCGCACGAGGCTGGTGCGCTTCTTCGAGGACGAGGTGACAATCCCTGCCTTCAGCTGTTCGCGCCGCGCCTCAAGCGCCTTAACCCGCTTGGCCATCGGGTCACGGATCGTGAGCGCGGCATAGATCGCCAGCATCACGGCAAAGGCGGCAAGGCCAGCGAGCAGCGTACCGACGAGGATGACGTCGAAGCCAAGCAGGGTCGGACCAGTGGGTTGGTTGATCATGATGTTTTCCGCCCCGCCATCAGATTTCGAAATTGACCATTTTGGCCATCATCATCACGCCGACGCCCATCCACACCCCGGCACCCAGGCCGGTCGCGATCAGTCGATCATCGGTGAAGAAGGTGCCCATGTAGCCCGGGTTGATCATGAAAATCGCGCCGAACACGAGGAACGGCAGCGAGCCGACGATATAGGCCGAAGCCTTGGATTCCGAGCTCATCGCACGGATCTTGAGCTTCATCTGCGCGCGCTGGCGCAGCACGTTGGCGAGGTTCGACAGGGTTTCGGCCAGGTTGCCCCCCGTCTCGCGCTGGATCGCAAGCGTGATGGTGAAAAAGTTGAATTCCGCAATGCCCAGCTTGTCGGCGGTATCCTGGAGGGCGTCCTCCATGGTCTTGCCGACCTTCATGCGGTCGATCACGGTCTTGAATTCATAGCCAACCGGGCCAGGCACCTCGGTCGAGACGATGCCGAGCGTCTCGGCCACCGGCAGGCCGGAGCGCAGGCCGCGGACCAGAAGTTCGATCCCGTCCGGGAATTTGGTGATGAAGGCGTTGGTGCGCTTGTTGATGAGGTGACCGACCACCATGTGCGGAAGGCCCGCGCCAATCAGCAGGCCGATCCCAAGCGACAGCATCGGCGCGCGGCTGAGCACGAACATCACCACCGCGATCCCGAGCGCGAGGCCGAGCGAACCATAGATATATTGCGATACGGTCCAGTCCTTGCCGGTGCGGTTCAGGCGCATGGCCAACGCTTCGGTGCGCGAGCCCGAGCCTGCGACACGATAGGCCTTGGGCTTGCGGGCAGCGACAGCGCGCTTGAACTGCGCATCAACCTTCGCATCGACGCTTTCCGAGTGGCGGTAGCGCAGCGCCTGCATCCGGCGCTTCTGGGATTTGGCCGCGCCCGAACCGGCGATCATCGCGTAGCCCATGACCAGCACGGAGAAGATCACCAGCGTGATGAGCAGGGTTTGGATAATGGCCATGTCTAAGCTTCCTGCCTGGTTCCGCCGGGCTGCGGCGGCGCAAATCCTGTGTCACTGCGCCGGCGGCGGGGCACCTGAGCGCCCCGCGCCGTGTGCGCAGATTTCGGTCAGTCGGCCTTGGTGAGGTCGACCTTGGGCTTCTTGGCGAGCATTGCCTTGAAATCGAAGTTGCCGAGCAGCGACTTCTTTTCCCCGCCGGTCGCAAGGGTGTCTTCCGTGCTCACGCCCATCACGCGCTCGGCGATTTGCCGGATCGCGGCGGTCGCCTTGCTGGACCGGTTGGCATCGACGAAAACCTGACCCAGCTTGGCTGCGTTCGAGGCCGCCTTGATGTCGTAAGGCACCACAAAATCGACCTTGCGTTCGATCGAAGCCTCGAAATCGGCCTTGCTGATCTCGGCGAGAGCGGTCTGCACCTTGTTGGCGACGATCATCGGATGCGCATGGCTCGCATTGGCCTTGAGCCACGAAAGAATGCGGATCGTGTCGCGCGCGGATGCCAGCGTCAGCTCGCAGGTCAGCACCACCAGGTTCACGTCAGCCAGAAGCTGCGGGAAGTTGATGAGCATGTTGCGCGGCAGATCGATCACCGTCATTTCGAACGCCTGGCGGAATTCATCCTCCAGTTGCACAAAGGCTGAACCATCGGTCATCAGCGGCTGATTGATCGGCGCTTCGGCGGACAGGATCGACAAGTTGTCACCGGCGCGCACCATCGCGCGTTCAATGAAGAGGGGGTCGATGCGGCTCGGGTTTTCGATCGCGTCGGTCAGGCCCCGGCCCGGCTCCAGATCCAGCGCCAGCGCACCAGTGCCGAAGTGGACGTCGAGGTCGAGCAGGGCGGTCGCCGCCTTGTGCTGTTCGGCGAACAGCCACGCCAGCGATGTCGCCAGCGTCGAAGCACCCACGCCGCCGCGCGTCCCGACCACGGCGGTCGAGATGTGACGCTTGGCCGCATCGGCATCGCCCGCCTTGGGCGACATGAACACGGCGAGCGCCTGATTGAGCGCATCATGCACCTGCTGCGCCGACAACGGCTTGAGCAAGTAATCGTGGATGCCGCTGGAGAGCAGGTCACGGTAGAGGCGCACGTCGTTGACTTGGCCGATGGCGATCACCACCGTGCCCGGCTCGCAGACTTCGGCGAGCGCGTTGATGTCGTTGAGCGGGTCACCGCTTTCCGACAGGTCGACCACGAGGATCGCCGGGCTGGCGCTGACCGAGAGCGATTGCACCGCATTGCGCAGGCCGCCCTTGTTGCACTTTTCCGGCTGCCAGCCGAGTTCGATGACCACCGGACGCAGCACATCAAGCGCGCTGTCATCGCAGATATAGGCCGCGAAGGGATCACGATTGCCGGGCAAGCCCGATTTCCAGGGAGCATTCATGGCTTAGTTACCTCCTCCGCCGCTGGCCGTGCCTGCGTCCTTCAGACCCGCCTTGCCGGTCGGTTCCATTTCACGATAGGTCGAGATCGCCTTGTTCGAGGTGGCGATCACGGTTTCGCCGTCACTCTTCTTGCCTTCGAGCAGGTCCTGTGGATCGGCGACCATGGCGGCCAGGTTGCTGTTGATCGCGCAGCCGTAGTTGGGGCTGAGACCGTTGGAGTAGTTCATGTCCGACTTCGCCGACCAATCCGGGCAACCCGGCACGGCGGCGGTGGTGCGGGTGATGACCACGCGGGCCTGACCCGGCTGGACAAAGCCTGCCGTGACCGGTGCGGTTTCGCTGAGCATCAGACCAAAGCGCGCCGCCAGATCGCGGATCGCATTGGTGACAGCCGGGTTCTGGCTCGGATTCTCGATCGCGATGCGATCCCCGTAGCGCAGGTCCATCGTCTCGAACCAGCCATTGAGGCGCTGCTGTTCCGAGATCGGCAGGCCAGACGTGGTGGTGGTGACGTCGAGCGTCATGTTGGTGCGTTCCACCACCGGCACCTTGGTGCTGTAGAGCGTGGTGTTGGTGGGCATCCCGCCGCAGCCGGCAAGGCCGAGGCCCAGCGTCAGCGCAAACGCGAGATTGGCCACATGATATTGGGGGCGCTTGGTGGGTCGTGCAATCGGCATCGTGGTCACCTTTCTCACGTTAGAGGCTGAAGCCCGGGGTCGCGGAGCTGGCTTCGCGTTCCTCACGGCGGTTCTTCTTGTCGGCGCGGCGCGGCTTTTCCGGCTGCGTCGGGACGATTGCGGCCGGATCGGCTGCGCTCACCTTGGGCTGCGGTGCATCCTGGCCACCGGCAACCGGGCCGGGGCGCTGTTCGCCCGAGACACCCGCGTTGTTCTGGTAACCGAGGAACTGCTCCATCTCGTTGGCGGAACGGAAGCCATCCGTCGGCAGCTTGATGTCCGCGGCGTTGACCGGCTTGACCAGATAGGGGGTGACGATGATCACCAACTCGGTCTCGCCCTTGCGGAACTGGCGGCTGCGGAACAGGTTGCCGAGGATCGGCACGTCGCCCAGGCCCGGCGCCTTTTCCAGCTGGTTCTGCGAGTTGGCGCTCATCAGGCCAGCGATCATGAAGCTCTGGCCCGAGCCCAGTTCGACCGTGGTTTCGGTCCGGCGGGTGGTGATCGCGGGAACCTGGAAGCCGTTGAGCGTGATCGCGCCCTGGGTCGAGAGTTCCGACACTTCCGGACGCACGCGCATCGAGATCCGGCCGTTCGACAGCACGGTCGGGGTGTAGGCGAGGCTCACGCCGAACTGGCGGAACTGCACCGTCACCTGGCCGAGGCCCTGTGCGATCGGGATCGGGAACTCACCACCCGCAAGGAAGGTGGCGGTTTCGCCGGAAAGCGCGGTCAGGTTCGGTTCGGTGATGGTGGTCACCAGACCCAGCCGCTCGGTCAGGTCGAGCGCGCCGAGCATGTTGAGCCCGAACAGCTTGCCGAGACCGGCAAGCGACGTGCCGCCCTGTGTGTCGACCGACGGGCCGACGAGTTCAGTGCCGTCCGGCAGCCTGATCGAGGTCTGCGCTGCGCCATTGCCGACGCCGAGCGGGCCACCAAAGTTGAATTCTTCACCGCCGATCGCCCGGCCGTTGCCCACGCCGAAGCGGAAGCCGCTGGTGGCGTCGGCCATCTGAAGGTTGCCGCCGATTTCGCGGACAAGGCTGCGGCTGACTTCAGCGAACTTCACGTGCAGGTTGACCTGCAGCGGAGTCGCGGTCTTCAGGCGGCTGATGACATTGGCGTCTTCGCCGAGGAAGGCGGTGACGAGGCGTTCGGCCTCGGCCGCATCTTCCGGTGCGCCCACGGTGCCGGTCAGCAGCACGGTGTTGGCACCCATGGTCGACACGCTGACCTTCGCGTCGGGCATCGCCATCGCCAGCATCTGGTCGATGCTGCCGATGTTCGATCCGACCCGGATGTTGGCCGAGAAGATCACATCGCCGCGTTCGTTGCTGGCGTAGATCGTGGTTTCACCGCCCGCCTTGCCGAAGACGTAAAGCTGACGCTGCGACTTCACCTGGACATCGGCGACCGCATCATTGGCGACAAACACGTCGGCCATGTTGCCCGGCACCGTCACCAGCTCGCCCTTGCCGATCGACAGGACGATTTCCTGCGCCGGGCTGACAACCTGCTGCGCGGTGGCAGTGGCCGCCGGCATGGCTGCCATTGGCACTGCGGCAATCGCAGCCACCAGCAGCTTGATCTTGAAATTGCGTGTCATGGGTTGCCCCCCTTCGGGTTTGCCACGGGTTGCCTGGAAAGCAGGCAAGCGATGGGTCATGGTCTTCAACATGGTCCTGATGCCTCTCAGTTGATCACGGTCGCACCGGCGGCGGGCAGTCTTTGCCCGGCGCGGCGCACACCGCTCGACTGACTGGAGAGGATCGCGGTGCCATTGGCCTTGGCGCTCACCGCGGTTTCTTCGGTTTCCTTGCCGCGGGTCACGCGGACGCTGGGGCCGCGATAGACCGGTGCAGCGTTGCCATCCGAGCCACCCGAACGGGCCGGAGCCGGAGCAGCGGCGGGTGCCGACTGCTGCTGGCCTTGCGGCTGGTTCTTGGGCGGCACGGTCGAACGCTGGAAGCGCGAGACATCGCCGCCGGTGACATAGGTCGTGCCCTTATCGAGCGGACGACCCATCGCGGCCTTGAGCATCTTTTCTTCCTGTTCGGGCGTCGCATTGGCCGGCAGCTGGACATCGCCAGAGGCGACAGCGCGCTCAAGTTCGGCCGGGCTATCGGCGAGCGAGCGCAGCACCAGGCTGATCGTGCCGATGGTCTGGGCGACCGCGACCTTTTCCGCGATCTTCGGCGTCACTTCGAGCGTGACGGTGCGGAATTCGCTCACCACGGTCTTGCCGTTTTCGTCGGTGGTCTTTTCAACCGTCTGGTCGGTCGCCAGCACGCGCAGATTGCGCAGCACGGTTTCCGCGGTGTTGAGGGTACATTCGGTGCAATCGCCCGAAACCTGCTGGGTCAGCACGAGGTCGACCCGGTCGCCGGCAAAGACGAAGCCTGCCACCCCGGTCGTCGCGGACACCGGAACGGTGACAGCGCGCATGCCCGGCCCGAGCGCCGCAGCGAGGAAGCCGCGATCGCCCGGCGCGACGAGCGAGCCCTGGGTGACCGGCTCACCGGCGGTGATCGGATAGCGCACCACAGTGCCCAGCAGCTTGTTCATGTCGGCTTCGCCGTCGATGAAGTAAGCATCCTGCACCAGTTCCTTGGGCCAGGGCTGGAAGCCCAGAGCGTCGGCGGTGATGATGGTGCCCGCAGTCAGCGCCCGCTTGGCAACAAGCACGCGCGGCCCGGTGGGCACGGCGGCTTCGGCATTGGGGGCAGCGCCTCCGGTGAACATGCTGCGTGCAGCAATCGCCGTCCCGATCGCGATGATCAGCGCTCCGAGCAGCAGAACCAGTTTCTTCCTATCCATGGCTCAAATAGCCCCCTCGTAAATGCCCTAGGTTTGGTTAGCGGGCGGGTATGGTTGCGATACGTAAGTCTTGACTGGTTAAAATCGGGTTCACGCCGCCTGAGCGGCGATTGCGCCGCCCGGCAGGTAGTTGACCGCCAGCACCCACAACCCGCCAAATGCGATGGCCACGCCGTAGGGAATCTTGAGCTTGTCGCGTTCGCGGCGGATGGTGTGCCAGCCGACCATCACGATCGTCAGTGCGCCGCCTGCCAGTGCCATCACCAGCAGCAACTGCATGAAATTGAACGGGGTGATCCACAGCGCCAGCACCGTCAGCAGCTTCACATCGCCGCCGCCCATCATGCGGAGCGCGAACATCCCCGCAAAGACGGCAAAGGCGGCGAGCGCCACGCCCAACTGGATCGCGACATCGGGCCACAGCGACAACCCGCTCGCCCACCAGAACACCGGCGCGCCGAGCGCGATGGCGGCATTCAGCCAATTATCGATCTGGCGGCGCCTCATATCCGTGAACGCGGCAAAGACCAGCGCAATTGCCAAGGCGATCAGCAGACCGTAGGAAATGGAATTCATCGACTTCGTGCCCCCGACGCGAGCCCTCGCGAGATGCGTGGGCCGTCCTTCAATGGGACACTGCTACAGGTTATGACTTACCAAATAGTAACCACGACAAACGGCATGCGACCTGACCCTGCGGGAGCGAAGCCATGATCGATCGCCGGGCAATCCCGCCCCACGCGCAGGAAAGCACGTGGGCAGCCGCAGACGGTCATGCCGTGCGCCGGATCGACTGGCCCGGCGGTGCTGTGCCGCGCGGCTCGATCCTGTTTCTTCCGGGGCGCGCCGATTTCTACGAAAAATACCTCGAGACGCTGGATGAATGGCACCGCGCCGGGTGGCGGGTGACTGCGTCAGACTGGCGCGGGCAGGCGGCATCGGGGCGGCTCGGCAAGGATGCGGTCACGGGCCATATCGAGGATTTCAGCATCTGGGTTGATGATCTGGCACACTTGTGGGAGCGCTGGGTCGCCGAAACGCCGGGGCCGCATGTGCTCGCGGCCCATTCGATGGGCGGCCATATCGTGCTGCGCGCGCTGGCGGCTGGGCGGGTCAAGCCGGACGCCGTGGTGCTGAGCGCGCCGATGACCGGCATGAACGGCCCGCCGTTGCCGCTTCCCATGCTCCACCGGGTGGCGCAGACCATGTGCCGGATCGGCGATCCGCTGCGCCAGGCGTGGAAATGGAGCGAAAAGCCGGGCGAGCTTCCCGCCGCCCGCTCGCATCTGCTCACCCATGATCCGGTGCGCTACGCCGATGAGCAATGGTGGCGTGACCACCGCCCGCAGCTGGTCATGGGGCCAGCGAGCTGGCGCTGGGTCGAGCGGGCCTATGCCTCCTGGCGGGTGCTGGACGCTCCCGGCGCGCTGGAAGCGGTGGACGTGCCCGTGCTGATTATCTCCACCGCGTCCGACAAGCTGGTCAGCCACGCCGCCAACCTCAAGGCTGCCAAGCGGTTGCCCAAGGGCGAGATGATGGCCTTGGGCGCCGAGGCTCATCACGAAGTGCTGCGCGAAGAAGACGCCGTGCGGGATCCCATCATGGCGAGAATCGCCGACTTCCTCGACCGGACGGCGCCACCTGCATGATCTACGATATCGCCATCATCGGGGCCGGCATGGCAGGCGCGAGCCTGGCAGCGGAACTTGCGCCCCACGCCACCGTGCTGCTGCTCGAAGCGGAGGATGCGCCGGGGTATCATGCCACGGGACGCTCGGCCGCGTTCTGGGAGGAATGCTACGGCGGCCCGGGCGTGGTGCCGCTGACGCTGGCCTCGGGTACCTATCTTGGCGAGCACGGATTCCTGACCCCGCGCGGCGCGCTCTATATCGGGCGCGGGGAAGACCGCGCGAAGATGGAGGATCATGTCGCAACCTTCGCCGGAACCGGCGTCACCATTGAGCGACTGAGTCCCGCCGAACTGGCGGACAAGGTGCCGCATATCCGCCCGGACTGGACCGAAGCGCTGCACCAGCCCGCCTGCGCTGACATCGATGTGGCGGGGCTGCACCAGCATTATCTCGGCGCGTGCCGTCGGCTTGGCGTGGAGATCGCCTGCCGGGCGCAGGTCGCGGGCCTTGTGCGCGAGGGCGGCGCTTGGACCATGACCTCCCAGCGCGGGGAGACGTGGCGTGCGGCCACCATCGTCAATGCCGCAGGCGCGTGGGCGGACAGCATCGCGCGTCTCGCTGGCGTTCGCCCCATCGGCATTGCGCCCTTCCGCCGCACCGTCGCCGTCCTGCGCGTTGCGCCGCAAGCCCCTGCCGATTTGCCGCTGGTGCTCGACATCAATGGCGGCTTCTATTTCAAGCCGGACGCCGGACGCCTGTGGCTCAGCCCGCATGACGAAATCCCGAGCGAACCCTGCGATGCCGCGCCCGAGGAACTTGACGTCGCCATCGCCATTGACCGTTTCCAGCAGGTCACCGACTGGCGGATCGAAGCGGTCGAGCGGCGCTGGGCGGGCCTGCGCAGCTTCGCGCCTGACCGGCTGCCGGTCTATGGCTTTGACGCCAATGCCGAGGGTTTCTTCTGGTTCGCAGGCCAAGGCGGCTTCGGCATCCAGACCGCGCCTGCCGCCGCTCGGCTGGGGGCGCAGTTGCTGCTGGGACATGGGGCCGACGCCATGACCGCGGCCATTGATCCGGCCATGTATGCCCCGGCACGATGGTCAGCGCAGGCCGAGGCGTTAAGCGTCTAGCCAAGCCGCTGGCCTTCTGGCATTTCCCTAATCTCGATTAACCACAAGGGAGGGAAAGCCGATGGCGCACACGTTTGAAATCTACAAGGATAACGCCGGCGAGTTCCGGGTGCGGTTCAAATACAACTCGGAAGTGATGTTCTCGACCCAGGGCTATTCGAGCAAGGCGAGCGCGCAGAACGCGATCGATTCGATCAAGAAGAACGGCCCCGGCGCCGAGGTTGAAGACAACAGCTAAAATTATTCCTCGTCATTGCGAGGCGCTGAAGGCGACGAAGCAATCCATGAGCTGACGGTTATGTCGGCAGCGCAGTTCGTCCATGGATTGCTTCGCTCCGCTTGCAATGACGAAGGAGGATGCTGGCGCTATCCCCCAGCGACCCGCGCTGCCTCGGCGCTCGCCAGCGCGTCGACCCGGTCATTTTCAGGGTGGCCATTGTGGCCCTTGACCCAGTGCCAGGTCACCTTGTGCGGGCGGGCGGCTTCGATCAGATCGTGCCACAGATCGGCATTGCGCACCGGTTTCTTGCTGGCATTGACCCAGCCATTGCGCTGCCAGCCGTGGATCCACTTGCTCATCCCGTCGAGCACATATTTGCTGTCGGAATAGAGGTCGACTTTGCACGGCTCGATCAGCGCATTCAGCCCCTTGATCGCCGCCATCAGCTCCATGCGGTTGTTGGTCGTGTCCCGCTCTCCGCCGGACAGTTCCTTTTCATGCGGGCCCATCCGCAGCAGAGCGCCCCAGCCGCCCGGGCCGGGATTGCCCTTGCAGGCGCCGTCGGTGAAGATTTCGACATGTTTCATGCCAGTCCCCTATGGCGGCAGAGGGCGATCACGCAAGCAGGCCGTCGCCCGCCTGGTCGTAGAACTGCCAGCGGCGCGCGAATTGCATCGGGTCCTTGCGGGTGACCAGCGCGTCGTCCGGGGTGTCGAGCCAGTCTTCGGCGCGGCTGGCGACGAAACGCAGGCACGCGCCCTTGGCGACGTCAGCAAACCGCGCGCGTTCCGCTGGTTCGAGCGGGCGGACGCTCTGATAGCCCTGCACCAGCGCCGCGCCGCAATCGGGGCGGTATGCGTTGGCCGCATCGAAGCACCACGCGGCATGGGTGACAGCAAGGTCGAGCACCATGGGCCCGGTGCAGGCGAAGTAGAAATCGATGAGGCCCGTCACTCGGTCGCCCAGCATCAGGACATTGTCGGGGAACAGGTCGGTATGGGTCTGCGACTGCGGCAGCGCCGACAGGTCGAGCGCGGCGGCGGTGCGGGCGTGATCGAGCATCGCGGGCAGGGCAGGGTCGATCGTCGCCAGCCGCTCCGCCCCGCACGCCTCCAGAATCGCGGCGATCGCGGCAAAGTCCATCGCATTGGCGCGGGTGCGGGGGAAATCCTCAGCCGCCAGATGCAGCCGCGCCAGCACTTCGCCCACGGCGCGCGCCTGCGTCGGCGTGGGGCGGGTGGGGG
>NZ_JAAALE010000010.1 GCF_009905735.1 Porphyrobacter sp. SLTP
GCCCAATCACCGCGCCGCCGATGACACCCGCCAGAAAGCAGGCGATCAACCCCAGCGGTGCGAGGGCCAGCGTTGGCCGTTCGACCAGCTCCACGCCCATCCGGGTCGTGTTCCCCGACATGAAGCTGGTGAAGTAGCCCCCCGCGACCACAAACCCCGTCGCATCCACCAGCCCCGCCAATCCGGCAAGGCCGAGCGCGAGGCGTTGGCGGGCGGGGTCGTAGCGGTGCATCTCAGGCGGGTTGCTTAAGATATTTCATCATATAGCCGACATAGTCGATCTTGCCGATCGCCAGCCCCTCGGCACGCAGGATCGCATAGGCCGTCATCAGGTGGAAATAGAACTGCGGCGTCGCCCAATCGCGGCAATATTCATGCGCTTGCATCACGAAGCCCATGCCGTTGGGCAGATCGAACTCCACCACGTCGTTCGCGCCCGGCCAAGTGGCGGGATCGGTCGCGGCGACCATGTCTTTCGCCTTGGCGATCCGGGCGCGGGCATCGGCGAAGCTGGTGATGTCGCTCTCGTTCGAGGCCAGTCCGAGATCGCCGAGCCGGTTGAGCGCGGTGGTGACCTGGTCGAGGGTAAAGCGGATCTGCGTGGAGAGCGGGAACATGTCCTCAGCAAGCCGCACTTGCAGCAGTGCCTCGCCCTTCGGATGCGCGCCGGCCTTCGCGACGAGGTTGTCGAGCGTGCCCAGCATGTTGGCATAAGTGGCAAGGGCGGCGGTGGCGTAGGACATAGGTCTCTCCCGATGGTGTGAGGGTGAGGTAGGCCGCGGCCCGTCCTTTATCAATGCACCCTCCGCCCTCGTCATTGCGAGCGGAGCAGCCGCGCGGCAATCCATCAACCGCAGCGTCCCGCTTGGCGCAATGGCATGCCATGGGTTGCTTCGTCGCCTTCGGCTCCTCGCAATGACGAGGTTCTGGCTTAGTCCTTCACCAGCGCCCGCAGCGCTTCGATCCGGTCGGCCTCGTGCGCGGGCTTGTCCCAGCGGATGCGGTGGATGCGGGGGAAGCGCATGGCGAGGCCGCTCTTGTGGCGTTTGCTGGTGTGGACCGAATCGAACGCCACCTCGAACACCAGCTCACGCTTCACCTCCCGCACGGGGCCGAAGCGGTTCAGCGTGTTCTGGCGCACGAATTTGTCGAGCTGTTTCAGCTCCGCATCGGTGAAGCCGGTATAGGCCTTGCCCACCGGCAGCAGCTCCGCGCCCGCATCGGGATCACCGTCCCAGCAGCCAAAGGTGAAATCCGAATGGAAGCTCGACCGCTTGCCGCTGCCGCGCTGGGCATACATCACCACACAATCCACCAGCAGCGGATCGCGCTTCCACTTGTACCACAGCGCGACCTTGCGGCCGGCCACATAGGGGCTCTCCCGATGCTTGAGCATCAGGCCTTCGATCGCTTCGTCGCGCGCGGTGTCGCGGATGGCGGCCAGCGCGGCGAAGTCTTCGGCCTCGACCAGTTGGGACAGGTCGAAATGGCTGGCGGGCAGGCGCGGCATCAGGCCTTCCAAAGTCGCGCGGCGCGACTTCCACGGGTGCTCGCGCCAATCGATGCCGTCCAGCAGCAGCACATCATAGAGCCGTACGAAGGCGGGGGCCTCCTTGAGCATCTTGCCCGACACGGTCTTGCGCCCAAGCCGCTGTTGCAGCGCATTGAAACTGGCGGCACCGCCAGCCTCGCCGCCTTGCGCCGATCCGCGCACCAGCAATTCGCCGTCCAGGACAGCGTCCATCGGCAGCACAGTGAGCATTTCGGGGAAACTCGCCGAGATATCGTCGCCTGAACGGGAGTAGACCCGCGTTTCCCCGCCTGCGCGCACCAGTTGGACCCGGATGCCGTCCCACTTCCACTCGGCGGCGTAGTCGGCCAAGTCGACTTCGCCATCTTCGAGTGGGTGGGCCAGCATGAAAGGGCGGAAGCGTGGTACCCCGGCGAGATCGGGCGCAGGGCCTCCGTCTGCGGCCCATTGGAACAGCTCGGTATAGGGCGGGGTGAGGGCGTGCCAATATTCCTCGACCTCCTCCACCGACACATCGAAGGCGAGTGCAAAGGCCGTCTTGGCGAGCCGGGCCGAGACGCCGACGCGCATCCCGCCGGTGGCGAGCTTGATCAGGGCATAGCGGCCCTTGGCATCCATCCGGTCGAACAGCAGCGGCAGTTCTTTCGGGGCGGTCGCGCGGGTGAGGGCGGCGAGCCGCTCGACCACCTCGGCCAGGGTGAGCGGCGGTTGCGCTGCGGCATCCTCGGGCTCGGGCCACAGCAGGCTCGCCGTTTCCGCCGTATCGCCCACGAAATCGCGGGAGAGCGCCCACAGCACCGGATCGACCCGTTCCATCATCAGATTGCGCACGGTCGATGACTTCACGGCCGGGAAATCCAGCCCCTCGGTCAAGCCCGCCAAGGCCCAGCCGCGATCAGGATCGGGGGCTTGGCGCAAATAGGCCGCAATCAGCGCCAGCTTGCGGTTGCGACTGGTGGTGTAGACCAGCGCGTCGAGCAGGGCGGCAAACTCCTCCATCAGCCGTGCTCCATCCGTTCATCGATCCGTTCGTCGATCCGTTCATTGCAGTGCCATATGGATCGGCTAAAGCGCGTCGCTGACGCCGCATGGGTGCGCGTCTTCAACGAGGATTCGCTGTTATGAAGTTTGCTCCGCTTGCTGCTCTGGGCCTGACCGTTGCTGCCCTGACGATCCCGGCTTTCGCCGATGACAGCGTGCCCACCACCGCTCCTGCCACGGCCTTCAGCATCGACACCCCCATCGAAGTGCTGATGGCGGACGAACGTGCCAAGGCGGCAGTCGCCAAGCATTTCAACGGGATGGATCTGACGCAGCACCCGGCTTACGAACAGTTCAAATCGCTCAGCCTCAAGGCGGTCGCACCCTTCTCGCAGGGGATGATCACGGACGAGATGCTGGCCAAGATCGCTGCCGATCTGGCCGAGATCAAGTAAGCGCGGCGGATCAAGTCCCTCCCCGTACGCTTGCGAATGGGGAGGTGGCAGCCCACAGGGCTGACGGAGAGGTTGGTTCCGGCCGCAGGACCCCTCCACCACTCGCCTCGCGGCGAGCGGTCCCCCTCCCCATTGCTTCGCAACGGGGAGGCACTCTCGATCCACCACCACCTCAGTCATCCTCGTCCTCGTAGCCCACCAGCGCCAGCGCCCGCGCGCGGCGCTGGGATAGCTCGCACCAGCGCAGCAGCGCTTCCTCGCGGCCGTGGGTGATCCAGGTTTCCTGCGGGTTTACCTGCGCGATGGTGCGGGTGAGTTCGTTCCAGTCCGCATGGTCGGAGATCACCAGCGGCAATTCGACCCCCCGCTGCCGGGCACGGGCACGCACGCGCATCCAGCCGCTCGCCATCGCGGTGATTGGATCAGGCAGACGGCGGCTCCAGCGGTCGTTGAGCGCTGAGGGCGGGGCGACCACGATCGCGCCGCGCATCTCATCCTTGGTGGCATCGCTGACGAGACGCAGATCGCCCAGCGCCACGCCATGTTCCTCATACAACCGGCACATCGCTTCCATCGCGCCGTGGAGCCAGATCGTGTCCGTGTGCCCCGCCGCGCGCAATTCCGCGATCACCCGCTGCGCCTTGCCCAGCGCATAGGCGCCGACGAGGATGCAGGCGTCGGGGTTTTCCCTGCGCGCGTCGAGCAGCTTGCCGATCTCCTCGCCGATGGGCGGGTGGGTGAAGACCGGGAGGCCGAAGGTCGCCTCGGTGATGAAGATGTCGCAGGGCGTGACTTCAAACGGCGCGCAGGTCGGATCGGGCGCGCGTTTGTAATCGCCGGTGATGATGACCCGCTCGCCCGCGTGTTCGAGCAGGATTTGCGCCGAGCCGAGCACATGACCCGCGGGCAGGAAGGTTGCGGAAACGCCGCCGCCGAGGGCGATGCTCTCCCCATACGCGACCGGCACCGCACCGTCCGAAGTTGCGTAGCGCAACTTCATGATCGCCAGCGTTGCCGGGGTCGCGATGGTCTCCCCATGCCCGCCGCGCGCGTGGTCGGCATGGCCGTGGGTCACCAAAGCCCGCGGCACGGCGCGCGAGGGATCGACCCAGATGTCGGCAGGGACGACATGGATGCCGTGCGGCTCGGGCCGGATCCAGGAGAATGGGGCGGTCATTGTGCACTAAACAAAAAGGGCGCGGGAGATGTTCCTCTCCCGCGCCCCGTTTTTCATTTCGGTTGGCCTCAGCCTTCGTCCGTCTCGGTCGCAGGCTTCTTTGCGGGCGCCTTTTTCTTGGTCGAGACCTTCTTCACCGGCTTCACCTTCGGCGGGGCCGGGGTCATTTCGAAGGACGGCTTGTTGTCCTTGATGCTGACATGCACCTCGCCGCCTTCGGCCAGCTTGCCGAACAGCAGTTCTTCGGCGAGCGGCTGCTTGATCTTGTCCTGGATCAGGCGGGACATCGGGCGGGCGCCGTAGAGCTTGTCGTAACCCTTGTCCCCCAGCCACGCACGGGCGTCGCTGTCGAACTGGATGTGGACGTTCTGTTCGGCCAACTGGAGTTCCAGCTGGAGGATGAACTTGTCGACCACGCGGGCCACGATGCTCTTGCCGAGATAGGCAAAGGGCACGATCGCATCCAGACGGTTGCGGAATTCGGGGGTGAACATCTTGTTCACCGCCTCGGTCCCGGCATCGGCCTTCGACACGTCGCCAAACCCGATCCCGCTGCGCGCCATGTCGGACGCACCGGCATTGGTGGTCATGATCAGCACCACATTGCGGAAATCGACTGTCTTGCCGTGGTGATCGGTCAGACGGCCATTATCCATCACCTGCAACAGAATATTGAACAGGTCAGGGTGGGCCTTCTCGATCTCGTCGAGCAGCAGCACGCAATGCGGGTTCTGGTCGACGGCATCGGTGAGCAGACCGCCCTGATCATAACCGACATAGCCCGGAGGCGCGCCGATCAGCCGGGAGACCGAGTGCCGCTCCATATATTCCGACATGTCGAACCGCTTGAGCTCGATCCCCATGATGTTCGCAAGCTGGCGCGCGACCTCGGTCTTGCCGACGCCGGTGGGGCCGGAGAACAGGAACGAGCCAATCGGCTTGTCGGGATCGCGCAGGCCCGCACGGCTCAGTTTCATGGCGGTGGCGAGGCGGGTGATCGCCTCGTCCTGCCCGAAGACGACGTGCTTCAGATCGCGTTCGAGGTTTTCGAGCGCTTTCTTATCGTCCTTGCTGACCGACTTGGGTGGGATGCGCGCCATCGTTGCGATGACCTGCTCGATCTCGCGCGCGGTAATGGTTTTCTTGCGGCGGCTCGGCGGGACGAGCATCTGCATCGCGCCGACCTCGTCGATCACGTCGATCGCCTTGTCCGGCAGCTTGCGGTCATTGATGTAACGCGCCGACAGCTCCACCGCGGTCTTGATCGCGTCCGGCGTGTACTTGACCTTGTGGTGTTCTTCGAAGGCCGAGCGCAGACCTTTGAGGATCTTGATCGTGTCCTCGATGGTGGGCTCGTTCACGTCGATCTTCTGGAACCGGCGCAGCAGCGCGCGGTCCTTTTCGAAGTGGTTGCGGAATTCCTTGTAGGTGGTCGACCCGATGCAGCGGATCGCGCCGCTCGACAGGGCAGGCTTGAGCAGGTTCGAGGCATCCATTGCCCCGCCGCTGGTCGCGCCAGCGCCGATGACCGTGTGGATCTCGTCGATGAACAGTACCGCATTGGGCATGGCTTCAAGCTCGGTCACGACCTGCTTCAAGCGTTCTTCAAAATCGCCGCGATAGCGCGTGCCGGCCAGCAGCGCGCCCATGTCGAGCGAGTAGATCACCGCGGGCAGCAGCACTTCGGGCACATCGCCTTCGATGATCTTGCGCGCCAGACCTTCGGCAATCGCGGTTTTCCCCACGCCGGGATCGCCGACATAGAGCGGGTTGTTCTTGGAACGGCGGCACAGGATCTGGATCGTCCGGTCAACCTCCGGCCCGCGCCCGATCAGCGGATCAATCTTGCCGCTTTCGGCCTTGGCGTTGAGGTTGACGGTGAACTGGTCGAGCGCGGTTTCCTTCTTGTTGCCGCCGCCCGCTTCCTTGGTCTGCGCAGGCTCATCCGCCTTGTCGGTGCCCTGCGGTGTCTTGGGCTCCATCTGGCGGCCGCCCTTGCCGATGCCGTGGCTGATAAAGCTCACCGCATCCAGGCGGCTCATATCCTGCTGCTGGAGGAAATAGACCGCGTAGCTATCGCGTTCCGAAAACAGCGCGACCAGCACATTGGCGCCGGTGACCGTATCCTTGCCCGAGGACTGGACGTGAAGGATCGCGCGCTGGATCACCCGCTGGAAACCAGCGGTCGGCTGCGGATCGGCGCCGTCTTCGGTCTTGAGCGACTGATATTCCTGATCGAGATACTGCTTCACGACCTCGCCAAGCTCGGCCAAATCGACACCGCAGGCGGCCATGACAGCGGCGGCGTCCTCATCGTCGATCAGCGCCAAGAGCAGGTGTTCGAGCGTGGCATATTCATGCCGCCGTTCGGACGCATTGCCGAGTGCGTTGTGCAGCGTGCGTTCGAGGTTCTGGGCGAAGCTGGGCATGGGAGAGGCCTCTATCTGCGGGAGGATGCTCGTGGCGAAGGAGCGGGGGAAGCCAGTTTCCGACAATATGGGATGGGCGGCGCAAATTGCGAATCCCCTAAGGGTGATACGCTGAAGAATACCGCGCGGATCATCCGCCGCCCTTCCCGAACAGCGCATCAGCCGCGGCGCGGTGGGCGGCAGCCTTGTCGCGGTGGGCCGTCACCCGGGCAATCTCGGTCTCGAGCAGGGCGATCCGTTCATCCAGTTCGGCCTGCGAATAGGGGGCGAGGTCCTCGTGTCCGAGGCGACTCGCCGCGTCTCCGCTGGGCCGGGGGCGATCGGGTTCTTCCATTGCGCCGCAGCATCAGGCCCAAGCGGCTTGCTGTCAATCGGCGAGACGGTTATTCGCACATGCGAGATAGTTAACTGCGGTGGATTGGGGGCAGATTGTGATGGTTGCAAGCAGCGAGGTCGACTTGCCGGAGACCATGCAATCGATTGGCTTCGACGCGCCGGGCGGGCCGGAGGTGCTGCGGTTGCAAACCAGCCCGCTGCCGCGCCTGCGGCCGGACGATGTGCTGATCCGTGTCGCCTATGCCGGGGTCAACCGGCCCGATTGCCTGCAACGCGCGGGCGCCTATCCGCCGCCGCCGGGGGCCTCGCCGTTGCTGGGGCTGGAAGTCGCGGGCGAAATCGTGGCGGTCGGCACCGAAGTCCCGCGCGAGATGATCGGGCAATATGTCGCAGCGCTCACGCCGGGCGGAGGCTACGCCGAATATTGCGCGGCGCACTGGCAGCACTGCCTGCCGGTGCCCGAAGGGATGCTGCTGGCCGAAGCCGCCGCACTCCCCGAAACCCTGTTCACTGTGTGGCACAACCTGTTCGAGCGCGGCCTGGCCCGTGATGGCGAGCGGGTGCTCATCCACGGCGGTACGTCCGGCATCGGCACCATGGCGATCATGCTCGCCAAGGCGTTCGGGCTTGAGGTGATCGTGACCTGCGGCGACACCGCCAAATGCGCTGCCGCGACCCGGATCGGCGCGGATCTCGCGATCAATTACCGCGAGACCGACTATGTCGAGGCGGTCATGGCCCATACCGAGGGCAAGGGCGTCCACGTGGTGCTCGACATGGTCTCGGGCGACTATGTCGCGCGCAATCTCAAGTGTCTGGCCGAAGATGGCCGCCACGTCACCATCGCGGTGCTGGGCGGGGCGAAGGCCGACATCAACATGGCGGTGGTGATGATGCGCCGCCTGACCCTGACCGGATCGACCCTGCGACCGCGCTCCGACAGCTTCAAATCCGCGCTCGCGGACGAGATCGCCGACAATGCCTGGCCGCTGTTCGCCGATGGCGAGCTGGCGCCGGTGATGGACATGACCTTCCCCCTCGCCGAAGCCGCTGCCGCCCACGCGCGGATGGAAAAGGGCGACCACATCGGCAAGATCGTGCTGGAAGTGGCCGGCGGCTAAGCCCCCGGCGCGGGAACCGGCATACCGGTGAAGTTGCGACGGTAGGCGGTCGGCGCGCATCCCAGCTGGCGCCGGAAGTTCTGCTGTAGGCTGGTTGCCGAACCGAACCCGGCGAGCTGCGCGACCCGTTCGATCGGCAGGCCCGTCGTCTCCAGCAATTCGCGCGCGCGGGCGATCCGCGCCTTCAGGACATAGGTGCCTGGTGCGCATCCGGCCCGGGCGGTGAAGGCGCGCGCGACGCTGCGCAGGCTCATCCCGGCTTCGTCCGCGAGGCGGCTGACAGGCCAGTCCTCGTCAGGCTGGGCGAGAATCCGGGTCATCAGCGCGGCCAGCCGGTCTGACGGGAGCGGGGCGCGCAGCGAATCGTCGAACTGGCGCTGATCGCCCTCGCGCTGAGCGGGCAGCACCAGCCGCTTCGCCACCGCATTCGCCCGCGCCACGCCGTAATCGCCGCGCACGATGTGGAGCAGCAGATCGATCCCCGCCGCCGATCCCGCCGAGGTCAGCACGTCGCCGCTATCGGCGAACAGGATGTCCGATGCGACTGCGACCCGCGGATAGCGCTGGGCGAGCCGCGGGGCGTGGAGCCAGTGCGTGGTCGCCCGCCGTCCGTCGAGCAGGCCGAGTTCGGCGAGCAGGAAGGCCCCTGAACAGATCGAGGCAAAGCGGGCTCCGCGGGTATGGGCGGCAAGACAGGCCGCGCGCAGGGCATCGGGAAGCGCGGGGTCGGCGGGTCGCCAGCCGGGAATGACGATCAGATCGGCGCGGTCAAACAGTGACAGGTCGCCATCGACCGAAAGCTGCCAACCGTGGCTGGTGCGCACCGGCGCGCCATCGATTGAGGCAAGCGCGAAGCGATACCAATCCGCGCCGAAATCCGGGCGCGGCAGGCCGAAAATCTCGGCCGGGATGCTCAGTTCGAACATCGGTGCCCCGTCAAAGGCGAGCGCGACGACGGACGGCCCGCAGGGCGGTTCGGACGGCATTGGCAGAATCCTTCCTGTAAATGGCAATTCGGCCAATTGTCACGCGGCGGGCATCGAAGCAACAGACAGTCTCGACGCACAAACACCGGAGCATGTTCATGGCCCCCCTCACCCTCCACGAAGACCCCCGCAGCGGGAATTGCTTCAAGATCAAGCTCACCGCTGCGCTGCTCGGCCTGCCGCTGGCAACGCGGGGCTATGACATCATGAAGGGCGAGACCCGGACGCCGGCGTTTCTCGCCAACGTCAACGCCAATGGCCGCATTCCGGTGCTTCAGATCGGTGAGGGGGCTGATGCGCGCTTCCTGCCGGAGAGCAACGCCGCCTGCTGGTATCTCGCGCATGGTTCTGCGCTGATCCCGGAGGATCGCTTCGCCCAGGCCGACATGCTGCGCTGGATGTTCTTCGAACAATACAACCACGAGCCCAATATCGCGACGCTCCGCTTCTGGCTGCACTTCGTCGGCGAGGCGAACCTTTCGGAGCAGCAGAGCGCGCAGATCATCGCCAAACGCACGGCGGGCTGCGCGGCGCTCGATCTGATGAACACGCATCTGGCGAACCACGCATTTTTCTGCGGCAAGGGCGCGACGCTCGCGGACATTGCCCTGTTCCCGTACACCCATGTCGCGGAGGAAGGCGGCTTCGGTCTGCGCGATTACCCGCACATCCTCAGCTGGATCGCGCGGGTGCAGGCTCTCCCGGGGTTCATCGCGATGCAGTGACGCGAAACCGTCACCAGTCTGTGAGTCGGCTGTAACATTTCCCTGCCAAGGGGTTGCAAGCGAACCACGATCTGCGGGATTGCCCATGACCAGCGCCGACCTTTCCGACCTGATCAATGACAACATCACGAGCCTGCCGCTCAGCCCGCCGCGGGTGCCCGAACCGGTCGGCGGCGAACGACGCTCCTATCGCACGATCTGGATCAGCGATGTTCACCTCGGCACCAAGGGCTGCAATGCCGAGCTGCTGATCGACTTCCTCGACCATACTGACAGCGAGACGATGTACCTGGTCGGCGACATTATCGATGGCTGGCGGCTGAAGAAAAAGTTCTACTGGCCCGCCGCACACAATGACATCGTCTGGCGCATTCTGAAGCGCGCGCATCGCGGGACCCGGATCGTCTATATCCCGGGCAACCACGACGAGATGTTCCGCCAGTTCACCGGATTGAACTTCGGCGGCATCGAAATCCGCCGCGCCGCCTTCCATGACACCGCCGATGGCCGCCGGTTGATGGTCCTGCATGGTGACGAGTTTGATGCCGTGATGCTGTCGCACCGCTGGCTCGCCTTCGTGGGTGACCATGCCTATCACCTGATGATGAAGTGCAACATCGCGGTGAACACCGTGCGGCGCTGGCTGGGCAAGCCCTATTGGTCGCTGTCCAAGGCGGCCAAGCACAAGGTCAAGAACGCGGTCGAATTCATCGGCAAGTACGAGGAAGCCGTCGCCCGCGCGGCTGGCGAGCGTGGGGTCGATGGCGTCGTGTGCGGCCACATCCACACCGCTGAATTCCGTGAGTTCCAACATAACGGTAAGCCGGTCGAATATTGGAACGATGGTGACTGGGTCGAAGGCTGCAACGCGCTGGTCGAGCATCATGACGGGCGGATGGAGATTCTCCATTGGCCCGAAGAGATGAAGCGGCGGGAGCGTGCCGCAGCGTTGGTCGATACCTCCGCCGATACCCCTGCGCGTGTGGCGGCGTGACGCCAGCTTCGATCGCCATCATCACTGATGCCTGGCATCCGCAAACCAATGGCGTGGTGCGCACGCTTTCGACCACGTGCGAGGTGCTGCGCGGTTGGGGCCATCAGGTCACGGTGATCTCGCCCGAGGGCTACCCCTCGATCCCGGCGCCGACCTATCCCGAAATTCGCCTGGCGCTGACGGCCCCTGGCGCGGTCGGGCGGCGGTTGGCGCGAATCTCGCCTGACGCAGTGCATATCGCCACCGAAGGCCCGCTCGGGCTGGCGGCGCGGCGCTATTGCCTGCGGCGAAGGGTGCCGTTCACCACCGCCTACCACACCCAGTTCCCCGATTACCTCGCGCGGCGCACCGGCCTGCCGGCGCGCACCTTCTGGCCCTATATCCGCTGGTTCCACCGCCCGGCACAGCGGATCATGGTCGCGACCGAGACGATCCGCACCCAGCTGCGCGAACAGGGTCTCACCCAGCTCACCCATTGGAGCCGCGGTGTCGATCTCGCCTGCTTTTCGCCCAAGGCCCCGCCGCCACCCGAATATGCCGGGATCGCCGGGCCGATCCTGCTCTATGTCGGACGGGTCGCGGTCGAGAAGAACATCGAAGCCTTCCTCGCCTGCCCCTATCCCGGCACCAAGGTCGTGGTGGGCGATGGCCCGGCCCGCGCGGCGCTGGCGGCTAAATTTCCGCAAGCGCTGTTCCTCGGCAAGCGATCGGGGGTTGACCTGGCGGGCTGCTATGCCGGAGCGGATGTGTTCGTCTTCCCCAGCCGCACCGACACCTTCGGCCTCGTCATGATCGAAGCACTTGCCTGCGGGACGCCGGTGGCCGCTTTCCCGGTGGCAGGGCCGCTCGACATCATCACCGATGCCGTAGGCGCGATGTCCGAAGACCTCACCCGCGCGATCGACGCCGCCCGCTATTGCGACCGTGCCGCCTGCGCCGCCTATGCCGCCGGCTATTCGTGGGAAGCGGCCACGCGCCAGTTCCTCGCCGGTCTGGTCGCGCTGGAAGAGGAGGAAGCGGTTTCGCTGCAAGCGATGCCCGCTTTCTGAATCCATTCCTTGCCGTTTTCGCGGCATTCGCCTATTTAGGAATCCAAGGCGGCCGCTCCGAAAGGGGCGGCCCTTTCATTTTCAACGGAGATTCCCACCATGGCGATCAAGGATCAGCCCAAGCCGCTGATGCCGCATGCCACCGCGACCTGGCTAGTGGACAACACCGCGCTCTCGTTCGAGCAGATTGCCGAGTTCTGCGGACTTCACATCCTCGAAGTGCAGGCAATGGCCGATGACCTTGCAGGCAGCAAGTACACCGGGCGCGATCCGGTTCACTCGGGCGAGCTGACGCAGGCCGAGATTGAAAAGGGTCAGGCCGACGCGACCTATTCGCTGCGGATGCACAAGGCTCCGGTCGAAGTGACCCGCACCAAGGGCCCGCGCTACACCCCCGTGTCGAAGCGGCAGGACAAGCCGGATGGCATCGCGTGGATCCTGCGCAACCATCCCGAAGTGTCGGACGCGCAGATTTCTAAGCTGATCGGCACGACCCGCAACACCATCGGTGCCCTGCGCGACCGGACCCACTGGAACATCCAGAACATCACCCCGAAAGACCCGGTGACGCTGGGCCTGTGTTCGCAGCGTGAGCTTGACGCGATGGTCGCCAAGGCGGCCAAGCGCGCCGGGATCACCGAAGACGTCGATGCCCCGGTCAAGTCGGATCGCAATGATCGCGAGAACCTGATCGCGGAACTGCGCGCCGAGCGCGACGCCAACGTCAAGGCCGCCGGGCAAGCCGCGCAGGAAGCCGAGGCCGAAGCCTGGCTCGCCGCGCGCCGCGCCGCCGAAGCCGCCGAGCAGAAGATCGATCCGGAAAGCGGGTTCATCTAAGAGACTATTGCCCTCGTAAATCTCACATCGTCGCCCCGTGCTTGAAACGGGGCTTGGCTATCTTCTGTCTCATGACCTGATGAAGAAGCCGAGCCTCGGATCAAGTCCGGGGCGACGTTGTTTTGATGTGGCAAAAACCTGCGCCTCCCCCGACTTTCGCTTGTGCGCCGTGTGATTGTCAGCCAGTATTATTGACATGCCTGTCAGTAACGCTGCCTATCACCACCCCACGCCCCTCAACACCCGGTTCGCGCCGATGAGCTTGCCCGCGATGCTGGAACGCAGCGTTCGCGCCAATCCGGACGCCCCGTTCCTGCATTTCCTGGGGCGGACCTACAGCTACCAGCAGATCTTCACGCAGGCGCAGGCCTTTGCGCTGGGGCTGAGCGCAATGGGGATCACCAAGGGCGACCGTGTCGGCCTGTTTCTCCCCAATGTCCCGATCTATGCCGCCGCCTATTACGGGGCGATGATGGCAGGCGCCGTAGTGGTGAACTTCTCGCCGCTCTATTCGGTCGAGGAGTTGAGCTGGCAGGTCGGCGATTCCGGCACGCGGGTGCTGGTGACGCTGGACGTGCCGGAACTCTACAAGACCGCGCACAAGGTGCTCGAAGGAACGGCGCTGGAGACGCTGGTGGTGGGGTCACTTTCCGCCATGCTGCCGTGGTACAAGGGGCTGGCGCTGAAGCTGCTCAAGCGCAGCCAGATCGCCGATGTCGCCTATGGTACAAAGGTGCGGCGCTGGACGGATATGACGCCGAACGGCCCGCCTCCTTCTGTCGAAGTCACCGCGCAAGACCTCGCGCTGCTGCAATACACCGGCGGCACCACCGGACGGCCCAAGGGCGCTATGTTGGGGCATGACCAACTGAGCGTGAACGCTCAGCAGGTCGCCGCGATCAATCCCTTCGGCAATGCGCGGGACGAGGTGTTCATGGGGGCGCTGCCGTTCTTCCACGTCTTCGCCAACACCGCCCTGCTCAATCACGCCTGCGTCACCGGTGCCTCGATTGCGATGGTGCCGCGGTTCGAGACCAAGCAGGTGCTCCAGACGATCCAGCAATATCGCTGCACCGGCTTTCCCGGCGTGCCGACGATGTTTCAGGCGATGCTCGATCATCCTGACCTCGCCAAGACTGACCTTTCCAGCCTCAAGATCTGCATTTCGGGCGGCGCGCCGATGCCCGGCCCCGTCCATGTCCGCTTCGAAGAGGCGACCGGCGTGCGGCTGGTCGAAGGCTACGGCCTGACCGAAAGCGCAGGCGTGGTCTCGGCCAATCCCTATGACGGCACCCGCAAGCGCGGCACGATCGGGCAATTGGTGCCGGGGACCGAAGTGATTCTGCTCGACAAGGAGCACCCCGAAAATCTCGCCCCTGAAGGCGAACCGGGCGAGCTTGCCGTCCACGGCCCGCAGGTGATGCGGGGTTACTGGAACCGGCCGGAAACCGACGCCGAAACTTTCGTGGAGCGGGACGGCAAGCGCTACCTGCGCACCGGCGATGTCGCGCGGGTGGACGAGGATGGGTTCCTCGAAATCGTCGACCGCATCAAGGACATGATCGCCGTGGGCGGCTTCAAGGTCTTCCCGAGCGTGGTCGAAGACGTGATTCTCGAACATCCGGCGGTGAAGGAAGCGCTGGTGATTGGTGTGCCCGAGGAATATCGCGGCGAAGTGCCGCGCGCCTATGTCACGCTGAACGATGGCGCCTCAGCCACCGGCGAGGAGCTGGCAAGCTGGCTCAATGCCCGGATCGGCAAGCACGAACGCGTCGATCAGGTGGTGGTGCGCGAAAGCCTGCCCAAGACGATCATCGGCAAGCTCGACCGCAAGACGCTGCGGGCCGAGGTGCTGTAAGCCCTATTCCGCAGCCTCGACGCTGCTGGGCACAGCCTTCACCGCGGTCCGCGCGTTGGGTGCGAAGCGGCCATCCACCGCCGCGCCCTGTTCGATCGTCAGCGCGTCATAATGCACGTCGCCTTCGATATGCGCGGTCTTGAGGATTACCAGCTCACGCGCCTTGATCGAGCCCGAGACCTTACCCGCCAGCCGCGCGCTTTCGGCAACGACGGCGCCGTGGATGCTGCTCTTTTCGCCCTGCACGAGGCTGGAGCAGGTAATGTCGCCTTCGACCGTACCGTCGATATGCAGGTCGGCCGAAGCGCTGACATTGCCGGTGATGGTCACATCCGCGCCGATCACGGAAAAGGTCGAACCCGAGGCCATGGTGCTGCTCCTATTTGCGGGCCGCGAGGGCGGCGGTGCGGTCAGGTCGGCCGCTGCGGACTTCCTTGAGAACATCGGGGGCAGCCTCCAGAAACGGGCGCGGATTGACCGCGCGGTCATTGATGCGGACTTCGAAATGCAGGTGCGGCCCCGTCGAGCGCCCGGTGCTGCCGAGCCCGCCGATGGTGGCGCCGGCAGCAACCGGCTGGCCGACCTTCACGTCGATCCGCGACAAGTGGGCATAGCGGGTCAACATCCCGTTACCATGGGTGATTTCGATCGCCTGACCATAGCCCGATTTCCATCCAGCAAAGGTCACGCGGCCTTCCGCCGCGGCGAAGATTGGCGAACCCATCGCGCCCTTGAAGTCGATCCCGGCGTGCATGGCGCCGTGGCCGTTGAAGGGGTCGCGGCGGTAGCCGAAACCTGACGTGATATTCTCGACACTGGCGGGCACGACCTGCGGGATGCCGTCGAGCGCGCGTTCGAGCACCGCCATGCGCGCGAGGCTGAGGCCCAGGCGTTCGAACCGCGGGTCGATGTCGTCTCCGCCGCTGATCGCTTCGAAGGGACCACCCATCGCCTGCTGCGTGTCGCGGCTCATGGCTTTGGGGTCGAGGTCCAGTTTGCGCATTGCGCTCTCGGCGCGGCGAGCACGGGCATCGGCGAAGCGGGTCAAGCGTTCCACGAAGGCAAGCTGGCGGGCTTCGATTTCAGCAAGGCCGCGCGCCTGCGGGATCATCGCGCCGACCTTTTGCACGGTCTTTGCCGCTTCGGTCGACGAATCGGAGACAGTGCCGCTCGCTGCACCTTCGGCGACGATATCCTCGGGCAGCATCCGCGCCATCTCGTCGAGGAATTCCTGGCGCTGCTTGAGATCATCGACGACCTTGTCGAGATTGCCGCCATAGGCCTTGATCCGCTCATCCGTAGTGGCGACCCGCGCCTTTTCCTCGGCGAAGGAGGCGAGATCAGCCTCGGCCCGGTATTGGCCCCAGGCCATCACGGCGAGCGCGACAAGCCACAGCAGCACCATCGCGACCACGCCGACAGCGACGCGAATCTGGAGTTTCGATGAGACTTTGATGAAGCGCACCTGCCCATCGGCGCGCATGAAAAATTCGCGGTCAGGGAACCACTGGCGCAGCCGTTCTCCCCACGATTTCGCGGCAATTTTGTCTGACAAACTGCGGCCCCGATTTTGTTATCTATGCCCCACGATTGCGCCGCTATCAGCGCGTTAACCTGTGGTCGAATCCTATGTGGCGCTCCCAGATGAATCGAACGGGAATCACGACGAAGTGAAGGTGCTCTGGTTTCGCAGCGTTAACGGCGGGGCCTAACCGCTGCGAATCGACTAAGCCGCAGGTGATTCGCCCCTCTGGCGATGGGCCTGACAGGGGGGCTGCGTGGTGCTAGACCGCACCGCATGAATCGCATGACCGTAATCTCGCCGGGCGCTGAAACCGCCGATCCCGCCGCGCTGGTGACGCGCCTTGCCGAGGCCGCGCGCCTCGCGCAGCGCACGCTTGCGGCGATGCCGAGCGCTGCGCGCGCCGCCGCGCTACACCGTGCGGCCGATGCCTTGCGGGCCGCCGCTCCGGCGGTTCTGGAGGCGAACGCCAAGGACCTTGCAGCAGGCAAGGCGAACGGGCTGTCAGGCGCGATGCTCGACCGCCTGGCGCTGGATGACGCGCGCATTGCTGCGATTGCCAACGCGGTCGCTGCCGTCGCCGATCTGCCCGATCCGGTGGGGCAGATCATCGACCAGTCCGAGCAGCCCAACGGGTTGAAATTTCAGCGAATCCGGGTGCCGATCGGGGTGATCGGGATCATCTACGAAAGCCGCCCCAACGTCACCGCCGATGCCACCGCGCTGTGCGTGCGCGCCGGTAATGCGGCGCTGCTGCGCGGGGGGAGCGAGGCGGTGCATTCCAATCGCGCGATCCACGCCGCTCTGGTCGAAGGACTTGTGGCGGGCGGGGTTCCGGCTGAGGCTGTGACGCTCATCCCTTCGCAAGATCGCGCCTGTGTCGGTGCGATGCTGACCGCGAGTGGCCTCATCGACATGATCGTCCCGCGCGGGGGCAAGAGTCTCGTCGCGCGGGTGCAGGCCGATGCGCGCGTACCGGTGCTGGCGCATCTCGACGGCATCAATCACACCTTTGTCCACGCTGCCGCCGAGCCTGCCATGGCCGAGGCCATCGCGGTCAACGCCAAGCTGCGCCGCACCGGCATCTGCGGGTCGATGGAGACGCTGCTGATCGATTCGGCCTATCCCAAGGCCGCCGCGCTGGTCGCCGCGTTGATCGATGCGGGCTGCGAAGTGCGCGGTGACGGGCGGGCGCAGGCGCTTGACCGCCGGGTGATCCCGGCCAGCGCCAATGACTGGGACACCGAATATCTCGACGCCATCCTGTCTGTGGCCGTGGTGGACGGGCTGGAAGCGGCGCTGGCGCATATCGCGCGGCATTCCTCGGCTCACACCGATGTGATCGTGACAGCGGACGCGGCGGCAGCGGAACGCTTCCTCGCCGAGGTCGACAGCGCCATCGTGATGCACAACGCTTCCTCGCAATATGCCGACGGGGGCGAGTTTGGCCTCGGCGCAGAAATCGGGATCGCCACTGGGCGGCTGCACGCACGCGGACCCGTCGCGCTGGAGGGACTGACGACCTACAAGTGGCAGGTGCGCGGGAGCGGGCAAACGCGCCCGTGAGAATCAGGGCCTGACACCCTTGCGTTCGCGCCCTCAACTCACGGGACTGCTCGGCGGCAGCTTCAACCCGGCGCATGGTGGGCATCGGCGGATCACGCTGTTCGCGATGGACGCGCTGGGTCTGGACGAGGCCTGGTGGCTGGTCTCCCCCGGCAACCCGCTGAAACCGCAGGCGGGCATGGCGCCGCTGGCTGCGCGGCTCAAATCGGCGCGGAATCAGGCACGGCGCGCGGCCATCGTGCCGACCGCTATCGAGCAGCAACTTGGCACCCGTTACACCGTGGACACGCTCGCCAGGCTCACCCGGCGTTACCCCAGACGCCGGTTCATCTGGCTGATGGGGAGCGATAATCTCGCCCAGTTGCACCGTTGGAAAGACTGGCGCCGGATCGCCCGGACAATGCCGATTGCGGTTATTGCCCGTCCGGGCTATGATGCGGATGCCATGACGAGCCCCGCCATGGCCTGGCTCAGGCGCTATCGTGTGCCCGCCGCCAGCATTCGGAAACGGGGGCAATGGAGCGCACCAGCCCTGGTGTTATTGCGTTTCGATCCGGACTACCGCTCGGCCACGGCCATTCGCCGTGCCCATGCCGGGTGGGCCGATGCTTTGCTTGGCAAGGGATCGGACAGTCAGGAACGAGGGGCAAAGGTGCGTGACCGGCTGACATTCCGTAAGCTCAGGCAAGAGGACAAGGCATGAGACGCGTCAGCGTTTCGGCCCGGTGTTCTGCCCGCTTGCGTCATGTGGCCTGCATTGACCTCAAACTCTGGAGATACCCGATTGCCGATGACCGAGGCCCTTGTCGCTTCCCTTCCGCTTGGCGCGGTGCAAGCCGCCGCCACCACAGCCACGTCGCTGGGCAAGCCTGAAATGGCTACCGATGCCCTGCACCAGCTGGTGCTCGCGCAGCTTGACGATGATCAGGCGCAGGAGATTGTCTCCATCCCGCTTGAGGGCAAGAGCTCGATTGCTGATCACATGGTGATCGCCAGCGGCCGCTCGACCCGGCAGGTGGCGTCGATGGCGCAGAAGCTGGCCGAAGAGATCAAGAAAGCTGGTTTCGGCCATGCGCGTGTCGAAGGCCTGCCGGCTGCCGACTGGGTGCTGATCGACGCGGGCGATGTTGTCGTCCACCTGTTCCGCCCCGAAGTGCGCACCTTCTACAACCTTGAACGCATGTGGTCGTTCGAGGGTGGTGAGCCGACACAGGGCAGAGCGTAATCTGTTTTTCGCTCGCCCCTCCGGGCGAGCGTCCTCGGTGCGGTTCCGTCGCTTTGCGACGGAGCACCTGCGGGCGGGCGGTCGCCCTTGCGGTCGCTGCGCGACCGTTTGGCTCCGCTTCTTTTGGGGGCGTGTCATCCTTTTGCACATCATCGCGCGTGGGAAAATCGGCCGGTCGCCTGAGGGTGAGCTGGTGGATCGCTATGCCAAGCGCATGACCTGGCCGTTCAAGCTCACCGAATGGCCCGATACCGGCGCGGGCAAGGTGGCTGATGCGCTGACCCCCTGCCGGACCGTGCTGCTGGATGAGCGCGGCAAGGCCATGACGTCGGAGGATTTCGCCCATCTTCTGGGCCGCTGGCGGGACGAAGGCGTGCGCGAGACGCGCTTCATGCTCGGCGCGGCGGATGGGCATTCTGACGCCGAGCGCGCCTCGGCTGACCTGCTGCTCGCCTTTGGCCCGGCAACCTGGCCGCATATGCTCGCCCGGGCGATGCTGATCGAACAGCTCTATCGCGCCACCACGATCCTTGCAGGGCATCCCTATCATCGGGCATGACACCGCCATGCCGCGGCCGACCATCCTCACCCTGCTTGCCATGCTCGGCGTCGGCGGAGCGCTGGCGCTGGCTTTGCCCGAAACACAGGCCGCGCCGTCGATTGCTATGCTCGCACCAGACGAGGCCGAAGCCGCGCTCGCCCGCGCCACCCGTGAAAGCCGCTTGGCCGAGGGCCGCGCCGCACGCCTGACCCGCGAGGCCGAAGCCGCGACCGAAGCCGCCGCCCGCACCGCGAGCGAGGCCGCCGCACTCGCCGCCCGCATCCAGCAAGCGGAAGCCGATATCGAAGTCGCCCGCGCGCAGCTCACCATCGCGCGGCTGGCCCGCGCCACGCTGACGGCGCGGTTGGCCAAGAAGCAGGAGCCGACCGCCCGCCTCGCCGCCGCGCTCCAGACCGCTGCCCGCCGCCCGCTGGCGCTTGCCGCGTTGCAGCCGGGATCGCTCAAGGACGTGGTCCATGTCCGTGCGGTGCTCGATAGCGCCGTGCCGCAGATCCGCGCCCGCACCACCGCGTTGCGCAGCGAGCTTGATCGCGGCCGCGCGCTTGAGGCGCAGGCAGCACGCGCGCTCGATCAGATGCGCAGCGGCGAAAGCGCCCTGCGCCAGCGCCGCACTGAACTCGCCACGCTTGAAAACCAGCAGCGCCTCGCCTCGCGCAATGCGCGCGGGGCGGCCCTGCGTGAAGGCGAGCGCGCGCTGGCGCTGGCCGAGGAAGCGCGCGACCTTGATGGGTTGGTGGACAAATTGGGCGAGGTGGCGGCGCTGCGTCAGGAACTCGCCGCGCTGCCCGGACCGGTGCTGCGTCCTGCCGATCTCGCCACTGCGCTCCCCGCTGCCCCGGCTCCTGCTCCCAGCGCGAGCATTCCGCCGCCGCGCGATTTCCAGCTTCCCGTGCAGGGTCGCACGCTGACCGGCTTCGGGGCCAAGCGCGCCAGCGGCATCGCCAGCACCGGATTGAGCCTCGCCCCGGCCAAGGGTGCGCAGGTGGTGGCCCCTGCCCGCGGGCGGATTGCCTTTGCCGGTGCCTATCGCGGGTTTGGACGAATCATCATCATCGAGCATGACGGCGGCTGGACCAGCCTTGTCACCGGGCTTGCGCAGGTCGAGGTCGCAGTGGGCGATCTCGTCATCGGCGGCAGCCCGATGGGCCGGGCGAGCGGCGGGACGGACCCGGTGACGATCGAATTGCGGCGCGAGGGGGTTCCGGTCAACCCTCTGCAATATATGCGATAATTGTTGTCGTCCGAACGGGGCGACGTCCCAAGCTGTCCCGCGTGGACACGCTTGGCGCGGCGCACTCGCTCTCATCTGGTGTTCAGACCGGCAATCCTATACCTTGCCCCTTCAAAGGAGCCTTGCAACGTCCATGAAAATCGCCGCTCTCCTGCGCAGCGCTGCGCTTGTCACCGCAGTCGCCCTGATCCCCGCCACCACCGCCACCATGGCCCAGGTCGATGGCCGCGCCGGCCCCGAATTTGCCAAGCTCTTCGCGGTCTTCCAGCGGGTGAAGTCCAGCTATGTCGAGCCGGTCGAGGATGACGTGCTGATCCGCGGCGCGATTGACGGGATGCTGGCGGCGCTCGATCCGCATTCGGCCTATCTCGATGGCAGCGATCTCCAACGGCTGGAGACGATGATCGACGGGCAGTATTCGGGCCTTGGCCTGTCGGTGGTGATGGAAGACGGCGCGGTTAAGGTCGTCTCGCCGTTCCGGGGTAGCCCGGCTGAAACCGCCGGTATCAAGGCGGGCGATTTCATCACGCACCTCAATGGGAAGCTGATCGTCGATACCAAGCTCGACGATGCCGTCGCGCAGATGCGTGGGCCGAAGGGGACTTCGATCCAGCTGACGATCTTCCGTCCGGGTCGCGAAGAACCGCTTGAGGTCAATGTGACCCGCGGCGTGATCGAGCTTGAGCCTGTCACGCACGAAGTCGCGGCCGGCAATATCGGCATCATCACGGTCAACGAATTCTCCGCCAATGTCGGCGCGGACGTCTATGCCGCGTGGCAGGACATCAAGAAGAAGGCACCGGGCGGACGCGTGAGCGGGCTGGTGCTCGACCTGCGCAACAATCCGGGCGGGAGCCTGGATGAATCGGTCGCGCTGTCCGACCTGTTCCTCAGCGATGGCCGGATCGTCAGCCAGCGCGGCCGCGCGCGGGGCGAAACGATGCTCTACGATGCCGAAAGCGTCTATCGCGGTGACATGGCCGAAGGCGTGCCGATGATCGTGCTGATCAACGCCGGTTCTGCTTCGGCGAGCGAGATCGTTGCGGGGGCGTTGCAGGATCATCGCCGGGCGCTTGTCATGGGTGAGCGCAGTTTCGGCAAGGGAAGCGTGCAATCGCTCCTCCCGCTCGGCCCCGATGCCGCGCTCAAACTGACCACCGCGCGGTATTTCACCCCGGCGGGTAAATCGGTGCAGGAGGGCGGCATCCGCCCCGACATCGCCGTGCCGCAGATCTCCGACCCGGATTACATGCTGCGGATGAAGTACCAGACCCGCGAGAGCGATCTGCGCGGCCACCTGATCAACGAACTCGCGGTCAAGGACGAGGAGATGGAGGCGGACAAGATCGGCGATCCGCGCTTCCAATTGACCTCCGCGCAGCTTGAACAGCAGGGCGTGAAGGACTTCCAGCTGCATTACGCGATGGAAACCCTGCGCCGCACCACCAAGAGCACCGTCGCGCTTCGCCCGGCACCCCGACCGGCCAAACCGTAAGGGCGACGTGTTATGGACAATCTGGGTAAGGCCCGCGCGCTTGCCGTGCTGGTCCCGGCAGCATTGCTGGGCGGGGCCTATGTGGCGCAATATGGCTTCGGCCTGCCGCCGTGCGAGATGTGCTGGTGGCAGCGCTATCCCCATTTTGCCGCAGTCGGCATCGGGCTGCTCGCCTATGTGATGAAGCCGCCGCAGGTGTGGACGGCACTGGCGGGGCTGGCGATCCTGACCTCCGGGCTGATCGGCGGCTTTCATGCCGGGGTCGAATATGGCTGGTGGGAGGGCATCACCGCCTGCACCGCGCCGATGGCGGGGGCCAACGTGCTGGACTTCAATGCCGCACCGCTGATCCGCTGCGATGTGGCCCCGTGGACCCTTTGGGGCATCTCGCTCGCCGGGTTCAATTTCCTGATTTCCAGCGTCAGCGGTGCGGCCATTGTGGCGCTCGCGGCGTATAGGAAGTAGGGATTCGAACGAAGGAGCCGACAATGCAGCGCGATGAACTCCACCGCATGATCCGGGTCGATCAGGCCGGCGAATTCGGCGCGACCCGCATCTATGAAGGCCAGCTCGCCGTGATGGGCGATCGCGGGCCGCATTCGGCGGAAATCCGCCACATGGCCGCGCAGGAGGCCGAACACCGCGCCAAATTCGATGCGCTGCTGACCCGGCGCGGCGTGCGTCCGACGGCGCTGCATCCGTTCTGGTCGGCGGCGGGTTACGGGCTGGGGGCCTTTACCGCGCTGCTCGGCCCGGAAGCGGCAATGGCCTGCACGGCGGCGGTCGAAACCGAGATCGACAAGCATTACACCGAACAGCTCGAAAAGCTGGAGGCTTCCGGAGTTGACCCGGAACTGGCTGAAATGATCGAAGCCTTCCGCGCGGACGAGCGCGATCACCTCGATGCAGCGATGGCCAACGGCGCGGAGCGTGCGCCTGCCTATCCATTGCTGGCGGGAGCGATCCGGCTCGGATGCCGGTTTGCGATCAAGGTGAGTGAGCGCCTTTGATGTTCGCACCGGCCTCCGCCGGTGCGTCCTCGGCGCTGTTTCAAGCCCTTCGGGCTTGAGCGCCTGCGGGCGGCCGGTCGGCCTTGCGGCCCTTCGGGCCGTTTGGCCAACATCGATAGGTCCTTACAAACTCCAGTAAACCAATTCGGTTGGCAGCCCTTCGCGGTCCAACGCGCTCTTCACATCCACCAGCACGCCGCCGCTCCGCACGCGGGCGATCAGGTCGATGGGGTTGGCGATGTAGTCCGCGTGGTTCACCGCCAGCACCAGCGCATCCAGTTGCACCATCTCATCCGAAGGGCTGAGCGTGATGCCATATTCGTGCTGCGCCGCCACCGGATCGGCCAGCGGATCGCTCACCAGCGCTTCGATCCCATATTCGCGCAGTTCGGTGAGGATATCGGGCACCTTGGAATTGCGGATATCGGGCACGTCCTGCTTGAAGGTCAGCCCCATGACCCCAACCCGCGCGCGGCAGGGGGAGACGCCGCCCGCGATCAGCAGCTTCACCACCTTTTGCGCGATTGCCTGCCCCATCGCATCATTGATCCGCCGCCCAGCCAGAATCACCTCGGGGCGGTAGCCGAGCTTTTCCGCTGCGGCCGTGAGGTAGAAGGGGTCGACCCCGATGCAATGCCCGCCGACCAGGCCGGGGGTGAAGGTCAGGAAGTTCCACTTTGTCCCCGCCGCCGCCAGCACATCGCGCGTGGCAAGGCCCATGCGGTCGAAGATCAGCGCAATTTCGTTCATCAGCGCGATGTTGAGATCGCGCTGGGTGTTCTCGATCACCTTGGCGGCCTCGGCCACCTTGATCGAGGGCGCTTCGTGCAGCCCCGCATCGACCACCGCACCGTAGACTGCGCGCATCCGCGCGAGCGCTTCGGGGCTGTCGGCAGCGATGATCTTGGTGATGGTCTCGAGCCGGTGGACGGTGTCACCCGGGTTGATCCGTTCGGGGCTGTAACCGAGCGCGAAGTCCTCGCCCTGCGTGAGGCCCGAATGCGCGGCGAGCCAGGGGCCGCAGATGTCCTCGGTCACGCCGGGGAAGACGGTCGATTCGAACACCACCAGCGCGCCCTTGGACAGGCGCGGGCCGATGGTTTCGCAGGCGCGCTCTAGCGGGGTGAGATCGGGACGGCGTTCGTCGGTGATCGGGGTCGGTACGGTGACGATGATCAGGCTTGCGTCTTCCAGCACTGCTGGATCATCGCTGACGGCAAGGCCGCATGACGTCAGCCGCGCGTCATCAATCTCGCGGGTCGCATCATGCCCTGCGCGCAATTGGGCGATGCGCTGAGCGGCGATGTCGAAGCCCGTAACTTGAACGCCGCGCGCGCCGAGCCGCTCCGCCAGCGCCACGGCGACCGGCAGGCCGACATAGCCCAAGCCCACGACTGCAATTTTCCCGTCCATGCGCCTGCATAGCGCGAGAGATTTCAATTTTTCGCTAACCACGCGGGCTTTGCGGCTTCACCGCGGGTTCAGCCCCGTCGGACTAGACAAGCGGCCCCGGTCGCGGGCATTGCTAGCCTTCGATTTTCCGCGCACCGACAAAGGATCACGCGCCATGAAGCATCTGCTTGCCCCCGCCGCCGCTCTCGCCGCCTTTGCTGCCGCGTCGGCCCCTGCCGCCGCGCAGAGCGCGGATGAGAAGATCAACATGGTGATCGCCTATAGCGAGGCTGAATGCCCTGTCGCGCAGCCCGGCGAAGTGGTGGTGTGCGAGATCCTGGTCGAGGAGGAGCGGTACCGTATCCCCTCCAACCTGCGCTACAGCGACAACCCCGCCAACCAGTCGCTCGCCCGGCAGGTCGATCAGATCAAATATGTCGGTGATTTCGGCGCGATGAGCTGTAGCCCGGCCGGCGCGGGCGGGTTCACCGGCTGCACCCAGAAGTTCATCGAAGCCGCCTACAAGGACAAGGCCGAGGAAGATGGCGTGCGCTTTGGCCAGCTGATCGAAAAGGCACGCGCCGAGCGTCTCTCCACCATCGACGCTGATGCGGCTGCCGAGCAGGAGCGGGTCGAAATGATCGAGCGCGAATACATGCAGCGGCTCGAGCGGGAACGGCAGGGCGATCTGCCCGGCGAAGGCACGCTGCCCCAACCCGCAACACAAACGCCGCCGAAGTAAGCCTCAAACGCGGTAATAATCCCGGTACCACGCGACAAACCGCGCCACCCCTTCGCGGAACGGGGTCTGCGGGGCGTAGCCGGTGAGGGCTTTGAGCAGCGACGCATCGGCCCAGGTCGCGGGCACATCGCCCTGCTGCATCGGCATGAAGTTCTTCACCGCCTCACGCCCGCATTCGGCCTCGATCGCGGTGATGAAGTCCATCAGCCGCACCTTGTCGCCATTGCCGATATTGACCACCCGGAACGGGGCAACGGGGGAGAGGCTGTCGCCCTCCGCAATGTCCTCGGGCGCATCGGGCCGCACCGGTGCTGCGTCGATCAGAAGGCGGATGCCGCGCACCAGATCAGAGACGTAAGTGAAATCGCGGTACATCTCGCCATCATTGTAGATGTCGATCGGCGTGCCTTCGAGAATCCCGCGGGTGAACTTGAACAGCGCCATGTCGGGCCGTCCCCACGGGCCATAGACGGTGAAGAACCGGAACATCGTCGTCGGCAGGTTCCACAGATGGGCATAGGAATGCGCCATCGCCTCGTTCGCCTTCTTGGTCGCAGCGTAGAGGGTGAGGGGGGTGTCGCACTTCTGGTCTTCACCGAAGGGCATCTCGGTATTGGCGCCGTAGACCGATGAGGTAGACGCCATCAGCAGATGATCCACGCTCAGCTCGCGCGCGCATTCCATCACATTGAAGGTGCCGATGAGGTTCGCGTCGATATAGGCGCGCGGGTTTTCGAGGCTGTACCGCACCCCCGCCTGCGCGGCGAGGTGCACGATCACATCGGGTTTTTCCGCCATCGCGAGCGCGTGCAGCGACTCGAAATCCTCGAGCATCCCCTCGGTGCAGGAGAAATGCGGGTGTTGCAGCAGCATCTGGTGGCGCCGCTGCTTGATGCGCACGTCATAGTAATCGGTCATCCCGTCGAAGCCGACGACGCGGAAACCCTCCTCCAGCAGCAATTGTGCAAGGTGGAAGCCGATGAACCCGGCAGAGCCAGTGACAAGAACGGTGCGCATGGGCGCGCTCCCTACGCTGCCAAGCTTAAGAAAGCGCGATATCCGGCGCGTCTTCCTGCTTCATGCCGACCACGTGGTAGCCTGCATCGACATGATGGGTCTCTCCCGTGACGCCCGAGGACAGGTCGGACAAGAGATAGAGCCCCGCCCCGCCGACATCGTCGATAGTGACATTGCGGCGCAGCGGCGCGTTCAATTCGTTCCACTTGAGGATGTAGCGGAAATCGCCGATCCCGCTGGCGGCGAGGGTCTTGATCGGCCCGGCGCTGATCGCGTTGACGCGGATATTGCGCGGGCCGAGGTCATTGGCGAGATACTTGACGCTGGTTTCCAGCGCCGCCTTGGCGACGCCCATCACGTTGTAATGCGGCACCACCTTTTCGGCGCCGTAATAGCTCAGCGTCAGGATCGCGCCGCCACCTTCCGGCATCATCGCCGCCGCGCGCTGGGTGATCGCCACCAGCGAATAGGCCGATATGTTCATGGTCATCAGGAAGTTGTCGAGGCTGGTATCGACATAGTGGCCGCGCAGCTCGTTCTTGTCCGAATAGCCGATCGCATGGACCACAAAGTCGAGGCTGTCCCAGCGCTCTTTCAGGGTCGCGAAGGCAGCGTCCAGCGACTCCATCTTCGATACGTCGCACTCGAAGGTGAAATCGCTGCCCAATTCGGCGGCGAGTGGCTTGACCCGCTTGGCCAGCGCGTCGCCCTGATAGGAGAACGCCAGTTCCGCGCCATGCTCGGCCAGCTTCCTGGCAATGCCCCACGCCAGCGACTTGTCATTGGCCAGCCCCATGATCAGCCCGCGTTTGCCCGCCATCAGCCCGGATCCAGCGTTACCATTCATCCTGTTGTCTCCTCTGCGGGCCTGCCCGCCAGCTTTTCAGGCTCGGCCAGCGCTGCGTTCAATTGCGCTCCGATAACGAGGCCAAGGCCGACGAGCCAGAAAAAGAACAGCGTCACCATCGTGCCGGCCAGGCTTCCATAGGTGACATCATAACTGAAAACATCGCGCAGCACGACCGGGAGCGCCGCGGTGACCGCAACCCACCACGCCGTCGTAAACATCGCGCCAGGCCATTTCGGAAAGGCCTTGCCGCGATAGGAACGGGGGGTCAGGGTTACGAACAGCACCCACAGCGACCCACCAAGGCCCAGCGCGGGGACGATCCGCGAATAGCGCAGCCACGCGATCAGCTCGCCGAGTTGCGGCAAACGCGCTTCAATCACCTGTTGCGCCGCGCCGATCACCACCTGCGAAAACAGCGAGATCATCAAGAGCACCACCGCGCCCAGGATCAGGCCCGCCGACAGCAGGCGATACCGCCAGAACGCCAGCCGCGCCTTGGTGCCATAGGCGCGGCGCAGGATGTCGCGGATCGTCTCGATCAGGCTCGTTACCGTCCATAGCGCGACCAAGGCGCCAAGGCCCAGCAGCCAGCCCGAGCGCGCGTTCATCACGGTTTCGGCCACCGGGGCGATGACTTCGGCAACGGTGGGCGGCAGGGCGAGGCCGATTGCCGCGATCATGCCCTGCGCGCTCTCGCGCCCGCCGATCAGTTCAAACAGCGCTGCACCCAGCACAAAAAACGGGAAGATCGCCACCATCGACAGATAGGCGAGGTTGCCGGCGTGGATGAAGCCTTCATTATAGGTGCCCGCGAGCACGCGGCCGGCCACTTCAAATACGCGGCTGCCCGGCCCGAGCACCCGTTTGAGGCGCGCCATGATCCCGCTGCGAGGTTCGCGTTCGCCGTGACGCGCACGCTGCTTGCGCGCTTCGGGCGAGAGCGAGCGGACTTCGCGTTCTTGGGGCTGCGCGCGGCTGTCTGCGCTCATATCGGGCTCCTTGCGCGCCCGGCCTAGAGGCCGAACTTCTCGCGCGGGCGGGCCGTGTCTACCCAGCCTTCAAGCCGTTGTTCCAGTGCCTCCAGATCGGCGGGCAACTGGATTGCGATCGTCACCAGCTGGTCGCCGCGTTCGGGCTTCCCGTCGACCGTCTTGCCGTTCTTGCGCGTCCAGCCCTTGCCACCCAGCCGCAGCACGGTTCCGGACGACGAGCCCGGCTTGACCGTCAACATCACCGCGCCATCGACCGTGGGACATTTGACCTTGGCCCCGCGCACCGCTTCATCGAGGGTGATCGGCAGGTCCATGCGGATATTGTCGCCTTCGCGCCGGAAGAACGGGTGGCTGCCGACTTCGACCATCACGATCCCGTCGCCATGGCCGCCGGTGCCCGGTTGGCCCTTGTCCTTGAGCCGCATCATTGTGCCGTCTTCGACACCTGCGGGCAGCTTCAGGTTGATCGCCTTGCCATCGGCCAGCGTGATGCGCTGATCGCGCCCGGCGGCGGCTTCGACGAACGGCACGGCGAGCCGGTAATGGATGTCCGCGCCGCGCTTGGGCGGGGGTGGCGGGGGCTGGCGGCCGAAGCCGCGCTTGGGCGGTGCCTGCTGCTGGCGAGCGCGCCCGCCGAACAGGCCTTCGAACAGGTCGCCGAGATCGACATCATCCGCGCCGAAGCCTGCAAAGTCGGCCGCGCCCGGCCCACCGGCGCCATAGGTGCCGCCCCGACCATAGCCCGGCCGCGCGCCCATCCCGGCAAAGGGATTGGCCGGGTTGCCATCCGCATCAATTTCGCCCCGGTCATATTGCGCGCGCTTCGCCTTGTCCGACAGTAGATCATAGGCGCGGGTGGCATCGGAAAACTTCTCCGATGCCTGGGGATTGTCCTTGTTGCGGTCGGGGTGCAGCTCCTTGGCGAGCTTGCGATAGGCGCTCTTGATGTCCGCCTCGGACGCCGTGCGGGCAATGCCAAGAGTGCTGTAGGGATCGCGCATGGCGTATTAGCTAGGTGAGACAGTCGCGGTGTGCAAGCTTGCGGGTGATGCCGGGGCAACGGGAAATTTACGATACGCGCCTTTTCCCGCTGCGCGCGCATAACTATGTGCTGCCCCAGCCACCAAGGAACTCAGCGCCCATGTCCGATGCAACCCCTCTCGACGACGCCCAGTTGGCGGATAGCGTGCTGCCTGCGGGCGGCGATCCCTTTGATCTGTTCGAGGAGTGGTTTGCCGCTGCGCAAGTGGGCGAAATCAACGATCCCAACGCCATGGCCCTCGCCACCGCGACCGCGGATGCGGCGCCAGCGGTGCGGATGGTGCTGCTGAAGGGTCACGGCAAGGACGAAAATCCCGAAGGCATGGGCGGCGGGGGCTTCACCTTCTTCACCAACGCCGAAAGCCGCAAAGGCCAGCACATCCGCGCCAATATGCAGGCCGCCGTGCTGTTCCACTGGAAAAGCCTGCGCCGCCAGATCCGCATTGAAGGCCCGCTGATCGAGGTCTCGCCTGCTCGCGCCGACGCCTATTTCCACTCGCGCCCCTACAAGAGCCAGGTTGGCAGTGCGGCGAGCGACCAGTCCCGTCCGCTGGCCGAGCGGCAGACCTATCTCGACCGGGTGCAGGAATTGTGGGCCGCGCACGAAGCCGAAGGCAAAGTGCCGCGCCCGCCGCATTGGACAGGTTTCACCTTGAGCCCGCGCCGGATCGAATTCTGGATCGACCGCGACAACCGGCTGCATGACCGCCGCGAATTCATCCGCGAGGCGGCCGATGCGCCGTGGTCCGACACACTGCTCTACCCCTGAGGATTGCCCCGATGACGCAGAAAATTCCCTATTGGCACGTCGATGCCTTCGCCGCACAGCCCTTCGGCGGGAACCAGGCGGCGGTGATGGTGCTCGATGCGTGGCTCCCCGATGATGTGCTGGTGAAGATCGGGGGCGAAAATCTCTTCGCTGAGACTGCCTTTGTGGTGCGTGACGCCACAGGGGAGGCCGATTGGGAACTGCGCTGGTGCACGCCGACCTATGAAATCGCGCTGTGCGGTCATGCCACCTTGGCCAGCGGTCATGTGCTGCTCACGCGCGATGCCGAAGGTCAGGCGCTTGATCGCGTTACCTTCCGCACGCGAAAATCCGGCGTGCTGGAAGTGGCGCGCGTGGGGGATGCCTATGAACTGGCGCTCCCGGCGATTGCGACCGAGGTCGATACCCGTGAGAATCAGGCCGAAGCGATCCGCCTGCTCGGGGCCGAGCCGCTGGAAGTCTATCGCTCGGGCTTGGGCTACAATGTCTACCTTTATGAAGACGAGGCGGCGGTTCGCGGGCTTTCGCCGGATATTCGCGGGCTGGAAAAGCTTGGCAAAGACCAGTTTATCGTCACCGCGCCCGGAGAGAACACCGACATCGTCAGCCGCGTGTTCGTCCCCGGCGGCGGGGTGGACGAGGACAGCGTGACCGGCTCGGCCCATGCGGTGCTGACGCCCTATTGGGCGAAGCGGCTGGGACGCGACAGCTTCACCGCGCATCAGGCAAGCACGCGCGGCGGCGATCTGACGCTGCGGCTTGACGGCGACAAGGCATGGCTCGGTGGGCCATGTGTCACTGTCGTCGAGGGTAGCTTCTACCTCTAATCGGGCGCGAAGCGACCGCAAGGGCGACTGCCCGCCCGCAGCGGGCGCAGCTTGCTGCGCGTCTAGCGAGGACCGCACGCCGGATGGCGTGCGGAAAACTAAGGTGCGGGATACAGTTCGAGAATATCCGCGGCCTGCTGCAACATTGGCGGGCGCTCGGTGCTGTCCGAATGGCCGAGCCGCACCAGCGTCACCCGCTGACTGGGTGAGACCAGCACATATTGCCCCATGTGCCCGATCAGCGAGAACAGGCTTTGCGGCGAGCGGTCGGGGAATAGCGGGTGTTCGCTCGCCGGTGTGCCGGGGATCGGACGGTTGAGCCAGGTCTGGAACCCGTAATGCGGGCTGCGGGGGGAAGGGGTCACCATCGCCTCGACCCAGCGCTGCGGCACCAATTGCTCGCCGCCGGGCGCGCGGCCTTTCAGACGCAGGAACTCGCCCAGCTTCGCCCAGTCGCGTGCCGTGGCGTGCATCAGGCTGCCGCCGATCAGCGTGCCGCTCGCATCGAACTCGGGCACCATTGACGTCATGCCGAGCGGGCCGAACAACCGTTCCTGCAAATACCCCGCCACCGCCTTGCGCCGCGCATCGGGCGCGGTGCTGGCGGTCAGCGCCCGCGCGGCGATATCGGCGAGGATCACGCTGGTGTTTGAGGAATATTCGAACTGCTTGCCCGGCTCGGCTTCGAGCGGCTGCTCCTCCGCCCACTTCGCCATGTTGTCGCGCCCGTCGAGGAACAGCATCCTGACCTCGCTCGATTCGTAGGGCGGATCGCCCGCTTCGGTGTGGCGCAGCCCGCTGCGCATCTGGAGCAATTGGCGCAAGGTAATCTCGGAGCGCGGATCGCCGGGGCGCTGCCATAGCGGGACGGGCGCGGGGGCATCGAGGCTCAGCTTGCCGTCAGCGACCAGCATCCCGATCAGCACGCCGGTGACCGTCTTGGCCATCGACCAACTGATGAAGCGGGTGTCCTTGTCATAGCCCGGGCCATAGCGTTCGGCAGCGAGCTTCCCGTTCGCCATCAACACCACGGCGCGGGTTTCGCCGAGGCCCGGCATCGTGAACAGATCGTCGATCGAGCGGGCAAGCTGGTCCTTCGGCGCGCCCGCATCCGCGGTCACAGCGGCGAGCGCGGCTTCGGACAGGGGGGCTTGTCCCGGCGGTGTCGATCCGCAGGCGGCGAGCATCAGCAGGGCTGGTGCTAGCAGGGCCGCGCGATTATGGGCAGGCGATCCAAGGGTCATGCGGCCCCAATTCCCGATGCGCGAAGGCTTGGCAATGGCGAAATCATCCCCCCGCACAGCGATCCGTCGTCCCCGCTACGGGCTGTGGTTGCTGGCGATCATCGCGCTGGGTGTGGGCGGCGCTGCCTGGGCGTTTCGCGAGCCGATCAACGGCTATGGCAGCATCGCGTCGGCCTACTCGGCGCGCGTCGCCTGTTCGTGCCGCTTTGTCGCGGGTCGGAGCCTTGAGGATTGCCGCAAGGACAAGCTCGCCGGAATGGAAGCCGTGACCTTGCGCGACAATCCCGAAGCGAAGAGCGTCACCGCCCGCTTCCCCTTGGTGGCCGAGGCAACCGCGACCTACCGTGAAGGATACGGCTGCGTGCTGGAGCCTTACGAGGGTTAAGCGGCGACTTTTTCGGTCGAATCGATCCATCCGCCGCCGATCACCCGGTCACCGGCGTAGATCACCGCCGCCTGACCCGGCGCGACACCGAACTCAGGCGCGGCAAAGCGGATCGTCACTGCTGCGCCGTCGCCCAGCGCGCCTTCCAGAGTCACCGGCACCGGCTTGGCGAGGCTGCGGACCTTGGCCGTCAGCGGTTCGTCACCCAAAGGCCCGATGCGGTTGGTTTCGGTCACGCGCGCGGCGTTGACCGCCAGCATCCGCTTCGGCCCGACCCGGACTTCGCGCGCTGCCGCATCGAGGCCGATCACATAGAGCGGCTCAGGCTGGCCGCCGATCTCCAGACCCTTGCGCTGGCCAACGGTGAAGTGGACGATGCCCTTGTGTGTCCCGAGCGTCTCGCCGGTGGCGGCGTGGACGATCGCGCCGGGGGCCGCGCCTTCGGGGCGCACCTTGGTGACGATCTTGGCGTAATTGCCATCGGGCACGAAGCAGATGTCCTGCGAATCCGGCTTGGCCGCGTTGCGCAGCCCCGCCGCTTCGGCGAGTTCGCGCACCTGCGGCTTGGGCATCCCGCCCAGCGGAAAGCGCAGGTAATCGAGCTGCGCTTCGGTGGTGCCGTAAAGGAAGTAGGACTGATCGCGCGCCGGATCGAAGGCGCGGTGCAATTGCGGGCCGTCCGCCGTCATCACCCGCCGGACATAATGCCCGGTGGCAAGGCAATCCGCGCCCAATTCGCGCGCCATGCGGAACAGATCGGTGAACTTCGGGCCCATATTGCAGCGAATGCAGGGGACCGGCGTGCGTCCCGCGAGATATTCGTCGGCAAACTGTTCGACGACCTCTTCGCGGAAGGCGCTTTCGTGGTCGAAGACGTAATGCGCGATCCCGAGCCGATCAGCCACGGCGCGGGCATCGCGAATATCGTCGCCCGCGCAGCACGCGCCCTTGCGGCCGGTGGCGGCACCATAATCATAAAGCTGGAGTGTGATGCCGATCACCTCCGCCCCGCTGGCATGGGCGAGGGCGGCGACCACCGAGCTGTCCACCCCGCCGCTCATGGCGACGACGATCCGGCATTGGCTCGCGGCGCGCGGCAGATCGAACAGAGCAGCGGCGTCAGCAGGGGCCATCAGGCCGGTGTCGAGAAGGGCAGGGGTGTCCATGGGCGGGCCGCGATATAGCGAGCCTTGGCCTGTTTCGCCAGTGGCGCCCATCCCGTGCGCGATTCCGGCAAGATAATCTTGCCCGATCCGCCAGCACTATTCCTAAGCCGGGGTAAATGCCCCTTTTACCGGATTTTGACGCACTCGGGTTAGGAAGGGCGATGATGTTTGAGAAAGCCCAGCCTTTCAATGCGCACCGTGGTGCGCTTTCCGGTGGTCGTCCCGCCGAAGAACGCACCCGCGTGCGGACCTCGGCCTCCGCTGGGGCTGAGGAGCGATTCGCCCAGCGACCGGCGCGGCGCGCGGGTGAGGCCCTGCGCGCGCTCGAATGGAGCGAGCTGACCGCTCGGCTCAACGCAGCGCGCGATCTGCGGCTGTTGCTGCGAACCGAATCGCATGCGCCGATCGAGCAGGCCGCCGCCAGCTTCGGCGATGCGGCTGCAAGTTACTTTGCGCTTCTCGACGATAGCGAACCGGGTGTTAACCTTGATGCTTTAGGGCAATCTAAAGCCTTGGGTGCAATGGTTGGCTCCGACGAAGCCAACCGCCCGGGCGACGCGAAAGGATTACCCTCCGACGCACCCTGCGGCGATGCGAGAGACAAGCAATGATTGAGAACCAGGACATCCGCCCCGCACAGGTTATCGGCCCGCTTGGCGAGCCGCTGACGCTTGCCGACCTGCCTTCTCCCCAGACCAAGCGTTGGGTGGTGCGGCGCAAGGCCGAGGTCGTGGCTGCCGTGAATGGCGGGCTGCTGACGCTCGACGAAGCGCTCGCGCGGTATGGCCTGACGCTGGAGGAGTTTGCTTCGTGGCAGCGTGCGGTCGATCGTTCGGGCATGCACGGCCTGCGCGTCACCAAGATCCAGCACTATCGCGACCTCTACGAGCGCCAGCTCAAGTACTGACGCCAGCCTCGATTCGTCCCGCCGGAAGCCCGCTCTGCCCGTAAGGCGTTGCGGGCTGTCGTCGTTTGGCGGCACTCCTTGTCCACGGCAGCGCGCATATCTCGTGTACCAGCTGCCGGTATGGGAGACACTTTATGGGATGGATTATCGCGTTGATTGTTGGCGGTGTGGCGGGCTGGCTGGCCAGCCTCCTGATGAATCGCGATGCATCAATGGGCGTCGTCCTCAACATCGTGGTCGGCTGCGTCGGCTCGGTGATTGGCAATTTGATTGCCGGCCCCCTGCTCGGCATCAGCGGCAGCGTGCAGGAATTCTCGCTCCGAGGGTTGATCGTTGCCGTGATCGGCGCGGTGGTGTTGCTCGGGATCGTCAACCTGATCCAGCGCGGCCGCGTGCGCTGACGCGATAGCCTTCCCTCGCTCGGAACCGATGAGCCGCGCCTTTCGTCTAGGCTGAAAGTCATCGGTCGATGCAGTCATTGCAGCCCAACGCCCGACAATCTATGAGGCGTTGCAGTTGGTGACTTATGCGAGTAATACACTTCGTGGCCGGAGTGTCCGCTGCGCGGAACCGGTCCGAGTGAGGGAATGGCGATGAATTACGAGACGACAATCAGGGCCGAGGCCGCCGACGGAGTGACCACCGAGTATGCCGGTGCGCGCACGCTTGCCGCGCCCGCGCTCCCGCGCTGGCTGATTGTCGGCGGTCTTGGCGTATTCGGGCTGCTGTTGGCAGTCGCGGCGTGGTTTGCGCTGGCCGGCGGTGAGCCGGTGGCGGTTGACGATGACAATTCGCAGGCTCCTTCGGTCACCGTTGTCACGCCCGGTATGACGACGGTCGCAGGCGAGATTGAGGCGCCCGGCACACTGGCGGCACGCCGCCCCATGCCGGTTGGCGTCGTGGGTGAAGGCGGGCAGGTCCTGCGCGTCACCGTCGATGCGGGCGATTGGGTCCAGCAGGGCCAGGTGCTGGCGGTGATCGACCGTTCGGTGCAGGTCCAGCAGGCCGCCGCGCAATCCGCGCAGATCGATGTCGCCAAGGCTGACGCCAATCTGGCGCAGGCCAATCTTGATCGCGCCTCGCAGCTGGTGGCGCGAGGGTTTGTGTCCAAGGCCGATATCGACCGGTTGACCGCCGTGCGCGATTCCGCCGTCGCCCGCGTGAAGGTCGCGCAGGCGCAGTTCGGCGAACAGCGCGCGCGGAACGAGCGGCTCAATATCTATGCGCCCGCCACCGGCTATGTTCTCGCCCGCAATGTCGAGCCCGGCCAGACGGTCGGCGCAGGCTCTCCGGCGCTGTTCACCGTTGCCAGCGGCGGCGAGATGGAAATGCTCGCCCAGCTTTCCGAAGAACAGCTGTCGAAGCTGTCGGTCGGCACGATGGCGACCATCACTCCGACCGGATCGGACAAGAGCTTCTCGGGTCAGATCTGGCAGGTCGCTCCGGTGATCGACGCGACGACCCGGCAGGGCACGGCGCGGATCGCGCTGTCCTTCGCGCCCGAGCTGCGCCCCGGCGGCTTTGCCACGGCGCGGATCAATGCGGGCAGCTTCAGCGCGACGGTGCTTCCCGAAAGCGCTGTGCTCGCCGATAGTCAGGGCAGCTTCGTCTACGTCATCGGCAAGGACAAGAAGGCGGTGCGTCGCCCGGTGAAGACCGGCGCAGTGACCGCCAACGGCCTTGCCATCACCGAAGGCCTCACCGGCTCCGAGCAGGTGGTGCTGCGCGCCGGCGGGTTCCTCAACCCCGGTGAAACCGTCAACCCCCAGCCCCTCAAGAAGTAATCGCGTCCATCCCCGCGGCGGTTTGCCGCGTAACTGACGGGGAGTGGGCGCAGCACCGGCGAAACACAGGCAGGAATATCATGGCTCTACGCGACATCTCGGCCTGGTCGATCCGCAATCCGGTGATCCCTCTGGTGTTCTTCACCGGCCTGCTGTTTGCCGGGATCGTCAGCTTCCTGCAAATGGACGTGACCAACAACCCGGACGTCGATTTCCCGGCGGTCACGGTCAACATCTCTCAGCCCGGCGCCTCGCCGACCGAGATCGAGAACCAGATCACCCAGCGCGTGGAAAGTGCGCTGCGTTCGATCAGCGGGGTCAATTCGATCCAGTCGACTGCGCGTGAGGGCAGTTCCAACACCTTCGTCGAATTCGAAATCGGCACCAACCTGATCGAAGCGGTGAACGAGGTCGAAACCGCGATCGATTCGGTGCGCGGCAGCCTGCCCGACGGCATTCTCGAACCGCAGGTCTCCAAGGTCGACGTGGTGGGTGAACCGATCGGCTATGTCGCGGTCGAAGCCAATGACATGACGCTGGAGCAACTGAGCTGGTTCATCGACGATACGGTCGCCAAGCGGCTGCTGAAGATCGAAGGCATGGCCGAAGTCCAGCGTTTCGGTGGGGTCGACCGGCAGATCGAAGTGATCCTCGATCCCGCGCGGATGCAGTCGTTCGGCGTCACCGCGTCCCAGATCAACGCCGCGCTGCGTCAGGGCAATCTCGATGCCGCAGGCGGCCTTGCCGAGATTGGCGGCACCCGCCAGTCGCTGCGCGTGCTCGGCAATTCGGACACGGCCTTTGCCTTGTCCCAGACCCAGATTCAGCTGGGCGGCGGACGCACCGTGCGCCTCGCTGATATCGCCAAGGTGCGGGACGGCTTTTCCGAACGCACCTCGATTTCCGAAGTCAATAGCAAGGAAGTCGTGAACTTCATGATGAACCGCGCGCGCGGTGCATCGGACCTTGCGGTCTATGACGCGGCGCTGGCCGAGATGGACAAGATCGAGGCCGAGAACGAAGGCGTGAAGTTCATCAAGCTGTCGACCAGCACGACCTATACGCGCGGCCAGTACAAGTCCTCGATGTGGGCGCTGGTCGAAGGCGCGGTGCTCGCGGTGGTCGTGGTGTTCCTGTTCCTGCGCGATTGGCGCGCGACCTTTATTTCGGCGGTCGCAATCCCGCTGTCGGCGATCCCGACCTTCTGGTTCATGGATCTCCTCGGCTTCAACCTCAACTTCCTGTCACTGCTGGCACTGGCGCTGGTGGCAGGGGTGCTGGTCGACGATGCGATCGTGGAGATCGAGAATATCGTGCGCCATATGCGCATGGGCAAATCGGCCTATCAGGCGAGCATCGACGCGGCGGATGAAATCGGCTTGCCGGTGGTCGCTACCAGCTTCTGCATCGTTGCCGTGTTCCTGCCCGTGGGCCTGATGCCGGGCGTGTCGGGCCAGTTCTTCCAGAACTTCGGCATCACCGTGGTGATTGCGGTGCTCATGTCGCTGGCCGTCGCGCGGATGGTCACGCCGCTGATGGCGGCCTATTTCCTGAAGTCCAAGGGCCACGCCGAACATGGCGAGGGGCCGATGATCGACGCCTATATGCGGGTGCTGGCCTGGACGCTCGATACCGGGCGTATGGCAGCGCGCCGCGCCGGGCTCGACGGCCCGCGCCACCGCGCAGTCTATGTGCTGACGCTGCTCTTGGCGGTGATCGTGCTGCTGATCGTCCCGGCGCTGGCGATGTTCGAACTGGCAAGCGGTTCGATCTCGGCCATGTTCGCAGGAGGCATGGGGGTTGCGCCGCCGTGGAAGGGCCTCATCGGGCTCGACGTGCACAAGCAGATCGCCGCGGCAGTCTCCGCCGATCCCAACACCACCGCGCACAAGATTGTCGCCAAGGTATTCGAAGTGGTGATCGTGCTGTTGGTCTCGCTGCTGTCCTTCTTTGCGACCTTCGCCGCGTTCAAGGCGATCGAGGCGCCTGCGGGCGGCGACAGCAGATTTGCCCGCAGCATCCGCTGGATGACGGCGCGGTTCTACGATCACCGCATTTGGATGCTCGGCATCGGCTGGTTTTCGCTGCTGGTGACGATCCTGCTGTTCGGCCAGATCCCGGGTCAGTTCCAGCCCACCATCGATGACGAAAACAGCCGCGTCGAAATCGAGATGGTGCCCGGCACCACGCTCGCCGAAACCAAGCGGGTGGTGAACACCGTGGCCGATCGCCTGCGCCAGGAGCCGGAGGTCGAACGCCTGTTGGAACGCATCCGGCTGGGTGAAAGCTCGTCGATCTTCGTCAAGTTGAAGGAAGATCGTCAGCGCACCTCGGTCGAGTTCGAGCGTGAGCTTGCGCCCGATCTCGCCAAGTTCCCCGATGCCCGCGTGCGGTTCCAGTCGCAGTCCGGCGGGTTCGGCTCGGGCCGTGACATGACCGTGATGCTGGCGGGTTCCGATCCGGTGCTGCTCGATCAGACCGCCGCGCGGCTGGTGGAGGAGATGCGCGGACTCAAGTCGCTCGTCGCCCCGCGCATCAGCGCTGACCTCAACCGTCCTGAAATCATCATCACCCCGCGTGACAAGATCGCCGCTGAGCTCGGGATCACCACGGTGGCCCTGTCGCAAACGATCCGCATCGCGACACTGGGTGAGATCGAACAGAACGCCGCGCGCTTCTCGCTGTCGGATCGCCAGATCCCGATCGTGGTGCGCCTGTCGGAAGCCGCCCGCGCCGATTTCCGCACGATCGAAAACCTGCCGGTGCCGCTGCCCAATGGCGGTTCCGTGCCGCTGAGCCGGGTTGCCGATATCACCTTCGGGTCCGGCCCGACCGCGATCCAGCGCTACAACCAGAACCGCCGCGTGCTGGTGGGGGCGGACTTGGCCGCAGGCGTGCTGAAGGGCGAGGCGCAGGCGCAGATCGACGCGCTGCCGGTGTTGCAGGAGCTTCCGGTCGGCGTGATTCGCGACGTGGTCGGCGAAGAGGAATGGCAGGCCGAACTGGTCACCAACCTCATCATCGCGATCATCGCGGGCGTGATGCTGGTGTTTGCGGTGCTAGTGCTGCTCTACAAGCGGCTCATGAGCCCGCTGGTCAACATGACTTCGCTCGCTCTGGCACCACTCGGCGGGATCCTGCTGATCTGGCTGCTGGGCCAGCCGCAGTCCATGCCGGTCTATATCGGCATCCTGCTGCTGCTCGGCATCGTCTCGAAGAACTCGATCCTGCTGATCGACTTCGCGATCGAGGAGATGAACAAGGGCGTCGGCAAGCTCGAAGCAATCATGGACGCCGGGCACAAGCGTGCGCAGCCGATCGTGATGACCACGGTTGCGATGACTGCAGGGATGGTGCCGGTGGCGCTCTCGCTATCGGGCGACGGGGCGTGGCGTCAGCCGATGGGCATCGTGGTGATCGGCGGGCTGGTGCTCTCGACGCTGCTGACCTTGCTGATCGTGCCCGCGGGCTTCAGTCTGGCGGACAGCTTCGAAAAGCGGGTTGGACCGTGGCTCCGGGCGCGGATGCTGACCTACAAGCCGGGCGACGAGAACAGCTTCGATGGCGCGCAGGATCGGCCGTTCCCCGGCCTTGCCAAGCTGTCGCCACCGGGCAGCGAACCGGCTGAGTGATTGTAAGGGCGTGACGAACGACCCCGAAGCGGGCTAAGGCCACAGGATGGCAACGCGCTCTCTGAGGCCCCTCACGCTCGGCGGCCAGCCGCTCACGGTCGATCGTGCCCGGCGGATGCGCTGGACGGCGACCGGCATGCTGGCGGCGATGGCGCTGATCTTCATCGCCACCCACGGTCTGGCAACCACCGGCCACCCCGCCTGGGCCTATCTCAACGCCTTTGCCGAAGCGGCGATGGTGGGCGGTCTGGCGGACTGGTTCGCGGTGACGGCGCTGTTCCGCCACCCGCTTGGCCTGCCGATCCCGCACACCGCGATCATTCCCGAAAACAAGGACCGCATCGCCGACACCATGGCGCAGTTCCTGCGGGAGAATTTCCTAACCCCCGCCGTGGTCGCGCGGCGGATGTCGGCGATGAACGTCGCCAAGGCAGCAGGCGAGTTCCTCGCGGCCTCGCCCGAACGGGGCCCCAAAGGCGAGATGGTGGACGAACGCTCGCGGATCACGTCCGGCGCGGCGGAATTGCTGGCGGAGGTGCTGGAATCGCTCGACCCCGACCGGCTCGGCAATCAGGTGCGTGCGGGCCTCGCAGGCCAGTTGGCGAAGCTCGACATCGCGCCGCTTGCAGGCCGCATGATCGAGACAACGATGGCGGACAAGCGCCACCAGCCGCTGATCGACGGCTTCGTGCGCTGGGCGGGCCTCACCATTGAGGACAATGAGGAAACCCTGCGCGACATCATCCACCAGCGTGTCGCAGGTGTGCTGCGCTGGGCGGGGATCGACAAGACCATCTCCTCCAGCGTGCTCGACGGGCTCTACAAGCTGCTCGCCGAGGTGCTGGTGAACCCTGATCACCCCCTGCGCGGCAAGATCGAGGAAGGCCTCGCCAAGCTCGGTCAGGATTTGCAGCACGATCCCGAGACCCGCGCCAAGGTCGAAGACATGAAGCGCGATCTGATCGCTAACCCCGCCGTGGCGGTGTGGTGGACCGGGGTGTGGGAGCGCATCCGTCGTTCGCTGATCACCCGCGCCCGCGACCCCGAAAGCAGCATGGGCGAGGAAATGCGCAACATGCTCTCCGAACTCGGACAGGCCTTACAGGCGGACGAGCGGCTACAGCTCCAGATCAACCGCTTTGCCCGCCGCACCATGGTCGGCGTGGCCACCCGTTATGGCGACCAGATCGTTCGACTCGTGTCAGAAACGGTCAAGCGCTGGGACGCGACCACTATCACGGACCGCGTCGAAGGCGCCGTGGGCCGCGACCTTCAGTTCATCCGCATTAACGGCACGCTGGTCGGCGGGCTGGTGGGGATGACACTGCACTTTATCACGACGGTGCTTTAGGGAGCGACGCGCCCCCCACAGACCCGCCCGCTCAGCGGGTGCCGCGCTGCGCCTCGTAGGCGGTGGCCGCGTAGCTCACCCGCGCCTTCCAAAAGGAGGCGACCGGCGCGCCTGCGGCATCGCGCGCGGGGTTGTAGCGCGCTTTGGTCATTGCCGCGCAGGTGGCGGCATCAATATCAGCGTGACCCGATGAGATGATGATCTGGCAATCGGTCGCCTTGCCCGCCGCATCGACCAGCGCAACCGCCTCGACCGGCCCGCTGCGCAGGTTGCGCGCAGCGATCCTCGGATATTCGAACTTCGCTTCGTCCGCCGTCACCGCTTGGCTGAGGGCGTACTGCACCGCGGGATCAAGACCCCAGCCGCGCATGATCTGCGCAGTGCAGTCATTGAGGTCACGGGCAGCATCGGCGAGCGATCCGGTGGCGAAAGTCACCGCGTCACCGCCCTGGGACACAGTGATTTGCTCCACGCCCTCAGCGGTGGCGGTATCGATACGGCCACTGCCAGCGGTGGGATCGGGCTTGTTCGTGTCGAGCCACACGCCCTGAAGAATAGCGACGTTGCCGTATTCGCGGTTCGGCTCGATCCGGGCCTTCTTCTCGAATCCGCCGTGGTCGGCGGCGAAGCTAACGCGCAGCGGGCTATCGGAGCGCAGGTCGCCAAGCGAGGGTCCTGCCAGCGCGATACCGACCGCCGGGCCCGGGGCGTTCTGCTCGAGAATGATAAGGTGTGGCTTGCCACCGGCCTCGAAGCTGCGCTGCACTCGGCACACCCCGCCCTCGCTTGAGGCCTCCCAAGGCGCGGCAGGCGTAGCGATATGAGCTGGCGCGGCGAGTGCAGGGGTGGCGGTGGAGAGGGCAGCAAGCGCAAGGAGGGGGAAACGCATTGGGCAAGTCCTTTCTTCGGGGACCGCCAAGCTGCCGAGCGAATCCTGCAGTTTCAAGTCGATATGCGACGAGCGGAGGCGGATGGGCGAGCTCTCGGAGACCGTCCTGAGGGAGTGATGGGCCGCGACCTCCAGTTCATCCGCATCAGCGGCACGCTGGTCGGCGGGCTGGTGGGCACGACGCTGCACGCCTTGGGGGCGGTGCTCTAACCGGGGATCCGGATAACGCGCGGGGCGGTCATCGTCACGTAGATGGTCACTGGCCAGAACGACCGCATCGGTTTGCCCGCCGCGTCCAGAGCAGGCTCCAGCTGTGCCCGCGCCACGCCCTTGCACACTTCCGTTTCCAGCTTGGCGTCGGTGTTGTCGACCAGCGAGCAGCTTTCCACGCCGCCATCTGGCCCGACAATGGCCCGGATCCGCATGGCGTCCATTCCTCCGGATTTGTTGAGCCGTTCCCACGGGACCGCAGAGTATATCTTGCCCATGGCTTTTTCGGTGTTTTGCGGCTGGGCGGCGCGCGTCATGGTGCGATGCTGCTCCGCATCGAGACCCCAAGAGCCTACCAGATCGATCAGGCATTCGTTCATCACCTTGACCGGGCCGTCGAGCGGTCCGGTCATCAGGCGCACCTGATTGTTCGAATCGGCGATCTCGACAGACCTGACCCCCGCGCCGACCGCGGGGTCGAGCCTCTGGGGGGGCTTGGGTGGCGCATTTCTTCCGAGTTTTGCCTCTAACGGGTCATCTCCGCTCAGGCTGACCCACGTGAAGTAGAGCGCCCGGCCGTAACCATCCAGCGGCCCGACCAAAGGCTCCTGCACGGTTGGCGGGCGATCGGGGAGAAACCGGACAGTGTTGCCTTTCGCCGACCATTTGATCGCGTCGAACGCAGGCCCAGCGAGCGCCAGACTGAAGTGCTCTCCCGGAAAATACTGCTCAAGGATCATCACATTGCGACTGCTCTCGGGCCCGAACAGGCGAATCAGCCGGCACTTGTCCTTGTCGAAATCGACGCTCCACTTGCTGCCCGGCTCGAGCACGACGGGCTCGGCCGCAGCAGCAGGCGTGATTGCGGTCGCAAGGGCGGCGAGGGCAAGAGCGGCACGACGCATGAAAAAACCTCCGGCGAGCGCGCAGGCTGCCGGAGGCTTCTTTCATTTTCAAGTTTTTGCGCGTTCCGCGCCTTACAGCGCCGCAGTCAGCTCCGGCACCGCCGTGAACAGGTCAGCGACCAGCCCAATATCCGCGACCTGGAAGATCGGCGCATCGTCGTCCTTGTTGATGGCGATGATGACCTTGGAGTCCTTCATGCCGGCAAGGTGCTGGATCGCGCCCGAGATGCCGATGGCGAAGTACGCTTCCGGGGCCACGATCTTGCCGGTCTGGCCGACCTGATAGTCATTGGGGACATAGCCCGCGTCGACCGCCGCACGGCTCGCGCCGATGGCGGCGCCGAGCTTGTCGGCGAGCGGGGTGATGGTCGCCTCGAAGGTTTCCGCATCCTTCAGCGCGCGGCCGCCCGAGACGATGATCTTGGCGCTGGTCAGTTCGGGACGCTCGCTCTTGGCGATTTCCGAGCTGACGAAGCTGGAGATGCCGGCATCGCCTGCGCCGCCAACGGCTTCGACGGTGCCCGAGCCGCCTTCGGTCGCGGCCTTTTCGAACGCGGTGCCGCGCACGGTGATCACCAGCTTGGCATCGGTCGATTCGACGGTGGCGATGGCATTGCCGGCGTAGATCGGGCGGGTGAAGGTCTTGGGGCCTTCAACCGACAGGATCTCGCTGACCTGCATCACATCGAGGTGCGCCGCAACGCGCGGGGCGACGTTCTTGCCCTGCGTGGTGGCAGCGGCGAGGAACGCGTCATGGTGGCCCATCAGCTCGGCAGCGAGCGGAGCGACGTTTTCGGCCAGCCCGTTGGCATAGGCAGCATCATCCGCGACGTGGACCTTGCCCACGCCTGCGATCTTGGCCGCAGCTTCGGCAACCGAACCGCAGTTGTGACCGGCGACGAGCAGGTGCACTTCGCCCAGCTTGGATGCAGCCGTGACGACCGCGAGGGTCGCATCGTGCACCTTTGTGTTGTCATGTTCGACGAGAACCAGAGTCTTCATTGAACTTACCTCTCACTTGAAACCCGTTCGCTTCGAGCGAAGTCGAGAAGCCTGTCTCGACCACGGGCTGCGCCCTCCGCTCGACACGAACGGGGGCGGGGTTAATCCTTACGCGATGCCGAGCGCCTTGACCTTTTCGACCAGCGCGGCGACGTCGGCGACCTTTTCGCCCGCCTGACGCACCGGCGGCTCGGCGACCTTGAGGGTCTTGAGGCGCGGGGTCAGATCGACGCCGTAATCGGCAGCGGTCTTGGTCGCGAGCGGCTTCTGCTTGGCCTTCATGATGTTCGGCAGCGAGGCGTAGCGCGGTTCGTTCAGACGCAGGTCGGTGGTGACGATCGCGGGCATGGCGAGCTTCACGGTCTGCAAGCCGCCATCGACTTCGCGCTTCACGATCACGCTGTCACCATCCACCTCAACGGTGTTGGCGAAGGTGCCCTGCGGACGGCCCATGAGGGCTGCGAGCATCTGGCCGGTCTGGTTCGAATCGTCCGAAATCGACTGCTTGCCGAGGATGACGAGGCCGGGGGCTTCTTCATCGGCAATCGCCTTGAGGATCTTGGCGACCGCCAGCGGTTCCACGTCCTCGTCGGTCTCGATCAGGATCGCCCGGTCGGCGCCCATTGCAAGCGCGGTGCGGAGCGTTTCCTGCGCCTTGGCCGGCCCGACGCTGACAGCGACGATCTCGGTGGCCGCGCCCTTTTCCTTGAGGCGGATGGCTTCCTCGACCGCGATCTCGTCGAACGGGTTCATGCTCATCTTGACGTTGGCAAGGTCAACGCCCGTGCCGTCGGCCTTGACCCGCGGCTTGACGTTGTAATCGATCACCCGCTTGACGGGGACGAGGATCTTCATGGGGCGTTCCTTCCTCTCACAAAATCACTGGCCCAGAATCACTGGAACTGAAGCCTTGGCCGCCGCGTAGCTTGCGTTTACGTAAACGTCAAGCGAGGCGGCGGCGCGTAGGACCGGGCGAAATTGATACGCGATCAACGCCGCCCGGGATGTATCAGGCGGCCTTCTTAACCTCGGCGACGATCTTCTGTGCGGCATCGCCCAGATTGTCGGCGCTGACGATGGCGAGGCCCGAATTCTCGAGGATCGCCTTGCCTTCCGCGACATTGGTGCCTTCGAGGCGGACGACCAGCGGAACCTGAAGGTTCACGTCCTTGGCTGCCTGCACGATCCCGTTGGCGATCACGTCGCACTTCATGATCCCGCCGAAGATGTTGACGAGGATGCCCTCGACCGCAGGGTCCTTGAGGATGATCTTGAAGGCCGCGGTGACCTTCTCGGTGGTGGCACCGCCGCCCACGTCGAGGAAGTTGGCCGGGAAGGCGCCGTTCAGCTTGATGATGTCCATCGTCGCCATGGCGAGGCCCGCGCCGTTCACCATGCAGCCGATGTTGCCATCAAGCTTGATGTAGGCGAGGTCATATTCGCTGGCTTCGACTTCCGCCGGGTCTTCTTCGGTCTCGTCGCGCAGGGCTTCGATATCGGGGTGGCGGTAGAGCGCGTTGCCGTCGAAGCTCATCTTGGCGTCGAGCACCAGCAGCTTGCCGTCTTCGCTTTCGACCAGCGGGTTGATTTCCAGCATCTCGCAATCGGTGGCGAGGAAGGCGTCATAGAGCTGCTTGGCAAGCTTCTGGGCCTGCTTATTGAGATCGCCGGTCAGCTTGAGCGCGAAGGCCACGGCGCGGCCGTGATGCGGCTGGAAGCCCTGCGCGGGATCGACGCTAAAGGTGGTGATCAGCTCGGGCGTATCATGCGCCACGGTCTCGATATCCATCCCGCCCTCGGTCGAAACCACGAAGGCGACGCGCCCGGTGGCACGGTCAACCAGCAGCGAGAGGTAGTATTCCTTGGCGATGTCGACGCCGTCGGTGATGTAGAGCCGGTTCACCTGCTTGCCCGCATCCCCCGTCTGGATGGTGACCAGCGTGTTGCCGAGCATTTCCTTGGCGTGGGCTTCCACTTCCTCAAGGCTCTTGGCGAGGCGCACGCCGCCCTTGCCATCGGGGCCGAGTTCCTTGAACTTGCCCTTGCCGCGGCCGCCCGCATGGATCTGCGCCTTCACGACATAGAGCGGCCCGGGCAGCTTCTTGGCAGCTTCCACCGCTTCTTCGACGGTCAGCGCGGCGTGGCCGGCCGGGATGGCAAGCCCGTGCTGGGCGAGCAGTTCCTTGGCCTGGTATTCATGGACGTTCATGGCGTATCGATCCCTTTGATGCGTATTCTGGGCGTATCCTGACGAGAGGTCGTCTGGCGGGGGCCTAAGCACGGATCGACCCTCTTGAAAAGTGCTTGCGGCACGGCCAACACGGATGCCTCTCATGATTGACAGGGATCACCTTCTGGCCATCGTCCGCGAGGCGGGCCGCATCGCCCACTCGCGTTGGCCGGGGGCAGGGCATGACCTGCACAGCTGGGACAAGACCCCAGGCAACCCGGTGAGCGAGGCTGACCTTGAGGTTGACCGCTTTCTCAAGCGCGAGCTGCACCGTTTGTTGCCGTCGGCGGCGTGGCTGTCCGAGGAAACCGCCGATGACAAGGCGCGCACGCAGAGCGGCCTCATCTGGTTGGTCGATCCGATCGACGGCACGCGCGATTTTGTCGGCGGGCGGCCGGGCTGGGCGGTGTCGGTGGCGCTGGTGAGTTCGGGCCGACCGCTGATCGGGATGCTCGCCGCACCCGCAAGGCGCGAGGAATGGGTGGCGGTCGCTGGGCAAGGCGCGACATTGAACGGCATCATGATCCGGGCGAGCCAGCGTACCGAATTCTCCGGCGCGCGAGTGCCGACTCTCAGCCTCCCCAACGATGACAGCGATCTGGTCATGGTCGATCAGCCCAACTCGATTGCGCTCAGGATCGCGATGGTCGCCGCCGATCAGGCCGATCTGGTGGCGACATTGCGCTGGGGCTACGAGTGGGACATCGCCGCTGCGACTCTCATAGCGCGCGAGGCAGGGGCTGAGGTGACGGACGCGTTCGGCGGACCGCTTGCCTATAACAAGCACGATCCACGCGATTTCGGGGTGCTGGTGTGCTCCCCGGCCATTCACGCCGCTGCTGTCGAGCGGTTGGCGGAGCGGGCCGCAGCGCTGCGCTGAAACGCAATCGGGCTGTCCCGCTAGGGCAGCCCGCAAGCGCGACCGCGCGCCCGCAGCGACTGAAGGGAGCGAGGATTTCGCGCGCCGGATGGCGTGCGGAACGCATAAACGCAAACGGGCCGCCCCGAGGGACGGCCCGCCGCTATGCCTGTGTCAGACCATCAATTCCCGCGAGCGGCGCTCACGTCGGCTTGGCTGACCGGGATGATCTTGATCTCAACCCGACGGTTGAGCGCTTCGCTGATGTTGTCGCCGGTCTTCACGCGCAAATAGTCATACTGCTCGCCAAAGCCCTGCGTCGCCATCCGCGCCCGCGCCACGCCGCGTGCGGCGAGATAATCGGCAACCGCCTGTGCGCGCTGTTCGGACAGACGCTGGTTGGTGGCGGGCGACCCGGTCGTGTCGGTGAAGCCATAGACGTCGATCAGGCTGTTCGGATACTTGATCAGCGTTTCAGCGACGCTGTTCAGGGTATCGAGGAAGCCCGGGTTGATCGCCGCAGAACCGGTGGCGAAGGTCACGCCGTCGGGCAGACGCACGAGAATGGCGTCCTGATCGCCGACTTCTTCCACGTCCACACCGCTGCCGGCGGTCTGTTCCTTCAGTTCCTTGATCTGGTCGTCATACTGCTTGCCGATCACTGCGCCGGCCGAGCCGCCGATGCCTGCGCCGATGATGCGGCCCGTATCGCCGCCGATGGCGCCGCCGAGCAGGTAGCCGAGCGTGCCGCCAAGGCCGGTGCCGATGGCCGTGCGCGAGATCTTCTTTTCGCCGGTGTTGGGGTCAGTGACGCAGGCGCTGGTGCCCAGCAAGGCAAGTGCAGCTGTGCCTGACAGCAGAATACGCGAGATAGTCATAAGCAATTTCTCCCTCTTGTGTGACGCTAAAAGTGCCATGCAACCGGAACGGCAGCAAGGGTTCAGCCCACTGAGACAATAGGGCCCTTGACCCCTCGCGCATTGACCCATGTTGAACAGAATGCCGCCAAGCGATGATGTTGCAAGGCTGGCAACACCGCCCGTTTGTGCTAGCGCAGAAGGCGTGACCCCGTTTCCCTGGACCGATCTTGCCACCATTGTGGCGCTTGTTGTGATCAATGGCGTCTTCGCCATGTCCGAGCTGGCGATTGTGTCAGCCAAGACCAGCACGCTCGAAGCCAAGGCCGAAGCCGGGTCCAAAGCGGCGCGAACGGCGATTGCGCTGGCCGCCCATCCGGGCAAGTTCCTCTCGACCGTGCAGATCGGCATCACGCTGATCGGGATTGTCGCTGGCGCCTATTCCGGGGCGAGCCTCGGCGGGCCGGTGGGTGAGCGGATGGAAGCGCTGGGCCTGCCGCCCGAATATGCTGACGAGGCCGGATTTGCCGTCGTGATCGCGCTGACCACCTATCTCAGCGTCGTCGTGGGTGAGCTGGTGCCCAAGCAATTGGCGCTGCGCAGCGCGGTACCGCTGGCTTTGGTGATGGCGCTGCCGATGGCGATGCTCTCGCGGATCGGCGCGCCGCTGGTGTGGCTGCTCGATTCGAGCTCGGCGGTCATCTTCAACCTGTTCGGCCTGCGCCGCACCGACGAGGCGACAGTCACCGCCGAGGAATTGCGGATGATCTTTGCCGAGGCGACCCGGTCGGGCGTGATCGAGGCCGAACAGCGCCAGATCCTCACCGGCGTGGTCCGCTTGGCCGAGCGTCCGGTGCGCGAGATGATGACGCCGCGCACGGATATCGACTGGATCGAGGCCGATGCCGACGTCGCCGAAATCCGCGAAACGATCGAGGAAAGCTCGCATTCGCTGCTGCCGGTCGCCGAAGGCTCGCCCGACACGATCCTTGGCGTGGTCAAAGTCCGCGATGTGCTGGCGGCGATGGTCAGCGGCGAGGCGGTCTCGATCCGCGCGATGATGCGCAAGGTCGAGGTGGTGCCCGACCAGCTCGACGCGATGGACGCGCTGCGCGTGCTGCAATCGGCTGAAGTGGCAATGGCGGTGGTGCACGACGAATACGGGCACTTCGAAGGGATCGTCACGCCGGTCGACCTGCTGACCGCGATTGTCGGCAACTTCGCGAGTGACAGCGATGATGGCGATTTGCCGTCGGTGGTGGAGCGCGAGGATGGCTCGCTGCTGGTATCGGGTTCGCTATCGGCCGATGCGCTGGCAGACCGGCTGGGCATCGAATATGGCGAGGACCGGGAATTCGGCACAGCGGCAGGCTATGCGCTGTCGGTGATGAAGAAACTGCCGGGCGAAGGTGAGCACTTCACCGACCAAGGCTGGCGCTTTGAGGTCGTCGACATGGATGGTCGCCGGATCGACAAGCTGCTGGTGAGCCGCGAGGTTGAGGGCAGGGAATAAAGCGCAATTGCGGTCACACGCCGACCGCAAGGCCGACCGGAGCGATGCGGCCTTCAGACTGCGTGAGCGAGGACGTCGCGGGCCTGAGGGCCCGCGCAAATCACGAAGGGATCACCGTCGTTGCCGCCTGCCCGTCACCTTCGGGCGCGGCAATGATGTCGCGGGTCACGCGGCCCTTGGCGACCGTGTTGGTTTCGGTATCGCCAACCTGGCTACGGATGCTCGGCGCGGCGGCACCAGCGCGGTCGATCACGCTCGCTTCCACGCGGCTGCGCGGCGCAGGGCCACCGAACAGGGCGTCGAGCGCCTGTTCGGCCGCGGTGCCTTCGGACGGACGCGGGGCGCCGGGGGCCGGCGGGGTGAGCGTGAAATCGGGCGGAACCACCAGCGGCGCCTGACGCTGCACAGCGAATTCGTCGGGCCGCTCGCGGTTGAACACCCCGCCGCCGCCGCCACAGGCCGCCAGCATCGCCGAAGCGCCGGTCAGCAGGATCAGGGGTGCAAACTTACGCATCTTGGGTCTCTCCACGGGGCGCTTCCCCGGTTTCGGTGTCGTCCTTGTCGCGCACCAGCAGGCTGCGGGCAAGGATTATGACGACGCCGATGGTGATGGCGGCGTCGGCAATGTTGAAGATCAGGAACGGGCGGAAGGTCTCGATGTGGAAATCGGCATAGTCGATGACATAACCCAGTTCATAGCGATCGCGGATATTCCCCAGCGCTCCGCCAAGGATCAGCGACAGGCCGAGAATCTCGCCCAGCTTGCGCTCGCGCATCATCCACACCAGCACCACCAGCGCGATCACCCCGGTGAGCAGCACCAGCAGCCAGCGGGTTTCCATGTCATTGGCCTGGAACATCCCGAGCGAGATGCCCTTGTTCTCGGTATAGGTAAGGTCGAAGAACGGCAGCAGGTCGATATGCAGCACCTGACGCAGTTGCAGCGGGCCGATCACGTACCACTTCACCACCTGGTCGATGATGGCGACCAGCGCCGCCAGCGCCAGGCCAATCAGCCGGTTGCGGGTGAACAACCCGCTCATGATCCGACAACTGCATCGCAACGACCGCACAACGCCCCGTCTTCCGCCACGTCAGGCAGGAGCCGCCAGCAACGGCCGCATTTGTGGTGGGAGGTCTTGGTGACGATCACCGCATCGCCCTGCCCGCGCGTCACTGTCGCGGTGATGAACAGCTCGGCGAGTTGTTCGTCCGAAACGCCTTCGGGCACCGCGCTGTCAGGAACGACCACTTCGGCTTCGAGGCTGGAGCGGATCGTCTTGTCGCGCCGCAGCGGCTCGATCGCTTCGTTGACCTGATCCCGCAGCGCGCGCAGCATGTCCCAGCGGGCATTGTCGACCACGACGCCCGGCACGGCGGGCCATTCGAGCAGGTGGACAGACCCGCGCTGCCCGTTGTCGTCCGCCTCGCCATCCTCGGGATAGCGGCTGAGCCATACTTCCTCCGCCGTGAACACCAGCACCGGCGCGGCATAGCGGATCAGCGCGTGGAACAGGAGGTCGAGCACCGTGCGATAGGCGTTGCGCGTGGTCGAATCCGGCCCGTCGCAGTACAGCGAGTCCTTGCGGATATCGAAGTAGAACGCGGACAGATCCTCGTTGCAGAAATCCACCAGCAGGCGGGTGTAGAGGTTGAAGTCGTAGGCTTCCGCCGCGGCTTTCAGCTTTCGGTCGAGATCGGCCAGCAGCGACAGCACGTAAACTTCCAGCTCCGGCAAGGCCCCGCCATCGCCCATGTCGCCCACAAAGCCGTCGAGCGCACCCAGAAGGTAGCGGAAGGTGTTGCGCAGCTTGCGATACTGGTCGCCGACGCCCTTGAGGATCTCGTCGCCGATGCGGTGATCTTCGGTGAAATCGACGCTCAGCGCCCACAACCGGATGATGTCGGCGCCGTATTCCTCCATCACCTTGATCGGGCTGATGGTGTTGCCCTCGCTCTTGGACATCTTGCGGCCCTTGGCGTCCATGGTGAAGCCATGGGTCAGCACCTGGTCGTAAGGCGCGCGGCCGCGCGTGGCGCAGGATTGCAGCAGCGAGGACTGGAACCAGCCGCGATGCTGGTCGGAGCCTTCAAGATAGAGGTTGGCGGGCCATGTCAGGTCCGGCCAACGCCCGCTTTCGAGCACGAAGGCATGGGTGCAGCCCGAATCGAACCAGACGTCGAGAATGTCGGTGACCATTTCGTAGTCGTCGGGATTGTGCGCGCTGCCGAGATATTCCGCCTTGCGCGCTTCCTCCCACGCATCGACGCCTTCCTCACGCACGGCGGCAACGATGCGGGCGTTGACTTCGGGGTCTTGTAGGTACGAGCCATCCGGCCGCACGAATAACGTGATTGGCACGCCCCACGCGCGCTGGCGGGAGAGCACCCAGTCGGGCCGCCCTTCGACCATCGCACCGATCCGGTTGCGGCCCTTTTCGGGGATGAAGTCGACGCGGGCGATTTCGGAGAGGGCGACGTCGCGCAGAGTCCCGCCTTCGCCGAGGACCTTATCCATCGGCACGAACCACTGCGGGGTGCAGCGGAAGATCACCTTGGCCTTGGAGCGCCACGAATGCGGGTAGGAGTGGGCGTAATCCGCGCTTGCGGCGAGCAGCGCGCCGGTTTCGCGCAGGTCCGAACAGATCGGGCCATCGGGCGCGTTGAACTTGGGGTTGATGACGCTCATGCGGCGCTCGTCGGCAGCGCCCAGCCATGGCCAGTCGTCGCGGTAGCGCCCGTCATCCATCACCGCGAAAACGGGGTTGATGCCGTTCGCCTTGCAGAGGTCAAAGTCGTCCTCGCCATGATCGGGCGCCATGTGGACGAGGCCAGTACCAGAGTCGGTGGTGACGAAGTCGCCGGGCAGCAGCGGGCGCGGGGTCGCGTAGAACCCGCCGAGGTGGTGCATCGGATGGCGGGCGAGGGTGCCGGCGAGGTCTGCGCCTTTGATCAGCTTGCCGGTGTCGTTCCACCGCTTCTGCGGCTCATTGTCCTGAATGACACCGTCAATAACGGTGAATCCCACTCTCCGGTAGAACTCAAGGACTTGCTGCTGCGCGACCAAGTAGCGTTCGCCATCGAGAGTGAGGATCACATACTCAACCTCCGGCCCATAGGCCAAAGCCTGGTTCACCGGGATCGTCCAAGGTGTCGTGGTCCAGATGATCGCGAACGCTCCGACAAGGCTTGGATCATTGGGGCACTCAACAATCTCGAAGGCCACGTCGATCTGGGTCGAGGTGATGTCCTCGTATTCGACTTCCGCTTCGGCCAGCGCGGTCTTTTCGACCGGGGACCACATCACCGGCTTGGCCCCGCGATAGACGTTGCCCGCCTCGGCAAACTTCATCAGCTCGGCGACAATCGTCGCTTCGGCCTGAAAATCCATGGTGAGATAGGGATGGTCCCAATCGCCCATGATGCCGAGCCGCTTCAGCTGCTCGCGCTGCACATCCACCCATTGCTGGGCATAGGCGCGGCATTCGGCGCGGAATTCCTTGGGCGGAACCTCGTCCTTGTTCTTCTTGGCCTTGCGGTAGGCTTCTTCGACCTTCCACTCGATCGGCAACCCGTGGCAATCCCAGCCCGGCACGTAAGGCGCATCGCGGCCCAAGAGGTTCTGGGTGCGACAGACCATGTCCTTGAGGATATGGTTCAGCGCATGGCCGATATGCATGTCGCCATTGGCATAGGGCGGGCCATCGTGGAGGATGAACTTCTCGCGGCCCCGGCGGGCATCCCGCAGGGCGTTGTAGAGCCCGATCTGCTCCCAGCGCGCGGCAATGCCCGGCTCCTTCTGCGGGAGGCCGGCCTTCATGGGGAAATCGGTCTTCGGCAGGAAGACGGTGTCCCGGTAATCGCGCTTGGTGCTTTCGTCAGACATAGGCTCGGGCCGTTAGGGCAATTGCGGCTCGCGATAAAGTGTTTGCGCGCACCACGTCCCAAACTCGTCATGCTGAACTCGTTTCAGCATCCATTCTTCGGCTTCGAGCAGCGGTGCTTGTGACGCAATGGATCCTGAAACAAGTTCAGGATGACGAAGAGAGCAACCGCCGCGCTTCGGCGCAATCCTTGTCCATCTGTGCGATCAGCGCGTCGAGCGAGTCAAACTTCGCCTCGCCGCGAAGGAAGTGGTGGAAGGCCACCTCGATCTCCTGCCCATACAGGTCGCCGGAGAAGTCGAAGAAATAGGGCTCCAGCAGCTCCTTGGGCGGTTCGAACTGCGGGCGGATGCCGATATTGGCCGCGCCGTGGAGCACCTGGCCGGTGGCGAGCAGGCGGCCTGTCACGGCATAGATGCCGTATTTGGGGCGCAGGTAGTTGTCGATTGTGACGTTGGCGGTGGGGTAGCCGATGGTGCGCCCGCGCTTGTCGCCATGTTCGACGATGCCCCGGATCGCGAAGGGTCGGGTGAGCAGGCGCGCGGCCAGCTGCGGGTCGCCGTCGCGCAAGGCTTGCCGGATGCGGCTGGAGGAGACGACCTCGTCTCCCTCACTCACCGCTGCGACCACGCGCGATTGCAGGCCCAATTCGCTGCCAAGGGTGCGCAGCAGCTCGACATTGCCCTTCGCGCCCTTGCCGAAGGTGAAATCGCCGCCGGTGACCACCCCGTGCGCGCCAAAGCGCTCGATCAGGATGGCGCGGATGAAGTCCTCGGCGCTCGTCCCCGCCAGATCGGCATCGAAGTGGAACACCAGCATCGCGGTCGCGCCCGCCGCCAGATACAATTCCTGTCGTTGCTCCAAGGTCGTCAACCGGAAGGGTGACACATCGGGCTTGAAGAAGCGCACCGGATGCGGATCGAAGGTGGCGATGATCGAGGGGCGGCCCTCGGCCTGCGCCCAGCGGATCGCCTCGCCCGCCACGGCCTGATGGCCCGCGTGGAACCCGTCAAAATTGCCGAGCGCGATGATGGCACCGCGCAGCGCCTCGGGCATGGAATCGCGGTGATCGAGCCAGCGCATCAGACGGTGCCAGCCTTGCGGAAGGTCAGAAACGAGAATGCGGGATGCTGCTCCTGCGCGGCGTGATCCTCGCGCCCTGTCAGCACCCAGTCGCGCCCCGGTTCGGCCATGAAGGTGTCGCCGGGGTAGCTCGCGTGGATCTGGGTCAGCTCGATCCGGTGGGCGAGGGGCAGGAACACGTCATAGATCGCCGCCCCGCCGATGATCGCGACTTCGCCGGCTGCGTTGCCTTCCTCCGCCAGCGCGAGCGCTTCCTGGACCGATCCGGCGATCTGCGCGCCGTCGGCGGCAAAGCTGTCCCGGCGGGAGAGCACGATGTGGCGGCGGCCGGGGAGCAGGCCGGGGAGGCTTTCAAAGGTCTTGCGGCCCATGATCATCGGTTTGCCCATCGTCAGCGCCTTGAAGCGCTTGAGGTCAGCGGGCAGGCGCCACGGCAGGTCGCCCTCGTTGCCGATCGCGCCATTGGCGGCGCGGGCGTAGATCAGCACGATTTCGGGGGTCATCGCACCGCATGTCCGACGCGGGTGACGTGGCCCATCTTGCGCCCCTCGCGCACTTCGTGCTTGCCGTAGAGGTGCAGGTGCGGCTCGCCCGGCTCGGCCAGGATGGCGTGCGCGCGCAGAGCGTCATCGCCGACGATGTTGCGCATTTCGATGGCTTCGAAGCGGGTCTTGGTGACCCCCAGCGGCAAGCCGCAGATCGCGCGGATGTGGTTTTCGAACTGGCTGGCGGCCGCGCCCTCGATGGTCCAGTGGCCGGAATTGTGCACGCGGGGCGCCATCTCGTTGAACACCGGGCCTTCGCGGGTGGCGAAGAACTCCAGCGTCAGCACCCCGACATAGCCCAGCGCCTCGGCGACCTTGGCAGCGAGCTCGCGCGCGGCGGGCACCTGCGCTTCGACCAGCGCACCGGCGGGCAGGATCGATTGCGCCAGCATGCCGCCTTCATGCAGATTGGCGGTGGAGTCCCAGAACTTCACGCTGCCGTCCTTGCCCCGCACAAGGATCACCGAAAACTCGGTCTCGTAGGTCACGAAGCCTTCGTATATGCAGGTCACGCCGGGAAAGCGCACGCCGCTGGCTTCCAGCGCTGATCGCACGCGCCACTGGCCCTTGCCGTCATATCCATCGCGCGCGGTCTTGAGGATGCCGGGGGTGCCGACCCGGACAAGCGCGGCGGCGAAGTCATCCTCGGTCTCGACCCGTGCGTAGGGCGCAGGCGTGCCGCCGAGGCTTGCGGCAAACGCCTTCTCGCTCAGCCGGTCCTGAGCCACCTCCAGCGCGCGCGCAGGGCAGGCGAGCAGGTGCGGGGGGATCGCGGCGACCGTGCTGAGCGGCACGTTCTCGAACTCCCAGGTCACGACATCGCAGCGGCCCGTGAATGCGGCGAGCGCAGCGGCATCGTCCCAATCGGCGGTGATGAAATCGGACGAGGCATCGGCGGCGACATTATCACCCTCCGGCGCGAAGCCGATCACCTTGTAGCCGAGCTGCAAACCGGCAACGGCCATCATCCGGCCCAGCTGACCGCCGCCCAGAATGCCAATGGTGGAGCCGGGGGGAAGCATCAATCCTCCGGCACCTCGGCAACGCCAGCGCTGTTGGCGGCGCGCCAGTCTTGCAGGCGTTCGGACAGATCTTCGTCGCCCAGCGCCAGGATCGCGGCGGCGAGGAGCCCGGCGTTCTTCGCGCCTGCCTCACCAATCGCCAGCGTGCCGACGGGAACGCCGCCCGGCATCTGCACGATGGAGAGCAGGCTATCCATGCCGCTCAAGGCTTTCGACTGCACCGGCACGCCCAGCACCGGCAGATGCGTCATGCTGGCGATCATGCCGGGCAAGTGCGCCGCGCCGCCCGCGCCGGCGATAATGACGCTGAAGCCCTCGCCCTCCGCACCCTTGGCAAAGGCGACCATCCGGTCCGGTGTGCGGTGGGCCGAGGTGATTCGCGCCTCGTAAGCCACTTCCAGCTCGCTCAGCACGTCGGCGGCGGCTTTCATGGTCGGCCAGTCGGACTGGCTCCCCATCACGATCGCGACCTTCCCCCCGGTGGCTTCCATCATGCGTCCTTCAGATAGTACCGCGCGCCGGGCACCATATCGGCGTCAAAGTCGTAGATGATCGGCTGGCCGGTGGGAATCTCGAGATCGGTGATGTCCGCATCGGAAATGCCCGAGAGATGCTTGACCAGCGCGCGCAAGCTGTTGCCGTGGGCGGCGATAATCACCGTCTCGCCGCGCGCCAGCACCGGCAGGATCGCCTCCTGCCAATAGGGCAGCACGCGCTCGATCGTCAGCTTGAGGCTTTCGGTAGTGGGGATAGCGATCCCGGCATAGCGCGGGTCGGCGGCGAGATCGAATTCGCTCGCGGCCTCAAGCTCCGGCGGCGGGACATCGAAGCTGCGGCGCCAGATCAGCACCTGTTCGTCACCGTGCTTGTCCCGCGTCTCCTGCTTGTCGAGGCCGGTCAGCCCGCCATAGTGGCGTTCGTTGAGGTGCCAGTCCTTCGTCTCGGGAATCCACAAGCGTCCGGCCGCTTCCAGCGCCAGATGCAGCGTCTTGATCGCGCGGGTCTGGAGCGAGGTGAAGGCGTAGGTCGGCAGCACGCCCTTCTCGCGCAGCAGCACGCCCGCTGAGGTCGCCTCGGCCACGCCCTGCGGCGTCAGATCGACATCCCACCAGCCGGTGAAGCGGTTTTCAAGGTTCCACTGGCTCTGGCCGTGGCGGACAAGGATGAGCTTGGGCATTCTTACTCCGTATTACCGCGCCGCGAGCGGCCCGATCCCCTCACTGCGTCAGAGCGCGCGGGGTTAGCTTTCGCGCGCGGGATTGGGAAGCGATTCCGTTGCATTTGCCGCATCCGAATCGCGCGCAAGGCCACCCGCGGCCCGCGCCTGCGCCTTCCTGCGCCGCAGATTCTCGCGCAGCTTGGCCGCGAGCCGTTCCTCGCGCGACATATTCTTGCGGGAGCCTTCACCCATGCGAAACCCTTTGGCCTGAGTGGTCGCCAGCTTCAAGCCTGCGCACGGCTACCGCAGCGTTAGCGCAATAAGGGCGTTGACAAGACGAGGCCGCGCGACAATAGCGCCCGCCCATACCGGCGCTGCTGTAGCTCAGTGGTAGAGCGCACCCTTGGTAAGGGTGAGGTCGGGAGTTCAATCCTCCCCAGCAGCACCATTTCCGCCCATGCGGGGCGGAAATGAGCCTTTGGCGTTTTGCCGGCCCAGCCGGGCCGACGCCTTCAGCGCTATTCTTCCCCTTCGCTGCGCTACGTTCCGGGCACCTGCGCGCGCGTCTTTGTGCGCCCTATCGCTGCGCTACTTGAGGGCGACTGCGATTGGGGTCGCTATGGGACCGGTTGAGGTCAGGCCTGACGGACTCGTCGCCCCGTGCTTGACACAGGGTTTGACTCACTTCGATGCTCAGGCCGCGGTTTTGCGTTTCTCCAGCCACGGGCGCAGCGGGAACAGCCATTGCTCCTTGATCGAGAGCCGCTTGCGATCATCCTGCCCGACCACCTCGCTCTCACCCTCCTTGTAGGTGCCGAACACGCGGTCCCAGAAGATCACGCTGTTGCCGTAGTTGCAGCGAGTGTCCTCATAGCTCAGCGCCGTGTGGTGCAGGCTGTGGTTGCGGATGGTGGTGAAGAAATACCCGTACCAGATCGGCGGATCGGCGCGGACATTGGCATGGGCATAGGTCGCGATCGCGCCGCCTGCCGTGATGGCGGCGAACAGGGCGTTGAGGTCCACATCCAGCAGCGCCGTTATGCCGAGGCTGATCAGGAACAGTTCGATCGGATTGCCGATAAAGCCCTTCATCGCATTCAATTGCGTGATGTGATGATGCGGCGCGTGGGTCAGCCACAGGGGCGTCCAGTTGTGCATCGCGCGGTGCATCCAGTACTGGCCGAATTCGAACACGAACATCACCACCAGCACCTGCACCAGGAACGGACTGGCTGCGAGCCACGGGGTGCCGATGCCCCAGGCCTCTTTCAATTCGCCCAGCGGGCCGTTGACCAGCGTGTCGCTGAGGAACCCGATCACGCCGTAGCCGAAGGCGACATAGAAAACGTCGGTCAACAGCTCTCGCCGGTTGATGCGCCAGCCTTCGTGCCGTTCGAACACCAGCTCAAGCAGCTGGACGAAGGCGAGGGTGCCAAGGCCCACCGCCATGATCGCCCACGGACCTTGGGTCCACGCGGCGGGCGCCAAGCCCCAGAAGGCCCAGATCGCCGCGACGGTGGCAGGCGGAAGCAGGTTGATAAGCGACTGTTTCACCGGATCGGCCCCATGTTGATTGCCGTCGCTCTATGGCGGCGTTCCGGGCCGAGAGAATACGCCATTCTGCGTAAGCGGTCGAGGGGATCGGTGAACCTGCGTTTTAAGCCCGCGCGGCGACTTCGGCGGCGTCGAAATAATGAATGCGCAATTCGCGCAGCAGCCCGTCCTCGAAGCACCCGGCCTCGCAGATTGTCTGGGTGAAGGGGGCGGATCCGTCCTTGGGGTGCATGGTCAGGCGGATCACCATCACCGCCCAGGTATCACCCCCGGTGCAATCGAGCATTTCGAGCTTGGTATCGGCCCAGGTGCCATACATCGCCGCCGCGCAGCGTTGCAGCGCGTCCTTGCCGCGCCACTCGCCCGGAAAGGGGAGCGAATTGGCCTCGTAGAGCACGAAATCGGGGTGGATCAGCGCCTCCACCGCCGCCCAGTCGCGGGTGCCGGCGGTGGCGTAGACATTCGCCAACATTTCTCTGGGAGAAGCCACACCCTCAGCCCTCGTCGATGGTGCCGATCAGATCGCCGACCTTGTAGACCGCGCCTTCCTCGCCGGTGGGATGGATGATCCCGCTGGCCTGGGCTTCGATCTCGGTCGTGCTCTTGTCGGTTTCGACGGTGTAGATGATCTCGCCCTTCTCGACGCGTTCGCCTTCGCCGAACATCCATTCGACGAGAGTCATTTCGACCGCGCTCATGCCGAGCTTGGGGATGCGGATTTCTGATGCCATTTAGAGTTTGCCCACACTTGCTTTGATTTGTGCGATGAGGTCCGATTTTTGCGGAATCCATGCCTGTTCGAGGTGACTGGCGAAGGGCACGGCCGAGAACGTCCCGCCAATGCGCCGCACCGGGCCCTTGAGGCTGTCCCAGCACTTTTCCTGAATGTTGGCCGCGATTTCCGCGCCGGTGCCGAACGGGCGAACGGCTTCGTGCAGGGTGATTGCGCGGCCAGTCTTGCGGACGGACGCCAGCACGGTCGCCTCATCGTAGGGGGCGATGGTGCGCAGGTCGATAACCTCGACCGAGATGCCTTCCTTCGCCAGATCATCCGCCACGGCCAGAGCGTCCAGCACGGTGCGGCCATAGGTGATGAGGCTGATGTCGGTCCCCTCGCGCGCAATCGCCGCCTTGCCGAGCGGCACGCGGTAACCCGGGCCGGGATCTTCCGCCTTGAGGCCGTAGCACAGGATGTTCTCGATGAAGATCACCGGGTCGTTCGCGTCAATCGAGGCGCGCATCAGCCCGCGCGCATCGGCGGGGTTGGAGGGCGTCACCACATGAATGCCCGCCACGTGGGCGAACCACGCTTCGAGCATGTCCGAGTGCTGCCCGCCGAAGCCCACGCCGACGCCGGTGGTGGTGCGGATCACCATCGGGCACGGGGTCTGCCCGCCCGACATGAAGCGCAGCTTGGCCGCGTGGTTGACGATCTGGTCCATGCACACGCCGACGAAGTTCATCAGCATGATCTCGGCAATCGGGCGCTGCCCGGCGAGAGCGGCACCGACAGCCGCACCGATGATCGCGGTTTCCGAGATCGGCGTCGCGCGGATGCGGTGTTCGCCATATTTCTCGGTCAGGCCCGAGGTGACCTTGAACACCCCGCCGCCCTGCTTGGCGGAGACGTCCTCGCCGAGGCAGAACACGCCCGGATCGTCGGCCATCGCCTCGTCGATGGCGAGGTTCAGCGCCTGGGTCATGGTGATCTGGGCCATCAGGCGGTCTCCTCCAGCACGTCTTTGTAGATTTCGTCGGTATCGGGCAGCGGCGCATTCAGCGCGTGCTCGACCGCTGCGTTGATCTGCGCGTCAATGTCGGCAACGATCGCGTCCAGCTCCTCCTCGGTGAACTGGTAGTCGAGCATCACCTGCCGCAGCTTGGGCAACGGGTCTTCGGCCTTCATTTCGGCGATGTGCTCGGGCGGCATGTAGCTGAAGTCCGAGCCGAAGAAGTGGCCCATCATGCGGTAGCACATGGCTTCAACCAGCGTCGGCCCCTCACCGGCGCGGGCGCGGGCGACGGCTTCCTGCATCGCGGGGTAGATCTGGTGGACGTCGTTGCCGTCAACCGTCACGCCCTTCATCCCGTAACCTGCCGCGCGCGTGGCGATATTGGGGCTGTCGGTGTGATCGGCGTAGGCGGTGTGCTCGCCGTAGCGGTTGTTCTGGCACAGGAAGATGACCGGCAGCTTGTAGAGCTGGGCCATGTTCATCGCCTCGTGGAAGCCGCCGATATTGGCCGCGCCGTCGCCGAAGCTCACCAGCGTCACACGCCCGTCGCCATTGTTCTGGCTCGCCATGGCAAGGCCGTTGGCGATCGGGAGGCCCGAGCCGACGACGCCGGTCGTTACCATGATCCCCGTCTCGGGATCGGTGATGTGCATGGTGCCACCCTTGCCTTTGCAGGTGCCGGTCGCCTTGCCGAGGCATTCGCCCCACCACTTCTCCATCGGGATGCCCTTGGCGGTCTGTTCGCCCTGGCCGCGATAGGTGCAGACGACGTAGTCTTCCTTCTCCAGCGCCGCCATGGCCGCTGCCGAGACCAGCTCCTGCCCGCGCACGCAGTAATACATCACCGCGACCTTGCCGCCCATCAGCAGCTCGCGGAACTTCTCGTCGGTGCGGTTCACCTTCATCGTGCGGGTGTAGATGTCGAGCAGCTTGTCGCGGTCGATCTCGGCCATTTGTGTCACCTTTGGAGGAGAGGGAAGATTAGAATTGGACGCGCTGGGTGAACCCGCCGTCCACCACGATGTTCGCGCCGGTCATGTAGGGCACCGCCGGGCTCGCCACGAAGACGATCGCCTTGGCGACCTCGACCGGCTCGCCGAAGCGGCCCGTGGGCATCTTGGCGAGGGTCGCATCGTAGAGCGGCTTCATGTGCTCCTCGATGATCTCCCAGTTGCCGCCCTTGTAATAGATTGCACCCGGCGAAACCGTGTTCACGCGGATGCCCTTGGCCGCATAGGCCTGGCTAAGCTGCGAGGCATAGGTGATCAGCGCAGCCTTCAGCGCGTTGAACGGGTTGGGCGCGATGAAGGTTTCGAGCGCGGCGGTGCTCGACAACATCACGATCGAGCCGGTGCCAGACGCCTCAAGGTAAGGCGTCAGCGTCTCGACCGCATAGGCCGCGCCCTTGATGTCCATGTCGAGGCAGGCTTGCCAGTCACCCGCCCCGCCAGTGCCTGAGGCGCTCGCAGTGTGAACGAAGATATCGCAGCCGCCGAGTTCCTGCGCGGCCTTTTCCAGCCACGCCTGATAGGCCTCGGTGCCGGTCGCCATGTCGAACACTTCGGCAAACACCTTGCCCGGCCCGACGGCGTCGATTTCGGCGACAGCAGCGGCGATCTTGTCTTCCTTGCGCGAGAAGAACGCGACATCCGCGCCCTCGGCCGCGAACAGCTTGAGCGCTTGCAGGCCAAGGCCGTGCGCCCCGCCGTTCATGATGACTTTCTTGCCCTTAAGTCCCAGATCCATAGCGCACCTCTCCCTGGTCGCGGTTGTGGCCCAAGGGGATAGCCGAGCTAGGGGGCGGGGCGTATCGTCAATTTTGTTGGGATGGCCCGAAAGCTGCGCCTAGCTCGCGTCTGTGCCGCCGAGAATCGCGCAGCGGTGCCGCACATGCGCGTCCGCGATCAGATCGCCGGTCGGCGCGTCGAGGCGGCGGCGCCAGTTGGGATGCTCGGTGACGGTGCCGGGCAGGTTCGGCTGCTCCTCCAGCCCGAGCAAATCCTCCAGCGCCACCAGCGCGATGGCCGCAGGCGTGCGGGCGATGTGGGCCATGGCGGCATCGACCACCGGCGCGGGATTGTCGGGCGCGGGGCGGGGGGCGGTGTGGTCGAGCGTTGACCACAAGAGCCCGCGGTCCCAGTCGCGGATCGCCTCGGCCTCGGCGCGGGTGGTGCCTTCGGGGAGGCGGCCCAGCTCCTCCGCCCAGTCGAGATCGCGCCCGCGCCACCATCCGGCGACAGTGACGGTATCATGCGTCCCGCTCATCGCGGCGCTGAGGGGCTCGTAATCAGCCGCGCCGATGAAGCCGTGATCGGCGGCGCGTTCGAACCACAGCACGCGCATGCCGAGCATCTGGCGCTCGGTCACGGCCTGGGTGAAGCCGTAGGGCGCAGTGCCGAGGTCTTCGGCGATGATAAAGGCGTTGGCGCGGTGCGCTTCAAGTGTGGCGAGGCGGATCAGGTCTTCGAAGGGGTAGCTGAGGTAAGCGCCGTCGCGCGTCGCGCCGCCTGCGGGGATGACCCAGAGCCGGGCGATGCCGAAGGCGTGGTCGATCCTGAGCCCGCCGCCTGCGGCGAGGCCCGCGCGGATCATCGCGGTCCATGGCGCGTAGCCGCTCGCGCGCAGGCCCTCGGGCGAAAAGCCGGTGATCGACCAGTTCTGCCCCAGCGGCCCGAGCGGATCGGGCGGCGCGCCGATGGTCAGCCCGTCGAGCATCGCATGGCGCAGCGACCACGCATCGCTGCCCGCCGGATCGACGCCGACGGCAAGGTCGGCGATCAGACCGACGCCCATGCCCGCGTCCTTGGCTGCAGTCTGCGCCGCCGCAAGCCCCTGCCGCGCGAGCCATTGCAGGAACAGGTGGAAGGCGATCTCCTCCGGGTGTTCGGCAGCAAAGCGGCTGGCGGCGTTGCCTTGCGGATCGTGGAACGCGGCAGGCCAATCGCGCCAGCCATGCGCACCCGCCGGGCGGAAATGGCAATCGAGCGCGTCGAACAGCGCGTGGCGGCGCAGCATTGCGTCGTCCGCCGCGGTCATCCCCGCACGCTGCGCCGGGGTGAGCGCGGCGAAGACCTTGCGCAATTCGGCCAGGCGGCGCGGCAATGCGCCCGCCCAGTCGATCAGCGGCCCGGCCTCGACCGAAGGTGCGAGCGGAGGCAGGCCCGCCAGCGCGGGATCGCCCATCGCGCCGTTGAGGAACAACCGGCTGGAGGGCGAATAAGGGCTGTATCCCACCCCATGTCCCGGAAACAGCGCGTGCACCGGATTGATTGCCAGTGCGTCCGCGCCCGCCGCGCCGAACTGCCGCGCGGCCTCGGCCAGCTCGCCAAAGGTGCCGAAGGGCGAAGGCTGCGCGCTGCGCAATGCCGGGATTTGCAACGACACGCCCCACGGGCGGCGACCGGCTGCGGCAGGCAAGGGACATTTGGCCGGAGCGACCGCCAGCTTCAGCGGGCGGCCATCCAGCACGATGTCGTAATAGCCCGGCGCATCGGGGGCCGTCAGCCGATCACCTTCAATCGCGAGCGGGCGGGTGAGGCCGTCCTCACCGTTTGCCTCGGCGCGGGTTGGGGTGAAGGGCAGGGAAATACTCGCCCCGCAATCGGCGACCAGCATCGGCGGGAGTGCAGCGCGACGCTCCTCGACTGCGACGAGGCTGCGAGCAATCTGCCGCTCGCTGCCCGCTTCATGGCCGAGGGCCGCCAGCACCTCCGCCAGCGCGTCATCGGCGACGATCTGCTGGCGGCCCTCGACGTCGGTCCATTCGCGCGCGACCCCGCAAGCCTGTGCCAGCGCGTGCAGTTGCTCCATCGCTGTCTCCGTCCGATTGGGCCTGTCCTTAGCCCGGCATCGGGCCGCATCGGCCGCTTGGCAAGTCGGACGCGGCCATCTCATGCGCATGAATACGATTGTGGCGTCACTTCTGCGATTGCTGCACACCGGCGCACCGGATTAGTGTGGTACCCACAGCCGGGGGGCACACGGGCAACTGTCAAAGTGCTGGCACATCGCCAACCCCAGCCCTTGTGGGCACCAGAAGGAGTATGCGCCGCGTGACAATTGGCCCGAACGGCAAGTCAGGGGAACTCGAAGCCCGCATTGTCGGCGCCCTGCGCCACCGCGTCGGCAAGAACGAACGCGCGGCCAAGCCGCATGACTGGTACAATGCCGCCGTGCTCGCGCTGCGCGATGACATCATTGACAACTGGTTCGCCTCGACCTCCCGCGCGCATGAGGCCGGGGCGAAGCGGGTCTATTACCTCAGCCTCGAATTCCTGATCGGGCGGCTGCTGCGCGATGCGCTGTCGAACCTCGGCGTCACGCGCGAGATGGAGCAGGCGCTGCGCGAACACGGCCTCGATCTGGCGGCGCTGGAGGAGCTTGAGCCTGACGCCGCGCTCGGCAATGGCGGGCTGGGGCGGCTGGCGGCGTGCTTCATGGAGAGCCTCGCCAGCCTCGACATCCCCGCCTTCGGCTACGGCATCCGCTACATCAACGGCATGTTCCGCCAGCGGATCGACGACGGCTGGCAGGTCGAGCTGCCCGAAACCTGGCTCGCCCATGGCAATCCCTGGGAGTTCGAGCGGCGCGAAAGCTCCTACCTCGTCGGCTTCGGCGGTGAGGTGACCAGCGATGCGGGGAAGATCCGCTGGACCCCGGGCGAAAAGATCGAGGCAACCGCAGTCGATACCCCGGTGGTGGGCTGGCAGGGCAAGCGGGTCAACACGCTGCGATTGTGGACCGCCAATGCGATGGACCCGATCCAGCTTGATGCCTTCAATGCCGGCGATCACGCCGGTGCCCTCGCCGGGCAGGTGCGCGCCGATAGTCTGGTGCGGGTGCTCTATCCGGCGGATTCGACTCCGGCCGGGCAGGAATTGCGGCTGCGGCAGGAGTTCTTCTTCTCGTCGGCCAGCATTCAGGACATCGTCCGCCGCCACGTGCAATATTATGGCGACATCCGCACCCTGCCCGACAAGGCGGCAATCCAGCTGAACGACACCCACCCCTCCGTCGCGGTGGCCGAGCTGATGCGGCTGCTCAAGGACGAGCATGGGCTGGACTTCGACGAAGCATGGGACATCACCCGCGCCACGATCGGCTACACCAACCACACCCTGCTGCCCGAAGCGCTGGAAAGCTGGCCGCTCCCCTTGTTCGAACGGCTGCTGCCGCGCCACATGCAGATCGTCTACGCGATCAACGCCAAGGTGCTGCGCGAGGCGCGCAAGGCCGGGCTGGACGATGCGGCGATTGCCGCGATCTCGCTGATCGACGAACATGGCGAGCGGCGCGTGCGGATGGCGAACCTCGCTTTCGTGGGCGCGCATTCGGTCAACGGGGTCGCCGCGCTGCACACCGATCTGATGAAGCAGACGGTGTTCGCCAATCTCCACCAGCTCTACCCCGAACGGATCAACAACAAGACCAACGGGGTGACTCCGCGCCGCTGGCTGCACCAGTCGAACCCGCGCCTCACCAGCCTGATCCGCGAGGGCATCGGCAATGGCTTCATGGCCGAGGCCGAGCAGCTTGCCGATCTTTCGAAATTTGCTGGCGATGCCGCTTTTGGGGAGCGGGTTGACGAGATCAAGCGCGCCAACAAGGTCGATCTGTCGAACCACCTGCGCGAACTGACCGGCATCCGGCTCGATCCCGACGCGCTGTTCGATGTCCAGATCAAGCGCATCCACGAATACAAACGCCAGCTGCTCAATCTGATCGAGACCGTGGCGCTCTATGACCAGATCCGCAGCCATCCCGAACGCGACTGGGTGCCGCGCGTGAAGATCTTCGGCGGCAAGGCCGCGCCGACCTATCACAACGCCAAGCTGATCATCAAACTCGCCAATGACATCGCCAAGCGGATCAATTGCGACCCCAGCGTGGGTGAATTGCTGAAGGTGGTGTTCGTCCCCAACTACAACGTGTCATTGGCCGAGCGGATCATTCCGGCAGCGGACCTGTCGGAGCAAATCTCGACCGCCGGGATGGAAGCCTCCGGTACCGGCAACATGAAGTTCGCCTTCAACGGCGCGCTCACCATCGGCACGCTGGATGGCGCGAATATCGAGATCATGGAGCGCGTCGGGCGCGAGAATATCGTGATCTTCGGGCTGACGGCGGAGGAAGTCGCCGCCCAGCGGGCCGATGGCTACAACCCGCGCGCCGTGATCGAAGGCTCGCGCGAACTGGCGCAGGCAGTCAATTCCATCGCCAACGGCGTGTTCAGCCCGGACGAGCCAGACCGGTACAAGGGGCTGATGGACGCGCTTTACAGCTCCGACTGGTTCATGGTCGCGGCCGATTTCGATGCCTATGCCGCCGCCCAGCGGGACGTCGACACGCGCTGGCGCGACCGGGCGGCGTGGCGCAAATCGGCAATCATGAACATCGCCAATGTCGGCTGGTTCTCGTCCGATCGCACGATTGGCGAATATGCGCGCGAGATCTGGGGCGTGCTGTGAAACCCCCACCAGAGGCCATTGCTGCGCTGCTGGACGGCACTCACGCCGATCCGTTTGCGCTGCTGGGGCCGCACGAAGGGCCGGAAGGCACCTTCGCCCGCGCGATTCTGCACGGGGCGGAAGAAGCCGAGGCGTTTTCGCTGAAGGGCGGCAAGCTCGGCACAATGACCCGCGTGGATAGCGCGGTGTTCGAGGGCAAGCTGCGGGGCAAGCCCAAGCCGGTGAAGTATCGCTGCCGCGGTTACGGCAACGAATGGTGGGTGACGGACCCCTACAGCTTCGGCCCGGTGCTCGGCCCAATGGATGATTTCCTGATCGCGGAAGGCACGCACCTGCGTCTGTTTGACAAGCTCGGCGCGCATGTGATCGACCACGAAGGCGTGCAGGGCGTGCACTTTGCGGTCTGGGCACCCAATGCGCGGCTCGTGAACCTTGTTGGCGATTTCAACGGCTGGAACGGCGCGGCCCACATGATGCGCCGCCGGGTCGACATCGGGGTGTGGGAAATCTTCATCCCCGATATCGGCGCAGGCACCGCTTACAAATATCGCATCACCGGCCCGGATGGCACGGTGCAGCCGCTGAAAGCCGATCCCTTCGCCTTCGTCAGCGAGCTGCGCCCCAAGACGGCCAGCATCGTCGCTCGCCCCGGCAAGCGCGAATGGGGCGACGCCGCCCACCGCGCGCACTGGGCCAGTGTCGATCCCCGGCGCGAGGCCATATCGATCTACGAGGTCCACCCCGGTTCGTGGCAGCGCGACGATAACGGCTGGTTCCTGACCTGGGACGAAATGGCCGCGCGCCTGATTCCCTACGTCACGGAAATGGGCTTCACCCATATCGAGTTCCTGCCGGTCTCCGAGCATCCCTATGACCCGAGCTGGGGCTACCAGACCACCGGGCTTTACGCGCCATCGGCCCGGTTCGGCGACGTTGAGGGCTTCGCTAGGTTCGTCGATGGCGCGCACCGTGCCGGAGTCGGCGTGCTGATCGACTGGGTTCCCGCGCACTTCCCCGTCGACGAGCATGGCCTTGCCCGCTTCGACGGCACCGCGCTCTACGAACATGAAGACCCGCGCCTCGGCTTCCACCCCGACTGGAACACCGCGATCTACAATTTCGGGCGCAAGGAGGTGCGCTCCTTCCTCGTCAACAACGCGCTGTTCTGGGCCGAGCAATATCACGTCGACGGCCTGCGCGTGGATGCGGTCGCCTCGATGCTGTACCGCGATTACTCCCGCAAAGCCGACGAATGGATCCCCAATGCCGAAGGCGGGCGCGAGAATTGGGAGGCGGTGGACTTCATGCGCGCCACCAACCGTGCGCTCTATGGCAGCCACGCCGGGGTGATGACGATTGCTGAGGAGTCGACCTCATGGCCCGGCGTCTCCCACCCCGCTTTCGACGAAGGCCCGCGCACAGCATTGGGCTTCGGGTTCAAGTGGAACATGGGCTTCATGCACGACACGCTCCAGTACATGGCGCGTGATCCGATCCACCGGAAATACCATCATCACGAGATCACCTTCGGCCTCGTCTATGCCTTCTCCGAGAATTTCGTCCTGCCGCTGAGCCATGACGAGGTGGTGCACGGCAAGGGCACGATCCTCGGCAAGATGAGCGGCGATGACTGGCAGCAATTCGCCAACCTGCGCGCTTACTATGCGATGATGTGGGGCTATCCCGGCAAGAAGCTGCTGTTCATGGGGCAGGAATTCGCCCAGCGCCGCGAATGGAGCGAGGAGCGCGCGCTCGATTGGGAGCTGCTGGACGCGCCTGCGCATCGCGGGGTTTCCGACCTGATCCGGGATTTGAACCGCCTCTACCGCCAGACTCCCGCGCTCCACGCCCGCGATTGCGAGGGTGAGGGCTTCGAATGGCTCATCGCCGATGACGCCGACAACTCGGTGTTCGCCTGGCTGCGCAAGGCGCCCGGCGAGGCACCGGTGGCTGTCATCGCGAATATGACGCCCGCGTTCCACACCGCCTACCGCCTGCCCCTTCCCCATGACGGGACATGGGCCGAAGTGCTCAACAGCGATGCCGAAATCTACGGCGGCAGCGGCAAGGGCAACATGGGTCAAGTCACAGCCGCAGACGGCGCGGCACATATCGTGCTGCCGCCGCTCGCCACGATAATGCTGCAATTCACAGGATAAGAAGGCGCAAAAGCCAGATCCACGGGGAGAGAATGGGATGATTGAGAGGACTTCGGGCAGACCGCTTGCGCGTGATGCGATGGCCTATGTGCTGGCAGGCGGACGCGGCAGCCGGTTGATGGAGCTGACCGACCGGCGCGCCAAGCCGGCGGTCTATTTCGGCGGCAAGTCGCGGATCATCGACTTTGCGCTCTCGAACGCGATCAACTCCGGCATCCGCCGCATCGGGGTGGCGACGCAATACAAGGCGCACTCGCTGATCCGCCATATGCAGCGCGGCTGGAACTTCATGCGGCCCGAACGCAACGAAAGCTTCGATATCCTCCCCGCCAGCCAGCGCGTCTCGGAAAACCAGTGGTATGAAGGCACCGCCGATGCGGTGTTCCAGAACATCGACATCATCGCCGCTCACGCGCCCAAGTACATGGTGATCCTCGCGGGCGATCACATCTACAAGATGGACTACGAATTGATGCTGCAACAGCACGTCAATTCGGGTGCGGATGTCACGGTGGGATGCCTAGTGGTGCCGCGGATGGAGGCGACCGGTTTCGGCGTGATGCATGTCGACGGCGCGGACAACATCACCGCCTTTGTCGAAAAGCCCAAAGACCCGCCGGGCATTCCGGGGGACGAGGGCATGGCGCTCGCTTCGATGGGCATCTACGTCTTCAACACCGATTTCCTGTTCGAGCAGCTGCGCCGCGATGCCGACGATCCGGCCTCCAGCCGCGACTTTGGCGGCGACATCATCCCCTATATCGTCAAGCACGGCAAAGCGGTGGCCCACCGCTTCACCAACTCCTGCATCCGCGCGGCCGAGGAGATCGAGGAGTATTGGCGCGATGTCGGCACGCTGGATGCCTATTTCGAGGCCAATCTCGACCTCACCGATACGGTGCCCAAGCTCAACCTCTATGACCGTGACTGGCCGATCTGGACCGACGCCGTCGTCGCCGCCCCCGCCAAGTTCGTGCATGACGAGGACGGACGGCGCGGCTTTGCGGTGTCCTCGCTGGTGTCGGGCGATTGCATCATTTCTGGCTCGGAAGTGCGCCGCAGCCTGCTGTTCACCGGGGTCAAGATCGGCAGCTATTCCAACGTCAACGAAGCGGTGATCCTGCCCTATTGCAACATCGGGCGCGGGGCGCGGCTCAGCAAGGTGATCATCGATTCCGGCGTACGCATCCCCGAAGGCATGGTGATCGGCGAAGACCCGGTGCTGGATGCGCAGCGGTTCCGCGTGTCGGAGAAAGGCGTGGCGCTCGTCACCCGCGACATGATGGCAAGGCTGTAGCGACAGGGGGGCTCGAAGCATGGCGATGAAAGTCCTGTCGGTCGCGTCAGAGGCGGTGCCGCTGGTCAAGACCGGCGGGCTTGCCGATGTGGCGGGCGCGCTGCCAGCCGCCTTGGCGGCGCAAGGCGTGGAGGTGACGACGTTCATCCCCGGCTATCCCGCAGTGCTGACAGCGCTCGGCAAGGCGAAGGCGGTCCATTCATGGGACGCGCTGCTGGGCGAGAAAGCGCGGCTGCTGGCGGGCAAAATCGGCGGCTATCCGCTGCTGGTGCTCGATGCGCCGGCACTGTTCGCGAGGCCGGGCGGGCCATACTCGGACGCTACGGGCCGGGATTGGGACGACAATTGGCGCCGCTTTGCCGCCTTCGCCCGCGCGGCGGCGGATATTGCGGGTGGGGCGGTGAAGGGCCGCAGCTTCGATCTGGTCCATGCGCATGATTGGCAGACCGGGCTGGTGCCGGCCTATTTGCGCCTCGCCCCGCTGACAGGCGGACGCGCGGTGCCGAGTGTCATCACCATCCACAACATGGCGTTTCAGGGTTACTACCCCGCCGAGATCTTCCCGCAGCTTGGCCTGCCGCCAGCGGCGTGGACGGTCGATGGCGTTGAGTCTTACGGCGGGGTCGGTTTCCTCAAGGCCGGAATGCAGCTCGCCGATGCGATCACTACCGTGAGCCCCACCTACGCGGGCGAAATCCGCTCGGTCGAATTCGGGATGGGGCTGGAGGGAGTGGTGCTGGCGCGATCGAACCGCGTTCACGGCATTCTCAATGGGATCGACACTGCGGAATGGAATCCGGCGAGTGATCCGCATCTTGCCGCCCAATACTCCGCAGGAAAGCTGGCCGCGCGGGCGAAGAACAAGCGCGCCGTCGAGCAGGAGTTCGGGCTCGACCGCGATGATGGCGCGCTGTTCGTGGTGGTCAGTCGGCTCACCTGGCAGAAGGGCATGGACGTGCTCGAAACCGTGGTCGATCACCTCGTCGGGATCGGTGGACGGCTGGCGCTGCTTGGTTCGGGCGATGTGGAGATTGCCAATGCCTTCCTCGCCGCCGCCGCGCGCCATCCGGGGCGCGTCGGCGTGCGGCTGGGCTATGACGAGGGCCTTTCCCACCGCTTGCAGGGCGGCGGGGATGCGATCCTGATCCCGAGCCGGTTCGAGCCCTGCGGCCTGACCCAGCTTTACGGTTTGGCCTATGGCTGCGTGCCGGTCGTCTCGCGCACCGGCGGCCTCGCCGATACGGTGATCGATGCCAACCCTGCCGCGCTCGCCGCAGGAGTGGCGACCGGCATTGAGATGAACGCCGTCACCCACGGCGCGCTCGCCATGGCGGTGAGCCGCGCGGTCGCGCTTTACGCGCAGCCAGCGCAGTGGAAGCGGCTCCAGAAAAACGGGATGACAGCGGACTTTTCATGGGGGGCGAGCGGCGCTGCCTATGCCGGGCTCTACCGCCAGTTGCTTGAGGAACAGAGATGATCACGACCGTCGCGACCACGCCGTTCGACGGCCAGAAGCCCGGCACATCGGGCCTGCGCAAGAAGGTGCGGGTGTTCCAGCAGCCGGATTATGCCGAAAACTTCATCCAGTCGGTGTTCGATGTGGCGGAACGGCCAGCCGGATCGACGCTGGTGATCGGCGGCGACGGGCGGTTTTACAACCGCACGGTGATTGAGCGGGCGATCCAGATGGCGGCCGCCAATGGCTATGCCCGTGTGCTGGTGGGGCAGGGCGGCATCCTATCGACCCCCGCCGCCAGCCACGTGATCCGCAAATATGGCGCGAGCGGCGGGCTGATCCTGTCGGCCAGCCACAACCCCGGCGGGCCGGACGAGGATTTCGGCATAAAGTACAACATCGCCAACGGCGGCCCCGCGCCCGAAGCCGTGACCGAGGCGATCTACGCTCGCACCCGGACCATCGACCGGTGGATGATGGTCGAGGGCGAGGCGGTGGACCTCGACCGGATCGGCACCTCGCAGATCGGCGCAATGGTGGTCGAAGTGATCGATTCCGTCGCTGACTATGCCGATCTGATGGAGGAGCTGTTCGATTTCCCCGCGATCCGCGCGGCGGCGGCGCAGGGGCTCTCGATCGCCTTTGACGCGATGCATGCGGTGACCGGGCCCTATGCTCATGAAATTCTCGAACGCCGCCTCGGCTTTGCGGCGGGCACGGTTCACAACGGCACCCCGCTGGAGGACTTCGGCGGGCATCACCCGGACCCCAATCTGGTTCACGCGAAGGTGCTCTACGATCTGATGATGTCCCCCGATGCCCCGGCGCTGGGCGCGGCCTCGGACGGGGATGGGGACCGCAACCTGATCATCGGCAAGGGTGTTTTCATCACGCCGTCAGATTCGCTGGCGATGCTGGCGGCCAACGCGCATCTCGCGCCTGCCTATGCCGGAGGGCTGAAGGGCATCGCCCGCTCCATGCCGACCAGCACCGCCGCCGACAAGGTCGCGGCAGCGCTCGGCATTCCAGCATGGGAAACGCCAACGGGGTGGAAGTTCTTCGGCACGCTGCTCGATGCCGGAAAGGCCACGATCTGCGGCGAGGAAAGCGCTGGCACCGGCAGCGATCATGTGCGCGAGAAGGACGGGCTGTGGGCAGTGCTGCTGTGGCTCAATATCCTCGCCGTCACGGGCAAGTCGGTAATGCAGATCGCCAAAGAGCACTGGGCGCGGTTCGGGCGGAATTACTATGCCCGCCACGATTACGAGGCGATCGAAACGGCCAAAGCCAACACGCTGATGGCGGGGCTGGAGGCATCGCTGCCGGCCCTGCCGGGACAGAGCTTCGGGCCGCTGACCGTCGCTGCCGCCGATCAATTCGCCTATGTCGATCCGGTCGATGGATCGGAGAGCCGCAATCAGGGCGTGCGGGTGATGTTCGCCTGCGGATCGCGGATCGTGTTTCGCCTGTCGGGAACGGGGACCGAAGGCGCGACCTTGCGGGTCTATCTTGAGCGTTACGAAAGGCCGGAGGGGCGGCTGGCCGAGGAAACCCCCGCCATGCTCGCTGATCTGATCGCCGCGGCCGAGGCCATTGCCGGTATCGCGGCGCACACCGGCCGCACCGCGCCCGATGTGGTGACGTGACCACAAGTTTGGGTGCGAAGGTTGCGGGCGGCAGCACCCGTTTCGCGGTGCGCGCGCCGCAGGCCGAAGCGGTGGAGCTGTGCCTGTTCGATGGCGCAGCTGAGACCCGCCACCCGATGACCCGCGCGCAAGAGGGGTGGGCCCTTGACCTACCCGGCGACCTGACCGGCGCTCGCTACGGCTATCGGGCACACGGCCCCTATGCGCCAGAGCACAATCTGTGGTTTGATCCGGCCAAGCTTCTGGTCGATCCCTACGCGCTGGAACTCGATCGCCGCTTCGTCCAGCACCCGCGCCTCGCACAATTTGGCGAGGACACCGCCGACATCGTCCCGCGCGCCATCGCAACAGGGCCGCTGCCGGAGGTGCCGCCCGCTCCTCCCCGGTTCCAGCGCGGCGGGCTGATCTACGAATTGAACGTCGCGGGCTTCACCGCGCTCCGCCCCGATGTGCCGAAAGCCCAGCGCGGCACCGTCGCCGCGCTCGCCCACCCTGCCGTGATCGCGCACCTCAAGAAGCTTCATGTGAGCGCGGTCGAACTGATGCCGATCATCGCCTGGATCGACGAGCGGCACCTGCCGCCGCTGGGCCTCGCCAATCACTGGGGCTACAACCCGGTGGCGATGATGGCGCTGGATGTGGGCCTGTGTCCCGGCGGCGTGGCGGAGTTGCGCGAGACCGTGGCAGCGCTCCACGCGGCAGGGATTGGCGTGATCCTCGACCTCGTGTTCAACCATTCGGGCGAGAGCGACATTCACGGCGGCACGCTGTCCCTGCGCGGGCTGGACCCCGCCGCTTATGCCCGCGCGCCCGATGGCAGCCTCATCAACGACACCGGCTGCGGCAATACGCTGGACTTCGCGAACCCGGCGGTGCGGCAGTTGATGATCGACACGCTCGACCATTTCGTGCGCCACTGCGGTATCGACGGCTTCCGCTTCGACCTCGCCCCCGTGATCGCGCGCGGGCCGGGGTTTGACCCCCACGCTCCGATTTTCGAAGAACTCGCCGCCCACCGGCGCCTCGCCGACCGGGTGATGATTGCCGAGCCGTGGGACATCGGCCCCGGCGGTTACCAATTGGGGCGCTTCCCGGCCAACTGGCTCGAATGGAACGACACCTTCCGCGACGATGTCCGCCGCTTCTGGCGCGGGACCGGGACGGCAGGCGCGCTCGCGACCCGCATCGCGGGATCATCCGATCTGTTCGGTGCCGATTGTCGCAGCATCAACTTTCTCGCCGCGCATGACGGTTTCACCCTCGCGGACACGGTCGCCTACGAACACCGCCACAACCACGCCAATGGCGAGGATAATCGCGACGGACATGGCGAGAACCACGCGTGGAATGGCGGCGTCGAGGGGCCGACCGACGACCCGCAAGTGCTCGCCCGCCGCGCTGCCGATGTGCGCGCGCTGCTCGGCACCTTGTTCGCCTCGACCGGCACGATCATGCTGACCGCCGGGGACGAGTTCGGTCGAACCCAGCACGGCAACAACAACGCCTATTGCCAGGATATGCCGGTGGTATGGGAAGGGCGCGACACGGCGCTTGAGGATCATGTCGCCGCGCTGGCCGCACAGCGCGCGCATTACCTCGCCTCATTCATCACATTTGCCGAGGGCGGGGCGTGGCTGTCACCCGAAGGTGCGCCGATGACGCCTGCCCTGTGGGACAATCCGGCCACTGACGGCTTCACCTTTGAGCGTCGGCACGGTGATGACCCCGCCACGCTGCGCGTCAGCCGCAGCAATCGCGCGGCGCACTGGTCACGTTGAAGTCAGCCCGCGTCAGCGCGATCACGCCTCCAGCTCGACGTCCCAATACAGCCAGTCGCGCCAGGTTTCGTGGAGGAAATTGGGCGGGAACAGCTTGCCGTGCTGCTGCAACTGCCAGCTGGTCGGACGGATCGGCGTCTGGTGGACCGGCATCGCGGCCTGCTTGGGGGTGCGGCCGCCCTTCTTCATGTTGCACGGGGCGCAGGCGGTGATGATATTCTCCCACGTCGTCCTTCCGCCGAGCCGGCGCGGGGTCACGTGGTCGAAGGTCAGATGTTCCGTGCTCCCGCAATACTGGCACTGGAAGCGGTCGCGCAGGAACACGTTGAAGCGGGTGAAGGCGGGAAATTCGCTCTGCTTCACATATTGCCGGAGCGCGATGACGCTCGGGATCTTCATGTCGAAGTTGGGCGAGTGCACTTCGCGGTCGTAGCTGGCGACAATGTCCACCCGGTCAAGGAAGACCGCCTTGATCGCGGTCTGCCACGGCCACAGGCTCAGCGGGTAATAGGACAAGGGGGTGTAATCGGCGTTGAGCACCAGCGCCGGGCACGCAGACAGGTTGCGCGTCGGGTCCTCATCAACCCCGCGGAACCGGGCAACTCTTTCGATCAGTTCGGCATTGAACACGATGCGCGTTCCTCCCTGATTGACGTGCATCCTGACGTGGCACGGCAAAGAGTCAAACCCGTTACAGGGTGGGTATCCACAGGGACGCGCTGTGGAGAGGCTGTGGATAGCGCAACAATATGTCCTGTGGCATGGGGCGACGATGCATGACCGTGTGCCGCATGTGACGCGATTTGCGCCCAGCCCCAATGGGCACCTGCATCTTGGCCATGCCTTGAGCGCCATTGTCGCGCATGATCTGGCGCGGCAAAGCGGCGGGCGGTTTCTGCTGCGGATCGAGGATATCGACGGCCCGCGCTCCCGCCCGGAACTGGCCGATGAATTCCGCCGCGATCTGGAATGGCTCGGGCTGGAATGGGACGAGGTGCCCGCACAATCGACCCGGCTCGCCAACTATGCCGCTGCCGCCGAGGCGCTGAAGGCGCGCGGGCTCATCTATCCCTGCACCTGCACCCGCAAGGAAATCGAGGAAGCGGGGGCGATGGAAGGCTCCGACCCCGGCGCGTCGGCCGGGGCAAGCGGCCTCATCTACCCCGGCACCTGCAAGCGGCAACCGCCTGACCCCTCCCGCCCCGCCGCGTGGCGGCTGGACGCGACGAAGGCGATGGCGGAGACCGGCCCGCTGATCTGGGAGGACGCGCTCGCCGGATCGCAAGCGGTCGACCTCTCCGGCCTTGGCGATGTCGTGCTGGTGCGCAAGGACCTGCCCGCCAGCTACCACCTCGCGGTGACGCTCGATGACGCGGCGGACGGCGTGACGCTGGTGACGCGCGGGGCCGATCTGTTTGCAGCGAGCCACGTGCACCGCACCCTGCAGGCCCTGCTCGGGCTCCCGGTGCCGCGCTGGCATCACCACCCGCTATTGCTCGACACAGATGGCGAAAAACTTGCCAAACGCCGGGGATCACCGGCCTTGGCAGAGCGGCGCGCGGCGGGCGAGGATGGGCGAATGCTTGCCGAGCAACTCAGGTTGCAACATTTGTCACTTGGAACCTAGCGCGCAAGCGTCCATTTAGAGACGCATGAACTATGTCCTCGTGCCCGTATTGCTTGTCCTCATGGGACTGGTGGCCTTTTCGCTGATCAAGGGGATCGTCGCCTTCCTCAAGACGACCAAGATCGACCTTGAAACCGGCGAAGGCTCGACCGCGACTGATATGCAGCTCGCCCAGAACAAGGCGATGTTCGCGCGTATCAAATATCAGGCGCTGGCAATCGTGGTGGTGGCGATCATCATGGCAGCATCGCGCTAAGCCCTTCGCCCCATGGTCAAGCTGAACCGCATTTACACCCGCACCGGGGATGATGGCACCACGGGCCTCGTCGATGGCTCGCGCTGTCCGAAGCACTCCGCGCGCATCAACGCGATGGGGCTGGTGGACGAGGCGAACAGCGCGATCGGGCTCGCGGCGGTGCTGATGTCCGGCGCTCCGGGCGCTGACATCACCCGTATCCAGAACGACATGTTTGATCTGGGCGCCGATCTGGCGACGCCGGGCGAAGATTTCGCGCCGTCGGAAATGGTGCTGCGCATGGTGCCGTCGCAGGCCGAATGGCTCGAAGCGCGGATCGATGCCTTGAACGAGAAGCTTCAGCCGCTGACCAGCTTTATCCTGCCCGGCGGGACCGAACTTGCCGCACGTCTGCACGTCGCCCGCGCCACCACCCGCGCGGCAGAGCGGGCCATGGTGATGCTAGCCGCCGAATTGCCCGTTAATCCGGCGGCGCTGGCCTATATCAACCGCCTGTCGGACTATCTGTTCGTACTCGCCCGTGTGGTGAACGATAACGGCAAGCGCGATGTGAAGTGGGTCCCCGGCGCTAATCGCTAGCTTTTGCCTGAGCCCGTCGCTAACAGCGCGGCCAATTGCTGCACTTGCGAAGGACACATCATGCGCACCATCGCCGTCATCGGGGCCGGACAAATGGGCACCGGCATCGCCCAGACGATTGCCGCCAACGGCATGAACGTGATGCTGACCGATGTTGACCTCGCCCGCGCCGAAGCGGGGAAGGCCAATGTTGAGAAGGCGCTGGTCAAGCTGATGGGCCGCGGCAAGATCGAAGCAGCGGAGGCCGAAAGCCTGCTCGCGCGCATCACCCCTGTCGCCGATTACGCCCCTTTCGCTGAGGCCGACCTCATCATCGAAGCCGCGACCGAGCGTGAGGAGATCAAGAACGCGATCTTCGCAAACGCTGGCAAGGTGCTCAGCGAGGGCGCGATCATGGCGTCGAACACCTCATCGATCCCGATCACTCGCATGGCCAACCACTCGCCCGATCCGGCGCGGTTCATCGGGTTGCACTTCTTCAACCCGGTGCCCGTCATGGGGCTGATCGAGGTCATCCCCGGCCTCGCGACGGCGCAGGACACCACGGACCGTGTGACTGCCTTTGCCAAGGGGCTGGGCAAGGAAGTGGTGCTGAGTCAGGACGAACCCGGCTTCGTCGTCAACCGCATCCTGTTGCCGATGATCAACGAGGCGGTGTTCGTGCTCGGCCAGTCGACGGCGGGAATCGAGGATATCGACAAGGGCTGCCGCCTCGGCCTCAACCACCCGATGGGGCCGCTGCAACTCGCTGATTTCGTCGGGCTCGACACCTGTCTCGACATTATCAACGTGCTCTACACCACCACCCGCGACAGCAAGTATCGCGCGGCGCCGCTGCTGGTGAAGTATGTCGAGGCCGGCTGGCTCGGCCGCAAGACCGGACGCGGGTTCTACGATTACACGGGTGAGGTTCCGGTGCCGACCCGCTGAGGGGCTACTTCGGCTCAATCGTCATTTCGCGCTCTGAGATAAACGGCTCGCTGATTATCGTGGGTCCGCGGTGATCCACCACCGCGGTCGGCGATAGCGGCGCGGTCATCGGATTGCTGACTGAATTCGCAGCCGTGCCAGAGGCCTTCGCGCCGCTCGCGCTGTCCGCTCCATAGTCGCCGAAGACCGCACTATTGCTGCCCGAACCCGAACCGGCCTGGCCCGGCTTGTCGCCCTGGCTCTGGCCCTCGGCAAATGCCTGCGCCTCACTCGCAATGTTCGCGCGCTGGGCGCCGATAAAGTCGGCCGCCTTGCCGACGATGCCGCTGTCTTCCGACGAGCCGACGAGCGATACCGCGCTGAACACTGTCAGTCCGGCAAAGGCGAGCGCGGCTTTGCTGTTCTGGAACACCGACTTGTACATGGCTCGTGCATAGCGCAGACGCGGTTAAAACTTCGTGCAAAGTGCTCCGTCCCGCTGGGCAACCGGACTGCCGCCCCGCGTGCAACATCGAGGCGGTTTGCAGGCTTATGCTTGGGCAAGGAGAAGAACCATGTCCGACCGCAAGACCCCCGCTCCCTCACTGGATGACGATCGCCTGCAAGGGCTGGCACATGAAACCCGCAATGCCGAACAGGATGAGCGCGGCGAACAGGCGCAGGATGTCGCCGCAGATGCGCTTGATCGCGTGTCAGGCCGCGCCGGGGGAACCGAGAGCCGCAAGCCACCTGCGACTGGTCTGGACGATGACGGTGGGGACGCCGCCGATCTGATCGACATCATGCGCCACATGGAAGAGACTGGCACGATCGACAATTCAGCCTTTGCAGGCGAGCCCGAACATGACGATGAGCCCACCCGCTATCGAGACAGCGGCAAAGACGCGCTCGACGAGGATGAAGATGATGACGATGCCGGGCCGGACGCTTTGCATGAAACTCGCCGGCCCTGACGTCGGGCTTGTGCTGCGCCTTGGCGCTCAGTGCTTGGGTTTGGGCAGCGCCCGCTTCCACTCGTAAAGCAAATCGAGCGCCTCGCGCGGGGTGAGCGCATCGAGATCGGCGTCGCGCAGGGCTTCGGCGAGTTGCTGCTCGGGTGAGGCGGGTGTCGGCTCGGCAGCCAGCGCGGCGAAGAGCGGCAGATCGCCGAGGCCTGCGGCAATCCCGCCGGTCGCGGTGCGGGTCGCTTCGAGCTTTTCGAGCACCGCCTTGGCGCGGGCGACCACCGGGGCCGGGACACCCGCCAGCCGCGCGACTGCGAGGCCATAGGAGCGATCGGCCGGGCCGTCGGCCAGTTCGTGCAACAACACCAGATCGCCCTGCCATTCCCGCGCGCGGACGTGGTGGAGGCTCAGTGCCTCGCAGGTTTCGGCCAGGCGCGCGAGTTCGTGATAATGGGTCGCGAACAGGCACCGGCAGCGGATTGTGGAATGCACCGCCTCGGCCACCGCCCAGGCCAGCGCCAACCCGTCATAGGTCGAGGTGCCGCGCCCCACTTCGTCGAGGATCACGAAGCTGCGGGAGGTGGCCTGCGCCAGAATGGCGGCGGTCTCGACCATCTCGACCATGAAGGTGGAGCGGCCCCGTGCGAGGTTGTCGGCCGCGCCCACTCGGCTAAACAACCGGTCAACCAGGCCGATACGCGCCGCCGATGATGGTACAAAGCATCCCGCTTGCGCCAACAGAACGATCAGCGCGTTCTGGCGCAGGAAGGTGGACTTGCCGCCCATGTTCGGCCCGCCGATCAGCCAGAGGCGATTGGCCTCGGCCAGTTGGCAGTCATTCGCCACAAACCGCTCACCCGCTTTGGCGAGTGCCGCTTCGACCACCAGATGACGGCCTGCGGTGATCGAGAGGCCTGCGTCTTCGGCAATCTCGGGGCGGCACCAATCGGATTCGCTGGCGCGTTCGGCATTGCCGGCGGCGACATCGATCCGGGCGAGCGCGGCGGCGGTGGCGGCGATGGCGTGGCGCGCGGCGACCACTGCGGCGACCAGTTCCTCGAAGTGCGCCTCCTCTGCCGCCAGCGCATGGCCCCCCGCCTCGGCGATGCGGGCGGCTTCCTCATGGAGCTTCAGCGAGTTGAACCGCACCGCGCCTGCCATCGTCTGACGATGGGTGAAGCCACTGTCGGGCGCCATCAGCGCATCGGCATAGCGCGCGCCCACTTCGATGAAATAGCCGAGCACACCGTTGTGGCGGATCTTGAGCGTGGCGATGCCGGTCTCGTCACGATAGCGCGCTTCCATCGCCGCAATCGCGCGGCGCGCATCGCCGGAGGTGGCGCGCAATTCGTCGAGCGCGGCGTCATAACCGTCCGCGATGAACCCGCCACCGCTGCGCTCGGTCGGGGGTGAGGGCACCAGCGCGCGCGACAGCCAATCGGTCAGCGCGCCGTGGCCGGTGAGCTTTGCCAGAACGGCATCGAGCAGCGCGGGCCGATCCGGCGCACCGCTCAGCCAATGGTGCAGGCGCATCGCCTCGGACAGCCCGTCGCGCAGCTGGCCGAGATCGCGGGGAGAGCCGCGGCCTGCCACCACCCGCCCAAGCGCGCGGCCCAGATCAGGAATGGCGCGCAAGGCTTCACGCAATTGCGCGCGTTCGATCGGCCGGTCGCGCCAGAACTGCACCAGCGCGAGGCGGGCTTCGATCTGCGCGACATCGAGCAGGGGCGCAGACAGATCCTCCGCCAGCCGCCGCGAACCTGCGCCCGTCACGCAGCGATCCACCGCGCCGATCAGGCTGCCCGCGCGCCCGCCGGTGGTGCTTTCAAGGATTTCGAGGCTCGCCCGCGTCGCCGCATCCATTGCCATGCCCGCCTCGGCAGCGCGCGCCACCGGGGGCAGGAGCAGCGGCAGCCTCCCGCGTCCGACATGGTCGAGATAGGCGATCAATCCGCCCGCCGCGCCTAGCATCGCCCGCGAGAAATCACCGAACGCATCGAGCGTCGCCACGCCATGCACCGCTTTCAGCCGTTCCGCCCCGGCATCGCTCGCGAAAGAATTGCGCGGGCGGGAGATCCTCTCATCGGGGCCGTGTGGCCAGTCTTCGGGGACCACGACCTCGCTCGGAGACAGCCGCGCCAGCGCCGCGCCGAGCTGATCGGGAGCGCATTCCTCCAGCACCATCGCGCCCGTGGACACGTCGACCGCGGCAATCCCCACCGTCCCGCGCAATTCCGCCAGCGCCACCAACACATTCGCACGGCGCGGTTCGAGCAGCGCTTCCTCGGTCAGCGTCCCCGCCGTTACCAGTCGCACGATGGCACGGCCCACCAGCACCTTTGACGAAGGTGTGCCTTCCCGCTTGGCCCGCGCCTTGGCCTCGTCGGGCGTTTCGACCTGCTCGGCAATCGCGACCCGGCAGCCCGCCTTGATCAAGCGCGCGAGATAGCCTTCCGCCGAATGCACCGGCACCCCGCACATCGGGATCGGCGCGCCGCCATGTTCGCCGCGTGTGGTCAGCGCGATGTCAAGAATCTGAGCCGCCGTGCGCGCGTCTTCGAAGAACAGTTCGAAGAAATCGCCCATCCGGTAGAACAGCAACGCATCGCCCGCTTCCTCGCGCAGCGCGAGGTATTGCGCCATCATCGGCGTGGGTTTGGAATCGGGAAGGGCGGCCATCATTCCGGCATTGCCCCATCGCCTGCGATTCGGAAATGTCCGCCGCTACGGCTTTCCCCCGCGCCGCGCCATTTCCGGCCTATCGCAACGGCCTTGGTGAGGCTAAGCGGAACGCGATTTTCCATTCGGACAAGCAGAGGGATCAGGCATCATGGCCGATGAGAACGCCACACCGAACAAGGGCGGCTTCACCGCGCGCGAGGCGCTGTTCTATCACGAGACCATCCGCCCCGGTAAGCTCGAGATTGTCGCCACCAAGCCGATGACCTCGCAGCGCGACCTGAGCCTGGCCTATTCGCCGGGCGTCGCCGTGCCGGTGGAAGCGATCGCCGCCGATCCCTCGCTCGCCGCGCGCTACACCGTCAAAGGCAATCTGGTCGCCGTGATCAGCAATGGCACCGCGATCCTCGGGCTGGGCAACCTGGGCGCGCTCGCTTCCAAGCCGGTGATGGAAGGCAAGGCGGTGCTGTTCAAACGGTTCGCCGACGTGGATTCGATCGACATCGAACTCGCCACCGAAGACCCCGAGGCTTTCATCAACGCGGTTGCGCTGATGGAGCCGACCTTTGGCGGCATCAACCTTGAAGACATCAAGGCGCCGGAATGCTTCATCATCGAAGCCGCCTTGCGCGAGCGGATGAAGATTCCGGTGATGCATGACGATCAGCACGGGACCGCGATCATCACCGCCGCGGGCCTGCTCAACGCCTGCTACATCACCGGACGCGACTTCAAGGACGTGAAGGTCGTCGTCAATGGCGCGGGCGCGGCGGCGATTGCCTGCACCGCGCTGATCAAGGCGATGGGCGTGCGCCACGACAACGTGATCATGTGCGACCGTTCCGGCCCGATCACCCCGGGCCGCGAAGGCATGGACCAATGGAAGAGCGCCCACGCGGTCTCCACCAACGCGACCAGCCTTGAAGAAGCGCTGGTGGGTGCGGACATCTTCCTCGGCCTGTCGGCTGCCGGTGCGCTGAAGCCCGAATGGGTGCGCAAGATGGCGGACAAGCCGATCATCTTCGCCATGGCCAATCCCGTCCCGGAAATCATGCCGGATGAAGCCAAGGCCGTTCGCCCCGACGCGATCATCGCCACCGGGCGCAGCGATTTCCCCAATCAGGTCAACAACGTGCTGGGCTTCCCCTTCATCTTCCGCGGCGCACTGGATGTGCAGGCGACCACGATCAATGAAGAGATGAAGGTCGCCGCCGCCCACGCCATCGCCGAGCTTGCGCGCCGTCAGGTGCCCGAGGAAGTGGCGAGCGCCTATGGCAAGAACCACAAGTTCGGCACCGACTACATCATCCCCGCTCCGTTCGACCCGCGTCTGATCGAGGTGGTGTCCTCCGCCGTCGCCAAGGCGGCGATGGATTCGGGTGTGGCGCAGGCGCGGATCGAGGATTTCGAAGCCTATCGCATCCAGCTGCGCAGCCGCCTCAACCCCACCACGTCGGTGCTGAGCGGCGTGTACGAAGTCGCCAAGGCCAACCCCAAGCGGATGGTCTTTGCCGAGGCGGAAGAAGAAGTGGTGCTGCGCGCCGCGATCCAGTTCCGCGATTTCGGTTATGGCACGCCGATCCTGGTGGGCCGCACCAAGGCGGTGCTCGACAAGCTGCACCAGCTTTCGGTTGGCGATCCGGGCAGCTTTGAAATCCAGAACTCGGCCGATAGCGAGCACGTGCCCGCGATGGTCGATTACCTCTACAAGCGGCTCCAGCGGCGCGGCTATACCGAGCGGGATGTGCGGCGCATGGTCAATCAGGACCGCAACGTCTTTGCGTCGCTGCTGGTCGCGCTCGGCCACGGCGACGGCATCATCACCGGCATGACCCGCACCTTTGCGCAGACCGTGCGCGAGGTGAACCTGGTGCTCGATCACAAGCAGGGCGCGCTGCCGTTCGGCATCCACATGATGATCGGCAAGAACCACACCACCTTCCTCGCCGACACGACGATCAACGAACGGCCCAATTCCGCTGAGCTGGCCCATATCGCCAAGGAGACCGCCGCGGTCGCCCGGCGCATGGGGCATGAGCCGCGCGTGGCGTTCCTCAGCTATTCGACCTTCGGCAACCCCTCGGGCCAGTGGCTTGGGGCAATCCGCGAGGCGGTGGCGATTCTCGACCGGGAGGATCCGGGCTTCGAATATGAAGGCGAAATGGCGCCTGACGCCGCCCTCAATCCCAAGGTGATGGCGCTGTACCCGTTCAGCCGCCTGTCCGGCCCGGCGAACGTGCTGATCATGCCGGGGCTGCAATCGGCGAACCTCTCGGCCAAGCTGCTGCGCGAATTGGGCAGCAATGCCACGATCGGCCCGATGCTGATCGGCATGGAAAAGCCGGTGCAGATCGTGCCGATGACCGCCAGCGTGCCCGATGTGCTGACCCTCGCCGTGCTGGCGGGCGCGGGCATCGTGGGGTGAGATAGCGGAGCCCGGCGGATCACGCCGGGCTCCTGCCACCCTTACGCTTCGGCAGCGGCGGGGTTAACCTCGCCCGAAGCGATCTGCGTCATGTGCTTGTCGCCGCTGCGGGTGTCTTCGAGGCACTGCGCGAGGACGCTGGCGTCATTCTCCAGCCCAAGCCGCCGCGCGAAGGCCGCTGCCGTGCCATAGCCCGAGATGCCATAGTGCGTCATGCGCTGGTACTGCGCGATGATCGAGGCATCGCGGACGTCCTCGTCGGAGAAATCCGCTTCGACCCCATGCGCGCGCGCTTCGGCGGCGAGGCCTTCCATACCCTTGCAATGTTCGCCGCGCGGGTTGGCGTCGTGGTTCTCGATCAGGGTCTTGAGGTGATCCATGCCCTCCTCGATCCCGTCCACGCCTGCGGTCAGCGCCTTGCGCAGCTGGGCCGAGCTGGCGGCTTCCTTCAGCTCGCGCGTGACCTGAATGGCCTGGCGATTGGCGCTGTAGAGGTCCTGCAACTGATCGACGTAGAGATCCTTGAGCGTCGTGATGGTCATGTTGGTCGTCTCCGGTGAATGATTGCACCCCCATTCCGCTGTGGCCCCAACCGGTCCGCGATGTTCTGTCATGGGTGTGGTAAGCTGCGGGGATCGGACGAGCCGCAGGCTGGCTGCGGCAGGGCGAGACAGGAGGCGGGGCGATGCGGGTCGTGACGGCAGCGGTAACCTATTGGGCCATTGTGTTTGCGCTGGGCTTCGTGCTCGGGACGGTGCGGGTGCTGTGGGTGATTCCGCGGGTGGGGCTGATGCCCGCGACCTTGCTGGAACTGCCGATCATCCTCGCGGCGAGCTGGTTTGCGGCCGGATGGATTTTGCGCCGCTTCGCCATCGCCACGCGGCGCGAGGCGCTGACCCTTGGCGTGCTGGCCTTCGCGATTCTGATGGCGGCGGAGTGCGCACTGGCTGGGGTGCTTTCGGGTGAGACACCGGCGCAGTGGCTCGCGGGGTTGCGGCAACCGCATGCGCTGCTCGGGCTGGCAGGGCAGGTGGTGTTCGCGTTCATGCCGTGGTGGCGAACTGCGAAACCAATTCCCTGACAAAACATTGGCATGTCGAACGCGGCATGGCATCTTCGCCGCGCGATCACGGGACGAGGGGGATGACATGATTTCGGCTTATCTGCGCGCTGGCCTTGCCGTGCTGACCGCGTGCCTGCTGGCGCCTTTCGCGCCGCTCGCCGCGCAGGAGGTGGTGTTTACCAATGTCCGGGTGTTCGATGGCACCGCCGACACCTTGTCTGCGCCGACCACCGTGGTGGTGCGCGGGAATGTCATCGCCGCGATCGGGCCTGACGCCGCGCCTGCCTCGCCGGAAGCGACCGTGATCGACGGCACGGGGCAGACCCTGATGCCCGGCCTGATCGACAACCACGTCCACATGATGTTCAACAGCCTCTCCCCAGCCGAGATGGCCGCGCCGGACATGAGCCTTGAGAAGGTAATGACGCTCTCCGCCGCGCAATCGCGTGCGATGCTGCTGCGCGGTTTTACCGCGGTGCGCGATGTCGGCGGGCCCGCGTTCCAGCTGAAGCGGTTGATCGACAGCGGCAAGGTGATGGGCCCGCGCATCTGGCCGTCAGGGCCGATGATCTCGCAGACCTCGGGCCATGCCGACCTGCGGCATCCGAGCGAACCGTCGCGCCGCTTTTCCGGCAAAATGTCGAAGGCTGAGGAAATCTGGGCGAGCGTCGTCGCCGACGGCCGCGACGAAGTGCTGACCGCGGTGCGCGAGAACCTCAGGCTCGGCGCCAGCCAGATCAAGATCGCGGCCGGCGGGGGCACGAGTTCGGAATATGATCCGCTCGACGTGACCCAATACACGCTCGACGAAATGAAGGCGGCGGTCGATGCCGCGTCTGACTGGAACACCTATGTCACGGTCCACGCCTATCACCCCAAATCGGTGCGCCGCGCGATCGAGGCGGGGGTGAAGGTGATCGAGCATGGCAACCTGCTCGATGAAGACACGCTCAAGCTGATGGCGGAAAAGGGCATCTGGCTGTCAGGGCAGATGCTGGTCGATTCGACCGAGGCGATGGACCCCAAGCGGCGCGAGAAGAGAAAACCCGTGATCGAAGGGCAGAAGATCGTCTGGCCGATGGCGAAGCGGCTCGGCGTGAAGCTGGCGTGGGGCACGGACTTCCTGTTCGAGCCTGACCTCAATGCTCAGCAGAACGCCTATATCCTGCGGCTGAAGCCCTATTTCACCCCCGCCGAACTGCTCAAGCTGGTGACCTCGGGCAATGCCGAACTGCTCGCCTTGTCCGGCCCGCGCACGCCTTATGAAGGGCGATTGGGCGTGGTCGAGCAGGGTGCGCTCGCCGATCTCATTCTGGTGCGCGGCGATCCCTTGGCCGATATCGACCTGATCGGCGATCCGGCGCGCAATTTCACCGTCATCATGAAGGACGGGGTGATCGTGAAAAGCGCTGCGGAATGATCCGCGCGGGCTGGCGGGCCGCTGCCTTGGCACTGGGGCTGGGTGGGTGCGTGTCCTATCCCGACGTGCCCGCGCCAGTCGCCGGAGTCGCGCCTGCGCCCGGCCCGGCCCCAGCCACGCTCAGCGTGATGACCTACAATATCGAAGGCCTCACCTGGCCCGCGCGCACCGGGCGAACACCGTTCCTTGAGGCGATGACAGCGGAATTCGCGCGGATGGAGCAGGCCGGTGTCCTGCCTGACGTGATCCTGTTTCAGGAAGCCTTCAGCACCGCAGCGCTGCGCACCGCCACCTCGACCCCGCATCCTTATGTCGCACTCGGCCCGCGCGCGCCGACCCGTTCCGGCTTGCCCAAGACCCGCGATCCGGTGCTGCGCAAGCGCAACTATCTGCGCGGCGAGTGGGGCATCCGCTTCATGGGCAGCGGCATCGCCATCGCCTCGCGCTATCCGATCACGGCGGCCTATTCCCAGCCCTATGGGCCGACCTCCTGTGCGGGGTGGGATTGCCTCGCGAACAAGGGCGTGATGCTGGTGCGGATCGCGGTGCCGGGACTCCCCGATCCCATCGAGATCGCCACCACCCACATGAACGCACAAGGCGCCTCCAAGGCCCCGCCGGAAAAGCACCTCGCCGCCCACAACGCCCAGGCAGCCGAGCTGGCCGACTTCCTCGACCGGGTCAGCCAGGTCGCCAGCCCGCTGGTGCTGGCAGGTGATTTCAACATGCGCCGCAACCCCGCCCGGTTCGATGCTTTCGAGCAGCAGAACGGCTACCAACTGGCGCGCCGTTATTGCCTCGAAGCCCGTGCCGATCCGGCCAAGCCAGCCTGCGACATCCGCCTCAGCTTCGACGGGGACGAACCGTGGTTCGACACGCAGGACCTGCAAATCTACGATGACGGCGCACGCACGTTCCTCCGCCCGGTGCGGATCGAGGCGTGGTTTGACGGGCCGGATGCCGGTGGCAAGCTGTCAGATCACGACGCCTATGTGGTCACCTATGCGCTTCTTCCCGCCGACAGGCGCTGAGGCTTACCGCCGTCGGAACCGGAAGTACCACACTTCGTGCCCATAGACCGTGCGGGCCTTGTGTTCGTAGCGGGTCTCCGGCCAGCCTGACGGGCGCACCTGCCAGTCGGCGGGTTTCTCCACCACCCATTCGAACAGGTCGGTGTGGCGCTGCATCACCATCAGCGCGTAGCGCAGGTACACCGCGTGGTCGGTGCCGAACCGGAATTCGCCGCCGGGCTTCATCTTGGCAGCGAGCAGCTTGATCGGACCGTCGTTGACCATGCGCCGCTTGGCATGGCGCGCCTTGGGCCAAGGGTCGGGGTGGAGCAGATAGGCCATCGTGAGCGCGCCATCGGGGATGCGCTGGAGCACCTCCAGCGCGTCGCCGTGATGCAACCGGATGTTGGCGAGGCGCTGGTCGGCGACATGGGTCAACGCCTGCGCCACGCCGTTGACGAAGGGCTCTGCGCCGATGAAGCCGTGATCGGGCAGCAAATCGGCGCGATAGGCGAGATGCTCACCCCCGCCGAAGCCGATCTCGAAATGCAGCGGGCGCGAATCGCTGAACAGGATCTCGCTCGTCACCGGGCCTTCGGCAGGCACAGAAATCTGCGGCAGGAGGGTATCGACCAACCCCTGCTGATACTTGCGCAACTTCTTCCCGACCGAGCGGCCATAAAGCCGCGCAATGGTGGTCGGATCGCCTTCCTTGAACGCTGTCATGGGGCGGGCGCTTGGCACGCAGCCCGTCGCGGCACAAGAAAATCGTGCTGGACGCACGGCGGCGCCTTGTGGTGATCAGAGCCGATGACGACCCCGTCCCCCATCTGTGCCGAGGTGCTCAACCACAAGGAGCTCGAAGTCCTGCGCCTGCTGGCGGCGGGGCACACGGTGAAGTCGATCGCTGCCGGGCTGGATCGCTCGGAAGCGTCGATCAACGAGCGGCTGCGCGAGGCGCGGCGCAAGACCGGGGTGGGCAGCAGCCGCGAACTGGCGCGGCTGCTTGATGCCCAGAAAATCTGGGACAGGAAAATCGATCTGTTCCCTGGCGAACCTTCCGCCGAGGAACCGTCCGTGCCCCGCCGAAAGGGGTTCGAATGGACGAAAGGAAAGATCGCCATGGCTTTCATGCTCCCCGCTGCTGCTCTGGGCCTTGCACTGGTTGCAGGCACCATGACCATGCCCGAGGCTGCCGAAACCGCGCAGGCCGCTGCCACACCGCTCGCCGGGCGCTGGTCGCTCGATGTGGCGCGGCTCCCCGAGAACGAGCGTCCTCTCGCGGTGACGATCACCTTCACGCCGCAAGTCGACGGGCGATTGCATACGCTGGTGTGGGTCGAGAACCGCGACGGCGCGAAAATCAAAGCCGAATCGACTGCGGCGCTAGATGGGGTGGCGGTGCCGGTGGGCGGCTCGATGGCGGAAATCGATTCGGTCGCGCTGCGCCAGCCGGAGCCCGATACGCTGGTGATGACGCTCGCCAAGGACGGCCAGCGCGTTTCGACGCGGGTCTATACGGTTGCGAAGGACGGTCGGACCATGACCGAAACGATCGTCTGGGCGAACGGGGATATGCCCGAGCCCAAGGCCATCGTCTTCAACCGCGTAGGATGAAAAGCAGAACGCCCGGAGCCAAGGCCCCGGGCGTTCAAATCTCATGGCACTGTGCCGGCCCGTCAGGGCCGCAAGGCCGACCGGCCGCCCGCAGGCGCTCGATCCCGCAGGGATCGAACCGCGCCGAGGACGAGGGCGAGGAGGCGCCCTCGAAAAACAGATTACGCCGCTTCGACCACCGCTTCGTCGTCGCGCAGCACATAGCCACGGCCCCACACGGTTTCGATGTAGTTCTCGCCGCCGCACGCCAGCGACAGCTTCTTGCGCAGCTTGCAGATGAACACGTCGATGATCTTGAGTTCCGGCTCGTCCATCCCGCCATAGAGGTGGTTGAGGAACATTTCCTTGGTCAGCGTGGTGCCCTTGCGGAGCGAGAGCAGCTCCAGCATCGCATATTCCTTGCCGGTGAGGTGCACGCGGGCGCCATCGACTTCGACCGTCTTGGCGTCGAGGTTCACCGCCAGCTTGCCGGTGCGGATGACCGACTGCGAGTGACCCTTCGAACGGCGCACCACAGCATAGATGCGGGCGACCAGTTCTTCGCGGTGGAACGGCTTGGTGACGTAATCGTCCGCGCCGAAGCCGAAGCTGCGGATCTTCGAATCCATCTCGGAAATGCCCGAAAGGATCAGCACCGGCGTCTGCACCTTGGCGACGCGCAGCTTCTTGAGCACGTCATAGCCATGCATATCGGGCAGGTTCAGGTCGAGCAGGATGATGTCGTAATCATACAGCTTGCCGAGATCCAAACCTTCCTCGCCGAGGTCGGTCGAATAGACATTGAAGCCTTCGGTGGTGAGCATCAGCTCGATCGCCTTGGCAGTGGTCGGTTCGTCTTCGATCAGCAGAACGCGCATCTTAGTCCCCTGTCTGTCCCCTGGTAACCCCTGCTTAGGAGAGGTTGCCGTCTGTTAACCACGCCACTTCTCACCAAAAAAGGTTAATAAGAAGTTTAGCGCGTTAACGTTTTGAAGTGAGTCTTTCGAGTCACACCGCCGCAGCAGCGAATTATCGCGCAGGGTGAGACGTTTACGTATGGGTCGCCCCTTGCAGGCAAATCCTAAGACGCGCCCGCCAGCTTCTTGGCCCGCCGCCGCTCGGCGCTGGAGCCCAGCCCGATCGCCTCGCGATATTTCGCCACGGTGCGCCGCGCGAGGTCGAAGCCTTCTTTCTGGAGCATTTCGGCAAGCTGTTGGTCGGACAGGATATTCTTGGCGGTTTCGGCGTCGATCAGTGCCTTGATGCGGGACTTGATCGCGGCAGAGGACGCGCCTTCGCCGTCGGCTGAGGCGACCCCGCTCGTGAAGAAATACTTCAGCTCGAACGTCCCGCGCGCGCAGGCGAGGTACTTGTTGCTGGTCACCCGGCTGACCGTGCTTTCGTGCATTTCGATCTTCTCGGCCACTTCGCGCAAGGTGAGCGGGCGCAGTTCGGACACACCGCGGCGGAAAAAGCCGTCCTGCTGCTTCACGATTTCCGCAGCGGTTTTGAGAATCGTCTTCTGCCGCTGGTCGAGCGCGCGAATCAGCCAATGCGCGTCGGCAAGCTTCTCCTTGAGCCAGCCTTGCGATTCCTTGCTGGTCGCCCCGGCGTTCAATTCGACGAAGTAGCCGCGATTGACGATCAGCTTGGGCAGGGTGTCCTCGTTAAGCGCAATGTCCCACCCGCCCGCCGCATTGGCGGTGATCAGGATGTCGGGCACGACGGAGCTGCTGTCGGACGGCATGAAGGTGAGGCCGGGGCGCGGGTTGTAGCTGCGCAGTTCGCGCAGCATGTCGGCGAAATCCTCGTCATCGACGCGGCACAGGCGCTTCAACCGCTCGACTTCGCCGCGCGCGACCAGATCGAGATTGCTGATGAGCGCGGCCATGCAAGGGTCATAACGATCCGCCTCGCGCGCCTGGATCGCGATGCATTCGGCGAGATTGCGTGCGCCCACGCCGGTGGGGTCGAGCGACTGCACCAGCGTCAGCGCCGCTTCGGCCTCGAACAGCTCCACCCCCAGATCATCGGCGACTTCATCGATCGGCGTGCCAAGGTAGCCCGCATCATCAAGCAGCCCGATGATGTGGCGCGCGATGAACCCGGTGCGCGGATCGCTGGTGAGCGCGCCGATCTGCCCTTCGAGATGTTCGGACAGCGTGATTTCCGCAGCGCGCAGTTGCTCCCAGTCGGGCGCGTCATCGAAGTCGCCACCAGACCCGCCGGCCGCCGCGCCCCATTCGGCATCGCGGGCATTGCGCGCTTCCCCGTCGCCGGTGTCCCAGTCACGATCCACCGAGGACAGATCGAGCGGCGCGTCGCCTTCGCCCCCGCCGCGCAGCATCAATTCATCGGCAGGCGCGTCCTCACCCGGGGGGGCAGCGACCTCGATCCGTTCCGGCTCTCCCACATCGGCGGGCCCGCCGGTGTCGAGCAGCGGATTGGCCTCCAGCGCCTCGGCAATGAAGCTTTCGATTTCGAGGTTTGACGCCGCCAGCAGCTTGATCGCCTGCTGCAACTGCGGCGTCATCACCAACGATTGCGATTGCCTCAGGTCAAGGCGGGGACCTAATGCCATGCCAATCAGCGCTAGAGCGTGAAGCTCTCACCGAGATAGAGCCGCCGCACGTTCTCGTCCGCCACCAGTTCCTGGGGGGAGCCCGCGAACAGCACCTGCCCGCCATAGATGATGCAGGCGCGGTCAACGATATCGAGCGTTTCGCGCACGTTGTGATCGGTGATCAGCACGCCGATGCCGCGCTGCTTGAGGTCTTTCACGAGATCGCGGATGTCGCTGATCGAGAGCGGGTCGATCCCTGCGAAGGGCTCGTCCAGCAGCATGATCGAGGGCTTGGCCGCCAGCGCGCGGGCAATCTCGCAACGCCGCCGCTCCCCGCCCGATAGCGCCATCGCCGGCGATTCGCGCAGGCGGGTGAGGCCGAACTCGTCGAGCAGCCGCTCAAGCTCGCTGGCGCGGGTCGCCGCATCAGGCTCGCCCAGTTCGAGCACGCAGGCGATATTCTGCTCCACGGTCATCCCGCGGAAGATGCTGGTTTCCTGCGGCAGATAGCCCAGCCCGAGGATCGCGCGGCGATACATCGGCAGCTTGGTCACATCCTCGCCGTCCATCAGGATGCGGCCCGAATCCGGCTTCACCAGCCCCATGATCGAATAAAAGCAGGTGGTCTTGCCCGCGCCATTGGGGCCGAGCAGGCCGAACACCTCGCCCTTGGCCACCTCGAAGGAGATATCGGTCAGCACCGCGCGCTTGTCGTAGCTTTTGGCGATCGAGATCACTTCAAGGCCGCTGCCGAGCGGCTGAACCGGCGCTGCCTCGCTGGGCGGATCGGAAAGGGTCGTGGTCATGTGTCTGGGAGCTTTAGCAGCCTTCGAGCCGCAGAAAAGGGGCGCGAGGCGTTTGGCAGGATTTTTGCTTAGTGCTGACCAATCGACGTCGTCCTGTCGCAACGCCCGGCAAAGCCCGCGTCATTTGAGCAACTTGTGCCTCGTTCTGTGCGTTTGGCGCAACAAAATGGCGGATTTCCGCGCCTTCTTGCAACCTTGCAGAAGCTTTGCGATACTGCCCGGATCACAACAGACCGTTGGGGAGCGGCCAGCATGATGAAATCCAATGAGCAGGGCAAAAGCCAGGCACTGTCCGCCACGCGGGCGCGGGACTGGCGCAAGGCGATGAGCGATCATGTCGCTTACGGTCTGCTGGTCTATACGGCGCTGCAAATCTTCGTGACGGTCAAGGCGCTGGCGGAAGGCACGTCGAGCCTGCTGCCCTATCTCGCGCTGATCGTGCTGGTGGCCGGGATTATCCCGGTGTGCCGCTGGTTCGAAAAGCGCTGGTCGGTGCTGAGCGATGCCGAAGCCATCGACCCCGCCTACGCCCCCGCGTTCAAGCGCGATGTGATGACCCTGTGGGCGCTGGCGATCGGGTTGCCCTTCGGTCTGACGCTGGTGTTCAAGGCCGTTTTGAGCCTGTTCTAGGCGGTGAGCGGGCCTCCGCCCGCCCATCCTCTGCTCTGTTTCTTCGCTACGCTATCGGCGCCTGCGGGCGGCCGTTGGCCTGGCGGTCGCTAAAGCGACCGATCCCAGCGCATATCAACCAGGATTGGATGAAATCGGTCTCTCCCCATCCGATCCGGACGGGGAGGGACTTGGAGGGCAGAACCTTACTTTCCAGCGTTATAACGCTCGATCGCCTCGATGGTGATCTGACGCGCTTCGGCGGCGTTGCCCCACTTGCCCACGCGGACCCACTTTTCGGCTTCCAGATCCTTGTAGTGGGTGAAGAAGTGCTCGATCTGCTGGAAGATGATCGACGGCAGATCGCTCGTCTCGATCACATCGGCGTAATAGGGGAACGTCTCGTTCACCGGCACGCAGATCAGCTTTTCATCGCCGCCCTGCTCGTCTTCGAGGTTCAGCACGCCGATCGGACGCGCGCGCACCACGCAGCCGGGGATGAAGGGCGAGCGCGAGATCACCAGCGCGTCGAGCGGATCGCCATCGGGCGACAGCGTGTGCGGCACGAAGCCGTAGTTCGCCGGATAGCGCATCGGTGTGTGCAGGATGCGGTCGACGAACAGCGCGCCGCTTTCCTTGTCGAATTCATACTTCACCGGCTCGCCGCCCGTCGGCACTTCGATGATGACGTTGAGATCGTCGGGCGGATTGACGCCGGTGGGGATCTTGTCGATGCGCATGGCAGGTCTCTTTATGGCTTGCGAATGAGAGAGGTAACGCGCGGGCCCTTAATGCGTGCCGCAGGATTGCGAAAGAGCCTGCGTAAGCCTAATCGCGCAGCCCTATGAGCACAAAAACCCCTCAGGCCATCAGAGGCACCCAGGACATCTTCGGCGCCGATGCCGAGGCTTTCGCCTTCGTGGTCGAAACCTTCGAGCGCGTCCGCCGCCTGTATCGCTTCCGCCGGGTCGAAATGCCAGTGTTCGAAAAGACCGAGGTTTTTGCCCGCTCGCTGGGCGAAACGACCGATGTGGTGTCGAAGGAGATGTATTCCTTCGACGACCGCGGCGGCGAGAGCCTGACGCTGCGTCCGGAATTCACCGCCGGGATCGCGCGCGCTTTCCTTACCAACGGCTGGCAGCAATATGCGCCGCTGAAGGTCGCCACGCATGGCCCGCTATTCCGCTATGAGCGCCCGCAAAAGGGCCGCTACCGCCAGTTCCACCAGATCGACGCCGAAGTGATCGGCGCGGGCGAACCGCAGGCCGATGTCGAGCTGCTGGCGATGGCCGACCAGCTGCTGAAGGAGCTGGGCATCCATGATGTGACCCTGCACCTCAACACGCTGGGCGACGGTGCAAGCCGCGAGGCGTGGCGGGCGGCGTTGATCGACTATTTCCGCGCCGTGAAGGATCAGCTGTCCGAGGAATCGCAGGAGCGGCTGGAAAAGAACCCGCTGCGGATTCTCGACAGCAAGGACCCGCGGGACAAGGCGTTTCTGGCGGATGCGCCGAAGATCGATGCGTTTCTCTCGCAGGAGGCGAGGGGCTTCTTCGCTGCGGTGACGAGCGGGCTGGATGCAGCGGGCGTGAAGTGGGTGCGCGCGGGGAGCCTCGTGCGCGGGCTCGACTACTATCGCCACACCGCGTTTGAATTCATCCCCGACGAGGGCGGCGTTTCGGCTGCGGCCCTGGGGAGCCAGAGCACGGTGCTGGCGGGCGGGCGCTATGATGGGCTGATGGAAAGCCTCGGCGGCGCGTCGACCCCGGCGGTGGGCTGGGCGGCAGGGATCGAGCGGCTCGCTATGCTGGTGGATGCGCGGGAGGAAGCTGCGCTGGAATTCGCCGTCGTAGTCGAAGGAGACAGCGAGCAACTTCATGCGGCGGGCGTGCGGACCGCGATGATGGCCCGGAGCGAGGGCGTAACAGCCGAGGTCTTTGCAGCCGGATCGCCGCGCAAACGGTTTGACAAGGCAGTTAAAAGCGGTGCGAAGGTGATCATGGCCTATAGCGAAGATGCTGACGGCAATCTCCAGCCACCTCGGATGAAGGGTGATGAGGCTGACATCGAGCGCATCGGCCAGGCATTGCGCGAGTTCGCCGTTAAACTTGGCGCCTGATCACCATGCAAATCCCCCCCGAACGCCTTGACCAGATCGCGCATCGCTTTGCGGAGTTGGAAGCGCGCATGGCCTCGGGCACGCTCGAGGGCGAGGCCTTTGTGCGCGCCTCCCGCGACTATGCGGAACTGGAACCCGTGGCGAAGATCGCCGCCGAGGTGAAATCGGCGCGTGAGGAGATGGCGGGCCTGGCCGAGATGCTCGCCGACCCCGAGATGAAGGCCATGGCCGAGGACGAGCTCGCCGAGATCAAGGCGACCCTCCCCGATCTCGAACGCCGCCTCGCCATCGCGCTGCTGCCGCGCGATTCGGCCGATGCCAAGCCCGCGATGCTCGAAATCCGCGCCGGGACGGGGGGCGATGAGGCCGCGCTGTTCGCCGCCGATCTCTACCGGATGTACGAACGCTACGCCGCCGAGCAGGGCTGGAAGGTCGAGGCGGTCAGCATCAACGCGAGCGACATCGGTGGGTTCAAGGAAGTGATCGCCAACGTCACCGGCACGGGCGTGTTCGCGAAACTCAAGTTCGAAAGCGGCGTCCACCGCGTCCAGCGCGTCCCCGTGACCGAGAGCGGCGGGCGCATCCACACCTCGGCGGCGACCGTCGCGGTGCTGCCGGAGCCGGACGAGGTGGATGTCTCGATCGAGGAAAAAGACCTCAAGATCGACGTGTATCGTGCGTCGGGTGCGGGGGGGCAGCACGTCAACACCACCGATTCGGCGGTGCGCATCACCCACCTGCCGACCGGCACCGTGGTCACCTGTCAGGACGGGCGCAGCCAGCACAAGAACAAGGAAAAGGCGATGCAGGTGCTGCGCACCCGGCTCTACGACGCCCAGCGCGAGGCCACCCAGGGCGCCGAGGCCGAGGCGCGCAAGGCGATGGTCGGCAGCGGCGATCGTTCGGAACGCATTCGCACCTATAACTTCCCCCAAGGCCGCGTCACCGATCACCGCATCGGGCTGACGCTGCACAAGCTGGAAGAGGTGCTCGCCGGGCCAGGGTTGGGTGAACTGGTCGACGCGCTGATCGCCGAGGACGAGGGCAAGCGGCTGGCGGCGCTGGCTGAGTGATGCAGCACCCCATTCCCGTTCGCCTCGAGCGAAGTCGAGAGGTGAAGCCGCAAAGGTGTCTCGACTTCGCTCGACACGAACGGAGTGTAGCATGACCGTCGGCGACGCCATCCGCACTGCCGCGACACGCCTCGCCTCCGTCAGCGACACCGCGCGGCTGGATGCGGAGTTGCTGATGGCGCACGCGCTCGGCTTCACCCGCTCGGAGATGCTCCTGAGGGCGATGCGCGACCCCGCGCCGGAAGGATTCGCCGTGCTGATCGAGCGCCGCGCGGCGCACGAACCCGTCGCCTACATCACCGGCACCGCTGAGTTCTACGGCCTCACGCTGGCCGTCACCCCCGCCACCCTGATCCCGCGCGGGGATAGTGAGACGTTGATCGAAGCGGCGCTCGAACGCGAGGGCATGCAGGGCCGCGTGATCGATCTGGGCACAGGCTCAGGCGCGCTCCTGCTCGCTGTGCTGGCGAACCGTGAAGGCTGGGAGGGCGTCGGCATAGATGCCTCAGACGATGCGCTGGCGGTGGCGGCACGCAATGCTGCTGCGCTGGGGCTGACGCAGTGCAGCGCATGGCTTCATCGCAACTGGCACACGCCCGGCTGGGCGGACGGTCTTGGCACTTTCGACCTCGTCCTGTGCAACCCACCCTATGTCGAGGTGGACGCGCAGCTTGAGCCGCAGGTGCGCGAGCATGAGCCTGCCAGCGCGTTGTTCGCCGGGCCGGAGGGGCTCGACGATTACCGCGTCCTGATCCCCCAATTGCGCGCTCTGCTGAACCCGGATGGCATCGCGATCCTCGAGATCGGAGCGAACCAGGCCGAGGCTGTCGGTGCGCTGGCGGCGGCATCGGGCTTTGCGACGGTCCTGCGCCGCGACCTCGCCGGCCGGCCCCGTGGGCTGATTCTCATGTGACAGAAAAGCAAGGCGGGGCTTGGCAAACCGCTTCGGCATCGCTACGTCCCCGGAAGGCCAGATGATCTGCGAAGGGCGCAAATCGCTGAGCCAAGCTCCTAAACTCAGCTGATTCGGCCGTCAGGGCGTGTCCCCGACTGCGGCAGCGCGGAGCGCGCAGCACGCCCGGCCTGACATGATGTCAGGGCCTGACGTAAGGCGCAGGGACAAGGGGTCTGTTGACCGCGCGTGCAGGCATTTTTTTGCGCCGGGTCGCTGATAAGGAACTACTTCCTTGAATAACAACAATAATAATCGGAATAACCGTCGCCGTGGGCGCGGTAACCGGAATCAGAGCGGCAATGGCGCCCAGCTCAACCGGATCGACAGCCGGGCGCGCGGCAATGCCCCGCAGATGCTCGATAAGTACAAGAAGCTCGCGCAGGACGCCCACCACAATGGCGACCGCGTGCAGATGGAGTACTATCTCCAGTTCGCGGATCACTATTTCCGCGTGATCGCCGATAACAAGGCCCGCGTGGACGAGCAGCGCGGCGGACCGCGTCGCAATGACGAGCGCGACCAGGCCGAAGAATACGGCGATGACGATATCGATTTCGGCTCGGGCCGTCGTAACGAACAGCCGACCCGCTCGCGCTACGAACAGCAGGACAATGCCCCGCGCTCCGACATGGACGAGGGCGAGCCCGGTCAGGAAGGCGAGAGCTTCCTGAACGATGATCGCGACATCGGTCGTGATGACGGGCGCAACGATGACCGCAATGATGATCGCGGCGACCGCCAGCCGAATGCGCGTCGCCAGCCGCGCAAGCCCAGAGAGGGTGGACGTGAAGGCGGACGTGACGACAACCGTCAGGACCGCAATGACCGCGCGCCGCGTGCCGCTCGTCCCGAACGGGCTGAGCGCCAAGAACGCAGCGAAAGCCGCCCTGAGCGGGCCGAAGCACCGCGGGCGGAGAAGCCCGTTGAACCGCGCGCCGAAAAGCCCGTCCGTGCGCGCCGTCCGCGCAAGGTGGCGGATGATGATCGCGCTGTGATCGATTCGTCGATCCTCCCGCCCTCGATCCGCGGCGACGATGGCGGCTCGGGCGATACCGGCGGCGCGCTCGAAACGGTCGAATAAGCTGCGATGATTGAGCGGCTGGCTGCGGTTGCGGCGCTGATGCAGCGCCGTCCGGCGCTTGCCGCCATCGCGCTCGGGCTGATCGGGGCCTGCGCCTACCCGCCGCTGCACCTGTGGCCGCTGGGCCTCGCCGCGCTGGCAGGATTCGTGTGGCTGGTTCATGCCGCGCCGACCAAGCGCGCAGCGCTGTGGATCGGGTGGTGTTTTGGCTGGGCGCATCTGACGCTCGCCAACAACTGGATCGCCACCGCCTTCACCCATCAGGCCAAGATGCCCGAGTTTCTCGGCTGGCTGGCAGTGCCGCTGCTGTGCATCTACCTCGCCTGGTATCCCGCGCTCGCCGCGCTCGCCGCGCATGTGCTGGCGAAGAAGCGTCCGCTCTGGGCCTTCGGGCTGGTGCTGGCAGGGGCGTGGATCGTCACCGAATGGCTGCGCGGCTGGGTGTTCACCGGCTACCCGTGGCCGCCGGTCGGACTGATGCTGCTGGGTGGGTGGGACACGCCGGGCGTTGCGAGGGTGCTGCCGTTCATGGGCACCTATGCCCTGTCGGGCCTGACCGTGCTGCTCGGCTGCGGTGTGCTCGCCGCGATCATCCGCAGGCGCGCGACCGACTTGATCGTTCCGCTGGTGCCGCTGATCGCGGTCATGCTTGTCCCGGCCACGCCCGCAGCTGACAGCGATTTGCGCTACACCCTCGTCCAGCCCTACATCCCCCAGTCAGAGATCAACGACGGATCGAAGTTCGACGAGCAATTCGTCCGGATCGCCCGCCTCACCACGCCGGGACGCGACCAATCGCGGATCGTGCTGTGGCCGGAAAGCGCGCTGCCGGACTATCTCGAGGACGGCTACCCGACCCGCTACTATCTCCAGATGACCGCCGGCGGCGATCCCAAGCTGGCGCGGCGGCGCATTGGCACGGTGATTGGCCCGCAATCGACACTGCTGACCGGGGTGGTGAACCTCAATATCGCGCCGCGTCCCGGCAATGTCCCCGGCGCTGTCAGCGCACGCAATTCGGTGATGGCGCTCGATGGCGAAGGGCAGATCGTCGGCGGTTATGACAAGGCGCATCTGGTCCCTTACGGCGAATATCTGCCGCTGCGGCCCATCCTCGAACCGCTCGGCCTGTCGCGACTGGTGGCGGGCAGCATCGACTACCTGCCCGGCCCCGGCCCGCGCACGCTTGATCTGGGAGTGCATGGCAAGGCCGGGGTGATGATCTGTTACGAGATCGTGTTCTCGGGCGCGGTGGCGGACAAGGCGAATCGCCCGGACTACATCTTCAACCCTTCCAATGACGGCTGGTTCGGCTGGTGGGGGCCCCCGCAGCACCTCGCCCAGGCGCGGATGCGTGCGGCTGAGGAAGGCCTGCCCGTGCTGCGCTCGACCACCACCGGCATCAGTGCGGTGATCGACGCGGACGGCGTGGTTCGCGGGCATATCGCCACGGGCAAGGCGGACACGCTGGAGGGCTTTATCCCCGCAGCCAAACCGGCCACCCTCTTCGCGCAGTTCGGCCATGCGCTGACGCTGGCGTGGGCGGCGCTGTTCATCGCACTCGGTTTGGGACTGCCGAGAGTGCTTGCGCTCACCCGCGTGCGCGGCTAGGGCGGTCGGCAAGAAAGTGAGACATAAAGGTTTCCTTATATCTCTATAAGGCGGCCTTCGCACCCGCCCCGATCCGCACTCTCCAGCCCCCGGAGTATTCATGCGCACCAATTACTTGTTCACCTCGGAAAGCGTTTCCGAAGGCCACCCCGACAAGGTCGCCGACCAGATTTCCGACGCGATCGTCGATCTGTTCCTGTCGAAAGACCCCGAAGCGCGCATCGCCTGCGAAACGCTGACCACCACCCAGTTGGTTGTCCTCGCCGGTGAAATCCGCTGCAAGGGCGTATTCGAGAACAACGAATGGGCGCCCGGCGCTCAGGAAGAAATCGAAGCCACCGTGCGCGAGACCGTCAAGCGCATCGGTTACGAGCAGGACGGCTTCCACTGGGAGAAGTTCGAATTCATCAACCGCCTGCACGGCCAGTCGGCGCATATCGCGCAGGGCGTGGACGCGGGTGAGAACAAGGATGAAGGCGCGGGCGATCAGGGGATCATGTTCGGTTACGCCACCGATGAGACCCCGGGCCTGATGCCCGCGACGCTCTATTACAGCCACAAGATCCTCGAACGTATGGCGGCCGACCGTCACTCGGGCGCGGCGCCTTTCCTTGAGCCCGATGCCAAGAGCCAGGTGACGCTGCGTTACGAAGGCTCGCTGCCGGTCGCCGCGACCGCGATCGTCGTCTCGACCCAGCACAAGCTGGGCTATGACGAGAACAATCCGGCCAAGCAGGCCGAGCTTGAAGCCTATGTGAAGAAGGTGATCGCCGATGTAATCCCGCCGGTTCTCCTGCGTGAGACCGAGTACTTCATCAACCCGACCGGCACGTTCGAAATCGGCGGGCCGGATGGTGACGCCGGGCTGACCGGCCGCAAGATCATCGTCGACACTTACGGCGGCGCGGCCCCGCATGGCGGCGGCGCGTTCAGCGGCAAGGACCCGACCAAGGTTGACCGTTCGGCCGCCTACATCACCCGCTACCTCGCCAAGAACGTGGTCGCCGCTGGCCTCGCCACCCGCTGCACGATCCAGATCGCCTATGCGATCGGCGTGTCGAAGCCGCTGTCGCTCTATGTCGATACGCATGACACCGGCACCGTGGGCGACGACACAATCGAACAGGCGATCCTCGGCATTGCCAAGCTGGGCGGTCTGACCCCGCGTTCGATCCGCACGCATCTCGGCCTCAACAAGCCGATCTACCAGCCAACCGCCGCCTATGGCCATTTTGGCCGCGCGGCTGAGGGCGACTTCTTCCCGTGGGAGCGGCTTGATCTGGTGGCAGATCTGAAGGCTGCACTCGCCTGATTTTGGAGTAAGGGTGCTGTCAGTGACGGCACCCGCTCCTTCCCCGAACCGCATCCTCGCGCTCGATGCGCTGCGGGGACTTGCCGTGATCGGGATCGTGGGCATGAATGTCCACGCCTTCGCGCTGCCGGGGCCAGCCTATTACAATCCGCTGTCCTACGGTGCGACGAGCCCGCTCGATTACTGGGTGTGGCTCGGGAGCTTCGTCTTCATCGAAGACAAGTTCCGCACGCTGTTCGCGATGCTGTTCGGAGCCGGGTGCCTGATCCTGATCGAGCGAAGCGGGACGGCCCCATGGCGGGCGCATTATGCGCGCATGGCGGTGCTGCTGGTGATTGGCCTCGCGCACGCGACCCTGCTCGCCAGCAATGACGTTTTGCGCGCCTATGCGCTGGCCGGAATGGCGCTGCCGCTGCTGACGGGGCTCTCGGCGCGGGCGCTGATCAACGTCGCCCTAGGCCTGCTGCTGGTTCACGTTGCCCTGGGCCTCGTCGCGCTGGGTGCGCCCTTGGTGGCCTATCACGTGGGGCAGGGCGGGCATGATGCCCTGCTGTGGGCCGAGCGGCAGTTCGGCCGCGATGCGCCGACGATTGCGATGCTGCTCGAACAGGGCCGCGAGGGGCTGGCGGAGAGGGTGGCGCGCCGCAGCCTTGGCATTCCGGCCCAGCTGGCGACGGTCGCGGCGTCACTGCCGCTCAACCTCTCAGCCATCGCGCTTGGCATGGGATTGTGGCGGGGCGGGATGCTCAAAGGCGAATGGCGGATGTTCCGGCTGCAACGCATCGCCGGGATGAGCGCGCTGGTGGCGCTGCCGGGGCTGTTGCTGCTGGCGGTGTGGCTGGAGGAGACGGGCTTCCCCGCGCCGCTTGTGGGGCCGGTGGCGCTGGTGCTTTCGGCGCCGTTCGACACGCTGCTCGGAGTGAGCTATGCCGCGCTGGCAATGGCGTTTCTCAACCAGGACAGCGGCTTGACCCGCAGGCTGGCAATGGTGGGCCGTTTGTCGCTGACCAATTACCTGATGACCAGCGTGATCCTCGCCGCGATCTTTGCCAGCTGGGGGCTGGGGTTGTTTGGCGAGGTGACCCGCTGGCAATCCCTCGCGCTCGGGTTGGTGCCGGTGGCAGCAATGCTGGCATGGTCGCCGTGGTGGGTTGCGAAGGTGGGACAGGGTCCGTTCGAGCGGTTGTGGCGGGCAGGCGCGCGTGCCTTGTCCTAAAGGGCCCGCTGCGCCTCGCGCCAGCGGCCCCAGCTGGTGCCGGTGACGAGGCCCGCGAAGCAGCCAGGAAGGCTGAGGAACAGCACTTCGCTACCGACGCCTCCGCCCATCCACACGAGCACCGCGACCGGCACCAGCAGGCCGAGCACCGCGCCCGTCATGGCATAGGTGCCGCCGTGCTCGTGCGCGCTTTCGCTGAGGAAAAAGGTCAGCGGCAAGCCGAACAGCAGCGCCGATCCCAGCACGAAAGCCCCGGACAGGACGAGTGGGAACAGCACCAGCATGGAGGCCGAAAGCGGGTCCTGGCCGTCCCAGAGGCTAAAGAGCATGGGGCCTAACAGCAACGCCATATAGGGCGCGGCGCCGGCCAGCGTCCCCCAGCCGACAGCGCGGGCAAAGGCGATCAAAGCGTGTGTCATGGCAGCCTCCTCGCAATCGGAGGGGGCGGCGCGAAGGTCGCCCCCTGCGGGTTGATCAGGCCTCGGGGCTCGCGGGCCGCGCCTGCGCCGCCCACTGTTCCTCGCGGAACCAGGTGCCGACCTTGCGGCCGAACTTGGCGATGGCATTCATGTTGAAGAAGTGCATGAAGCCGAGCGCCACCACCACGATGCCGATCTTGGTCGAGAGGAAGCGGATCACGTCCGCCGCATCTTCGGGCGAGGCGCCGAAGCGCAGGGTCAGCAGGATCCAGCCGAGATTGACGAGGTAGAAGCCCACCACCAGCAGGTGATTGGTCGATTCCGCCAGCGTCCGGTCATGCCCGAAGCATTCGACGAGGAAGACGAGGCCGTTCTTCGACAGGGTCTGCGCGACCCAGATGGTGAGGCCGATGCTGACGATCAGGTAAGCGACATAGGCGTAAATAACGTACATCTTCTTCTCCTGTTATTTCTGGAATTTCCGAAATTACTTTGCGTGGTTGTGCTCCAAGAGGCGGTTCTCCTTCGTCAGGGGTTCAGGTCAGGATTTGTCGCCGCCGCCCATGCCCGGCAGGAAGCGGGCGATGCCGCGGCCGAGCTTCATCAGCCGTACCAGCGTCGGCTTGGGCAAATGGCGCACGTCGGCATACCAGCCGGTCAGTGTGCCAATGAATTCGTGCATCCGCCCGATCCGCTCGCGCACATGGGGCGGCACTTCGCCGCGCGCCTTGATGCTGTCGGACAGTTCGCCGAGCAGGCGGATAGTGGGGTCAAGCTCGCGCTTCTTGCGCTCCTCGGCCAAGCGCATCAGCACCTCCCACAGGTCGGTCTCGGCAACAAAATGGTCGCGCCGGTCGCCCTCGATGTGGACGCGGCGGACGATGCCGTAGGATTGCAGTTCCTTCAGCCCGGTCGAGACGTTGGAGCGGGCGAGCCCGAGCACCTCGGTGATGTCTTCTGCATGGAGTGGCTGATCGCTGAGATAGAGCAGCGCGTGGATTTGCGCGACCGAACGGTTGACGCCCCAGGCACTACCCATCTCCCCCCAATGGAGGATGAAGGCGCGCGCTTCAGGGATATCCATCAGATCAGCCACGACTCGCAGCTCCTTTCTTGATTTCTGAAAATACAGAAAATTAAGATGGAGGCAAGCGTGATGTGTTTAGGGGGGACGAATAGCGCAGCTTTCCCACTCCTGCGCCGGGTGGCAGATTTTGTGCTTCTGGACAGTGTCTCATGTGTCTCCGACACCGTCGCGGCGTGGTCAGCCGTGTTCCCCGTGGATCGGGGAGGGTCGGTCGAGCGCGAGTTCCGCGTCCGAGAACACGAAGGGGCTGCGCACCCCCGCCATCCCGCCCAGCTCCACCCGCATCCCGCGCGCGATGATTTGGGGATCGGCGAAGACCTCGTCCAGCCGGTTGATCGGCCCTGCGGGCACGCCCGCTGCATGGCAGGCATCGAGCAAGCCCTGCTTGGTCCAGCCCGCCGTCGCCGCAGCAATCTCCGCGTCGAGCGCCTTGGCATTCGCGGTGCGGTCGCCATTGGCGGCGAAGCGCGGGTCGGTGGAGAGATGCTCCAGCCCCAGCACTGCCATCAGCTTGTGGAACAGTCCGTCATTGGCAGGGGCGAGGATCACATGCCCATCACGCACGGCAAACACCCCGTAAGGCGCCACTTGTGCGTGGGCATTGCCCATCCGGGGCGGGTTGTGGCCGGTGGTGAACAAATAGGTCGCCTGATTGGCAAGCAGTCCGACTGAGCACTCGATCAGGCTCATATCGACCTGCTGGCCCTTGCCGGTGCGCGCCCGCATCAAGAGCGCCGCCTGCACGCCGTTCGCGGCCCAGACGCCCGTCGCCAAGTCGCTGATCGAAATGCCCATCTTGACCGGATGCCCCTCCGGCTCGCCGGTGAGCGACATCAGCCCGCTCATGCCCTGCGCGACGAAGTCATACCCCGCCTCATGCGCCCTCGGCCCCGTCTGTCCGAAGCCGGTGATCGAGCAATAGACGAGACCCGGATTGGTGGCAGCAAGGCTGGGGTAATCGAGCCCGAACTTGGCGAGGCTGCCGGTCTTGAAGTTCTCGATCACCACGTCGGCATCGGCACACAGGCCGCGCACGCGGGCGAGGTCATCCGCGTCGCCGAAATCCGCGATGATCGAGCGCTTGCCGCGATTGCAGGCGTGGTAATAGGCGGCCTCGCGGTGGACTTTGCCCTGCGCATCGGTGCGTTCGACCCACGGAGGGCCCCACAGCCTTGTGCCGTCACCTTCCGGGCTTTCGACCTTGATCACATCCGCGCCGAGATCGGCGAGGATCTGCCCGCAGAACGGCCCAGCCAGCACGCGAGCCAGCTCCACCACCTTGAGGCCGGCGAGTGGCGCGTTGGGGTTACGAGGCTCAGCCAGCCACATCGTCATTCGCCCATCCGCGCCTTGAGGAAAGCGACAGAGTCAGCCAGCACCGGGCCCTTGCTGCGGAACGGGACGGAAAGCGCCATCACGATCTCCTCGTGATCAAGCGGCCCGTAGTTCTTGACCTCCACCGGCGCGCCAAGCTCGCGCAGCGTTGCCCCGAGATTGTTGGCGTTTCGGGGACGCACCGTCTCGTCACCGTCGGACGTCACCAGCAGCAGGGGCGGCGCATCGGCGCGAGCGAAAGTGATCGGCTGCGTCGCCTCGGGCTGCGGCCATTCACTGAACGCCGCGATCGAGCGCGGGCTGTCGAAGGGGTAGAAGTCATAGGGCCCGGACAGGCCGACCGCTGCCTTCACATTGGCCGGATCAGCCCCGACCGCCACCAGGCGCTTGCTGTCCAGCGCGAGCATGATCGCCTCGTAAGCCCCGGCGGAGTGGCCCATGAAGGCGAGGCGCTCGGGATCGCCGCCGAACTGCGCAATGTTGTCCTCGACCCACGCCACCGCTTCGGCGCCGTCATCAAGGAAGGCGGGGAAGTGGACCTGCGGAACCTTGCGATAGTCCGGGATCACCACCACAAACCCTGCCCGCGCCAGGGCCCGCCCGGCAAAGGCGTAGGAGGTGCGGTCGCCCTTGGCCCAGCCGCCGCCGTACCAGAAGATCACCACCGGCCGCGCCGCGCCGCCCGCCCTTTCGGGCACCCAGATATCGAGGGTTTGCCCGTGGCTGCCGAAAGCGGCGCCCTCGGCCACCTGCTGCGCGCCCGCGGTCCCGCCGCGCGCCCTGTCATAGAGCGAAAGCAGCCGCGGGGGCGAGGTGAAGGCGAGGAAGCTCCCGATCACGAGGACCAGCGCAAACAGCCCGAGCGCAATGCCACGCCGCATCAGACCACGTAATGCGCGGTTGTGGTCGCGGCGATATCCGCCTCGGTCACGCCTGGCGCCATCTCGATCAGGCGGAACGGCGAATTGTGGTCGGGGCGCTGGAACACCGCGAGGTTGGTGATCACCATGTCCACCACGCCCGCGCCGGTCAGCGGCAGAGTGCAGGCGGGGATGAACTTGGGCGTCCCGTCCTTGGCGGTGTGGTCCATCACCACGATGATCTTCTTGACCCCCGCGACCAGATCCATCGCGCCGCCCATGCCCTTGATCATCTTGCCGGGGATCATCCAGTTGGCGATGTCGCCATTCTCGGCCACCTCCATCGCGCCGAGCACGGTGAGGTCGATATGCCCGCCGCGGATCATCGCGAAGCTGGTGGCGCTGTCGAAATAGGCCGAATGCGGCAGCTCGCTGATGGTCTGCTTCCCCGCGTTGATGAGGTCCGCGTCGACCTCGTCATCATAGGGGAAGGGCCCGATGCCGAGCATTCCATTTTCGCTTTGCAGTGTCACCATCATCCCTTCGGGAATGTGGTTGGCCACCAAGGTTGGAATGCCGATGCCGAGATTGACGTAATAGCCGTTCTTCAGCTCGCGCGCGGCGCGGGCGGCCATCTGGTCGCGGTTCCAGCCCATCATGCTGTCTCCCTTTCCCGGACAGTCCGGAATTCGATCTTCTTGTCATAGGGCGCGCCGCAGACGATCCGGTTGACGAAGACGCCCGCCAGATGGATCTGATCGGGGTCGAGCGCGCCTGCCGGGACCACTTCCTCGACCTCGGCAACGCAGATCTTGCCGCAGGTCGCCGCGGGCAGGTTGAAGTTGCGGGCGGTCTTGCGGAAGATGAGGTTGCCGGTCTCGTCCGCCTTCCACGCCTTGACGATGGCGAGGTCGGCAAAGATGCCATGTTCAAGGATATAGGTCTGCATCACCCCGTCACGATCGGGAAAGTCCTTGTGCTCCTTGCCCTGTGCGACCTCGGTGCCGACCCCGGTGCGGGTGTAGAAGCCGGGGATGCCCGCGCCGCCCGCCCGCATCCGTTCGGCGAGCGTGCCTTGCGGGCAGAACTCGACCTCAAGCTCGCCTGCGAGATATTGCCGTTCGAACTCCTTGTTCTCCCCGACATAGGAGCTGATCATCTTCTTGACCTGCCGCGTGCGCAGCAGCTTCCCGATGCCTTCATTGTCGATCCCGGCGTTGTTGCTGGCGAAGGTCAGTCCCTTCACGCCCGAATCGCGGATCGCATCCAGCAGCCGTTCTGGCAGTCCGCACAAGCCGAAGCCTCCTGCGGCAATCAGCATGTCATCGCGCAGCACGCCGGCGAGCGCGCTGGCGGCGTCGGGATAGAGCTTGGTCATCGGGCCTGTCTGCCTTTTGTGGTCGTGGGCAAGGTCAATCCCTCCTCTCGGGATCGAGGCCGTGACTAGAGCGTTACCGTCCCGCTGTCACGCCCACCGATGGGTAAAGTCGAATCGCGGTTCATGTTGCGTCGCAATACCGTCACATTCAAGAAATCTGCCCAAATATTAAGCGGATGCCGCCGATTTGGGCAGAAATTTGCAAGATTGCGCACAAACCTGCACATTTTTGGGGTCTAGTTGCGTTCTTTGCAACAAAATAGGCTTGTTTCGCACTTGCACAATGAAGCCGGTTGCGCCATTTAGATCCTGCCTTTCAGGCATCCTCTCCCAAACTTTTCAAGCCCGGCACCCAGTGCCGGGCTTTTTTCTTGCCCGGTCCCGAAGCGTCGCCGCGCGCCGGTTGGAGGTCGCCGGGCTCGTGTCCGCCTCTGTCGGCCAACCCTCCGATTGCATTCGATTGCTGCCGTTCCTAGCTATCGGTCTCGCAAATGAATCTCTTCGACTGCACAGGAACGCCCCATGGCCGACGCCGAAATCGCCACACCCATCCGCAGCGTGCGGTTACAGGTTGCCCCAGCGCGCCAGGAAGAATCGGGAGCCGGGATCGCGCGGATGCCGCGTTCGGCCTTTCAGAAGCTCGGGATAACCGAGGGCGATGTGGTCGAAATCCGCGGCAAGCGCACCACCGCGGCAATCGCGATGGCGGCCTATCCGGAGGATGACGCGCTGGATGTGGTGCGGCTCGACGGTTTGCAGCGCGGCAATGCGCAAGGCGGGTCGGGTGAGCATGTCGAGATCGTGCGCGGCGAATCGCGCCCTGCCACGCGCGTGGTCTTCGCCCCGGCCCAGCGCGAAATGCGGCTGCACGGGCCGACGCAGGCCTTGAAGCGCAACTTCTTCCGCCGTCCGCTGATGGCAGGCGATCTGGTCGCCACCACCGGGCAGCAGCCGGTGCAGAACATGCCGGCCGACGTGCGCCAGTTGTTGCGCGCGCCCGCCTATGCCCTGACCCAGATCCGCCTCACCGTCGCCTCGACCAGCCCCAAGGGCATCGTCCATATTGACGAGAACACCGAAGTCGAACTGCGCGCCGAGTTCGAGGATCCGAGCCACGGCCGCGCGGTGGTGAATTATGACGATGTCGGCGGGATGGAGGAGACCATACGGGCACTGCGCGAGATGGTCGAGCTGCCACTGCGCTATCCCGAATTGTTCATCCGCCTCGGGGTCGAACCGCCCAAGGGCGTGCTGCTCCACGGCCCGCCGGGCACGGGCAAGACCCGCCTGGCGCAGGCTGTCGCGAATGAAAGCGACGCCGAGTTCTTCACCATCAACGGCCCGGAAATCATGGGTTCGGGCTATGGCGAATCGGAAAAGCGCCTGCGCGAAGTGTTCGAGGAAGCCAGCCGCGCTGCGCCTGCGATCATCTTCATCGACGAGATCGATTCCATCGCGCCCAAACGCACGCAGGTGCCTGGCGAGGCGGAGAAGCGGCTGGTGGCGCAGTTGCTCACCCTGATGGACGGGCTGGAGAAGCGCGCCAATCTGGTCGTGATCGCCGCCACCAATCGCCCTGACGCGATCGACGAGGCGCTGCGGCGTCCCGGCCGGTTTGACCGTGAAATCGTGATCGGCGTCCCTGACCAGCGCGGACGGCGGCAGATTTTTGGCATTCACACCCGCGGGATGCCGCTCGAGGGCGCGGTTGATCTCGATGAACTCGCCCGCGTCACCCACGGCTTTGTCGGCGCGGATATTGCCGCGCTGGCGCGTGAGGCCGCGATTGAAGCCGTGCGCCGGATCATGCCGCGGCTTGACCTTGATGAGCGCACGATTCCGCCCGAAGTGCTCGAAGACCTGTGCGTGTCGCGCGACGATTTCCTCAGCGCCTTGAAGCGCGTCCAGCCTTCAGCGATGCGCGAAGTGATGGTGCAGGTGCCCAATGTCGGCTGGGACGACATCGGCGGCGCGAGCGAGGCGACCGACAAGCTGCGCGAAGGGATCGAGCTGCCGCTGAAGAACCCCGAGGCGTTCCGCCGTCTGGGCATCCGTCCGGCCAAGGGCTTCCTGCTCTATGGTCCTCCGGGGACAGGCAAGACCTTGCTCGCCAAGGCTGTCGCCAAGGAGGCCGAGGCGAACTTCATCTCGATGAAGTCGAGCGATCTGCTCTCCAAGTGGTATGGCGAGAGCGAGCAGCAGATCGCGAAGCTCTTCGCCCGCGCCCGTGCGGTGGCGCCCTGCGTGGTGTTCATCGACGAGATCGATTCGCTGGTTCCGGCCCGCGGGTCAGGCCAGGGCGAACCGCAGGTGACGGGCCGCGTGGTCAACACCATCCTTGCCGAAATGGACGGGCTGGAGGAGCTGCAATCGGTCGTCGTGATCGGCGCGACCAACCGCCCGACGCTGGTCGATCCGGCGCTGCTGCGGCCAGGTCGGTTCGACGAGCTGGTCTACGTCGGCACCCCGGACAAGGCCGGGCGCGAGCATATTCTCGGCATTCACACCGCCAAGATGCCGCTGGCCGAGGATGTCGATCTGGCGCTGCTATCGGGCAAGACCGAGCGCTTTACCGGCGCGGACCTCGAAGATCTGGTGCGCCGCGCGGGTCTTTCCGCACTGCGGCGTCTGGGCGGCGATGTCACCGAGGTCGCAGCGCAGGACTTTGAGGCCGCGCTGCTGGATTCGCGCGCAACGGTCACGGTCGAGATGGAGGACGAATACAAGAAAATGCGCGGCGAGCTGAAGAAGCGCGCTGCTGCCGTGCAGCCGATCGGCTTCTTCCCACCGGAGACGCTGACGCCGACCCGGGACAAGAAGCACGATTAAGTGTTTTACAAATGTTCCACGTGAAACATTGGCCGTATCGTCATCCCAGCGACCGCTGAGGTGACGATATGGCTAGTGCGCCGCGTCCCAGCTCATCCCGGTGCCAATATCCACACCCAGCGGCACCGACAGCTCGACCGCAGGCAAAGCCGCCTCGGCCATCACTTGCCGGATAATCGGGGTTGCAGCCTCCACCCGGGCCTCGGGCAATTCGAACACCAGTTCGTCATGAACCTGCAACAGCATGCGTACGTCATGCAACCCGGCGTCAACCAGTGCCGGAAGCATCCGCGCCATCGCGCGCTTGATGATGTCGGCGCTGGTGCCCTGGATCGGGGCGTTGATTGCGGCGCGCTCTGACCCCTGCCGTTCGGCCTGGTTCTTGGAGTTGATCCGCGGGAACCATGTCTTGCGGCCGAACAGCGTCTCGGAATAGCCCTTGGCCCGCACGCTTTCGAGCGTTTCGTGGATGTAGCGCTGGATGCCGGGGAAGCGCTGGAAATAGGTGTCGATCATCGCCTGCGCTTCTTCCGGCGGCACTTCCAGACGACCCGCCAGGCCCCAGCGGCTGATGCCATAGAGAATCGCGAAGTTGATGGTCTTGGCCCGCGCCCGGGTGTCGCGGGTGACTTCGCCGAACATTTCGCGCGCGGTGCGGGCGTGGATGTCCTCGCCTTCGGCAAAGGCTTCCTTCAGGCTGGCAACATCCGCCATATGCGCGGCGAGCCGCAGTTCGATCTGGGAGTAGTCCGCCGCCAGCAGCACATTGCCCGGTTCCGGGACAAAGGCCTCGCGGATCTGGCGGCCGATGGCGGTGCGGATCGGGATGTTCTGCAAGTTCGGATCGGTCGAGGACAGGCGCCCGGTCTGTGCGCCGACCAGACTGTAACTGGTGTGCACCCGCCCCGTTGCCGGATTGATCGCCTCCTGCAAGGCATCGGTGTAGGTTGATTTGAGCTTCGCCAGCTGGCGCCATTCCAGCACCTTGCGGGCAATCGGCGCGCCTTCGACCGCAAGTTTCTCCAGCACCGACACATCGGTGGAATACTGCCCGCTCTTGCCCTTCTTGCCGCCCTTGTAGCCGAGCTTGTCGAACAGGATATCGCCCAGCTGCTTGGGGCTGCCGACGGTGAATTCCTGCCCTGCTAGTGCGTGAATCTCACCCTCCAGCCGGCCGATTTCGATCGCGAATTCCTCCGACAGCTTGGCGAGCCGGGCGCGGTCGACCCGGATGCCTTCGCGCTCCATCGCGGCGACCACCGGGATCAGCGGGCGGTCGACCCGCTCGTACACCCGGCTGCCGCCCTCGACAGCAAGGCGCGGCTTCAGGTGGCGGTAAAGCCGCAGGGTGACATCGGCATCCTCGGCAGCATAGGCGGTGGCGCGGTCCAGCGGGACTTCGCCGAACTGGATCGCCTTCTTGCCGGTGCCGCACACGTCCTTGAACGGGATCGGGGTGTGGCCGAGGTGGCGCTGGGACAATTCGTCCATCCCGTGACCGCCGCCCATGCCTTCCTCGCCGCGCCCGGCATCGAGCGCGAAGCTGATCACCATCGTGTCGTCGATGGGCGCCACGGCGATGCCGACCCGGGCGAGGATGTTGAGATCGTACTTGCCGTTCTGAAACACCTTGAGGACAGCATCGTCCTCCAGCAGCGGCTTCAGCGCGGCGAGGGCCTGCGACACCGGCACCTGCTCGGGCTTTTGCGCGAACATGTCGGTACCGCCATGCGCGAGCGGGATGTAGCAGGCATCATTCGGGCCGAGCGCGAGGCTGACGCCGACCAGTTCCGCGCGCATCGGATCGAGCGAGGTGGTCTCGGTATCGACCGCCACCAGCCGTGCGGCAGTGGCGCGGGCGACCCAAGCTTCGAGCCGATCGAGTGTCTGCACCGTCTCATAGGCGCTGTGATCAATCGGGGCCATGTCGGGAAGCGGCTGGCGGCTTCCCTCGCCGCTGCCGTTCGCCGCGACGGTTGTCGGCTTGGGCGGGTTGAGATCGGTCGGGCGCGAGGGGCTGCCCGATCCCGCATCCAGCCGCCGCAGCAGCGAGGTAAAGCCGTGCTTCTGGAGGAACGCCGCCAGCGGTTCGGGCGGCACCGGCCCCAGCACCATTTCCTCAAGTGGCTGCGGCAGGTCGCAATCCTCTTTCAGCGTGACGAGCACCTTGCTGAGTTCCGCATCGGCCCGACCCTCGATCAGGCGCTCCTTGAGCTTGGAGGGCTTCATCGCCGGCGCCGAATCGAGCGCGGCGGTCAGCGAGCCATGCTCGGCGATCAGCTTCGACGCGGTCTTGGGGCCGATCCCGTAAATGCCGGGCACATTGTCGACCGCATCGCCCATCAGGGCCAGCACGTCGCCGACCAGTTCGGGACCGACGCCGAACTTCTCCTCGACCTCTTCCAGCCAGATGCGCTGGTTCTTCATCGTGTCGAGCATGTCGATGCGGGCACCGTTCACGTCGCCGATCAGCTGCATCAGATCCTTGTCTGAGCTGACGATGGTGACATCCCAGCCGCGTTCCTGTGCGCGGCGGGCATAGGTGGCGATCAGATCGTCCGCCTCCAGCCCCGGCACTTCGATGCAGGGCAGGCTGAAGGCGCGGGTGGCGTCGCGGATCAGCGGGAACTGCGGGACGAGGTCTTCTGGCGGCTCGGGCCGGTGGGCCTTGTAATGTTCGTAGAGATCGTTGCGGAAGCTGATGGATCCGGCATCCAGGATCACGGCCAGATGCGTCGGCCCCTCCGCCGCGTCGAGATCGGCGGCCAGCTTCCACAGCATGGTGGTGTAGCCATAGACCGCGCCAACCGGCGTGCCTTCCGGGTTCGTCAGCGGCGGGAGCCGGTGATAGGCGCGGAAGATATAGGACGAGCCATCGACGAGGTAGAGGTGCTGCTTTTCGGCCATGCCGCCTGCTAGCACCCGCCGTGCTTCGCGGGTAGGGGTCTGCAACAGCCCCATTCGCATCTCAATTGTGGCAAAAATGCGGCAGAATTGGGGCGGGTTGCCTTATTCCACCTTGTCGAGCCGGGTTTCCCGCCCTATCTTCTTTCGTGAACCGGACGAGAGAGAAACCGGTTTCGGCGCGCATTGCCCAGCATCGCGTTGCAATCGCAGAGATAAGGAATTCACACCATGCGCAAGATCATCCTCGCTGCCGCCATCGCTACTTCGGCCCTCGGTCTGGCCGCTTGCAGCGAATCCACCGAAACCGAAACCGATGAAGCCGTCGACGCGATGGCCGCTGACGCCGAAGCCGCTGGCGATGAAGTTGCCACCGACGTGACCACCGCTGCTGACGCGACGGCTGAAGACATCAACGCCGCTGCCGATGAAGCCGCCGATGAAGCTGTGAAGACCACCGACGAAATCGGTGAAGCTGCCGCGAACATCGCTGCCGAAGCTGAAGACGCCGCCGAGTAATCGGCCCGAAGCTCAACGCTGCTCAGGCGGCACGGGCTACGAAAAAAGGGGCGGTGCCACCCGGCGCCGCCCCTTTTTGCTGCCTGTCGTAAGAACGAAGGCTCAGCCGCCGGTGGCGTAAGGCGCGTTCGCCCAATTCCGGGTCGGGTTGGCCTGCGCCCGGACAGCGAAGCCATCGTAAAGCGCGCGCGCAATTGCGGCGATGCGTTCTTCGCGGGCCTCCTTGCTGCCCTGTCCGGTAACATAGATCGCCACGGCAATCGTGCGGCCATCGGGGCATTCGATGATGCCGATATCGCTGGAGGTGTTGTTGAGCGAACCTGTCTTGTGGCTCACCCGCGCTTCGAGCGGGATATGCGCGGGGATGCGGCGCTTGCCGGTGACGGTGCGGCTCATGGCGGCGAGCAACACCTGCCGGCTCTGGTCGGACAGGAAATCGCCGCGATAAAGCCCGGAGAGCAGCCGCACCATCGCGCGCGGCGTCGCGGCATCGCGGGTGTCGATGTGGACGGCCGGGTTGTACTCGCCGTCATCACGCACCAGCGTGGCAATGTCGCGGTTGATCGAGAAGTTGGTGATCCCCTGCCGCCGGATCCAGTCATTGACCACTGCCGGGCCGCCGACCGCTGCCAGCAGCGCGTCAGTCGCCGGGTTGGACGAGCGGGTGATCATGATCTCGATCAGGTCGATCGCGGGCATGTATTGCCCCGCGCGCACCGGCGCCTTGGTCGAGGAATACTTGGCCGAGGCGACCGGCATCATCAGCGGAAATTCGGAGGTCAGGGTATAACGCCCCTGTTCGACCATTTCGAGGAAGGTGGCGGCAATCGCGACCTTGCTGGTCGAGGCCATCGGGAACAGCTGGTCGCCCAGCACCATCACTTCTTCGCCCGTGGCCAGGTCCACCGCGGCGACCCCGATTCGGCCCTGAGCCGGATCGGCAAGTTCGGCGATTCGCTGCTGCCAGTTGCCGGCGTAGAGCGCCTCAAAGCTGGGAGGCTGGCGCGCTTCGGTGCCGAAGGTTGCCGCGAAGGTGTCCTCAAGATCCTCCGGGCCTGCCGCAGCAGGACTCGCCATCACCGCAAGCGAGGTGGCGAGGCCGATGAAAGCAGCGAAAAAGCGGGGGCGTGTCATGAGGACAAGCTACTCCAACAGGGTTTCTTGGGGCTTAACGATGCACTTATCCACGCCCGATTCGCCGCGGCAAGCGCTCATCTGGGCGCATGCGACGAAAGGTGCGGCGCACGCGACAGAGCCGCACACCGAAGCGTCATGCACCTGCTCGACCGCGGTAGGAGGTTCGTCGAAAGGCATCTTGCCGACCATCACATGGGCTTGACTGCGCCCGCCAAGGCGGCAGTCTGCGGGTCAAGCACTTCTCCAAGGGGACAATCATGACCGATACCGCTCACCGCAGCGCCGCGCGCGCTGCCTTTGCCGCTTTGCTGCTGTCCACCTCGGGCGTCGCCTATGCCCAGACCGTGCAGATCGTCCAGCCGGGTGCGCCGGGGCAGGCGAGCAAGACGCTGACCGCGGATCAGGCGACCAAGCTGGCGCAGGCGAGCTATACCGCGTCCGACGTCGCCTTCATGCAGCACATGATCGTCCACCATCAGCAAGCGGTCGAGATGGCGGTGCTGGTCAAGGATCGCACCAACACCGCTGACCTGCTCGCGATCGCGGGCCGGATCGAGTCGAGCCAGGCGGACGAAATTTCTTTCATGAAAGCCTGGCTGAGCGAACGGGGCGAGCCGGTCGAAGACCCGATGATGAAGGGTCACGGCGAACATATGCACCACATGATGAAGGGCATGGCCTCGCCCGATCAGATGAAGGCGCTGGCTGCGGCCAAGGGCGTGGAATTCGACCGCCAGTTCCTGACGCTGATGATCGCGCATCATGAGGGCGCGGTGGACATGGTCGAAAAGCTGCTCGACGAAGACGGCACGGCCGCTGACCCCGTGCTCTACCAGTTCGTCGGCGATATCGACAGCGAGCAGACCACCGAGATCAAGCGGATGGACAAGCTGCTGGCTGGCCTGTCGGGCGATCCGCGCTCGGGTCTTGCCGCCGGGTTCGACAATGCGGGCGAGGCGATCCTGAACCTCACCAAGGTGGCGACCCTGCCCAAGCCCGCCGGGTTCTTCAACCCCGCCAACCCGGCCGATCTGCGCCCACCGGTGCCGCCCAAGAAGGACAAGGATGCAGCGAAGGAGGAAGCCAAACCCGAAGCGACGCCTGCAACCGCCGTCGCCGCGGCTGACCCCGCCGCCGCCACGCCGGCGCGCGAGGAGGAAGACCTCACCGAATTCGCCGAGCGTTCCCCGCTGCTCGATTTCGCCAACACCGATATCGCCTTCTTCGATGATGTGATGGTGGCCGGCTCCTATCACGGGTTCAACATCTACAAGCTTGGCACCGATGGCCTGCCCAACCTGATGAGCAGCGTCGTCTGCCCCGGCGGGCAGGGCGATGTCTCAGTGGTCGGCAATATCCTTGTGATGAGCGTCGAGCAGACCCGCGGGCGGGTCGATTGCGGGCTGGAAGGCGCGCCGGGCAAAGTCAACGAGGAACGCTTCCGCGGCCTGCGCATCTTCGACATCTCCGATCTCGCCCGTCCGGTGCAGGTCGGCGGAGTGCAGACCTGCCGCGGCAGCCACACCCACTCGATCGTCAGCGCCGATGAAACCCGGATCGTGGTCTATAACTCCGGCACCGCCGGTATCCGCGAAACCGAGGAGCTGGCCGGCTGCATCGGCGAGATTCCGGGCGACACCCGCACCGCGCTGTTCTCGATCGACGTGATCGAGATTCCGCTGGCCGATCCTTCCAAGGCGCGCATCGTCAAGAGCCCGCGCGTTTTCGCGGACGAGAAAACCGGCTCGATCGCGGGCCTGTGGACCGGCGGCGATCATGGCGACGGCACCCAGCGCACCGCCCCGACCGATCAGTGTCACGACATCACCGTCTTCCCGGCGCTGAAGATGGCGGCGGGCGCGTGCTCGGGCAACGGCCTGCTGTTCGACATTGCCGACCCGCTCAACCCCAAGCGGATCGATGCGGTGACCGACACCACCTTTGCCTATTGGCACTCGGCCACCTTCAACAATGATGGCACCAAGGTGATCTTCACCGACGAATGGGGCGGCGGCGGGCGGCCGCGTTGCAAGGCCTCCGATCCCAAGACCTGGGGCGCCAACGCAATCTACGACATCGTCGATCGCAAGCTAGTGTTCCGCGCGCACTACAAGATGCCTGCCCCTCAGACCGACATGGAAAACTGCGTCGCGCACAATGGCTCGATTGTTCCGGTGCCGGGCCGCGACCTGTTCGTGCAGGCCTGGTATCAGGGCGGCCTCAGCATCATGGACTTCACCGACAGCGCGAACCCCAAGGAAATCGCCTATTTCGACCGCGGGCCGATCGATACCAAGCAGATGATCGTGGGCGGTTACTGGTCGACCTACTGGTACAAGGGCCACATCTACGGCACCGAGATCACCCGCGGGATCGACGTCTTTACCCTGAAGCCGAGCGAGCACCTGACCGAAGCGGAAATCGCCGCTGCCGGGGCCGCGAAGTACGAAGACAACCGCTTCAATCCGCAAACCCAGACCCGCGTGACATGGGACAAGAGCGCGATCGAAGCCGCTGAAGCCAGCCGCAAAGGCGGGTAGGCAGCCCGGGGGGATTTGCCGACGGCAGCTTTCGCGGCTTTTGCGCCCCGAAGCTGCCGTTCGGGAAGCGACTCCATGGCCGCCATCCCCGTCACCCCAGCGAAAGCTGGGGCCTAGGGCCTCATGGGGCGGCGCTTTCCGCCCTAGGTCCCAGCTTTCGCTGGGATGACGGACAGGGCAAGAATTCACCCGATCCCCGGTCACTCCGGCACCAAACGGTAGTTCCCGAAAGCCGCCGCTGCACGGACGGACGGTAGCGGCCTGCACCCCATCCCCCTTGCCTTTGCGTCCCTTCCCGCCTAAGCGCGCGCACTTCACTGACACGAATCAATCAGCCGGCCTGGCGACAAGGGCTGCCATGGCCGGTTCCGACGTGTCTCACCTAGGAGATGAAAATGCCCAAGCTGAAGACCAAGAGCGGTGTGAAGAAGCGCTTCAAAATCACCGCCACCGGCAAGGTCAAGCACGGCGTCGCTGGCAAGCGTCACCGTCTGATCAGCCACAATGCGAAGTATATCCGCACCAACCGCGGCACCTCGGTCCTGTCGGCGAATGATACGCCGACGATCAAGAAGTGGGCGCCCTACGGGCTGGATTGATGCGAGCGGGCTCTGCCCCACGCGTCCCGATAATAAGGATATACTGATATGACTCGCATCAAACGCGGTGTTACCACCCGCGCCAAGCACAAGCGGATCCTCGAGCAAGCCAAGGGCTATCGTGGTCGCCGCAAGAACACCATTCGCGTCGCCCGTCAGGCGGTCGAAAAGGCTGGCCAGTACGCTTACCGCGACCGCAAGGTTAAGAAGCGCACCTTCCGCGCCCTGTGGATCCAGCGCATCAACGCCGCCGTCCGCATGGAAGGCCTGACCTATTCGCAGTTCATGCACGGCATCAAGCTGGCGGGCATCGAACTCGACCGCAAGGCGATGGCCGATCTCGCGATGAACGAAGGCGGCGCCTTCAAGGCCGTGATCGCTCAGGCGAAGGCTGCTCTTCCGGCGTAAGCACTGAGCGGCTTCGGCCCGAACACCAAATCTGGGGCGGCTTCCTTGTGGAAGCCGCCCCTTTCTGTTGCGCGCTGCGCGACCGTGAATTGTATGAATCCGCCATCCTTCTTGTAAAACCGCGCCACCTGCGGTTATCTCACCCGGTGGGGAATGGAGGATACCAGCAAGCCGCTGGCGGGCAAGGGCCGCCGGTGGGCCAGCGGCTGACAGCCGTATTCCGCGAACCGCCAGCGCAGTTCGCAGGGTGCTTTACGACCTTCTATCACCTGACCCTCGATCTGCCCGAAACCGGCGCGGTGGTGACCGACTATCTCCAGCCGGAATGGGCCAATATCCGCTTTTTCTGCGGCACCGCGCCCGAGGCCGAGATTGCCGCGCACAAGGTCAGCGGCGCACCCTTCGTCGGCACCGGACCGAGCAGCTTGCCGTGCCGCTTCACGCTCGGGCCGGTGCGGATGTGGGGCGTCGGCTTTCTCCCGCTGGGCTGGGCGCGGTTCTTCGATGCCGATGCGAGCGATTGCGCCAACGTCATCTGCGACGGCACAGCGCACCCGGCCTTTGCCCATTTCGGCGGGATGACCGATGTCCTGTGCGATCCCGAAGCCACGCTGGACGAGCAGTTCCAAGCGCTGGTGGGCGCGATGGAGCGCGCGATGCGGCCCAATCGGGAGGAGGCGCGCATCGCCCGTGTCCACGCTGCGCTGGTGAACGGCGACCACGCTTCGGTCCACGATCTCGCCGAGGCCTGCGCGATGAGTATCCGGACGCTCGAACGGGTGTGCACGCGCTATTTCGGCTTTGCGCCCAAGCTCTTGATGCGCCGCCAGCGGTTCATGCGCAGCCTGACGACCTACATGCTCCAGCGCGGCCGTCCCTGGACCGAGGCGATGGACGCGCATTACCACGATCAGGCGCAATTCACCCGCGAGTTCCGCGAATTCATGACCATGAACCCGAGCGAATATGCGGCGCTGGATCACCCGATCCTGACCTCGTTCATGGAGGCGCGGGCGCGGGCGAGGGGCAGTGCGGCGCAGACCCTGGACCCGCCTGCGCCGCGGTGATTTGGCGAGGTCATTGACTGAGGTCCGGCCGGTGGGGCCGAAATTGTCCTGCACCGCGATGGAACAGACAGGCGCTTTGCAATGCGGGCGATTTGCCGCTAGCGGGCGGCGGCAAGTTTCCTGCGTGCAGATGACCCGAGGCCATGACCGACATACCATCCCAGACAGAGGCTGCGCTGGCCGCGATTGCGGCGTCAGCCACCCTCGATGCGCTTGAAGCGCAGCGGCTCGAAACGCTCGGCAAGAAGGGCTGGGTGAGCCTTGCCCTGAAGACACTGGGGGGGATGAACCCCGAAGAACGCACCGCCGCGGCGCCCGCGATCCAATCCGCCCGCGCTGCGATTGCTGAGGCGCTGGATGCGAAGAAAGCCGCGCTGGAAGCCGCCGCGCTGGAAGAACAGCTGGCGCGCGAGACGATCGACCTGACGCTGCCGGCGCAGGCCGCACCCAAGGGATCGGTGCATCCGGTCAGCCAGGTGATGGACGAACTCGCCGAAATCTTCGCCGACTTGGGATTTGCGGTCGCCACCGGCCCCGAGATCGAGGACGACTGGCACAATTTCACCGCGCTCAACATGGACGAGACGCACCCGGCGCGGGCGATGCACGACACGTTCTACTTCCCGGACAAGACCGCCGAGGGGAAGGATGTGCTCCTGCGTACCCACACCTCGCCCGTCCAGATCCGTTCAATGCTCGATCAGGGCGCGCCGATCCGCATTATCGCGCCGGGCCGGGTTTATCGCAGCGACAGCGACGCGACGCATACCCCGATGTTCCATCAGGTCGAAGGGCTGGTGATCGACAAGGACATCCACCTCGGCCACCTCAAGTGGACGCTGGAGACCTTCTTCAAGGCCTTCTTCGAGCGTGAGGATATCGTGTTGCGCCTGCGCCCGAGCTACTTCCCCTTCACCGAGCCGAGCGTCGAAGTCGATGTCGGCTATTCGAACGAAGGCGGTCGCCGCGTGGTCGGCGGTCACGGCGATGCGCCGGGCCATGCGTGGATGGAAATCGGTGGCAGCGGGATGGTCAATGCCCGCGTGCTCGAATTCGCCGGGCTTGATCCGGCAGAGTGGCAGGGCTTCGCCTTCGGCCTCGGGATCGACCGTATCGCGATGCTCAAATACGGGATGAACGACCTGCGCGCCTTCTTCGACGGCGATCCGCGCTGGCTGGCGCATTACGGTTTCTCGCCGTTCGATCAGCCGACCCTCTCCGCTGGTGTGGGAGCGCGCGCATGAAGTTCTCGCTGACCTGGCTCAAGGATTACCTTGAAACGACCGCTTCGGTGGCCGAAATCTGCGACGGCCTGAACGCCATCGGCTTGGAAGTCGAGGGCGTGGAAGACCCGGCCGAAAAGCTGGCAGGCTTCCGCATCGCTCATGTGCTGACCGCCGCGCGCCACCCCGATGCCGACAAGCTTCAGGTGCTCACCGTCGACACCGGCGATGGCAATCCGCTGCAAGTCGTCTGCGGCGCCCCCAATGCCCGCGCCGGGATGAAGGGCGTGCTGGGCCTCCCCGGCGCAGTGGTGCCCGCCAACGGCATGGTGCTGAAGAAGAGCGCGATCCGCGGCGTCGAATCGAACGGCATGATGTGCTCGACCCGCGAGCTGGAGCTGGGCGACGATCACGATGGCATCATCGAACTGCCCGCTGACGCGCCGGTGGGTGTGAGTTTCGCCGACTATCACGGCGCTGACCCTGTGATCGAAGTCGCCGTGACCCCCAACCGCCCGGACTGCATGGGTGTCTATGGCATCGCTCGCGATCTGGCGGCCAAGGGGCTGGGGACGCTGAAGCCGATTGCCAAGCCGGCGTTCACCGCGGCGGGCGCCTGCCCGGTCGAAATCCGCACCGACGATGCCGAGGGCTGCCCCGCCTTCTACGGCCGCGTGGTAACTGGCGTGACAAATGGCCCCTCGCCTGAGTGGCTTCAGGCGCGGCTCAAGAGCGCGGGCCAGCGCCCGATCTCGCTGCTGGTCGATCTGACCAACTACTTGATGCTAGGCTTCGGCCGTCCGGCGCACGCCTATGACCTTGCCAAGCTCTCGGGCGCGGTGGTGGCGCGGCGGGCGAAGGACGGCGAAGAGGTGCTGGCGCTCAACGAGAAGACCTACACGCTTGATGCCGAGATGATGGTGATCGCCGATGACAACGGCGTGCACGACATCGCCGGGATCATGGGCGGCGAGCATTCGGGTGTGTCGGAGACGACCACCGATGTGCTGCTCGAAATCGCCTATTTCGATCCGGCCCGCATCGGCGCGACCGGGCGCAAGCTGGGGCTGTCGAGCGATGCGCGCACCCGGTTCGAGCGCGGGGTTGATCCTGAGTTCCTCGATCAGGGCCTTGATCTCCTGACCGGTCTAATTGTCGAACTCGCAGGCGGGACTCCGAGCGAAGTCGTCCGCGCCGGTTCGCCGCCGAGCACCGCGAAGGTGATCACCTTCGACCCCGGACTGACAACGCGCCTCGGCGGCGTGGGCGTGCCGGAGGCCGAACAGAAGCGCATTCTCGAAAGTCTCGGCTTCAACGTCAGCAGCGACGGGCAAGTGACTAGCCCCCTGCGCCGCCACGACATCGAAGGCCCGGCCGATCTGGTCGAAGAGGTTGTGCGCATCCACGGCCTCGACAAGGTCGCCAGCGTCGCGCTTCCGCGCACAGAGGGCGTCGCCCGCCCCACCGCAACGCCGCAACAAAAGCTCGAACGCGGCCTGCGTCGTGCTGCTGCCGCGAGCGGGCTCAACGAAGCGATCACATGGAGCTTCCTGCCTGAATGGGCCGCGGACCATTTCGCTAATGGTAACGACCGGCCGTGGGTGCTCGCCAATCCGATCAGCGAGGACATGAAGGCCATGCGTCCGTCGCTGCTGCCCGGCCTGTTGATGGCGGCCAAGCGCAATGCGGATCGCGGCGCGGCGGCCTCGCGCTTATTCGAGATCGGGCGGCGCTACTTCCGGGCCGCCGATGGCCTCAGCGACGAGAAGCCCACCCTCGGCATCGTGCTGGCGGGCGAGAAGACGCCGCGCGGCTGGCAATCGGGCAAGACCAAGCCGTTCGACGCCTATGATGCCAAGGCGCTGGCGCTCCAACTGCTTGAAGCGGCGGGCGCACCGGTCGCCAATCTGATGGTGATGGGGGAGGCGGGGCCGCAGTTCCACCCCGGCCAGTCGGCGACCCTGCGGCTTGGCCCCAAGACCGTGCTGGCGCGCTTCGGGATGGTGCATCCTGCGACGCTCAAGACCTTCGACGTCGACGGCCCGATTGCGGCGGTTGAGCTGTTCCTCGATGCGATCCCGGCGAAGAAGGGCGCGGCCTTTGCCCGTCCCGGCTTCACCCCGCCTGCGTTGCAAGCCGTGACTCGCGACTTCGCCTTCCTCGTCCCGGCCACGCTGGCAGCGGGCGATCTGGTGCGCGCGGTCCAGGGCGCGGACAAGGCCGCAATCACCGGCGTGCGCGTGTTCGATGTCTTCGCCGGCCAAGGCGTGCCGGAAGGCCACAAGTCCGTCGCGGTCGAAGTGACGCTCCAGCCGGGCGAGACCAGCTTCAAGGACGCCGACCTCAAGGCCATCGCCGAAAGGGTTGTGGCTGCCGCCACCAAGCTGGGCGCGGAGCTACGCGGATGAAAACGGCGTTTGTCACCGGGGCCACCGCCGGAATCGGTCTTGCGACTGTGCGCACGCTGGTCGCGAACGGCTGGCGCTGCGTTGCCACCGGACGGCGGCAGGAGCGGCTTGACGCCCTGGTCGCAGAGCTGGGCGCGGACAAGGTTCACGCCGCCTGCTTCGACGTGCGTGACACCGCCGCGCTCGATGCCGCGCTCGCCGCGCTGCCCGAGGGCTTCCGCGACATTGATCTGCTGGTGAACAACGCGGGTCTCGCCCAAGGCCTCACCCCTGCGCAAAACGCCGATCTGAATGACTGGCACACGATGATCGACACCAACATCACCGCGATGGTGGTGTTGACCCGCAAGCTGCTGCCGCTGCTGATCGAACGGCGCGGCGCGATCATCGCCATCGGCTCGGTCGCAGGGAGCTACCTCTATCCCGGCGGCAACGTCTATGCCGGGTCCAAAGCCTTCGCCAACCACTTCACGCTGGCCCTGCGTGCCGATCTCCACGGCACCGGCGTGCGCGTGACCAGCATCGAGCCGGGCATGGTCGAGACCGAGTTCACCGTGGTCCGCACCGGCAGCCAGCAGGCGTCGGACGATCTCTATCGCGGGGTCAATCCGATGACCGGGCAGGACATCGCCGACACGATCCTGTGGATCGCGAACCTGCCGCCGCATCTCAACATCAACCGGATCGAGCTGATGCCGGTCAACCAGGACTTCGCGGGCTTCCGCGTCGCGCGCGACCCGCAATGACCTCCAATCGCCGCACCTTCGCGATCATCTCGCACCCTGACGCGGGGAAGACCACGCTCACCGAAAAGCTGCTGCTGCAAGGAGGGGCGATCCATTTGGCGGGCGAGGTCAAGGCGCGCGGGCAGGCGCGGCGCGCGCGGTCTGACTGGATGAAGATCGAGCAGCAGCGCGGGATCTCGGTCACGTCCTCGGTGATGACCTTCCAGAAGGACGGGATCGTCTTCAACCTGCTCGACACGCCGGGGCACGAGGATTTCTCGGAGGACACCTACCGCACGTTGACCGCGGTGGATTCGGCGGTGATGGTGATCGACGCCGCGAAGGGCATCGAGCCGCAGACCCGCAAGCTGTTCGAGGTGTGCCGCCTGCGCAGCGTGCCGATCATCACCTTCGTCAACAAGGTCGACCGCGAGGGCCGCGATCCCTTCGAGACGCTGGACGAGGTGGCGGACATGCTGGCGCTCGATGTCAGCCCGCAGATGTGGCCGATTGGTATGGGCGGCGAGTTCGAAGGTCTGCTCGATTTCGCGACCGGCACCATTGGCCGCCCGGAAGGGCCGAGCCGCGAATACCTCGGCACCCGCGACACCGCCGCGATCCCCGAACGCTTCGCCGACGAGATCGAGCTGGCGCGCGGCGGCTATCCCGAGTTCGACCTTGAGGCCTTCCGCAACGGCGATCTCACCCCGGTCTATTTCGGATCGGCGCTGAAGAACTTCGGCGTCACCGAATTGATCGACGCCATTTCCCGCTACGCCCCGCCGCCGCGGCCCCAGCCTGCGGGCGAAGAGCAGATCAGCCCGGAGCGCGACGAAGTCACCGGCTTCATCTTCAAGGTGCAGGCCAACATGGACCCCAACCACCGCGACCGGATCGCTTTCATGCGGCAGGTTTCGGGCACCTTCAAACGCGGGATGAAGCTGACGCCGAGCGGCCTCGGCAAGCCGATTGCGGTGCATTCGCCGATCCTGTTCTTCGCGCAGGACCGTGAACTCGCCGACACGGCGGAAGCGGGCGACATCATCGGCATTCCGAACCACGGCACCCTGCGGGTGGGCGATACCCTGTCGGAGCGTAATCAGGTGCGCTTCACCGGCCTGCCGAACTTCGCGCCGGAAATCCTGCGCCGGGTGCAATTGCGCGATCCGACCAAGACCAAGCAGCTTCGCAAGGCCTTGGACGATCTCAGTGAAGAGGGCGTGATCCAGGTGTTTTACCCGGACATCGGCTCGGCCCACATCGTCGGGGTGGTCGGCCAACTTCAGCTCGAAGTGCTGATTTCGCGGCTTGAGGCGGAATACAAGGTCGAAGCCGTGCTCGAACCCTCCCCCTTCGCCACCGCGCGCTGGATCAAGGGCGACGAGAAGACGCTGGAGGAATTCGCCGGGTTCAACCGCGCCAACCTCGCCCGCGACCGCGACGGCGATTACGTGTTCATGGCCAAGAGCCCGTGGGACGTGAGCTATCAGGTCGAGAAGAACCCGCAGCTGACCTTCTCGGCCACGAAGGAACGGTAGTCTTGCGGCAGGCCGAGGTTCGCGGCATGGCAGGCTTATGCACACCGCCGGCCCGACCTCGCAGACCTTTATTTCGCAGCGCCTTCGCCTGAATTACCTCGATTGGGGCGGGCGCGGGAAGCCGCCGCTGGTGCTGGTGCATGGCGGGCGCGATCATGCGCGCTCGTGGGACTGGACCGCCGAGGCGCTGAGTGCCGATTACCACGTCATTGCGATGGATCACCGCGGGCATGGCGATTCTGACTGGGTGTCGGACGGGGTCTATTCCGCTGGTGACATGGTCTATGACCTTGCCCAGCTGATCCATCAGCTCGGCGTGGGCCCGGTGCGGATGGTGGCGCACTCGATGGGCGGCAACGTGGCGCTGCGCTATGCAGGCGCCTTCCCTGATATGGTGACCAAGCTGGTGGCGATCGAAGGCCTCGGTCCCTCGCCCGAATGGCGCGCCAAGCAGCGCGCGGTGCATTATCCCGAGCGCCTTGCCGAATTTATCGAGAAGAAGCGCAAGGCCGCCGGGCGCTCACCGCGCAAATACGAGAGCATCGAAGCCGCATTCGCGCGGATGATCGAGGAGAACGCCTACCTCACCGAGGAACAGGCGCGGCACCTCACCGTCCACGGCGTCAACCGCAACGAGGACGGCACCTATAGCTGGAAGTTCGATCCGCACCTCAACGTCTGGCCGGTCGAGGACATCGGCGATGAGTTCATCGAGCAGCTATGGGGGGCGATCTCCTGCCCGACGCTGCTGCTCTACGGGGCGGACAGCTGGGCATCGAACCCGGAGAAGGACGGGCGGATCGCCCACTTCAAGACCGCGAGCGTGATCGAGTTCGAGAAGGCCGGCCACTGGCTCCACCACGACCAGTTCGACCGCTTCATCGCCACCTTGCGCGATTTTCTCTGAGCATACGGAGGCGGCGATGGCGGATTTCTTCGAGGCACTGAACGAAAAGCACATCGCCATGATCGCCGCCCAGCCGGTGTTCTTTGTCGCCAGCGCAGCGGCGGAGGGGCGGATCAACCTCAGCCCCAAGGGTTATGACGCCTTCCGCGTGCTGTCGCCCACGCGGGTCGCCTATCTCGACCTCGGCGGTTCGGGTAACGAGACTCACGCGCATCTCGCCGCGGAGCAGGCCGATCAGGGGCGGATCACGCTGATGTTCTGCAATTTCCAGCAGCCTGCACTGATCCTGCGCATTTATGGGCGCGGACGGGCGGTGTTGCCGCAGGATGCCGCGTGGGAGGGGCTGGCGGCGCATTTCACGCTGATGCCCGGCACGCGGCAGATCTTCGACATCGCGGTCGAGAGCGTCCAGTCGTCGTGCGGCTGGGGCGTGCCCTTCATGACGCTGGAGGGCGAGCGCGATACGCTGAAAAAGGCACATCGCCAGTCCGACCCGGCGGCGTGGGAAGCCAAGATGGCGCTACGCACCCGCAGCATCGACGGCCTGCCAACCCGCGCGACCGACCGCTATATCGCTGGCGACGAGAGCTAAGTTGCAGCGCACTTCAGCGCAAATCTTGCACAATCGTTAATCACTTGCCTAATTGTTAGGCACAGATTCTTTTGCAAGTGCGAAGAAAGGCGCTGATTCCGTTGCGTCAGCCCCGTTACACGAATGTGGCACGCTTGTTGCTGTGTATCCCGTGGCCGGACCAATCCGGTGCAACAGGGGCCACAGATGAAGTTCATCATCGCCATTATCAAACCGTTCAAGCTCGACACCGTTCGTGAAGCGCTGAGCGGCATCGGCATTGCCGGGATGACCGTCACCGAGGTCAAGGGCTTCGGTCGGCAAAAGGGTCAGACCGAAATCTACCGCGGTGCCGAATACTCCACCAACATGCTTCCCAAGGTGAAGCTCGAGATCGCTGCCAGCGACGAAATCGCCGCGCAGGTGGTCGAAACCATCCAGCAGACCGCCAACACGGGCGCGATCGGCGACGGCAAGATCTTCGTTCTGGATCTCGCGTCCGCCACTCGCATCCGCACCGGCGAGTCCGGCGAAACCGCGCTTTAAAGGGGCCATGCAATGAAGCGTATTCTCTCGACAACTGCGGCGCTGGCAACGGGAGCAATCATGCTCGCCGCGCCAGCCTTTGCTGCGCCTGTGGCCGATGCGGCCGCTGCCGCCGCCGAAGCCGCGCCTGCCGCCTTCACCCCCACCGCCGAGATGGTCAACAAGGGCGATGTCGCCTGGATGATGGTCTCGACCGCGCTTGTGCTGATGATGAGCGTGCCTGCGCTCGCGCTGTTCTATGGCGGCCTCGTGCGCGCCAAGAACATGCTGAGCGTGCTGATGCAGGTGCTCACCATCGTCTGCGTTGCTGCGCTGGTATGGTTCGGCTGGGGCTACTCGATGGCCTTCACTTCCACTGGCACGCCCTTCCCGACGCTGTTCGGCGGGCTCGACAAGGCGTTCCTCAAGGGGGTCAGCGTCACATCGCTGGCGGCGACCTTCTCCAATGGGGTCTACCTGCCGGAACTCGTCTTCGTGATGTTCCAGATGACCTTCGCCTGCATCACGCCGGCCCTGATCGTTGGCGCCTTTGCCGAGCGCGTGAAGTTCACCTCGCTGATCATCTTCGTGGTCGCCTGGATGACGCTCGCCTATTTCCCGATCGCACACATGGTGTGGTACTGGGCCGGTCCGGACTTCCTGCACACTGCGCCCACTGACATGGGTCTGCTGTGGGGCTGGGGCGCGCTCGACTTCGCTGGTGGCACCGTGGTGCACATCAACGCCGGGATCGCTGGTCTGATCGGCTGCCTCATCATCGGCCCGCGCATCGGCTACAAGAAGGAGCCCATGCCCCCGCACAACTTGGTGATGACCATGATCGGCGCCAGCCTGCTGTGGATCGGCTGGTTCGGGTTCAACGCCGGCTCGGCGCTCGAATCCAACGCCTTCGCTGCCCTTGCCTTCATCAACACCTTCGTTGCCACGGCAGCAGCCGGTGCGGCTTGGGCGATCATCGAACAGATCACCCACAAGAAGCCCTCGCTGCTCGGCGCGGTCTCGGGTGTAGTGGCTGGCCTTGTGGCGATCACTCCGGCGGCAGGCTTTGCCCACCCCGGCACCGCTATCATCCTCGGCGCTGTGGCTTCGGTGGTTTGCTACTTCTTCGTCACCACGGTGAAGAACAAGCTGAACTACGACGACAGCCTCGATGTCTTCGGCATCCATGCCGTCGGCGGGATTGTTGGCGCGATTGGCACCGGCATTGTCGCTGACCCCGCGCTCGGCGGTCAGGGCTGGATCGATTACACCGCTCCGGTGGCTGTCGCTGGCGAGTTCGACATGGTCGGCCAAGTCATCACCCAGTGCTGGGCGGTGGGCACCACCATCGTGTGGACCGGCGTTGTCTCGGCCGTGCTGTTCCTGATCCTCAAGTACACCCTGGGCCTGCGCCCCGACGCCGAAGCCGAAACCAACGGTCTCGACATCTCCGAACATGGGGAGCGGGCTTACAACTAAGCCCCTCTCTACCAAGCTTGGCGGGGGGAGACCTCTCTCTCCCTCTCCTCTCCCCCCGCCTCACCCCGTTCCTCCTGCGAACGAACAGACTGAATATGGCCGGAGCCGCCTTGAGCGTCTCCGGCCTTTTTTTGTCTTTCGCTTGCGCCTCCGGGCGAGCGTCCTCGGCGCTGTTTCAAGCCCTTCGGGCTTGAGCGCCTGCGGCTCGCGCGCGTGCGCTCGCGGCCCTTCGGGCCGGAGCAGCACGCTACATCGATGTGGGGCTCAGGCTCTTTCCGCTGCCATCACGAAGTCGGCGCAACGCTCACCGATCATGATGCTCGGCGCATTGGTGTTGCCGCTGACCAGCTTGGGCATGATGCTCGCATCCGCCACCCACAAGCCCTCCAGCCCGTTGAGCTTCAGCGTCGGATCGACCACCGCATCCGGGTCATTGCCCATCCGGCAGGTGCCGACGGGGTGATAGACCGTGTCCGCGCGGCTGCGGATCAGTTCGTCGAGCGCGGCATCATCATGCAGGTCGACGGGGTGGCGATCCTTCGGGCCGAATGCCCGCATCGGCGGCGCCTCGGCGATCCGGTGCGACAGGCGCACACCGGCGCGCAGCACCGCCATGTCGCGATCATCGGCGAGGAAGTTTGGATCGATCACCGGCGCGGCGGCCGCGTCTCCGCTGCCCAGCCGCACCGTCCCGCGGCTCTCGGGCCGCAGCACGCAGGCGTGGAGCGAGAAGCCATGTGCCTTCACCTTCTCGCGCCCGTGATCCTCCAGGACCGCGGGGACAAAGTGCCACTGCACATCGGGCGCAGGCGCATCCGACATCACGCTCCAGAACCCGCCCGCCTCGGCATAGGGCGTGGTCATCACCCCCGTCCGCTTGCGGCGGTGCTCGACCATGGCCGCTGCCATCTTGAGCGTGCCTTTCAGCGTGCTGCCGATCGGAATATCGCTCTCTGTCTCCCAGCCGGAGACGTAGTCGATGTGGTCCTGAAGGTTGCCGCCCACCGCCGGGCGATCCAGCACCACGTCGATCCCGTGCGCCTTCAGATGATCCGCCGGGCCGATGCCCGACAGCATCAGGATTTGCGGAGAATTGAACGCACCCGCGCTCAGCACAACCCCGCGCCGGGCGAGCAGGGTTTCGGACTGGCCCCCGCGACGAATCTGCACCCCGGTGACGCGCCCGCCCTCGATCACCAGCTTCTCGACCAGCGTATCGGTGCGCACCGCAAAGTTCCCCGCATCGCGGATCGGCTCGACATAGGCGCGGGCCGCTGACCAGCGTTCGCCCTTGCGCTGCGTGACCTGATACAGGCCAAAGCCGTCCTGTTGCGCGCCATTGAAGTCGGCATTGGTGCGCAGCTGGAGCGCGGCGGCCGCTTCGACAAAGGCGTAGGACGCAGGGTTGGCGGCGGTCTGGTCAGAAACGAACAAGGGCCCGCCCGCGCCGTGGAAATCGTCCCCGCCGCGCTCATTCGCCTCGGCGCGTTTGAAGTAGGGGAGCACGTCGTCATAGGCCCAGCCGGTGCAGCCCATTGCCGCCCAGTTGTCATAATCCCAGCGGTTGCCGCGGATATAGACCATCGCGTTGATCGCCGACGAACCGCCGAGCCCGCGTCCGCGCGGCTGGTATCCGGTGCGACCGTTCAGGCCCTTTTGCGGAACGGTTTCGTAGCGGTAGTTCGATTTTTCGGGGATGAAGGGCATGAAGCCCGGTGTCTTGATCCAGACATTGTCGTTGCGCCCGCCCGCTTCCAGCAGGCACACCCGGCGCGTGCCATCCACCGCGAGCCGCCCTGCGACAGCGCTACCGGCACTGCCACCGCCGATGACGATGTAGTCGAAACTTTCCATGATCTCTCCCTTTGGCGGAGGAGATTAGGCAGCTTCTTGGCTGCCTGCAATCGGGTTTCGATCCGCCACTGAAGTTGCAACGGGCGCAACCTCGCCGGTGCGGGCCTGCCACTTGGCCCTGATCATGTCAGAGGTTTCGCGGCTGCCGTCATGGCTCCAGCCGGGTTCGCGCAGCAGGTAGCTGAGCTTATGCTTCCACGGCGCACGCCAGATGTCGCCAATCATCCCGATCCATTCGTGGAACACCGACCACAACAGATTGAAACTGCCGAGCTGCTTGACGATGCCATAGCGGATCGGCTCGTCATCGACCTCGGGGGTAAAGGTGCCGAATAGCTTGTCCCAGATGATGAACACGCCCGCGTAATTGGTGTCGAGATAGCGCGGGTTGGTCGCATGGTGGACGCGGTGGTGGCTGGGGGTGTTCATCACCGCTTCGAACCACGCCGGCATCCGCTTGATCGCCTCGGTGTGGATCCAGAACTGGTAGATGAGATTGAACCCGCCGCAGATCGCGATCATCACCGGGTGGAAGCCCAGCAGCACCAAGGGGATGGCGAACAGCACCCCGAAGGTGAAGGCTCCGGTCCAGCTCTGCCGCAACGCGGTCGACAGGTTGTAGTGCTGGCTCGAATGGTGGTTCACATGGCTCGCCCACATCCAGCGGATGCGGTGACCGGCGCGATGGACCCAGTAATATTTGAGATCGTCGAGCACGAAGCAGACCGGCCACGCCCACCACACCGCCCACCATTCCGGCCCGAAATCGATGAACCGCCACTCATAGGCCAGCAGCATCACAGTGATGGCGAAACCGCCCAGCAGCGCCCCCGCGACGGTCGAGCCCAGGCCAAACGACAGGCTGACGAGCGTGTCTTTCGGCTCATAGGCTTCCGGCGCGCGCAGCTTGGCCCAGATCATCTCGGCCAGCACCGCCAGCACAAACAGCGGCACGGCATATTGGGTGGGGTTGAAGTCAGGCATCCTGCGGTCTGCTTAGCCGATTGATCGCCTCGGCCCAAGTCTCGGCGTCCGGGATGTCGAGAAACACTTTGCCGAAGCGCATCTCGCCGCAATCGACTTCGACCGCGGTTTGCCCCAAATCGCGCCACAGTCTTGCCGTGGTTCCGGGTCCGAGCACCCGCCCGGCAAAGCGGTTGCCGTGGCGCTTGATGACCATGATCCGCCCGGCCGCATCGCGGGCGAGCGCGCCCTTGCCATCGTGGGCGGTGGCAACCGGGGTGAAGCCATCCTCCACTTCGCCCGCCGCGCGCCGCACATCATCATCACTGGCGAGCGTCGGAGACCCACCCAGCTTCAGCCACCATGCTAAACCCGCCAGCGCAAGGATCGCGAGCAACGACCCCAAGGTCTGCACCAGCAATGGCGGGACATTCATGTCGGAGCGCCTCAGCGCGCGGCGAGCATGTCGATCATCGCGCGAATCGGGCTGACGTCATAGCCTGCCCGCGCCGCTGTGCGGGCGATGTCGTCCGGCGCGACGCCCTGCTTGGCGGCGGCCAGCGCCCACAACAAGGTCGAGCGGGTGCCCGAACGGCAATAGGCGAGAATCGGGCCCTCGGCCTGTTCCAGCGCGTCGATCATCGCGTTAACTTGCGGTTCGCTGAAGCCGGCGTGGCCGATCGGGATGGCGACGTAATTCATCCCCGCCGCTGCCGCTGCTGCCGCGATCTCGTCCCCCTGCGGTGCCGAGGGTTCCTCGCCATCGGGGCGATTATTGACGATGAGACCCACGCCCAGCGCCGCAGCCGCCGCGACATCCTCCAGCGCAAGTTGCGGGCTCACCAGCACATTTTCGGTCAGTTGGCGAAAATCGCTCATGATACGTCCTGCTTTCCCCAGTGCCTGGTCCAGTGTTGTTGCCGCCTTTCATGCCCAAAGCGGGTCTGGCGCACAAGCACAGCTGCGCGGCGGCGGCACGCCAAACGGGCCCTCGGTAAAATCGTTCGCAAAGCAAGCTTTTGTGCGCTATGTGTTTCACACGTGCGCGCCGGACCACAAGCTCGGCGCGTCCGGCTCCGGTGCGGCTCACTGTCCACGACATCGGCGCGATTGAGGCCGGGCAGTGTGGCTAAGGTACGTACTGATCTATGGGTTACGATAGGGGACGCCGGCGCGGACGCGATAAGCGCGACGGTTTCGGCGAAGATGGCTTCGATCCGTTTGGCGGTGGGAATGATGGTTTCTCGCCTCCGCGCGAATTCGGCGGAGGCGGTGATCGCTTCGGTGGCGGTGGCGACCGATTTGGCGGCGGCGGCGGCGGCGGTGATCGCTACGGCGGCGGCGGTGGCGGTGCCCCGCGCAGCGGCGGTGGCGGCTTCAGCGGCGGCCCGCGTGGTCCCGGCGGCGGTGGCTTCAGCGGCGCGCCGCGCATGCCTGCCCAGATCGTTGGTACCGGCAAGGGCACGGTGAAGTTCTTCAACACGCAGAAGGGCTTCGGCTTCATTCAGCAAGAAGGCGGCGGCGAAGATGTGTTCGTTCACATCAGCGCAGTCGAGCGTGCTGGTCTTGAAGGCCTCGCTGAAGGGCAGGAGCTCCAGTACAATCTCGTGGATCGCGGCGGCAAGGTGTCGGCGCAGGATCTCCAGGTTGTCGGCGATGTTATCGCAGTGGCGGCCAAGCCCGCTGCTCCGGCTCGCGAGCTGACGGGTGAGCGCGCCAAGGGCACGGTCAAGTTCTTCAACGGGATGAAGGGCTTCGGCTTCCTCGTCCGTGATGACGGCCAGCCCGATGCTTTCGTCCACATCAGCGCGGTCGAGCGTTCGGGGCTTTCGGCCTTGAACGAAGGCGAACGCTACGAATTCGATCTTGAAGTCGATCGACGCGGAAAATATTCCGCCGTCAATCTGGCACCGATCGAAGGCTGACCTCGGCCGAAACCGCCCCCCGCGGTTTGACGCAGGGTCAGCGGAAGATTACCGGATTGTAGATGGCGGCTCTGGTTCAGGGCCGCCATTTGCGTTTCAAGCCCCCCCCGATTCTCACAATTCAGGACAAAGCCCATGTCGATTACCCCGCTCATGCCCGTCTATCCGCGTTGCGGTGTCCGGCCGGTGCGCGGCGAGCACTGCCATCTCATCGACGAGGATGGCACCCGCTATCTCGATTTCGCCAGCGGCATTGCGGTGAACCTGCTCGGCCATTCGCATGAAGGGTTGATCGGCGCGATCCAGCAACAGGCCGCGACGCTGATGCACGTCTCGAACCTCTATGGCAGCCCGCAGGGTGAGCGACTGGCGCAGACACTGGTCGACACGACTTTCGGCGACACGGTGTTCTTCACCAATTCGGGCGCCGAGGCGGTCGAATGCGCGATCAAGACCGCGCGCGCCTATCACCAGAACGCGGGCCCAGAAAACGCAAACGGGGCGGGTGATGCCAGCCGGTTCGAGATCATCACCTTCCACAATGCCTTCCACGGCCGGACGATGGCGACCATCTCTGCGTCGAACCAGACCAAGATGCACCACGGCTTTGCCCCTCTGCTCGAAGGGTTCAAGTATGCGCCCTTCGATGATCTGGAAGCGGCCAAGGCGCTGATCGGGCCGCACACCGCGGGCATTCTGGTTGAACCGATCCAGGGCGAGGGCGGGATTCGTCCGGCCTCGCAGGCGTTCATGGCGGGCCTGCGTGCGCTGTGTGACGAACACGGCTTGATGCTGATCCTCGATGAAGTGCAGTGCGGCGTCGCGCGCACCGGCAAGCTCTATGCCTATGAGCATTACGGGATTGAGCCGGACATCATGGCGACCGCGAAGGGCATCGGCGGCGGCTTCCCGCTTGGCGCCTGTATCGCCACCGAGCACGCCGCGCGTGGCATGACCTTCGGCACCCACGGATCGACCTATGGCGGCAACCCGCTGGCGATGGCCGCCGGTATGGCGGTCATGGACGCCGTGGCGAATGAGGAATTCCTCGCCTCCGTCACCGAAAAGGGGGAGCGCCTGCGCTCGCGCCTTGAGCAGTTTATCGGCAATTACCCGGAGCTGTTCGAACTGGTGCGCGGCAAGGGTCTGATGCTGGGCCTCAAGATGAAGATGGAAAGCCGTCCGTTCTACGTGCACTTGCGTGATCATCACCAACTGCTGACCGTGGCGGCGGGCGACAACACCATCCGCATTATCCCGCCGCTGGTGATCGGCGATGCCGAGATCGACGAGTTCTTCGACAAGCTGTCGGCCGGCGCGGCGAGCTTCAAGGTGCCCGAGGCCGCATGACCGGGGGCACTGGGGCGTTCCGCCACTTCCTCAACCTCGCGGATGCGGGCGGTGATGATATCGCGGCGATGATCAATGATGCGATTGATCGCAAGGCGGCGCGTGTGGGCCTGCCGAAAGGCGCGCCCGATGCCGATGCCCCGCTCAAGGGCCGGGTGCTGGCGCTGGTGTTCGAGAAGAACTCCACCCGCACCCGCGTCAGCTTCGACATCGCGATGCGCCAGCTGGGTGGGAGCGTACTGCTGCTCGATTCGGCCTCCAGCCAGCTGGGCCGGGGGGAGAGCATCGCGGATACCGCGCGCGTGCTCAGCCGGATGGTCGATGGCATCATGCTGCGCACCGATGATCACGCCAAGATCGAGGAGATGGCGCGCCATGCCACGGTGCCGGTGATCAACGGCCTGACCGATATGTCGCACCCCTGCCAGATCATGGCCGATCTGCTCACCGTGATCGAGCATGGCAAGGCGCTGCCGGGGCTCGAGGTCGCGTGGTTCGGCGATGGCAATAATGTGCTGCACTCGATCCTTGAGGCTGCCGGGCTGATGAAGTTCAACGTCCGCGTGGCGACCCCGACGGGTTACGAGCCTGATCCGGCCTTCGTCGAACTGGCGCGGGCTGGCGGGGCGACCGTCACGCTGACGCAGGATGCCGCCGCCGCCGCGCGCGGGGCCGATGTGATCGTGACCGATACCTGGATTTCGATGGGGCAGGAGCACGTCCACAACAAGCTCGCGGCGATGGCCCCCTATCAGGTGAACGCCGCGCTGATGGCGCAGGCGAAGCCCGATGCGGTGTTCCTCCACTGCCTCCCCGCCCATGTGGACGAGGAAGTCAGCGAAGAGGTCTTCGAAGGCCCGCAATCGGTGGTGTTCGACGAGGCCGAAAACCGCATCCACGCGCAGAAATCGGTGCTGTTGTGGAGTTTCGGGCTGCTCGGCACCTAGGGGGGAGTCAGCGGGGGTCTTTCGCAGCCCGCGTTCGATCCCCATATGGCGCGGCATGACTGACACGACCAACATGACCGAGACCTTCGCCGACACCCTGATGGGCTTCACCCTGCCGGGCCGCAGCGCGCGCGGGCGTATCGTGCGGATGGATAGCGTGCTGGAGCAGGTGCTCTCGGCGCATGATTATCCCGCGCCGATCACGCATCTGCTGGGCGAAGCACTGGTGCTGGGCACGCTGATGGGCGGATTGCTGAAGGGCGACGCCGCGCAGCTCACCATGCAGGCGCAGACGCAGGGCGGGATCGTGAAACTGCTGGTGGTCGATTATCGCGACGGCGCCGTGCGCGGCTATGCCGATTTCGATGCTGAGCGGCTGGCGAAGCTCGGTTCCAATCCCGCGCTCCAGACGCTGTTCGGCGAAGGCTATCTCGCGATGACATTCGAAGCCGAGGGCAATAAGCGCTATCAGGGGATCGTCCCGCTGGAAGGCGATAGCCTCGCCGAAGCGTGCGAGAGCTATTTCAGCCAGTCCGAACAGATCCCGACGCTGATTCGCGTCGCCAGCCGTGCCGGTGCAAGCGGGCGGATGGCCGCAGGGCTGCTGATCCAGCACCTCGCCGATGGCGAAGAAGGGCGCGAACGGCTGCACGTTCGTCTCGACCATCCCGATTGGGAGCATGTTGCGGTGATGGCCGGCTCGATCAGCCATGACGAACTGCTCGACCGGACGCTTTCGCTGGAGGCGATCGCGTGGCGCTTGTTCCATGAGGAAGACGAGGTCCGGGTCGTGCCCGGTGCGGCGCTTTCGCGCGGATGCCGGTGCAGTGCGGCGCATTACGAGACGATCATCGCGCGTTTCCCGGCCGACGAGCAGGAAGAGATGCGCGGCACCGACGGCCTGATCGCGGTCGACTGCGCCTTCTGTTCGCGCACTTTCGCGCTATCGATCTGACGTTTCGTCGAAAAAAGCACCACATCAGGCGCGTTTCGGCCAAAATGTGCAATGGGACGCGGCAGAAAGCTGCCATGAGGACAGGCATGACCGATCGAACCGACAGCAGAATGCACGTACTTGCTTTGGGGGCGATTGCAGCCGGGGCGGCGCTGTGGTTTGCCGTGCCGGTGGTGGCGCAGGGCAATGGCCTTGCGATGCTTGGCACGCTGGCCAAGGGCGAGTGGACCATCAAGCAGCGCGGCGTGGCGCGGGATCGCAAGATCTGCGTCAAGTCAGGCGCGGAGCTGATCCAGCTGATGCACCGGGAAAGCGGGTGCAGCCAGTTCGTGGTCGAGGATGGTGCCGCGCGTGTCACGGTGCAGTATACCTGCCCGGGCAACGGCTATGGCCGCACCAGCATCCGCCGCGAGACCGGCGCGCTGGTTCAGCTGGAAAGCCAAGGCATTCATAATGGCATGCCGTTCCAACTGACCGCTGAAGCGCGCCGCACCGGCGACTGCTGAAACCCGCCGCGATTGCCTTTGCGCGCGTGCGTGTTAGTTGCGCGGCATGAGCGGTTCTGAACATACGCGCACGCAGCCGCTGGCGGTGGTGCTGCTGTCCGGCGGGCTGGATTCGATGGTGACGGCAGCCCTGGCGCAGGAAGCCGGCTTTGCGGTCCATGCGCTGACGGTCGATTACGGGCAGCGTCACCGGCTTGAGCTGGAATCCGCCGCACGTATCGCCATGCAACTGGGCCTTGTTCGCCACACCCCAATCGCGCTCGACCTACGGGCATTTGGCGGATCGGCGCTCACCGATACAATCGATGTGCCCAAGGGCGGGGTGGGGGACGACATTCCGGTCACCTACGTCCCGGCGCGCAATCTCGTATTTCTTGCGCTCACCACCGCCTGCGCTGAAGCAGCAGGCGCGCGCGATGTGTTCATCGGGGTCAATGCGCTCGACTATTCGGGCTATCCCGATTGCCGCCCCGAATTCATCGCCAGCTTTGCTGAGACCGCACGGCTCGGCACCAAGGCAGGGGTCGAAGGCGCACCGTTCACCATCCACGCGCCGCTCCAACACATGACCAAAGCCGACATCGCCCGCGAATGCGCGCGGCTGGGGCTTGATCCGGCCTGGAGCTGGTCCTGTTACGATCCGACGCCCGAAGGCCTCGCCTGCGGGTTATGCGATTCGTGCCGCCTCAGGAAAAAGGGTTTTGCCGAGGCGGGGATTGTCGATAGCACGCGCTATAAGGCGTAACCGGCCTCTAGCGCGCCGGTCGATAAGCAGAGCATCCGGGATAGGGGATCAGCATTGAGCGATAAAGCCGAAGCGGCCGAGAGCCGCAGCGAGGATTCCGTCCCCGCCTACAGCTGGTATGTGCTCGGGGTGCTGGTTGTGGTCTATATCCTCAACTTCATCGATCGGCAGATCCTCTCGATCCTGGCGGTCGACATCAAGCGCGACCTTCAGCTGACCGACGGTCAGCTCGGCTTTCTCGGCGGCGCGGCATTTGCGGTGTTCTATGCGCTGTTCGGTGTCCCGCTTGGCCGTTTGGCGGACCGCTGGCACCGGGTGCGCCTGCTGACCATCGGCCTGTTGCTGTGGTCGGCGATGACGGCGCTGTCCGGCTTTGCGCGCAATTATCTGACCCTGTCACTCGCGCGAATGGGCGTGGGCGTGGGCGAGGCGACGGCCAGTCCGACGGCCTATTCCTTGATCTCGGATTATTTCCCGGCGCGAAAGCGCGCCACGGCCTTGGCGATCTATTCCTCGGGCCTCTATCTCGGCGGCGGGGTCTCGCTGCTGATCGGCGCCAAGATTTCGAAGGTGTGGGACGCGGCCTATCCGGGCGGCGGAATCGCCGGACTGGTGGGTTGGCAGGCTGCTTTCCTTGCCGTGGGGATTCCGGGCATCCTGCTTGCGATCTGGGTTGCCTCGCTGCGTGAACCGGCACGGCCAGCTGCCGAGACCGTGGGCGGGCGTCATCCGCTGGTCGATTTCTTCATCGACCTGTCGATGCTGTTGCCGCCGTTCACGCTGTACCACGCGATGCGCCGCGGCCCGATGGCGGCGGTCGTGAATCTCGTGATGGCGGCCGCGATGATCGGTTTTGCGCTGATCATGATCGAGCTTACCGGCAATCTGCCGCAATGGTCGTCGATCGCCTTCGGCTATTATGCGGTGTTCTCATGGGCGTCGACACTGCGGCGGCACGATCCGGCGACCTTCAGCCTGATCTGGGGCACCCCGGCCTTCATCTGCACGGCGCTGGGCTACGGGCTCGTATCGCTGGGTGCCTATGCGCTGGCCTTCTGGTCGGCGCCCTATGCCGAGACTGTGCTCAAATTGCCCAAGGACCAACTGGCCTTCGTGCTGGGCGGCAGCGGTGCGGTGTCGGGCTTCCTCGGGGTGATTCTCGGCGGGCGCCTGTCGGATTGGCTGCGCTCTCGCAATCCGTCGGGACGAATCCTCGTTATCATGTTCGGCATTGTCGCGCCGGTCATTCCGATCTGGATCGGATTCACCACCGAAATCCCCGCTCTGTTCTACCTGATGAACTTCCTTGCGGGGATGTTCGCGGCCACTGCGCTGGGAGCTGCTGCGGCGACGACGCAGGATCTGGTGCTGCCGCGGATGCGCGGAACCGCCACGGCCTCGTTCTTCCTCGCGACAACCTTGGTCGGCCTTGGGCTCGGGCCGTATATGGTGGGGCAGATTTCCGAGCTGAGCGGGAGCATGCGGATTGGCGTTCTATCGCTGATCGGGGTGGCGCCGATATCGCTGGCGCTGCTGATCTACGCCTATCGCACCCTGCCAAAGGCCGAGGCGACGATTGCGGAGCGGGCACGGGCCGCTGCTGGCGAATAATTCGGGGACGTGGGCGGGCTGGCCCGTCGGACTCAGCACCCGGCGATAATGACGGCACCCACAGTCTGAACTGTGGGCATAGCGAATCATCGTCTGCTCGGTGCGATGGCTCACTGCCAGATCCGGCGCGGCCTTGCGCCGTTCAGCCCCGCCTGGCGCACTGACCAGATAGCAGGACGGCACGTTATGCGAGAGCTGTGCCTATTGGTGAGCTTGCGGTGAGCCTTGGCCTCCTGCGACTCCTCGCTTGATCGGCGCACAATAAAAAAGGGGCCGGATTGCTCCGGCCCCTTTTCATGTTCCTTGGGAACAGTGGCTTACATGCCCGAACCCGGACCGTAGGTCACTTCCACGCGGCGGTTCTGCGCTTCACGCACACCGTCGGCGGTCGGAACCCGCGGCTTGGTTTCACCGAAGGCTTCGCCAGTGATGCGAGCAGCCGGGATACCGCGACCGCTCAGGTACGAGCTGACAGCAGCGTTACGACGTTCGGCCAGAGCCACGTTGTACTTCGGCGTACCGGCACGGTCGGTGTGACCGGCAAGCATCACGCTTGCAGTGCCGCAGTTCGCGTAAGCGGTGACGGCGCTGTTGAGAATGCTCGCAGCCTGCGGGGTGATGTCCGACTTATCGAAGTCGAAGAACACCACGTACGGACCCGTGTTGCACGCAGCCTTGGGG
>NZ_JAAALE010000011.1 GCF_009905735.1 Porphyrobacter sp. SLTP
CCCCTCCACCCCGACCCTGCGGGTCGCGGTCCCCCTCCCCTGAAGGGGAGGATCGCGCTCACCCCAGCCGCGCCAGCGCCGCGGTCAGCCGCTCGACTTCGCCCGCATGGTGGGCGAGATCGGCGCGGGCCTTCTCGACCGCTTCGGGCTTGGCCTTTTCGGCGAAAGCGGGGTTGGAGAGGCGGCCGTCAAGGCTCTTGGCTTCCTTGGTGCTGGCCGCGAGCGCCTTTTCGAGCCGCGCCTTTTCCGCCGCGATGTCGACGATGCCCTCGAGCGGGATCACGAACACGTCCTCGCCTGCGGTCACCTGCATCGCGGGGCCTGCGGGAGCCTCGCCAATGGTCACCGGGGTCAGGCGGGCGAGGCGTTCGATGGCGGCGCTGCTGCGTTCGATGGTGCGGGTCGCAACATCGGACGGCGCGGCAAGGAACGCCGCCAGCTTCGCGCCCGGCGCAATGCCGAGTTCGTTCTTGGCGCTGCGGGTGTTGGTGGTGAGGTCGATCACCCAGTCGATCGCGTCGGTCGCCTCTTTCGAGACTTCCGCTTCCGGCGCGGGCCATTGCGCGAGGATCAGCTCGTAGGGCCGCTCACCCAGCTTGTGCCACAGCTCTTCGGTGATGAAGGGCATGAAGGGGTGCAGCATGACGAGAATCTGGTCGAGCGCCCATCCGGCAACCGCGCGGGTTTCGACCGCGGGCGGGCTGTCGGCGTCCCCTGCGAAGACCGGCTTGATGAGCTCCAGATACCAGTCGCAGAACTTCGACCACGTGAACTGGTAGATCGCGTTCGCCGCTGCATCGAAGCGCAGGTCGGCCATCGCCTTTTCGATCTCGGTCACGCAGGCCGCGACCTCGCCGATGATCCACTGGTTGGCGGCGAGCCGCGCGGTCGGAGCCTTCACGCTCGCCGAAGCACCGATTCCGTTTGACTGGCAGAAGCGCGCCGCGTTCCACAGCTTGGTGGCGAAGTTGCGGTAACCCTCGACCCGCTTCTCATCCATCTTGATGTCGCGGCCCTGGCTCTCCATCGCCGCCATGAAGAAGCGCAGCGCGTCGGCCCCGTACTGGTCGATCAGGCCAAGCGGATCGACGACATTGCCCTTGGACTTCGACATCTTCGCCCCGTCCGCCGCGCGCACGAGGCCGTGGAGATAGAGCGTATCCCAGGGCTTCTGGCCCATGTTGTAGAAGCCCATCATCATCATCCGCGCATCCCAGAAGAACAGGATGTCGAAACCGGAGATGAGGAGCGAGTTGGGGAAGTGCTTGTTCAGCAGCGGCGCGTCGTTGTCCGGCCACCCCAGCGTGGCGAAGGGCCACAGGGCGCTGGAGAACCACGTGTCGAGCACGTCTTCGTCTTGAAACACGACAGCTACGTTACGATCGTCCCCCAAACCCAGGGGGTGATGGATTGCTTTCTCCATCGTGTCGACGAACGTGACGGTTACGCCCTCGCCGTAGTATTCGCGGACTAGGGCGTTCAGCTCCGTCTCGTCCGTAGCGACGAACACTTCCGTAGCAAATGATGAGACGACACCGTTTTCGTCGCGCGATGGCCCAAACCACGCCGGAATCCGGTGACCCCACCACAATTGGCGCGAGACGCACCACGGCTGGATGTTCTCCATCCAGTTGAAGAAGGTCTTCTCCCACGACTTCGGCACGATGCCGATCTCGCCCGAGCGCACCGCTTCGATGGGCTTCTTGGCGAGCTCCGCCGCGTTCACATACCACTGGTCGGTCAGCCACGGTTCGATCACCACGCCGCCGCGGTCGCCGAAGGGGGTCTGGATCACGCGCGGTTCGGCGTCGTGCTCGATGTCTTCGCCGTCCTTGGACTTGGTCACGTGGGGGACGAGGAAGCCATCGGCCTTCAACCGTTCCACCACGGCCTTGCGCGCATCGAACCGATCGAGGCCGAGGAACTCATCCGGGATCGGAGCCACAGGGTCATTGACCTGACACACCGCCGCATCGGCATCGAGCATATTGAGCATCTCGCCCGCCGCAATCCCGGCGCGCCGCCCCACCTCGAAGTCGTTGAAATCATGCCCCGGGGTGATCTTCACGCAGCCTGATCCCAGCGCCGGATCGGCGTGTTCATCAGCGATAATCGGAATGCGCCGCCCGGTGATCGGCAGGATGATATGCTTGCCGACCACGCTGGCGAAGCGTTCGTCTGCGGGGTTCACTGCCACAGCCATGTCGGCCAGCATGGTTTCGGGGCGGGTGGTGGCGACGATCAGGTGATCGGCCCCGGCATCCGTCTTCAGACCGTCCGCCAGCGGATAGCGGAACCGCCAGAAGCTGCCCTGAATTTCGCGGGTCTCGACCTCAAGGTCGGAGATCGCGGTCTTCAGCTTCGGGTCCCAGTTCACCAGCCGTTTGTCGCGGTAGATGAGGCCATCATTGTAGAGGTCAACGAAGGTCTTGATCACCGCCTTGGTGAAATGCGGGTCCATCGTGAACTGCTCGCGGCTCCAGTCCATCGAGCAGCCGAGGCGCCTCAGCTGGTTGGTGATGGTGCCGCCGCTTTCGGCCTTCCACTCCCACACCTTCGCCACGAAATCCTCGCGCGAGTAGTTCGTGCGTTTGTCCTGCCGCGCCTCAAGCTGGCGTTCGACCACCATTTGCGTTGCGATCCCGGCGTGATCGGTGCCGACCACCCACAGGGCGTCCTTGCCGCGCAGCCGCTCGTAGCGGATCACCACATCCTGCAAGGTGTTGTCGAGCGCGTGGCCGATGTGCAGCGACCCGGTCACGTTCGGCGGCGGGTTGACGATGGTGAAGGCCTCGGCATCGGGCCGCTCGGGCCGGAACAGGCCGTTCGCTTCCCAATGGGCATACCAGCGCGCCTCGATTTCGGCGGGGTCGAACGTGGTGGGGAGAGTGGGTTGCACAGTGTCGCTCATGATGCCCCGCGCCATGCCAGCACCTATGTTGCGATGCAATGATGGAAGCCAATTGCGGTTCGCCGCGAGAGCCTTGCCGGGGGCGAAAAATCACCCCATAGCTTCCATCCGATGCAGGACGCCGCGCAATATACGCTGGAGGAAGCAGGCGCGGATACCGCCCGGCTGGTGCTGTCAGGGCGGTTGACGCTGGCCAATATCGGCGCGATCGAGCCCGAACTCAAACGCATCGCGAGCCCGCTCGCCAGCATTGATCTGGCCGCCGTGGACGAGATCGATACAGTCGGCGCCTGGGTGGTGTGCCGGCTCGCACGCGAACACAATTGCGACATCACCGGCGCGTGCGAGGCGGCCGAGCGGCTGCTGGCCGCCATGCGCGGGATCGAAGCAGGCGGTAGCACGCGCGCGCACCGCCTGCCCGTATGGGAACGCGTGCCGACGGCGCTGGGCGAAAAGGTCTACGGCGCGCGCCGCGGCATTTACGGCGTGGTCGGCTTTTTTGGTCAGATTCTGCTCGGCGGGGCCAGTCTGCTCCGCCACCCGACGCGCTTTCCGATCAAGGCGCTGGTGCACCAGATGGAGCTGGTCGGCGTGACCGCGCTGCCGATCATCGGCCTGATGAGCTTCCTTATCGGCATCGTTATCGCGCAGCAGGGCTCGGTCCAGCTCGAACAGTTCGGGGCGGAAGCGCTGACGGTGAACCTGGTCGGCCGGATCACCTTGCGCGAACTCGGCGTGCTGATGACCGCGATCATGGTCGCGGGCCGATCCGGCAGCGCCTTTGCGGCGCAGATCGGGACGATGAAACTGACCGAGGAGATCGACGCGATGCGCACCATCGGCGTCTCGCCGATCGAGGTGCTGGTGATACCGCGCATTCTGGCGGCGACCTTCATGATGCTGCTGCTGGGCTTCTATGCCTCGCTGATGGCGATCATTGGCGGCGCGGTGGTGGGCGATCTGACGCTCGGCATTCCGTTCGTCACCTTCCTGCTGCGCATTCAGGAAGTGGTGCCGACGCATGACCTGTGGGTCGGGTTGATCAAGGCTCCGGTGTTCGGGCTGATCGTGGCGCTGGCGGGCTGTTACCACGGGATGCAGGTGCGCGGCGATTCCGAGGAAGTGGGTCGCCGCACGACGATGGCCGTGGTCTCGGCGATCTTTGCGGTGATCGTGCTCGATGCGTTTTTCGCGGTGTTCTTCACCGAAGTCGGGTGGGGCTGAGCGATGGCGGGCGAATTTCATCAGGAGGATGCGAACTTCCCGATCGTGGTCGAGGGGCTGGTCAACCGCTTCGGCGATGTGACAGTCCACGAGGGGCTCGATCTCAAGGTGCGGCGCGGCGAGATCCTTGGCGTGGTCGGCGGCTCGGGCACCGGCAAATCGGTGCTGATGCGCTCGATCATCGGCTTGCAACGGCCCAGCGAAGGGCGGATCGATGTGCTGGGGCGCACCATCACCGAACTGGATCTGGAACAGGGCATTGGCGTGCGCCGCCGCTGGGGCGTATTGTTTCAGGGCGGGGCGCTGTTTTCGACGCTGACCGTGGGCGAAAATGTCGAAGTGCCGCTCAGGAAGTACTATCCCGATCTCGATCCAGCGCTGCGGACCGAGATCGCGCGCTACAAGGTGATCCTCACCGGCCTGCCCGAAGATGCGGTGGCCAAGTTCCCGTCCGAGCTTTCGGGCGGCATGAGGAAGCGCGCTGGCCTCGCCCGCGCCTTGGCGCTCGATCCGGAGTTGCTGTTTCTGGACGAACCGACCGCCGGGCTCGACCCCATTGGTGCGGCCAAGTTTGACCGGCTGACCCGCGAGTTGAAGGAAACGCTGGGCCTTACGGTGTTTCTTATAACCCATGATCTCGATACGCTTTACGAGATATGCGACCGGGTGGCGGTGATTGCCGAAAAGAAGATCATCGCCATTGGCACCATCCCCGAACTGATCGCGACGAAGCATCCGTGGATCGAGGAATATTTCGGCGGCCCGCGCGGCCGCGCTGCGCATGATGCGCACCTCAGGAGCCATGAATGAGCCGGATAGTAATGGACAAGCGCGCCGCCCGCGCGTCATAGGAAACGCACATGGAAACCAGAGCCAATCATCTGTGGGTCGGTGCGGTGACGCTGGTGCTGCTGGCGGTGCTGGCCGCCTTCATCGTCTGGATCGCGCGGCTGGGCGAAGGAAAGCAGGACGAATTCGACATCTTCTACGGCCAGTCGGTCTCTGGCCTTGCCAAGGGCAGCCAGGTCAGCTTTGCCGGGGTGCCGGTGGGGCAAGTGACCGAAATCGCGCTGGCCAAGGACAATCCCGAATTCGTCCGTGTGCGGATCAAGGTGGGGGAGGATGTGCCGATCCTCGTCGGCACGCAGGCGACCATTCAGGCGAGCTTTACCGGCGTGTCCACCATTCTGCTGGATGGCGCGCGCAAGGACAATCCGCCGATCACCTGTGAAACCACCGCCTGTCCTGAAGGCCGCCCGGTGATTCCCCCGGGGCGCGGCGGCTTTGGCGAGATCGTGGCGAATGCGCCGCTGCTGCTGGAACGGCTGGCGACGTTGACCGAGCAATTGAACACGATCCTCGGCCCGGAGAACCAGGAAGAACTGGCAGGCATCCTGCGCAATTCCAACCGCTTGACCGGCGGGCTGGCCGATGCGGCGCCGGAATTGACGGCCAACCTCAAGGAATTCCGCGTCACCATGCAGGAATTCAACCAGACGCTGGATGCCGCCGAAAAGCTGGCGCTCACCACCGACACGCTGATGAGCAAGGAAGGCGAGCCGCTGGCGCGCGAACTGCGTGAGACGCTGAAGTCGGCCAATTCCGCGCTCGCCTCGCTCGCGGCGACGCTGGAGGACACCCGCCCGGCGGCGCGTCAGCTGCGCACCAGTACGCTGCCCAATGCCGAGGCGACCCTGCAAGACCTGCGCGCCACCAGCCGCGCGCTCCGCTCGATCACCGAAAAGCTCGAAAGCGAAGGCGCGGGCGCCTTGGTGGGCGGCCAGTCCCTGCCCGACTACAAGCCGAAATGAGGATGACCGCTTCCATGACCTTCCTGACCCGGCCGATCCTGTTTGCTCCGCTCCTGCTGCTGGCGCTGTCCGGCTGTATCAGCCTGGGGGGCGAGCCGCCTGAAAGCCTGCTGACGCTGAACCCTGAATCCCGCGCACCTGCCGGGCAAGGCATCGCTCAGGGTGGCGAGCGGCCGGTGGTGGCGGTGCTGACCTTCGATACGCCTGCCAAGCTGGACGTGCTGCGCGTGCCGGTAGAGGTGAGCGCGACCGAACTGGCCTATCTGCAAGAGGCGTTCTGGGTGGAGAAGCCCGCCCGCCTGTTCCGGCGGCTGGTGGGGGAAACCATCCGCTCGCGCGGCGCGGCGATGGTGGTCGATGGCGATGATACGGCGATGTTGGCGACCGTGACCTTGCGCGGCACGCTGATCGATATGGGCTATGACGCGCCGGGTTCAGCCGCGGTGGTGCGGTTCGATGCGGTGAAGGTGGGCAAGGACGGCGCTGTCGTAACCCGCCGGTTCGAAGCCCGTGAAACCGGCATCCCGGCCGAAACCCGCGCAGTGGGCGCGGCGCTCAATAGCGCAGCCAACCGCGTCGCTGCCGAAGTGGCGGATTGGGTCGCGGGGGGCTAATTCAGCGCCGCGACAACCTCGCAAAGCCATGGGCGCGCAGGAAATCGGCTTCGCGCCGGGCGCGGCGTTCTTCGGCCTCCCAATCGCGGCCCCATAAATCGGCCTGCCATTCTTCCTCGAGACAGACCGCCTGCCACAAGGCGCGCGGTTCATCCTCATGCCCGGCATCAAGGGCGGCAAGCGCTGTCACCAGCGAGGCAGCAAGCGTGGTCATTGTCTCCACCCCCGCCAGCACGAAGGGATCGAGCGTCGCCAGCCGCTGACGCAGCATCGCCAGCGTCGCCTCCGGTTGCGGGCGGTGGAGCACACCGCTGACCCGCACCAGGGTGATGCCATGCGCCGCTTCGAACGCGGCAAGCAGCGGCTCCCACACCGCCTGCTGGTGTGCGTGGAGCGGCTCGTCGGGATCGGCACGGTAGCAGAGCGTATCGGTCTCGGCATAGGCGATGAGGCCATCGGCAATCGCCGCCGGATCGGGCGTGACAATGTCGATCGCGTAGTCGGCCATGTCGCGCAGCGGCAGGCTGGCGGGGTCGATTGTCTCGCCCTGCCGCCGCCATTCGGCCGCCAGCGCCTCACCCAGTGCTTCCGTCGGGACGATCTGCGCCTCGCCGCCCACGGTCTTCACGCCGCGCCCGTCGAGCAGCACCTGATAGCCACCCGGCTGCGCTCCGAGCGTCACGTCCTTGTAGAACCGGCGGATCATTTGGGCGTCCTGTCTCCGGCGTTCCAGCGGCGCGCGATGAAGCGCGGCAGGAAGAAGACCTCGAAAAAGCCAGCCACCGCAATGACCGCTCCCACCGCATAAGGCAGGTCAATGACCCCGCGCACGATGGCAAAGCCGAGCATCACCAGCGCAACCCCGCTGAACCGCACGAGGTTGATGATGATGAAGCCATTGCGGGCCCGTGCCTCGGCGAGGTCGCGGTCGGATCGGCTCATGGCAGGACCTCCTCAAGCGCAGCGGCCAGCGCCTCGGCAGTGCCGACCACGCGGGCCGCGCCGCTCGCCAGCAATTCGGGCGCGGCGTGATAGCCCCAGCCGACGCCGATCCCGGCAACCCCGATGCTGCGCGCCATCAGCATATCGAAACTGGTGTCGCCGATCATCACGGCCTGTTCGCGGCTTGCGCCGGCTTCGAACAGGGCGGCCTCCAGCATGGCGGGATGCGGCTTGGACGGGTGGCGATCGGCGGTCTGGAGCGAGACGAACAGGTCGGCGATCCCATGCGTCGCAAGGCACGCGGCGAGCCCGCGGTCGGACTTGCCGGTGGCGACCGCAAGGCTCCAGCCCGCGCCGTGCAGTTCGCGTAGCAGATCAGCGATGCCATCATACAGCGGCTCGTCGAGCAAGCCTTCCTCACGCCGCGCGCGGAAGCTGGAGCGGTAGAATTCGGTGACGGCGCGGTTCTGATCCTCGGTGAGATCGGGCGACAGCGTGCGCACAGCCTGTGGCAGGCTCAGCCCGACGGCGCGGCGCACGGCGGACACTTCGGGCGCGGGCAGCCCAGAACGGGCAAAGGCGCGTTCCATCGCCCAGCAGACATCCGCCTGCCCATCGACCAGTGTCCCGTCGCAATCGAACACCGCGAGCCGCACGCCGCTCATCCGGCCACGCTCCGCACCCAATCGGCGAGCGCGGGCGAACCCGCCTCGGTTAGCCCGTCAGCGATCCGGGCGCGGGTTTCGGGCGGTTTGTTCTGCGACAGCTTGTAGGTCGGCCGCCGTGCCGCGACGGTCAGCTCGAAGCCGACGATCCCGCGGAACAGGCCTGCCCACATTGCCTCGGAGGATTCTTCCGCGCGCCAAGGTTCGCCGCCCAGCCGCGTCTCGTGCTTGGCGATGGCGGCGTGGAGGAAGGCTTCGAGCCCATCGTCGTCCATCCGCCGCACCGGGCCTTCCAGCTCCAGCGTGACGTAATCCCAGGTCGGCACGGTGTTGCGATCATCATACCAGCGCGCGGAGACATAGGCGTCCGGGCCGTTGACCACGATCAGCGCGGTGGCGCCATCAAGATGCCGGGCGAGGGCGTTGTTGCGGGCGAGATGGAACTGCACCGCTCCGCCCTCCGTCATCAGCAACGGCGTATGCGCCACGCGCGGCCCATCGGGCGTGGCGGCGAAGACCATGCCGAAGCCGATCTGGCCGACCAGCGCTGCGTCAGCCGCAGTGTCATCGCTGCGGTAAAGCGGATTGGGATGCATCAGCGGCCCGTCCGCTTGCCGCCGCCTTTGGGAGCGGGTTTGGGAGTCGGCCTCGCCCGGTTGGCGGGGGCTTTGGTCGCGGGTTTTCCGGCAGGCTTGCCAGCGGATTTGGCCGCCGGCTTTTTCGCCTTGGGCTTGGCCGCAGCATCCCCGCGCGCACGGCGGGGTGCACGGGCTTCTTTCCGCGCCTGTTTGAAATGGCGGCGGGCGGCCTGCTTCTTTTCCTCACCCGTACGCTCCGGCGCTTCGTCGCCCATGGGCGAAGCGTCGGACAGGCCCTGGTCAAAGCCGAGCACTTCCATGCTCATGGCAAAGTGCGGGGGGAGTTCGGCGGTCACATCCAGCTTGCCGCCGGTTCCTTCACCCACCTTGGGTTCGGAGATGATGAGGCGGCGCGCGTGCAGGTGCATCTTGCGGCTGACTGCGCCGGTGAGGAAGGAATCCGGCCCGCCATACTTGCCATCGCCCACAATCGGGTGGCCGATCGCGGCCATGTGGACGCGCAGCTGGTGCGTGCGGCCGGTGAGGGGTTCAAGCTCGACCCAGGCGGCACGCTGGCCCGCCCGCTCCACCACGCGGTACCGGGTTTTGGCGGCCGCGCCGTTTTCCTCGTCGATATGCATCTTCTCGCCGCCGGTGCCCGGCTGCTTGGCGAGCGGGGCGTCGATCACGCCTTCGGACAGCTTCGGCACGCCGACCACCAGCGCCCAATAGACCTTGCGCGCCGAACGGCCAGCAAACCGCTTGGAGAAACTCGCAGCAGCCCCGGGCGTGCGGGCGATAAGCAGGACTCCGCTCGTGTCCTTGTCGAGCCGGTGGACCAGCCGCGGGCGCGGGGTCTTCTCGGTTTCGACAAAGGCATCGAGCAGCCCGTCGACATGCTTGGTCGTCTTGCTGCCGCCCTGGGTGGCAAGGCCGGGGGGCTTGTTGAGCACGATCGCGCTTGCCGTCTCGCGGATCACCATGCCCTTGGCTTCGGCGATCTGTTCAGGGCTCAGGGTGCGCAGACGCGGCGCGGCTTTCTTGGTGGCGGGCGTATCTTCGCCGCCGGGGGGCACGCGCAGGACCTGGCCTTGCTCCAGCCGATCCTCCGGCTTGGCGCGCTTGCCATCCACGCGGATCTGCCCGGTGCGCGCCCAGCGCGAAACCGTGGCAAAGCCGATCTGCGGCAGATTGCGCTTGAACCAGCGGTCGAGCCGGATGCCGTCGTCATCTTCGCTGACGGTGAATTGGCGGACGTTATCGGTCGGGGTCTCGGTCATGATGCACTCTGCGCGGCGACAAGGCCGATGATGACCGCTGCCATGCCGGCGACCAGCGAGGCGGCCGCATAGCCCACGGCCAGCAGCGCTTGCCCGCGATGCAGCAGGGTGACAAGCTCGGCGCTGAAAGCACTGAAGGTGGTGAACCCGCCGAGCAGGCCGACGCCGATCAGCAACCGGACATTCTCGGCCGTCTGGGCCTCGGCGCTGCCGCGCGCGAGCCAGCCCACCAGCACGCCCATCAACAAGCTGCCGAGGATATTGACGCCGAGCGTCCCCCACGGGAAGGCGTTTTCCGGCCCGGCCAGATGCGTGACAGCGCGGCCAGCATGATAGCGCAGCACAGAGCCCGCAGCGCCGCCGACAGCGACATTGAGGCTTGCCATGAGAGGGGAGATTTCACCGGACATCGCGCGGCCATAGCGAGCGCCGCGCGATCTGCCTAGCGCAGCTGAAGAACGATTGCGCCGGGACGAGCACGCTGGCGGGTTGCCTTTGGGACGATGTTGGACTATCGGGGCGCGGTTTAGTGGGCGGTCCTGAAAGGGAATCGCCCCTGTATCATTGGTGTTTCACAGGCAATTCACCGCGTATCCCCGCGTGATTCGGGCGGGCTCTGGCGTTTGGAAAATTGAGGTAGTCGTCGTTTATGCAAATCATGGTTCGCGATAACAATGTCGATCAGGCCCTGCGCGCGCTCAAGAAGAAGCTGCAGCGCGAAGGCGTTTATCGCGAAATGAAACTGCGTCGCCACTTCGAAAAGCCCAGCGAAAAGCGCGCCCGTGAAAAGGCTGCTGCTGTGCGCCGCGCCCGAAAGATGGAGCGCAAGCGGATGGAGCGTGACGGGAGCAAATAATCCCGTTGCCAAGCGCACTCTGCCTCGCAGAAGCGCTTGAATCCCCCTTTCCGATCAGTCATCAGGGCGCGGCTTATTCCCGCGCCCTTTTGCCGTCATAACGTGGCGCCAATGCGCCGCCCATCAGGACCGTACCCATGACCGAGATTACCCGCGTTCCGATCAAGCCTGTGGCCAAGGGCTCGCTCACCAAGCTGTGGATCGGGGTCGCGCTTGCGATCGCGGTGGGCGGCGGGCTTGCCTGGTCGGCCGTGCCGCGCGGGCTTGACCTTGATGTCGAAGTCGCAGGCACGGGCAAGACTGCGGCCAAGGGCGATGTCGTGTTCGTGAAATACAAGGGCAAGCTGGCTGCCGATGGCACGGTGTTCGACGAATCGCAGAACATCCCGCTGCCGGTCCAGGGCCTGTTCCCCGAAGGCAATCCCTTCCCGGTTGAAGATGGCGCGACCATTCCGGGCTTCTTCCAGGGGCTTCAGCAGATGCAGAAGGGCGGCAAGTACACGCTCTTCATCCCGGCCGATCTCGCTTACGGTGCAACGCCGCCTCCGGGTACGCCGATCCCGCCCAACGCCGATCTCGAATTCGAGATCGAGGTGATGGACATCATGAGCCGCGCGACCTTTGACCGCAATCTGCAGATCCTCCAGCAGACGATGCAGCAGCAGATGGGCGCTGCCCCGGGCGGCGCTCCCGGTGGTGCAGCGCCGGGCGGCGCGCCAGAGGGTGCGCCTCCGGTGGCTCCGGGCCAGTAAGGGGCGGACGCGCAATGTCGGTCGACAAGGCAACCGTTGCCAAAATCGCCTCGCTGGCGCGCATCCGCATGGATGACGCCGCGCTGGAACAGATGGTGCCGGAATTGAACGGCATCCTGCAATGGGTCGAGCAATTGGGCGAGGTGGACGTGACCGGGATCGAGCCGATGGCGGCCGTGATCCCCAACACGCTGCGTCTGCGCGCTGACGTGATCGACGCCGATCCGCTGACCGGCGGCGGCAGGCAGGGCGATATCCTCGCCAACGCGCCTGCGGCCGAGCACGGGTTCTTCGGCGTGCCCAAGGTGATCGAGTAGGAAAGGGCCTTCACCCTTTCCGTTCGGGCTGAGCTTGTCGAAGCCCCGCATTTCTTTTCTGCTCTTGCGCCCGAAGAAGGACAGCCCTTCGACAGGCTCAGGGCGAACGGTTGGAAACAATGACTGACCTAACTCAACTCGGTGTAAAAGACATTCGGGACGGCGTGCGCGCCGGGGACTTCACCGCGCGCGAAGTCGCCGAAAGCTTCAACGCTGCCGTCGCTGCGGCGGCGAGCCTCAATGCCTTCATCGTCACCACCCCCGATCATGCGCTGGCCGCCGCCGATAAGGTCGACGCCGCGCGCGCTGCGGGCGAGCCGCTGGGCGCAATGGCGGGCGTGCCGATCGGCATGAAGGATCTGTTCGCCACCCACGGCGTGCAGACCACTGCGGCGAGCCACATCCTCGAAGGCTTCACCCCCCGCTACGAATCCACCGTCAGCCAGAAGCTGTGGGACGCGGGCGCGGGGATGCTGGGCAAGCTCAACCTAGACCAGTTCGCGATGGGCTCGTCCAACGAGACCAGCTATTTCGGCAACGTCACCTCACCGTGGAAGAAAGCCGGGTCGAACGCCGCGATGAGCCCCGGCGGCTCTTCGGGCGGTTCGTCCTCGGCGGTCGCCGCGCGGATTGCGCCTGCTGCGACCGGAACCGACACCGGCGGCTCGATCCGCCAGCCCGCCGCCTTCACCGGCATCTGCGGGATCAAGCCGACCTATGGCCGCTGCTCACGCTGGGGCATCGTCGCCTTCGCGTCGTCGCTCGATCAGGCAGGCCCGATGGCCCGCAGCGTCGAGGATTGCGCGATCATGCTCGGCGCGATGGCGGGGTTTGATCCCAAGGATTCGACCAGCCTCCAGATGGACGTGCCCGACTGGGAGGCCGCTTTGAACAGCGATCTGCGCGGCAAGAAGGTCGGCATTCCGCGCGAATACCGGATGGAGGGCACCGATCAGGCGATCCTCGATTCGTGGGAGCAGGGCAAGGCATGGCTCAAGGACGCGGGCGCGGAAATCGTCGACGTCTCGCTGCCGCACACCAAATATGCGCTACCCGCCTATTACATCGTCGCCCCGGCTGAGGCTTCGAGCAACCTCGCCCGCTATGACGGGGTGCGTTACGGCCTGCGCGATCTGCCCGAGGGCGTCGGCCTGCAGGACATGTACGCCGCCACCCGCGCCGCCGGGTTCGGCGACGAGGTCAAGCGCCGCATCCTGATCGGCACCTATGTGCTCTCGGCCGGTTTCTACGACGCCTATTACACGCAGGCGCAGAAGGTCCGTGCGCTCGTCGCCCGCGATTTCGAGCGCGCCTTCGAGCAGTGCGATGTGATCCTCGCTCCGACCACGCCGACGGCGAGCTTCCCGCTGGGTTCGATGAATGAAGACCCGCTGACGATGTATCTCAACGACGTCTTCGCCGTGCCCGCCTCGCTCGCTGGCCTGCCTGCGATGAGCGTGCCCGCGACGATCAACGCTGATGGCCTGCCGCTCGGCCTCCAGCTGGTCGGCCGCCCGTTCGACGAGCAGGGCGTGCTCAATGCAGGCCTCGCCATCCAGCAACGGGCAGGCTTCACCGCCAAGCCGGAGAAGTGGTGGTGAACGCCGATCTGCCGCTGTGGATTGCCGGACTGGCAATCGCCGCTGCGGTGCCGGTGACCTTCATGGTCGCCAATTGGGTCAGAAAACACGTCGATCATGGCGAGATGCGCTTCGGGCCGGATGGCAAGGTGATCGAGGACGAGGACAAGCAATGAGCAACTACCGCATTCAGGGTGCTACGGGTGAATGGGAGGTCGTGATCGGCCTTGAAGTCCACGCGCAGGTGACGTCGCAGTCCAAGCTGTTCTCGGGCTCGGCCACCGCGTTCGGCGCCGAGCCGAATTCGCAGGTCAGCCTGGTCGATGCCGCGATGCCGGGGATGCTGCCCGTGCCCAACGCCGAGTGCATCCGTCAGGCGGTGCGCACCGGCATGGCGATTGACGCGCAGATCAATGCGTGGAGCCGTTTCGACCGCAAGAACTACTTCTACGCCGACTTGCCGCAGGGCTACCAGATCAGCCAGCTTTATCATCCGATTGTCGGCGAAGGTTCACTCCTGATCGAGGCGGATGAGAAGGCGGGCATCCCCGAAGACAAGATCATCGGCATCGAGCGCATCCATGTCGAGCAGGACGCGGGCAAGCTGATGCATGATCAGCACCCGACCATGTCCTATGTCGACTTGAACCGTTCGGGCGTGGCGCTGATGGAAATCGTCAGCCGTCCCGACATGGCTTCGCCCGCTGAAGCAGGGGCTTACCTGCGCAAGCTGCGCGCGATCCTGCGCTATGTCGGTTCGTGCGACGGCAACATGGAAGAAGGCTCGATGCGCGCTGACGTGAACGTCTCTGTGCGCCGCGTAGGCGAGGGGCTGGGCACCCGCACCGAGACCAAGAACGTCAATTCGGTGCGCTTCGTGATGCAGGCGATCGAGCATGAGGCGATGCGGCAGGTCGATGTGATCGAAAGCGGCGGAAAGATCGTGCAGGAAACCCGCCTGTTCGATCCGGGCACCGGGACGACCCGCACCATGCGCAGCAAGGAAGACGCGCACGATTACCGCTACTTCCCCGATCCCGACCTTTTGCCGCTGGTGCTGGAAGACGACTTCCTCGCCGAATGCCGCGCCAGCTTGCCCGAACTCCCGGACGCCAAGCGCAAGCGTTACGTCGAGGTTCTGGGCCTCACGCCGTATAACGCGCGCGAGCTGACGGCCGAGGTCGAGACCTTTGCGCGGTTCGAGACGCTGCTGGCCGAAACCGCCAAGGTTACGGCCAAGGACGAAGCCAAGGTCGCCACGCAGGTCGCCAACTGGTCACTCTCGGTTGCGCCGGGTGTGATCAAGGCGCTGGGCGATGACGCCGACCTCGCCAACGCCACGGCGGCTGCACAGGCGAGCATCCTCGCAATGGCCGACAAGGGTGAGATCAGTGGCGGTCAGGCCAAGGAAATCTTCGAAATCGTCCTCAAGACCGGCCGCGATCCCGCTGAAATCGCGGAGGCCGAAGGGCTGAAGCAGGTCAGCGACACCGGCGCGATCGAAGCTGCGGTCGACGCGATCATCGCCGCCAATGCCGACAAGGTCGAACAATATCGCGGCGGCAAGGAAGCGCTGTTCGGCTTCTTCGTCGGCCAGACGATGAAGGCGATGCAGGGCAAGGCCAATCCGGGCGTGGTGAACCAGCTGCTCAAGGACAAGCTCGGCTAGACCCCGGAGCCAAGGCTTTGCGGCCCGTCACGCTCTATTTCCACGGGTTGCCGGGATCGGCGGCGGAGCTTTTGAACTTCGGCCCGGAAATCGCCGCGCAGGTCGGGCATTTCCATGTCGTCGATCGCTCCGCAGCGCCGGGTGAAGGGTACTTCTCGCAGCTTGCCGCAAGGATCGCTGCGACATTTCCCGATGAGCCGCTGCGCCTCGTCGGCTTCTCGCTGGGCGCGGCGGCGGCCTTGCAGGTGGCTCCGCATTTGGGGGCCAGCGTCGAGCGGATCGACCTCGTCTCGCCCGCCGCGCCGCTCCAATTGGGCGACTTTCTGCCCGGAATGGCAGGCGCGCCCGTGTTCCGCGCGGCGCTGTCGGGGCGGATGCCGTTCGCGGCGCTCACGTTCATGCAGGCGCAGGTCGCCCGGATTGCTCCCGCAAAGATGGCCGAAGCGCTGATGGCGAAGGCGAGCGGGGCTGACCGCGCGCTGGCCGGCGATCCACAGTTCATCGCGGGGCTTGCGCAATCGCTGCGCCAAAGCCTGCTGGCTCAGCGCGCCGCCTATACGGCCGAAATCCGCGCCTATGTCGCCGATTGGACGAGAGTGCTTGTCGAGGTCCATCAGCCGGTCACGATCTGGCAGGGCAGTGAGGATGACTGGACCCCGCCTGCGATGGCCGAGGCACTCGCCGCGCAGCTGCCCGGTGCGCCAGCCATGCAGATGCAGCCCGGCTTCTCGCACTTCTCGACCTTGCGCGCCTATCTCGCAGCAGAGCCGCGCCCATGACCGCCATCGTACTCGTCCAACCCGAAATCCCCGGCAACACCGGCTCGGTCGGGCGCACCTGCGTGGCCCTGGGGATGGAGCTGATCCTGATCCACCCGCTGGGCTTCGAGATCACCGATACGCGGGTCAAGCGCGCGGGGCTGGACTACTGGCCGCATGTGCACCTCACCGAATATGCGAGCTGGGACGCGTTCCTCGCCGCGCGCACCCCGCGCGCCGATCAGCTATTCCTGTTCGAGGAATTTGGCGCGAAGAGCTTCTACGAGCCGGACTACCCGGATGATGCGATGCTGGTGTTCGGCAAGGAGACCACAGGCATCCCCAAACCCATCATCGACCGCCACGCCGACCGCCTGGTCAAGCTGCCGATGCGCTCGGACGTGATCCGGTCATTGAACCTCGCCAACACGGTGACAGCCGCGGCCTATCAGGCGCTGCGGGGCAAGCTGTAATCCGACTATTGTTGTTCGGGCCTAAGGGTCACGCAGGGCCGCTGGGTCGCAGGCGCCCGCGTATTTCACTTCACGGTGCGGTAGGCGGCTACTCCAGCCCCAGCGCGCCAAGGTTCATCGTTGCCGCGTTGTAGCTCGCTTCGGCTAACCGCCCGGCAAGCTCTGCGCGGATAGCGTTGATTTGCGCGTTGGCGGCGGTTTCCTCGCGCTGGTTGACGAAGAAGAAATCGCCAGCGCCCAGCCGGAACCGGGTGCGTTCGGCCTGCACCATCTGGTTGGCCTGCTTGACCTCGGCATCGGCGAGGTCGGCTTGCTTCAGTGCGGTGTTGAGATTGACGAGGATGTTGCCGACCTCGGTGGTGATCTGATCGGCAATGCGGCGCTGGCGCAGCTCGGTCTCGCGCAGTTCGGCTTCGGCCCGCTGCACTGCGCCGCGCGCTGTGCGGCGTTGCAGGGGGACGCTGAAGGTCAGGCCTACCACGGTGTCGGTCGAATCGAAGCCCGGCCCGCCCGGCCCGATCTGGCCGAAATCGCGCGACAGTTCGACGCTGGCATTGAGCGAGGGTTCCAGATCATTGCGGCGCAGCGCCACGCGGTTGTTCGCGCGTTCCAGCGCCAGCTTGAAGGTCTGGAGCTCGGGGCGGCTCTGGATCACGTCGCTCAGCGGTGCCGCCACCAGCTGTTCGACCGGCGCAATCGCTTTCATGCGGGACAGATCAGGCAACATCTCGCGGGTGGGGATCACCATCCGCCCGTCGCTGCCGCGCAGATAGAAGCCGAGGCTGTTGGCGGCGGTGAGGAAGTTGCGTTTGGCCTCCTCCAGCAGCGAGCGGCGGCGCAGCAGGTTCTGCTCGTTCTCGGTCAGCGCGATGCGGGCGCGGGCGCCTTCATTGACTTCGCGGGTGAGGCCGATCTGGCGGGCTTCGGCGATTTCGAGCAGTTCTTCGAACACCCGGATTTCCTCGCCCGCGCCGACCCAGCGCCAATAGGCGCGCAGCGCTTCGTGCTGGACGTTCAACTGCACCAGCAGCACATCAAGCCGCGCCTGACTGGCGGCGAGGCGGGTGTCCTCGATCGCGAAACGGCGGCTGTCGATGTCGCGGTTGCGCAGCAGCGAGAACAGCGCGCCGACCTTTATCTCGCCGAGATTGTTGGTGTAGTTGTAGTTCTCGTAGATCGGGAAATCGCCGTTGGAGACGCGGTAGGAGCCGAATACTTCCGCGCCGTACGGCCGCAGCGGCTGGCGCGCTTCGACCTTGCCGAACCCGCCGGAATAGTAGCCGGTGAGACGGTCGTAATATTCGCCCTTCAGCATCAGGTCGAAAGCACCATCGGCGCTGAGCTGGTCGGAACGCGCTGCCGCCTCACGCTCGAAGGATTCGAGGATCGACGGAAAGGTGAGTGCCGAGGAGCGGAGCACTTCATCCGGCAGCAACGGCCCAGTAGTCAGCGCCACGTCGAGCGGATCGCCTACCGGCGCGATATCCTGCGCCGCCGCAGCCACCGGAGCGAGCGCCAGCAGCGCTGCACCGATAGCGGCGGGGCCGAGCACCGTGCCCAGCCGGATCAAGGCCGTCCTGCGCTTCATCCTCAGTTGGCCGATCCGGTGCTTTCCGCGACCGGCAGTTCAGGCGGGAAATTGTTGAGCTGACGCCAGATTTCGTAACCCACCGGCACGGTTTCGAGCAGCACCCAAGCCTGCACCACAGCGCCGAAGCGGACGTAGCGTTCTTCCGGCCAGCGATGAAGCTCGCTCCGGTCCTCGGCAATCAGCACACGGAACCGGCCATTGATCTGGGCCGACTGGTCGACCGAGATCACCCGCCCGCCAAAGGTGCCGACCGCGACCGAGGGCCAGCCGGAAAACTGCACCGCCGGCCAGCCTTCGAATTGGATGCGGGTCTTGTCGCCGGGACGCACCAGCGCGACATCGCGCCCGTCGATGAAGATCTCGATCACGCGTTCGGCCCCATCAGGCACGAAGGTCGCGAGCACGTCGCCAGCGTTGATATAGGTGGCAGCGTCCCCGGCATTGAGGCTCTGGATGAAGCCGTCACGCGGGGCACGGACGATCTGTTCGGACTGGCGCGCGATGTTGGTGTCGGCGCGGTTGAGATCGGCCTGCGCTGCGGCCACGCGGCCCTGCATGTCAGCAACCTTGATCTGCGCCAATTCGTAATCGCGGCGTGCGGCAAGCCCAGCTTCGAACAATTCGCGTGACCGGCGCTCGTCAATCTGTGCCGTGGCGAGCGCGGACTGCGCGGCTTGCAATTGCAGTTCCATCTGCCCCCGTTCGGCCTGCAACCGGTCAAGCAGCTGCGGATCGATATCGGCAATGCGGACAATCGGATCGCCCTTTTTCACCGAGCTACCGTCGCGCACGTACCATTCCTCGATCCGGCCCGGCACCAGCGCGTTGATATCCTGCTTGCGCTCATTGGGGCTGAGCGTCGTCACCACTCCGCGGCCCGAAGTGGTCTGCACCCACGGCACGTAGATCAGGAAAGCCAACGTGATGACGATCGCCGCCAGCAGCATGAAAAACACCGCCCGCATCACGCGCGGCGTCTTGATTGACGCCAGCGTGGTGAAATGCGCCATGTCTTCCTTGAGCGTTGCCATGATTATGCGCCTCCCTCGGCAATCGGGGCGCCGGTATAGGGCGCGGGGCGGTTCATCGCGGCGCTGAACTCCTCGAAATTGTCGAAGTACCGCTGTTGGTGCGCTTCGAGATAAAGGAAGCGGTCAAAGCCCAGATCGATGCGGCGGTTGGAGAAGTAGATCACGGTCGAATAGGCCTGCGCCCGCAGCTCCGTCACGGCGCGGGCGATGGGTTCGGGGTCGATCAGATCGAACAGCCGGCTGAGCACCAGAATGCGCGGGCGCTCCAGCAATGCATTGGCGAGCTTCAGCTGCTGCAACTCCACGGCCGAGAGCGGATAGCCGGTCGCCGCCAGCGGGGTATCGAGGCCCTTGTCCAGCGTCGAGATCATGGTCGCCAGCCCCACCGTCTCCAAGGCGCCGATCATGCGCTGCGGCGCGGTGTCGGGGCAAGACAAGGCGAGATATTCGCGGATCGTCATTTCGACGATGCTCGGCCGGTCGAGCACGTGGACGTTCTTGCGCAGGTGGTGCGCCTCGATCGCTTTCATGTCGACCCCGCCCAGCGTCGCAAAGCCGGACTGCGGCAGAGCGTGCATCTTGAGCAGGTTGGTGAACAGACGTTGCACCCCATGCTGGCTGGCCGCGGCCATGATGATCGAGCCCGAGGGGATCTCCAGATCGAATTGCGCCTCTTCATGCCGCGCCTTGCCGCGCACGCCCTTCATCACGATGGCGTGATCCGGCCCCTCGAACGGATCAGCGCCCTTGGGCTGTTCCTGCTCGACATCGTAGAATTGCGAGATTTCCTCAACCGCGGCGAAGAGGTCGTAGAAATAGCCCAGATAGCTGCCAAGCTGCGCCACGCCGAAGAACGCTGCCGACAGCACCAGTTCGGCCGCAACCAGCTGACCGAGCGTGAGCTGGTTCTGGATCACCAGCCAGCCGCCGAGGCCGAGCAGCGCCGCGCTGGCGGCGGCATACATCAGCAGGAAGGCGATGGTCTGCGCAAACAGGTGGCGGAAATGACGCTTACGATCGGTGATGTACTGGCGGGTGTAATCATCGGTCTTGTCGAGCGCGTAGTCGATCCGGCGCTGGGATTTGAAGAAGCCATTCGATCCGCCGATGGTCTGCAACCAGGCGGCGGTCTTGTGTTTGGCGTGACTGAGATCGACCCCGGTGCGCAGCGCGCGGCTGCCCCAGGTCAGCCACACGACCCAGATCAGCGCGATCATGATCAGCGTGAAGCCGAGGAAATAGGGGTGGTAGAGGCTCACCAGCACAAAGCCGACCGCGATCTGCAACAGCGTGGTGAAGCCACCGATGAACAGGATCGGGATCGCGGTCTGGACATAGACCACGTCGAAATAGCGGTTGAACAGGTCGCCCTTCTTGGCGTCGTCGAAAAACGGATTCTGCGCATAGACCGAGATCAGCGAAATCTCGGCGACCATGCGGGCGTAAAAGCGCCGCGCGAACAGCTCCATCAGGTGGACCCGTAGCGCGTAGAGCATGCTGGAAATGAACAGCAGGCCGAACAGAGTGAGCGACAACACCACCAGGGGCGCAGTGAGCGCGGTGTTGGCGATGGTGTTGATCAGCATCTGCACCGAAATCGGCGTCGCCAGGCTGAGCAAGCTGATGCCGATCCCGTAGACGGCCGCGAGCCAGTAGAAATTCGCTTCGGGCTTCAGGATATCGAAGAAAATCCTGAAGAATTTTACCAGCGAAATCTGCGAGCCGTAACTTTGGCCTTCTCCTGCCATGGCAGCCTTTCAATCCGAAATCTGCGTTCAAGGTCCGGGTTGTCCGGCTTGGACAACTCGCGACCGAACGTGAGTGCAACTCTTGCAACATTACCGCGCCGCAAGCGATCAATCATTCAACACGCCGACGGTTCCAGCGACAAAAAAGGTGCTGCAACTTCTTGAAGATATGAAGTATTGAAGGCTAATGCGAAGCAATGTCGTGTGGCCGCCCCGTTAGCGTCCAAAGCTTGCGGATAGCTGAACCAAGGCCGATGAAGCGAGCATGATGACACGGCAGAATGCCTCGGCCGGTGCAGAAACCGTGATGCTGCTGGTGGGCGGTGGCCATGCACATGTCGCGGTGCTGGCGGACTGGGCGAAGCGCGGCGCGCCTGCGGGTGTGCGGACGGTGCTGCTGACGCCGGAGCGGCACTTGCGCTATTCCGGGATGGTGCCCGGCTGGATCGCGGGGCAGCATGCGCAGGATGATGGGCTGGTGGATCTGGCTGCGCTGGCAGCGCGCGCAGGCGTGGCGCTGGTGCTGGATCGTTGCACCGGCCTCGACCCTGACGCGCAACTGGTCCGCACTGCAGCGGGCGAGGCGATCCGCTTTGACATCGCTTCTTTCGATACTGGCGGGGAAGGGCAGGCGGCCAAGCTGCTGGGCGATGATCCGCGCCTGATCGATGTGCGACCCATCGGCGCTTTCGTCGACCGCCTTGCCGCGCTCGGCCCACTGACGCGGATCGTGGTGGTGGGCGGCGGGGCAGGGGGCGTGGAACTGGCTTTTGCGCTGCGCAATCGCGCTGGGGTCAGCCTGCCACCCGAAGTCACCCTTGCGGCGGGGCGCGCCGGATTGCTCCCCGGCTTCGCGCCTGCCGTGCAAGCCCGCGCCGCCCAAACGCTGGCGCGGGAGGGGATCGTAGTGCTGGCCGCCGATGCGCGTTTCGCGGGCGGCGCAATTGTCGCAGGCGAACAATCGTTGGAACCCGCCGATTGCATCATCGCCGCCACCGGCAGCGCTGCGCCGGCATGGGTGCGAGCGAGCGGCATCGCCACCGATGCGGTGGGCTTTCTCGCGGTGGATGCACACCAGCGCTCGACCTCACACCCGCACATCTTCGCCGCCGGGGACGTCGCTGCGCGCACGGACCGACCACTTGCCCACTCCGGCGTTCATGCCGTTTTCGCGGGCCCGGTGCTCGCCGCCAACCTGCGCGCCGTGCTGGCGGGCGAAGCTCCGCGCCGCACCTATCGCCCGCGCTGGAACAACCTTTATCTGATGAACACCGGCGACGGCAGCGCGATTGCCAGCTATGGCCCGCTCGCCGCCGAGGGCCGCTGGGTGCTGGCGCTCAAGCATTGGATCGACAAGCGCTGGATTGCGCAATACGTCCGCCTTGCGCAGATGGCGTAACCCTCGCAGCAGCTTGCGCGAATGTGCAGGCAGGAGACCGTGTGAAAAAGCTTGCCATCCTCGCCGTGCTGGCCGCCATCATCGCGGCCTATTTCATCTTCGATCTCGGGCAATATCTCACGCTTGAGGGGATCAAGCAGTTGGTCGCCCAGTGGGAGGCCTTCTACGCCGAAAACCCGGTGATGGTCATCGCCGGGTTCTTCGCTGCCTATGTCGCAGTAACGGCAGCGTCGCTGCCCGGTGCGGCGATCATGACGCTGGCGGCGGGGGCGCTGTTCGGGGTGGTGACAGGGACGATCCTGGTCTCCTTCGCCTCGACCCTAGGGGCCACGCTGGCGTTCCTGTCCTCGCGCTATGTCCTGCGCGACACGATCGAGGCGCGCTTCGGTGAGCGGCTGAAGGCGATCAACGCCGGAATGGAGCGCGACGGGGCGTTCTACCTTTTCAGCCTGCGGATGATCCCGGCCTTCCCCTTCTTCGTGGTCAATCTGGTGATGGGCCTGACCCGCATCCGCACCCTGACCTATATCTGGGTGAGCCAGATCGGGATGCTGCTGGGCACGGCGGTCTATGTGAATGCGGGGACGCAGCTGGCGCGGATCGAGAGCCTCTCGGGCATCGCCTCACCCGGCGTGCTGGGCAGCTTCGTGCTGCTGGGCATTGCGCCGTGGCTGGCCAAGCTGGTGATCGGCCTGATCAAGCGGCGCAAGGTCTATGCAGGCTTCACCCGGCCCAAGAGCTTCGACCGCAATCTGGTGGTGATCGGCGCAGGCTCGGCGGGCCTGGTGTCGGCGCTGATCGCCGCGACGGTCAAGGCCAAGGTGACGCTGGTCGAGGCTAACGAAATGGGCGGCGATTGCCTCAACACCGGCTGCGTGCCGAGCAAGGCGCTGATCAAGAGCGCCAAGGTGGCGGCGATGATGCGCGGTGCGGACAAGTACGGTCTCACCCCGACCGAGCCGGATGTGCCATTCCGCGCCGTGATCGCCCGCGTGCTGGGCGCGGTGAAGGCCATCGAACCGCATGATTCGGTCGAACGCTACGAAGGTCTCGGCGTCGACGTGGTGAAGGGCTATGCGACAATCATCGACCCCTGGACGGTCGCAATCGCGCGCAATGATGGCGGCACGCAGCGCCTCACGACCCGCAGCATCGTGATTGCCAGCGGTGCGGAGCCGGTGGTGCCGCCGATCCCCGGTATCGATAGCAGCGGCTACCTCACCAGCGAGACGATGTGGGACGCCTTTGCCCAGATGGACACAGCCCCTGCGCGCGTTGCGGTGCTGGGCGGCGGGCCGATCGGGTGCGAGCTGGCGCAGGCGCTGGCGCGGCTGGGTTCGCAGGTAACGCAGGTCGAAATGGCCGACGCGCTGCTCGGGCGCGAGGATGCGGATGTGTCGGCGCTCGCCCGCAGCGTGCTGGAGGCAGACGGCGTGCGCGTGCTGACGGGCCACAAGGCGGTGCGGATCGAAGACCGCACGCTGATCGCCGAACAAGGCGGGCAGGAGGTGCGCATCCCCTTCGATGTGCTGCTCGTCGCCGTCGGGCGCAAGGCGCGGCTCACCGGGTTCGGGTTGGAGGATATCGGCGTCGACACCGCCAAGACCGTCGTCACCGATGAATTCCTCGCCACCAAATTCCCCAACATCTTTGCCGCCGGAGACGTCGCCGGGCCGTTCCAGTTCACCCACACCGCCAGCCATCAGGCCTGGTACGCCAGCGTCAACGCGCTGTTCGGGAGCCTGCGCAAATTCAAGGCGGATTACCGCGTGATCCCTGCCGTCACCTTCCTCGACCCGGAATTTGCCCGCGTCGGCCTTAACGAACGCGAGGCGGCCGAGCAGGGCATCGCGGTCGAAGTCACCCGCTACGACCTCGACGATCTCGACCGCGCGATTGCCGAGAGCGAGACCAGGGGCTTCGTCAAGGTCCTGACCCCCGCAGGCGGCAAGGACACAGTGCTGGGCGCGACTATCGTCGGCGCGCACGCGGGCGAATTGCTCGCCGAATATGTGCTGGCGATGAAGCACGGGATCGGGCTCAACAAGATTCTCGGCACAATCCACGCCTATCCCACCATGGTCGAAGCGAACAAGTTCGCGGCCGGAAACTGGAAGAAGGCGCACAAGCCCGAAGGCCTGCTCAACTGGGTCGAGCGCTATCACACCTGGATGCGGGGCTAGCCCGCGTGGAATTGTTCGACCAGCTGCGCGGGATCATCGGCATTGCGGTGCTGATCGGAATTGCATGGGCCATCAGCGAGAACCGCAAGGCCCATCCCGGCTGGCGCTGGATCGCAGGCGCACTCGCCTTGCAAGGCGTGCTGGCGGTGCTGATCGTGCGGGTGCCGATCGTCTGGCAGGCGGTCGGCCTCGTCAATAATGCGGTCAGCGCGGTCGAGGCGGCGACGCTCAAGGGCTCGTCCTATATGTTCGGCTATCTGGGCGGAGCGGAGCTGCCGTTCGCCTTGAAAGACGGCGCGCAGCCGCCGCTGGTGATCGCCTTCCAGATCCTGCCGCTGGTGATCGTCTTTTCCGCGCTCGCCGCGCTGCTGTGGCACTGGGGCGTGCTGCGCTGGATCGTGAATGGCTTGAGTTTCCTGCTGCGCCGATCGCTTGGCGTCTCGGGCGTCGTCGGCCTGTCGGGCGGGGCGAGCGTGTTTCTGGGCGTGGTCGAAGCGCCGCTGGTCACCCGCGCCTATTTCGCGCGGATCAGCCGAACGGAACTGTTCCAGATCATGACGCTGACCATGGCGACCATCAGCGGCGCGATCCTGATCCTCTACGCCACCACCCTGCGCGACACTGTGCCGGACGCGGTTGGCCATATGATCTCCGCCTCGCTGATCTCGCTCCCCGCTGCACTGCTGATTGCGCGGCTGATGGTGCCGGGGGCGCCCGACGATGTTGCGACCGAGGTCGAAAAGGAAGACCCGGGCCTGCGTTACGAGTCGAGCATCGACGCCATCGTCAAAGGCACCATGGACGGGATGCAGCTGTTCCTTGCCGTGATCGCGGTGATCATCACGGTGTTTGCGCTGGTGGCGCTGGTGGACATGGCGCTGGCGCTGCTGCCGCTGGTGGATGGCGATCCGCTCAGCCTCAAGCGGTTGCTCGGCTGGGGGCTGGCGCCGTTCATGTGGTTGCTTGGCGTGCCGTGGAGCGAGGCGCAGGCGGCGGGGGGATTGATGGGCACCAAGGCGGTGCTCAACGAATATGTCGCCTATCTCGAACTCGCCGCATTGCCGGACGGGACGCTGGGGCCGAGGAGCCTGCTGATCGTCACCTACGCCCTGTGCGGCGTGGCGAACCTCGCCAGTGTCGGCTTGCTCGTCTCGACCATCGGGACGCTCTGCCCGGAACGCCGCGCCGAGGCGGCGGGGCTGGGGATGAAGAGCTGGATTTCCGGCAACCTCGCCAGCGCGATGACGGGGGCGTGGATCGGGCTGGTGACGTGGTGAGGGTGAGGAAGGTTACCCCTCCGTCAGCGCTTCGCGCTGCCACCTCCCCATCCTTTCAGGACGGGGAGGAACTCGCTCCGTCTCGTCCCTCCCCGTTGCAAAGCAATGGGGAGGTGGCAGCGCCGCACGGCGCTGAAGGAGGGGTTTCCCCTCATGCTTGACGCCCGGCTGCGCCCCTTGATCGACCCGCCCCTCAACGCTGTCGGTCGCGTGCTGGCAGGCGCAGGCGTGACCGCCAATGCCCTGACCTTCACCGGCCTCGCGTTGGGCCTTGGCGGTGCCGGGGCCATCGCACTGGGCCATCTTGGCTGGGGCCTGGCGCTCATCATCGCCAATCGCATCGCTGACGGGCTCGACGGCGCGGTGGCGCGCGTGCGGGGGCCGAGCGACCTTGGCGGCTATTTCGACATCGTCGCTGACTTCGCCTTCTACGTCAGCATCCCCGTCGCTTTCGGCATCCTCAGTCCCGCCAACACCCTGCCCGCGCTGGTGCTGGTGGCGAGCTTCGTGCTGACGGGGGTGAGCTTCCTCGCCTTCGCGGTGATCGCGGGCAAGCGCGGCGCGACCACCGAGGCGCATGGGAAGAAGAGCTTCTTCTACTCCACGGGGCTCGCCGAAGGGGCCGAGACCATCGCCGTCTTCATCGCCATGTGCGCCATGCCCGAATGGTTCGGGGGGTTGGCCTATGCCTATGCCGGCCTATGCGTGCTCACCGTGATCCAGCGCAGCGCGATGGCGGTCAGCACGTTTCGCGATTAGCGACTGGCCGCGCCCAGCAGCGCCTCTGTCCGCGCGCGCAGGTCGATGATCCGCGCGGTGTTCGCGCCGAGATCGCTGATGCCGACGCGGCTGACCGAACGGAAGTCGATCTGGCTGTCACCCACGCGGGCGACGACATCATCCTTGAAGCCGAACCAGAAGCTGCTCGCGACGCCCTCAACGATGCCGATTTCGTTATCGGTGCGGATGTCAGTGAGGCCCATCGCTGCCATGGCCGCCGCAACCGCTGCTAGACCTTCCTGCTTGCTCGCACCGCCAAGGGGCAGCGGGGCGGGGCGATCCTTGCGGTCGGTGATGATCTGCGCGTGGGATTTGACCGCCAGCTCGGGCGAGACCCGTTCCTTGTAAAGTTCCAGCTGACCCAGCGGGATCTGGTAATCGCTCAGCGGATTGGCCCCAGCCTCAGCGCGCGCATCCAGCGTCGCGGCGGAAAACAGCGGCGGGTTGCCGGTGTCGGTGGCGATGTCGTGGATCGGGTTCTGTTCGGCCTTGCCGCCAGCGCTCATGAACATGACCAGCGCAGCGCCCGGCGCCAGCAGGCCGAGAATCGCTGCGGCCAGCGGGCCGTTGCGGCGCGGTTTGGCGCGGGCCGACAGGATTAGCGAAACCAGCGCGACCAGCGCAGTCACCCCCAGCACGATCATGCCGCCGAAGAAGGTCAGCGTCATCAATCCGATCTGCCAGCTCCAGATCCCGACTTTGGTGCCCAGCGCGGCAATCGCGAAATAGAGCGGGATGAATGCCAACAGGGCGAGAACGAGCTTGGTGTGCTTGGGCAGGTTTGTCATGCCCGCAGTCATAACGTCAGGTGCGCGCATGGCAATCTTTGTGGCACGGGCCTGAAACCCTTTGCGGGCCTGCGCGTTGCTGGATTACGGTATCTGGGGAGAGGGCCTTGGCACACGTGAAGTCCCGCTTTCCATGCCCGAAAATCTGGTTTAAAGCCCGCTGGGATGCGGGAGGAACAAGTTGTTCAGAGGACAGATAACCATGAAGCGTAATTTCCTGATGGGCGCGGCCGCGCTGGCGAGCCTCGTTACCCTTTCGGCTTGCGGCGGCGGTGCTGGCGGCGACGCCAACGCTCCGGCCCCGGCGGCTACCGAAGATGCCATGGCCGTCGAAACCCCGGCGGCGGCAGAAACCCCGGCGGCGGCTGCTGCTGATGGTGCCAAGGTCGAATATGCCAGCTTCACCACTGACGCCGCAGCCGGCGAAAAGGTGTTCGCGGCTTGCCGCACCTGCCACGTGTTCGACGAAGGTGTGAACCGCGTCGGCCCGTCGCTGCACAAGATCGTTGGCCGCAAGTCGGGCTCGGTTGCTGGCTTCAGCTACTCGGACGCCAACAAGAACAGCGGCATCACCTGGACGCCGGACGTGCTGTTCGCGTATCTTGAAGATCCCAAGGGCTACATCCCGGGCACCAAGATGGCCTTCCCGGGCGTCAAAGACGCGCAGAAGCGTGCTGACCTGGTCGCCTATCTGGAAGCCCAGTCGAAGTAATTCATCGCCCCCGGGCGAGAATGATGGGGCGGCGCGGGACACTGCGCCGCCCTTTTTCGTGGGCGGTTCGGCGCGGCAAGGCGTTTCCGCTTGAGGGGTAAGCCTCAGGCGGCCAGCAAGCTCGCGTCGGCGGGGCAGTGCTGGCGCAGATAGTCCTCATGAGTCGGCAGGCTGGCGATGCTGCGCGCAATCAGGGTGCGCAGGTTGGCGAGGAATTCGGTGAGCTGCTGCGGCGCGATCTGATCGGCCATCGGATCGTAATCCGCCGGCATGATACCTTGGCCCAGCATCACCTGCACCCAGCTCGCATCACGGAACAGATCATCGTGATCACGCCCGACTCGGCCTGACGCGGCAAACAGCGCCAGCTTGTGCGTCAGGCTGTCGGGCACGTCCATATGCTTGCAATAGCGCCAGAATTCCGAATCCTCGCGGTCTGTCCGGTGGTAGTGCAGGATCAGGAAATCGCGGATTTGCGCGAACTCGGCGGTGCAGCGGCGATTATATTCGTCCCGCATCGGCGCCGGATCGCCGGCCCGCGGGAAGAGCTGGATCAACCGGCTCACATGCGCCTGGATCAGGTGGATCGAGGTCGATTCGAGCGGTTCGAGGAACCCGCTCGACAGGCCAATCGCCGCGCAGTTGTGCGCCCAGAAGGTCTCGCGCCGCCCGGTGGTGAAGCGGATCGGGCGCGGATCGCCCAGCGCCTTGGTGTCGAGACCCGCCATCAGCGTGTCGGCGGCGGCCTCGTCTGTAGTGAAGCCGCTCGAATAGACGTGCCCGTTGCCGGTGCGGTGCTGCAAGGGGATGCGCCACTGCCAGCCTGCGTCCTTCGCCGTGGCGCGGGTGTAGGGCACCAGCGTCGGCAGCCGCTCGCTCGGCACGGCCAGCGCGCGGTCACACGGGAGCCAGCGCGACCAGTCCTCATAACCCACCCCCAGCGTCTCGCCCAGCAGGAGCGAGCGGAAGCCGGTGCAATCGATGAAGAAATCGCCTTGGACGCGCGTGCCATTCTTCAGGGTGATCGCGGTGATGTCACCGGACTCGCCATCGCGCTCGACGGCATCGACGATCCCCTCGGTCCGCGTCACCTCGCGCTTTTCGCTATAGGCGCGCAGGAACAGGGCATAGCGGCTGGCGTCGAAATGATAGGCATAGGCGAGGCCCGTCATCGCCGTATTCCCGACCCGGTCGAGCTTGCCGAAGCGGGCCTGGGATGCCGCCTGCTGGTGCAGCGAATAGTCCCACAGGCCCTTGGGATCGGGCGTGTCGCCTGCGCTGCGCCGCCAATAGTGGTGGAAGGCGACATTGCCGAGGTTCATGCCCGTATCGCCGAAGGTGTGGAGATAGCGGCTGCCCTTCTTGCCCCAGTCGACGAATTCAATCCCGAGTTTGAAAGTGCCCGAAGTCGCGCGCAGAAACTCATGCTCGTCGATACCGAGGATCGTGTTCAGCCGGATGATTTGCGGGATCGTCGCCTCGCCCACGCCGACCGTGCCGATCGCCTCGCTCTCGACCAGTTCGATGGTCAGGCGTTCGCCCAGCAAGCGGCTGAAGGCGGCGGCGGTGATCCAGCCCGCCGTCCCGCCGCCGACAATCACGAGTTTCCTGACCTCTGGTTGCATCGTCCTGTCCCTGTTGTGCCCTATCCCGCCGCCGGGCGGAAGAAGGCATTGATCGTCAGCCGACCCTCGGCAGGGTCAGCGCTCAATGGCGCGGCATTGTCGATCACCCCGCTGTGCAGGATGTTGCCGCGATAGAAGACCGCACTGTTGAACGCGCCGGGGACCGCGTGAACCCGCTCGAAATGCGGGGCGCCATCGGTGGGGTAGGCGGCTGGCGGCAGTCCGGCGCGCGCGACCTCAGCCTGCACCGCAGCCGCATAGCGCGGGAAGTCATTGGCAGTCAGCGACTCGAGCCCGGTCGTCCGGTGGCGGAAGAACGCCGTACCGCCGTGTCCGGTGCGGTGAAGGTAGAGCATCATCGCAATCTGCGTCGGATCGGTGCCATCGACATGCGGCAGGCACTGGATCGGCGCGAGCTTGGCGGGCGGGGTGGTCACCAGCGAATACCACGCCTGCATCTCCCACGGGCGGCCATAGGGCCCAAACCACTGATCCAGCAGCGGTGTCAGCTTGGTGATCCAGGCGCGGCAGATTGCCGGATCAAGCGGTGCCCGCACCCCGGGATATTGCGGTGTGATTTCTGCAAAATCTTGCAAATTGGCTTGTGAAATGACTGTTTCAGGCGCTTCGAGAAATCCGTCTATGCTCACAAGCGTATGATTAGACGCCGAAAATGCCCCAGTCTGCACGTGCGCGAGGGAGACGCCCCATCCTTCGGGGGCTGATTGTTGGATAGAAGTGGGCGATATGGCCATGGAGGCAAGCCTATCAAACTCCGGGATACAGTCCATCTGGAAAGTCTAGACCAATGAAATAACTAGGAAATAGCGCGCATTTTGCGGCGTCAAAAGCCATCCAGCCGCGAGGTGATCAGGCTTGTGTCCATGCTGCACTGCGGCATCGACAAAAACTGTGTCAAACTGGCAACATTTCATCTCGTTGCAATGCGCGAAAGCCTATGTGAACGTTGCCAAAAATCTCGCAAAACATTGAAATAGCACAGTTATATACAAATTTTCCGTTGATCCTCCGCATCTGCTTTTTCGCGATTTACCTGAGGTTCATGTTGGGCTATGAAAAAAACTGCAAAAGCGCACGTTGAGGGGCGCTTGCGGGAGGGGATTTCTGATGAAAGCGAATGGCATCAATGCAACCGCGCGCCTGCTGTGCGGGGCCGCAACGTTCCTGGCACTGGCCGTCACCGGCACGCCGGTCATGGCGCAAGAGGCTGAAGAGCCGGCTGCCGTCGAAGGCGAGGGCGACGACATCGTCGTCACCGGCATTCGCGGATCGATCCAGTCCTCGCTTGATGCCAAGCGCGAAGCGACCTCGATCGTCGAAGTGATCACCGCTGAAGATCTCGGCCTGCTCCCCGACCTCTCGATTGCCGATACCCTCGCGCGCCTGCCCGGCGTCACAGCCCAGCGCGTGCGTGGCCGTTCGCAGTCGGTCTCGATCCGCGGCCTCGGTCCGGACTTCTCGCTCGCGTTGCTCAATGGCCGCGAAGTCGTGTCAGCGGGTAACAACCGCGGCATCGAGTTCGACCAGTTCCCGTCCGAACTGATCGGCACCGGCGTCGTCTACAAGACCGGTGACGCCCAGCTCGCCGCGATCGGCATCGCCGGTGCGGTCGATCTGCGCACCATTAAGCCGCTCGATTCGAAGAAGCGCCAGATCACCGTGTCGGGCACCTACACGATCAATGACAATGGCTCGCTCAACCCCGATTTCGGCGCTGACGGCTATCGCTTCTTCACCAGCTACATTGATCAAAACGCCGATGGCACCATCGGCTGGTCGATCGGCGCCACCACCCAGGCGATCCCGACCCAGATCATCCAGCGCGAACTGAAAACCAACAACGGCCAGACCGCCCGCACCCCCGCTGGCGTCATCTTCCCCCGCGACAACCCGCGTCAGGGTTCCCAAAGCCGCGAATTCAAGCGCACCTCGGTCGCCGGCAGCTTGCAGTTCGAGCCGACCGACCGCTTCTCGCTGACGGTCGATTCGTTCTACACCAAGACCGAGGACGCCGGCATCTTCCGCGGCACCGAGACCCCGATCGCTTCGTGGAGCTTCGATGGCGGTGCCCAGGTTGACCAGGTGACCGGTTCCGGTCCCTTCGCTGAGAGCGCGACCTATTCCAACGTCTATCCGATCCTGCGCACCGACACTGAGGGTGCCGATACCGAAATCTTCGCGATCGGCGGGAACATGGAATGGAAGGCGACCGACAACCTCGGCTTCGTGCTCGATTACGGCTATTCGACACTCAACCGTAACGATATCGACTATGAATCCTATGCCGGCACCGGGCCCAACGGCACCGGTCCGGCCGACAGGCTGACCTTCACCTTCCCGGAAGACGGTCAGTACACGATCGACACCCAGCTCGATTACACCGATCCGGGCAACTTGCTGCTGATCGATCCGGGCGGCTGGGGCCAGGTCGGCTTCCTGCGCGTGCCGGAAACCAATGACGAGCTCCACCAGCTGCGTGCTGAAACCTACTGGGAGTTCGATGGCGGCTTCATCGACCGCATCGTCGCCGGCTGGCTCTACACCGACCGCAGCAAGGATTTCGACAACAACGGTATCTTCCTCCGGGCGGGTGCGGGCTTCACCAACGGGCCAGGCGGCAACAGCGCGCCGATCCCCAGCAGCCTCATCATCGGTTCGAGCGACTCCAAGGGCATCGGGCTTGATATCCTTGCCTATGACCCCACTCCGCTGCTGACCAATGGCACCTATGTGCAGCAGGCCGCGACTGACGATACCGAATGGCTCGTGGAAGAGAAGGTCCACAACTTCTACATCCAGGCCAATATCGACGGCGACCTCGGCTCGGTGCCGGTGCGCGGCAATATCGGCCTGCGCTATGTCGATACCGAGCAGTCCTCGGTCGGCACACTCTCGGGCGGTGCCATCAACGACGTGAGCTTCAGCTACGACAACTGGCTGCCGAGCGCGAACCTCGCCTTCGAGGTGATGGAGGACACCTTCATCCGTGTCGCCTTCGCCAAGACGATCACCCGCGCGCGGCTCGATCAGCTGGCGGCCAACCAGAACCTGACGTTCAATCCGCTGGTCTGCCGTGACACCAACGGCGATCAGGTGCCGGATTCGATCGTCCCCGGGGCTTTCAACCCGCCCGCCAACGTGTGCTTCACCGTCAGTGGCGGCAACCCGACCCTCCAGCCTTACCGCTCGACCTCGTTCGACGTTTCCTTCGAGAAGTATTTCTCGCCCGGCACCGCGATCATCGTCGCCGCGTTCCACAAGGACCTGTCGGACTGGGTAATCAATCAGCCGGCCGTGATCGACTTCACCCAGCAGATCGAGAACGCCGGGTTCGGCTCGATCCTTCAGTCGGCGCCGGACATCGCGGTCGGTGCCTTCGACGGTCCGGTCAACTTCTCCGACGGCAAGATCACCGGGATCGAAGGCACGTTGCGCCTGAACTTCGGTGACTTCAGCGATGCGCTCGACGGCTTCGGCGGGTTCTACTCGATCACCTATTCGGATGCCGAAATCACCCCCCCGGGCAACGACCCGATCTCGATCCCGGGCTATTCGGACCTGACCTGGTCGGGCGACGTCTTCTACGAAAAGTACGGTTTCCGTGCCAAGCTCGCCGCGCGCTATCGTGGTGGCTTCCTGTCGGAAGTCCCGAACTTCTCGGGCGGGCTTGAAGGTGCCGAGGCACGCAGCGAGACGATCCTCGACGCGCAGATTGGCTACACCTTCAGCAACGAAGGCAGCTTCCTCAACGGGGTGCAAGTTCTCGCGGAAGTGTTCAACCTGACCAATCAGCCCTTCGTGACCCAGAACCCGCTGCGCAACGCTGCCAACACCGAGACGATCGGCAACTTTGCGAGCCGCCACGAGCTCTACGGACGGACCTTCCAGTTCACGCTCCGCAAGACGTTCTGACGTCGGCGCCCTCAGGTCGCTTTGAGGGTTGCAGGGGGCTCGCCAGCAATGGCGGGCCCCTCACCATATCCGCCAGGCAGGTGTTAACTTACGCGCATGGATGGTGGCAGAATGGCGAACATGACCCGCGCTCGCCCCGTGCTGCCCGATGCATATGCGGGTCTGCGCCGCGCGCGGATTTTCGTCCCTGAACAGTGTCTCAGGTGTCTCCAACAGGCGTGTGCGCTGCCGGGAAGACGCAGGCCTCAGCCGGGGATTGGCGACGCAGCGCAGTGCCGGGCGACGAAATCGCTGTGACTCGGCATGGCCGCCACGGCTTCGCTCATTGCCGCGCGGATCTGCGCGAGCCGCTCGGCCACTGGCACGCCTTCGCGCATTGCAGCAAGCGCAGGCGCCCGGTTCGGGACGATCCCCTGACCCAGATAGACCGCAATCCAGCTGGGGTTGGCAAACAGCTCCTGCGGCTCGGCCACCAGCATCCCGTGGGCGCGGAAATGGTCGATCTTGTATTGCAGGCTGTCGGGGATCGGCATGGCCGCGCAGTAGCGCCACAGCTCGGAATCGTCGCGCTCAGTCGCCTTGTAATGGAGGATCAGGAAGTCCCTGATGAGCTCGTATTCGCGGGCGGTCTGCGCGTTGTACTCGCGCGCCAGCAGCGGTGACATGGCGCTGTCCGGCAGCAGGGCGATGAGCCGCAGGATGCCGTATTGGATGAGGTGAAGACTGGTCGATTCCAGCGGCTCCATAAAGCCCGCCGACAGCCCGATGGCGACACAGTTGCGCTTCCAGAATTCGCGGCGCTTGCCCGTGACGAAGCGCAAGGGGCGCGGATCGGCCAGAGCCTTGCCGTCGAGATTGGCGAGCAGCGTGGCGCTGGCCTCGTCCTCGGAGATGAACTCGCTGCAATGGACATAGCCGTTGCCGGTGCGGTGTTGGAGCGGGATGCGCCACTGCCAGCCTGCCTCACGCGCGGTGGAGCGGGTGTAGGGGGTGAACGCGCCCTTTTCGCTCGGCACCGCAACCGCGCGGTCGCAGGGGAGCCAGTGCTGCCAGTTGTCGTACCCCGCCTCCAGCGCCTCCTCGATCAGCAGACCCCGGAAACCGCTGCAATCGATGAAGAATTCGCCCGCGATGCGCGTGCCATCATCAAGCAACACGCTGTCAACGAACCCGTCATGACTGCGCAACGCCACGTCAACGACCTTGCCTTCCTTGCGCACCACGCCCCGCGCCTCGGCGAACCGGCGCAGGTACGCGGCATAGAGCCCCGCATCGAAGTGATAGGCATAGTCGAAGGTCGACTGGATCAGGCGGCGGTCGGCCGAAGGGTGGCTGAACTTGCCGGCCTTGGCCATCGCCCAGCACATCGAGAAATCGTCAATCGGGCCGTCGATCCGGCCTTCAAGGCTCTCACGCATCCAGTGGTGATAGAAGGGAACATTGTCGAATTCGGCGCCATGCTGGCCGAAGGGGTGAAAATAGGAATGCCCCTTGCGCCCCCAATCGACGAATTCGATCCCGAGCTTGTACGACCCCTGCGTCTCACGCACGAAGGTCGCCTCGTCGATGCCGAGGCGCTGGTTGAAGTTGCGGATCGGCGGAATGGTCGCCTCGCCCACGCCGACGGTGCCGATGGCCTCGCTCTCGATCAGCGTGATGGCGCAGGATCGTCCGACCGCATGGGAAAGCGCCGCCGCCGTCATCCAGCCCGCGCTGCCGCCGCCGACAATCACGATGCTTGTGAGCGGAGCGGGCTGGCTCATCCCCCGCAGCTTTCGCGGATAAGCAGGCTGGTTTCCAGCCGCTGCGAAATCGCCGGGCCGTCACCCTTGTCGATCAGCTTCGACACCAGCATCCTTCCGGCAAGATTGGCGTCCTGATCGATCGTGGTGAGCTGCGGGGTGACGAGGCGCGCGGCGGGGATGTTGTCGTAGCCGACCACTGAAACATCCTCCGGCACCCGCATGCCCGAACGCGTCAGCGCCCGGATCGCGCCGATGGCGATCAGGTCACTGACGGCGAACACCGCATCGAACTTGAGCCCGCGCGCAATCGCGCTGCGCACCGCGGCTTCGGCCGAGTGGACTTCGAAATGGGCGGGGACGATCAGCTCGTCATCCAGCGCGACCCCTGCCTGATCCAGCGCCTGCTTGTAGCCGCGGAAGCGCTGTTCAGCCTCGGGCGCTTCGGTATCGCCGAGGAACAGGATGCGGCGGCGGCCAAGGCGCGCAAGGTGGGCGGTCGCCCGCCTGCCGCCCGCGACATTGTCCGATCCGATCGCGCAATATTGCGCATCGGGAAACTCCGCGCCCCACACCACAAAGCGATTGTCGCGCGCGGCCAGCGCGTTGAATTCGTGGTGCAGCGAGCTTTGCCCGATGAAGATCACCCCGGTCGCGCGGCTGGTGCTCATCGCGTAATCGAGATCGAGGCCCGCGCGCGGGCTCAGGTGGCTGATGATCAGGTCCGCGTTCCGTTCCCGCGCGGCTTCGGCGATCCCGGCCAGCAGTTCGAGGAAGAACGGGTCGGACACCCGGCTATCGCGCGCCTGCGGGGCGGGGACGACGACCGCGATGGTCGCATCCGCGCCGATCGGCCCGCTCGGCATCGACGCGCGGAACTCGTAATCATGCGCGCGGGCGATTTGCCAGATTTGTTGCTTGGTCCGGCGCTTGACCGAGGGACTATCGTTCAGCGCGCGGCTGACCGTGGAGATCGATACCCCGGCCTCACGCGCGATATCCTCAAGCGTCGCGCTGCGCCGGGATGCGGGGGAAAGTGTATCGGTCATTCGTCCTCAGCTGCCCGTCACCACAGCCCAATAGCCGGTGCCGGGGGCGAGATCGTGCGACAAGGCGGCCGCCGTGTCGACTGTGTTTTGGGTAGCGATCACACTCACGCTGCCAAGTTCCGACGGAGGGCTCCACCGGACAGGCGCTTCGCCGAGGTTGAAGACGCAGAGCACCGCGCCGCTTTCGTCCTGGCGCAGGAAGGCGAGGATATCTTCCGGGCTGTCGATCAGCGCAATATCGCCATGCACCAGCGCCGGATGGGTCCGCCGCAGGCGCAGCAGCTGGCGCGCGTAACCGAGGGTCGAGGCGGGGTCTGATGCCTGACTGTCGACAGCAAAGCCGGTGTGCACCGGATCAAGCTTGAGCCAGGTGCGGTTGGCGTTCGAGAACCCCGCTTGCGGGGCATTGGCCGACCATGGCATCGGGGTGCGGGCACCGTCGCGGCCCAAGGTGTGCGGCCAGTTGGCGATGGCTTCGGGGTCTTGCAGGTCTTCGAAGGCGACCTCGCCCTGCGGCAAGCCCAGTTCTTCGCCCTGATAGATGATCGGATTGCCGCGCAAGGAAAGGAGCAGCAGCAGGTTGAGCCGCGCGGCGCGCGCCATGTCGCCATCCAATGTCCAGCGCGTCACCGCGCGCGGGGCATCATGGTTCGAGAACGCCCAAGACGGCCAGCCTTCGCCCGGTTCCCCGCTCCATTGCGACAGACTGGCGCGGACCACGCCCGCCGTCAGGCGCGGGGCGTAGAGGAAGTCGAAGTTGTACGCGGAATCGAGCCGCTTGCCGCCTTCGGTAAAGGCCTTCATTTCCGCCAGCGGCTCCGGCCCACCGACCTCGGCAACGGTGAAGCGGCCGGGGAATTCGTCGATCGTCGCCCGGATGCGTTCGAGGAAGCCGGTGATGTCGGGGTGCGACTGGTTGTACTGCTTGACCTGCATGTCGAACGGGCGGGTTACCAGTTCCATCGGCAGCCCGCTGGGCGGATTGTCGCGCAGGTCGGGGTCATGCATCGAGAAGTTGAGCGCATCCAATCGGAACCCGTCCACCCCTCGGCTGAGCCAGAACCGCGCCACATCCAGCAGCGCATCCTGCACTTCGACGTTATGGACGTTGAGGTCGGGCTGGCTGGTGAGGAAGTTGTGCAGGTAATACTGCTTCCTCGGCCCATCCCACTGCCACGCCGAACCGCCGAACACCGACTGCCAGTTTGACGGCGGCGAGCCATCGGGCTTGGGATCGGCCCAGACATACCAGTCGGCCTTGGGATTGGTGCGATCGGCACGGCTTTCCTGAAACCACGCGTGCTCGTCCGATGTGTGCGAATAGACCTGATCGATAATGACCTTCAGGCCGAGGCTGTGCGCCTTGGCGATGATCCGGTCGAAATCGGCGAAGTTGCCGAAGCTGGGGTCGATCCCGCAATAATCGGCCACATCATAGCCGAAATCCTTCATCGGCGAGGTGAAGAAGGGCGAAATCCAGATGCCGTCAACGCCAAGATCGGCGATGTAGTCCAGCCCCTCGGCAATCCCGGCAAGATCGCCGATCCCGTCGCCGTTGGTGTCGCGGAAGCTGCGCGGATAAATCTGGTAGATGACAGCGCCGCGCCACCAGGCCCCCAAGCGATCGGTGTCGCTGGCGGCGGTATCGACGGCGGCTTGCGGGCCAGCGCAGGACTGGGCGGATGCCATTAGTCGTCAGTCTCCAGAATGCAGGCGGCAAAGCCGAAAGCGGGCAGCGCAATAGCGACCGTTCCCGGCGCGGTGAGGGCGGTCGGACAATTGCCGATGAGCGGCGCGACACCGCTCGCCCGGTAGCTTACCTCGACATGGTGCGAAAGCGCCGATGCGCTCGTATTGAACACCGCCAGCACCCGCTGTCCGGTTTCGGGATCATACCGCTCGACCGCGAGCAGGCCGGGGGCGGTTTCGGTGAAAGCGCGCACTTCGGACAGGCCGCGCCGCAGCGCCGGGCTGGCCGTGCGCGCCGCCGACAGATCGGCGATCAGGCGATAGAGCGGGTGGGCGGTGTCGAAGTTGCTCTGCGCCGTGGTGGCTGTGGTGCCGATCAGCCTGTTGTCGTTATAGACCGCGACCTTGCTGGGGAACATGTCCTCGCGTGCCAGCTGGTCATTGCCGTCCGAGATGAAGCCCTGTTCGTCGCCGTAATAGACCGTCGGCACGCCGCGCAGCAGGAACATCATCGCATGGCCAAGCTTGACCCGCGCCAACAGGGCCTCGGCATCATCCGAACCGCTCATGTCGCGCACGAACATCGAAAAGCGGCCGAAATCGTGATTGCCGAGGAAGGTCGGCAGGCCCAGCGCGGTTTTTGCGCCGCCGGGGTAAATCGCGTCCTGCTGGAGGAATTCGGCCATCAGCCGCGGCCCGGCCTTGCCGCTCGCAACCAGCTGCGCGGCCTTCGCAAAGCCCATGTCGAGCGCATAAGGCAGCTGGCTTTCCGCCATCACCTGCGCAGCGAGCGTGGCGGTGGGTTCTTCGTAAGCGATCTCACCGAAGATGTGGAAGTGGTCGATCCCCTTGGCCTTGGCGCGGGCCAGAATGGGAGGGACGAAGGCCTGCCAGAACTCCGGGTTCACATGCTTGGCCGTGTCGATCCGGTAGCCGTCGATCCCGTAATCGTCGATCCACTGGCCGAAGATGTCGATCATGCCCTCGACGACGCGGGGATGCTCGGTCGCGAGATCATCAAGGCCCGAAAAGTCGCCATAGACACTGCTTTCCCCCACCCAGTGCGAATTGCCGCGGTTGTGGTAGAGCGTCACGTCATTCAGCCACGCGGGCACTTTCACGTTTTTCTCTGCTGCGGGCACCACGGGGGTATAGGCGAAGGCGGGGTCGGTAAGCTTGGCCCAATTGGCGGGATCGGCGTTTTCGTCCCCCGCAAAGCCCGGGTTGATCGGCGCGCCGGTCGGACCGCCCTTGCGCCCGTAGGGATAATCGCCCTTGCTGCGATAGGCATAGCCGTTGGCCGGCCCCTCGGCATAGTCGATCACATCGGCGGTGTGGTTGATGATGATGTCCATATAGACCTTCATCCCGCGCGCATGGGCGGCATCGACGAAGGCCTTGAATTCGGCATTGGTGCCGAAATGCGGATCAATCTGCGTGAAGTCCGTCACCCAGTAACCGTGGTAGCCCGCGCTTTCCTGACCGGGGAGCCCTTGCACCGGCTTGTTCTTGAACACCGGCGCGAACCAGATTGCTGTGACGCCCATGCCCTGAATGTAATCGAGCTTGGCGGTCAGCCCCTTGAGGTCACCGCCGTGGTAGAAGCCTTTGTGGGTCGGGTCGAAGCCGTGATCGAACACGCCGCCCTTGATCCCGCCGCGGTCGTTCGAGGTGTCCCCGTTCTCGAACCGGTCGGGCAGGACGAAATAGATGATCTCGTCTTCAAGCTGGCGCTCGGAAATGGGGGCGGCGCCCGATGGTTCGGCCGCAACCGGCGCTCCCGCCAAAGCGGTGCCCGCGCACAGCACAGCCGCTAAGCTCACGAAGATTCGCGTCATGACCCAACTCCCTCCGGCAGCTTTTCTGACACTTCAAAAGAGAATTTGCAAATCTTTGTGAAAAGTCGAAGTGGGCTACGGATCATGCATCAAATCATTGAAAAACAACGATAACAAAGCACAACGGAAAGGTAAGCGGTAAATTTTATTGAGATTATCGGAAAGTTTCTTGCAAATTTTTGCAAGGCGTCCAGACTATGGCCCGGCATCGTGCAATGTGTCACCCGGCGACAGATCCGGGAGCCTACGCGATGCCGGGAGCTGCGTCACCTCCGTGCGGATGGTGGTGCGGGGGAGAGGGATGATACGATCATGACGCAAGCCGGCCAAAAGCCTGCGCTGAACGCGGGCCAAATCTGGAACATGAGCTTCGGCTTCCTCGGAATCCAGATCGGGTTCGAGCTCCAGAACGGCAATGTCAGCCGCATTTTCCAGACGCTGGGCGCGGATGTCGGTGAGCTGGCGATCCTGTGGATTGCCGCGCCGATGACCGGGCTGATCGTGCAGCCGATTATCGGCCACCTGTCGGACAAGACCTGGAGCCCCCGCTTCGGCCGCCGCCGCCCCTATTTCCTCATTGGCGCGCTGCTGGCGACCTTTGCGCTGTTTGTCATGCCCAATGCCCCAGTGCTGTGGGTCGCGGCGGGGATGCTGTGGATCATGGACGCCTCGCTCAACATCACGATGGAGCCGTTCCGTGCCTTCGTGGGCGACAATCTCCCAGACCGGCAGCGCACGATGGGCTATGCAATGCAGAGCTTCTTTATCGGCACCGGCGCGGTAATGGCAGGGGCGCTCCCGTGGGTGATGACCAACTGGCTGGGCCTCAGCAACATCGCGCCGGTGGGCGAGATTCCGGAAACGGTGCGCTGGTCGTTTTATATCGGCGGGGCGGCATTGGTGGCGGCGGTCGCGTGGACGGTGTTCTCGACCAAGGAGTATTCCCCGCAAGACCTCGCCCGGTTCGAAGCCGCACGCGGACCTGCCGCTGGCGCAGCGCATGGCAATGTGGAGCGTACCGCGCGGCAGTTTTCCAATGGCGGGATCGTCTGGATCATCGCCGGTCTCGGCCTTGCTGCGCTGGTGGCCTTTGCGCGGGGGGAGAACCGCCCGGCGTTCCTTGGCGACATTGAAGTGGCCAAGGATATCTATGTCCTCGCGGGCTTGCTGGCAGGCTTCGGCGTGATCCAGCTCGTCGCTGCATCCTTGCGCGGGCAAGGGCGCAATGACAGTGGCTTCATGGAGGTGGTGAGCGATCTGTTCGCCATGCCCAAGACCATGCGCCAACTGGCGGTGGTGCAGTTTTTCAGCTGGTTCGGGATGTTTGCGTTGTGGATTTACGGCACGCCGGGCGTGACCGAGTATCACTTTGGCGCGGCCGACGCGGCGAGCGCCGCCTATCAGGATGGGGCGGACTGGTGGAGCCTGATGGGATCGGTGCGCAACGGCCTGGCCGCTGCCGCCGCGCTCGGGTTCGTGATGATCGCCGCGAAGATCGACCGCTGCCGGTTACACGCGATCAACCTGCTAATGGGCGCGGCGGGCTTTGCTGCGGTGCTGCTGGTGCGCGATCCGGCGCTGCTGTGGATCCCGCAGATCGGGATCGGCATCGCCTGGGCCTCGATTGTAGCGCTGCCCTACGCGATCCTGGCAGGCTGCGTCCCGGCGGAAAAAATGGGCATTTACATGGGGGTGTTCAACATCTTCATCGTCGTGCCGCAGCTGCTCGCCTCGACGTTGCTCGGCTTCCTCGTCACCAACCTGTTCGGCGGTGAGCCGATCTACGCGATGGCGATTGCGGCGGTGAGCTTCGTGCTGGCAGCGACGGCGACCCTGTTCGTCACTGATGGCGAGGCGCGAGGCGTTCCCGCTCTGCGGGCGGGGGAAGCGTGATGCGGCTGGTATTTGCCCTGCTGGCGGGCGCGCTGGTCGCTACCCCTGCGCTGGCCCAGCCCGATTACACCCCGCGCGATGTGGTCCAGGTGCCAAACGCCGAGTGGACGCGCGACGCGGTACTGTATCAGCTCAACACCCGGCAGTTCACCAGCGAGGGCACCTTTGCCGCCGCGCAGAAGCAGCTGCCGCGGCTCGCAGCGATGGGGGTCGATATCATCTGGCTGATGCCGATCCACCCGATTGGCGAGGCGAACCGCAAGGGCAGCCTTGGCAGCCCCTATGCCGTGCGCGATTACCGCGCGGTCAATCCCGAATTCGGCACCGAGGCCGAGTTCCGCGCCTTTGTGGACGAGGCGCACCGGCTGGGGCTGAAGGTCATCCTCGACTGGGTCGCCAACCATTCAGCCACTGACAATCCGCTGACCCTGAGCCACCCGGAGTGGTACACCCGCACGCCCGAAGGCGCGCTGATGTCGCCCGCCGGCACCGACTGGTCGGACGTGGCGGACTTCGATTACAGCCAGCCCCGCCTGCGCCAGTACATGACCGAAAGCCTCGTTTATTGGGTGCGCGAATTCGGCATCGACGGGTATCGCGCGGACGTGGCGGGGTATGTCCCGACCGATTTCTGGGACACCGCCCGCGCCGAACTCAACAAGGTGAAGCCGGTCTTCATGCTCGCCGAATGGGAGCAACGCGATCTCCACGCCCGCGCTTTCGACGCCACCTATGGCTGGGGCTGGAAGGAGGCGATGCAGCGCCTCGTCAAGGACGGCAGCGGGGCAGGGGCGATGCGCGGTTACTATGCCGGGCAGTCGGAAACCTGGCCCCACGCCGCGATGCGCATGGTCTATACCGAGAACCACGACCAGAATTCGTGGGACGGAGTGGCAGCGAACATCTACGGCCCGGCTTATGAGGCTGCGATGGCGCTGTCCTTCACCGGCCTCGGACTGCCTCTGATCTACAATGGGCAGGAGGCGGATAATGACCGGATGCTCAAGTTCTTCGAGCGCGATCCGATCGTCTGGCGCGAAGGCAAGCACGCCGCGCTGATCGCCAAGCTGATCGCGCTCAAGACTGACAACGCCGCGCTCCACAACGGGCGCTTTGGCGCGCCGCTGTTGGAAGTGCCGACCAATGCGACGGCAGATGTCTTCGCCTTCACGCGCGGGTCTGCGGGCGAACGGGTGTTTGCGGTGTTCAACCTCAGCCCCCGGCCGCAGCAGGTGACCTTCCAGCACGCGCGCCATCATGGCGGCTATGCCGACGCGCTCAACGGCGAGGCGATGACCTTCGCGAGCGGCGAGGCGCTTGCGCTTGCGCCGTGGGGCTACCGGATTTTCACAGAGACCAAATGAGCGCTCCGATGGGCGTGGGAGAGGACGCATGACGAAGCTTTGGACCCGGATGATCGCGGCGGCGGCAGTGGCATGGGCAGCGGCGCCTGCCTATGCCGAGACGTTGGAAGTGACCTCGCCCGACGGCAAGATCACCGTCACGGTCAAGGATGATGGTGGCCAGGCGACCTATGCCGTGAGCTTCGAGGGCGAGCAGGTCATCGCTCCGTCCAAGCTCGGGATGCTGTTCGCCGAACATCACGGCTTTGAACGCGGCCTCGCCATCGCCGGATCGGCCCGCGCCTCGCAAAACACCACTTGGGAACAGCCGTGGGGCGAGCGCCGGCTGGTGCGCGATCAGCACAATGAACTCAGCGTCACCTTCCGTGCCGCCGAGGGCCCCGACCGGCAGATGACGGTCCGCTTCCGCGCCTTCGATACCGGCATCGGATTCCGCTACGAGCTGCCCGAACAGGCGGCGCTGCAAGGTGACATCGCCATCGTCGAGGAGCTGACCCAGTTCGGCGTCGGCGACAAAACGACGATGTGGTACACGCCGTCCGACGAATACAACCGCAACGAGTATATCTACCGCGTCGCCCCCGCAGGCGAGGTTGATGACGCGCACACCCCGTCCACCTTCCGCACCACCACCGGCATCCACTTCGCGATCCACGAGGCGGCGCTGGTCAATTACTCCTCGATGTCCCTCGATCAGCTGCGCCCCGGCAATTTCCAGGCGAACCTGCGCAATTGGTCGGGCGGGCCGAAGGTGAAGACCAAGGCGCCGTTCACATCCCCGTGGCGCACCATCCAGATCGCGCGTGAGGCGGTGGGCCTGATCAATTCCGACATCATCCTCAACCTCAACGAACCCAACGCGCTGGGCGATGTCTCCTACGCCAAGCCCGGCAAATATGTCGGCATCTGGTGGGCGATGCACATCAATGACCGCACCTGGGCGAGCGACAAATATCACGGCGCGACCACCGCCGAGACCAAGCGCTATATCGACTTTGCCGCCAAGCACGGCTTTGCCGGCGTGCTGGTCGAAGGCTGGAACAAGGGCTGGGACGGCGACTGGTTCAACAATGGTGATCTGTTCAGCTTCACCGAGCCCTATCCCGATTACGACATCGCGGGCCTGAGCAAATATGCCGCCGCCAAGGGCGTCCAGCTGATCGTCCATCACGAAACCTCGGCCAACCTCACCAATTACGAAAAGCAGCTGGCGGCAGGCCTTGATCTGGTGCGCAAGATCGGCTCGCACTACGTCAAGTCGGGCTATGTTTCCGACGCGGGCGATGCGGTGTGGGTCGATGACAAGGGCATCCGCCACTACGAATATTACGACAGCCAACGCATGATCGACCACCACATGACGGTGATCAAGGCCGCCGCTGAGCGCCAGATCGCGATGGACACCCACGAGCCGGTCAAGGACACCGGCCTCAGGCGCACCTACCCCAACTGGATGACCCGCGAAGGCGCGCGCGGGATGGAGTTCAACGCCTGGGGCACGCCGCCCAATCCGCCTTCGCATGAGCCGATGCTGGCCTTCACCGCGCTGCTGGCCGGGCCGTTCGACTATACCCCCGGCATCTTCGACCTGCGCCCCAACGAGCGCCCGCCGGTGCGCCCCGACATGCCGCGCGGCGATCCGAAGAACCGCCCGCAGACCACGCTGGCCAAGCAGCTTGCGACCTATGTGACGATCTACTCGCCGCTCCAGATGGCCGCCGATCTGCCAGAGAATTACGAAGCGCGGCCCGAAGCCTTCCAATTCATCAAGGATGTGGAAGCCGACTGGGAGGAGTCGATCGCGCTCGCCGGTGAGGTTGGCCAATATGTCGCCTTCGCGCGGCAGGGGAGGAAGTCCAAGGAATGGTTCCTCGGCGCGGTGACCGACCACGAGCCGCGCGATCTGTCCCTGCCGCTGTCCTTCCTTGAAACGGGCCGCAAGTACCGCGCGCAGATCTACCGCGACGGGCCGCACGCGCATTGGGACTACAACCCCTATGACATCGTGATCGAGGAGAAGGTGGTCACCGGCGGGGACACCTTCGCGGTGCGGTTGGCGGCGTCAGGCGGGGTGGCGGTGCGCTTCATTCCGGTGAAGTAAGGGACGCCGCAGCGGGATGGGCGGTTTTCGCCTTCCTTCATCGCCCCGTAGTTCGATCTGGCGCATGGTTAAGCGGAAGCTAGGATTTTGATGGCATAAGGCGCCATCAGATCGAGGGCCGCTTGCCACCCATAACCGTGTCATTCAGTCAAAGCGGCCTGCGACAAAATGCACCCGCACACAAGCCGGGATCTGGCCGACAATCCTATGGCGGGGCCAGTATCAGAAGGACTGATCGAAATTATATTCGTCCCGCTTCGATACCTTAAAACGATGAATCCATGAGCCAACCTCCCGTCCAAGACTCGGCCGCGCTCCGCCTGTTGTTGAGCACAGTCCTCGACGCAGCGGTCGCCATCGATGCGGAAGGGAAGGTCGTCGGCTGGAATCGTGCGGCGGAGCAAACCTTTGGATGGTCTCGGGCCGAGGCCTTGGGGCAAAATCTCAATGATCTGATTGTCCCATCCAGGCATCAGCAGGCCCACGCTCACGGTATGCACCGCTACCAGCAAACCGGTGTGGCCCATGTCGTCAATCGTCGGATCGAGATCGAGGCGCGGGCAAAGTCCGGGCGTGAATTTCCCATCGAGCTCTCGATCACCGAGGCGCATGATGGGAGCGGGGCTGCCTTTGTGGGATTTATGCGCGATATCAGCGAGCGCATCGCGATGGAACGCAGACTACGCGAGAGCCAGAAGCTGGAGGCGGTGGGACACCTCACCGGAGGCATTGCGCACGATTTCAACAATTTGCTTACAGTGATCCTGGGCAATGCAGAAATCCTCGCCGAGAGCATAACCGATCCGGAACTCAAGCCCTTGGCCGAGGTGACGCTTTCGGCGGCGGAGCGGGGGGCCGAGCTGACCAATCGCCTGCTCGCTTTCGCCCGCCGTCAGCCGCTCGATCCGAAGCCGACGAACGTCAACCAGCTGGTGGGGGCGATGCAGGGGATCGTCCGGCGCACCCTGCCCGAGAGTATCGATGTGGAATTCCATTCCGATCCTGATCTCGGACTCATCGAAATCGACGCTGGCGAACTGGATTCAGCGCTCCTGAACCTCGTGGTCAATGCCCGCGACGCGATGGAAGACGAAGGCAAACTGGTGATTGAGACCGCCAACACAAGGCTGGGACCTGATTACGCTCTCAGATATCCGGAGGTGGTGCCCGGGGAGTACATCATGCTCTGTGTGACCGACACGGGCACTGGCATGGATGCTGTCACGGCCGGGCGGGCCTTTGAGCCGTTTTTCACCACCAAGCCCGTTGGCAAGGGGAGCGGACTTGGATTGAGCATGGTGTTTGGCTTCACCAAACAATCGGGCGGACATATCGAGATTTGCTCCGAGCCTGGTGTAGGCACCAAGATCAAGCTGTATTTCCCGCGCCTGCCGATCGGCCAGCCAGCGAAAGCTGACCTGCCTTCGGATGTGCAACCCCAAGGCGGTACGGAGAAGATCCTCATCGTCGAGGATAATGCCCTGGTCCTCAGCCATTTGCAGCGGCAATTGGTTTTGCTGGGCTATCGCGTCAAGACCGCGATGTCAGGCCGCGAGGCGATGGTCCTTTTGCAAGCGGACGACGAGGTGGACCTCCTGCTCACGGATATCGTGATGCCAGGAGGCATGAACGGAACCGAGCTTGCCGATTGGGCCCGGACTTTTCGACCCTCGCTCAGGGTGCTCTTCACCTCGGGCTACACCGATAACGCCATCGACCGACACGGCCGCCTTGACCCTGGTGTTGATTTGCTCAGAAAGCCCTACACCCGACTGGAACTGTCGAAGAAGGTGCGAGAAGTCCTTCAGCGGGAAATCTAGCACCCTTGTCGGCCATGCGGGGATGTCTCCCCATCATCGCCGCACTCTGCCGTAACGCAGCGGCGAGGCGCCCTCGGATGATCCCGCCCACCCAGACGCAAAGGAGGGCGGACGCCTCGCCTAAGGCATCCACCCTCCACTCCCGTCCAAGGGAGAGCTGCTGAAAGTCAGAGCATTGTGCTGCGCGGCTGCGGGATCACAAGATCCGGCGCACGACCCATGCAGCCGCCCCTTTCGGTGCCCGTCAGGCAAGCGGAGCGGCGCGGCGGCGTGCAGGACCGGTTGGGCGGGGTTTAAGCCGCCTGTTCCATCCGGGCCAGTTCGCAATGCGACCAGATCTCGGACAGCGCCTTGATCAGCCGGTCGATGTCGCCATCGGTGTGCACGGGCGAGGGCGTGACGCGCAGTCGCTCGGTCCCCACCGGCACGGTCGGGTAGTTGATCGGCTGTACGTAGATGCCGTGGTTGTCCATCAGCCAGTCGCTGATCATCTTGCACTTCTTGGCATCCCCAACCATCACCGGGATGATGTGGCTCGGGTTGTCGAGGTGCGGGATGCCCATGATGTCGAGCGCGCGGCGGACCTGCGCGACGCGCTTCTGCTGAAGCTCACGCTCGGCGCTGCTGTTCTTGAGGTGGCGGATGCTGGCCGCCGCGCCCGCCGCGATGGCGGGGGGCAGAGCGGTCGAGAAGATGAAGCCACTGGCGAAGCTGCGCACAAAATCGACGAGGTTGGCCGAGGCCGCAATGTAACCGCCCATCACGCCGAACGCCTTGCCCAGCGTCCCTTCGATGACGGTGATCCGGTCCATCAGCCCTTCGCGCTCGGCAATCCCGCCGCCGCGCGGGCCGTAGAGGCCGACCGCGTGGACCTCGTCGATATAGCTCATCGCGCCGTGCTTTTCGCAGACGTCGAGGATGTCGGCGATGGGGGCGATGTCGCCATCCATCGAATAGACGCTCTCGAACGCGACCAGCTTGGGCACGTCGGGGCCGTACATCGACAGGAGTTCGTCGAGATGCTCCGCGTCATTGTGGCGCCACACCTTGTAAGGCGCGCGGCTGTGGCGGATGCCTTCGATCATCGAGGCGTGGTTGAGCGCGTCCGAGAACACGACGCAGCCGGGAATCTTCGACGCCAGCGTGCCGAGACCTGCCCAGTTGGAAACATAGCCGCTGGTGAACAGCAGGGCCGCTTCCTTGTTGTGGAGATCAGCCAGCTCAGCCTCAAGCAGCACGTGGTGGTGATTGGTGCCCGAAATGTTGCGCGTGCCGCCCGCACCTGCGCCGCATTCGTCGAGGCATTCATGCATCGCGTCGAGCACGTCGGGGTGTTGGCCCATGCCGAGATAGTCGTTCGAACACCACACGGTCACCGCCTGGGTTTCGCCTTCGACAAAGCGCGTCGCGTGCGGGAAGCGGCCGCGATGGCGCTTGATATCGGTGAACACCCGGTAGCGGCCGTCGGCGCGCACAGTGTCCAGCTCGCCGGCGAAGTAGGCTTCGAAGTCCATCGGGGTTCCCTCTGTCGTCATTGTCTTGCTTTCAATCTGGATTGATCTGCGCCGCAGTCTTCCGCTGCGGCCCAGTCCGTTTTGGCATGGCCCAGCCCCACAGCATCCCGTCACGGAATGGCAGGGCGAGGAAAAGGTGTTCGAGCACGCCGAGCAGGCTCAGGGTGGTCAGCAGGCTCGCGCCCACCATCTCGGCGCTGCCCACAGGTGCTGCGAGCGCGAGGCTGGCGAACCATGCGGTCACTGCCGCAATCCCGGCGACCGACAGCACCAGCAGCACCGTCATGCGGTTCGGGCCGAAATAGGTCTTCAGGTAGGCGAGCTGCTCGGGCAGCATTTCAGACGTGGAATTGGGCACGCCGACAAACAGGTTGATCTTCGAAATCAGCCGCATAGCGAACATCAGCACGAACACGGTCGCGCCGATCTGGTTGGGCACGCTCCACGACAGCGAGATCAGCAGCAGTGCGGTGAGCGCCAGAGCGACCTCGTGATGCATCACGGTCGCGGCGGCCTGCCGGAAGCGGGCGACGCCGGTCAGCGACGGATCGGCCAGCCCGCGGCGCGGCCCGGCTGATGCGCCGGTCAGGAACGAAAGCTCATGCCAGCCCCACACCATCAGCGCGCCGATGAAGGCCAGGTACACCGCCCACACCTCGGCCGAGAGCGAAGCGACGAGGATTACCACGAGCCCGGCAATCCCGGCGATGCTGCCGATCAACAGGCTGGTGGAAAAGGTCGCGCGCTCACGGTTGTCCGCCCAGGCAATCAGCCCGGTTGCGACAAACCAGATCGCGACCGTCACGATGAACGGCACAATATGGCCGCTCCAACTTACCACGCGGGCTGGAGCCGGATCGAAGCGGGCAGAGTGTTCGACTTGGGCTTTTGCAGATACATCTTGGCAAAGGCGAGGCCAGCGCCGGCCATGCCCGAAGCGCGTTGCAACAGACCGCCGATCCCACCGCGCGCCTTGCCTTCTTCGATGCGTCCGGCCGCGAGGCGCAGCTTTTCCATCTGAGTGCGGAAGGCCGGCGCATCAATGTCCAGTTCCACCGGGAAGACCTGGCGGCTGATCTGGTTGCAGATCGCGAACACCTTGTAGCCATACTCGGTCGGATCGACGCCGAGGGCGGCGTGGAACAGCGGGCGGTTGTGATCGCGCACATACATGGTGGCGTAGACCGACAGCAGGAAGAAGCGCACCCACAGCTTGTTGGCGCCTTCCAGCAGCTTGGGATCGGCGCGCAACAGCATGGCGAAGGCCTCACCATGGCGGAACTCGTCATTGCACCATTCCTCGAACCAGTCGAAGATCGGGTGGAACTTGTACTGCGGGTTCTGGGCCAGATGGCGGAAGATGGTGATGTAGCGCGCGTAGCCGATCTTCTCTGACAGATAGACCGCGTAGAAGATGAACTTCGGCTTGAAATAGGTGTATTTCTTGGTCTTCGTCAGATAGCCCAGATCGACGCCGATGCCCGCATCCTTGAGGCTTTCATTGATGAAGCCGGCATGACGGCTTTCATCGCGGGCGAGCAGGCGGAACAGCTGCTTCACATCCGGGTTCTTGGTGCGCTTGGCGATTTCGGCATAGAGCACGCAGCCTGAAAACTCGCTCGTCATCGAACTGACGAGGAAATCGGTGAACTCCTTGCGCAGCGCGGGTTCCAGCCCCTCGATCACACCCTTGAAGCGGTCCGAGTGCTTGAAGTGCAGCTTGTTGGGATCACCCACCATGTCGGCGATCAACTGGTCCCATTCGCGCCGCACGCGGCTGATGTCGATGGCATCGAGCGCGTCATAGTCGGTGGTGTAGAAACGCGGGGTCAGCATCGTGTCCTGCGTCGCGATCGCCATCGCCTCTTCGCTGGTCATCGGCTTGTAGGCGTTCATTTGATCCTCCCGGCATTGAAACTGACTTCGTAGAGTTCGGCCAGATCGAAATAGGCGGCCAAGCGCGTGAGCGCGCGGGCCAGCGGGCTGGCGCGGGTCACAGTGGCGCGGCGTTCAAACACCTGGCGCGTGCCAAACGGGATCTGGATCGGAGCGCCGTGAACGCGGACCTTGTCGCCCGGCTGGATAATCACCTCGTCGGCCAGTTCGACATGAGCGTGGAAATGCTCGGGGCTCTGCTCGACCGTGATCGTGCAGGGCGTTTCGAACGAGCGTGCGGTGATGAAGGAGAATGCCATTACTGCGCCGCGGTCTTCGCGGTGAGCAGGTTGGCATAGACGGCGCGGTTGTCCGGTCCGAAGGAGCTGACTTCCACACTGCGTCCGGTCACCGGATCGCTCAGCGTGAGCGTGTCATTCTCCCATCGGGTGAGAGTGAAGGGCACCGCCGGTCCTTCGCCGCGGATACGGCGTTGGTGGACGAGGCTGCGCACGGTGGCGCGGATGAAGCCGCCTTCGCCCGGGCCAAAGCTGCCGAGCACTTGCGCCGTCGCGCCGTCTTCAACGCGGACCGTGCCGTCATCCTCGTCGAAGAAGCGCAGTGTCACTTCATCTGCGGCCTTGATCCCGGCGGCGGCCCGCGCCTCAGCCGGAACCGACTGACGCTCGAAAAAGCCGAGGGAGACAGCCGAGGTCAATGCCAGCGCGATGGCCACCATCCCGCCCATCAGCAACAGCGGCGCCTTGTGGACGGTGACCTCGTCCTTCTCGTATTCGCGAACGATCATGCTGGTGCTCCCTCAAGACCCTGTCCGGCCCGGCCCATGACCGGAGCGAGACGTCCGGCCACAGCCGCACCTGCGCCCTGACCGGCGTGTTGGACGCTGGCAGGGGCGGCTTCCTTGATCTCGGTCAAATTCCGATCGATCGCGCCATATTGCGCGCGGGCTTCGGCGATCATCTGTGCGACGTGGGCCGCGTCAGGAACGGCGCGCAGCATCGGCTGGGGCATCGCATAGTGGAACGGGCGGACATGCGGCCACAGCAGCAGCGTGCTGAGCAGTCGCTCACCGGCCAGTTCAAAGGCAATGTCGCCGTGATCCTTGCCGCGTGCGCGGAAGTTGGCGGCCGTGATCTGCTTCAAGGGCAGGTTGATCCGCGTCTCGATCGCCATGCCGATGCGCATGATCATACGCGCGTCGGTCAGGATGTAGAGCGTCGTGCGCGCGCTCGCCCAGGCGAGCAGGTAGAGCAGTCCAACCAGCACCAGGCCCAGCCCTGCAACGACCAGCGCAGCCGTGGAATTGCCCGTCAGCACCGCGATCACCGCCAATGCTGCCATGTAGGCGCCGGCTTTGTGGGCATGGAACGCCGAGCGCGCCAGCAGGCTGACCGTGGGACGGCCCTTCCACAAAACCTTTTCCTCAGGTGCCGGCGTGCCGATCCGGTCGCCGAACGCCTTGGGCCCGTCATTCTCAAGCGAGGCGTGATCGAGGCCGGGTAGCAGCGACGTTTCCGTCGCTGCTGCACCTGCGGTTGGGTTCAGATCCATGCTTCAGACCTTTCCGGAGTCGCATACATGTAACCGCCGCCGAAATAGGCCTGGACGCGGTCTTCTTCGTAGCGGGTGATGATGCCAGCGGTTTCGAGCGTCGGTGCGTTCTCGAACTGCGCGGCGGTGATGGCGTCGATCTCCACGAACTTGGGCTTGTCCTCGATGATCGGCAGCAGCGCGTCGATCAGGCCGTTGCCGTGGACCGTGGCGACCATCATCGGCGCCAGCACCTTCTTGCCGGTGGTGGTTTCGACTTCGAGGTAACGGATCAGGTGTTCGGCCTGATCGACCCAGATATCGCTGACCTTGCCCACGGTCACGCCGTCGGCAGCAACCACCGGCCAGCCGACCAGCTGCGGATCGTTGGGCGAGACGATGATCTCGTGGCTTTGCGCGATCGGAACGATCCGCGGACGACCATCGAAGGTGAGGTCGGGATACTTCGAGCGGTTGGCAAAGGCAGCCGGGCCCATGCCGTCGAGCATCGGATCGCCCGTCGGCACCAGCGGCGCTCCAGCGGAGCGGAAGGCCGGGACGCCGGGGACGTTGATGTCATCGCGGGCGACGTCTTCCGGCACATAGGTGCCGCGGCCGTTCGGCAGCTGGAAGGTCTTCTTGCCTGCGTCAAACAGGCTGCCGGGGTGAATCTTGCCGGTGCCCTCATCTTCGAGCGGGTAGCCCTCGCGGCGGCTTTCGCGGTTCAGGTAGAACACCAGCGCGATGAAGAATCCGAAAAACAGCAGGAAGGTGAGTTCGGCAACATCGAAGGTGCCGACGATATAGGCAGCGTTCATTTCATATTCCTCTCATGGAACAATCCGGCTGAGGCGGAGCCGGGCAAGGATCGGGACGGGCGGGCACAGGTAATCATGTCGGAAACTCAACGAGCCCAAAGGGCTGGGCGAGCGGGTCTTCGGCGTCGTCCGGCAGGCGGCGCTGGTGGCTGACCAGCGGGCCGATGGCGGCAAGGCCGATAAGCAGAAGAGCGATTTCGAGGATGTAGACCGAGCCATATCCGGTGGCGCGCATGGCGATGCTTGCGGTCTGATCGCCGCTTTGCAGCAGGGCTGCGATCCCGTCGCGCAGCAGGCCGCCGATGGCGATACCCAAGCCGGCGCAGGTCGCCTGCACCGCGCCCCATGCGCCTAGCGCAAGGCCCGCAGTCTGGTGCTTGGCCAGGCTCATCGCTTCCATCAGCGTGCCGACCGAGAACAGCCCGAGCCCGACCCCGATGGTCAGCGCACCGGCGTACAGCATCAACGGCGCGCCGAAGGGACCAGCAAACAGCACCAGCAGGAAGGCGTTGATCCCGACCACCAGGCCGGCCCCGGCGAGCCGGAGCGGATCCCAGCCGCGTGCCAGCGCCCGGCCCGAAAGCATGAAGCCGAACAGCGAGCCGAGCGCCCAGGCGCCCGTCAGTCCCGTGGTCGCACCGACCGAAAGGCCGAGGATTTCTCCGCCATAGGGCTCAAGCAGCGCATCCTGCATGGCGAAGCCTGCCGCGCCAATGCCGATCGCGGTCAGGAGCCGAGCGTTGCGGCCATCGGTGATGAAGGCCTGCCAGATTTCCCTGAACGTCGCCGTCTCGCGATCAGGGGCGGTAACAGCGGGGTTGCGCGCTTCCTGCTTCCACAAGGCGATCACGTTGAGAATGACAGTCAGCAGCGCACAGCCCTGGATCACCTGCACCAGCTTGGTCTCGCTATAGTCGGACAGCACGCCGCCGATCACGAAAGCGGAGAACATCATGCCGACCAAGAGCATCACGTAGAGCAGCGCGACCGCGCGCGGGCGCTTGTCTTCGGGCGCAAGGTCGGTCGCCAGCGCAAGGCCCGCGGTCTGCGTGACATGGAAGCCGGTGCCGGTCAGCAGGAAGGCAGCGGTCGCCGCGACCAGCCCGATTTCGAAGCGATCTACGGTGCCCAGCAGCAGAAGCGCGAAGGGCATGATGGCAAGGCCGCCGAACTGCATCAGCGTGCCGAACCAGATATAGGGCACCCGCCGCCAGCCGAGCACCGAACGGTGCGTGTCGGACTTGTGGCCGATCAGCGCGCGGAACGGCGCAGCAAACAGCGGCACCGCGATAAGCAGCGCAACCAGCCATGTGGGCGTGCCAAGCTCGACCACCATGACCCGGTTCAAGGTGCCGTTGAGCAGCACCATCGCCATGCCGACGCTCACCTGAAACAGCGCGAGGCGCAGCAGGCGGGGCAGCGGCAGGTCCACACTCGCCGCATCCGCAAACGGCAGCAGCTGGAAAACCAGCGCTGTCCAATGCGGTTTGGGAGGGCGGACGGGCTGGGTCATCCGTGGCGCACCAGTTCCAGCGCCTGCGAGGTGTAGAACCCGCTGCTGATGCGCTGGGTACGGCCGATGCTCCAGCCTTGCAGGCGGGCGAGCCGTTCGCGCAGATCGCCCTCGGCGGTCGGGACGATGGCTGGCGAACGGTCTGACTTGGGGAAGAACTTGCCGACTTCGTGCATCGCGCTCAGCAAGCGCGTGCGCGGGGCGAAGGTGAACAGGATCGATCCGGTGGTGCGCTGCGCCAGCTGGGTCAGCGCATCGACGAGATCTTCGGGCTGATAATGGATCAGCGAGTCCATCGCGACCACATGGGCAAAGGTGCCCAGCTGCGGATCAAGCATGTCGCCCGAGCGCCAGTGGATGCGGCCATGGCCGATGAATGAAGGCGTGCGTTCGCGGGCGACTTCAACGAGGCCCGCGGCGACATCGATCCCGGTGACTTCGGCGCCGCGGCAGGCGGCTGCAACCGCCAGCGAACCGGTGCCGCATCCGGCATCGAGCACCTTGGTGCGGCGCAGGTCGGTCGGCAGCCAGTCCAGAAGGTTGGCACGCATCGCATCGCGCCCGGCGCGCACGGTCGCGCGGATGCCGCTGACCTTCGCGTCGGAGGTGAGGTCGATCCACGCCTGACGCGCGGTGCTGTCGAAATAGGTCGCCAGCGCCTCGCGCCGGTGATCATATTCGGATGAGTGCCGGGTCGCCATTATTCAAACCCCAGGAAGTCGAAGATGTCGCGGTCCTTCATCGGCTGCGCCTTGGACGGATCGACACCGGCCCACAGCATTGCGGCGAGGCGCAGATATTCGTCCTGCGCCGCGATCACTTCGGGATCGTCGCCCATTTCGAACAGCGTGCACTTCTTCAGGCGCGAGCGGCGGATCGCATCGACATCGCGGAAGTGCGCGAGGCGGGGCATCCCGACTTTTTCGCAGAACCGGTCGATCTCGTCGGTGTCCTTGCTGCGGTTGGCGACGACGCCGGCAAGGCGCACGTCATAGTTTTTCGATTTCGCCGCGATCGCCGCCACGATCCGGTTCATTGCGAAGATCGAGTCAAAGTCGTTCGCTGCCACCACCAGCGCGCGCTCGGCATGTTGCAGGGGTGCCGCAAAGCCGCCGCATACCACATCGCCCAGCACGTCGAAGATCACGACGTCGGTTTCTTCGAGAAGGTGGTGCTGCTTCAGCAGCTTCACCGTCTGGCCGACCACATAGCCGCCGCAGCCGGTGCCTGCCGGAGGCCCGCCAGCCTCGACACACATCACGCCGTTATAGCCTTCGAACATGTAGTCTTCGGGCCGCAGCTCTTCCGCGTGGAATTCAACCGTTTCGAGCACGTCGATCACAGTCGGCATCAGCTTCTTGGTCAGCGTGAAGGTGCTGTCGTGCTTGGGATCGCAGCCGATCTGGAGCACCCGGTGGCCCAGTTTCGAAAAGGCGGCCGACAGGTTGGAAGACGTGGTTGACTTGCCGATCCCGCCCTTGCCGTAGACGGCGAAAACCTTGGCACCCTTGATCTTGTCGGCCGGGTCCAGCTGGACCTGAACCGAGCCGTCGCCATCGGGCGGGCTGAAGGACGATGAGGGGCTGTGCAGGTTCATGATGATCTATCCCTTGAATTCATTCTGCCGGGAACACGCCTTCGAGGCGGTCCTCCAGCTCGTCATTGGCTTCGCGCAAGGCGGCGAGAGTGGCTTCGTCCGGCGCCCACAAGTTGCGGTCGCAGGCTTCCAGCAGCCGGTTCGCCACGCGGCCCGCGCTCTTGGGGTTGAGCGCCGACATCCGCCGCCGCATCTCGGCATCGAGCACGAAGGTCTCGGAAATCTTCTGGTACACCCACGGCGCGACTTGCCCGGTGGTGGCCGACCAGCCCAGCGTGCTGGTCACATGGCCTTCAATCTGGCGCACGCCTTCGTAACCATGTTCGAGCAGGCCTTCGAACCACTTGGGGTTCAGCGTGCGGGTGCGGGTTTCAAGGTCGATCTGTTCGCCCAGCGTGCGCACCTTGGTGCTGCCGCGCGTCGCATCGAGGATATAGACCGGCGTTTCCGCCCCCTTGGCCCGCGCGACCGAGCGGGTCACGCCGCCAAGCCCGTCAACATACTGGTCGACATCATTGATGCCGAGTTCGACGCTTTCGAGGTTCTGGTAGGTGAAATCGACCGTGCTGAGCGCGCTTTGCAGCAATTCGCGCTGCTGCACCGGCTTGCCCGAAACGCCGTAGGCAAAGCCCTTGTTGATCTCGAAGGCATTGGCGAGTTCATCGGGATCGGCCCAGACGCCGCCTTCGATCATCTGGTTGACGTTGGCGCCATAAGCCCCCTCGGCATTGGAGAAGACGCGCAAAGCGGCGGTCTCGAGGTCGCAGCCGTGCTTTTCCATCTGCGCCAGCGTGTGCTTGCGGACGAAGTTGGCTTCAATGGCCTCGTCCTCGGCCTGGCTGGCGAGCAGCGCGGCTTGGGCGAGCATCCGGGTCTGCATCGGCAGCAGATCGCGGAAGATGCCCGACAGCGTCATCACCACATCGATCCGCGGACGGCCGAGTTCGGCGAGCGGGATGAGTTCCGCGCCAGCCAGACGGCCATAGGAATCGCGGCGGGGCCGTGCGCCCATCAGCGTCATCGCTTGCGCGATCTGGACGCCTTCGGACTTCATGTTGTCGGTGCCCCACAGCACCATCGCGATGCTTTCGGGGAAGGGCTCGCCGCCGTTCACATGGCGGGCGATCAACTGCTCGGCCTGTTCGTTGCCGAGGCGGCAGGCATAGGCCGACGGCATCAGGAACGGATCGAAGCCGTGGATATTGCGGCCGGTGGGCAGCACGTCGGGGTTCACCACCACATCGCCGCCGGGGGCGGGCTGAACATAACCGCCATCCAGCGCGTGGATCAGCGCGCCCAGTTCGTCCGAGGAATCGAGCTTGGCCGCCAGCACCGCGCGTTCAGGCGTCGGGCCATCAAGGCTCCCGGCTTCCATCATCGCATCAAGCATGTCTTCGCGCTCGATCCCCTGCGGGTTGCGGCCGAGGACATGCAGCCCATGCGGGATCAGCGCCGCTTCCATCTCGTAAAGCCGCGCGGGCAGCTCGCCGATATCGGCATAGGTGATGTCGAGCGCTTCGCACTGATCGGCGACCAGTTGGGCAAGGTCAGCACGCTCTGTGGCATGGTCAGCATCGTCAATCGTGGTGCGCCAGCGTTCGACGGTGGCCTTGAGTTCGACCAGGCCCTTGTACAGCCCGGCCTGCGCGAGCGGCGGGGTAAGATAACTCACCAGCGTCGCGCCAGAGCGGCGCTTGGCCAACATCCCTTCGGACGGGTTGTTGGCGGCGTAGAGGTAGAAATTGGGCGTGTCGCCAATCAGACGATCCGGCCAGCACTTGCCCGACATCCCGGCCTGCTTGCCCGGCATGAATTCGAGCGCGCCGTGCGTGCCGAAATGCAGGATGGCGTGAGCGCCGAAGTCTTCGCGGATCCAGCGGTAGAAGGCGCTGAAGGCGTGGGTGGGGCTGAACGTGCCCTCGAACAGCAACCGCATCGGATCGCCTTCGTAGCCGAAGCCCGGTTGCACGCCGACGAAGACATTGCCGAAATGCGCGCCCTGAATGAGGATGTTGCCGCCATCGGACAGCTGCTTGCCGGGGGCAGGGCCCCATGCGGCCTCGATTTCGGCGAGGTGCTTTTCGCGCCGCACGTGTTCATCGGCCGGGATACGGTGGGCGACGTTGGCATCGGTGCCATAGCGATCGGTATTGCCCTTCAGCAGAGCGTCCCGCATCGCATCGACGCTTTCGGGGACGTCGACCGCATAGCCATCGGCGCTGAGGCGCTGGAGCGTGGCGTAGAGCGATTCGTGCACTGCCATGAAGGCGGCGGTTCCGGTGGCTCCGGCATTGGGCGGGAAGTTGAAGACAACGATGGCGAGCTTGCGGGCCGCACGCTCGCTTTTGCGCAGCTGGATCAGTTTGACCGTGCGAGCAGCCAGCGCCTCGGCGCGTTCCGGGCAGGCCTGCATCGGGCGGGCCTTGTGCGAGGCGGGGCGGGCGCAATTGCGATCGCAGCCAGTGCAGCCCTTGTCCGAATTGCCCGCACGGCCGCCGAACACGCTCGGCACGGTCGAACCGTCAAGTTCCGGCATGGCGACCATCATCGTCGATTCGAGCGGCAGCAGGCCCTGCGGACGGTGCGCCCAATCCTCGATTGTCTGGAACTCGATCGCGTGGGCAGCGAGGTAGGGCAGATCGAGCTTGCCCAGCACGTCGCGTGCGGCCTGCGCATCGGAATAGGCGGGGCCGCCGACGAGGCTGAAGCCGGTGAGGTTCACCACCGCATCCACCGTGGGCTTGCCATCCGGGCCGACGAAGAAGGCTTCGATCGCCGGACGCGCATCGAGCCCGCTGGCGAACACCGGGACAACCTTGAGACCCGCAGCTTCAAAGGCAGCAATCGCGCCGTCATAATGCGCGCAGTCACGGCCGAGCAGGTAGGAACGCAGCAGGATCAGCCCGACCGTGCCGTGCTTGCCTTCCTCGCGCGGGAGCAGGCGCAGGCTTTCGGAAATGCGTTGCTGGGTGCGCGGGTGATAGACCCCGGTCTCAGGATATTCGAGCGGGGCTTCGGCCTTGGTGATCCCGCGGCGATAGAGCCGCTCACCGGCCGCATAGCGGTCGATCAGCGCGCGGACCATGGCGACGACGTTCTCGTCCGAACCGGCCAGCCAATATTGCAGCGTCAGGAAATAGGCGCGCACGTCCTGCGCGGTGCCGGGAATGAAGCGCAGCAGTTTGGGCAGTCGGCGCAGCATCTTCATCTGCCCCGCGCCCGAATTGCCGCCGGGCTTGCCAGCATTGCCGCGCAGCTTCTTCAGCAGTGCGAGCGGGCCCTTGGCCGGCGCGTCCATCCGGTAGGCACCCATCTTGGTCAGGCGGACGACTTCACCCGCCGACATCAGGCACACCATCGCATCGCAATCTTCGCGCCGCGCTTCGAGCGAGGGGAGGATCGCGCGGATGTGATCGTCGAGGAACAGCATCGTCGCGATGACAATGTCGGCTTCGGCGATGGCTGCCTTGCAATGCTCAAGCTCGCCCGCGTCGCTGCCCCATTCGGATGCTGCATGCAGGCTGAGATCGATACCCTCTGCCGCCAGTGCTTCCTCGGCCCGGTCCACTGCGCCTTTGAGGTGATTGTCGAGCGTGACGATCACGACCCGGACAGGCGCGCGGGGGTCCAGCGTGGAAGCGGAGGCGACATTACCGTGCATAATGCGCCTTTGCGTCATAGAGAGTTTCGAGATCGATCTGGCGGCGACCCTCGGCAGCGGCGAAGTTCTCGGTGTTGCGGCGAGCCTTGCCGCGCACGAAGAACGGGATCTTCTTCAGCTCACGCTCGGCCTCGACGGTCCAGAGCGTGCCGTCAGCATCCGCCATTGCAGATGAGGGGATGTCCTCGACCGGCGCTTCCGAGACGGCCTGCACCGATGCCTTGCGGGGTGAGTGCGCTGCGTGATGCGATGCGCCCGCTTCGTCAGAGAATTCGAAGTCCTCGCGGAACATGGTGAGCAGGTGCTCTTCAAGGCCCATCACCAGCGGGTGGACCCAGGTGTCGAAGATCACATTCGCGCCTTCAAAGCCCATCTGCGGCGAATGGCGCGCAGGGAAATCCTGCACGTGGACGGGCGAGCTTATGACCGCACAGGGGATGCCGAACCGCTTGGCGATGTGGCGTTCCATCTGCGTGCCGAGCACCAGTTCGGGCGCAGCGGCAGCGATAGCGTCTTCGACCGCGAGATGATCATCGGTGATCAGCGCCTCGATCCCGCAGCGGGCCGCTTCGGCGCGCACCTCACGGGCGAATTCGCGGCTGTAGCAACCGAGGCCGCAGACTTCGAAGCCCAGTTCCTCGCGAGCGATCCGGGCGGCGGCGACCGCGTGGGTCGCATCGCCGAAGATGAAGACGCGCTTGGAGGTCAGGTAGGTCGAATCGACCGACCGTGACCACCAGGGCATCCGGGAAGAGGTGTCGCCGAGGGCAGGCGTGGGATCTGCACCTGCCAGCTCGGCGACGTCGGCAATGAAGGAGCGGGTGGCTCCCACGCCGATAGGGACGGTCCGCACTGCTGGTTGATCGAAAGTCTTTTCGAGCCAGCGGGCGGCCTCATCTGCGATTTCGGGGTAGAGGACGATGTTGAAATCGGCGTGGCCGATCCGGGTAATGTCCTCCGGGGTGGCACCCAGCGGAGCGACGAGATTGACCTCGACACCCAGCAGGGCAAGAATCTTGCGGATCTCGACGAGATCGTCGCGGTGGCGGAAGCCCAAGGCGGTGGGGCCGAGAATGTTGACGCGGGCCGCACGGCCTTCACGCGGCTCGCGCACCACCGACTTGTCGGCGAGGGTGCGGACGATCTGGTAGAAGGTTTCCGCCGCGCCCCAGTTTTCTTTCCGCTGATAGCTCGGCAATTCGAGCGGGATGACCGGGCAGGGCAGGCCCATGGCCTCGGACAGGCCGGCCGGATCGTCCTGGATCAGTTCAGCGGTGCAGGACGCGCCGACGATGATCGCCTGCGGCTTGAACCGCGCGACCGCTTCGCGTGCGGCATCCTGGAAGATTTGCGCCGTGTCCTTGCCCAGATCGCGGGCTTCGAAGGTGGTGTAGGTGACCGGGGGGCGCTTGCCGCGCCGTTCGATCATCGTGAACAGCAGGTCCGCGTAAGTATCACCTTGCGGTGCGTGCAGCACGTAGTGGAGTTTCTCCATCGCAGTCGCGACGCGCATTGCGCCGACATGCGGGGGGCCTTCATATGTCCAGACAGCCAGTTGCATCGCCTAGACCTCCAGCATGTCCCGGCGCCGCAGCGGCCGGGCAAAGAGTTCGGCGAGATCGGCGGCTTGGTCGAAGCCGTGGATCGGCGAGAAGACGAGTTCGATGGCCCACTTGGTGGTCAGGCCTTCGCCTTCGAGCGGGTTGGCAAGGCCAAGTCCGCATACGGTAATGTCAGGGCGGTCAGCGCGCACACGATCAAGCTGGCGGTCGAGATGCTGGCCTTCGCTGAGGCGCACGTTGGGGCCGAACCTGTCCAGCTCGCGGGCGAGATGCGCGCGGTGCAGATAGGGCGTGCCGACTTCGACCAGCTCCATCCCCAATTCGTCTTGCAGGAAGCGCGCGAGCGGCACTTCGAGCTGCGAGTCGGGCAGGAAGGTGATGCGCTTGCCTTCAAGCTGCGGACGCAGATTGGCGAGCGCGCGGGCAGCGCGGGCGCGGCCGGGGGCGATGACTTGCTCGGTCAGGGCGCGGTCGATGCCGAACGCCTCAGCCGCAGCACGCAGCCAGTCACTTGTACCGTCGACGCCGAACGGGAACAGGGCCTCGATCCGCTGGGCGCCGCGACCTTCGAGCGCCATCGCGGTCTCACCCAGAAAGGGCTGAGCCAGCAGGTAGCGGGTCCCCGGGCCAACGCTCGGCAGGTCGCGGGCGTTGCGGGCGGGCAGACAGCCGACCTTGGCGATACCCATCTCGGCAAACAGGCGCAGGAACTGGTCTTCGACAATGTCGGGGAGGCTGCCGACGATCAGCAGCTCCTTGGGCGCATCGGCGGCAAGGGCAGGCATCACCGGCACCAGCGCTGACAGGCAGGCATCTTCGCCTTGCGTGAAGGTCGTTTCGATCCCGCTGCCCGAATAATTCAGAATGCGAACCCGCGGCATATGCACCGCGCCGAGGCGCTGCGCGGCCTTGGCGAGATCGAGCTTGATCACTTCCGAGGGGCACGAGCCGACGAGGAACAGGGTCTTGATGTCGGGGCGGCGTTCGAGCAGGCGGTTCACCACCCGGTCAAGCTCGTCCTGGGCATCGACCATGCCGGCCAGATCACGCTCTTCCATGATCGCGGTCGCAAAGCGCGGCTCGGCAAAGATCATCACGCCCGCCGCCGATTGCAGCAGGTGGGCGCAGGTGCGTGAGCCGACCACGAGGAAGAAGGCGTCCTGCATCTTGCGGTGCAGCCAGATGATGCCGGTGAGGCCGCAGAACACTTCACGCTGGCCGCGTTCACGCAGAACGGGGCGCGCAGGAGCGATTGCGGGGCCAGTGTCGTGGGCGAGTTCGGCCGCGCAGCCATCAAGGATGTCAGCCACGCTCATGCGGCCACCGCCGTGTTGGACAGCGAGCCCTGAAGGCGCGCCATCCGCAGCTTCCAGATGAACTGGCCAGCGTTGATCACGTAAGCGGCATAACCAGCCAGCGCGACCAGCATCCGCTGCTCCAGCGTGCCGATCTCGCCCAGCAGCAGCACCAGATAAAGGGTGTGCAGCGCCAGCACGAGCATCGAGAACACGTCTTCCCAGAAGAACGCGGGGGCAAACAGCCATTTGCCGAACACCACCTTCTCCCAGATCGAGCCGGTGATCATGATGGTGTAGAGTACCAGTGTCTTGATGACGATTGAGACGTCGGCAGCGAAGGCGCCGTCACCGGTGGTGAGCGTGCGGATCACAAGGCCGAGGCTAACGAGAAACACCAGAAACTGCACCGGGGCCAAGACGCCCTGAACAATGGTCCAGACGGATTGGTCGCGGCGCTGCCGTTCTTCGGCGGTGTAAAGTGCGCCGGTATTGCCCCTCTCGTGGCCCGCCCCCTTCACCGTGGTTCCGGGTTCGACCGGGGATGCTTGATCCGTCCGAGTCATGTGATGCGTTAGCCTTTTCTCTCAGACTCGGAGATTACCCTTTCCAACTTGAGTGTCAACTAGATTGGACGTTTAGTTTTGTTGACGATTACAGATTCCCCGGTAAGGTCATTTGCGCCATGCCGGGAAAAAGCGTATTTAGAGTCGCTGGCCCTTGGGGATCAGGGCTGCTGCCGATCGATGTTGGGTTGGTACACCTCCTGCGGAAGGTTCGTCCGCAAGACCTGGGAGGGTCTGACGAATGGGAGAGTCCAAGGCTTCGAGCATGTTTGGTGCGGGATCGGCGGTCCTGCGGGGGGTCATCTCGGCGCCGCTTGAAGCGGTGCGACGACGCGGTTCTGTTGCCAGCCCCGATCAGCCCGATTCCGTCAATGCGATCATCGAGGGTGAGATCATTCCGCGCCTGTTGATGGCGCACACCAGTTCAGACGCTCAGGCCCGGTCGAAACGATCCCGAACCATTTCTGCGGACGAGGCTTCGCGCTTCGCCGTTTTGCCCTTGCGGCTCGAAGCGGCGAGCCTCCTTGAAGAGGTCGATGCCTTCATCACCAAGGGCGCCAGTGTCGAGACAATCTGCCTCGATCTGCTCGCCCCTGCCGCCCGCAAGCTGGGCGAGATGTGGGAATCGGATGAGTGCGATTTCCTTGATGTTACAATGGGCTTGTGGCGGTTGCAGGAAGTGATGCGCGAAGTCGCAGCACGCTCGCCCGCCGTGATGGGCGGGATGAGCCTCCCTTACTCGGCGCTGTTCTCGCCGATGCCGGGAGACAACCACAATTTCGGCACGCTGATGATCGAGGAAGTCTTCGCTCGCGGCGGCTGGCGCAGCGAAGCGCTGGTCAAGCCTGAGCGGCGCGAATTGCTGGATCGCCTCGCGCGGCAACCCTTCGATCTCATCGGATTGACCCTCGCCCGCGATTGTCCTAGCGCAGCCCTTGGTAACCTCATCAAGGCGGTACGCAACGTATCGGCCAACCCTCATATCATCGTGCTTGTCGGCGGACGAATGATCAACGAAAACCCCGGAGTTGCGATCGAAGTGGGTGCCGATGGTACAGGAGCGGACGCGCTGGCCGCGCTCGAACTGGCGAACTCGCTGATGAAGACCGCTGCTACCCGCCATCTGAACCTGTTGTAGGTTCGATCAGCGATGCTCACCCGCAAACACAGCATTGAAGGCAAGCACCCGTTCGGGAAGGCTGCCGAGCTGTTCAACACCCTTGATGCCGATGCGGCGATGAAGCTGGCGATGGTCGCGGGTGACGTGACGCTGGTTCTGGACGATACGGGTACGATCCTTGATGCGGCGTTTGATCCGCGCGAGTTTCCGGCCTTTTCCGGATGGGTCGGGACCAACTGGATCGAGACGGTGACGGATGAAAGTCGCCCGAAAATCATGGAGATGCTGGCCGCCGCACGGCGCGGCGAAGTGCAGCACTGGCGACAGGTCAATCACCCGTCGCGCGACGGTGATGTGCCGATCCGCTACGCTGTGCTGAGCGTCAATGGCGGCGAGCACCGCATCGCCTTTGGCCGCGATCTGCGTGAAGCGGGCAAGTTGCAGCAGCGGTTGCTTCAAGTCCAGCAGTCGCTCGAACGCGATTACCTCAGGATGCGCCAGCTTGAGTCGCGCTACCGGATGCTGTTCGAACGCTCGACCGAGCCGGTGATGATCGTCGAGGCCGGCACGCTGCGGATCCGCGAGGCGAACCCGGCGGCGCATATGCTGGTCGGCACGCGCATTGGGGGTCTGCCCGGTAAGAAGTTGCTGACTTTCATCGATAAAAATTCGTATGATGCGGTCCAGTCGCTGGTCGGCGCGGCGCTGGTTTCGGACACGGTCAGCCCGGCCCGGATCCGCATCGCCCGCGGCGCGCGCGAAGTGATGGCGACGGTCAATGGGTTTACCCAGGATCGCGGCCAGTTCCTGTTAGTGCGGTTGGTTCCGGCGAGCGATCGTCCGCCCCTGGAATCCTCGCCGGTCCTGGCACTGGTCGACCAGATGCCCGATGCCTTTGTGGTAGCTGACAGTAATCTGGAAATCGTCACCGCAAACGCCGCATTTGTCGAGCTTTTGCAAGCCGCTAGCGTCGATCAACTGCGCGGGCGGCACCTGTCGGAATCGATCGGTCGGCCCGGGATCGACCTCGATCTGATCGAAGGCCAGATCGACCAGCATGGGGCCGCGCGCAATGTCGCGACGATCCTGCGGGTTGGTCACGACATCGAAGGCGAAGCGGTTGAATTGTCAGCGGTTCGCACCTCGGGCGAGGATGGCTATTATGCCTTCGTGATCCGCCCCGTCGGTCGCCGCTTGCGCGATCTGCCGCCCGGTGCGCAGGATATGCCGCGCTCTGTCGAGCAGCTGACCGAGTTGGTTGGGCGGATGTCGTTGAAGGATATCGTCCGCGAAAGCACTGATCTCATTGAGAGATTGTGCATCGAGGCGGCGCTGTCCTATACCTCGGACAATCGCGCATCGGCAGCGGAAATCCTCGGCCTGTCGCGCCAGAGCCTCTATTCCAAGCTGCACCGTTACGGGCTCGGTAATCTGGCTGGCGACGGCGAGTAACGGCAGGCCCGGTAGGGCTTGGCGCCGCACAACTACGCTCAGCACAATCGCCGTGTCGACGTGGCTCTGGATCAGGACAGTACGAGCCTGAGGTAGGGCAGGGCGCGCCCGCACAATCATCCATATCATCCAACCTGACACGTCCGAATTGGACATAGGCTGGACGCATTCATCTAAATGAACGAAAAAATTGGATGATGGCGGGACATAAGTGTCAAAATAATTTGACGCCTATGGTTGTCAGGCATAGCCTTCGATTATGGAGCACTCGGTACCTTCGACTCGCACAGTGCCCAACCCGGCGCCAGGTTCGGGCCTGCGCCCGCGATCGGCGCCCCGGCCGCGCGATGTGCTCGAACTGTTCAAACCCATCACCTGGTTTCCGCCGATGTGGGCCTTCATGTGCGGCGCGGTGTCGTCCGGTGCCGGACTAGATGGCCGCTTATGGTTCGTGGCGGGCGGCGTGTTGCTGGCAGGACCGCTGGTGTGCGGCACGAGCCAGGCGGTCAACGACTGGTTCGACCGCCATGTCGACGCCATCAACGAACCGCACCGCCCGATCCCCTCGGGCCGCATTCCGGGACGCTGGGGGCTGTATATCGCGATCATCGCCACGCTGATTTCGGCGGGCATCGGCTGGCTGCTCGGCCCGCTGGTGTTCATTGCCGGACTCGTGGGTCTCGCCTTTGCCTGGGCCTATTCCGCACCGCCGCTGCGCTTCAAGGCGAACGGCTGGCTTGGCCCGCTGGTGTGCGGGCTGACCTATGAAGGGTTGAGCTGGTTCACCGGCGCTGCCGTCATGCTCGGCGCGATGCCTTCGGCCCACGTCATCGCCGTGCTGGTGCTCTATTCACTCGGCGCGCACGGGATCATGGTGCTGAATGACTTCAAGGCGGTCGAGGGTGACCGCCAGACGGGCCTGACTTCGCTTCCCGTGGTGATGGGCGTGGGCCCTGCGGCAAAGCTGGCCTGCGTCACCATGGCCGCTTCGCAGATCGCGGTGATCGCGCTGCTGGCCGTCTGGGGCTACAGCCTGTCCGCGCTGATCGTGACGGGCGTTCTGGCCGCGCAGATCGCGGCGATGCCCAAACTGATCCGCGATCCGGCGAAATATGCGCCGTGGTATAACGGGGTGGGCGTGACGCTCTATGTGCTGGGGATGCTGGCAGCGGCATTGGGCCTTGGGGGCTACATCTGATGCACGCCCCGCTCGCCGCACCGATGACGAAGAAGGCCGGGTTCGGCTGGTTCGGGATCGTGCGGATTGGGCTTGTGCAGGCCTCGATCGGCGCGCTGGTGATGTTGACCACGGCGGTGCTCAACCGGTTGATGATTGTCGAGTTCCAACTGGCAGCGGCAATCCCCGCCGGGTTGGTCGCCTGGCACTATGCGGTGCAGCTGGGTCGTCCGCTGTGGGGGCACGGGTCCGACAAGGGACGCAGCCGCGTGCCCTGGATCATTGGCGGGCTGGTGGTACTGGCGGCTGGTGCGCTGCTGGCGACGCAGGCTACGCTGATGATGGCGAGCGCCTTCCCCGCCGCCTTCGCGCTGGCCGTGTTCGCCTATGCGCTGATCGGTGTCGGCGTGGGTGCAGGCGGGACTTCGGCGCTGGCGCTGCTCGCGTCCGGTGTCGCGCCGGAACGACGCGCGGCCGCCGCTGCTGTCACGTGGATCATGATGGTGGGCGGTATCGTCGCCTCGGCGATCACAGTGGGCGAATTGCTCAAGCCCTATTCGCCCGAGCGACTGCTCGAAGTGGCGGGCGGACTTGCAGCGGTGACGATTGCCGTGACCGTGCTGGCGACCTTCCGGCTGGAGCGACAGGCGGGCCAATTCCGCGATAGCGCTGAAGACGCTCCCGCGCCCGATTTCCGCGCTGCCCTTGCCGAGATCTGGCATGAGGCCGCGGCGCGGCGCTTTACCATATTCATCTTCGTCTCAATGGTCGCGTTCTCGATGCAGGATCTGATCCTCGAACCCTTCGCGGGTCTGATCTTCGGCCTGTCACCGGGAGAATCGACCAAAACCGTGGGGCAGTTCCACCAGGGCGGCATCCTGATCGGCATGATCATCGCCGGGATCGGCGGCAGTGCCTTTTCGGGCAAGCGGGCCGAGGGGCTGCGTCCCTGGGTGGTGGGCGGCTGCCTCGCGTCAGGGCTGGGGCTGGGCGCGCTCGGACTGGCAGCGGTCAACGGGCCGCCGTGGCCTTTGGGGATCAACCTTTTCGTGCTGGGCTTCGGCAATGGCGTCTTCGCGGTGGCTGCCATCGGATCGATGATGGGCCTCGCCGGTGCAGGTGAGAAGACCCGCGAAGGCGTGCGCATGGGCGTGTGGGGCGCAAGCCAAGCGATCGCCTTCGGGCTCGGCGGGCTGATTGGCGCTCTTGGCCTCGATGTCGCGCGCCGGACGCTCGCGAGTGACGGCGCGGCGTTTCAAGTTGTTTTTGCCGTGGAAGCGGCAGCCTTCGTGCTTGCTGCTCTATTGGCAGTTAAGGCCACCGGCGGGGCCGCAATGCGCGCCGCCATGATCAAGCAGAAGAGGGAGGTCTTCGCATGAACCAGACAATCTATGACGCGGTCATCATCGGCGGCGGTCCGTCCGGCTCGACTGCGGCGACCGATCTCGCGCTGGCCGGCCATTCGGTGCTGCTGATCGAGCGCGGCGGGCGGATCAAGCCGTGCGGCGGCGCGATTCCACCGCGCCTGCTCGCCGATTTCGACATTCCGCAAAGCCTGCTGGTCGCCAAGGCGCGTTCCGCCCGGATGATCGCGCCCTCGGGGCGTGCGGTCGATATGCCGGTGGGCGAGATCGGCTATGTCGGCATGGTCGACCGTGAGGAATTCGATGAAGCCTTGCGTGAACGTGCGCGCCATTCGGGAGCCGAACGCCTGACCGCCACCTTCGAGAAGATCGAGCGTGACGACAAGGCTCACCCCATCGTCACCTTCCGCCGGAGCCGCGGTGCCCCGATCGAAAGCGTGCGCGCCCGCGTGGTGATTGGCGCGGATGGCGCGCGCTCGGCCGTGGCCAAGCAATGCCTGCCGGGGGCTGAGCGCATCCCGTGCGTCTTCGCCTATCACGAGATCATCAAGTCCCCGCCGCGCAACACCGACCAGTTCGATGCCTCGCGCTGCGATGTCTATTATCAGGGCCGCCTTTCGCCCGATTTCTACGCCTGGGTGTTCCCGCATGGCGACACCGCGAGCATCGGGGTGGGCAGCGCCAACAAGGGCTTCAGCCTGCGCGGCGCGATTGCCACGATGCGCGATGATCTGGGGCTGGACCGCTGCGAGACTCTGCGCCGCGAAGGCGCGCCCATCCCCTTGAAGCCACTGAAGCGCTGGGACAATGGTGCGGACGTGATCGTTGCCGGCGATGCAGCGGGCGTCGTTGCGCCTGCTTCGGGTGAGGGCATCTATTACGCGATGGTCGGCGGGCGGTTGGTGGGCGAGGCGGCTGCGGCCTTCCTCAAGACCGGCGAGGCCAAGCACCTGCGTTCCGCGCGCAAGGCCTTCATGAAGGAACACGGCAAGGTGTTCTGGGTGCTCGGGATGATGCAGTATTTCTGGTATTCGTCCGACAAGCGCCGCGAGCGGTTCGTGACCATGTGCGATGACAAGGATGTGCAGGAACTGACCTGGCAGGCATATATGCACAAGAAGCTGGTGCGCGCCAAACCGATGGCGCACATCAAGATTTTCCTCAAAGACACCGCCCACCTGCTGGGCCTGCGTCCTGCGACCTGACCGTATCGGGGCGCTTTCCGTTGCAGGTTGGCGGGTGCGACTCTAAGCTCGTGCAATGAACCGGATGATGATCATTCCCGTGACCGTTGCGACGGGTGCGGCGCTGTGTGTCGCCGCCCTTGGCGCGACCGTGACCGATCTTGGCCCGTGGTATCAGGCGCTGGCCAAGCCCGACTGGAACCCGCCCGATGTGGTCTTCCCGATGGGCTGGACGGTCATTTATGCCTTGATCACGGTCGCCGGGATCACAGCCTGGCGCGCCGCGCCGACATCGGCAGCAGCGGAATGGGTGCTGGGGCTGTTTGCCCTGAACGGCTTTCTCAACATCAGCTGGAGCCTGATCTTCTTCCGCCTCCAGCGGCCCGACTGGGCGTTTTATGAGGTCACCTTGCTGTGGCTCTCGATCCTTGTGATCATCCTCTATTGCGGGCGCTTCTCCAAATCGGCCGCGCTGCTGCTGGTGCCATATCTTGGCTGGGTGACCTTTGCGGGTGCGCTCAATTGGGCGGTGGTGCAACTGAACGCTCCGTTCGGCTGAGGCTGAGGGCGGGGAAGGCGACAGCATGGCGGGCGGAGGCCTTACCGAGATCCTGTTCGAGAGTGGCCATGCGGCTGATGTGATCCTCGGCGTGCTGGCGATCGAGGCGGTGTGGCTGCGCGACTGGAAGCGCTGGAGCTGGAAGGCGATTGTTGGCTTGCTTGGCCCGGCGGCGCTGATCGTGCTGGGCCTGCGCGCGGCGCTCGTGGGAGCCGACTGGTGGTGGATCGCTCTGCCCTTGGCCGCATCCCTGCCGCTCCACCTGATGGATCTGCGCATGAGGTTCAAGGCGGGGCCGCCGCAGTAACGCGCGCGGCGGGCCAACTCCCGCTATCCCAAGACCCCAAATCAAAACCCGGCCGGACCGTGAGGTCCGCGCCGGGTTTGTGTTTGTGCGGTTAGTTGAGGAGCCGGGCCACCAGGGGCCCGGGCCCTTACTTCTGGCCAGCAGCAGCCTGAGCCGCCCCGGTCGGATCGTAGTTGATCGTATCCGGAGCGTAGTAATGCTCTTGCGCCCACAGGTACCAGTTATCGACCACGGTGCCGGTCAGCAGAATGCCGATGCCGCCCGTAAGCGTCGTCAGCACTGCAAACCACCATGCCCAGCGGTGGATCGATTCGAACGTGGCATTGAAGCCCATCACCCAGCGCCAGAACAATGCGCCGCGTTCAGCCGCGGTGCCGCGATCGGTGATCTGTTCGATCTCGCGCTCGCCGCCGTAACGGCCGAGTGCCAGGATCGTCGCGCCGTGCATCGCGAACAGGACGGCCGACCCATACAGGAAGACAATCGAGAGCGCGTGGAACGGGTTGTAGAACAGGTTACCGTAGACCAGCGAGAAGTTGTTGGTCCAATTGAGGTGCTCGAAGATGCCGAACGGCACCGCTTCCGACCAGCTGCCCATCAGCAACGGGCGGATGAAGCCCAGCACCAGGTAAAGCCAGATGGCCGAAGCGAAGGCCCAGGGGATATGCATCCCCATGCCCAGCGCCTTGGCGCGGTTGTAGGTGCGCACCCACCACATCAGGATCGAGACCGTCAGGCTGAAGCCCGCGAGAATCCACCAGCCACCCTTGTCCAGCGGGACGAAGGGGCTGAAGCCGTATTCCGGGCCCGGGGGCGCGAGATAGAGCCAGAAGAATTCGCGCATGAAGGTCTGCGGGCTCCATCCGGCTTGCGCCCAGAAGTTGAGCCCGATGATCATGATCGCCAGCGTACCGAAGGCGAGGCTGATCACCCCGGTGGCGCCCAGATAGACGGGGCCGATCTGGGCCTGGCCCAGCTTGCCCATCCAGTAGTTGTGGCCGACCAGGGCAATGCGCCCTTCGCTGCCGTCGAGGTGCGGGACGCCCATTTCGGGCGGCCCTTGCACCTGGACCTGTGTGAATATGTTTTGATAAGTCGCCATGGTTCAGGTGCTCCTTACGACCAGATCGGAATCTTCTTCCAGAAATCCCAGAATTCGATCCAGCTGCCGACATACAGAGTGCCGGAGATGACGATGCAGATGGCGCTCCAGAACCCGGCGCTGAGCGCCAGGAAGAGCCCCACCCGGTGGATGCCGAGCGTGCCGACCGAGTACCCGATGAAGTCCCGGAAATAGGTATCTTCATATTCAGGCGACTTGACGTCGGTGCCGCCCGAAGGATTGACCGCCGACAGCACCAGACCACCATGCAGAGCGAGGGCGAGCGCGTTCGTGAAGAAGAACGAGATCGCGAGCATGTGCACAGGGTTGTAGTGGAAGTTGCCGAAGGCATATCCGACGTTCGAGACCCACTCGAGGTGCGTCCAGATCCCGTAAGGGAAGCCGTTGCCCCACGCGCCCATCCACAAGGGACGGATGACGTTGAGCGAGACATAAGCGAACACAGCCACGCTGAAGGCGATCGGCACGTGGTAGCTCATGCCGAGCTTGCGGGAGATTTCTGCCTGCCGCAGCACCCACGAAACGAAGGCGACAACGGCGCAACAGGTGATGATCTGCCAGTATCCGCCTTGCGCCATCGGCGCGAGGCTGAGGCCATATTCGACGGGTGGCGGATTGATCGAAATCAGCCACGGGTTGAGAGTCGGACCCTGTGTAGCGGCGGCGAAGATCAGCATGGTGCCCAGAAGGGCGCTGATCGCCGTCGTCACTCCAAAGAATCCGACATAAAACGGCCCGACCCAGAAGTCGAAAAGGTCGCCGCCGATTAATGTGCCACCGCGGACGCGGTATTTCCGCTCGAAACTAAGGAGCGCCATAGGTCCATCCTCCCCGCCAGCGAGGCGGGTGCTATAGGTTTGCCAAAAAGTGTTAGGAGGCAGGCAGGCGAACCTGCCCCCTCACATTTCAAGCAGGAACTATCCCGCCGCCGGAGCTTCCGACGATTCGATAGCTGCCTGAGCCGGTGCGGGCGCGCCGGGAGCGCGCTCGAGCCAGTTGTAGCGATCCGTGCTGAGCAGGATGAAGTGGATGGTGAACGCCAACACGGCGAGACCAACATGGAGCGCGACGAGGGCGCGACGGATGTCAAAGTAGAACCAAACTCTCCACATGGGAAAATTCCTTTCGTTTACCGATCAGATATCTGCACGGCCTGCCGATTGCAGGCAGTGCGCAATCATGATGGAATTAGAGCCAGGGCTTGTAGGCCCACATCAGGGCGTGAGCCACGAGCGCGATCACCACATAAAGGGTGAAGGTGCCCATGAAGCCCTTGTGGATTTCCTGAGCCTCTTCAGGCGTCAGGTGAGTTCCGATACGTTCGTTCATCGGGTTTTCTCCGTTCAGTTGGGTTTGATTGAGAGCCCGAAAGCTCCCTTCGGCGTCCCCGCGTGATCCCCCACGTGGATTGGAGAGCCCCCTCGAAGGGGGCATGGGATTGTGCCGTCGCGGAAAGGCTCCGCATCAGCGACAAAGAGTTGGGAAGGGCGCGCATGATCATCATGCTCCCGCTCCCTCAAGCAGTGCCTCGGCGAGGCAGTCTGCGGAAACTGTGGCGTGCCCGCGGCGCCGCGCGGTCCGTTCGGCCAGATCGCGCAGGCGTTTGGCCGCGGAAATCCGGACCAGCACGGGCTGGGCTTCAACCAGCTGGTCAAGCTTGGTCTTGGCATCGTCGTCCCAGGCCAGTTGCGCTTCATTGCGCGTCGGTGTCGGGTCGACCTTGTCGAGCTCGGTACCAAGCGGGAGGATGTGGAACAGCGCGTCAAACAGCGCATTGCACACTTCCTGCACCAGATAGGTCGCGCCGGAATATCCCATGAAGGGCGTGCCGGTGTGGCGACGGATCGCCGCGCCGGGGAAGCTGGCGGGAATGAACTGCGTGCTCGGTCCGTAGCCGCTGCCTGACTTCTCAGCCAGATACATGCGTTCGTTGTAGCTGCCGAACATCACCAGCGGCGGGTTGCTGTGCAGGGATTCGCGCACAGCGTGGTTGTCGGTCTTCACCCCGGCGCAGCGTGAAGCCGCGATGGTGCAGGGCAGGCCCATGTCCCCTTCAAGGAACTGGCGGATGCCGCGCGCATAGGTGTCATTGGCGACGATGCCGAAGCTCGCGGTGCCGAAGAAGTCCTGCGTCACCGAACGCCACAGATCCCACAAGGGCTTGATCGTGGTGTGCTTCTCGCGCTCGATGAAGGGTTCGGGATCAAGTCCGAGCTCGGCGCCCAGCGCGCGCAGGAACTTGGTGGTCTGGGTGAGGCCGATCGGAGCCTGGAAGTAGGGCCGTTCGAGCGTTTCGCACAGGTTGCGGCCAAACTCGCGGTACATGCAGACGTTCGCGTCGCTCGTGGCGAGGTCGCGGATATCGGCAAGGTGGCTGCCCAAGGGGAACACCGCGCCGACTTCTGCGCCGATGCCTTCGACAAGGCGGCGGATCTCGGCCAGATCGCTTGGCATGTTGAACATGCCATAGCTGGGGCCGATGATGTTGACGCGGGGCTTTTCCCCGTCCTTGCGCACGCGCTTTTCCGGCATCTTCTTGGGGCCGAATTCGGTCCACAGCCAGGTCAGCGCGCGGTCAGCCGATTGCCACTGATCTTCATCGATGGTGCGCGGCAGGAAGCGCTTGATATTGGTGCCTTCGGGCGTGACGCCGCCGCCGATCATCTCGGCGATAGAGCCAGTGACGACCACGCAGGGCAGTTCGGTGTCGAGCGCTTTCCACGCCCGCTTCATCGCGCCTTCGGTGCCGGTCTTGCCCAGCTCTTCCTCACCCAAGCCGGTGACGACGATGGGGAGCTCATGCGGGGGCAGGGCGTCGGTGTAATGGAGGACGCTGGTGACAGGCAGGTTCTCGCAGCCCACCGGGCCGTCGATGATGACCTGTAAGCCCTTCACCGCAGTGAAGACGTAGGTAGCGCCCCAATATCCGCCCGCGCGATCATGGTCGAGGATCAGGGTCATGAGCCGATCGCCTCCGACGCCTTGCGCGCTGCTTCATTGAGGGCAGCGTATTTCTTGCGGAACTTGGGCCGGTCGACCGGGAGGTCTTCCCACACGCCGGCCGCATGTTCGGTGCCGACGCCTTCGAAGAAGTCGCGCATCGCATCGAAGCGCGCCTTGTTGCCCATCGCGGCGTTGATCACCGTGGCGAGGCTGCCAGCCCCTGCCGGACCCATCAGCGGACGGGCGGAGATGAGGTTGGTGAAATAGAGCGAAGGAATTGCGCGCGATTTGGCGTGTTGCACGACCGGCGTCGTACCAATGGCCAGATCAGGGCGGTATTCATCGACTGCCGCAATGTCCTGTTCGAGGCTGGCGCGGAATTGCACATGGGCGCCGCGCGCTTCGAGCCATTCGCGGTCGGCATCCGACCATGTGGTGCGCGGGGTTGCGGTGCCCACGTAGGGCACTTCGGCGCCGCTTTCGATCAGCAGGCGGGCGACCAGCAGCTCGGAGCCCTCATAGCCCGAAACCGTGATCCGGCCCTTGATCGGCATGGCGGACAGCGCACCGCGGCAAGCGGCGATCATGGTGTTCTTGACCGCGTCGACCTTGTCCTGCGGCAGGCCCAGCGTGTCGCCGAGCGATTGCAGCCAGGCGGCAGTGCCATCAGCACCGACCGGAGCCGAACCGATAATCGGGCGTCCGGCCGCTTCGAATTCGCGGATGCTGGCGGTGTAGAAGGGGTGAATTGCGGCGACCACTGCGCAATCGAGCGCCGCATAAAGCTCGCGCCATTCGCGGGTCGGGACAACCGGGCCAGCCGCAAGGCCGAGCGGTGCGAGCATCTGTCCGATCACCACCGGATCAGCCGGGAACATTTCGCCCAGCAACGTCACTGTCGGCAGGTCAGACCGCTCACGCGGCGCAGCGACCGGGCCAGCGGCGACTTCTTCGCGGGCGTAGTTGAGCATGGCGCCTGCCAGCACGTCTTTTGCTTCGGCGTGGGTCGGAATGCCGAAACCCGGAACGTCGATACCGATGATGCGGACGCCGTTGATCGCCTTGCCCAGCAGCCGCAGCGGCACGCCGCTGGCGGTGGGGACGCACAGGTTGGTGACAACAATCGCGTCGTAATTCTCAGGATCGGCGAGGCCTTCGACCGCTTCCTTGATGTCTTCGAACAGTTTGCCGGTGACCAGTGTTTCGCTGGAGAAGGGCACGTAGCCCACGGTCCGGCGCGCGCCGTAGAAGTGCGAGGTGAAGGTCAGGCCGTAAACACAGCAGGCCGAGCCTGACAGCACGGTCGCGGTGCGGCGCATCCGCAGGCCCACACGGAGGCTCCCGAAGGCGGGGCACATCGATTGCGGTTGATCATGCGGGCCCGCCTGCGGGTCGACCGGATAGTCGGCAGCGTAACGATCAAGCACTTCGCTCTTGCCCGCCGAGCGTGCCGCTTCGCGCATCGTCTCTTTCGACGAGCAGGCACCGCCGCTGGCGACCGCGCCGGTATCGAGCTCGATCCGGTCAGGGGCGCGTGAGGCGTTGGGGGGGAAGGCATCGCTCATCGCATCAAGCCTCGTCGTAGATCACTTCGAGGGTCGGGCGGGTTTCGTAGACACCGCCGCGCATGTCGGCCTGTGTGGCGGGGATGAGATCCACGTTGGCACCGGTCACGTCCGCGCTGAACAGGCCGAGCAGGCCGTCCTGCGTCAAAGGTGTCGGGCGCACCGGGGGCGCTTCGGCGACATTGATGGCGAGGTCTTCAAACAGGCTCGCCCATTCGCCGCCGGGGATGCCGATGATCTGGTAGTTCGCGCTCTTGCGGCGGATGTCTTCGTTCGCCGGGATCGCAGTGAGCACCGGGATGCCGACCGCTTCGGCAAACGCGTGGGCTTCGCCCGTACCGTCATCCTTGTTGATGATCATGCCGGCCACGCCGACATTGCCGCCCATCTTGCGGAAATATTCGACCGCCTGGCAGACATTGTTCGCCACGTAGAGGGATTGGAGGTCGTTCGATCCTACCACGATCACCTTCTGGCACATGTCGCGGGCGATCGGCAGGCCGAAGCCGCCGCACACCACGTCGCCGAGGAAATCGAGCAACACGTAGTCAAAGCCCCAGTCGTGGAAGCCCAGCTTTTCAAGCAGCTCGAAGCCGTGGATGATCCCGCGACCGCCGCAACCGCGCCCGACTTCAGGCCCGCCGAGCTCCATCGCGAAGACGCCGTCACGCTGGAAGCACACATCTTCGATGCGGACTTCTTCCCCGGCGGCCTTCTTCTTGGAAGAGGTTTCGATGATCGTCGGGCAGCTTTTGCCGCCAAACAGCAGGCTGGTGGTATCCGACTTGGGATCGCAACCGATCAGCAGCACGCGCTTGCCCTGCTGGGCCATCATGTAGCTGAGGTTGGAGAGCGCGAAGCTCTTGCCGCTGCCGCCCTTGCCGTAAATCGCAATGACCTGGGTTTCAGACTTCACTTCGCCGGTGTGCACCGGATCGGGTTCCATCCCCGCTTCTTCGCGCAGGGCAGCGACTTGATCTTCCAGGGTTCGGGTATCGAGCACAGACATCAGCATTCGCTCCAATCGAGAACCATCTTTAGACAATCGGGGTCGGTGAAGGCCTGCGGATAGGCGTCGAGCGCCTCGCCTGCCGGTCGCCGGTTGGTGACGAGGCCCTTCAGATCGAGCCTCCCACATTCGATCAGTGCCCGCGTTTCGGCGAGGTCGCCGGGCTGCCATTCGGCGGCGACCCGGAAGTGCGCTTCACGCATGAAGGCAGCGGGGAAGGCGAAGCTCACCCGCTCGGAATAGAAGCCGGCCAGCACGATCTCGCCGCCCTTGGCCAGACGCATGACGAGATCGTCGATCAAGCCGGCGTCGCCGCTGGCATCATAGATCGCGTGATAATCGCGGCGGTCGTCCGTCGCCGGATCGATGGCGTTGTAGCCAACCGCGCCAAGGCGGCGGGCCGGGTTGGTTTCCCACACGGTCGGCGCCGTCCCACCCAAGGCCAGCGTTAGCCGGGCGAGCAGGCGGCCCAGCACACCGTGGCCAATGATGAGGTCAGGCAGCGCCTCGCGCCGGGCAAAGCCGCCCTTGATCGCGTGGAGTGCCGTGGCGGCCAGTGCGCACAGCACACCGGATTCGCCGAGATGTTCAGGAATGGGGAGCGCGCGCGCCGAAGGCACGATCACGCGCTTGGCCGTACCGCCAAACAATCCGCGCGCGTCGGTGTAGCAATTGGCGCCGGGTACAAACACCCAGTCGCCGATCCGGGCGCGGGCTTCGGGGCCAGCATCGACGATGCGGCCGACTGATTCGTAGCCAGGCACCAGCGGATAGCCGAGGCCGGGGAAGGGCGGCATGCGACCACTCCACAGCAACTTCTCGGTGCCGGTACTGATTCCGCTGAAGGCAATTTCGATAAGAACGTCTGCGGCTTCCACCGGCTTCATCTCGAGCGACCGAAGCGCAAGGCGCTCCGGAGCTTCAAGAATGACGGCCAGGGTATTCATCGCTTCGTTCTCCCATTTTTCCGGATTCCGCAGCGCGAACGCCGACTCGAAAGTCCGAAAAAAACGTTCTCCCACCTGTTTGCTACGCCTTACAACATTGACTGTCAAACAACTTGGACAATTTATGCTCAGGCCCGGGCAATAATGATGCTTGCGTTGACCGGTTGTGCTGTCGCGACGACCCGAGCCGATGCGAACCCGGCTGCGTGCAGCATCGCGATGATCTCGGCGGGGCTGCGGGGCCGGCCTGAGCCCATCGCCCAGAGGTAGAGGCCGAAAAATGCCTCCCCCATCGGTTCTGCGCCGGGAATCTGCGCCATCGGCTCGGCAATCAGCAGCTGTGCGCCAGGGGCAAGACTGGTGCGGATATTGGCGAGCAGGCTTTGCGCGGGCGCGTCGTCGTGATCGTGCAGGATCCGGATCAGCGAGACCATGTCGTAGCCTTGGGGCATGGAATCCTTGAAAAAATTCCCCGGATGGCCTGTCACGCGGCTCGCCCCAAGCGCTTCGCCGAGCAGCTTGGCGCCGGTCTCGGCCACTTCGGGCAGATCGAACAGACCGAGTGTGAGATGCGGCCAGGCGGCGCCGATATGGCGCAGGAACGCGCCATGCCCGCCGCCGACATCGAGCAGCCGCTCGACATCGCGGAAACCGACCGAGGCCAGCACTTCGTCGGCAACGAAATGCTGCGATGCGGCCATCAGCTGCGAATACTCCGCCGTATCCGTACCGCGCTCGCTCGCCCCGTGGAGTGCGCCTGCATAGGTCCAGAAGCGTGACAGCGCGGTGGGCTCCTGCCGATCGGCGCGCAGCAGGCCCAGCGGATCCGCGAGGTCGGCATAGAGCAGGCGGTGATGGCGCACCATCGCCTGAACGCCGGGATTGCTCGCGAATACAGCACCTTGCTCGCCGAGCATCCACTGGTCAGGCGCAGGCTCCTCGGACAGCATCAACGGGCGGCCAGCGCGCAGCAGGGTCAGCGCCGCGCTTTCTGACAGGTCGATCCGCGCGGCGATCGCGGCAGCGCTGAGCGGGCCGTCCTTCAATACATCGAACAGCCCGCTTTCGACAAAGGCGCGCAAGACCTGCGAATAGGCGAAGCCGGCGAGCAGATCGAAAGCGGCATCAGCGCGGGAGCGGGCGATCCATTTGATGATCGGCAGGCGCGCGGCCCAGTGCTGGAACTTCGGCGAGGCAAACACACGGTTGCGGCGCGTGACATATCCGACCTTGAATGCGGTCCATTTGCTCACTGTCGGGATGTTTCATTGGCCATATGTCTAAATAATTGGACAGACACGCGCGTAAGGTCAATGATAATCGCCGGGTTGACGGGAGCTGAGACAGGTGGACGCGCGAGTCGTCGTGATCGGGGCAGGGATAGGCGGGCTGACCAGCGCCGCCTTGCTTGCGGCGCGCGGGGCCGATGTGACCGTCCTCGAAAAAGAGGCCTGGGTCGGCGGCAAGGCGCGCCGCGTCGCAGTCGACGGGGCCGCCATTGACGGCGGGCCGACCGTCTTCACCTATCGCGACGTGTTCGACGAGGTCTTTGCCGCCTGCGGCACAGCTTTGGAGGATCATGTCACCGTCAACCGCGCCGAAGTGATCGCGCGCCATGCGTGGGATGATAGCGGCCACCTCGATCTCTATGCCGACCGCGACCGCAGCATCGACGCCGTGGGTGCTTTCGCCGGGGCGGAGGCCGCGCGCGGCTATCGCAGCTTCACGGAAGAGGCGGCGCGCATCTTCGCAGTGCTTGAAGACCCGTTCCTGCGCGGCGACAAGGCGTCGACCCCGCTGCCGATGATGTGGCGGATCGGACCGTGGAAGCTGGGCGATATGCTCGCGATGCGGCCGTTCGACGGGATGTGGAACGCGCTGGAAGGCCATTTCAAGGACCCGCGCCTCCAGCAATTGTTCGGACGCTATGCCACCTATTGCGGATCATCCCCCTTTGCCGCGCCCGCCACACTGATGCTGATCGCGCATGTCGAGGCGCGCGGGGTGTGGCTGATTGAGGGCGGGATCCACGCTCTGGCCAAGGCGATCGCAGGCCTTGCCGAAAGACACGGCGCGCGGGTGCGGATCAATGCGGCGGTTGCTGAAGTGCTGACCGCCAACGGGCGCACCAGCGGCGTCAGGCTCGCCTCGGGCGAGGTCATTCCGGCCGATATCGTGATCTGTAACGGCGATCCGGGCGCGCTTGCCACCGGACGCTTCGGGCAAGACGCCACGTGCGCGGTGCCGGCGATTCCGCGGGCGAAGCGCTCGCTCTCCGCGCTCGTGTGGTATGCCCATGCGGAGACCAGCGGCTTCGACCTCACCCACCACAATGTCTTTTTCTCGCGCGACTACGCCCGCGAGTTCCGCGAGATCGGCCTAGGCGGCACGCCGTCAGAGCCGACCGTCTATGTCTGCGCCATCGACCGCGGCGCCAGCGAACATGCGCCGCGCCCACAGGGCCGCGAACGGATCCAGATCATCGTCAACGCCCCCGCCAACGGAGACGTCCACGACTATACCCCCGAGGAGAGAGCCCGATGCACGCAAGCCATGATGGCCACGCTGAAACGCTGCGGCCTGCAGCTGGAGGAGTCCATGCCGCATCAGCTCATGACCCCTCAGGACTGGGAGGGCCTGTTCCCGGCCACGGGCGGCGCCCTCTATGGCAGAGCGTCGCACGGCTGGGCGGCCTCTTTCCAGCGGCAGGGGCCCCGGACCCGTCTGCCCGGTCTTTATTGCACGGGCGGGGCGACCCACCCGGCAGCTGGGGTGCCCATGGCAGCCTTGTCCGGGCAGCTGGCAGCGCGGGTCATCGCGAAGGACCTCGCTTCAATGAGGACATCCCGCCCGGTGGCTATTCCTGGTGGTATGTCGACGCGATCAGTGACGACGGGCAGCACGGGCTGACGATCATCGCGTTCCTCGGGAGCGTGTTTTCACCCTATTACAAGCGCTCCGGGCGGGGCGATCCGCTTGATCACGCCTCGCTCAATGTCGCGCTCTATGGCCCGCAGCACCGCTGGGTGATGACCGAGCGTGGGCGCGGCGCGGTGGAGCGTGACGCCAGCAATCTCGTCATCGGGCCGAGCTCCGTGCGCTGGGATGGTGAGGCGCTGACGATCGACATTGTCGAGGGTGACACCCGCCTGTTCGTCCCGTGGCAGCGCCCGGTGCGCGGACGCGTGCGGGTGTTCCCCGAGGCGCTCAACCGCACCGCCTTCGCGCTCGACGGGGCCGAGAGCCACATCTGGCACTGCCTTGCTCCGCGCGCACGGATCGAAGTGGAGATGAGCTCGCCCGGCATTTCGTGGAGCGGCAAGGCCTATCTCGATCACAATCGCGGCGCAGAGCCGCTCGAGACAGGCTTCAACACCTGGCACTGGTCGCGCGCGCACCTGAACGAAGGGGCATTGGTGTGCTACGAAGGCGAGCGCGGTGATGGTTCGCTGTTTGCCAGCGCCTTGCGGTTCGGCGCGGATGGTGTGCCCGAGCCGGTCGATCTGCCGCCCATCGCCCAATTGCCGCCGAGCAAGTGGCGGGTCGATCGCCGCACCCGCTCGGACATCGGCGTCGCTGAAGTGCGCCGCACGTGGGAGGATACGCCGTTCTACGCCCGCTCCGAACTCGCGTCGCGCTTTGCGGGCGAAGAGGTGGTGGCGGTGCAGGAGAGCCTCGATATGCGGCGGTTTTCTTCGCCGCTCGTGCAGTTCATGCTGCCCTATCGGATGCCGCGGAGGGCCCGTTAAGCCGGGAGCTTGGTCAGCGCAGGCGCGCTGCCTCCTCGGCCTCCAGCGAGCGGAACACCGCCGTCGTGATGGCAATGGCCAGTGCCGTCAGCGCAAGCCCTGCGGCAACGTCGATCCAATAGTGCCAGCGCGTCGCCACAGCTTCGAAGATGATGAAGGTGAACAGCGGCAGGTAGGCGACCCCCAGCCAGCGCACATGCTTCCAAGCGAAGTAAACGAACACGGCGGATGAGGCGACGTGAAGCGAGGGCATGGCCGCCACGGCAGCGAACATGTACTGGCTGCCCTCGCTCGCGATCCACGGCCGCCCGCCTGCCGCCAGGGCCTGGTAACCGCCATACATGTGGACCTGCCGCGCGGTTTCGAGCGCATTGACGCCTGGTTCGTAAAGGAACGGGCCCACCGCCGGCATCACCAGATAGCTCAGTGCGCCGAGGACGTGCACCAGCATGGCGGTGAAGATGACCTTGCGAAACACGATGAAGCACTGCGCCGAATGGACGATGATGCTGCCCGCGAACATCGCCAGAAATGCGAACAAATACAGGTGCTCGCCGACCGGCAAGATCATGTCGGCCCCGCGGTGCACGGCGAAGGCGGCGTCAACCAATGGCCGCAAGGCTTGATCGGTTGTCCAGTAGACATCATCCCACAAGGTGGGGTTGATCAGGCTCATCCAGAGTTTCACATTGAAATGCGCAATCAGGATCACGCCGTAAGCGATTGCCGCGAGGCCATAATAGACCAGCCGCCTGACCTGCTTCGTAACGATCAGGTAGAGCCCGAGCACGCCGATCAGCGACAGCGGCACGCCGTAACTCATGCCGGTGAATTCCAGCGCATCGCTCGCCGGGAGCACGAATGGCAGGTCAAACCGCCAGGCCAGCAGCGTGGCGACCAACAGGAATGACAGCGCAAGAACCAGTTCAGGCAGGCCCGGGACGGATAGCAGATTCACGCGCCGCGAAGCCGCCGGGTTGATCAGATCGTTTGCAAGGCTTCCTGTCAGCGCGTCCATGAAAAACATCGTTTTCCAATAAAGATTTCGAAGAACGATGTTCGAGCGTTTCAGACGCGCTCGCGGGCGCGGCGGTGAACGCGGCCCATGGCCGAAAAGCTGCCGCCTGCCAAAGGAAATTCACATGGGATAGGATGCGATCGGTTCAGGCGTGCACACGTCGCGCTCGCAGCGATCTTCAATCAACGCAAGTTGCGTCAGGGGGCAGGCGGTCCGCCCTCGCGCTCGGCCGCGTCTTTTGCCGCCTTTTCGGCGCGGGTCTTCTTCAGCATGCGGTCCATCTTCACCCACTGCCAGACGCCGAACCCGATCGCGATGCCATAGAACAGCACCAGCTCGATCCATCCGAATGTGCCGCTATCCATGGCGCGCCTCCTGATTGTGCTCGGCGAGGAAGGCGGCGATCAGCGCGGCGGCTTTCTCGGGCGCTTCCTCATGGGCAAGATGGCCGAGACCGGGGAGCACGTCCAGCCGCGCGTTCGCCAGCCAGCTATGGGCGTCCTTCGCCCAGTCGAGCGGGATGGCAGGGTCGTTCGCGCCGTGGATCAGCAGCACCGGATTGCGCACCTCACCCATTCGTAACCGCAGGCCGGGCAGGTCCCAGTTCGCCATCATGGCCAGCGCGCCCCCAGCGTGCGCGGGGTGCTTCAGCAGCGTGCGGTAACAGGCGAGGCCCTCGGCATCGATGTGTGAATGGGTGGAGCGCCACAGGAACTTCTTGGCGCCGCCGACAAGGTCGATGCTCCCGGCAAAGAAACGCGGCACCAGCGGATTGACGAACAACGCTTTGGCGACCGCCGGGAAAATCTGTGCGAGCGCGCCGGGGAAGGGCCGCAGCGCGGAATTGAGGCCGATGATCGGGCCGGTGTAGCCGTGATCGAGCGCCATTTGCAGCGCAATCGCCGCCCCGGCCGAATGGCCGATGATCGCGGTGGGCTGGATGTCGAGCGCCTGCATCAGCCCCGCAATCTCGCCCGCCATTGCCGGCAGGCTCATCGCATAGGCATCATGGCCCGTGGTAAAGGCATGGCGGGGCAGATCGGGGGCGATGACGGTGTGGCTTTGGGCCAGCAGCGGCATCAGCCCGCGCCATGAATGGACCGAAGCGCCGGTGCCGTGGAGGAGGAGGAGCGGCGGGCCGCTCCCCATGCGCTGCACATGCCAGCGCTTGGCGCCAAGGCTCACGAAGTCACTTGCCTCGCGGTGCGGCCAGATCAGGCCCTCGCGGTTCCAGTCGAGGCTGCTCATGCCGCCTTGCCGATGGGCTGGACGGCGTTGATCGCAGCCGTGATCATCCGGGCATCGGCGCGGGGGAGGGCGAGGAAGCGGCCGCCCAGCGCAGCGGCCAGCGCCGCGCCCTCGGGGCCAGGGCGGGCGGAGATATCAACCACCAATGCGTCGATCCCGCGCGCGTAGATGGCCTTGGCGGCGGACTCCGCATCGGCGGCGGCCTGGGGCCTGCCGGGTGAGCCGTCTGCGGCGATGTTTGCGCGGCCATCGGTCAGGATCACCAGCGCCGCGCTGCGCCCGCGTGCGATCACGGCTTCGGCCACTTCGCGGGCAGTGTTGAGACCCATCGCGAGCGGCGTGCCCCCGCCGCCGGGCAATTCCGCCAGCGTCCGCCGCGCGCGGGTAAGCGAGCGGGTGGGCGGCAGGATCAGTTCCGCGCTCGTTCCCCGGAAGGCAACCAACGCAACTTCGGAGCGGGTGACATAGGCCTGCCCAAGCATCAGCTCGACCGCGCCTTTGGCCTCGGCGAGACGCGCCGCCGCTGCCGATCCGCTGGCATCGACGGCGAAGATCGTGACGCGGGCGGCGCGTTCCTCGAACCGGCGAATGCGCAGGTCTTCCTTGCGCATCAGGATCGCCGAGGCGTCATTGCCGCCCGCTTCGCGCCGACGCACGGCCTGCCACGGCACGGCCGCCCGCAGCGAGTCGATCAACGCCAGCTTGGCCCCGCCGCGCGGCATCCCCGGACGCGCACCCAGAGGCTTTCCGCGCGTGGCGGCCTTGCGTTTCTGCCCGGTGCCGCTGCTGGACGAGCGGCGCGGGGCTTTGCCTTGGGCGAGCTGCGCGAGCAGGTCCGCCGGGATCGCCGCCTTCGCCGCTTCGACCAGGATGTCGGAGAGGTCGAGTTCCTGCTGCTGCTGTTCGCTGTCGGACTGGTCATCCCGCTCGCCCTCAGGCGGCGGCGGCTGGTCTTCCGGCGGGGCCTCCTGTTCTTGCGACGGGAGGCGCGTGGCGCGTGGGACGAGCACCAGCCGCACGGCGCCGGTCAGATCGCCTTTTTCGGCAGCGCCGCGCCCGTCGAGCGCCGCGAGCCCGCGCGCCGCCTCTCCGGCGAAGATCAGCGCCCGCACGCTCTCCACCCCCAGCGCGTCAGCGGTCGCGGCGAGCGCGCGCAGGGCGTCGTCATCCAGCGGCGCGACCTGCGCCAAAGTGCCAACCGCAGGAGCCAGCTCCACCCCCTGCCAGCGCCGCGAGGTGGACAGGTCACAGGCGAAGGCCAGCCGTTCGGTCAGGCTGGCGGGCGGCGCTTCCTCGGGCTCGGTCGCATCGTCGAGCAGCACCAGCGCGGCCTGCCCCTCGTCCAGTGCTTGCGCCAACCGTCCGGCAATGCTGCCATCCATCCGCTCGGCCATCCCAGCGAGCAGAGCGCCGCCGCGCGCTTCCTCGATCAGACCCGTCTGACGGATCGGGCGACCGGCCGAGAGGCTGGCGGCGAGATCGATCCCGCCCAGCAGCCGCTCATCATCAATATGTCCCGGCATCCGCCTGAGCGTCACCGCTGCGCCCAAGGCCGCCACAAGCGCCTCGCGTGCGGGGCTGTTGCCGCGCAGGACCATGCCTTTGAAGATGGCCGGAGCCAGAGCAAACAGCCGCGCCGCCAGAACCGCATCATCGAGCGGGTCAGCGGTGTCGTCGAGGGTCATCCGAACAGCTCGGCAATCGCCCGGGTGATGCGCACGGTGGAGCCGGTTTCGTCCAGCACATCGCGCCGCAGCCGGTGGCGCAGTGCGAGGGGGGCAATGGCGATCATATGCTTGCGGGTGACGCTCTTGGCCCCCTCCAGCGCCGCCAGCGCACGGGCGGCGCGCATCAGGGTAAGCTCGCCGCGCAGCCCGTCCGCGCCCACGGCGAGGCACAGGTTGGCAGCATCGCGCAGCACATCATCGCCCGCTTCCAGCTTGGGCAGCCGCGCCTTGCCCTTGGCGACCCGCTTGAGGATCGCCTCGTCCTCACCCGCCCAACGCGCCGCGAAGCTTTCAGGATCACGCTCGTTCTCGGCGACGAGGCGCATGATCGCGATGCGGACCTCGATATCCTTGGGGCTGCGCACTTCGACCGACAGGCCGAAGCGGTCGAGCAATTGCGGGCGCAATTCGCCCTCTTCCGGGTTGCCGCTGCCGATCAGCACGAACTTGGCCGGGTGGCGGACGGACAGGCCTTCCCGCTCGACCACGTTCTCGCCCGAAGCCGCCACGTCCAGCAGCAGGTCGACGAGGTGATCTTCGAGCAGGTTGATCTCGTCGATGTAAAGGAACCCGCGATGCGCCTTGGCCAGCAGACCGGGCTCGAACGCCTTTTCGCCCGAGCGCAGCGCGCGTTCCAGATCGAGCGAGCCGATCACCCGGTCCTCGGTCGCGCCCAAGGGCATATCGACGAAGGGCACCGCGCGCTTGACCATCTTGCCGGTGCCGCAGACGCCGGGATAACGCGCCTGATCCTCTTTCGAGGCGCCATAGGGGCAGCCATCTGCGGCCATGATCGGCGGCAGCAGGCTGGCGAGCGCGCGCGCGGCAGTGGACTTGCCCGTGCCGCGATCGCCGAACACCATCACCCCGCCAATGCTGGGGTCGACGGCGGCGATCAGAAGCGCCTGTTTCATCTCGTCCTGACCGACGATTGCAGAGAAGGGGAAGCGTGCCATGTGGAGCGTCTTGTGAACGCTTGTCGCGCGTCGGACAAGCCGTGTGACAGGCTGGCTGGACAGTTTTCTACCGCTTCCCGAGCCGGTTCAGCACCAGCACCGGCAGCAACCCTGCCGCCAGCAGGATCAGCGCGGGGATCGCAGCTTCCACCAGCCGTTCGTCACTGGCGAGCCGATAGGTGCGGGTGGCCAGCGTTTCGAGGTTGAACGGGCGCAGGATCAGCGTCGCGGGCAGTTCGCGCACAGTATCGATGAACACCAGCGCCGCCGCGCCCGTCAGGCTCGGGGCGAGAAGCGGCGCATAGATCCGGGCGAGCACGCGGGACGGCGCAGCGCCAAGACTCCGCGCGGCGGCATCAAGGCCGGGAGGGATGCGCGCCAGCCCGCCGCTGACGCTGTTGTAAGCGACCGTCATGAACCGCACCGACAGCGCATAGATCAGCAGCGCGCTGGTGCCGGTCAGCAACAACCCGCCGCTCCAGCCGAGATTGTCGCGGGCGAAGCGGGTCAGGCTCTGATCGAAGGCGCCGAGCGGCGCGAGCAGGCCGACCGCGAGCAAGGCGCCCGGCAGCGCATAGCCCAGCGTCGCCAGCCGGATCGCGCTGGCCGTGACGCGCGAGGCCGAGCGCGCGCGGGCAAAGGCGAGCACAAGCGCGGCGACAAGGCACAGGCTTGCCGCAGCAAGGCCCAGCCACAGGCTCCCGCGGATATAGGTAGGGAGGTCGCCTGCTGCGGCCTGCGCGATCGGGGTCAGCGCAAGGGTGGCGAGGTATCCGGCGGGCAGCACGAAGCCGAGCAGCACCGGCACGGCGCAGGCGAGGCAGGCCAGCCCCTTGCCCAGCGGCGTCAGAGCCACCAGCGGTTCCTCGCCCCGCCGCGCGGCGAGGCCATCGCGACTGTCACTGCGTCCGCGCCGGCTCTGCGCCTCCCACGCCACCAGCGCGATGACGAAGACCAGCATGATCGCGGCGAGCTTCAAAGCGGCGGCTTTGTCGCCCATCGCCAGCCAGCTGCGGAAGATCCCGGTCGAGAAGGTGGGGATCGCGAAATATTCGGCCACGCCGAAATCGGCGAGCACCTCCATCAGCACCAGCGCCAGCCCCCCCGCAATGGCAGGGCGGGCGGCGGGCAGCGCCACGCGCCAGAACGCCCGCGCAGGCGCGGCGCCAAGGCTGCGGGCGGCGCGGAATTGCGTGAGGCTCTGAGTTGCAAAGGCGGTGCGGGCCAGCAGATAGACGTAAGGATAGAGCACAAAGCCCAGCACAAAGGCCCCGCCGCCCAGCGAGCGGATATCGGGGAAGGCGTAATCCTCCGCCCCCCAGCCCATGCTCGCGCGCAAGGCGCTTTGCAGTGGTCCGGCGAAATCGAGCAGGTCGGCATAGATATAGGCGGCCAGATAGGCGGGCAGGGCGAGGGGCAGCACCAGCGCCCAACTCAGCACACGGCGCCCCGGAAAGCGGGTCGCGGCGACAAGCCACGCGCAGCCGGTCCCCACCACCGCCGCGATGCCGCCCGCCAGCAGCATCAAGAGCGCGGTGTTGGCGACATAGGTCGGCAGTACGGTCGCAGCGAGATCGGCAATCGCCTCTCCGCCTCCTGCGAGCGAGGCCCAGGCGATCGCGGCAATCGGCAATCCGGCCAGCGCGGCGATGGCCAACGCCGCCGCGCTCCAACCGCCACCGCTTGCACCATGGCCTGCAATTTGCCTAAGGCGGCTCACCGGGAGTTTCCCCCGAAACCCACGCGCCGTGAGGGCAGGATCAGCCATTGAGCCTCGAATTTCGTCATATTGCCCATGCATACGGTGAGGTGCGGGCGCTGGAGGATATCAGCTTTACCGCGCCCGCGGGGGAAATCACGTGCCTGCTTGGCGCGTCGGGTTGCGGGAAGTCAACACTGCTTGGCCTAGCGGCAGGCTTGCTGCGCGTGCAGCAGGGCGAGGTTGCGCTGGCGGGCGAGGTGCTGGCCGACGCGCAGCGCAGCCCGCCGCCCGAAGCACGGCCGGTGGGGCTGGTGTTTCAGGACGGCGCGCTGTTTCCGCACATGACGCTGGCCGCCAATGTCGCCTTCGGTTTGCCCAAGGCGCGGCGCGATGAGGCGGATAGCTGGCTCGCCAAGGTCGGGCTTGCGGGCATGGGCGCGCGCTATCCCCACGAGCTTTCGGGCGGGCAGCAACAGCGCGCCGCGCTCGCCCGCGCCATGGCGCCCGAGCCGCGGGTGCTGCTGATGGACGAGCCCTTTGCAAGCGTCGACATTGTGCTGCGCCGCAAGCTCCGCCGCGAATGTCGCATCCTGCTGCGCGAGGCGGGGGCGACGGTGGTGCTGGTGACGCATGACCCCGCCGAAGCGCTCGATATCGCGGACCGGATCGCGGTGATGGAAGGCGGGCGGATCATACAGTTTGGCACCCCGCAGGAGTTGCACAACGCGCCCTCGACCGCCTCGGTCGGAGCGATTTTCAGCGGCGCGCAGATCATCCCGGGCACGCGCGGGGCGGAGGGCCTCGACACGCCGTTCGGCTTGTGGCCGCTGGAGAGCCTGATCGGCGAGGTGCCCGATGCCCCCGCCTTCGATCTGCTGGTGCAGGCTGACCGGCTGGTGCCGGTGGCCGATATGCGCGGCTGCACCGTGCGGGATGTCCATCCGATGGGCGCGCGCAATCGGGTGCTGCTCCAAGGGGCAGACGGGGCGGCGATCACCGTCGAAACCGCGCTGCCGGTTGACCTGGGCAAGACCTACAGCGTGCTGCCGGACCCGGACAGCGTGCGGGCCTTCGCGCGCAGTTAGGGCTTGCGCAGCCTTGGATTATATTGCAAGTCATTCGCAATTAGTCACAGAAAGCCTCTCTCCCATGAAGAACCTCGTCCTTGCCGCCTGCGCTCTCGTCAGCCTTGGTGCGCTGTCCGGCTGCGCTGATGACGCAGGCGACGCGGCGGTACCGATCACGGGTGAGGTCAACATCTATTCCTCGCGCCACTATGACACCGATCTCGCGCTCTATGAGGATTTCACCCGTGAAACCGGGATCAAGGTCAACCGGATCGAGGCCGATGCCGATGCGCTGATCGAACGGATCGGGGCCGAGGGCGAGTTCAGCCCGGCCGACCTGCTCATCACGGTCGATGCCGGGCGGCTGTGGCGTGCGGAAGAGGCAGGCATTCTCGCTCCGGTCGATTCGCCGGTGCTGAAGGAACGCCTGCCCGCCAACCTGCGCCACCCCGATGGGCTGTGGTTCGGTCTGTCGACCCGCGCGCGGATCATCATCTACAACAAGGCCGAAGGTGCGCCGCAGGGCCTTGCCAATTATGCCGATCTCGCCAGCCCGGCGCTGAAGGGCGCGATCTGTATGCGGTCGTCCTCGAACATCTACAACATCTCGCTCCTCTCCAGCATCATCGCCCACAAGGGCGCTGCCGCAGCCGAGGCGTGGACCAAGGGCGTGGTCGCCAATTTCAAGCAAGCCCCGCAAGGCAATGACACTTCGATGATCGAAGCGGTCGCCACCGGGCAGTGCCGTGTGTCTGTGGTCAACACCTACTATCTCGCCCGCTATGCCGGGGGCGATGCCGCCGCCAAGGCGATCTTTGACAAGGTCGGCGTGATCTTCCCCGATCAGGGCGGGGTCGGCACCCACGTCAACGTCAGCGGCGCGGGCCTCGTCAAGACCGCACCCAATCGCGACAATGCGGTGAAGTTCCTCGAATACCTGACCTCGGAAAGCGCCCAGCGGTACTTCGCGGACGGCAACAACGAATACCCGGCGAGCATCGGGCTGAAGGCCAATTCCTCCGTCGAGGCGCTCGGCGCATTCAAAGCCGATACGCTGAGTGTCGCCGATATCGGCAAGGGTCAGGCCGAAGCGGTGAAAATCTTTGACCGCGCTGGCTGGAACTGACGCGGGACAGGCAAAGGGCAGGCGAATTGCGGCAGATCAAGGCCCGCTTTCACCCCTTAACACTAAACTGTCTTGATGGGGGCGCGCTACTCGTCCATTTGCGCCCGCATTCCGGCTGCCCGTGGGGGCGGCGCTGACCTGACATCCGAGGCCCGTTTTGAACCAGCCCACCATCGACCGCGACCAGTTTACCGAAAGCGCGGCGCTCTCTGTCGAGACCATCACCTACGTCCACCACTGGTGCGAGGGGCTGTTCACGCTGAAGATGACCCGCCCGCCGAGCTTCCGCTTCCGCTCGGGCGAGTTCGTGATGATCGGCCTGCCGGGTGACAACGGCAAGCCGCTGCTGCGCGCCTATTCGGTGGCGTCGCCCAGCTATGACGAGGAGTTGGAATTCCTCTCGATCAAGGTGCAGGACGGCCCGCTGACCTCGCGGCTCCAGCACATCAAGGTCGGCGATCCGATCTATCTCGGCAAGAAGCCGACCGGCACGTTGGTGACCGACGCGCTGCTGCCGGGCAAGCGGCTGTTCATGCTTTCGACCGGTACCGGGCTTGCGCCGTTCATGAGCCTCGTGCGCGATCCCGAAGTCTACCAGATGTTCGAGGAAGTGATCGTGGTGCATTCGGTGCGCAACGTGAACGAGCTGGCCTATCGCGAGCTGCTGGAATCGAAGCTCGAAGGCGACCCGTTGCTCGAAGACGAAGACCGCGCCAAGATGATCTACGTCCCCACTGTGACCCGCGAACCCTTCCGCACGCAGGGCCGCATCCAGGCGCTGATCGACGATGGCCGGCTGTTCGAGCAGTCGAAGGGCCCGCAGCGGTTCGTGCCGGACGAGGACCGCGTGATGTTGTGCGGGAGCATGGCGATGATCAAGGACCACGCCGCCGATCTGGAACGCCGCGGGTTCGAGGAAGGCGCGAACAACAAGCCGGGGCAGTTCGTGATCGAACGGGCGTTTGTGGGTTGAATTCGCAGGGCAAATAGCCTTGTATTCATGGGACGTTCAGCAATTCAGGCGCAGCTTTGGCCAAGCTGAAGGAGTGCGCGATGCCCATTCGCCTTGCCCTGTGCGCCACTGCGCTGACTATGGTCCTCGCTCCCACCGCCGTTTCCGCCCAGGTGGCAGTGGAAAATCTGTCGATGTCGAACAATTATCGCCTGTTGCAGGTGTCGCTACCGGCCGCCAGCATATCGCCTGCGGATTTCAAGGCACAGACCCAAGCGATCCAGTCCTGCGGCGATGCAAGGAAACTCGCGCGCGATTTGGGTGCCCGCCTTACCCGCAGCACCTATGTTGGGACGACCAACGTCCCGCGCCAATTGCTCCCGGTCCTCGCCGAAACGCCCACAGGCCGCGCCACGCCCGTGCTGGTCGATAACAGCAATGGGTTGCATGTACTGGTGGTGTGCAGCCGCACCTAATGCGTCACCGTCGCCCCGTGCTTGACACGGGGCTCGGCTGCCTTCTGGTTTGACACCGCAAAGAAGCCTAGCCCCGGACCAAGTCCGGGGTGACGAATTTGGGAGGGGTCGAAAGGCTCCCCACTTTCGCACTTGACCCCTGCCCGCGCGGGCTGTTCAATCGTGGCAAATCAAAACCCATTCCCTGGAGAGACACCCCGCCATGCTCGCGACCTCATACCGCACCGCCTATAACGAAGACCATGAGGCCTTCCGCGACACCGTCCGAAAGGTCTTCGCCGAGCATCTGACCCCGCACATGGACGAGCACGAGGCCAACGGCATCGTCCCGCGCGACGTGTGGAAGAAGATGGGCGACGCCGGAATGCTGTGCATGACGGTGAAGGAGGAGAACGGCGGCCTCGGCCTCGATTTCGGCTTCAACTGCGTGCTGACCGAAGAGCTGTCCTACCTCGGTTCCTCGGCGGGCTTCACGCTCCAGAATGACATCACCGCGAACTATTTCGAGCGCCTCGGCAACCCCGAACAGCGCGCCAAATATCTCCCCGGCATGGTCAGCGGCGACATCATCACCGCGATCGCCATGACCGAACCGGGCGCAGGCTCCGATCTTCAGGGCATCCGCACCACCGCCAAGAAGGACGGCAATCACCTCGTCATCAACGGCTCGAAGACCTACATTACCAATGGCCAGAACGCCGATTGCGTGATCGTGGTCGCCAAGACCGATCCCGAGCGCGGCGCAAAGGGCATCAGCCTTGTGCTGGTCGACGCCGACACCCCCGGCTTCGAGCGCGGGCGCAATCTCGACAAGATCGGCCAGCACGCCGCCGATACCTCCGAGCTGTTCTTCAACGACTGCCGCGTGCCGATGACCAACATCCTCGGCGCTGAGGGCATGGGGTTTGTGCACCTGATGGAGGAGCTGCCGCAAGAACGCCTCGGCATCGCGGTCGGCGCGCAGGCGGCGGCGCAGCGGGCGTTTGACGAGGCGGTGACCTTCACCAAGGACCGCAAGGCTTTCGGGAAGACGGTGTTCGAATTCCAGAACACCAAGTTCACCCTCGCCGACCTCAAGGCCAAGCTCCAAGTCGGCTGGGCGCACCTCGACTGGGCGATCAAGAAGCATCTCGCAGGCGAACTCACCACCGCCGAAGCGAGCGCGGCCAAGCTGTGGCACACCGATCTGCAATGGGAACTGTGCGATGCGTCGCTGCAACTCCATGGCGGGGCAGGCTACATGAACGAATACGCCATCGCCCGCCTGTGGCGCGATGCGCGCGTGACGCGCATCTTCGGCGGGACGAACGAGATCATGAAGGAAGTGATCTCGCGGAGTATTTGACCTTACGTCTCCCCTCCCCTCAAGGGGAGGGGCTTGAGAGACAAAAATGACCCAACCCTCCTCCGCCCGCTTCATCAACATCGGTGAACGCACCAACGTCACCGGCTCGGCCGCGTTCAAGAAGCTGATCATGGCAGGCGATTACCCGGCCGCCGTCGAAGTCGCGCGCCAGCAGGTCGAAAACGGCGCGCAGGTGATCGACGTCAACATGGACGAAGGGCTGCTCGATGCGGTCCACGCGATGACGACCTTCCTCAAGCTGATCGCCGCCGAACCCGATATCGCCCGCGTGCCGGTGATGATCGACAGCTCGAAATTCCACGTGATCGAGGCCGGGCTGAAATGCGTTTCCGGCAAGCCGATCGTGAACTCGATCTCGATGAAGGAGGGCGAAGCCGCCTTCCTCGAACACGCGCGCATCTGCATGGATTACGGCGCAGCGGTGGTGGTCATGGCCTTCGATGAGACGGGGCAGGCCGACACCAAGCAACGCAAGGTCGAAATCTGCAAGCGCGCCTATGATCTGCTGGTGGCCGAGGGCTTCCCGCCCGAAGACATCATCTTCGACCCCAACATCTTCGCGGTCGCGACGGGGATCGAGGAGCACAACAATTATGGCGTCGACTTCATCGAGGCGGTGAAGGAACTGCGCGAATTGTGCCCGCATGCGCATTACTCGGGCGGCCTCTCCAACCTCAGCTTCTCGTTCCGCGGCAATGAACCCGTGCGCCGCGCGATGCACTCGGTGTTCCTCTACCACGCGATCCCGGCGGGCCTCGACATGGCCATCGTCAACGCGGGGCAATTGGACGTCTATGACCAGATCGACCCTGCGCTGCGTGACGCCTGCGAGGACGTGATCCTCAACCGCGATCCCGACGCCACCGAGCGCCTCATAACCCTCGCCGAGAGCTTCAAGGGCAAGAACGTCGCCGACGAAAAGGCCGCCGAGGAATGGCGCGGCTGGGCGGTGGAAAAGCGGCTCGAACACGCGCTGGTCAAGGGCATCGACGCGCATATCGTCGACGATACCGAGATCATGCGCGCCGCCATCGCCGAAGCCGGTGGCCGCCCGATCGAAGTGATCGAAGGCCCGCTGATGGACGGCATGAACGTCGTCGGTGACCTGTTCGGCTCAGGCAAGATGTTCCTGCCGCAGGTGGTGAAGTCAGCCCGCGTGATGAAGAAGGCGGTCGCGCACCTCATCCCCTATATCGAGGCGGAAAAGGACTTGCTCCCCGAAGAGGAACGCAAGGCCAAGGGCAAGATCATCATGGCCACCGTAAAGGGTGACGTCCACGACATCGGCAAGAACATCGTCGGCGTCGTGCTCCAGTGCAACGGCTATGATGTGATCGACCTTGGCGTGATGGTGCCTTGGCCGACGATCCTCGCTGCCGCCAACGACAACAAGGCCGACATGATCGGCCTCTCTGGCCTCATCACCCCCTCATTGGACGAGATGGTGACGGTGGCCGAAGAAATGCAGCGCGCGGGCATGACCATGCCGCTGCTGATCGGCGGGGCGACCACCTCCAAGGTGCACACCGCGCTCAAGATCGACCCGGCTTATGAAGGCCCGGTTATCCACGTGCTCGACGCGAGCCGTGCGGTCGGGGTTGCCTCCAAGCTGCTGTCCGACACCCAGCGCGATGAATATGTCGCGCAGGTTGAGGATGAATATATCGCTGTGCGCGATGCCCGCGCCGGCAAGACGGTGAGCGCGCTGCTCAGCCTTGCCGATGCGCGCGCCAATGCCTTTCCCGCCGACATGGCCGCCAAGCCGGCTGCGCCCGCACAGCCGGGTCTTCACGTGTTCGATGACTGGTCATTGTCACATCTTCGCGGGTTCATTGACTGGACGCCGTTCTTCCGCGCGTGGGAACTCCACGGCACCTACCCTGCGATTCTCTCCGACGAGGTGGTGGGCGAAACCGCGACGCAATTGTTCGCTGATGCCAACGCGATGCTCGATCAGATCATCGCCGAAAAGTGGCTGACCGCACGCGGCGTGGCGGGCCTGTGGCCGTGCGGGCGCGACGGGGATGACATCGTGCTCGACAACGGCGCGCGCCTCCCGATGCTGCGCCAGCAGGTGAAGAAATCGCGCGAGCGGGCCAACATGTGCCTCGCCGACTTTATCGACCCGAGCGGCGACTGGATCGGCGGCTTTGCAGTCGGCATCCACGGGATCGACGATCACTCTGCGCGCTTTCAGGCCGACAAGGACGATTATTCCGACATCCTGCTGAAGGCGCTGGCTGACCGCTTTGCCGAAGCCTTTGCCGAAGCGCTGCACCAGCATGTCCGCACGACCTTGTGGGGCTATGCACCGGGCGAGCAGCTGACGTGCGAGGCGCTGATCAAGGAAGAATATCGCGGCATCCGCCCGGCTCCCGGCTATCCCGCGTGCCCGGATCACTCGCTGAAGCCGATCCTGTTCGACCTGCTTGATGCGCCTGCCAACACCGGTCTGACGCTGACCGAAAGCTTCGCGATGTGGCCGACGGCGGCGGTGAGCGGGTTCTATTTCGGTCACCCCGAAGCGCAGTATTTCGGCGTTGCCCGCGTGGGGCCGGATCAGGTCGAGGAATATGCCGCACGGCGCGGGGTCGATCTGGCGACCGCGGAACGCTGGCTCAGGCCGAATCTCGATTGACGCCGCGCACGGGCGAGCGATGATGCGCGGCATGATCCGCCGCCTTGTCGCCGCCCTTGCGCTGCTTGCCCCGCCGCCCGCGCTCGCCGCCCCGCCTCCTGCGACGGTGGTGGTGGCGTTTGATCGCGACAGCATCACCCCGCTGATCGTCGAGGGGCTGGCGAACAAGCAGACGGGCCGCGCGCTCGAAGCCAATGATCCGGTGCGGATTGCCAGCATCTCCAAGCTGATCATGGCGCTGACGGCACTGCGGCTGATGGACGAGGGCAAGGTCGATCTGACCCGCGATGTTTCGGACTATCTCGGCTGGAAGCTGCGCTCACCGTACCATCCCGACGTGGCCGTTACGCTTTCGCACCTCTTGTCCCACCGCGCGGGGCTTTCTGACAAGGCAGGCTACATTATCCCTCTGGGGGAGAGCCTTGAGGCAAAACTCGGCGATCCCGCCGCGTGGCGCGATACCGGCCCGCCGGGGGACGCGGCGTTCGAATATGCCAACCTCGGCTCGCCGTTGGTCGCGACCGCACTCGAAGCGGCCTCGGGCGAGCGGTATGACCGGCTGGTGGAGCGGCTGGTGTTTGCGCCGCTGGGGGTGAAGGCGTGCTTGAACTGGCTCGGGTGCGGGCCGGACATGGAGGCCCGCGCCGTGACGCTCTACCGCGATACCGGCGAAGTGGCCCGCGATGCGCCGGAGGACTTGCCGCCCGCTTGCACGATCCCGGTGGCCGAGGGTCAGCCCTGCGATTTGGCCAGCTATGTGCCGGGCACCAATGCCTCGATCTTTTCGCCGCAAGGGGGCGTTCGGATCGGGATGATGGACCTCGCCAAGATCGGACAGGCGTTGCTGCGGATGGAGCGCAATGGCTTTCTGTCCGACAAGGCGGCGGAGCTATGGATTTATGCGCTGATCGGGTCGGCGAATGATGATGCATCGGGCGCGGCGGCGGCGGGCTTCTGCGGCTATGGTCTCGGAGCCTATGGGTTGCTGGCGTTTGACCCGTGCAAGGACGACCTGTTCCAAGATGGCCGCGAACGCCTCGGCCACGGGGGTGAGGCCTATGGCCTGCGGTCCGGCCTGTGGTTCTCGATCGCGGATGATCAGGGCTTTGCCTATTTCACCACCGAAGTGCCGCCGCCGTCTGGCGAGGTGGAAACCGCCGCTGCCGACCCGCGCGAAACGGCGCTGATGGTGCGGGCGCTGGAGATGGTGGGGGAGTAGCCTTCAGATCCCTCCACCTCTCGAAGCGATGGGGAGGGACTTCGCGGATGGCGCTGTTACGCCTCGGCCTTGATCCGCTCGCCCAGTTTCGCGATCAGGGGTGTAGCGAAAGGCTTGGTCAGCATCGTGCTGCCCACCGCCATCAGCAGCAGCGCGGTGAAAGTCGTGGGCGTGATCACCTGCTTGTCGAGCAGGATGTTGGCGAAGATGATCATGATCAGCGCCTTGGTCTGGAGCAGCCAGCCGATCAGGCTCGCCTCGGTGCGGCTCCAGCCGAGCATCCGTCCGGCGATGTGGACGCCGATGAGCTTGCCCCCGACGGCCGCCACCAGCAGCAATGCGGCAACACCGAACACGGCGAGCCCGCCGCCCTCCCACTGGGTTCTGAGGCCGGTCGAGAGGAAGAACACCGGCATCACGGTGAGCAGTACCACGTTGCGGAACCGGTCCATCGCCTCGTGGCCGAACCATTTGGCATCGAGCACCACGCCCGCCAGAAACGCGCCGACCATGTAGTGCAGGCCCGACCAATCGCCCGCCAGCCCGCAGATCGCCAGCCAGATCAGCCCCACCGGCCAGCGGTCATTCTCCGACAGGCGCGCCATCAGCCACCGCACCGCCCACGCCGCCAGCGTGAACCCGACGAGAAACACCGCCTGCCGCCCGATCCGCTCCCAATCGAGCAGAATGATCGCCAAGACGCCCCAGATCGCGATGTCATCGAGGCTGGCATAGCGCAGGATGCGTTGGCCGAGCTGCTCGCGCAGGATTCCGAGCTTCTCCATCAGCAGCACGAGGATCGGCAGCGCGGTGACCGCGCAGGCCATGCCGATGCCCAGCAACGCCTGCCAGTATTGGCCGTTCGGCCCGCGCCAGCCCGGGAATTGCAGGATCACCGCCGCCGCCAGCGTCCCGGCGATCAGCGGCGCGCCGAGCGCCAGTCCCGCCGTCAGCCCGGTCTCGCCCCGATGCTTCCATGCCTGCGACAGATCGAGCTCGATCCCCGCGATCCACACGAACAGCATCACCGCCCACCACGCCACGCCGTTGAGCGCGATGATCACATCGGGCCGGAACACGAAGGCGTAGTAATCCGGGAACACCGCGCCCAGCACGCCGGGGCCGAGCAGAATGCCGCCCACGATCTGCACCACGACCAGCGGCGCCCAGTAATCGGTGCGCAGCACGCGCCACACCAGCCACGGCACGGCGAAGATGATCGTTAGCGCGATCAGATAGATTTCAGTGAGGTTCATCCCGCCCCCGTGTCTATTCAGCCTCGCAAGGAAGCGCAAATGCGTTTTCCCCCAAGCCTGCGCGTTTCGCCCGATTGACGCGGTGCAGCAAATCAAGCAGGGCGAGAACGTCTTCCGCCGCAGGAGCGATTCTGTGGCGGGCAGGCGAGCGGGAGAGCCCGATGCGCACGCTGTGCGCAAAGGCGCCGAAGGAGCAACCGCCCCGGAAACTCTCAGGCCACCGGACCGCTCGGCTGCGTGACACTCTGGAAAGCGTCCCGGATTCGTCCGGGGCCACCGAAGGGGAGGCGTCCCGCCGCGTTGGCGGATGCGCCGAAGCTCTCAGGTCACCCGACAGAGGGGGCAGTGACGAAGCAGTGCCGCGTGCGCTGCCGGACTGCCGTATTCTGCCGGGGATTTTCCGAGTGACCGACCACGATAGCGAAGACCATCTCGAAGATATCCCCTTGGACGCGCTGCCGCTCGATGCCTGGCACCGTGCACGCGGAGCGCGGATGGTGCCTTTCGCGGGCTACGAAATGCCGATCCAGTATGAGGGCATCGTTGCCGAGCACAATTGGACGCGTGAGAGCGCGGGGCTGTTCGATGTGTCGCACATGGGCCAGCTGCTGCTGTCCGGCCCCGATCTCGATGCGGCGGTCGAGGCCGTCCTGCCAATCGATCTGTCGACGCTGAAGCTCGGCCAGCAGCGCTATTCGCTGTTGCTGGATGAAGAGGGCGGGGTGCTGGATGACCTGATGGTCTCGCGCTGGCCGGATGCGCTCTATCTGGTGGTGAACGGCGCGACCAAGTGGGACGACATGGGCACCCTGCGCGAGGCGCTGCCGGACGACATTACGCTGAACTACCTTGACGACCGCGCGCTGCTCGCCTTGCAGGGCCCCAAGGCGGCGGACGCTCTGGCGCGCCATGCGACCGGCGAATATCCGCTGAGCGCACTGACCTTCATGAAGTTCGGCCGCTTCCAGCTCGCAGGCCATGATGTCACCATCGCGCGGGCGGGCTACACGGGCGAGGACGGGTTCGAAATTTCGCTCCCCGCCGATGCCGCCGCCGAGATCGCCGACTTGCTGTGCGCCGAACCGGAAGTGAAGCCCATCGGCCTTGGCGCGCGGGACTCGCTGCGCCTCGAAGCCGGGCTGCCGCTTTACGGGCACGACATGTCCCCCGAGACCAGCCCCATCGAAGCGGGCCTGATCTTTGGCATCAACAAGCGTCGCCGCACCGAAGGCGGTTTCCCCGGCGCTGACCGCATCATCCGCGAGATCGCAGAGGGCACAGCGCGCAAGTGGGTCGGCCTCACCATCGACGGCCGCCTGCCTGCCCGCGAGGGCGCGGAAGTTTTCGCAGGCGCGGCGCATGTCGGAATCGTCACCAGTGGCGGCTTCTCGCCCACCTTGGGCGCGCCGATCGCCATGGCCTATGTCGCTGCCGAACACGCTGCCATCGGCACTGCGCTCGAAGTTGAAGTCCGCGGCAAGCGTCTCGCTGCCGCCGTTTCGCCCACGCCTTTCGTACCCCACCGCTATTACCGAGGGAGCTGACCCATGCGTTACTACACCGACGAACACGAATGGATCGATGTCGAAGGCGATATCGCCACCGTTGGCATCACCGAATATGCGCAGGGCCAGCTGGGCGACATCGTCTTTGTCGAACTGCCCGAAGTCGGCGCGCTGATCGAGCAGGGCAAGGACGCCGCCGTGGTCGAAAGCGTCAAGGCAGCATCGGACGTCTACGCCCCGATCACCGGCGAGATCACCGAAGTGAACCCAGCGCTGGAAGAAGACCCCGCGCTGGTCAACACCTCGCCCGAAGACGGCGGCTGGTTCTTCAAGATGACCATTGCCGACGAAGGCGAGCTCGACGGACTGATGGACGAAGATGGCTACAAAGCCTTCGTCGAAGGCCTCTGACCACACACTCAACCTCTCCCCTCTCCACACGAGGCTGAACACCATGCGCTACCTCCCCCTCACCGATACCGACCGGCAGGCGATGCTGGCGACCATCGGCGCCGCCACGGTCGATGACCTGTTCGTGGACGTGCCCGAAGTTGCCCGGCTCGACGGCCCGATCCACGGCCTGCCGATGCACGCGAGCGAGATGGCGGTCGAACGCCATATGAAGGCGCTGGCGGCCAAGAACCTTGTGGCGGGCGAAGTGCCGTTCTTCCTCGGCGCGGGGGCCTATCGTCACCATGTTCCCGCCAGCGTCGACACCATCATCCAGCGCGGCGAATTCCTGACCGCCTACACGCCCTACCAGCCGGAAATCGCGCAAGGCACATTGCAGGTGCTGTTCGAATTCCAGACGCAGGTCGCGCGGCTCTATGGCTGCGCTGTGGCCAACGCCTCGCTCTATGACGGGTCGACCGCGTGCTGGGAGGCGGTGGCGATGGCGACCCGCGTGACCAAGCGCAAGCGCGCGGTGTTGTCAGGCGCGTTGCACCCGCATTATGCGCAGGTCGTCAAGACGATGGCGCACTTCACCGGCGACACCATCGCCGATGCCATGCCCGCGATCACGGCTGAGCCCGATCTGGACGGACTTATCGCCCGGATCGACGAGGACACTGCCTGCGTCGTGGTGCAATATCCCGACATCCTCGGCCGCATCAGCGATCTGACGCCGGTGGCCGAAGCCGCCCACGCCAAGGGCGCGCTGCTGGTGGTGGTGAACACCGAACCTGTGGCGCTCGGCGCGATCACGTCGCCCGGCGAGATGGGCGCGGATATCGTGGTGGGCGAGGGGCAATCGCTGGGCGTCGGCCTGCAATTCGGCGGGCCCTACCTCGGCCTTTTCGCCGTGCGCGATCCCAAGCACGTGCGCCAGATGCCGGGCCGGTTGTGCGGCGAGACCACGGATGCCGAAGGCAAGCGCGCCTTCGTGCTCACCCTCTCGACCCGCGAGCAACATATCCGCCGCGAGAAGGCGACGAGCAACATCTGCACCAATTCCGGCCTGTGTGCGCTGGCCTTTACCGTCCACATGACGCTGCTAGGCGAAAAGGGTCTGCGCGAACTGGCGGCGGAGAACCACCGCTTGGCCTGCCTCGCCGCTGATCGCCTTGCCAAGGTGCCGGGCGTCGAAGTGCTCAACACTGCCTTCTTCAACGAGTTCACCCTGATGCTTGGCGGGAAGCCCGCGCGGGAGATCGTTCGCGATCTGGCCGACCGGGGCGTGCTGGGCGGGGTGTCGCTCGGGCGGCTCTATCCGGGGGTCGCTGCGCTCGAACACGCGCTGCTGGTCGCTGTGACCGAGACGACCACTGAAGAGGATATCGAGCGCCTCGCGCAGGAGCTGGAAGCCAGCATCAAGGAGACCGTGTGATGAACGCCCCCAACCAATCCGGCTGGAAGCCCGCCATGGAACTCTCCGAAGACGGGATGCACAACGGCCCCGCCACCACGACCGGCAACCGCGCGCTGATGCTGGAAGAGCCGCTGCTGTTCGAAATCGGCCGCGTCGATGTAACCGGCGTCGATCTGCCCGCAATCGATCCCGCTGCCCCGACCCGCCTCGGCGGGCTGGCGCGCAGCGAACCCATTGGGCTCGTCGGCCTGACCGAACCTGAAACGGTGCGCCATTACACGCGCCTCAGCCGCCAGAACTACGGGATCGATCTTGGGTTCTTCCCGCTCGGCAGTTGCACGATGAAGCACAACCCGCGCCTGAACGAGAAGATGGCGCGGCTTCCCGGCTTTGCCGATATCCACCCACTCGCCCCGCAATCGACGGTGCAGGGCGCGCTGGAGGTGATTCACCAGCTCGGCGGCTGGCTCTGCACGCTTACGGGCATGCCCGCTGTCGCCATGAGCCCCAAGGCCGGCGCGCATGGCGAGCTGTGCGGCATCCTCGCGATCCGCGCGGCGCATGAAGCCCGCGGCGATGCGCGTGAAGTGGTGCTGGTGCCCGAAAGCGCCCACGGCACCAACCCCGCCACCGCCGCCTTCGCCAATTACCGCGTCGAGGATATCCCCGCGACGCCGGAAGGGCGGGTCGATGTGGCGGCACTCAAGGCCCGCCTCGGGCCGGATGTTGCGGCGGTGATGATCACCAACCCCAATACTTGCGGGTTGTTCGAGAAGGACTTCCGCGAAATCGCCGATGCGGTTCATGCGGTCGGCGGCTATGTCTATTGCGACGGGGCGAATTTCAACGCCATCGTCGGCAAGGTGCGCCCAGGCGATCTCGGCGTCGATGCCATGCACATCAACCTCCACAAGACCTTCTCCACCCCGCACGGCGGCGGCGGGCCGGGTTCGGGGCCGGTGGTGCTGTCCGAAGCGCTCGCGCCCTATGCGCCGCTGCCCTTCGTGCGCAAGGATGACGCAGGCACGTTCTACCTCGTTGAGGAAGAAGACCGTGAGGAGCGCGGGCCGACCTTTGGCCGCATGACCGCGTTCCACGGCCAGATGGGGATGTTCACCCGCGCGCTCACCTACATGCTCAGCCACGGTGCGGACGGGCTGAAGCAGGTGGCCGAAGATGCGGTGCTCAACGCCAACTACATCCTGCGCAGCATGGAAGACATCCTCCACGCGCCCTTCGCCGCCAGCGGCCCGTGCATGCATGAAGCGCTGTTCGGCGATAAGGACTTTGGTGGCGGGCTCTCGACGCTCGATGTCGCCAAGGGCCTGATCGACGAGGGCTATCACCCGATGACGGTCTATTTCCCGCTGGTGGTCCACGGCGCGATGCTGGTCGAGCCGACCGAGACCGAGAGCAAGGCCGCGATCGACCAGTTCATCACCGCCTTCCGCGCGGTGGTCGAACGGGCGCTGGCAGGTGACGAGGCGCTGAAGCAGGCCCCTTACTATGCACCCCGCCGCCGTCTTGACGAAACCGGCGCGGCGCGGAAGCCCAAGCTCGCTTACGAGGGGTGACTTAGAACCTCTCGTTTACACCGAGATGCTCTATGACTTCGGAGGGGCGGGCGGATTGTCCGCCCCTTCAGCCTCAGGCTCGTCCACCACCAGCCGGAACTGTTTGAGATTCACGATCGCAAGGTAGAACCCGACCACGGTCAGCACGCTCGACCCGAGCACGGCAAAGCCCGCGCCCTGCGCACCCTTCCACCCGATCGCCAGCTCCAGCATCACCAGCGCAAGGATCGTCGGGAACAGCCGGACGAGGAAGGCGACGTGCGCCTTGCCCGCCGAGATCAGCAGCGATTCAAGGCTCGCGCCCACCAGCTCGACCGCGCCCGCAATGCTGAGGATGATCATCGCCCAGTAGAAGCCGGTGAACTGCTCACCCGCGATCAGGGCAAGGCCCGGGCGGCCGAACAGGATCGCTGTCACCACGGCCGTCACCCCGGCAATCGCCGCGATGTTGGCCATCCGCCGCGCAATCTCGACCGCGCCGTCACGCGATTGCACAAGTTCGGGCAGGATCGCCTTGGAGATCGTCTGCGCCAGCGCGATCAACGCGACGCCAAGCTGGTTGGCGATGCGGAAGCCGCCCGCAAGGTACGCCCCGCCGAAGGTGCCGACCAGCAGGATCATCACCTGCTTGCCCGCCACCGCGAGGCTGCCCGACATGTTGGTCGACAGCACGAACCGCCATGCGTCCTTGTGCCGCGCGGGGATCGCCCGCAGGCTGATCGAGGACAGCGGCACAGGTTGCACCCGCGCAGCGACGATCCACAGCGCAATCGCCGTGCCCACTTCGGACAGGGCAAAGGCGAGGATGAAGCCGGTCACATCGGGCATCGCCCACCACGCCAGCACTGCGCCGCCCGCGCGGATCACCGGCTGCACCGCTTCGGCCCAGGTCGCGCGGCCATATTCGGAATGCAGCCGGAGCATTCCGGTCGGTGTGGTGCGGATCGTCAGCAGCGAGATGACGCAATAGGCAAAGGTCAGCCACATCAGCTCCGCCGGCACATCGAGCCAGAGCGGCGCGGTCAGCACCAGCACCGCTGACGCCAGTGTGCCGACCACCACCGACACCCCGTCCAGCGCGACCGCAAACCCCGTCGCCTCACGTGCGCGTTGGAGATCGACGCCCGGCTCGTCCGGGTTGGCCCCCCAGCGCACGATGAACTGCCAGGTCTGGAAGCTGGAAAAGCCGGTGATCGCCTGCCCCAGCGCGATGATCAGCGCGAAATGGCCAAAGCCCTCCGTGCCCAGCGTGCGTGCGGCAATGGCGAGGTAGACGAGGCTCAGGACCGCGTTGAACCCGCGTCCGCCCAAGAGCCAGCCCATGTTGGCGAAGACCTGCTTCATGCGTGTCCGGCTCGGGCCTTAACGTATCGCCGGGAAGGGCAGGGGTCGGTTTACCATAGCGCGGCGGTGCTTAGCCGCAAATGACGCATCACGCCAAGCATGGATGGCGCACGGGGCGCAACTAATGTGGCAGCGTGAGGACGCGCCGACCTAGGCCGGGCAGCGTTTGCGGAGCGGATCGTCCGGGCTCTCGGGCTTGAGTGCGTCGGAAATCCGCAGCCGCTCGCCGTCCGGCATGGCTTCGAGCGAGAGGCGCGTGGGTTGCACCCAGGTCTCGCCCTCACCTTCCATCACAAGGTCTGCGATTGCATCGTCCCCCTCGTTCCCCATGCCGGAAACGTCACCAACGCTCTCGTAATACTCGATCCGCCGCGCCGTGATTTCGACCCGCATGTCCGAGGCGGGATCGCAAGTGCCCGTCACTGCGTCCCACACGCCGTGGAAGCGCGCAGGGATCTCGCCAGCGGCAATCGCCGGATCGAGCCGCGGGCCTGCGCCGTCGCTCATGCTGCCGGACTCAGTCGGGACCGGGGTTTCGGCGGGTGCAGGATCGGCCCCGCTGTCGCAGGCCGCCAGCAAGAGGGCGAGGGCGATCAAGGGAAGGCGGCGCATCTCCATCACCCCATCGTCGGAATCACGAAGGCGTTGGAGCCGTCCTGCGACCCATCGGGCCAGCGCTGGGTGATCTTCTTGTTCTTGGTCCAGAACCTGAGGCCCTCGGTCCCATATTGGTCGATATCGCCAAAGCCCGAACGCTTCCACCCGCCGAAGGAGTGGTAGGCGACCGGCACCGGGATCGGCACATTGATGCCGACCATGCCGACATTGACCCGCGCGGCAAATTCACGCGCGGCGTGGCCGTTGCGGGTGAAGATCGCGACGCCGTTGCCATACTGGTGCTCGGAGGGGAGCCGCACGGCTTCCTCGAAATCGGCGGCGCGCACGATCTGGAGCACGGGGCCGAAGATTTCCTCTTGGTACGACTTCATCTGCGGAGTGACATGGTCGATCAGCGTCGGGCCGACGAAGAAGCCCTTCTCGTGGCCTTGCAGCGAGAAACCGCGCCCGTCGACGACGATCTCGGCGCCCTCTTCCTCGGCGGTGGTGATCCACTGCTCGATCCGCGCCTTGTGCTCGGGCGTGACCACCGGGCCATAATCCGCCTCGGGATCGTTGGAGACACCGATGCGGAGGCCCGCGATGGACTTGAGGAGCTTTTCCTTGAGGCGCTCGGCGGTCTCTTCGCCCACCGGCACCACCACGGGCAGCGCCATGCAGCGCTCGCCTGCCGAGCCGAAGGCCGCGCCGGTCAGATCGGTGACGACCTGATCCAAGTCGGCATCAGGCAGCACGATCCCGTGGTTCTTCGCCCCTCCGAAGGCCTGCACGCGCTTGTTGTTGGCCGAGCCGCGCGCGTAGATATATTGCGCGATATCAGATGAGCCGACGAAGCTGATCGCGGCGATATCGGGGTGATCGATGATCGCGTCGACCATCTCCTTGTCGCCGTGGACGACCTGGAGCAGCCCCTCGGGCGCGCCTGCTTCGAGGAACAGCTCGGCCAGCCGCACCGGCACCGAAGGGTCACGTTCCGAAGGCTTGAGAATGAAAGCATTGCCCGCCGCGCAGGCCATGCCGAACATCCACATCGGGATCATCGCCGGGAAGTTGAACGGGGTGATCCCTGCGCCGATGCCGAGCGGCTGGCGCATCGAATAGACATCGATCCCCGGCCCTGCGCCGTGGGTATATTCACCCTTCATGATCTGCGGCAGGCCGCAGGCATATTCGATCACTTCCAGCCCGCGCTGCACATCGCCCTTGGCATCAGGCACGGTCTTGCCATGCTCTGACGAGAGCATCTCGGCGAGGCTCTGCATGTTCGCTTCGACCAGCGCCTTGAAAGCGAACATCACCCGCGCGCGGCGCTGCGGGTTGGTGGCGGCCCAGGCGGGCTGGACGCGCTTCGCGGTCTCCACCGCGCGGGCGAGCAACGCGGCATCGCCCAGCGCGACTTCGGCCTGCACTTCGCCGGTCGAAGGGTTCCAGATGGCGTGCTTGCGGGTCGGGGCCGGGCTGTCGCCGACGATGAAATGGTCGATCTGACGCATGGGTGGGGTCTCCTGTCTGGCCTCCCCAATGCCCCCCAAGCGCTGCCCATGCAACCCTCGCGGCTCCCCTCAAAAGTGCTGGCGCGGCGGGGCGCGGCAGGGCAGGTTGTGCGTGCGACGAGACGAGAGAGGGACAGATGATGGGCAGGCTTCGGGCAGGACTGGCAGCGCTGGCTGCAATGACAATGGGCAGCGGCGCGCTGGCCGAGGACACGCCCGGCCTTGTCATCCCCGAAACCCTCGAACTCGCCGCCACCGGCTACACCTTCACCGAGGGCCCGGCGTGGGACGGGGCGCGGATCATCTTCAGCGATATTCCGGGCGATGCGGTGCATGTGCTGGTGCGGGGGGAGAGCGCGGCGCGGGTGCTCTATGCCCCGTCCGCCAATGCCAACGGCCACACCTTCGATCTTCAGGGCCGCCTTATCAACGCTGAACACGGCAGCGGCGCGATCACCCGCTGGACGCCGGAGGGTGGCCGGGAGGTGATCGTCGCGGCGTATCAGGGCAAGCGCCTCAACAGCCCCAATGATGTGGTCGTTCGCAGCGACGGGCTGATGCTGTTCACCGATCCGCCCTACGGCCTCGGCCAGCGGACCAGCGAAGTCGGCTTCTCGGGCGTCTACGCCTTCGACGAGGCGAGCGGGCGGATGGTGCTGATCGACGATGGGCTGAGCCGTCCCAACGGCCTCGCGCTCTCGCCTGACGAGAGGGTGCTCTATGTCGGCGACACTGCAACGCAGACCGTGTGGGCCTATGACCTTGCCGCCGACGGCACGGCCTCGGGCAAGCGGTTGGTGGTCGATGTGACCGATGACACCAAGCCGGGGCGCGTGGACGGCCTGCGGGTCGATACGGCGGGGCGCGTGTGGTTCACCTGCCCCGGCGGGGTGTGCGTGGTCGATCCGGCCAGCGGCGCAGTGATCGAGCGCCTCGCCACACCCAAGCGGGCGACCAATCTGGCATGGGGCGGAGCTGACTTGTCCGAGTTGTACATCACCGCACAGACCGACGTGTACCGGGTGAAGACCCGGGCAAAGGGCATCGGATCGTCGTCGCGCTAAAGCCCCCTCCCCTGGGGACGGGAGAAGCTATCCCGAAGGGATCAGCGTGATCTCGGTCTGGCGCCCGTCGATATAGCGCACGGCTGTGCCGTCGAAGAAGGCATCCTCCTCGGTGCGGAAATCGACCCGCTGGCCGCCCCATTCGGGCACGTTGGCGTAAGAGGTCAACTCGATCGACCAGGCGGTGTTCGCCCTGATCGGCCCGCTGCCGCGAGGGTCGGCCTTCTGATTGTCCCAGAACCCGATGCTCGGCCCCGCGCCGTGGCCGTGGTGGCCGATGGGGTGGGTGTAGATCGACGGGTCCAGTCCCGCTGCAATGCTATCGGCGCGCGCCTGTGCCAGCGCGTCATTGCCCGAACGGCCCACGGCAAAGGCGCGGGTGAGGAAGTCCTGTACACGGTTGCTGTTCGCCAGACCCGCCCGCAGCCCCGCCGGTGCTGCGGTCTCGCCCGGCTTCAGGACGTAGGCCAGATGCTGGGTGTCGGTATTGAGCCTGAGATAGGTGATGCCGAAATCGGTCCACAAGAGATCACCCGGCTGGATCACCTCAGCGCCTTCGATCATGCCCTTGGCCCCCTGCCGCTGGATCGCGACCGAGGGGTGGAACCACGGGTCGAGACCCAGCGCCATCAGCCGGTCACGATACCACCATTGCACCTGCTCCGCCGTGGTGACGCCGGGGGTGATGACTTTCCTCGAAAACGCCTCGCCGATCACCGAGTGGGCGATGCGGACGACCGTGGGATAAAGCGCCATCTCCGCAGGGGTGCGCGTTTCGAGCCAGCGGATCGCGAGGTTCTCGCCGCTGACGACCCGGTCATGCAGTGCAGGCGGCAGGGCCCGCATGAACTTCTCATACTGGCTCAGCGTCATGCCGTCGGCGAACTGGTAGAGGTCTGACGCGTTGATCGCGATTTTCGCGGGGTCTTTCGCCGCGATCAGATCGGCGACGGCCTGCCACTGGTTGGGCTGTGTGTCGGGATCCCACGTCGGCGCGAACAGCCCGCCGAGGCCATAGCGGCTGACGGTCAGGCGCTCGACAGGCTTGCCCTCGCCCGGATCGTGGAACACGAGGATCGTGCGGCGGCGGGCGTGCATGTTCTCGGCATCGAGCATGGTGGCGACCACCGGCTCTTCGAAATATTCGCGCGCGACCAGCAGCCACAGGTCGATCCCCTCTTCGCGCATGATCTGCGGGATGATGGTATCGAGCCGTTCGGCAAGGATGCGGTTCTCAAGCTCGGCGCGCTCGCGCGGGGCGAGGATGCGGGGCAGGGCGGGTGCGGGCTGCTCGGTCTCGCTCAGGGCGAGCGGCGTGTCGGCGAGCACAGGCGTTGCCGCCAGCAGCGCTGCCCAAGAAATCAAATGCCGCGCGATCATGCTCGTCCCCTGTCCGTTGCCGCGCCGGTTCTGGCGCGGAGAGGGCCGGGGATCAAGCTAATCCCCGTCTGCGCTCCCATCATCGAACCCGATCCGCTCGGCCGCTGCACCGCTCATGATGAAGCCGATGGGCCGCTCGGTCTCCTCCTGCAAATGCGCGATCAGGCTGGCGGTGCGGGCGAGGAGCGAGATGCCCTTCAGTGCCGCGAGCGGGAAGCCCGCGTCGAGCATGACGGCCGGGATCGCGCCGTTGACGTTGATGGGAAGCGCGCGGCCGATCGCCTCGGGCAGCACGGCTTCGATGGTGCGCAGCATGGCGATGTGCTTGCCTTCCATCCCGTGCTCCTTGGCGAGCGCCAACAAGCGGTGCGCGCGCGGGTCGCCGCCGGAATGCTGGGGGTGGCCGAAGCCGGGGATCGCCTTCTTCTCGGCCCGCAACGCCCTGATCGCAGCGGTCGCTGCGGCGGCGGGATCGCCACCCTCGGCGACGACTTGCGCATAGAACTTGCCCGCGACCTCGGCGCTGCCCAGCACCACGGAACCGCAGCCGAGCAGTCCCGCAGCGACCGCGCCATGGAAGGCTTCGGGCGCGGCGGCGTAGGTCATGCGGGTGGCGACCACGCTCGGCACCAGCCCATGTTCGGCAATCGCGCACAGCACCGCATCAGCGAGCGCCTTCTGCTTCGGCGAGGGCATGGTGCCCGTCACCAGCAGCCAGAAATAGCTCGTGAAGTCGACATGTCCGATGACCTCGCTACACAGATCCATCCCCCGCACCGTGATGCTCGTCGCATCCGAGGTGCAGATCGAGGTGACGGCGTTATCCTGCTTGCCGATGCGCATGGGGCATTCCTTTTCGATATTCGAAGTTGATTTCGGTATGCGAAGAATATAGTGTCACATCGAACCCAAGGCAAGCTTGGGACAAGCAGATGGGATTTGTTGGATGACAGCTCGGCCATTAGCAGGCGTTACCGTGCTCGAAATGGGCACCTTCATCACGGGCCCTGCCGCCGGGATGCTGCTGGCCGACCTGGGCGCGGATGTCATCAAGGTCGAACAGCCGGGCACGGGCGATCCGTTCCGCAGCTTCAAGGGCGAACTCTACTCGCCGCATTTCCAGACATACAACCGCAACAAGCGTTCCATCACAATTGACCCCAAGAAGGAAAGCGATCTTTTGGTGCTCGACCGTCTGGTCGCAGACGCGGACGTCTTCATCCAGAACTTCCGCCCAGGCGTGGCAGCGCGGCTGAATGTCGATGCCGAGCGGCTCCAAGGGATCAATCCCGCGCTGGTCTATGCCTCGATCTCCGGCTTCGGCAGCGAGGGGCCGGAGCGTGATCGCCCTGCGTTCGACACGGTCGCCCAGGCCGCGTCCGGCTTCCTCAGGCTGCTGGTCAACCCCGAACACCCCCGCGTCGTCGGCCCCGCCATTGCTGACGCCATGACCGGCTTCTACACCGCCTTGGGCATCCTCGCCGCGCTGAACGAGCGGCACCTGACCGGCAAGGGCCGTGTGGTCGAAACCTCGATGTTCGAGGCGATGTGCCACTTCAACCTCGACGATTTCACCCACCTGCTCTCCGCCGATCAGGTGATGGGGCCCTACAGCCGCCCGCATGTGTCGCAGAGTTACGTGTTCCAGTGCGCTGACGGCAAGTGGCTGGCGCTCCACATGTCCTCCCCGCCCAAGTTCTGGGAGAACCTCGCGGTCGCCGTGGGCCAGCCCGATATGCTGAGCCTCCCCGCTTTTGAAAGCCGCGATGCGCGCATTGCCCATTATGAAGACGTGGTCGCCTTCCTCGCCCCGATCTTCGCGACACAGACCCGCGATCACTGGACCGCGGAGCTGACCCGCCTCGAAGTCCCCAATTCGCGCGTTTACGACAGCGCCGAAGTGCTGGCGACCGAGCAGGCCAAGGTGCTCGGTATCGAAGTCAGTGACCCCAACGGGCCGATGGGCACCTTCCGCACGATCCGTTTCCCGCTCAGTTTCGATGGCGAGCGGATGGACAGCGTCACCGCGCCGCCCCTATTGGGAGCCGACGACGCGGCTGTCCGCCGCTCCATCGAAAGGCCAGTGCATGGGATCCGCAGGGGCTGAACCCGCAGACAAGGTTGCCGGGGGGAAAGACCCGGAATTTCTCTCGACGCTGGAGCGGGGCCTGCGCGTCCTCAAGGCGTTTGACGAGGACCACCCCGAAATGACGCTCTCCGAGGTGGCGGCCAAGACGGCGTTGCCCCCGGCGGTGGCGCGGCGGTGCCTCATCACGCTGGTGGAGCTGGGCTATGTCGGCCAGCACGAGCGCAAGTTCCTGCTGCGCCCCGCGGTGCTGACGATCGGTTCGGCCTTCCTTGCCTCGATGCAGATCGAACAGGTGGTGCTGCCGCCGCTCCAAGGCCTGCGCGATCAGACCGGCGACAGCGCGAGCCTCGCCGTGCTGTCGGGCGCGGAGATCCTCTATGTCGCCCACGTTTCCACCGACCGGCGGTTCCGGGTAGCGGCAGGGGTGGGCACGCGTTTCCCGTTCCATGCGACCTCGCTCGGCAAGGCGCTGGCCGCCTATCTGCCCGAAGGCGAGCGGGCCGCGTTGATGGCAGGCGCACCCTTCCAGCGCTTTACCGAGCGCACTGTCACCGACGGTGCAGCCCTCGCCGAACGGCTCAATCTGATCACGCAGCGCGGTTATGATTCGGCGCTGGACGAGCTCGATTACGGGATCGTCTCGGTCGCGGTGCCGATCTTCGGGCGCGACAAGCGGGTGATCGCGGCGATCAACTGCTCCACCTCAACCACCCGCATCTCGCAGGACGAGTTGGTGCGCACCCGCCTGCCATTGCTGCGCGCGGCGGCTGGGGAGATTGAGGCCTCGCTCAAGCGCTGGCCCGCGCTGGAGGCCAGCCTGCGACCGTGATGCCTGCCTCGGCTCGGGCCGGGGACATGGGGTTTCGCTTTTTTCATCACCCCCGCAAAAGCGGAGCCTAGGGCCGGTAGCGCTGCGCTTGCCGCTCTGCGAGCGCGCCGCCAAGTGCACGTCAACGACCCGGCAATGAAACAACAACCAGTCCGCCACCAGTTCGATACGACACCTCCCTGAGTCATTTTTGGCGCGGCCGGCAAGCGAGCCCGGCGTGGCCCTCTTGCCACACATTCCGATTTTCGCATATCGAAGTTGACTTCGCATTGCGAATTTCATAACTCACTTTAAGGGAGGGATCGCCAATAGAGCGACGCGATGACGCGCGCACAGGGGAGAGAGATATGACGACTTCGGGCATCAGCCGCGCCACGCGCAGGCTTATCAGCACCACGGCTCTGACGGCTGCCGCGCTGGCGGCAACGCCGCTCGCCGCGCAAGAGACTGCTCCCACTGAAGAGGCGATCGACGATCAGGGCATCGTCGTCACCGGCCTGCGCCGCAGCGAAACGCTTCAGGACACCCCTGCTGCCGTCACCGCGTTCGATTCGCAGGCGATCAGCAATGCCGGGATCGAGCGTCCGGCGGACTTCATCGCGCTGACCCCCAACGTCACGTTGGTCGAAACACAAAACGCGGGCAACGCCTTCGTCATCATCCGCGGGATCACCCAGAACCGCAATTCCGAGCCTTCGGTCGCAGTGATTGTTGACGGGGTGCAGCAAGTAAACCCCGCGCAATTCAACCAGGATCTGTTCGATATCGAGCAGATCGAAGTGCTCAAGGGCCCGCAAGGGGGCCTGTATGGTCGTAACGCCATCGGCGGTGCGATCATCATCACCACCAAGGCGCCGACCGACGAATTCGCGGGCAACATCACCGCGGGCGTCGACAATGGCTTCGGCTATTTCCTGCGTGGCGGGATCAGCGGGCCGCTGGCGGAAAACGTCAAGTTCCGCGTCGCGGGCTCATACTACAACACCGACGGCTTCATCGAGAACACCTTCCTCAACGACGAAGCCGATCCGGTCGAGGATTTCAGCCTGCGCGCCAACCTCTTGATCGAGGCCACCGACAAGCTGACCTTCGATCTGCGCGGGTCGATGAATCAGCTGCGCACGCAGGGGCTCTATTACAACATCGTCAATGACGTGAACACGGTTGCGCCGGTGCGGGTGAACAACCCCGGCCAGAACGACCGCGATATCTACAATGCCGCGCTGAAGATCGAATACGCCGGTGACAACGCGGTGTTCACCTCAATCTCGTCCTACGACACGGTCAAGGAAGTGCTGACCGGCGATGCCTTCGACTTCCTGCCGATCCCGGACAGCTTCTTCTTCAACCTGTTCGAAGCGATCCTTGGTGCGGGCAACGGGTTCGACCTCAACCAGAGCCAGTACCTGAACGTCAAGGCCTTCAGCCAGGAAGTGCGCCTCGCCTCGCCCGAGGATGGCCGCGCCTTTAACTGGATGGCTGGCGGCTATCTGATCGACACCACGCGCTTCATTTCGACCGGCAACATGATCGATACGAACAACGGCGTGTTCCCGGTGTTTCGCTCGCCCTCGACCAATCCGCTCAACCCGCAATTCTCCTATCTGGCCGATGGTCAGGAGAACTTCGCCTGGGCGCTGTTCGCCAATGCGGGCTATGAATTCTCCGATCAGTTCCGCGTCGACGCCTCGCTGCGGTACGACCGTGACAAGCGCCGCCAGACGACGCTGACCCCGCAGGGCTTCCTGCCCGTGGTGCCCGGCGTGCCGCAGGCGCAGAGCGGCGAAGTCCGCACCGCGGTGTTTGACGATTGGCAGCCCAAGCTGACCCTGACCTATGAGCCGACCCCTGATCTGACGATCTATGGCGGTTACAGCCGTGGCTTCCGTTCGGGCGGGTTCAACCAGACCGGCGTCGGCGCCGAAGCCGCCGCTGCGGCCATCGTCGGCGTGGGTGACATCTTCCGCGCGGAAACCGCCGACACCTTCGAGATCGGCGCCAAGGCGCAGCTTGGCCCGGTGCGGCTCGCAGGCGCGGTCTACACCACGCTGTCGAAGAACTCGTACTTCTTCGTCTTCCTCGCCCAGTCCTCGACCCAGAATCTCGGCAATATCCCCGAAACCCGCCTCAACGGCTTCGAGCTGGAAGCGACCGCGGAAATCCTCCCCGATTTCGACATCAACGCCGCGATCGGCGTGACCGATAGCGAGATTAAGGACTTTCCCGATGCGAGCGTGATCGGCAACAAGGCGCCGCAGATCTCGAACTATACGCTCAACCTCGGCGCGCAATATGCCGGTGCGATCAGCGACACGGTCGATGCGCTGGTGCGGGTCGATTACCGCCGCACGGGCAAGACCTGGTGGGAGCCGTTCAACACCACGGTGCGTCAGCCGGTCGATGTTGTTGACGCGCGCGCGGGCGTGACGCTGGCCAATGGCGTCTCGCTCACCGCCTTCGCGCAGAACCTGTTCGACGAGACCTACAACGCCGAATTCTCGCCCGGCGGCTTCGTATTCCGCGCCCGTCCGGCGCGCTACGGCTTTGAAGTCGGCTACAAATTCTAAAGGAAACGCGCGCATGACCAAGGTGCTGGTGCTCTACTATTCGAGCTATGGCCATATCGAGGCGATGGCCGCTGCGGTTGCCGAAGGCGCTGCCAGCGTCCCCGGCACCGAGGTATTCGTGAAGCGCGTCCCCGAATTGGTGCCCGATGAGGTTGCCAAGGGTGCGGGGATCAAGTTCGATCAGGCGGCCCCCCTTGCCGACCCGAACGAGCTGGCCGATTATGACGCAATCATCTTCGGCACCCCCACCCGCTTTGGCAACATGGCGGCGCAGATGCGCAACTTCCTCGATCAGACCGGGGGGCTGTGGTTCAGCAAGGCGCTGGTCGGCAAGGTCGGGTCTGTGTTCGTCTCCACCGCCAGCCAGCACGGCGGGCAGGAGACGACCATCACCTCGTTCCACACCACGCTGCTGCATCACGGCATGGTGATCGTCGGCCTGCCCTACACCTTCGAAGGCAATGCCGAGATGGGGGAAATCAGCGGCGGCACCCCCTATGGTGCATCGACGCTGGCTGGTAACGACGGGAGCCGGATGCCGAGCGCCAACGAGCTGGCTGGCGCGCGCTTCCAGGGGGCGCACGTGGCGCAGATTGCCGCCAAGCTCGCCGCTTGATTGAACAGGGAGACAGCACGATGACTCAGAAGATTCTCGCCAACCGCCTGCACCACACCGCCTATGTGACCAAGGATCTCGAGGCGACCCGCGCGTTCTACGAAGACATTCTCGGCTTCCCGCTGATGGCGACCTATTGCGAGAAGGACGAGCTGTTCGGCAAGGAGCGCGTCTATTGCCACGTGTTCTTCGAACTCGCCGATGGCAGCGCGCTCGCCTTCTTCCAGTTTGCCGATCCCGAGGATCAGGCCGAATTCGGCCCCGAAATGCCGTCGAGCCCCTTCATCCACATTGCCTTGCAGGTCGATGCCGAAGGGCAGGCCGAATTGCAGAAGCGCATCGCGGCCGCCGGGATTGTCGAGCCGCAGACCTATGTGCTGGAGCATGGCTATTGCCGCTCGCTCTATGTCACCGATCCCAACGGCATGATCATCGAGTTCACCTATGATGATCCGCGCGCAGCCCCGCTTGATGCGGATCGCCGCGAGTCGGCCCATGCCGAGCTGAAGCGCTGGCTCGGCGGGCAGCACCACAACAACAACCCGTTCCGCGCCGCAGAAGCCGCCTGATTGCGGGGCCGTGGGGGCGCATGTGAGCATGGCTGCCCCCAAGGCGAACACCGTGGCTGATGATCCGGTGCATTACGGCGAGGTTGCCGTCGCGGGCGGCACCCTCCCGATCTGCATGGCTGGCGAGGGCGCGCCCGTCGTCATGCTCCACGGCTGGACGCTTGATCACCGGATGTGGACGCCGCAGGTGGCGGGGCTGGCGGATGATTTCTTCCTCGTCATGCCCGACCGGCGTGGCTGCGGGCGCGCGACCGCGCCGCCCGATCTGATGCGCGAGGCTGAAGACGTTATCGCGATTGCCGATTTCCTCGGGTTTGATCGCTTCGCGCTGGTCGGCCTGTCACGCGGCGCGGTGGTCGCGCTGGATGTGGCGCGGCGGTACGGCTCGCGGCTGACGGGGCTGGTGGTGTCCGGCGCCCCGCTCCCCGCTCTGGTGACGCGTGAGGAGGTGATCGACCTTGACCGCTTCCGCGCGCTGGCCGCTGCCGGCGATCTGGAGCGTTTGCGGGCCGAATGGTCGCGCCATCCGCTGATGCAGACCCATTCGCCCGCCGCCCGCGCGCTGATGTTCGACATCCTCGCCGATTACGACGGCCGCGACCTCCTGACGCCGAGCCACACGCCCGGCTTCCCGCGGGAGACGCTCGCCATGCTGGCGATGCCGGTGCTCAGCATGACCGGCGTCTATGACACCTTGTGGCGGCGCGAATGCGCGCGGGTGCTCGCCGCTGTCGCACCGCGCGCGCGGCATCTGGAAATCCCGCAGGCCGGCCATCTCGCCAATGCTGACAACCCGGCGGCTTTCAACGCCGCCATCGCCCAGTTCCTCACGCCAAAGGCCCCCGCATGACCAAGCGTTTCCTCACCACCCACGTCGGCAGCCTGCCGCGCCCCGAAGCCCTGCTCGATCTGGTGTTCAAGCGCGAGGGCGGGGAGCCCGTGTCCGAGGCCGATTTCGATGCGGCGGTGGAAGAGGCCACCGCTTACGTGATCAAGCGGCAGATCGAAGCAGGCGTCAGCATCGTCAATGACGGCGAGCAGTCCAAGCCCTCCTATGCCACCTACATCAAGCACCGCCTGTCAGGCTTCGGCGGCGAGGCGGGGCAGTATGAATTCGCCGACTTGGAAGCCTTCCCCGGTGCCAAGGCGCAGGTGTTCGGCAACAAGGGCCGAGCCAAGCGTTCCGCGCCCGCCTGCACCGCGCCCATCACCGTGATCGACATGGAAGCACCGCGCATCGATGCCGAGCGGCTCGTCCGCCTCGCCAATGGCCACGCCACCTTCATGTCTGCCGCCTCGCCCGGCGTGACCGCGCTGTTCTTCCCCAACCAGTTCTATGCCAGCGACGAGGAATATGTCTTCGCCCTCGCCGAAGGGCTGCGCCACGAATACGAGACCATCGCAGCGGCCGGGATCACGCTGCAAGTCGATTGCCCCGATCTGGCGATGGGCCGCCATGTGCAATTCACCCACCTCTCGCTTGAGGACTTTCGCAAGCGCATCGGCATGAACATCGCCGCGCTGAACCATGCGGTGCAGAACATTCCGGCGGAACAGCTGCGGATGCACCTGTGCTGGGGGAACTACCCCGGCCCGCACCACTGCGACGTGGCCTTGGGCGAGATCGCCGATATCGTCTGGACCGCCAAGCCGCAGACCGTGCTGATCGAAGGTGCCAACCCGCGCCACGCGCATGAATTCGCCTTCTTCGAAGAGCACAAACTGCCCGAGGGCAAGATCCTCTGCCCCGGCATGGTTGAACCGCAATCGCCCTATATCGAGCACCCCGATCTGATCGCCCAGCGGATCGGCCGCTATGCCGATCTACTCGGGGCCGAGCGGGTGATGGCGGGGGTCGATTGCGGCTTCTCGGTCCACGCGGGCAGCAATGCGCTCGACCCCGAGATCGTCTGGGCCAAGCTCGCCGCGCTCGCCCAAGGGGCCGAGATCGCCAGCGCCAAATACTTCTGAGCGCATATCTTGAAGGCCCACGCTTGCCGCCAGCGCGGCGGCGGGGCTAACAGGGGCGGCGATGGACGCAACAACCCGCCCGCTCACTGTGCAAGCGCTTCTGGTGCGCGATGGCACCGTCACCGACATCGGGCCGGGCGAGGTGGCGCAGTTCGCAGGGCCGGGCTTCGTCTGGCTTCATGCCGAGGGTGTTGGCCACGGCGAAAGCATGGACCTGCCGGACTATGTCCCGGCCATGGCCGCCAACGCGCTGGTCGCGAGCGAAACCCGCCCCCGCTGTGACGAGGTGGACGACGCGGTGCTCATCAACCTGCGCGGCACAGCATTTGATACGATGCAGGATTCTGATGGGCTGGTCTCGATCCGGGTGTGGGTCGAAGGCGCGCGGGTCACATCGGTTAGCCGCCACCGCATGGCCGCGCTCGCCAAGGTCGAGGCGGCGGTCCGCGCGGGGCGGATCACCGATGGGGGCGACTTCGTTTCCGCGCTGGCGCAGGCGATCTCGGTCCAGCTTGACCCGCAGGTCGCCGATCTGGGCGACAGCCTTGATGATTGCGAGCGGATGCTCGACGGCGGCGACATTTACGCGCTGCGCCGCAAGATCGCCTCTATCCGCAGCCAGGCGATCGTGCTGCGGCGGTTCGTCGCGCCCGACCGCGACGCGCTCGGCCAGATGGCGCAGCTCGAATTCGACTGGATCAGCAAGGATGACCGGATGCACCTCCGCGAGGCGGCCGACCGCTTCGCGCGCATGGCCGAAGAACTCGAAGCGGTGCGCGAACGCGCCGCGCTGCTCCACGAACAGCTGACCGATCTGCGCGCCGAAAAGATCGACCAGCGCTCGCTGGGGATTGCGGTGACGGCGTTCATTTTCCTGCCGCTGACCTTCGTGACCGGGCTGCTCGGGATGAATGTGGAAGGCATTCCCTATGCCGGCCACCCGTGGGCGTTCTGGGGAGTGGTGGCGTTTTGCGGCGCCATTGGCGCGCTGGTGATGGGCTGGTTCGCTTGGAAGCACTGGCTGGAGGATTAGGCGGCGCTTGCCCTGACCACCGCAGCGAGGCGGGCGTAATCCACCTTTGAGCGGTGCCGCCGGTCGAGCGGAATGGATTTGAGCGCGACGACTGTGGCGACGCCAAGCGCGGCGGCTGCCGACTGCCAATCAGCGAAGTATGCGGTGTCGCCTTCAATGGCGAGGCAGGCTTTGCCATCCAGGGGACACAACGCCGGGCGCCTGACCCCCGGCCAGCTTCGCGCGGCGACCTCGATCGCGAAGGGCCACAGGCCCTCGATGCGGCCTTGGGTGCGGCCCAGCAGCCACAGACGACCGGCCTCGTCAAACCGCCCGCCGTCGCCGGTGCGGTGCCAGATCGTGCCGCTTTCATCGCGGGTCTTGGTGGCGGCATTGTCCGCGGGGTCGACATAGGTTTCGACGACGTGATCGCCCGCGACGAGGATCTCGTCATCGACGATCCGCACCCGCACAGCACTAACCGGCGGCCCGGCGAGCAGGCCTTCTCCGCCGTCGATCCGGGCGCGGTCGGCGGGGGGGAGGGCGCTGACCTCCAGTTCGGCAATCGGCTCGGCCTCGGTCGAACCATAGACCGCCATGACCCTCAGCGCCGGGTTATGGGCGATCAGTCGCTCGACCACATCGGGAAACACTGGCCCACCCCCCGTGAACATCGTGGTGACGCTGGCGGGGAGGGGCGCATCGGCCAGCGTTTCGGCCAGCACCGGGGGGAGGAGCAAGCGGGTGACGCCGTGCTGGGCGATGTGGGCGCGGATCGCTTTCGGGTCGGCGCGGTCAGGGCGGCGCAGGGGCCAATTGGGCAGCACCGACGTCACCCCGCTCCCGAGGTTCGCCAGCACGAAGACCGGGAAGGCGACCAGATCAACCTCCGCCCGGTCACTGGCCAGCAGCGGGCCGACGGCCCGGTTCTGCGCGGCGAGGAAGCCGTGGCTGCGCAAGATCGCCTTGGCCCGTCCGGTCGATCCTGAGGTGAAGCTCATCAGGGCAGGGTGGTCGTCCGGCCAGTCGGGGGAGGGCGGCGCAGAAGCCGCACCCGCACCAAGCGACAAGCGCGTCACGCTCAGCAAGCGAGGCACCAGCAGCGGCAACACGCGCAGCATTCCCGCCCCGATCCACGCCTTCACATCAGCCGCCGCCAGTGCGGTCTTGACCCCCTTCAGCCCCATCGCCGGCTCCGGTAGCACCGCGACCGCGCCCAGCCGCCACAAGCCGGCCAGCGCCGCGTAAAGGTCAGGCGTCACCCCCATCGCGATCAGCACCCGGTCGCCCGGCCCGAACCCGCGCTTGGCCCATTCGCCTGCCAGGAACCCGGCGCGGGCATGGAGGCTCGCAAAGCTGACGCTGCGACCCTTGCCATCGATGATCGCGGGCCGATCCGGATGGGCGGCAACCGCCGCGTCGAAGGCGGCGAGGATCGTCAAGCGGGGTGGTGTCCGAACAGAGCGTAGCGGCGGAAGACCTCGGCCCCGTGCTGGCCGCTCCGCACCAGCGAGACATTGTCCGAGTGCATCAGCGCGTGGACGACGTGGGTGCAGCCGAGCCCCCGCGCCGCCTCATGGAACTGATGCGCCAGCAGGTGCCCGACGCCGCGCCGCGTGCCTGCATAGGTCTTGAGCACCGCCCGCGAAGGCATCGCCGGATCGCGGAAGCCGAGCAGAAAGCCGACGATCGCCCCGCTCTCGTCCCGCGCCAGAAACACCAGCCGCGGATCGAGGAGTGGCAGCAGGGGCAGATAGAGCCCGAGGAACCCCTCGCGCGTGATCGGTTTGAAGAACTGCTTGTCCGCGAAAGACCCGCCCGCCAGCGCGAAGACCTGCTCCAGCAGCGGCTGCGCGTCTGTGCCGTCCCACGCCGCCACAGCGATCCCCTCCACCGGTGCGGGCTCGGCCTGCGGGGTATCGAGCGCCATCCGGGTCGAGGCGTAATGCGCCACCGGCGCGAACCCCGCCAACGCCAGCGCTTCGGCGACATGGGGATGGGCGGCAGGCTCCATCAGGAACGGCGGGCTGCCGTCGCTTTCGGTGACTGTGCGATAGGCGTGCCAGGTGTCGCCATCCATCGGCGCGAGCACCGGGCGGCCATCAGCGCGCGCCAAAGCCTCGCGCAGCAAGGCCGCGCCAGCCTCGGGATCGGTGAAGGTGAGAGCGCCAAGCGCCACCGCCGCCGCGCCATCCCAAGCCGGACCGTTTTCGTAGAACCGCAGGCTCGCACCCGGTGCGCGCATCTCGTCGAAGTCGCTCATTGCATCCCCAATGTCGCAAGATAGGCCGCGAAGGGCACCAGATTGGCAACCGCACCCAGCCGCGGCGCGCGCCAACGGTCGAACCATGGCGTGCGCGCCAGCACCAGCCCGGTGACCAGCAGCAGGCTCGCCGCTGCCACCAACGGCAGATAGGGCGAATGCAGCGCATGGCCGGGCGCAAGGCTCAGCAACGCGATGTAGCCCGCACCCACCGCTATCGTCAGCACGGCTCCCGCCGCGACCCGGCCTCCGGTCGCCACCACCAGCAGCCCCAGCGCCATGCCCGCCATGCCGAGATTGTAGAAGCTCAAGGCGCTCGGCCCGATGGTCTCGCCCACGAAGAACCAGATTAGCCCCGCGCCGCACAGGGTCGCGATGAAATCCAGATCGCGGTGCGGGCTCGCACAGGGGCGGCGACGGGCGACCAGATGCGCGGCAATGGCGAACATCGGCACCACCGCCCCGTAGGGCCCGCCCGCGCCCAGAAACAGGAAGATCGCAATCACGAAGGCGCGGCTGGCATGGACCGACAGCGCCAGCCGCCGCGCGATCACCGCCACCGCGATCACCGCCACTCCGAATTGCAGCGCGATCAGCGCCAGCGCCATCGGCTCGGCAAACAGGTAGCCCTTGATGAAGAATTGCAGGCAGATCGGCACGAACAGATTGTCGAGCCCCCGCCACGACACCGCTTCGACAATCGCGCCGAAAGCGGCAATCGCGAAGGCCAGCACCACCACGTTAAGGCGCGGGGCGTCGGTGAGAAGCAGCAGCATCGCCATCGCCACGATGACGCTGACCATGAAGAAGGCGACCACGCCCTCCCAGCTTTTGACCCCGTCCTCGACCGCGAACCGGCTGCGACCATAGGCGCTCCCCGTCAGCGCGGCGGCGGTGTCCGACAGGGTGATGATGGCGAGCGGCAGGGCGTAAAAGATATACTCGCCCTCCGATTGCAGGAACACGAACCCGATGGCGAGCGCCAGCCAGATATCGCCGAGCGAGCGCCGCTCGACCGCGTGGATCGCCTTGCCGAGCCCGCTGGTGCGCACCTGCGGCAGTCGCAGCCAGCCCATCAGCGCGAGCGCGATCAGCAGCAGGACGACCACCGGCAAGCGCGTATCGAACAGCAGCGGCAGGGCCATAGCGTAGAGGCCGATGGCAACATGGATGGTCTTGCGGCTGACTTCGGCGTGCCAGCCGAACCGCTCGCCCGCATATCGCACCGCGGCGATGACGCCCATCAGCAGCGCGACCGATCCGGCCAGCAGCGCGAGGTCGAGCGCGATGCTCAAGACAGCACCTCGTCGACATGGAAGGCGGAGTAGAAGAACGCCTGATCGCGCGCGGCCAATGGCGCGGCAATGTCGGGGCGGGGACGAGCGCGGGGCGTGTATTCGGGCGGCATCGCTCGCGGAGCCATCATGTTCCAGTAGACCAGCCGCGCGCCGGGATTGGAGGCGGCGAGGATGCTGCCGTAAGCCGCGCGGAACCCCGCGGGCGACATATATTCGAAGATGTCGGAGAGGTTCCAGCCGTCCACGCCCTCGGTCGCCGCCTGTTCCAGCGGGCCAAGATGGAGCCGGATGCGGCCCACCCGCTCGGCGATGGTGGCGTGATGTTCGGGCCGCCATGCGAGCGGCAGCACGGGGCCGTGGGTGCCGGTCAGGACATAGCGCAGATAGGGATTGGCGACCGGATCATTGGCGACAAAGGCGTGTTCGATCCGGCGGGCGACATGATCACTGACCGAGCCTTTGACCTGATCAAAAAACGCGGGATCGCGGCCCAATGCGCCCATCGCGCGGCGCGAGAAGAATGCCTTGAGGAGCCAGCGCCAGCGCCAGTTGTTCCAGCGGTCGTTGAGGAACCGCGCACGTTCCTCCTGCGAGCGCTGCTCAAACACCGCTGCGACCGTGCGGCGCGAGTGGACGAAGGGCAGCAGGCGGCGGTGGAAGAGGCGGAAGTACCGCTCGAACTTGCCGACTCCGCCCGCGCCGTGGGCGATAACCTCGGGGCGCAGGGCGGCCCAGAAGGCGGCGGTCTCGGCGTCGCAATCGGCCAGCACCCGGTCGAGCAGCGCGCCGCGCCGGGTGGAACGAGCCGCGCCGAGCAGCTCGGTCAATTCGGCATGGCTCAGCAGCGGAAACGCCGCCAGCCGCAGCTTGAGGCACGCCAATTGCGCGGGCGAAAGGTCGGCGGCAATCACCTCGGCCGGGTCGCACAGCAGCATCGCAAGTGCGTTATCGCCCGCCGAACAGATCGACACCAGCCGACCGCCGGGACGCGGGCCGATGGCGCTCACCAGCACATCGGCATCTTCCCACAGCTGGGCGTAGCGGATGTGATCGAAAGCGGCCTTGGCGGCGATCTCGCTCATGCTTTGCTCACCCTCCCGGTTGCGCCGTCGACTGTCAGCATGTCGCCATCCGTAATCCAGCGGGTCGCGTCCGACAGCCCGACAACGCAGGGAATCCCCAGTTCGCGCGCGACGATGGCGCTGTGGGAGAGCAAGCTACCGCGCTCGACCACGATGGCCCCGGCGCTGGCGAACAGCGCGATCCAACCCGGATCGGTGTGCCGCGCGACGAGGATTTCGCCCGCCGCGATGCTCTGCCCGCGCGGGTCGGCGATGACGCGGGCGACGGCGGTGACGGTGCCTGCCGAAGCGCCGGTGCCGGAGCGGGTGCGTTCATCGCTGGCGGCTAGCTGCGGCGCGGCGAGAGTCGCGGCGGCGCAGGCAGGGCCTTCGGTGACGATGCGTTCGGGAGGATCGGCCAGAGCGGCGGCGCGCTCCATCTCGCGGCGGCGCACCTCGGCGAGGCCAGCCAGATCGGCGGTGACGCCAAAGCCTTCGATCGCGCCGAGCACTTCGGGGAGCGTCAGCAGGAACACATCGCGCGGCGTGCTGAGCAGCCCCATCGCGTGGAACTGCGTCCCCATCGCCAAGAGCACGCGGCGCGCGCGGCCGAAAATACGGGTGCGTTCATAGCGCAGGTTCTCGCGGTCGCGCACGCGGTCCTTCGCCCAGCGCACCAGCCAGCGGGCGACCCGGCGCTTGACCGGCTTGCCCTTGAGCGCCTCGTCCAGCCGCGCCCAAGGATCGCCGCGCTCCGGCGCAGGGCCGTGGCGGCTGCGCGCGGCAGCGGCAATGGCGGCAAACAGGGGGGTGGGATCTTCGTCGAGGGTCACGCTTTCGAGCTTGAGCTCCTCGGTGCAGCGGTCGCCGAATTCGGCGATGTAGCCCGCGATGCCCGCCGCGATGATGCCGGCCTCCACGGCCGCGCGTTCCTGCGCATCGAGCGCAGCGAGCAGCGCCGTGTCCTCACGCGCTGTCTCCCCCATCGTCCGGATCAGTTGGGCGGGGCGGGCCGAGATGATGTCACCCTGCCCGATCAGAACGTCGTTGAGCGCGGCGGTGCCCTCGGCCCCGGCCCAGCCTTCCAGCGCTTTGCGCGCCGCCCCGAAGGCGATCATGCAGAGGAAATCATTGACGATGGGGGCGTCCCAGCGGTCGAGCAAATCGGCCTCGATCCGGCGATATTCGGCGGCGAGTTCGGTCAGCGAAAGCGTCGCCACCCGCTCCGGCGTGGTCGCCTTCAGCGCGCGGTCGAGCCGTTTGCGGAACAGTGCCGAGGTCGCGGGCAGCGCGCGCGAGGCCCGCCATAGCCGCCACGCCGAGCGTGCCATCCGCGCATATTCCTTGAAGCGTTGTGGCTGGCCGTGCTCAATCTGCCCCAGCAGCCGTTCGGGCAGCGGGGCGCTCGTCCCCATCATCCCGTCCATGAAGCCGCGATTGAGGCTGTATCCCGGCAGCATCGCCAGCGCGCGGTGCCAGTTGCCGAGGTTGTAATAGACCCGCCCCTCGATCCGGGAGAGCATGTTCTCGAACACCACCCGCTCGGCGCGGATACGCTCGGGCGCGACGCCGAGCAGCGCGACGAAGGCCATATAGACCCGCGCATAGGCGTAGGACGCGAAGGAGAAGGTCAGCGGCGCGACGATGCCGGGGTAGCTTTCGACGATGTTCGAGTTGTCGAACACCATGAAGCCAGGGTCGGCCAGCGGCGCAGGGCGCAGGGGGGAGGTGATCGGGCGCGATTGCAGCAGGGAGAGCGCGCCGCCCGCAAAGGCCCATTCGATATCCTGCGGCCCGCCGAACGCGGCTTCGGCAGCGAGGCATAGTTCGGCGACTTCGCGCACCTGCGCCGGTGAGAGCCCCTCTCCATCGCCGGTCGTGGCAACCACTTCCAGCGCAGGCCGCGCCAGCCACCAGCCGCTCCCGTCAACCTCGCCCGCCACCAGTCGGTCGCCAAGGCCCTGCGTTGCCGAGACCACCACCCGGTCGCGCCTGCCCGCCACCGGATCGGCGGAGAAGGCGACCCCGGCGTGGGAGGCGGGGATCATGCGCTGCACCACCACGGCAGGCGGGGCGGTGTCGGCGATTCCGCGTTCGGAGCGATAGGCGGCCAGCCCCTCGCCCGCGCCCGAGGCTGAGACCTGTGCGATCGCGGCGGCGACCTCTTCGGCGGGGACATTGAGCAGGCTCTCGAACTGCCCTGCATGGCTCGCCTCGGCCCCGTCCTCGGCGAGGCCCGATGATCGCACCGCATAAGGCCCCGGCCCGAGAGTTGCGAGTGCCGCACCCAAGGCGTCGGCGTCAGGCATTTCCCCCGAAGGCATCACAAAGAACGGCGGCACGGCAAAGCCCGCCGCCTGCGCCCGCGCCAAGGCACGGCCCTTGCCCCCTGCTGCCGCGATATCCGCCTGCGCCCCCGTCAGGATCATCCGAGCAAGGCCCCCGCAAAAGGCGCAAACCCCGCCGCGCCGTAACAGGCGAAGACCCACAGGCCCGAGGCATCCTCCAGCGCCTTGGCCCGCTCCGGCGTGGCCGCTGCGCGATACAGCAGCGCCGCGCGTGCGGCATAGATCACCCCCGCCAACCCGATTGCGCCCGTCAGCACCGGCGCGCCCGTCGCAAAGCCCACCGCCAGCAGCAGCGCCAGCGCCGCCGCAAGGCACCCTAGCCACAGCAGCGCGCCCCGCTCCGGCCCGAGCACGCGGCTGTAGGTCTCCACCCCCTCACGCTCGGACTCCGGCGCCCAGAGCTTGCGCCCGATCTCCAGCACGCAGCCATTGGCAAAGCTGAGGAACAGGAACAGCGACAGCGCCGGCACGGGCGTGCCGTAGGGTGTCCATTCGGCTCCGGTGATGACGAGGTCGATCAGCGGCATGACCGCCATGTGGCTGACCAGATAGGCGAAGGGCCTTGCCTTCAGCCACGCGGGCACGAAGAACTCGAAGCTCATCAGCGTCATCCAGCCCCAGGCAAGGCCGAGCAATGCGATCAGCCGCAGATCCAACGCCAGTGCGGCGAGCGCCGCGATGGCCGCACTGGCGATGCCCAAAGCGATGATCGTCTCCAACCGCACCAGCCCGCGCGGGATCGGGCGTTCGGGACGGAAGCGGGCGTCCTCCTCCTTGTCCTTGATCTCGTCGAGCACCCGCAGCTGGAAGAAGAAGGCAAGCGTGATGATGAAGGCAGCGACGTACGCCGTCAGCCCCGGAGCAGCCCGCCCCGCCAGATGCGCCGAAACGCTGACACTCGCGCCTGCGAACACTGCGCACAGCACGGCGGTGCGGCCCAGCGGGAAGCGTTCAGCCTGATAGACCCACAGGCGCGCGGGGAGGGAGGG
>NZ_JAAALE010000012.1 GCF_009905735.1 Porphyrobacter sp. SLTP
GCATCGACCGGATCGTGTTCACCGCCACCCATGATAGCCGCGCGGTGGGCGAATCCCGCCCGCAAACCCGGCCGCAATCGTGCCGATCTTCCAGCCTGAGGAATGGCGGTAAATCTCAGCCAGCATCACCGCCTTTTCGTTGGTGAGCGCGGCGGCGGCATCGAAAGTCGCCTTGCCGCCATCAATGCTCACCATCAGCGGGCGGGATTCGCCCACCGCGCGGCTATCATGGGTGGCGGTGAACACGATCCGGTCGATGCTCGCGGGCAGCCGGTCGAGATCGAGCACAAAGCTGGCTGCGTTACCGCTGCTGGTCATCCGCACTTCGCCGCCGGGGGTGGCGGGGTTGGAGAACAGCACGACATAGCGGTCGTCACCGATCTTCTGGCCCGGTTCGAGCCCGAAGGCGGCGATGTCGATCCCGTCCATCCCGAACTCGACCTTGACCTCGCATTGCGAGCCAATTCCGAGATCGGCGAGGGACCGCTTTTCCCCACGTTGCAGCTGCATGCGACTGGCTCCGGCTAAAGATGGAAGGAAGGGTGCGGCGCCGTCGAGCGCTGCGGCCAATCAGAGGATCGCGCGGGCCGGTGCCGTCAGGTCATGGACGGTGCGCCCGCCGGTGCGTTCGCCAATCGCCTTGAAGTCCCACTGCCCGCCGTTGCGCGACAGGCTCGCGAGGATCAGCCCGGTGTGCGAGCCGGAATCCGAAATGTCGAACCGCGCCAATTCCTTGCCGCTGCGCTTGTCGACCACGCGGGCAAACGCATTGGCGACCTTGTCGAAGGTCTGCCCGCGGAAGCTGTTCACGGTGAGGACGAGATATTCGACCTTGCTGTCGAGCCGGTCGAGCTGGATGGCGATGCTTTCGTCATCCCCGTCGCCCTCACCCGTCAGATTGTCGCCGCTGTGGCGGATCGTGCCCGAGGCATTGGTGAGCTTGCCGAACCACACGGATTCCAGCACGGTCTTGTCGCCATCGAAGGTGATGCACGAGGCATCAAGGTCGATATCGCCCCCGCCGCCGAGCAGGCCGCCGAAGAAGCCCTTCTTGGCCACATCCCAGCCCACGCCGAGGCTGATCTGCGTCAACCCATTGGGGGCCTCTTTCGCGAGGCTGACCGACTGGCTCTTCTGAAGCGAAATTCCCACTGATCCCCCGCGTAACTGCGCTGTTTGTCCCAGATCGGGATATCCCCGAAGGCCATAGGGGTGTCAACCCTACGCCCGAGGGGGTTGCAGGGGACTTACGGCTGTTATCATTACGCTTTCATTAAAGGATCGCGCGCGGGCGACAGGGCCGGAAATTGCTCTTGATCCTGTGCCGTGAATGGCGCTGGATGAAGGCGAGTGCCGCCCCCTTCGCTCTCGCGTTAGAGCCCGAAGCTGCCCTTCAGCCCGTCGATCACATATTGCGCCGCGAGCGCGGCCAGCAGTACGCCGAGCAGGCGGGTGATGACCGCTTCGACCTTGTCGCCCAGCAGGCGGATCAGTGGCCCTGCCGCGACCAGCGCGGCGGCCGTGATCGCCAGCACGGCGGCCAGCGCGGCGAGCACTTCGAACATTTCGGGCCAGCCCTCGGCCTCGTTCATCAGCAGCATGATTGCCGCAATCGCGCCCGGCCCCGCCAGCATCGGCATCGCCATCGGGAAGACCGATACGTCCTCGATCTCCGGCGTGGCGGCGATCTTCTCTGCGCGCTCCTCGCGGCGCTGGGTGCGCTTTTCGAACACCATGTCAAAGGCGATGAAGAACAGCATCAGCCCACCCGCGATGCGGAACGAGTTCAATTCAATATGCAGCGCGCCCAGCAATTCCTGCCCGAACAGCGCGAAAATGAGCAGGATGATAGAGGCGATCCACGTCGCCCGCAGCGCCATGCTGCGCGCCTGTTGCGGCGTCGCGCCCTTGGTCAGCCCGGCATAGATCGGCGCGCACCCCGGCGGGTCGATCACCACGAACAGGGTGACGAAGGCGGAAAGGAAGAGTTCGGTCAGCACCATGGCAGGGGTTTCGCAGGTCGATGGGGGGAGAGTTCCGCGCCCCTCACATCAATCGCCGGTCGGCACAAGGCTTTGTTCGATCGCGGTGACCCAGCGGCCCTGATAGAAATAATCCGCCGCGACATAGCGCGTGCCGTCCGCCCGGTGCTCCCAGCGCCAGCGCAGCGTGCCGTCGCGCGACAGCTTGGCACCGGCCTTGCCGTCCTCGCCGATCGGGATGGCGGGCGGCGGGGGTGTGCCATTGGCGCCGCGCGGACAGGTGGCGACGAGGCCGGTCACGGCGTCGATCTCGGTCACGACGATATCGCCCTCCTGCACCGGCTTCCGCGGCGGAGGCTGGGGCACATCATCGCCGCCGGCATCGTAGGTGTAGCGATAGGAATTATCCGCCTGCCGCTCCCACACAGTGACGAAGCTGCCGACCTTGCCCTCGGGATCGCGGTAGCGGCCCTTGCTCACCGCCAGCGCGCCGTCACAGCTCATCGCGACAACGCGCGCGTCCCACTGCACGGCGGCAGGCGGATCGGTCTGCGTGGCGAGCCAGGGTTCGATCGGGAAGGGGCCGTTCGCGCCGTGGAGCAAGGCGCCGGGCGCGGCGAACATCTTGAACGCGGTCCACTGCCCCCGCTCACGTGCGGCGCGCGAGAAGGCGGCTTCGGTGGCAACGATGGTGCTCGGCTGCGCGGCCCCGGGCGCGACGGTCAGAACCCGGTTGATCTGTTCGACCGCGCGGCGACTGGGCTTGGGCGGCCCCCCGCCGCCAGCGCAAGCCGACAAGGCGAGGGAAAGGGCGGCGAATCCAAGGAGTGCGGGCGCGGATCTGATCATGGTGGCAGTCTATCCGCTTGGCCTGCGCTTGTCGAAGGGTGTGCGCGTTACAGGCCCTCGGGCGGCGCGAGCCCGGCGTGGCCATGTGCGGCGACCAGCGTGTTGCGCAGCAGCACCGCAATCGTCATCGGCCCGACCCCGCCCGGCACCGGCGTAATCGCGCCTGCGACCGCGCTGACCTCGGCAAAGGCGACATCGCCCACCAGACGGCCCTTCGGCTTGTCGTCGGTGGGCGGCAGGCGGTTGATGCCGACGTCGATCACAGTCGCCCCCGGCTTGATCCAGTCCCCGCGCACCATCTCGGGGCGGCCCACGGCGGCGACCACGATGTCGGCGCGGCGGACGACCTCGGCGAGGTTTGTGGTGCGGCTATGCGCCACGGTGACGGTCGCGTTCGCATCCACCAAGAGCTGCGCCATCGGCTTGCCGACAATGTTCGACCGGCCAATCACCACCGCCTCCAGCCCCGACAGATCGCCCAGCCGGTCTTTCAGCAGCATGATGCAGCCCAGCGGGGTACAGGGGACGAAGCCCGGCTGGCCGACGCTCAGCCGCCCGGCGTTGATCACGTGGAAGCCGTCGACATCCTTGTCCGGGCTGATCGCGGCGATCACCGCCTGCTCGTCCAGCCCATTCGGCAGCGGCATCTGCACCAGAATGCCGTCAACCGCATCATCGCGGTTCAGCCGCTCGACCAGCGCCAGCAGCTCCGCTTCGCTGGTTTCAGCGGGCAGGCGATGCTCAAAGCTGGCGATCCCCGCTTCCTCGCAGGCGCGCGCCTTGGCGCCGACATAGACCTGGCTCGCCGGATCTTCGCCGACCAGCACCACCGCCAGCCCGGGACGCCGCCCGGTCGCCCGGGCAAAGTCCGCTGCCAGCGCACCGATCCGGGCGCGCAGATTGGCCGCAAAAGCCTTGCCGTCGATCAGCGCCGCTTCCCCCATCAGCGCACGGCGCCTTGCAGGATGTAGCCGATGGCATTGAGGATCATCAGGAACACCATCGGCGAAAAGTCGATCGCGCCGGTATCGGGCATGACCTTGCGGATCGGGCGCAGGACGGGCTCGAACAACCGGCTCAGCGCATCATGCACCGCATAGGCGAACTGGTTGCTGGGGCTCACCACGTTGAACGCGAACAGCAGCCCGATGATGAACCAGATGATCAGCAGCATGTTGGCGGTGCTGATGATCATGGAGAGTATCTGGAAAAGTGCGTCAGTCATTGCGATCCATTTCCGTTGCGAAGGCGCAGGCCGGTGTGGCCCTCGCGCCCGGTGATGTCCCTTGGCAGGCGTATTAGCTTGTTAATACGCCTCGCGCTACAACTCAGTTCCCGGCTCAGGCGCGCACCAGCGTCCCGGCCCCGCGCGCAGTGAAGAATTCGAGCAGCATCGCGTGGCCCACCCGCCCGTCGAGCACCACCGCCGCCTCGCACCCCGATTGCACCGCGGTGACGCAGGTTTCGAGCTTGGGCACCATGCCGCCGCGGATCACGCCGTCTTCGCGCAGCTTGGCGATGTCGGTGGGGGTGAGGTCGGTCAGCAGCGTGCCATCAGCCCCCAGCACGCCCGGCACGTCGGTCAGCAGGAACAAGCGCGCCGCGCCCAGCGCTGCCGCAATCGCGCCGGCCATCGTGTCGGCGTTGATGTTGTAGGTCGCGCCGTCCGCGCCCGGCGCAATCGGGGCGATTACCGGGATCATCCCGGCGGCCACCATCGTGTCGATCACGCTGGTATCGACCGCCGCAGGCTCGCCCACGAAGCCCAGGTCGACCACCTGTTCGATATTGCTGTCGGGATCGCGCGTGGTGCGGCTGACCTTGCGCGCGGTCACCATCCCGCCGTCCTTGCCCGAGATCCCGATCGCCTTGCCGCCAGCGGCCGCGATCCAGCCGACCAGCTCCTTGTTGATCGCGCCCGACAGGACCATTTCGGCGACCTTGGCCGTCGCTTCATCGGTGACGCGCAGCCCATCGACGAAGGTGCTCTCCACCCCCAGCCGCTTCAGCATCTGGCCGATCTGCGGGCCGCCGCCATGCACCACCACCGGGTTGATGCCGACCGCCTTCAGCAGCACGATATCCTCGGCAAAATCGCGCGCCGCCTCGGGATCGCCCATCGCGTGGCCGCCGTACTTCACCACGAAGGTGCGCCCGGCATAGCGCTGGAAATAGGGCAACGCCTCGATCAGCACTTCGGCCTTCGAGAGATCAGGCGTCTCCGCCCCGGAACGAGGCGGCGTATGGTTCAGCTTGTCGGTCACCGGTGTTCAAACCCCTGCGCGCGCGCTTTGCGTTGTCGCGCGGCCCCCTAGCGGCTCGCGGTCCCCGGGCCAAGCCGATTGGTGGAACTGTCAGTAAGAGTTAGGAAATTGTGCGCCACAGTGCTATTCCGGTCTCAGGGGGAGAGAGGTGGCGATGAGCGAGAGTGACAGCGACAAGCCGGCGGCTGACCCGTCCGGCGGAGGGCGGCGGCAGACGGACCGGCGCAAGGCGCAGGTGCCGTTCGACGGGCCCGACCGCCGCAAGGGCGATCGCCGCACCGGCACGGACCGGCGCACCACCCCGCGCGCGGATGGCGAGATCGCGGAGTAGCTTCGGCCTGCGCGGGGTTGCGGGCGGAGCATCGCCTGTTGCCCCGCCCGCACAAGCCCGTGGGCGCTAGACCGCGTCCGGCGCGGCCTCCAGCATGGCGGCGATTTCGTCGAGCAGATGCAGCCGCTCTTTCTTAAGCGCTTCGAGCCGGTCGTCGCTCGCGGCGTCGATCTCGGTTTCGATCCGGTGGATTTCGCGGTTCACGGTGTGATGCTGCTCGGCCAGCCGGGCGAAATGGGCATCGGTCAGCTTGAGCTGGTGGAGCGTGTCGGCCTGGTCCGGAAAGACATCGGCGAGTTCGTTGGGGGTGTGCGCGGACATGGTGTTATCCCTGAGTGATGCCCCCTGTCCTAGGCGCTCGCACCGCCGGCGTACTTGATCGAGGTCAAGTTCCGACGCGCGGACCGGCGGGCCTCACCACAGGAACACCACCAGAAACACCGCCACGCATAATTGCAGCCCGGCAATGAAGTGCAGCCGCCCGCAGAACGGCTGCTTGCGCGTCTTGTGCCGAAACACCGCCCGCCCCGCATAGGCGCCGAGCGTCCCGCCGAAGAACGCCAGCTGGAGCAAGGTCTCCTCCCGGATCCGCCAGGCCCCCTGCTGGGCCCGCGCCTTGTCGAGGCCGAAAGCGGCAAAGGCGAGGAAATTCATCACGGCGAGCGCGGTGATGATGTTGGCGGGGGAGAGCAGGGTTTGCAGCGGAGCCATGCGCGCGGCGTAGCGCGGGATGGGTTGCCGAAGGGTTGATGTGGCGCTCGGCCATCATCCGCCCCGCGTCCGTCATCCCAGCGCAAGCTGGGACCTAGAGCGGCTGGGTGCCACCTCTCTCCTCCACCCTCCCCCGCCCCGGGTCCGACCCGGGGCCCCGCTTTCGCTTTCAGCGGTGCAGAAGAGAGCGGGGTCCCGGGTCAAGCCCGGGACGGGGGTGGAAGCTGGTGATGCGCGACGACGCGCTGGCTCACCCTCTGGTATTGGGCGATGAAATCGGCGTGGCTCATGTCGTTCTTGGTATCACCTTTACGCCACCGTCATCCCAGCGAAAGCTGGGACCCAGGGCGGCAAGCGCAGTCCAATGACGCTCTAGGCCCCAGCTTTCGCTGGGGTGACGATATCAGGAGCGGCAGCGCCCCAGCCCGTCTCCCCGGACTTGCCTGCCCCGGCGCAGGCCGGGGATCCGGGGTCCCGCTGCCTTCGGCTCTGTAGGATGAAGAAGCGGGGTCCCGGGTCAAGCCGGGGAAGATGGAGCCGGCACAGATGTGTGCCCATTCTCGCGCAGCGGTGGCACTTCCACTCGATTAAAAGCAGAGGGCGCGAAAAAGCTTAGAAAATTGTGCTTAGCTCGAGCGTCATCTGAAAGATTGTGCATCAGAGAATATCGCTCGACAAGATCTTTGAACTTCTCCCTTCCCTCTCCATAGGCGCAATTAAGACCTAAAAGTATCAGCTCAGACTCAGAAAGCGTGGCCCGAACGATTTGCATATAGAAATATTTATCTTCGAAGGGGCTTCTATCAACATAATTAACCAGATGATACAAGAACCGAAAATAATGCCCTAAGTCGTTACGATAGTTGTGGAATGTAGCCCCCCACCTATCAGCATCGCTTTTTCCGGAATTGTTTCTAAAGTAGTAGAGCATTGATCGAAATGCATCTTGACCTGTTTTCTTTCCGCCAGCGCCGTCAATGTCTATCTCAACTACATTTCTCTGATGATGCTGAAGGAGCTGGAAAAAAGCATGTTCAAAACTAACTTTTTCCGCTCTCCTGTCAGATTCTAATTCTCGTTCTTTTATCCTATCGAGCTCTAGTGCCTGAGCATTGAATGTTGCAATTGCGCTTAGGGCAGCCAAAGACGCCATTATCGCACTTATCGGCCCAAAAGAGTCGCCAAACTGAGCATTATTAGAGAAATCCCACGGGATTCCAAGAGGATTAAATCCGGTGCCGCTGACGAGAACGAAAGCGGTATAGATCAACAGCACCGTAATAAGGATGCAAGATCGGCCTTTAGGTGTGTTTATCAACCACAAGTTCCAGTTGCTGATATCTAAAGATTGAGCTTTTCAGCTCGTTCCTTTCGTCAAACCATTCGCAAGAGATCTTCTCGTCGCGCATCCAACCAACGGTCATGATCGGTCCACCCGATTTCAGTCGAACTAGGTCGCCAGCTTGAATCATGGCCCCCTACTCCGCCGCCTGCACCCCAAACAGCCCAGCCTCAGCCACAACGCTGTCGTCCTCGTTCACAGCCTTGGCCTTCTGCCGCTTGTCAAAGCTCGACCACACGGTGTTCCAATCACCGCGCGTCGCGCCCTTCGAATACTCCGTCGCGCGGGTTTCGAAGAAGTTGGCGTGCTCCACCCCGTTCAGCAGCGGCGCGAGCCACGGGAGGGGGTGTTCTTCGATCATGTAGATCTCTTGCAGGCCGAGCTGCTTCAGGCGCCAGTCGGCGATGTAGCGGATGTAGCGCTTGATCTCCTTGGCGCTCATGCCGTTGATCGGGCCCATTTCGAAGGCGAGGTCGATGAAGTTGTCTTCCAGACGCACGGTCTTCTGGCAGATGTCGATCAGGTCTTCCTTCACCGCCTTGGTGAGGCACTGACGCTCCTCGCAGAAGGTGTGAAACAGCTTGATGATGCCCTCGCAGTGCAGCGATTCGTCGCGCACCGACCAGCTGACGATCTGGCCCATGCCCTTCATCTTGTTGAAGCGCGGGAAGTTCATCAGCATGGCGAAGCTGGCGAACAGCTGGAGCCCTTCGGTGAACCCGCCGAACGCGGCGAGCGTGCGGGCGATATCCTCGTCGGTGTCGACGCCGAACTGGCCGAGGAAGTCGTGCTTGTCCTTCATTTCCTCATATTCGAGGAAGGCGGAGTACTCGCTCTCGGGCATCCCGATGGTGTCGAGCAGGTGCGAATAGGCCGCAATGTGCACCGTCTCCATGTTGGAGAAGGCGGCGAGCATCATCTTCACTTCCGTGGGCTTGAACACCCGGCCGTAGTTTTCGTGATAGCAGTTCTGCACCTCGACATCGGCCTGGGTGAAGAAGCGGAAGATCTGGGTGAGCAGGTTACGCTCGTTCTCGGTGATCTTCTGCGCCCAGTCGCGGCAATCTTCGCCCAAGGGCACTTCTTCGGGCATCCAGTGGATCTGCTGCTGGCGCTTCCAGAAGTCATAGGCCCAGGGGTACTGGAAGGGCTTGTAGGTCGAGCGGGCTTCGAGAAGCGACATGGGCGGTCTCCTAGGACGAATGAGAATAGCAGATACGAAGCGCGCGCGCTTCCGGATTCACGGCGGCGTCAGGGCGCGTAGGCGATGACGACGTAGATGCAGAAGGGCACGAACATCGACACCATCGCGACGTGGATCATGGCGGCGTTGCGCGAATGGCCCTCGACGTTGCGCTTGAGCTCGCGCCACGCGTTGAAGGCGAAGACGGCGCTGACGATCAGCCCGATAACGCCCATGACAAACGGCAGATTCATGTGTGTGGTCCCCTGTAAACGATGATGCGGCGGCCGCGGGCGCGGGGCGGGCCTGATGCCCTCCCGCGCCCCGGCCGTGAGCGCCTACTGGCAGCTCAGGCATTCCTCGTAATCGGTCTCGGCGCTGAGCTCGATCTTGGCGAGTTCGGAGGTGTTGTCCGCCTCCACCCCGCCGACGAACCCGGCGCGCTGCACGCTCTTGGAGCGCAGGTAGTAGAGCGACTTGATGCCGCGCTCCCACGCCTGATAGTGCAGCATCATCAGATCCCACTTGTCGACATCGGCCGGGATGAACAGGTTCAGCGACTGGGCCTGATCGATATAGGGCGTGCGGTCGGCCGCGAATTCGAGCAGCCAGCGCTGGTCGATCTCGAAGCTGGTCTTGAAGGTCGCCTTTTCCTCGGTGGTGAGGAAATCGAGATGCTGGACCGAGCCGCCGCGCTCGAGGATCGAGTTCCAGACATTGGTCGAGTTCTTCGACTTCTTGTCGAGCACCTTTTCGAGGTACGGGTTCTTGACGATGAAGCTGCCCGACAGGGTCTTGTGGGTGTAGATATTGGCCGGGATCGGCTCGATGCAGGCCGAGGTGCCGCCGCAGATGATGCTGATCGACGCGGTCGGCGCGATCGCCATCTTGCAGCTGAACCGCTCCATCGCACCCATGTCGGCCGCATCGGGGCACGGGCCGCGCTCCTGCGCCAGCAGCATCGAAGCCTCGCACGCCTTGGCGTGAATGTGCTTGAACATCTGGAGGTTCAGCGCCTTGGCCATCGCGCTTTCAAAGGCGACGCCCTTCTGCTGGAGATAGGAGTGGAAGCCCATCACCCCGAGGCCGACCGAACGCTCGCGCGCAGCGGAATACTTGGCACGGGCCATCTCGTCCGGCGCACGGTCGATATAGTCCTGCAGGACGTTGTCGAGGAAGCGCATGACGTCCTCGATGAACTGCTTGTCGCCCTTCCACTCTTCCCAGGTTTCCAGGTTCAATGAGGACAGGCAGCACACCGCGGTGCGGTCATTGCCCAGGTGATCGATCCCGGTCGGCAGGGTGATTTCCGAGCACAGGTTCGAAGTCGAGACCTTGAGGCCGAGATCGCGGTGATGCTTGGGCATCATGCGGTTCACGGTGTCGTTGAAGACGATGTAGGGCTCACCCGTGGCAAGGCGGGTTTCGACCAGCTTCTGGAACAGCGAGCGCGCATCGACCGTCTGCCGTACCGAGCCATCGCGGGGCGAGCGGAGCTGGAACTCGGTGCCTTCACGGACCGCATTCATGAAATCGTCGGTGACCAGCACGCCGTGGTGCAGGTTCAGCGCCTTGCGGTTGAAGTCGCCCGAAGGCTTGCGGATTTCGAGGAACTCCTCGATCTCCGGGTGGCTGATGTCGAGATAGCAGGCGGCCGAACCGCGCCGCAGCGAGCCCTGCGAAATCGCCAGCGTCAGCGAGTCCATCACGCGCACGAAGGGAATGATGCCCGAGGTCTTGCCGTTGAGACCGACCGGCTCGCCGATGCCGCGGACATTGCCCCAATAGGTGCCGATCCCGCCGCCCTTGGACGCCAGCCACACGTTTTCATTCCAGGTGTTGACGATCCCTTCGAGGCTGTCCTCAACCGAGTTGAGGTAGCACGAAATCGGCAAGCCGCGATGGGTGCCGCCGTTCGACAGCACCGGGGTGGCGGGCATGAACCACAGCTTCGAAATGTAGTCATAGAGCCGCTGGGCGTGCGCCTCGTCATCGGCGTAGGCATCGGCCACGCGGGCGAAGAGGTCCTGATAATTCTCGCCGGGGAGCAGATAGCGGTCGGTCAGCGTTTCCTTGCCGAAATCGGTGAGGCGCGCGTCGCGGGTGTTGTCGGTGACAACGGTGAAGCGCCGGGCGTTGACGGTCTTGCTGTCGGGCGCCTCGGTCTTGGCGGCTTCGGCCATGGCACCGGCCAGCGCCTCACCGGCTTTGGCCGCGATCAGGGCATCCGAGCCCATATCGATCTTGTTCATGCTTACCGCCTTTTCATCCTTAACGGACGTCTCGGCAATCACGCCCGCATCCAGTTCATTCGTCACATCGCTCATCACCGCATCACTGGGCACGTTGTCGCTCGCCTTGAAATCCATCTGAAGCCCCTGTTGTCCCCCGAATCAGACCATGGACGCAAGGGGCCATGTTCCGATTCTGTTCTATACCGCTTGGTCCACAGACTTGCCAACAGGCTGCCCGGTTGCCGGGCCTGTTGACGCATCGGTTGGTCCCATTTGCGGCGTGAAGCGAACCTGTGGGCCGGGGCGAATCGATCTCCGTCTCCCCTCTCACGGGGCGGGGACGTTTCACCAAGGCTTGGGGGTCCGATCAGCGCCGAACCACTAGATGATGAATCACTGCGGGACTCCCGTCAACGGGCGTTTAAGCACTTGGTTACCATGACGGGTCGGTTTCAAGCCCGTGTCAGACCTGCGTCACACCCGCGACGCGTGGACCAAGCTTGAGTCGCGCGGGCCGCAAGCCCCAAATTGAATCTGTGAAGAAAAATATGGTGATTGAATCATTCGAATCCACCCGTGAATCTTTTGCATGGCTCACGATAGGATTGTTGCGCGGCGAGCGGGTGCGGCGCCGCGCGGGGCGGAAGAATCAGACCTGCCCGATCGCCTCAAGCACGGTTCCGGCGGCCAGCCAGCTGCGTTCCGCTTCATCCAGAGAATCGGCCGCCCGCGCCCGCTTGGTCAGCAGGGCCTGCATCGCGCTGCCGGATTGCCCGCCCGCCTTCGCGCTGAGGGCAAGGATCTCGCTATCGAGCTGCTCCACTTCGGCTGACAGGCGCGCGATGGCGGCTTCGGCTTTGCTGAGGTCCGATTGGGCCGCGCGCAAATCCGTGCCCGCCAAGGCCCCGCCCTTCGCGCCCTTGGCCTTGCCGTCGCGCGTCCCCTTGGGCTGGTTCCGGCCGAGGATGAAGTCGATGTAATCCTCCATGCTGCCGGCATATTCGCGCGCTGTGCCGTTATCGACGAGGATCAGGCGGTCCGCCGTCAATTCGACCATGTGGCGATCGTGGCTGATGAGAATCACCGCGCCCGAATAATTGTTGAGCGCCTGGATCAGCGCCTCACGCGCATCGACATCCAGGTGGTTGGTCGGCTCGTCGAGGATCAGCAGATGCGGTGCATCGCGGGTGATCAGCGCCAGTGCCAGCCGTGCGCGCTCTCCGCCCGACAGCTTGTCGACCCGCTGGTTCGCGCGCGGGCCGGAGAAGCCGAACCGCCCCAGTTGCGCCCGGATCGCGCCTTGGGCCGCGCCTTCCATCGCGCGGTTCATCAGATCGAGCGGGGTGTCCTCGCCCGCCAGCTCCTCGACCTGATACTGGGTGAAGTATCCGACCTTGAGCTTGCCGGGCGCGTTGACCTCGCCCTCGGCCGGGACAAGCTGCGAGGCGAGCAGCCGCGCCAGCGTGGTCTTGCCATTGCCGTTGCGGCCCAGCAGCGCGATGCGGTCATCAGCATCGATGCGGAAATTGAGCCGCTTCAGGATCGGCGGCGCCTCGCCATAACCGACCGCCGCGTGATCGAGCGTGATCATCGGCGATTTGAGCTCGGACGGATCGGGGAAGTCGAAGGTGAGCGACGGGTCTTCCATCAGCGCCGCAATCGGCTGCATCTTGGCGAGCATCTTGGCGCGCGATTGCGCCTGCTTGGCGGTCGAGGCGCGGGCGGAGTTGCGGGCGACGTAGTCCTGCAACCGCGCCCGCTGAGCATCCTGCGAGGCCTTGGCGGCGGCGAGCTGCGCGGCGCGTTCAGCCCGCTGCTTCTCGAAGGCGTCGTAGCCGCCCGGATAGAGCGTCAGCTGCCCGCCTTGCAGGTGCAGGATGTGATCGACCACCTTGTTGAGCAGGTCGCGTTCATGGCTGATCACCACCAGCGTGGCGGGATAGGACTTGAGGAAGTTCTCCAGCCATAGCGTCGCTTCGAGGTCCAGGTGGTTCGAAGGCTCGTCGAGCAGCAGGATGTCAGGCTCGGAAAACAGCAGCGCGCCCAGGGCAATGCGCATCTTCCAGCCGCCCGAGAAGCTGTCGACCGGGCGTTGCTGCATCTCCTCGTCAAAGCCCAACCCGTTGAGGATCTTGGCGGCGCGGGCGGGGGCGGAATAGGCGTCGATGGCGAGCAGGCGTTCGTGAACGTCGCCCATCCGGTCCATGTCGGTGCAGGTTTCCAGCTCTGCCAGCAATTCCGCGCGTTCGGTGGCGGAGGCGAGCACGACCTCTTCTGGCGTCATGGAGCCGCTGGGGGCTTCCTGCGCGATATAGCCGATCTTGGCGCGGGCGGGTTTGCTGATTTCGCCGTCATCCGGCTCGATTTCGCCGATCAGCGCCTTCATCAGCGTGGATTTGCCCGCGCCATTGCGGCCGATCAGGCCGACGCGCGCGCCCACCGGCACGGTTGCGCTGGCGCGTTCAAGAATGGCCCGGCCGCCAAGCCGCACTGTGACACCGTCGATGGTAAGCATGGGGGCGCCCTTAACAGCCTATCGGGCGCGCCCCAAAGGAAATCCCTTCGCAGGTGCGAAAGCCGCCCTATTGCCCGCGCGCGTGACCGGCGATTTCGCTGGCGATGCGCGGGATGAGGGCGAGGGGAAGATCATGGCCCCAACCGGGAATCGTCACCAGTCGCGCGCCCGAGATATGCCTGGCGGTATCCTCGCCCGCCTCCAGCTTGACCAGCGGATCGGCCTCGCCATGCATCACCAGTGTCGGCACCGTGACATTCGCAAGGCGCGAACGGCGGCAGCCATCGTCGATGATCGCGGCGAGCTGGCGGGGCAGGCCTGCTGGATAAACCGAGCGGCGCATATTGAGCAGCACCCGCTCGCGCTGCTGTTCGGGATCGAAGGGATAGCCGGGGCTGCCGATGTTCTTCGCGATATTAAGCCCGTGAGCGACCAGCGATTCCTCCTCCATGCTCTGGATCGGAGCCACCAGCGCATCGATGGCGTGCTTTTCCGCCTGAGGCAGCTTGCCATTGCCGGTGGTCGACATGATCGAGGTGAGGCTCGCCAGCCGCTCGCCATGGTGCACGGCCATCAGCTGCGCGATCATCCCGCCCATCGATGCGCCGACCACGTGGGCGCGCTCCACCCCGAGCGCGTCGAGCAGCCCGATCCCGTCATCGGCCATGTCCTTGAGCGTGTAGGGCACCTTGGCCGGGAAGCCGATCTTCTTGCGCAGCACCTGGATCGGCAGACTGGGCGCGCGGGCGCCCTCGAACTTCTGGCTGAGGCCAATGTCGCGGTTGTCGTAGCGGATCACCCGGAACCCATCGCCGACCAGCGCCGCGACCAGTTCATCCGGCCACAGCGTCATCTGCGCGCCAAGGCCCATCACCAGCAGGATCACCTCGGCTGACGGATCACCCCGATCCTCGTAGAAAATCTCGATGCCGGTGTTGGGCGTGGTGACGGTGGGCATGGTGCGGGCTGATCCTCTCAGGTGGCCCGTATGGTCACTTCCATTCGGGTCCGGCGATATCGAAGCCGCGCGCGTCCAATTGGTCAAGCACCCCGCCGCTTTCCGCCAACACCCTTAGCGGCACGACGGCAAGGGTGGTGCCCTTGGCCGTGCTGACTTCGGCGATTGTGTCGACCCAGATGGTCCTCAATTCGCTGCCCAAAGTCTCGTCCGCCCAGGGCCAGCACTGGCCGAGCGCGCTTTCCAGCGGGTTCGCCATGACCGAGGGAATATCGTAGCGCCGCCAGTCGGCCGCGCGCTTTTCGACGATGTCAGGGCCAGCCTCGACCGCGTCCATCGCGGCATTGAGGCAGGGGATATGCGCGGCAGGCGGTGCATCGGCGAGGTTGTCGATGATATCCTCGCCCCGCAGCGTGGCCGCGCGCGTGGTGGGGACATTGGCCTTGTCCGCGGCCTTGTTGACCACGTCGGAGGGTTCATCGGCAGTGTCGCGGTTGAAGCGCAGTTCCTTGCGCAACATCTGGAACGCGGTGAGCAGGAAGGATTGGCGGGCGTAATCCTCCTCATGCACGGTGCCGAGCGCTTCGAGCCGCGCCCATTGCTCCGGAGTCAGATATTCGCTCGCCACGGTCTTGTCGGGCAGCTTGGTGAACTTCGATCCGCTGAAGATCAGCCGCAGCACATCTCCGGGAGAAATCTTGGGCCGCGCGCCGAGGATCACGCGATCGGCCTGTTTGGTGGCTTCCTCTAGCCGCGCAGGCTCCCACGGGGTGGTCTTGGGGATCGCCCGAATCTCGCCGACGAGGATGATGGTGCCGGTGGGTGTATCAATCGTCCACATCGGAGCGCCGGAGCGCTGCGCGGTGACGACAATGGCGTTTTCCGGAGCGTTTTCGGAGGCAGCGGGTTCTTGAGCGGCTGACTGTGACGCAGAAAGAAGGAGGGCCAAACCCTTAAAAGCCGTAAGATTTTTTTGTCGAGGACTCATGATTGATGTCGATGACGCAGCACGGCTATACCCAAGCTTAACGCGGTGCATCAACGAGGTCAGGCACGTGTTTGCAACCCAGACTCAACGGCTTTCGCGAACGGTCGTCCTTGCATGTTCAGCCATGTTCGCCGTTTCACTCCCATCTGCCCTGTTTGCGGAAGACACCGGCCCGCCGCCTCATCCCGTGACGATCGAAGACACGCAGCTTCAGGGGCGTTGGCACTTGGTCGAAGTCGTCTTCGAGTTGGACGAAACCAATGGGGTGGGTTCGAAAGCCTACGAAACATTGGCGCGCTCACGCGAAAGGCAGGCAAAGGTCAGGGACGACATCCGGCAGGGAAAGATCGCGATAATCTCTCAGTTCAATCCTGACGGTTCTTACAGTCACGAGGTCGTATCCGGAGACACAGGAAACCGAATTCCCTATTATCGCGAACACGGCCGTTGGCACTTTGACCCGGCAAGCGCGATGCTTACCCGCAAATCGACTGATCAGGAGGTTACCACACTCGAAGAATGCATTGTCACGCGCCTGACCGACAGTGAGATGGAATTGAGGCTGTCTTTTACCGAGGGCGAGAACAAAGGTATTGTCGAGATCAATCGTCTGCGAAAGCACAGCGTAACCCGCGCGATTGTGGACGATAACTAGGTCCTCGCTGCCTCACGGCACCAGCACGGTATCCTTCGCCTCATCCGCCAGCGCCGGGTAATCCAGCGTGTAGTGCAGCCCCCGGCTCTCCTTGCGTTTAAGCGCTGATGCCACGATCAACTCCGCTGATTGCAGCAGGTTGCGCAACTCAATCAGATCGGTCGTCACCCGGAACGCACCATAGTAATCCTCGACCTCGCGCTTCAGCAGGTCGATGCGGCTCGCGGCGCGTTCCAGCCGCTTGGTGGTGCGCACGATGCCGACGTAGTTCCACATGAAGCGGCGGATTTCGGTCCAGTTCTGCTTGATGACGACTTCCTCGTCGGAATCGGTCACGCGGCTTTCATCCCACGGGAGGATCGCGGGCGGGGCTTCCAGCGTGTCCCACCGCGCCAGAATATCCTGCGCCGCGGCCTCGCCGAAGACGAAGCATTCGAGCAGGGAGTTGGACGCCAGCCGGTTCGCGCCGTGGAGGCCGCTTTCGGTGCACTCGCCCGCCGCCCACAGCCCCGGCACATCGGTGCGCGCATCGAGCCCGACCACCACGCCGCCGCAAGTGTAATGCTGCGCGGGAACGACCGGGATCGGCTGGGTGGTCATGTCGATGCCGAGGCCCATCAACTTCTCGTAGATCGTCGGGAAGTGGCCCTTCACGAAGTCCGCGGGCTGGTGGCTGATATCGAGGTGCACGTAATCGAGACCGAATCGCTTGATCTGGTCGTCGATCGCGCGGGCGACCACATCGCGCGGGGCGAGTTCCATCCGTTCAGGATCATAATCGACCATGAAGCGCCGCCCGGTTTCAGGGTGGAGCAGATGCCCACCCTCGCCCCGGACGGCCTCGGTGATGAGGAAGTTCTTGACCTCGAGATTGTAGAGGCAGGTCGGGTGGAACTGCATCATCTCCATGTTGGAGACGCGCGCACCCGCCCGCCACGCCATCGCGATCCCGTCGCCGGTCGCGCCGCGCGGGGCGGTGGAGAATTGATAGACGCGGCCTGCCCCGCCGGTGGCGAGGATTGTGGCACGGGCGACATGGCGTTCGACGCGCCCGGTCGCCTCGTCCAGCGCATAGACGCCCCACACGCGTCCGGCGGCGGAGAAGTGCTCGGCGTGGCGGTCGGTGATAAAGTCGATGCAGGTGCGGCCCGGCAGCAGCGTGATGTTGGGATGGGCCTCCGCCGCCTTGACCAGTGCCGATTGCACGGCCCAGCCGGTCGCATCGTCGACATGGACGATCCGCCGGTGCGAATGGCCGCCCTCGCGGGTGAGGTGGAGGCTGTCGGCGTCGCGGTTGAACGGCACGCCCAGCTCGCACAGCCGGTCAATCGACTGCGGGGCGCGTTCGATCACGAATTCGACCGTGGCAAGGTCATTGAGACCCACGCCCGCCACCATCGTATCGCGCACATGGTTTTCGAAAGTGTCGCCGGTATCCAGCACAGCGGCGATCCCGCCCTGCGCCCATGCGGTCGACCCGCCGGTGAGCGAGCCCTTGGCCAGCACCAGCACACGGCGTGTTTCGGCCAGAGCGAGCGCCGCGGTCAGCCCTGCCGCGCCCGAGCCGATCACGACAACGTCATGCGTCTGCTTCAACCCATCTTCCATCGCCATCCGCTTGCCATGACGTGCAATTGCGCGGTCGGCAAGCGGGATGCGCGGCGCGTTCAGCCAGCGCTGGCGGTGAGCTGAACGAAGACGTCCTCAAGATCGGCTTCGCGGGTGGTGACGTCTTCGACGGTCAGGCCCTGCGCCTGAAGAATCCCCAACACCTGACCTGCACTGAGGCGGTCCTTGTCATAGGTCACCTCGACCCCGCGCGCGCCGTCCCATTGCACCTTGACGAAAGCCTCATGCGCAGGCGCCGCGGCGAGGTCTTGCGCGGTGGTGACGGTGACGATCTTCTCGCGCGCCATGTCCACCAGTTCGCGGGTCGGCTTGTTGGCGATCAGCTGGCCGTTGTTGATGATCGCGATCCGGTCACACAGCTCCTCGGCCTCTTCGAGGTAATGGGTGGTGAGCACCACGGTCACGCCGTCGCGGTTCAATTCGCTGACCAGCTCCCACAGCTGGCGCCGCAGATCGACATCGACCCCGGCGGTGGGTTCATCCAGCACCAGAATCGGCGGGGAATGGACCATCGCCTTGGCCACCAGCAGCCGCCGCTTCATCCCGCCTGACAGCGTCCGGGCATAGGCGTTGCGCTTGTCGGCGAGCCGTACGGCCTCCAGCAGCGCTTCGGAACGGCGCAGAGCGGCGGCGATGCCGTAGAAGCCCGCCTGATTCTCCAGCACCTCGAACGGCGTGAAGAACGGATCGAACACGATTTCCTGCGGCACGATCCCGATCGAGCGGCTGGCATTGCGGCGGTTGCGATCAATGTCGAAGCCCCAGATGTCGACGCTGCCGGAGGTCTTGTTGACCAGCCCGGCGAGGATGTTGATCAGCGTCGATTTGCCCGCGCCGTTGGGGCCAAGCAGGCCGAAGATCGAGCCTTCGGGCACATCGAAGCTCACCCCGCCCAGCGCCAGCTTGCCAGCGGTGACGGTGCCGTTCGCGCCCTTGGCCGGGGCGTAGCGTTTCACGAGATTGTCGATGCGGATGGCGGGTTCGGCTGACATGGCTTCCGCCTAGGCAAAGGCGCCTGCAAAGGCAATTGAACTCAGGCGCGGCGCCCTGTATCGGCAGGCGCCATGAGCATTCCTCCTCCCGAAGTCCTGCTGGTCGATACGCGGCGCGTTTCCTGCGACGGGGCCAGCGGCATCCGCGCCCGCGCCGGCTATCGCCCGTCCGCGCTCGGCCATCCGCGCGTGTTCCTTGAAATCGACGAGCATGGCTATGTCGATTGCGGCTATTGTGACCGCCGCTTCGTGCTGCGTGGCGGCCCGGCCGATGGTGCGGATCAGGCGGACCTGCCCGATATCGCCGCAGGCGCCAGCGCCGCGCATAGCTGATCCGGCGCGCTCAGCGACGGTTAAGGCAGGCTGTGCTGTACGAGCGCTGTATCCCTGATTGCGAGGATCGCCCCATGAACCGTATTCGTCCTGCTGTTATCGCCGCTGCGCCGCTTGCTCTGGCAAGCCTTTGCCTGAGCCCGCTTGCGGCTCAGGATGCGCAAAGCCAGAGCGCGCCCGATGTCGAGACCGAAGGTACCACCGAAGCCGCGCCGCCGACCAAGGGCGAAGCGCGCCTTGCCAAGCTGATCGAGGGCCGCGTGGCGGGTGAGCCGGTGCGTTGCATCCGCACGCTGCCCAGCCAGCGCATGACGACCATCGATCGCACCGCCTATGTCTATGGCTCGGGCGACACGATCTACGTCCAGCGCACCCGCAATCCCCGCCAGATCGACGATGATGACGCGCTGGTCACACAGCGCTTCAACGCCAGCGAATTGTGCCGACTCGACCAGATGACCACGGTCGACCGAGTGCTCGGCTTCTTTACCGGCGCGGTGTTCTTCGAGGATTTCGTGCCTTACACCCGTGTCAAACCGAATGAGGCGGGCGAAGGCTGAGCCGCCCGCCCCTGACGCCCGCGCCGTTGGGCTCAGGCGCGGGCCATCGCGTTCATCCGGGCGATGATTTCCTCGGCCTGGAGCATGATCCGGTCGATCAATTCCTGACAGGTCGGGATGTCGTGGATCAGCCCGGCGACCATGCCGCAGCTCCATGCGCCTGCATCCATCGTGCCTTCCATCATGATCTTCGGGTACACACCGGCGACTTCGGGCAGGATGTCCTGAATGGTGATGGCATCGCCGAGCTCCTTCTCCTTGATGATCAGACGCTCGACCGCGGCATTGTTGAGCACGCGTTCGGTGTTGCGCAGCGGGCGCATGACGAGGCGGGTGTCGAGTTCGCTTGCGGCAAGGATCGCCTGCTTCACGTTCTCGTGCACGGGCGCCTCCTTGGTGGCGATGAAGCGCGTGCCCATGTTCATCCCCTGCGCGCCCATGGCGAGGCTGGCGACCAGGCTGCGCCCGTCAGCCATGCCGCCGCTGGAGACGAAGGGAATTTCCAGCTCATCCGCGGCGCGCGGCAGCAGGATGAAGTTGGGCACGTCGTCCTCGCCCGGGTGGCCGCCGCATTCGAACCCGTCGACGCTCACCGCATCGCAGCCGATGTCCTGCGCCTTGAGAGAGTGGCGCACAGAGGTGCATTTGTGGATGACCTTGATCCCGGCATCCTTCAGCGCAGGCAGGAGATCAACCGGGTTGCGTCCCGCCGTTTCGACCACCTTCACCCCGCCGTCGATCACCGCCTTGACCAGCCCGGGATAGTCGGGCGGGGTCAGGGTCGGCAGGATGGTGAGGTTCACGCCGAACGGCTTGTCGGTCATGTCCTTGCAGCGGGCGATTTCATTCGCGAGTTTCTCGGGCGTGCCCTGCGTCAACCCGGTGATGATCCCGAGGCCCCCGGCGTTCGAGACCGCCGCTGCCATCTCGGCGAACCCGACATAGTGCATCCCGCCCTGAATGATGGGGTGCTGGATGCCGAACATTTCGGTGATGGCGGTCTTCATGGCGTGGTCTCTCCCGTTGCAATGCGTGTTTGCGCGGGAGACAAGCCGAGTTGCGCCGTCCTTTCAAGCCCGCTTTTGGGGAGAGCGCAGCACATGGCCGCGCGCCGTAGCGTCAGGTCGCGCGCATTTTCTGGAGGGTCGCCGGGCGGCGGGGATGCGGTGGGATCGGCCCGCTCGCCAGCTGCCCGGCCCGTCAGCATATGTGCGGGCGCGCGCCGGATCACATTGATCCAGCGCAAGCCGCCTGAATTGAAGCGTAATTTCCGCCTCAGCCGCGCTTGAACGACAGGGTGAAGGTCACCGGCACCGCGGGCGTGATCGAGGGCAGTTGCGCCAGCGCGCGCAATTCGCCCAGTTCGTCGGTCAGGCCGAACATATCGGTCGAGATAATCACCGGCGCGGTCGGCACCACGGTTACCCGGTCAGCCGAAGCGCGGGTGACCAGCACCTCGGTCTCGACATCGCTGGTCGCACCCTTGATCGCCACGCTCGCCTTCAATGGCCGGGTGAGCGACTGGCCGACCGCCAGCCCCGCGAACGCCGCCGGGTCGAGCTTGGCCGTCACGGTTGCCTTGGGGTTTTCAGCCACGCCGAAGAAGATCTCACGCATCCGCTCGTTACGGATATCGACCCCGGTGTTGACCGAGGCAAGGTCGATATCCAGCGTCGCCGTGCCGTCCGCCGCAACGCTGCCCGACAGCTTGTCGAAGCGGTTGGCCTCGGCCACCTCGCCCGCCTTAATGCTGACATAGGACAGGCGCGAACCCGCCGGATCGAGCGCCCAGTCGCCCTCGGTCAGCGGCGCTGCGTCGGTCGCGGCGTCCGTCGGCGCGCTTGTGCCTTGTTCGGCGCAGGCAGCCAGCCCCACAGCGAGTGCGGCGGCCAGGGCAAGGGGACGAAGGTTCGACATCACGATCACGGGACCTCTCATGCAGGAAGTGCGGCGCTGAGCGATATGCGATTCTACGCGCAGGCGGAAGGGGCGGATCAACGTAGCGGCACTCCGTTCACCCGGCTTGTCACTCCCACTCGATCGTTCCCGGCGGCTTCGACGTATAGTCATAGACCACCCGGTTGATGCCCTGCACCTCGTTGACGATGCGGGTCGCGACGCGGGTCAGGAACCCGGCGTCATAGGGGAACACGTCCGCGGTCATCCCGTCGGTCGAGGTGACGGCCCGCAGCGCGCAGACCGAATCATAGGTGCGCGCGTCGCCCATCACGCCGACGGTCTTGACCGGCAGCAGCACCGCAAAGGCCTGCCAGATCGCGTCATAGAGACCCGCGTTGCGGATTTCCTCAAGGTAGATCGCGTCCGCCTTGCGCAGGATATCGCAGCGCTCCTTCGTGACTTCGCCGGGGATGCGGATCGCGAGGCCGGGGCCGGGAAAGGGGTGGCGGCCGACGAAAGCAGGCGGCAGGCCCAGCTCACGCCCGAGATCGCGCACCTCGTCCTTGAACAATTCGCGCAAGGGCTCGACCAGCTGCATGTTCATGCGTTCGGGCAGGCCACCGACATTGTGGTGGCTCTTGATCGTGACGCTCGGCCCACCGGTGAAGGAGACCGATTCGATCACGTCCGGGTAAAGCGTGCCCTGGGCGAGGAAGTCTGCGCCGCCGATCTTCTTGGCCTCGGTCTCGAACACGTCGATGAAGGTCTTGCCGATGAACTTGCGCTTGGCCTCAGGGTCGGTGAGGCCCGCAAGACCGCCGAGGAACAGCTCTTCGGCCTCCACGTGCACCAGCGGGATATTGTAATGGTCGCGGAACAGGGTGACGACCTGCTCGGCCTCGTTCATGCGCATCAAGCCGTGGTCGACGAAGACGCAGGTCAGCTGATCGCCGATCGCTTCGTGGATCAGCACCGCCGCGACCGCCGAATCGACTCCGCCCGAAAGCCCGCAGATCACCCGCTTGTCGCCCACCTGCGCGCGGATCTCGGCGATCTTGGTCTTGCGGAACTCGGCCATGGTCCAGTCGCCCCTGAGGCCGCAGACGTGGCGGACGAAATTGGCGATCAGACGGCCGCCATCGGGGGTGTGGACCACCTCGGGATGGAACTGGGTGCCGTAGAACTTGCGCGCCTCATCCGCGATCACCGCGAAGGGTGCGCCGTCGGACGTGGCGACGATTTCAAAGCCGGGGGCGAACTGGGTGACCTTGTCGCCGTGGCTCATCCAGACCTGATGGCGCTCCCCCACCTCCCACAAACCGTTGAACAGCGAACATTCACCGGTGACAGTCAGGAAGGCGCGGCCGAATTCGCCACCTTCGCCGGTTTCATGCCCGGGACGCACTTCGCCGCCGAGCTGCTGGCTCATCACCTGCTGACCATAGCAGATGCCAAGAATCGGCAGGCCCGCATCGAACAGCGATTGCGGCGCGCGGGGGCTGCCGTCTTCGGGGACGCTGGCGGGCGAGCCTGACAGGATAATGCCCTTGGGCTGCATCCGCTGGAACGCGGCTTCGGCCTGCGTGAAGGGGGCGATTTCGGAATAGACCCCCGCTTCGCGCACGCGGCGCGCGATCAATTGCGTCACCTGGGAGCCGAAATCGACGATCAGGATCGATTCGGGGACGGCAGAATCGCCCGCTGCGGGGCTTGAAGGGTGCGCGCTCATGGCGGCGGATTACGAAGCACGCCCCCCGCTGTCCAGCATCGCCGCATCACAGGCCATCACTTTTGCAGTGCAGCATAAAAGTGGCGACGCATTTTCAACGGGTTCCCGGAAAAATTGCCCGGATTCGTTGCAATCTTTGGAACCAATTCTGCACCTTTCGCATTTGCACATTATTCTTGTGCACTGCACCAGAGTTTCAAACAGCAACCGAATGCCGATCAACGGCATCGTCCTACCGACACCCTCTCTCACAATCGGAGTTCCCCATGCGTTTCATTCTCCCCCTGATTGCCCTCGCCGCCGTTGCAGCGCCCGTTGCCGCAGAGCCGGCCGCTGAGCAGGCCGTGACCGTCCGCATTGCCTATGGCGATGTCGACGTGACCACGCCGGAAGGTCGCGCCGCGCTTGAAGCGCGCATCGATGCCAAGCTGCGTCAGGCCTGCACCGTCGAAGCCGCCGGTCGCTACAGCAGCGGCCGCACCTCGGTCGACAGCAAGTGCGTCGCCGAAGCCCGCACCGTCGCGCTCGCCGAAGTCGAGCGGGTTGCCATGATGCAGCAGGCCCGCAGCGGCCGCACCGTCGCCGCCAACTAAGGCAGGCCAAGCCTCTGAAACGGAACGGCCGCCGGAGCGATCTGGCGGCCGTTTTGATTCTCATTGCGACGCCAATTGTTGCAAGCCTTGCAACTAACCTTGGTGTTTTCGCATTTGAATTCGGACCTGCGCAACACCACTTCGCCGATCGAGCGATGCGTAGCCGGGCCCCTCTCTCCAAACCGGCATTCTTCCATGTGGAGCCATCGCCCGGGTGCGGCATCCGAACACGGACCCGTTGCCTGCCTGCCTGACCGGCAGGAGCGGCCAGCGCTCCCCCCTGCTTGGCCCTCCCGCCCTGTCTCCGTCCGGCCCAGCGCCGGACATGCAGCGAACGAGACGCGGCCACCGCCCTCCCCCCCCTTAAAAGGTGGCCGCGTCTCAAGCTGCTCATTCCCCAGATCGCACCAAACCCAGCCGCATCGCCTTGCGCCGACGCTCCGGTGATTGCCTTTTTCGATTGCGGTGATGAATTATTTTCAGTCTTATGGGTGATTGAAAATTGCGCGGGACTTTGTATATGATGTTCCGGTCCGGGCAGTCCTCTCCCCAACTCCCCCCGATTGCCCGGACTCCCAAACAACAACAAAACAGGGAAACCCGAACCATGAACATGATCAGCGAAAAGGTTATCGCCTTGCTGCTCGCCGTTGCCATCAGCGGCACCGCGTTCAACACGTTTATTGTCTAGGGCCTCAAGCCTCTGATATCGTGTAACGCGCGCAACATAGCGAAAGCCTACCGCGGCCCGGTTCCTCACCCGAGGAGCCGGGCCGAGCTATTTCAGGGCCCCGCTATTCCACCCCGCCCAACCGTGCCGCCTCTTCGCGCAGATCGGTCTTGAGCAGCTTGCCGATGTGGCTGCGCGGCATTTCCGCAATCGGGTGGAGCGCCGCGAGGCGCTGGGTCTTGCCGAGCCGCGCGTTCACCGCCGCCATGATCGCCTCAGGGTCAGGCGCGCCGTCCTTCAGCACCACGAAGCCGACGGGGCTCTCTCCCCACTTGCGCGACGGCATCCCGACCACCGCCGCCTCGGCGACGCCGGGTTCCTTGCACAATTCGGCTTCGAGATCGGAAGGATAGATGTTGAACCCGCCCGAGATGATCATGTCCTTGGCGCGGCCGACCAGTTCGACGAAGCCTTCCGCGTCCACCCGGCCAATGTCGCCCATCCGCATCCACGCCTCGCCGGTGGCAGGGTCGATCCACTGCGCTTCAGCGGTCTTGTCGGGGCGGTTCTTGTAGCCACTCATCATGGTGAGGCTGCGGCCGACCATGTTGCCGGGGGTGCCGGGCGGCACTTCACGGTCCTCGTCGTCGAGCACCTTCAACTCGCTGCCCGGCGCGGGCCGGCCCACGGTGTGAAGCTTATCAGGGAATTCGTGCGCGGCGAGCAGGCACACGACCCCGCCCTCGGTCATCGAATAGATCTCGATCAACCCTCCGGGCATCCGCTTCAGCACCTCACGCTTGAGTTCCGCCGAGAACGGCGCGGAGGTGCAGTATTTGAGCTTGAGGCTCGTCAGGTCGAAGTCATCGAAGCCTGCAAAGTCCATCAGCCGCTGATATTGCACCGGCACCAGCATGGTGATCGTCGTGCGGTCGGCTTGAGCAAAGGCCAGCCACTTCGCGCAATCGAACTTGCCCATCACCCGCACGCAGCCCCCCGCCAGCAGCACCGGCAGGAAGGCGACCATCGTGGTGTTCGAATAGAGCGGTGTCGAGGCGAGCGAGCGCACCTCGATCCCGGCGCCGAGGTAACTCAGCGCGGTCGGCGCGAATTGCCGCCAGCGCATCTGGTGCGAATGGACAATGCCCTTGGGGATGCCGGTCGTGCCGCTGGAATAGATGATGTTGAACGGGTCTTTGGGCTCCGGCACGAAGGCCGGCGCGCGGGTGCCGGGAGGAGCCATCCACTGATCGATGCTCTCCAGCGGCACACGGATCAGGTCAGCCATGAAGTCGGCGCCGAGTTCCGCCGCCTTGGCCGCATCGATGAAGAGATGGATCGCGCCCGAATCCTTCGCCATCCCCGCAAGCTGTTCGGGCGAGGCACTGGTTGTCAGCGGCGCCGCCACGCCGCCAGCGCGCATCGCGGCGAGGAACACAAGCGCATATTCGACCGTGGAGGTGCCGAGGATCGCGACCGATTGCCCGCGTTGCAACCCGGTCTCCACCAGCCGCGCCGCCAGCCGTTCGACCAGCCCGACGAGCTCGGCCCAGTAAACCTCGCGCTTTTCGTCGACGAGGGCGAGGTCATCGCCCTTGATGCGGCTCCATTCCATCAGGATGTTGGGGAAGCTGCCGAAGGGTTCGGCAAGGCGGCTCATCATCAGGTCGTGGCTCATGGGGGCCATGCATAATCAGCCCAGCTCCTCGCGCAAAGGATTTGCGAAGTGGCTCGCACAAGTGGCAGGAAGCGCGGCTAGGAGAGGGACATAATGCGCACCGCAATCACCATCACGCTTGGAGCGTTGGCGCTCTGCCCGGCGCAAGGGCAGAGTGCGCCGCCGGAGCCGCAACGCGTGCTGGTGGTGCTGGCCCACCCTGATGACGAATTGCCGATGGCCCCAGCGATAGCCTCGCTGGCGCGGCAGGGGGCGGATGTTGCCATCTACTACGCGACTGCTGGCGATGCCGGGCCGGGCGTTTCGCGCCTTTCGCCGGGTGCCGCTCTGGCAGAGCGGCGCATTGCCGAAGCGTGGTGTGCTGTCGAGGCGCTGGGGGTGGAGACCTTGCTGGGTGCCGAGCATCCCGATGGCAAGTTGGGCCTTGCCGCGCATCAGGAAGGCAGCCCGGCGCGGGCGCTGGCAGCGGCGTTCAAGGAGCAGTTCGCGCTGTCCGACCTGATCCTCACCTGGGGGCCGGATGGCGGCTATGGCCACGCTGATCACCGCATGGTGAGCGCGCTCGCGACGCAGGCGGTGCAGGCCATGCCCGCCGCCGAGCGCCCCAAATTGCTCTATGTCGGCATCCCCGCAGGCAAACTGCCGCCGGTGGCGGAAATGGCGCAATGGGCCACAACCGATCCGGCGCTGCTGACCGAAAGCATCCCCTACACCCCCGCCGATCTCGAAGCCGCCAAGGCCGCTGCCGCGTGCCATGTCACCCAGTTCGATGACGCCACCCGCGCCGGGATGATGCCGCTGTTCGATGCGACAATGTGGCGCGGCGCAGTGCATTTCCGCCCGGCGTTCTGACGCCATCGACCAAGCGCCCTGAACATTCGTGGAAAAGCGGCCCTTGAGGGCCTCCCACGGTTGGGTTTCCGCCGCGCAAGCCCTATATGATCAGCATGAACGACACCACCTCACAAGCCTCTGACCCGGCCCCCGAAGGTCTTCCCGAACGCGTCCGCCAGATGGGCGAATATGGCGCGGATTCGATCAAGGTTCTCAAGGGCCTCGATGCCGTGCGCAAGCGTCCGGGCATGTATATCGGCGATACGGATGACGGCAGCGGCCTGCATCACATGGTCTTTGAAGTTTCGGACAATGCCATCGACGAGGCGTTGGCCGGTCATTGCGACCTCGTTCTGATCGAATTGAACCCCGATGGTTCCGTGTCGGTCGAAGATAACGGGCGCGGCATTCCCACCGGGATGCACACCGAGGAAGGCGTGTCCGCCGCCGAAGTGATCATGACTCAGCTGCACGCGGGCGGGAAGTTCGAGAACACCTCCGACGACAACGCCTACAAGGTCTCGGGCGGTCTGCACGGCGTCGGCGTGTCGGTGGTCAACGCGCTGTCCGAATGGCTGGAGCTGGTGATCTGGCGCGAAGGCAAGTCGCACTGGATGCGGTTTGAACATGGCGATGCGGTTGCCCCGCTGGTGGTGACGGGCGATGCCCCGCCGGTCGCCAGCAATGGCGATGAGAACGGCCTCAAGAAGGGCACGCGGGTCACCTTCAAGGCCAGCCACGACACGTTCAAGAACGTCACCGAGTTCGATTTCGAAAAGCTGGAGCACCGTTACCGCGAGCTCGCCTTCCTCAACTCCGGCGTGCGCATCAAGCTGCGCGACAAGCGGCACGAGGAGGTGCTGGAGCACGATCTCTACTACGAGGGCGGCATCGCGGCCTTCGTGAAGTATCTCGACCGCAACAAGCAGCCGCTGATCCCCGAGCCGATTTCGGTCTCGGCCGAGAAGGACGGCATCGGGATCGACGTCGCGCTGGAATGGAACGATTCCTATTACGAGAACGTCCTCGCCTTCACCAACAACATCCCGCAGCGCGACGGCGGCACGCACCTTGCTGCCTTCCGCGCCGCGTTGACCCGCACGCTCAACAACTATGCCGAGCGTTCGGGAATGCTGAAGAAGGAAAAGGTCAGCCTCTCGGGTGAGGACATGCGCGAGGGCCTGACCGCCATCGTCAGCGTGAAGCTGCCCGATCCCAAGTTCGGCAGCCAGACCAAGGACAAGCTGGTGTCGTCCGAAGTGCGCCAGCCGCTCGAATCGCTGATGAGCGACAAGATGAGCGAATGGCTCGAAGAGAATCCAGGCGATGCCAAGTCGATCATCCAGAAGGTGATCGACGCCGCTGCCGCCCGCGAAGCCGCCCGCCGCGCTCGCGAAATGAGCCGCAAGGGCGCGATGAGCGTCGCCTCGCTCCCCGGCAAGCTGGCGGACTGTCAGGAACGCGATCCGGCGAAGTCCGAACTGTTCCTGGTCGAAGGGGATTCCGCAGGCGGCTCCGCCAAGCAGGGCCGTGACCGCAAGACGCAGGCGATCCTGCCGCTCAAGGGCAAGATCCTCAACGTGGAGCGCGCCCGGTTTGACCGGATCATCTCGTCGAAGGAAGTCGGCACGCTGATTCAGGCGATGGGCACCGGCATCCGCGATGAATTCAATCTGGAAAAGCTGCGCTACCATAAGATCGTCATCATGACCGACGCTGACGTGGACGGTGCGCATATCCGCACGCTGCTGCTGACCTTCTTCCACCGCCAGATGCCCGACATCATCCGCGCCGGGCACCTGTTCATCGCCCAGCCGCCGCTGTTCAAGGTCTCCAAGGGACGGAGCGAGGTCTATCTCAAGGATCAGGCCGCGCTTGATCGCTATCTGGTCGATGCCGGCCTGCAAGGCCGGGTGATCGAAACCGCCGAAGGGGCACGCGGCGGCGATGATCTGCGCGCGCTGGTGGATGGCGCGCTGCGGCTGAAGAACCTGCTCGCCTTCGTCCCGCGCCGCTATGACAGCGGGATCGTGGAACAGATGGCGCTGGTCGGCGCGCTGGAACCGGGGCTGGCGGGCGACGCGCTCGCTGCTGCGCTGGGCCGCGCCGCCGGACGGCTGGGCGCGGGCGACCGCGAAGCCCGCTGGAGCGCCTATCAGCGCGATGACGGCACGGTCGTGTTCGAACGCCTGTGGCGCGGCGTGAAGGACGTGCACGAAATCGACGCGCGCTTCCTCGTCAGCACCGAAGCCCACAAACTCCACGGCCTCGCCGCCGCACAGGCCGATGCCTATGCCTCGCCTGTCCGCCTTGTGCGCGCGGGCGACGTGCCGGACGAGCCGGAGGCTGACGCTCCCCTTGGGGCCGAGGCGATCGAAGGCGATCCCTTTGCCGGAGAGGCCGAGCAGGTCGCAGCCCCGCCGCCGCTGCCGCAGGACGACGGGATCAGCCGCCCGAGCCAGCTGCTCGACGCGATCTTCGCTGCCGGGCGCAAGGGCCTCGCGATTGCCCGCTACAAGGGTCTGGGCGAAATGAATGCCGAGCAATTGTGGGAAACCACGCTCGACCCCGAAGCCCGCGTGCTGCTGCAAGTAAAGGTTGAAGATGCCGACGTCACCGACGAAATCTTCACCCGCCTGATGGGCGATATCGTCGAACCGCGGCGCGAGTTCATTCAGGATAATGCCCTTAACGTTGCCAATCTCGACGTCTAGATCCGGAGCAGCAATGGCGACCCAACCCCACCGTACCGAGGAACTGCAACAGACCAGCTTTCTGATCATCCTCGCGGTGGTCACTCTGCTGATGGCCGTGGTGATCTATCCCTTCGCCCAGCCCCTGTTGTGGGCGGGGCTGGCGGCGATCATGTTCCAGCCGCTCTATCGCAATGTGCTGCGGCGCCTGCGCGGCCGTCGCAATCCGGCCGCAGGGCTTTCGCTGCTGATCATCTTCATCCTGGTGCTGGTGCCCGCGGCATGGGTGGCCTCGATGGTGATCCAGCAAGCCTTTGTGCTGGTCACCACCTTGCAACAGCAGCCCATCGACCTCGCGGCGCTGTTCGACACGGTTTACACGCGGCTGCCGCAGTTCGCCCGCGAAGCGGTGGATCGCAGTGGCTGGGCCGATATCGCGATGGTGCAGACGCGCTTGCAGGAATTGCTGACCGAAAGCGCCGGGATGATCGCATCGCAGGCTGTCTCGATCGGCAGCGGGGCGCTGAGCTTCTTCCTCTCCTTCGGCGTGGCGCTGTATGTGATGTTCTTCCTGCTGCGCGATGGCGAGCGGATCGGGCGCACCGTGCTGTGCGCTGTCCCGGTCGAACGCAGCATCGCCGACCGGCTGGCCGAGCGGTTCCTCGGCATCGTGCGCGCCACGATCAAGGGCACCGGCGTAGTTGCCCTAGTGCAGGGCGCGCTCGGCACGGTGACACTGATGATCGCGGGTGTGCCCTCGGCCTTGCTGTTCGGGGTGATCATGGCGATTTTCGCGCTGGTGCCGGTGATCGGATCGGGCGCAGTGTGGGTGCCGGCCGGACTGTATCTGCTGATTACGGGCGAGACTTGGCAGGGGCTATTCGTGCTGCTGACCGGGTTCTTCGTCATCTCGTCAGCCGACAATGTGCTGCGCCCGATTCTGGTCGGCCGCGATACCGGAATCCCTGACTGGATCATCCTCATCACCACGCTGGGCGGGATCAGCTTCGTCGGCTTTTCGGGCATCGTGCTCGGGCCACTGGTGGCGGGGCTGTTCCTTGCGAGCTGGTCGATCCTGCGCGAACAGCGCGAGCAGGACGAGGAAACGGTGCGTCAACACGGCATCTCGGTCGACGCTTCAGGCCACGCGCCTGATAGTCCCGCTGCGGCTGGCTGACCCATGCAGCCGCTTGTCACTCCCGGCTCGCAGGGTGAAGCGATCGGACGGCTGGTCGTCGCCGGTCTGGTGGTGACGATGCTGCCCGCGCTGCCGTTTGGCACCTACCTCATCTACCCCTTCGCGATCCTGACGACGTGGTTTCACGAAATGGGCCACGGCCTTACCGCGATGCTGCTCGGCCAGCATTTCGAACAGCTGATGATCTTCCCCAATGGCTCAGGCGTGGCCGAGAGCCAGGTCTCGGGCGAGGCGTCGCGCTTCACCCATGCGGCGATCGCGGCAGGTGGCCCGATCGCGCCGAGCGCGGTGGGGGCGCTGCTGATCGTCGCCAGCGCCCATCCCAAGGCGTGGCGACCGGTGCTGTGGCTGTCCGCGGCAGTCATTCTTGCCAGCGTGCTGATCTGGGTGCGCTCGCTGACGGGGCTATGGGTGCTGCCACTGGTCGCGGGAATCCTTGGCCTGATCGCATGGCGGGCCTCCCCTGCCTTTGCGAGGTTCAGCCTGCAATTCCTGGGCGTGCTCGGCGCCATGTCGATGCTGCGCGATTTCAATTACCTGTTCACCGAGCAGGGCATGGTGGACGGGCAGGCGATGATTTCGGACACCGGACAGATCGAAGCTGCGCTGGGCCTGCCGCACTGGTTCTGGGCCGGGGTGATCCTGCTGATCTCCGGCGTGATGGTGGGCGCCGCGCTCAAATATGCGCTGGCCGAACACCGGTTGCGCCCGCCGCCCCGCAAGCTTCCCGCCAACGTGCTGCAATTCAAGCGGGACCCCAAACGCTGACGCTTTCGGCAGTCCCGCTGGCCGCGCCGGAGCGGTAAAGTGGCACCATGGACATGATCGAACTCGCCGACCGGCTCGCCATTGCCGAAACCCTTGCGCTCTATTGCCGCGGGATCGACCGCTGCGATCCCGAACAGCTCGCGGCAGTGTTCACGCCTGACGCTGTGATCGACTATGGCGACGGCGCGAAGCCCATCGCCGATGTGATCCCCGGACTGATGGCGGGCCTCGGCTCCATGCGCCTCACCCAGCACAATATCAGCAACACCGTGATCCGGATCGCGGGCCTGACTGCGCGGGCTGAAACCAACTGCGTCGCGCTCCACATCATCCCCACGCCCGATGGCGAGATCGAACTCGTGGTCGGCGGGCGCTATCTCGACACGCTGGCGAAGCGCGAAGGCCGCTGGCAGATCGCCGAGCGGCTCTACGTCATGGACTGGAACCGCACTGCGCCTGCGACGATGCAGCTGGAAGGCGGGCTGTTCGATGGCTTGCAGCGCCGCGGCGCGCGTGGGGCAGGCGATCCGTCAGCAGCGTGGTGGGACGCGGCTTAGGACGCAACCTTCAACGTGTTCACGCCCGAGGCATCGGCCCCGGCTTCACCCGACAAGCCGATGAACATCGTGTCGACGATCCGCGCCAGCTTCTTCTCGGACAGCTTGTCGCCGAGATAGATCAGCGCATCGGGCAAGGTGTAGTTCGAGATCATCTGGTTAATCAGCGACAGCGCCTCGTCAATCTCCAGCCCCGCGAAATAGCCATCGGCCTGCGCTTCGGCGATCAACTCGCACAGGTAATGATCGGCGAGATCGACGTAGGAGCGCACCCGTTCGAAATTGGCCGCGCCCATTTCGCACAGGATGCTGAAAAAGTGCGGATCGGCGCGGAAGCGTTCCTGCGAGATCACGAAGCGGCGGCGGAAGAATTCGTACATCTTGCGCGGCGGCGGCAGGTTGGTGGCGAGCACCTCTTCCATCACCTGCAACTGCGGGGCGAACCACGTCTGCGCCACCACATCGAACAGATCGTCGTAATCGGCAAACAGCGCTTCGAAGCGCGCGCGGGTCAGCCCGCTTTCGGCCATCGCGACCGTCCAGGGGATTTCCGAGCCGCGCTCCTTGACCAGATCGAGCACATGCCGCGCGATCCGCTCGCGTTCGGCTTCCCGGGCCGTTTCGTTCAATCCCATGTCGGTCGCGCCTCCTCGCGCAACCGCCAACATAGGCGAAGCGGGCGCAGGCCGGAAGAGGCGCTCGTCGATTTTTGTGCGACGCAGCAAGGGAAAGCTCATGGCGGAGAGACGGTTGAGCGGCCTATCCGTTCCGCGGCGGCATCGGGAAAAACGCCGAGGTGCGGCGCTTGTATTCGGCGTATTTGTCGCCCTTGGTCTTGTCGAGGCCCTTCTCCAGCAGGGTGACGCCCGACCATTTGGTCAGCGTGAAGCTGAGGAACAGCGGGCCGATGATCGTCGCCAGCGCGTACCACCAACCGGCCGCAGCACAGGCCAGCCAAATGCCCCACCACGCGGCAAAATCGCCGAAATAGTTGGGGTGGCGGGTGTAGCGCCACAGCCCGGTGTCGAGCACCTTGCCGTGATTGGCCGGATCAGCCTTGAAGCGGGTCAGCTGCCAATCGCCCACCCATTCAAAGAACACGCCAACGCTCCACAGGGCGAAACCCGCCCATGCCAGCGGCGGGATCGGAGAGGGTTCGGGGCTGGCGAGGATGCCGACCTGCGCCGGGCTCGACACCGCAAACAGCAGCACCGCCTGCATCAGCCACACGCGAGTCAGCGCGGCGCGGGCGAAGTTTCCGGCCTCACGATCCTTCTTGAGGATCATCTTGTAGCGCTTGTCCTCGCCTTCCTTGCGCCAGCGCAGGAACAGATACCCGCCGAGCCGGAAGCCCCATGCCGCCGTCATCAGCATGATCAGCGTCGCCAAAGCGCCCGGCCCGCCGGGCACGTGCAGCCAGCTCGCCACCGCAAGGATGCCCATCCCCGCGCCCCAGAAGGCGTCGATGAAGCTGACATCGTCGATTTTCACGCTGATCGCCCACTGGATCAGCACCAGCACCAGCAGGATCGCGGCATTCAGGGCGAGGAGTTCAAACATCGTTCTTTCCGGCAATAATGTCGCGCGCCTGTTGTTCGAGCACCTTGAAGCGCTCGTAATCGGGCAGCTTGGCGCGGAACCATTCGGCGATTTTCAGCAGGTCTTCGCCGTAATTACCGGTCGGCAGCATCGGCGGGCCGAAGCTGACAATCTTGGCGGCGTTATCGGCAAAGGCAGGGACGATCGGCACATTGGCTGCGCGGGCGATATGATAGAAGCCGGAGCGCCACTTGCCGTCCGACTTGCGGGTGCCCTCGCACGCGATCACCAGCGCCAGTTCATCGCGCGCCGCGAATTCGGCGGCGACCTGTTCAGTGGCGTTGGCGCTCTTGCGGCGGTCAACCGGGATGCCGCCCATATCGAGCATGAAGTTCTTCATGATCCCCTGGAACAGCGTGTGCTTGCCCATGAAATTGGGCTTCACGCCTTCCTCATGCGTCGCCCCGGTAAAGAACACGAAATCCCAGTTCGATGTATGCGGCGCGCCGGCCAGCACATACTTCTTCAGATGCTTGGGCAGAGGAGAATCGATCCGCCACCCCCGCGCATACCAGATGGCCAGAATGATCCGCCGCACGATGCGCGACAGCAGCGTGGGCTTGCGCAACGGCGCAGGGTTCAATGGTTTGTGCAAGCGGTGCGCCCCTCCCAAAGGCCTGACCCTTGTGGCTTAACTTGGGTTAGATACGCAAGGGGTTGGGGGAGGGTTTCAACCTACATCCGGAACACGCCAAATGCAGGCCGCTCAGGGATTGGCGCTTCGAGGCAGGCGGCAAACGCCAGCCCCAGCACATCGCGGGTCTGCACCGGGTCGACCACGCCGTCGTCCCACAGGCGGGCAGTGGCGTAGTAGGGGTTGCCTTCGTCCTCGTATTTCTGGCGGATCGGGGACTTGAAGGCCTCGGCCTGCTCCAGGGTCCAGCTGTCAGCGTCGCGGTGGACTGTCGCCAGTACTGAAGCGGCTTGCTCGCCGCCCATCACCGAGATGCGCGCATTGGGCCAGGTGAACATGAAACGCGGCGAGTACGCCCGCCCGCACATCCCGTAATTGCCCGCGCCGAAGCTGCCGCCGATCACCACGGTGACCTTCGGCACGGTCGCGGTGGCAACCGCGGTGACCAGCTTCGCGCCATGCTTGGCGATGCCCTCCGCCTCGTATTTCCCGCCGACCATGAAGCCCGAGATGTTCTGGAGGAAGAGCAGCGGAATGCGGCGCTGGCAGGCAAGCTCGATAAAGTGCGCGCCCTTCTGCGCGCTCTCGGAAAACAGCACGCCGTTGTTGGCGAGGATCGCGACCGGCATCCCCCAGATATGGGCAAAGCCGCACACCAGCGTGGCGCCGTAGTGCTGTTTGAACTCGTGGAACTCGCTTCCGTCCACGAGGCGCGCGATCACTTCCTTCACGTCATAGGGCGCGCGAACATCCTCGGGGATGAGGGCGTAGAGGTCCTCGGCGTCATACTTGGGTGGCCGCGGGTCCTTCAGCGCCACATCCTTCGCCGCGCCGGTGTTCGCGCCCAAGTGACTGACGATATCGCGCACGATGGTGAGCGCGTGTTCGTCGTTTTCGGCCAAGTGGTCGACCACGCCGGACTTCTTTGCGTGCAGGTCACCGCCGCCGAGGTCCTCGGCAGTGATTTCCTCGCCCGTCGCGGCCTTCACCAAGGGCGGGCCGGCGAGGAAGATCGTGCCCTGATTGCGTACGATCACGCTCTCGTCCGACATGGCGGGCACATAAGCGCCGCCTGCGGTGCAGCTTCCCATGACGCAGGCGATCTGCGGGATGCCGAGGGCGCTCATGTTCGCCTGATTGAAGAAGATCCGGCCAAAGTGGTCGCGGTCCGGGAAGACCTCCGCCTGATGCGGCAGGTTCGCCCCGCCCGAGTCCACCAGATAGATGCACGGCAGGCGGTTCTCTTGCGCGATCTCCTGCGCGCGCAGGTGCTTCTTGACCGTCATCGGGTAGTACGTGCCGCCCTTCACGGTCGCATCATTGCACACGATCATGCACTGGCGGCCCGAGACGCGCCCCACCCCGGTGATGATCGAGGCGCCGTTGACGTCGCCCTCATACATCCCGTTGGCGGCAAGCTGGCCGATCTCAAGGAAGGGCGAGCCCGGATCGAGCAGCCGTTCAACCCGCTCACGCGGCAGCAACTTGCCGCGCGAGACATGGCGTTCACGGTGCTTCTCCGGCCCGCCCAGCGCCGCTTCAGCGACGGCGGCGCGCAATTGCTGGGCGAGCGCGTGGTTGTGCGCAAACCGGGCCTTGGCCTCGGGGCTTTCGCGGTCGAGTTTCGTGGTAAGGGTGGGGGCGGTCATAAGTCTCAGCCAATCTTCCTGAGCGTGAGGGCATAGCTTTGCGCCACGCCCTTATCGTCGGTCCAGTTCTGGGTCACTTCGACAGTCTCGCTATCCAGCCGCCGCCAGGTGAAGGCGCTGGGCGCGTTGACGGGGGCGAAGCTGGCGAGGCCGTCCTCGATCCGGTCGGCGACCCAGGTGAACTCGCCCCAGGTCGAGGTGATGCGACCATCCTCCAGCGCGACGGTGCTGCCGTCGACGATCTTGGAGAACGTCTCGTCAGCATGGCGCTCACTCACCAGCGTGGTGGGGCCGGTGCGCCGATAGGCCTCGTAGAAGGGCTTGCCGTCCGGACCGGTGCCAATCCAGCGGCCGAGCAGGAAGTCGAGCTTGTCGAGGTCTGAAGCGGTGAACATCGCAATCTCCTGTTTCGCAGCGGCAGGCGGCACGGGCGCGCATGCGGCGATCGCCAGTGCAGCGGCAACCAAAAGCTCCCCGCCCCGCATCACCGCTTGCGCACAAACTCAGCCCGCAGCACCAGTCCTTTGATGCCGGGGTATTTGCAGTCGATCTCCTGCGCATCACCGGTGAGGCGGATCGACTTGATGAGCGTGCCCTGCTTCAATGTCTGGCCCGCGCCCTTGACCTCGAGATCCTTGATCAGCGTCACCGCATCGCCGTCAGCGAGCAGGTTGCCAACCGCATCGCGAACTTCCACCCGGTCCGCATCGGCCTGTTTGGCCGCCTGTTCGGACGCCAGCATCCACTCGCCGCTCGCCTCGTCATAGACGTAGTCTTCGTCGGTGCTCATGCGTGGCTCTTCCGTTTCGGAGTGAGGTTGAAGGATGGCGTCATTTGCGAGCCACTTCGAACAGCGACCAGATAAGGCCGACCAATGCGGTTGCGAAGGCCATACCGATCAGAATGGTGAGAAAGCCGAGGTCGATATTGCCGGGGTTGGAACTGCCCGGCTCGTAAACCTTGCCGAAGAAGCTGCCGAACAGCATTCCGAGACACGCCGCCCAACCGGCGATGAACACATGGCTGCGCAGCGGCGTGGGTCGGCTCATCAGAATCGCGCCCGCCAGCAGCAACCCACCGGTCCAGTAATCGTCGAACCAGAACGGCCAAGGCCGCCCTGTCCCCCAGGTGCGGATTGCTTCGCCGATCATCAACGACAGGGCAAGCCCGCCGCCGAGCACACGAAGGACAGCAAGCGAACGGCTCGGGCGGATCACCCCGCCGCCCCGATCAGCTCCCGCCCGATCAGCATCCGGCGGATCTCGTTCGTGCCCGCGCCGATGTCGAGCAGCTTGGCGTCGCGCATGTAGCGCTCCACCGGCCAGTCGGTGGTGTAGCCCGCGCCGCCCAGCGCCTGCACGCTTTCGGCGGCGACCTTGAAGGCGTTCTCGCTCGCGAGCAAAATCACGCCCGCCGCATCGAACCGCGTCGTCTGGCCCGCGTCACACGCCTTGGCGACCGCATAGGTGTAGGCGCGGGCCGATTGCAGGGCGACGTACATGTCGGCGACCTTGGCCTGCATCAGTTGGAAGGAGCCAATCGGCTTCCCGAACTGCTTCCTTTCGCGCAGGTAGGGGATCACGGTGTCGAGGCACGCCTGCATGATGCCGAGTTGCAATCCGGCGAGCACCACGCGCTCGTAATCCAGCCCGCTCATCAACACACCGACGCCGCCATTGAGCGGGCCCATGATGCGGTCTTCGGGGACGAAGCAGTCGTTGAACACCAGCTCGGCGGTGGGGGAGCCCTTCATGCCGACCTTGGAAATCTTCTGGCCGATGGCAAAGCCCTCGTCGCCCTTCTCGATCAGGAAGGCGGTGATGCCGCGCGATCCGGCGTGGCCATCGGTCTTGGCATAGACCACCAGCGTATCGGCCTCGGGTGCGTTGGTGATCCAGAATTTGGTGCCGTTGAGGACGTAGCCACCCTGCACCGCATCTGCCTTGAGCTTCATCGAGACCACGTCGCTGCCCGCGCCCGCTTCGGACATGGCGAGGCTGCCGACATGTTCACCGCTGATCAGCTTGGGGAGATACTTGGCCTTTTGCTCATCATCCCCCCAGCGGCGAATCTGGTTGAGGCAGAGGTTGGAATGCGCGCCGTAGGAAAGCCCGACGCTGGCACTCGCCCGCGAGACTTCCTCGACCGCGATCACATGCTCCAGATAGCCGAGCCCCAGCCCGCCCCATTCTTCCTCGACCGTAATGCCATGCAGGCCCAGCGCGCCCATCGGCTCCCACAATTCGCGCGGGAAGCGGTCTTCGCGGTCGGTGCGCTCGGCCAAGGGCGAGATCTGCTCGTCGGCGAAGCGCGCGGTGGTGTCGCGGATCATCTCGGCCGCTTCGCCAAGGTGGAAGTCGAAATCGGGGGTCGCGCGCATTTTATGTCCTGCGGGTGTAATGATTGTTCTGTGATGCCGCATAGCAAGCCATCGGCGAAAGGCCAATCGCTGGCGCTGGCGCGGGGCGTCTAACCTCGCTAATCATGGCGGCGCATGACGACGCCTTCACCCCTGCTCCGCTTCGACGGGGTGATCTGCCGCTTCGGCGAGGTCACGGCGGTGGGCGCAGTGGGGGCCGGCGTCACCTGCGATCTGGTGCCCGGCAGTTTCGTCGCCCTGGTCGGGGCGTCAGGCTCGGGCAAATCGACGCTGCTGAAAACGGTGAACACGCTGGTCGCGCCGTCCGAGGGCCGGGTGCTGTTCGCAGGCGAGGACGTGGCGGGGCTCAAGCCTGCGCATCTGCGCCGCCGGGTCGGCTATGTGTTTCAGGGCATTGGCCTGTTCCCGCATTTCTCGGTGGCCGAGAACATCGCCATCGGCCCGCGCCTCGCCGGGGAGAAACTCGCCCCGCAGCGGATCGCCGAACTGCTCGCGCTGGTCGAGCTTGACCCGGCCTACGCCACCCGGATGCCCGACGAACTCAGCGGCGGCCAGCGCCAGCGGGTCGGCGTGGCCCGTGCGCTGGCGGGCGGGCCGGAGCTGCTGCTGATGGACGAACCCTTCGGCGCGCTCGATCCTGTCACCCGGGACGCGCTGGGCCGCAAGGTGCGCGAACTCCACGATGCGCTGCGGCTTACGACCGTCATGGTGACGCATGACATGGCCGAAGCGCTGCTGCTGGCGGACCGGGTGCTGGTGATGGACAAGGGCCAGCTGGTCGCCGACGAAAGCCCACGCGCGCTGCTGGCAGGGGCGGGCGGCCCGGTGGCGCAGCGCTTGGTCGCCGTCCCGCGCCATCAGGCCGAACGGCTCGCCGCGATGGAAGCACAGGGCTGATGCAGGACATCTGGGACATCCTCCCCGGCCTGGGTGACAAGCTCGCCGCGCATGTGGTGTTGTCGGCCAGCGCGATTGGCCTTGCGATGCTGATCGCCCTGCCGATGGCGGTGTGGGCGAGCCGCTCTGCGATCGTCTCGCGTCTTGCCCTGAGCCTTGCGAGCCTCGTCCAGACCATCCCGGCGCTCGCCCTGCTGGCGCTGTTCTTCCCGCTGCTGCTCTCCCTGCGGACGGTGTTCGGTGAGGGGCTGCCGACACTCGGGTTCCTGCCGGCGCTGATGGCGCTGACGCTCTATGCGCTGCTGCCGATCCTGCGCAACGCGGTGACGGCGCAGGCCAATCTCGACGAGGGCGTGCTGGAGGCCGCCGACGGCGTCGGCATGACCAAGTGGCAGAAGCTCTATCTTGTCGAAGCGCCGCTGTCCGCCCCCTTCATCATGGCCGGCATCCGCACTGCAAGCGTGTGGACCATCGGCGCGGCAACACTGGCCACCACCATCGGCCAACCGAGCCTGGGCGATCCGATCTTCGCGGGGTTGCAAACCCAGAACTGGGCGCTGGTGCTGGCGGGATGCGTGGCGAGCGCAGGGCTGGCGCTGGCGGCGGATAACCTGCTGTGGGTGATCGAAGTCGGGTTGGCCAAACGCTCGCGCTGGATGACGTTTGGCGGGATGGCGGTGGTTGGCCTCGGCATCCTCGCTGCGCTCTGGGCGCAAAGCGCGGGGAGCGACGAGCGCCGCATCGTCATCGCCTCCAAGCAGTTCTCCGAGCAATATATCCTCGCCCAGCTGATCGGCGCGCGGCTGGAAGCGGCGGGTTACGCGGTCGAATATCGCGACGGGCTGGGAAGCGCGGTGGTGCACTCCGCCGTCGCCTCCTCCAGCATCGACATCTCGGTGGATTACACCGGGACGATCTGGACGAACTATCTCAAGCGCGCCGACAACCCCGGCCGCGAGGCAATGTACGAGACGATCCGCGATTGGGAGTGGCGGCAGAACGGGGTGAAGGTGCTGGGCCGCCTCGGGTTCGAGAACGCCTATGCCTTCGCCATGCGCAGCGACCGGGCGAAGGAACTGGGCGTCACCTCGCTCACCGATCTGGTCGGCAAGGCGCCGAACCTGACCGTCGGCGGGGACCCCGAATTCTTCGAGCGGCCCGAATGGCTGGCGGTGCGTGACGCCTATGGCCTGCGCTTCGGCCAATCGCGCAATTTCGCCCCAACCTTCATGTACAATGCGCTGGCGTCAGGCGAGGCGGATGTGATCAGCGCCTATACCTCGGACGGGAGGATCGCGGCGGACAGGCTGGTGGTGCTGGCCGACCCCAAGGGCGCGCTGCCGAGCTATGACGCGCTGCTGATGCTCTCCCCCCGCATCGCCGACAACAAAGGCGTGATCGCCGCGCTCGAACCATTGCTCGGCGCGATCAGTGTCGAAGCAATGCGAGAAGCGAACCTGGCGGTCGATCGCGAGGATGCCAAGAAGCTGACGCCGAAAGCCGCGGCAGCGGAATTGGCGGCAAAGATTGGACTTTAGAAGGTTACGCTGGAACGGTCGCAAAGCGACCGCAAGGCCGACCGGCCGCCCGCAGCGATGCCGCCGTCAGGCGGCGTGAGCGAGGATACGGCACGCCGAATGGCGTGCAAAAAATCAAGACGCCTTGCGCCACACCTGCGTCTGACAGAACGGCCCGATGCAGCCCTTCACCTCCAGCACACCAGCACCCTTGCGGCGGATCACCGAGCGGTAGCTCTTGCCGCTTTTGGGATCGTAGATCTGCCCACGCCACACATCGCCATCCGCGGCGAAGGCCGAGAGGATCGCGATGCCCAGCAGGCGGCGTTTGCGCTTGCCGGGGTCGGGGTTGTTGACGTCGCGCTGATCATTGCCCTGCGGCGGGGGGACAAGGAATTTCTCGATCGTGCCGCACATCGTCTTGCCACAGGGGGCGATCAGGATCACCGCGTCCTTCTCGGCCGTCAGCCAGCGTCCCGAAACCGGCTCGGCCGCGCTGGCAGGCACCGCCAGCGCCAGTCCGGCCACGAGTAGCATCCGCCGCAGTCGCATCATCAATCGAACCCCACCCCGAACGGCCAGCGCCGCCCACATAGCCCGAGCACCTTGAACAAGGTGCCCATCTGCGAATCCTCGACCAGCCGGTCACGCTGCCGCTTGATCTTATCTTTCTCGTAGGGGTTGCGGCGCTGGAGCGCCTCCATCCGCGTGTCGATCCCCATCTGGCGCAGCCATTCGCCCTGATATTGCAGCCCCATCACATCCGCGCCGTTATCGGCGGCGACCTGCTGGAGCAGCTCGAAATCGACATGCGCGGTCAGATCGGCGTCGCCGGGATGCGCGAAGATATCGACCTTCTTGTGCGATTTCAGCGCCTGCATTGTCGAGCCTGAGCGCAGTTCCATATGGCCGTAATCGATCACCAGCGCCGCGCCACCCTGATCCTTCAGACGCCGCGCGATCTCGGCCATCAGTGCGACCGCGGCAGGGCTGGTCTCGATCATCGCGCCTTGCGCCGCTGTCACCCAGCTGGCGGGCACCAGATGATCCATCCGCTCCTTGCCCGCCATGAAGATAAAGTCCTCGCCATCGAGCCCGACCAACCGGTCAAACCAGCCATCGGCGGAGCGCATCAGTTGGTGCACGGGCAGCGCGTCGAAGAATTCGTTGGCGACGATCAGCAGCGGGGCATCGTCAGGCAGGGTCGAAATGTCGTGGTGATGGTGGCACTCGGGGAAGGCCTCGCGCTGAATCTTGCGCAAGCTCGCCGAGGTTTCGACGAAGTGGATCTCCGGCGCGAAATCATAGCGCCTTGCGGCTGCCAGCGCGTCCTTCGCAAGCGTCCCCCGACCGGGGCCAAGCTCGACATAATGGATGCGCTTGCGGCTGCCCATACGGACCCACAGGTCCACCAGCCACAGCCCGATCAGCTCGCCGAACATCTGGCTGACTTCGGGCGCGGTGATGAAATCGCCCTGCTCGCCCAGGGGATCGCGGCTGGCGTAATAGCGCGCGTTGCTTTCGCCCATGTACTGCGCGAGGCTGATCGGGCCGGTCTCGCGGATGAGGCGCTTGAGCGTGGCGGGAACATCGACATTTGCGCGGGCGAGGACTTCCGCTTCGAGCCGCGCCTGTTCGGCAGCCTTGGCCTCGGCCTCGGCGCGGGCAGCGGCTTCCGCAGCGGCGGCTTCGGCAGCGAGGCGCGCGGCTTCTGCCGCAGCGGCTTCCTCGGCTTCGCGGCGGGCCTGTTCCTCGGCAGCAAGGCGCGCGGCCTCTTCGGCGGCGATGCGAGCGGCTTCCTCGGCGTCGGCCTTGGCCTTGGCTTCCGCTTTGGCGCGGGCCTTGGCTTCGGCGGCGAGCCGGGCCTTTTCTTCCGCTTCGGCCTTGGCCTTGGCTTCCGCTTCCGCCTTGGCACGGGCCTTGGCCTCTGCCTTGGCGCGGGCTTCGGCTTCCTTCTTCAGACGGGCTTCTTCTTCGGCCTTGGCGCGCGCTTCGGCTTCGGCGCGGGCGCGCTCTTCGGCTTCGCGGCGAGCAACTTCCTCGGCGGCGGCCTTGGCGGCAGCGGCAGCGGCCTCAGCCTCACGGCGGGCCTGTTCTACAGCTTCGGCGCGGGCTTTGGCTTCAGCGATTTCGCGGGCTTTGGCTTCCTTGCGCAGCCGCGCTTCCTCGGCGGCTTTGGCCCGCGCCTCGGCCTCGGCGCGCGCGCGGGCTTCGGCTTCCGCCTGCTTGCGGGCACGCGCTTCGGCGGCGGCTTTCTCGCGGGCTTCGCGTTCGGCAGCGGCGCGGGCCTCAGCCTCTTCCTTCTCTCGCGCGCGCGCTTCCTTCAGCGCACGGGCGCGTTCTTCGGCTTCGGCCTTGGCGCGGGCGAGTTCTTCAGCCTTCGCACGGGCAGCGGCTTCGGTCCGGGCGCGGGCTTCGGCCTTGGCCTGTTCGCGCGCCTGTGCCTCGGCCGCCGCGCGCGCGGCCGGATCCGGCGCGCGGCGCGCAACACTTTCGGGTTCGGGCTTCGGATCGATCAGCCTGAGCGCGCTGCGCCAGACTGCCGCGCCGCCGTTCAAGCCGGCGCGCTGATCCCCGCCGCCAGCGGCTTCTTCCGCAGCGCGTAGAACACGACAATCAACCCAGTCAGGATAAGCGGTATCGTCAGCCATTGCCCCATCGATAGCCCGGTTCGGGCCGCAAAGTCAGCCAGTTGTTGATCCGGCTCGCGGAAAAACTCATTCACGAAGCGCGACACCCCCATGCCGGTGGTGAAGACCCCCGCCAGCAGGCCGGGCCGATAGCGCGCACGGGTGAACCAGAACAGCGCCAACATGATGACGAGCATCGCCAGCCCTTCCAGCCCCGCCTGATAGAGCTGGCTGGGATGGCGCGACAAATCACCGGCGCGGGGGAAGACCATCGCCCAGGGCACATCGCTGACCCGGCCCCAGAGCTCGCCATTGACGAAGTTTGCGAGGCGGCCGAGCAACATCCCCATCGGCACCCCGACGCTGACGTAATCGACCACGCGGATGAAATTGAGCTTATCGCGCCATGCCACGTAAGCCATTGCCAGCGTCACCCCGGCGAGGCCGCCGTGGAAGCTCATACCGCCGTCCCACAGCCGCAGCAGCTTCCACGTCACGAAGCCATCGCCGGAAAAGCCGGTCCACAGGCTCTGGTCGTAGAACATCGCATAGCCCAGCCGCCCGCCGAGAATCACCCCGAGCGTGCAGTAGAAAAACAGATCGTCAGCATGGCGCTGCGCCATCGGCGCGCCGGGCTGCTTCAGCATCTTGGAGGTATGCCAATAGGCGAAGATCACCCCGATCAGGTAAGCAAGCGAATAGAACCGCAGGGTAAAAAACCCGAGTTCGATCCCCGGTTTGAGGCCGAAATCGGTCCAGTAGATCGGATCGGCAGGGATGCTTGCGGCAAGTAGTGACAGCACGGAGCGAACCTCTTATTGACAATGAGATGCCGTATCGGCGGGCCCGAAGCGAACAAGTTTGGGCCCCGGTCGCGCTGGCGCTTCTGGCACAGCATCCGGGGCAGGGGAAGGGGCGCGGGATCGCCGGGCAGAATGGGACAGGCAATTCGGACGTGGGTCGCACCCCGGCTGGACGGCCGCAACAACAATGAGAGAGGAACATCACCGCATGCCCACCCAGCTGGACAATGCGCTCGAAGCGATCATCACCGGCCTCACCGCTGATGGCCAGCCCTTCGCCACCGTGCCCTTCACCCGTGACGGCGTGACGATGCCAGCCTTCGCCGGCGCTCCGCCGAGCCTTGCGCATTATTTCGCCCACTTTGCCAACCAGAACAAGGATCTGCCCTTCCTGGTCGATGGCGATATCCGCCTGACCTTTGGCGAGGCCTATGCCGCCGCGACCTGCGTGGCCGAAGGGCTGGCCAAGACCCACGGCATCGCCAAGGGCGACCGTATCGGGCTAGCCGCGCGCAATTCGGCCAACTGGATGATCGCCTATATGGGCATCCTGATGGCGGGCGGCTGCGCGACGCTGCTCAACGGCTTCTCCTCGGGCGAGGAACTGGCCTACGGGCTCGATCTGGCGGAATGCAAGGTGCTGCTGGCCGACGCAGGCCGCGCCGCGCGGCTTGAGGGCCATGCCCACCCCGCCAAGATCGTGCTGTTCGACCACGGCAACGCCCCGTCAGAGGGCCTCGCCAACACCTGGGCGCTGCCGCAGGGCACCAGCGCGGCGATGGCCATGTTGGGCCAACTCGGCCCGGATGACATCGCCACGATCCTCTACACCTCTGGTTCGACCGGCAAGTCCAAGGGCGCGTGGTCCGATCACCGCGGCGTGGTCAACGGCGTGATGAACTATGTCGCCCAGTCGGCGATGGCCAAGGTGCATCTCGAAAGCGGGGGCGAGGTCATCACCGATCAGCCCTGCGCGCTGGTCGCCGTGCCGCTGTTCCACGTCACGGGCGAAGTGCCGCTGTTCCTGCAAAGCTTCGCTATCGCGCGCAAACTGGTGCTGATGCCCAAGTGGGACGCGGGCCTCGCGATCCGGCTGATGGCGGAAGAAAAGGTCTCCTATTTCGTCGGCGTACCGCTGATGAGCTACGAAATCGCCAACCACCCCGACCGCGCCAATTACGACCTGTCGGCCTGCAAGAGCTTCGCCGCTGGCGGCGCGCCGCGTCCGGTGGAACACGTCACCCGGATCAAGGAAGCCTTCCCCGGCGGCTTCCCGCTGCTGGGCTATGGCCTCACCGAAACCAACGCGGTGGGCTGCGGCAATTTCAACGAGAACTACCTCGCCAAGCCCGGCTCGACCGGTCGCGCCAGCAAGCCGCTGGTCGATCTCGCGATCCTTGATGACCTTGGCAATGAACTGCCGCAGGGTCAGGTGGGCGAGGTCTGCATTCGCTCTGTCGCCAATTTCCGCGGCTACTGGAAGAACGAGGAGGCGACCAAGGCCGCATTCACCGACAATGGCTACTTCCGCACCGGCGATCTCGGCTATCTCGACGAAGACGCCTACCTGTTCATCGTCGACCGCAAGAAGGACATCATCATCCGCGGCGGCGAGAATATTTCGTGCATCGAAGTGGAAGACGCGATCTACGCCCATGACGATGTCGGCGAATGCTCGGTGTTCGGCCTGCCGGACGAGCGCTTTGGCGAGGTGCCAGCGGCGGTCTATGCCATGAAGGACGGCCACCCGGCGATCACGCCTGCGGAGCTGCGCGCTTTCCTGCTGGAGCGGATCGCCCCCTTCAAGGTGCCGCTCGAACAGCACATCTGGTTCACCAGCGAGGCCCTGCCGCGCCTCGGCACCCAGAAGATCGACAAGCGCACGGTCAAGGCCCGCTTCGCCGCCGAAGCTGTCGCCGCGTGAGCCACCCGTGAGCCCCCGCCGGGTCCCCGGCCAGCGCGCGATCATTGATCGCCGCGCGCTGGCCGAGGAAATCGCTGCCTTGCATGAGGCAGATGGCGAGCGTGCGCGCCCTGCGATCGTCAAGGCGCTGCGCGATGCGTTGGATGCCGGGCGGGCGGAGCTTGCCCGGCGGCTGGCTGAGACGCCCTCGGCCGGGCACGATGTCACCGGCGGCTTCAGCTTCCTGATGGATCAGCTGCTGCGGGTGATCCACGATCACGTCACCACGCATATCTACCCCGCCCCCAACGCCACTCAGGCCGAACGGCTCGCGATCCTCGCGGTCGGCGGTTACGGACGGGCCGAGATGGCGCCGCATTCGGACGTCGACGTCGCCTTCATCACCCCGGGCAAGCGCGCGCCGTGGTGCGAGCAGGTGATCGAGACGATGCTCTATCTGCTGTGGGATCTCGGCCTCAAGGTTGGCCATTCGAGCCGCACCGTCGCCGATACGGTGCGCATGGCGAAAGAGGACCTCACCATCCGCACCGCCCTGCTCGAAAGCCGTTTGGTGTGGGGCGAACAGGCGCTGTACGAAGAATTGCGCGCCCGGTTCTGGAACGATGTTGTCAAGGGCAGTGAGCGCCAGTTCCTGACCCAGAAGCTGGCCGAACGCGATGCGCGGCACAAGCGCATGGGCGACAGCCGCTATGTGGTCGAACCCAACATCAAGGAAGGCAAGGGCGCCTTGCGCGATCTCCAGACGCTGTACTGGATCGGCAAGTATATCCACCGCGTCGATAATGGCGCGCAGCTGGTCGATGTCGGTCTGCTGACGGCCAACGAATATCGCAGCTTCCGCCGCGCCGAGGGCTTTCTGCTGGCGGTGCGCTGCCATATGCACCTTATCACCGATCGCGCCGAAGACCGTCTGACCTTTGACTTGCAGCGCGCCGTGGCCGAGCGGATGCAATTCGCCGACCGTCCCGGCAAGAGCGCGGTCGAGCGGTTCATGCAATACTATTTCCTTCAGGTGAAACGCGTTGGCAGCCTGACGGGCGTGTTCCTCTCCCACTTGGACGAGGAATTCGCCAAGAAGCGCCCGCGCACCGGGTTTTTCGCTGGCTGGACCCAGCGGCCGCGGATCTTCAAGGGTTACACCGTCGAAGGGGGACGGCTGCGGGCACCCGGCGATGACTGGTTCCGCGCCGATCCCGTCCGCCTGATCGAGGTGTTCCAGCTGGCCGAGGCCGAGGGGCTGGAAGTCCACCCTGAAACCATGCGTCAGGTCGGACGCGATGCCAAGCTGATCGACGGCAAGCTGCGCCGCGACAAGCGCGCCAATGCGCTGTTCCTTGATCTGCTGTCAGGCCGCAAAGACCCCGAAACCGCGCTGCGCTGGATGAACGAGGCCGGGGTGTTCGGCCGCTTCGTGCCCGACTTTGGCCGGGTCAATGCGCAGATGCAGTTCGACATGTATCACCACTACACGGTCGACGAGCACACCATCCGCGCCATCGGGCTGCTGAGCCAGATTGAGCGCGGGATGCTCGAAGCCGATCACCCCCGCGCCACCCGCGAGTTCCCCAAGCTCGCCTCGCGCCGCGCGCTCTATGTCGCGGTGCTGCTGCACGATATCGCCAAGGGGCGCGGGGGCGATCACTCCGTTCTCGGCGCGGATGTGGCACACCACCTGTGCCCGCGCTTCGGGCTCGACGAGAAGGAGACCGATCTGGTCGCCTGGCTGGTGCTGCAACACCTGCTGATGAGCCGCACCGCGCAGAAGCGCGACCTCACCGATCCCAAGACGATCGAGGATTTCGTGGGCGAGGTCCAAAGCCTCGAACGCCTGCGCAACCTCGCGATCCTCACCGCGGTCGATATCCGCGCGGTTGGCCCCGGCACCTGGAACAGCTGGAAGGGCCAGCTGCTCGGCGAGCTTTACGACGCCGCGCAGGAACGGCTGCGGCTGGGGCACAAGGGCAATGGACGCAAGGCGCGGGTCACGGCCAAGAAGGTTGCCGTCGCACGGCTGCTGGGCGCGGACGCGGATCACTTGGTCAACAGCATCGGCGCGCTGCTGGGTGATGCCTATTGGATCGCCGAGCCGGAAGACATCATCGCCGGAAACCTCACCCAATATGATGCCGCCGATGCGGCGGGCGAGGCGCTGTCGATCCGGTGCGAGGTTGACGAAACCCGCGGCGCCACCCGCGTCAGCGTCATCGCGGCGGACCACCCCGGCCTGTTCTACCGCATGGCGGGCGGCATTCACTTGGCCGGCGCCAACATCATCGATGCGCGCATTCACACCGCGCGCAGCGGCTATGCCGTCGATAACTTCCTGGTGCAGGACCACAATGCCCAGCCCTTCCGCGAGGCGGCACAGATGGCCCGAATCGAGAAAGGCATCCGCGACGCCCTGCTCGCCAAGGTCGAACTGGTGCCCAAGCTCGCCGCCCGCCCGCTCGCCCATTCGCGCGCCAAGGCCTTCGATGTCGCCCCGCGCGTCGGCTTCGACAATGACGCATCGAACCACTTCACCGTGATCGAAGTGACCGCGCGCGACCGTCCGGCGCTGCTCAACCGGCTGGCGCACGCGCTCTACAAAGCCAATCTGATCGTCCATTCGGCGCATATCACCGCCTATGGCGAGGCCGCGGCCGATACATTCTACGTGACCGATCTGACCGCCGCCAAGATCAAGGCGCCCGAACGCCTCGCCGAAATCGAGGCGGCCCTGCTCGCCGCAGCCAGCGATCAGCGCCAGCAACAGCTCGAAAAAGCGTAACTGCAAAAGCTTGAAGATAGCGGCATTTGAGCGCCTTGGCGGGCGATTTGCGCGATAGGTTGCAATCCCGAAACGTATTGCTATGGGGGCGGCCCTCAACTCAGGGAGAGTTATAACATGAAGATCGCACAATCCCTGCCGAGCCACCTCCGGCTCGGCAAGCTGGCGCTGCTCGTCACCACCGCCGCCCTTCTTCCCGTCGCTGCCCATGCGCAGGACGCTGAAGCGCCCGCGCAGGAAGAAACGACCAGCGCGCTCGACAGCATCAACGAAATCCTCGTCACCGGCACCAAGACCAAGGATGCCGAAAACGTGCAGGACGTGCCGCTGGCCGTGACCGCGTTCAACGCCGGCACGCTCGAAGCCTTCAAGATCCGCGACATCTCGGGCCTGTCGTTCCAAGCGCCCAGCGTCAGCCTTGACCAGGTCGGCACCAGCCGCGGCACCGCCAACTTCTCGGTGCGCGGTCTGGGCATCAACTCGTCGATCCCGTCGATCGACCCGACTGTCGGCGTGTTCGTTGACGGCGTGTACCTCGGCATCAACGGCGGCGTCGTGTTCGACCTGTTCGACCTCGATTCTGTCGAAGTGCTGCGCGGCCCGCAGGGTGTCCTGTTCGGCCGTAACGTGACCGGCGGCGCGGTGGTGATCAACACCGGCAACCCGACCGAGGATTTCCGCGGCAAGTTCCGCGCGGCCGTGGACGGCCCGGCGCTCGATAGCGGCCGCGGCGGCGCAAACTACACCGTCAGCGGCGTGATCAGCGGCCCGATCGTCGAAGACGTGCTGCTGTTCAAGCTGGGCGCCTATTACAACAAGGACGAAGGCTACTTCCGCAACCTGGCGGCCGACACCATCCCGACCTTGTCGCGCAACCACGGCAAGGCCGAAACCAAGATCCTGCGCGGCGCACTGGAAGCGCGGCTCGGCGGTCTGACCCTGCTCGGCAAGCTCGACTATTTCGAGAGCGATGGCGATGGCCCCTCGGCCCAGAACCGCGGGATTTTTGATCGCAACACCTATGATCTGGCGATCGACAACCCCGGCGGCTACGCCAACGAGATCTGGACCGGCTCGCTCACCGCAACGCTGGATATCGGCGCTGGTACGCTGACCAACGTGTTCGGCTGGCGCAAGTATGACGCGACCACCGATGGCGACATCGATGCGACCCCGCGCTTCCTGTTCCACTCGGAAACCGAAACCGCGCAGGAGCAGTTCTCGAACGAGCTGCGCTACGCGATTTCGACCGAAAGCGGGCTCGACCTGACCTTCGGCGGTTTCTGGTTCGATCAGAACCTCGCCTATACCGAACAGCGCGCGCTGCCGCTTGCCAGCCCGCTCCAGTTCTTCGGCGGTGGCCGTCAGGATCACGAAGTGCTCGGCGTGTTCGCCAATGCGCAGTACGAAGTGATCGACGGTCTCTCGGTCATCGCGGGCATCCGCTGGAACCAGGAAACGAAGGACGCCGCTGTCACCTATGTCCGTCCGCGTCCGGCCTGTTCGGTGGTAGATGGCACCTGCCCGACCTCGGGCCGCAACCCGGTCCTGCTCAACCCGGTGACCGGCGCGTCGACCGAGAACAACGGCTTCACCGACCGCGTGCGGTTCCGCAACGTCTCACCGAAGCTTGGCCTCCAGTACGAATTCGGCGACAGCCAGGTCTACGGCCACTGGAGCCGCGGCTTCCGTTCGGGCGGCTATAACTTCCGCATCACCAACGCCAATGCCTTCGAACAGATCGCGCTGGCACCGGGCGGCTCGCTCGCCTTCGACGAGGAAAAGGTCGACACCTACGAAGTGGGCGGCAAGTTCCAGACCGCCGATGGCGTGTTCACCTTCAACGTCGCGGGCTACATCACCAAGATCGACAACATGCAGCGCGAGGTGAACCAGTCGTCGCCGACCGCCGGTGTGGCCCAGTCGATCTTCAACACCGCCAACGCCTCGATCAACGGGATCGAAGCCGAAATGCGGCTGCGTGCGACCGACGCGCTGATCCTGACCGCCAATATCGGCGTGATCGACGCCGAGTATACCGAGATCCTGTTCGACATCTCGGGCGATGGCCAGATCAACGGGCGTGACCTGGCGCTGAGCCTGCCGCGCGTTCCCCCGGTCACGGTGGGCGCGGGCCTGATCCACGAACTGGATCTGGGCAGCAGCAACATCCTCACCCGCGTGAACTACCAGTACCGCGACACGGCGGCCTATACCGACGACAACTTCGGCTGGCTGAACGACATCCACCAGCTGGAAGCCAACGTCACCTGGAACACCCCGGTCGAGGGCCTGTCGCTCTCGATCTACGGGCGTAACCTGTTCGATCAGGTCCAGGAAGGCGGCGACACGCAGGTTCCGTTCGGCGGCCCGCTGTCGACCGGCGTGCGCCTGCCCTTCGCGGATCGTCCGGCAGCAGGCACCTTCAGCCCGCTGCTGCGCGGCCGGAACGTCGGGATCGAAGCTTTGTTTGAGTTCTAAGAAGAACTCGGGCGTGAAACAGAAGAGGGCGCTCCGGCAACGGAGCGCCCTTTTTCGTTAGTCCTCGGCGGTGGCGAGCAGCAGCGCGATCGCGGTGTCGTCGAAGGCGACGAAGGCCCATTCGAAACTCGCAGGAGTGATCGGATTCCAACCGAAATACATCCGGTTGGTCACGATCTGGCGGGTGCGGGCGTCGAAGCAGGCGAGGAAATCCTCGGCCATCGCTAGCGCATCCGCCTCGCCCAGCCACGGCTCGTGCGAAAACACCATGTGGCACGCAAACGCCTCGACCAGCGCCGCACGGGCCGAGCGGGCGCCGTCAGGTTCGGCCTCGGCATCGAGCAGTTCCCAATTGCCGCCAATCGGCTGATAGCCGAGGCTGGTGACCAAAGCGTCAGCGCAGGCAGAATGCAGGCCCGGCGGCTGTTCGAGCGGCCGCGCCGCGATGCGGACTTCGGCAGACCCCGCGCACAGCGGCTCCCGCCATGTGGCAATGAAGGCGTCGAGCCGGGCGAGCGCCTCGCTCACCCCCGCGATCCGAACAGCGCGGTGCCGACCCGGATATGCGTCGCTCCGAGCATCACCGCCGTCTCGTAATCCCCGCTCATCCCCATGCTGAGGCCGGTGAGGCCGTGATCCGCCGCCAGCTTGGCGAGCAGCGCAAAGAACGGCGCGGCTTCGGTGTCGGCGGGGGGAATGCACATCAGCCCAGCGAGCGGCACATCGGCGGCGCGCACGGCCTCCAGAAACGCGGGCAGATCGGCAATCGGGCAGCCGCCCTTCTGCGCCTCGTCCCCGATATTGACCTGCACGAAGCACGGCACCCGCCGCCCCGCCTTGTCCATCGCCTTGGCCAGCGCGGTCAGCAGGCTCGGCCGGTCGAGCGAGTGGATCACGTCGAACAGCGCGACCGCTTCTTCGGCCTTGTTCGATTGCAGCTGGCCGATGAGGTGCAGTTCGATATCGGGATAGCCTTCGCGCAAAGCGGGCCATTTGCTCTGCGCTTCCTGCACCCGGTTCTCGCCGAACACGCGCTGACCAGCGTCGATGAGCGGCTGAATCGCAGGTGCCTCGTGAGTCTTGCTGACCGCAATCAGCGTGACGTCAGCCGGCTCGCGCCGGGCGGGTTTGCACACCTTGGCAATATTGGCGCGGACATCGGCGAGGCGGGACGCTGCATTTTCCATGGGGGCGCTCTATAGCGGGTGCGTGACGCGCGCAAAGCCCCTCCCCGCCCTGTGGCTGATCAGCGATGCGCGCAATGACGCGGGGTTGGCACGCGCCTTGGCGAAGCTGCCGCGCGGATCGGGGTGGATCTATCGCCATTACCATCTGGCCGGGCCGGAGCGTTACGCCCGGTTCCGCGCCTTGCGGCGGATCGCGCGGGCCAGGGGTCATGTGACGATCCTCGCCGATTCGGCCCTGACCGCGCGCGAGTGGGGGGCAGACGGGATCTATGGCGCACCTCGCTCACTGACCCCGCGGCGCAGCGGCCTGATCCACCTCGCCACCGCGCATGACCTTGCCGAGCTGGGGCTGGCGGCGCGGCTGGGGGCGGACGCGGCGCTGCTTTCGCCGGTCTTCCCGACCCGCTCCCACCCCGGCGGCGGGGTGCTGGGGCCGGTGCGGTTCCGGTTGCTGGCACGGCAAGGGCGGCTGCCGGTGATCGCCCTCGGTGGGATGACCCGGCACCGCGCACACACACTCCAATGGCCGCGCTGGGCCGCCATCGACGGGCTTTCTTGTTAGCCGCAGCCCCTCCGGGCTGCGAAATCCTCGCTCACGCGACCTGAAGGTCGCATCCCTGCGGTCGGCCGGTCGGCCTTGCGGCCCTTGGGCCGATCTCAGCCACACAGACCAATGTCGTTCATCGCTCTTTCCTTGACCCGAGTCCGCCGAGGATTCATGATGTGTTCTGCACAGGAGAACCCCCATGGCCAGCCGCGCGGTCACACCCGTCAAACCCGGTCGCCAGACTGATGCCGAATGGCGCGCAGGTCTGCGCCGCAGCTTGCGCCGAATCGCGCAGATGACCGGTGCCGGGCTGCTGCTGGGCGCTGCGGTGTTTCTGGCGCTGGCGCTGGCGAGCTACACCCAGACCGATCCCAGCGGATCGACCGCGGCTGATCCGGACGAAGTCGCCAACTGGATGGGCGCTATGGGCGCTTGGGCGGCGGACAAGGTGCTGCTGATCTTCGGCCTGCCCGGCGTGCTGCTGCTGCCCTTGCTCTATGTCTCTTCGCGCAAGCTGTGGCGCGATGTCGAGAATGGCGACGTGCCCGAAACCACCGCCTGGTGGATGCCCACCGCGCTGCTGCTGATCGCCATGACTCTGATCGCGACCGTGCTGAGCCTCGCTTTCGAAGGACAGGGCGGCACCCTGCCCGCGCAGGCAGGCGGCCTGTCGGGGCTGCTCGGCGCCGGCGCGATCCAGGCGGTGGCGGCGCGGTTTGGCGCGGATGCCGAAGGCTGGGTGATCCTCGGCCTCGCGCTCACCAGCCTTGCGGTCGGCGTGGGCCTGCTGACCCGGATTTTCGCGATCGACTGGCGCGTGCTGATGAGCCTGCCCGAATTTCTGGGCGGCGGCTCGCTGTCGGGACTGATGCGCCGCCTGCCGCTGCCGGGCCGCGAATCTGTCCCGGCGCTCGGCTTTGCCGGTGACGACGCGGACGAAGATGATGATGTTGTCGCCCCGCGTCCGCGCCGCACGCTCAAGGGTGAGGCGGCGGCAGAGCCAACGCCGCAGCCTCCGCGCCGCCCGCCGGAAATCAGCGACCCCTCCGCCCCGCCCAAGCGCGCGGCGGCGGGCAAGACCGCGCAGACCGACATGTTTGCGCCGTTCAACCTCCCCAGCCTCGACCTGCTCGCCGAACCGCCGGTCGACAAGGCGCCCAAGCTCGACAAGCTGGCGCTGGAACGCAACGCCCGCCTGCTCGAAAACGTGCTCGACGATTTCAACGTGAAGGGTGAAATCACCGCCGTGCGTACCGGCCCGGTGGTGACGATGTACGAGCTGGAGCCCGCCCCCGGCATCAAGGCCAGCCGTGTGGTCGGCCTTGCCGAAGATATCGCCCGCAACATGAGCGCGATCTCGGCGCGCGTCTCGCCGATCCCCGGTCGGACCGTGATGGGCATCGAATTGCCCAATCAGGATCGCCAGGTAGTGATGCTGAAGGAACTCGCCGCCTGCGCCGATTTTGCCGAGGCCAAGGGCAACCTGCCGATCATCCTCGGCAAGGATATCGCTGGTGAGCCGGTGATTGCCGATCTGGCCGCGATGCCGCACCTGCTGGTCGCGGGCACCACCGGATCGGGCAAGTCGGTCGGATTGAACGTGATTCTGCTGAGCCTGCTCTACCGCTTCACGCCGACCGAACTGCGCCTGATCCTGATCGATCCCAAGGTGCTCGAACTCAAGACCTATGACGACATCCCCCACCTGCTCTCGCCGGTGGTGACCGAGCCTGCCAAGTCGGTGCGAGCCTTGAAATGGGCAGTCGAGGAAATGGAGCGGCGCTACCGGATGATGAGCGCAATCTCCTCGCGCAACATCACCTCGTTCAACGAAAAGGTCAGCGCCGCGATCGCCAAGGGCAAGCCCTTGGGCCGCCGGGTGCAGACCGGCTTCGATCCCGAGACGGGCGAGCAATTGTTCGAGGAAGAACAGCTCGATTACCAGCCGCTGCCGCAGATCGTGCTGATCGTCGACGAACTGGCTGACTTGATGGTGACGGTGGGCAAGGAAATCGAAGTCCTGATCCAGCGTCTCTCGCAAAAGTCGCGCGCGGCCGGCATCCACCTCATCATGGCCACCCAGCGCCCCTCGGTCGATGTCATCACCGGCGTCATCAAGGCCAACCTGCCGACCCGCATCAGCTTCAAGGTGACCAGCCGAATCGACAGCCGCACGATCCTGGGCGAGCAGGGAGCCGAACAGCTGCTGGGCAAGGGCGATATGCTCTACAAGCCCAACACCGGCGCAATGGTGCGCGTCCACGGGCCCTTCGTCTCGGACGAGGAGGTCGAAGCCATCGCCGATCACTGGCGCGCGCAAGGATCGCCGACCTATATCGACGCCGTCACCGAAGAGCCCGAGGATGGCGGCGGGTTCGGCTTCGACGATGAATTCACCGCCTCGGACAACCCGGAAGAACGCAAGTACCGGCAGGCCTGCCAGATCGTGTTCGAAAACCAGAAGGCGTCCGGTTCGTGGCTCCAGCGCCAGATGGGTGTCGGCTACAACACCGCGGCCAAGTGGATCGAGCGGATGGAGGAAGACGGCTTCGTCGGCCCGGCGAACCATGTCGGGCGGCGCGAAATCTACCGGGATAAGGACGGCAATCCGTTGTGATGCTTTGCGTCCCCCCCCGTTGCGCAGCAATGGGGAGGGACTGGGGGCCTGCGATGCAATTCGGCAACGCCTTCAAATTGTAAGCCCCGCGTAACGCTGCTTTCATCGCGCCGTAGCGGGCGCGTCACGCATTGGTGCCACGGGCAAGGCCTCTCTCATGCAACAGGGAAGCCAGAACATGAACCGCACCACCCTCTCGCGCGTCTCGCTCGTCGCGGTCGCCACCATCCTCGCCGCCGCCCCGCAGACCGCCTTTGCGCAGGACGCCGAAGCGCCGGCGGACAGCGAAACCGCCTCGGGTAACGAGATCATCGTCACTACCCAGAAGATCGAGCAGCGCGCCGTCGACGTGCCGATCACCATCACCGCCACCACGGGCGAGCGAATCCGCGACCTCGGCATCACCGATCTCGACGAGCTTTCAAGCTACGTCCCCGGCCTGCTGATCCAGGAGCAGAGCGCCAACAACCCCGGCATCGTGATCCGCGGCATCACCTCGGATAGCGGCTCGGCCCAGCAAGGCCCGCGCGTCACGCTCTATTACAACGGCGTCGACATCTCGCGCTCGCGCGGCTCCTATCAGGCGATCTACGATCTCGAACGTGTCGAAGTGATCAAGGGCCCGCAGGCGACCCTGTTCGGCACCGCCAGCGCCGTGGGTGCGATCAGCATCGTCTCCGCCCGTCCGCGGGAAGGCTTTTCGGCCGAGGTGCGCGGCGGCTATGGCAACTTCAACCAGACCCTGCTCGGCGGTTTCGTCAATGTCGGCAGCGACACGCTGGCCTTCCGCCTCGCGGGCGAATGGCGCACGCGCGATGGCTATGTCGAGAACCTTTCTCCCAATCAGGACGAGGAACTCTACGCGCAGGATCAGCTCGGCCTGCGCGCCTCGCTGCGTTGGAGCCCGACCGAGGATCTGACGGTCGACCTCGTCGGCACCTATGACCAGCAGCGCAATGGCGGCACACCGTTCATTTCGGGCCGCTTCCCGGCCTTCACCGGCGCACCGGGCGGGTCGGCCAATGCCTTCCGCGATGCCAATCTCGGCGGCAACCCGGCGGGCGCGGCGGCGCTGGGCGACGACCAGCTCGGCCTCAACCGCGAGGTTTACGACATCAACCTCACCATCGACCACCAGTTCGACACCGACTGGAGCTTCACCACCGTCAACGGTTACCGCAAGTTTGACAGCGCCGAAGTGTTCGACGCCGACGGCAGCGCCGCGCCCTTCCTCGAATTCGCCGAGATCGCCGATGGCTGGCAGGTCAGCCATGAAGGCCGCTTCACCTATACCGGCACCAAGCTGCGTTCGAGCTTTGGCTGGAATGCCTTCATCGAGGACGGCCGCCAGAACGTGCCCTTCGCCACCGAGGAAGGCACCTTCCTCCAGTGCCTCTCCTCGCTGTTCGGCGCGCCGCTGGTGCCGGGCATCGCCTGCGTCGCGCCCAACGGCTCGGTTCCGGCGAGCGGCGTGACCGCGATCCTCACCGGCGGAGCGGCGACCGCGATCCCCTACACCTCGGTGTTCGAGAACCAGGGCCGCAACGAAGCCTATTCGCTGTTTGCCGATGCGACCTGGATCCCGTTCGAAAGCCTCGAACTGACCGCAGGCATCCGCTGGCTGACCGAATATCGCGGCTCGGAATTCTTCGCCCGCGTGCCCAACAGCCAGATCAGCCGCGCGGCGCTGATCCCCGGCCAGATCGACACCGGCGGGCGGACGTTCTCCGCCGACAAGTGGTTCCAGGCGTGGCTGCCGCGCGTCAATGCACTCTACCGGATCAACGACGATGTGAATGTCTTCGCCACCATCTCCAAGGGTCGCCGTTCGCCGGTCGTGCAGGTCGCCGCTGCGCGCAGTGGCGGGCGTCCGGTCCCCAACGTCCAGACCATCGCCGAGGAAACCGTCTGGAACTACGAAGGCGGGATCAAGCTGGCGACGGGCCGCGTGTCGGGATCGATCGGGGTCTATTATCAGGTCTATAACGACTTCCAGGTCTCGGTCGCGCAGCTCGATGCGCAGGGCAACCCGACCGGCGCCTTCGTCACCCAGAGCGCGGGCAAGGCCTCCAACCTTGGGGTTGAGGCGGAGCTGGCGATCGACGTGACCGACTGGCTCAATGTGTTCAGCAATGTCGGCTATATCGACGGCGGGATTGACGAGGACGGCGCGTTCTCGCCCGCCTTCTCGGGCGCGCGGTTCCGGTTGCAGCCGGAAATTCAGGCCGCGGGCGGCTTCACCGTCAATTACGAATTCGGCAACGGGATGCGCTTCTTCGCCACGCCGAGCGTGACGCACCGCAGCCGGATCTTCTTCGAAGTTCCGAACAACCCGCTGATCGCGCAGGAAGCGGTAACGCTGGTGAACGCGCGCGCCGGGATCAGCTTTGCCGATGAGCGCTACGAGATCGCCGGCTTCATCCGCAACGCCTTCGATGAAGACTATCTGCTCGACGCGGGCAACACCGGCGGCGCGTTCGGCATCCCGACCTTCATCCCGGCCGAACCGCAGTTCTACGGGGTGGAAGTGACCGCGAAGTTCTGACCGCGCCCTAGCGGGACTTGATGGCGGGCGGGGGAAGCAATTCCTCCGCCCGCTGCGCATCACGCGCGGCGATTTCGGCGGGGGTGAGCGGGCGGAAGCGGATGGCGATGGGCGTGAAGCTGCCGTCCTCGCGCTGGCGGATGGTGACTATGCCGCGCTGGTCGCCGCTGCGGAGTTGTTCCTCAAGCTGGGCAGCGCGGTCCTGCCCGATATAGAGGCGGCCGGTCATCAGCGCAGAGATGCCGTAGACCCCGTTACCATCGGTGGTGATCGGATGGGGGCACGCGGCTGCATCATCTGCGGCAGACACGGCATCAAGGCGCGGCGGCTTACCGGCAAGACACAGTGCTGCGGGCCACTGGTCGAGCTCTCGGGCATCGAACCCCGGCCAATCGTAACTGAACTCGACATAGTGCCCGCGCAGGTAATCGCGCGGATCGTAGCCTTGGATTGGGACCTCCCATTCGGTGCCCTGATGGTAGGTGCGGTCACTCTGCGCCCACAGCGCGCCGAGGCCGAGCACGGGGACAACAACAGTGGCGAGGCGGATCAGGCGGTTCATGCGCCGGGCTCCTCACGTGGAGCAAAGCGTTTGGACACTCGCACCGCGACCCATGCGACGCTGAGGATCATCACCCCCGACAGGATCAGCCCGAAGCCGCTCGTCAGCAGATCACCCGCCAGCTCGAAACTGAGGATGATGAGCCGCAGCGCAATCACGCCGACGGCGAGCTGGAACACCCCGCGCCACTGCGCCGCCAGCGCGGCGGCGGCGATGCCGGCCCATAGGGCCATGAACAGCAGCGCGGCGGGGACGGTGAGATCGTTGCAGGCATAGGCGAACACCAGCACGCCCCCGGCCCCGGCGATGATCGCGCCGGCCATCCGGCCCGAGGCGGTCGGCCGCGCCAGCATCACGCCGAGACCGGCGATCACCAGCACCGCACCGCTCACCGCCATGCTCGCCCATTCACGGAGCAGCGCGGTTTCGCCAAAAGCGTTGGCACTGGCGATCGCGCAGGCGAAGGACGCTCCGGCCACGGCATAAGCGAGCGCCAATTGCTCTAGTCGCCGCCAGAAACCCGGGCGATCACTGCGTGCGCGCAAAGCGGCGGCGAGCGGCGCGAAGGCAACCGGGCAAGCGATGACGAAGGCAAGCCACATCAGCCAGCCAAGCCCCGGATCGCGCGCCGCGCCGTAGCCGGTCATGGCGGTGGCATATTCCCACACTGTCCACACCATCCCGCCGACCACCGCCAGTGCGGCAGGCCAACTCCGCCCCATCAGCAACAACAGCGGCGCGAACAGGGCCAGCCACACGGCCAGCGGCTGCCACAACGGCGAAGAGGTCTGATAGACCTGCCCGAGATGCCCGAAGAAGGTGAGGCCCAGCGCCGCGGTGACAAACACCAGCGCCTCGACCGCCCAAGGAGACTGCTCCGCCAGCCGCTGCTCGCGCAGGAACAGCGCCGCCAGCAGCCCGGCAATCAGCGCAAAGTGAAGCGAAAGCCGCACCAGACCGGGAATATCCTCCCAGTTAGCCGCAATGACTGACACCAGCCCCAACCCGATCGCCAGCGCGCCGATCCCGAACACCGCCCACAGCACCAGCGGGCGGGCGTGTTCGGTCTCGTAGGCGAGCAGCCGGTCGCGCGTGGCCGCGTCGATCAGGCCGGCCTCTTGCCATTGGACGATCTTGCGCGCGCTCATCGCGCCACGCTACCCGCTCGCCCGCTGCCGGGCAATCGGCGCGGCTATTTGGCTTCGAGTTCGGCCTTGGTCAGCACGACCATGTTCTGAACCTTGGCGGCGTTGGCCGTCATCGCTTCGTCCGGCATGGCCACCATCCCGACCTTGGCGAGCGGGCCAGTCTTGCCCCAGCTCTTGACCCATTCCTTCATGAAGTCCTCAAGCCCCGGGATCGCGCGCATGTGCGCTTTCTTGACATAGACGAACAGCGGACGCGCGCCGGGGTATTTGAAGCTGGCGATGTTGTCATAGGTCGGATCGACCCCGTTCATCGGCAGGCCCTGCACCCGGTCGGCGTTTTCTTCCATGTAGGAATAGCCGAACACGCCCACGGCGCGCGGATTGCCGACGATCTTCTGGACGATGAGGTTGTCCTGCTCGCCCTGGTCGACATAGCCGCCATCATCACGCACTTCGGTGCAGATCTGGCGGTATTCGTCCTCGTTGCTGTCCTTGAGCGCCTTCATCGCCGGATCGGTCTTGCAACCGACTTCCATCACCAGTTCCTTCAGCGCATCGCGGGTGCCGGAGGTGCTGGGCGGGCCGTAAACGAGGATCGGATCGGCCGGCAGCGCCGGATCGACATCCTTCCAGGTCTTTGCGGTCTGCGGCTTGCCGTAAGGCTTCGCGGCGAGCGCTTCATAGATCGTCTTGGGCGACAGGTTGAGCATGATCCCGCCGCGTGCCGAGGCGAAGGCGATGCCGTCCAGCCCGACTTGCAGTTCAATGATCTCGTCGACCTTGTTCGACGCGCAGCTATCGAATTCCGATGGCTTCATCCGGCGCGAGGCGTTGACCATGTCGGGGGTGTTGGGGCCGAGCCCGGAACAGAACAGCTGGATGCCGTTCCCTGTTCCGGTCGATTCAATCAGGGGCGAGCGCTTGTCCGGGAAGGACCGGGCGAAATTCTCCGCCACCAGCTTGGCAAAGGGATAGACGGTCGAAGAACCCACCGCGTGGACCGACTGATTGGCCGAACCGTCGCCGCTGTCACAAGCGGTCAGCGTTGCAGCCCCCAGCGCCATCAAGCCGCCGACTTTGAAGAACTTTTTGATAGAATGTGCCATGATTATTCCCGATGAGTTCGGATCGAACCCCTGCCCAAATGGCGCAAAAGCCGCGCCCCGATCCGCCCCTAGGCGGACTTCATGACAAGCTTATGACTATCCTTCGCCACGGATCGGCATGCTGAATCTTTTGAACACAGCAATTTAGGTGACTGCACGCAACTGCATGAGAATGCGTGATATTCCTCCAAAAAGGAGGTTTTTCGCTTAACAGCATCGTAACAGCTTGCATAGTAAGACCCGCCATATGGCACTTGCGCGCCTCATCTTCCGTTACGTCGTGGCTGCTGCGCTCCTCGCGCTGTTGGCCGCGCGTCCGGCTGCGGCGAATGATCATACTGTGCCAATCTTTGCTCCGACGTGCCACGCCGCAAGCGGCGTCGAGGCCACGGCGCGCGACATGCAGGCGCGGGGGCGATGGATCTGCAACAACCAGTCATGGCGGTCGGATGTGCCCGTGGTCTGGCTTCGGTTCGAGGCGGGAAGCTGGCAGGGTGAAAAGCTGCCGCGGCAGTTCTTCTCCCGCATTGCCCGGTTCAAGTCCGTCACCTTCCACGCGATCGACGCCGATGGCGAGAGCCGCGTCACGCGCCTGACGCAGGCCGATGGGGTCGCGTTCCCCGCTGGCCCGGTGTTCCAGCTCCCCCTGCCCAAAGTCACCGCCGAGACGACCGTGCTGCTGGCCCGGATCGAAGCCCCGCACTCGGTCCCGCTGCTGACCGAGGCACGCATCACCCATGATCCGGGCGAGGCCGAATGGTCGCAGACCGAAATGATGCTGCTGGCCTTCGTGGTCGGGATGCTGGTGCTGCCGCTGTTGTTCGACATCAGCTTCTTCCTGGTGCTGCGCGAACGCTTCGTGGTGCTCCATGCCGCAATGGTCAGCGCCATGATGATCTATGTGGTGACGGCGGGAGGGTTGGCCTCGGCCTTCGTGACGCTGCCGGTGGCTGTCCTCGCCGTGGTGTCGCCCTTGTCCTACGCCATTGGCGCCGGACTATCGATGCTGTTCCTGGCGACCTTCCTGGAACGCGGCGCGCAGTCGCGGGTGATGCGCAACCTGACGATCGCGACCGGCTGGTTCACCATGATCGCGCCCGGGTTCTTCGCGCTCCAGCTCGATGCGACCCAGACATTCGACGACCGCGGCTATTTCATCACCTTTATCCCCTGCATCCTCGTGATCAGCGTGGCGGTGATTGAGGCTGTGCTGCGCGGCAGCCGCTCGGCACGCTATATCGCCGCCGCGTGGATGCCGATCATCATCGCCTCGACCGAACGTCTGTTGCGCGGCTTTGGCTGGCACGTCGGCCCCTCCAGCCTCGACCAGATGATCTATGTCGCGGTCGGGATCGAGGTGGTGGTGATCAGCCTCGCGATTGCCGACCGCTTCCTCGCCCTGCGGCGCGAGCGCGATGCGGCGCTGACCGAAGCGAAGATGCTGGAACAGATCTCGACCCGCGATTCGCTCACGGGTCTGATGAACCGCCGCGCCATCGAAGCGCGCTTCGATGAGCTGGTGGCGCAGGGCTTCGATACCTTCGCGCTGGTCGATCTCGACCGGTTCAAAGCGATCAACGACCTCCACGGCCACCAGGTTGGCGATGCCGCGCTGATCGCCTGCGCCAGCGCGATCCGCGCGACCGGCGACCGGGATTCGATCGCGGTGCGGCTGGGGGGCGAGGAATTCGTGGTGCTGCTGCGCGGCCCGCGCTCGCTCGAACGGGCCGAGGCGCTGCGGCAGGCGATTCCGATGCGGATCGCCAAGGAAGTGCCGGGGCTCGACCTGCCGGTCACCGCCAGCATGGGCGTGATCGTGATGGCCGAAGCCACCCGCCACAAGATGGCCTTCGCCGAGTTCTACGCCCGCGCCGACGCGCTGATGTACGAAGCCAAGGCGTCCGGCCGCAACCGGCTCGCCTATGAACGTCTGACAGTGTTCACCAGCGCCCCGCCGGAGCGCCGTCGGGAACGCATGGCTTAGCGAATTCGCGTCCCTCCCCGTTCCGCAGGAAAGAGGAGGGACTGGGAGTTCAGGCAAACGGCGCCAGCACCTCGGGCCGCACCCGCGCCAGCCGCCCGGTGGCGCGGTCGAGCATCGCCCAGGTGGTCGCCGCGCTGACAAGGCGATTGCCGGCGCTGTCGGCAAACTCCACCCGGCGGAGCGATTTCGCGCCCATCGCCGGGCCCTCAATCCAAGTCGTCGCGGTCACGGTCTCGCCCTCAGACACGTTGCCGCGGTAATCGATCTCGTGCCGCACCACGACCCAGAAGAACGCCGCGCGATCCTCGGGCCGCGCAACTGCGTCCCAATGCGCCGTCGCCATGTCCTGAATCCACTGCACCCACACGGTGTTATTGACGTGACCGAGCTCATCAATGTGCGAAGGCTCGGCCACGAAGCTGCGGGTAAAGCGGTTGGGGCCGGTCATTCGCCCTCGGTCTTCGGTGCCATCCCCATCTGCCACAGGATGAAGGCGAATTCCTCCGCCGTCTCCTTCAGGGAGTTCCAGCGGCCCGATTGCCCGCCGTGGCCTGCGCCCATGTTGGTCTTCATCAGCAGCAGGTTGTCGTCGGTCTTGAGCTCGCGCAGCTTCGCAACCCACTTGGCCGGTTCCCAATAGGTCACACGCGGATCGTTCAGCCCCGCCGTCACCAGCATCGGCGGATAATCCTGCGCGACCACCTGATCATAGGGCGAATAGGACAGCATATAGGCGAAGGACGCCTTGGAGGTGATCGGGTTGCCCCACTCCTGCCACTCGCCCGGGGTGAGCGGCAGCTTCTCGTTGAGCATCGTGTTCAGCACATCGACAAACGGCACATGCGCGACAATCGCGCCGTACTGCTTGGGATCCTGATTGATGATCGCGCCCATCAACTCGCCCCCGGCCGAACCGCCGCTGGCGGTGACCATGCCCTCGGCGGTGTAGCCCTTGGCGATCAGGCCCCGGCCCGCATCGACGAAATCGTTGAAGGTGTTGGTCCGCTCAAACATTTTGCCTTGCAGATACCAGCGCCGCCCGAGATCGTCCCCGCCGCGAATATGCGCGATGGCATAGGCAAAGCCGCGATCCACAAGGCTGAGGCGCGAGGTCGAGAAGCCCGGCGGGATGGCATAGCCATAGGCGCCATAGGCATAGAGATGCAGCGGCCCCGGCCCTTCGATCCCGGCCTTCTTGAGGATCTCCGCACGGTCCTTGCGCATTACGATGCTGACCGGCACCATCGTCCCGTCCCGCGCCTGCACGGTCACGCGTTCGGTGGTGTAGAGCGAGGCGTCATAGCCGCTCGGGATTTCCTGCGTCTTGAGCGTCTCCAGCTTGGCGGTCTTGACGTCGTAGTCATAGACCGTGCTCGGCGTGACCATGCTCTGATAGGAAAGCCGCAGCTTGGTCATGTCATATTCGGGGTTGTTGGACAGGCCCGCGGTGTAGCTCGCTTCCGGGAAGGCGATCGGGGTGATCTTTGCCGGATCGGCATATTGGCGCAGCTCGATCTGATCGAGGCCGTTCCTGCGACCTTCGGTGACGAAGAAGTCCTTGAACAGGTCGAACCCGGTCAGATAGAATTCGTCCGACCCCGCGATCACCGTCTGCCAGTCACCCGGCGTCTCCAGCTTCGCCTTGGCGAGGCGGAAGTTGATGTGTTCGTCATTGGTCCACACCCACAATTCGCCGTCACGCACGTCGACCGAATATTCGACGCCCTTCTTGCGCGCCTTCACCAGAATCGGCTCGGCCGTCGGATTGGCGGCGGGGACGAGGCGCACTTCGCTCGTCTCGTTGTCGCCGGTGGCGATGATCAGCCAGTCTTCCTGCGCGGTCAGCCCGGTGCCGACGCCGAAGCTCTGGTCTTCCTCCTTGTAGAGCGTGACATCGCTGTCCGCCGGCGTGCCGATGACGTGCAGCTTGGCTTCCAGCGTGCGCCACTCCTCGGTCGAAGGGCCGTAGACCAGCGCGGTGTCATTCGCGACCCACACCATATCGCCGCGCAGGTTTTCCAGCACATCGGGGAGCAATTCGCCGGTCTGCAAATCCTTGATCCGCCCGGTGTAACGCTCCGACCCGTTGGTGTCGGTCGAATAGGCGAGATAGCGCTGGTTCTGGCTGATCGAAGCCGCGCCGAGGCGGAAATATTCCTGCCCTTCGGCGAGCTGGTTCTCATCAATCAGCAGTTCGGCCTCACCGCCTGCGACGGGCTTGCGCCAATGCTTGCGGTATTGCGCGCCTTCCTCGAACTCGGACCAGTAGAGGTAGTCGCCATCCTTCTGCGGAACGGTGCTGTCGTCCTCCTTGATCCGCGCGCGCATCTCGGTGAACAGCGCTTCGGTCAGCGCCGATTGGCCCGCCATCTTCGCCTCGAAATAGGCGTTCTCGGCCTTGACGTGGTTCAGCACATCCTCGTCGTCCACCACCGGGTACGACTTGTCGTAGAGCCAGTCATAGGGGTCTTCGATGGTGATCCCGTGATGCGTGTAGGTGTGCGGGCGCTTGGCCGCGACGGGCGGTGTGATGTCGGGTGTGGCGGCAGTGGAAGCGGCGGATGACGTTGTCACGCGGGACTGTTCCTCTCGGGTGGTGGTGTTCGCGGCGGCTGGCACACAAGTGGTGGCCGCAAGGGCTGTGGCAAGAGCAAGGCGGCTGATCGGGCGGGTCATGGTTGGTCGTCCCCTTTGGCAGGCGGCCAGCGTGCATCCGGGTGGAAAGACGCGGGTTTTGGGCCTATGTTGGCGGTTCTAGAGATACATTCCTGCGCGGCAAGTGCCCCGCGCGATAAGCCGAGGATCGATGAAATGCTGATGCAGACCCATGAAGCCCGCTTGGCCGCGCTGCGCGAGGAATTGAAGCGCCGCGGCGTGGACGGGTTCATCGTGCCGATCAGCGATGAGCATATGAGCGAATATGTCGGCGAATATGCCCAGCGCTTGGGCTGGCTGACGGGGTTCGGCGGCTCGGCCGGGTTCGCGGCGGTGACGCTCAACCACGCGGCGATCTTCGTGGACGGGCGCTACACCGTGCAGGTGCGCGAGCAGGTCGACGGGCAATTGTTCGATTACAAGAGCGTGCCCGCCGAAAGCCTTGCCGGGTGGCTGGCCGAGGTGTGCGAGGATGGCGCGCGCATCGCCTATGACCCGTGGCTCCACACCTGGGCCTGGGTCGAGGCGCTGGAAAAGCAGGTCAATCCCAAGGGCGTCACGCTGGTCCCGCTCGCCAGCAACCCGATCGACGCGGTGTGGGCCGATCGCCCGGCGCCGTCGGCGGCGGTGGCGACGGTCCATGACGAAACACTCGCCGGGCGTTCCTCGGCGGACAAGCGTGCGGCGGTGGCCGATTGGCTGGTCAAGGAAGGCCATGATGCCGTGGTGATCCCGGCGCTCGACTCGGTCGCGTGGCTGCTCAATATTCGCGGCGCGGACGTGTCGCATACGCCGGTGGCGCTGTCCTATGTCATCGCCCGCAAGGATGGCAGCGCCGAGCTGTTCATCGCGCCCGAGAAGGTCACGCCCGAACTCACTCGCCACCTCGGCAACGCGGTGACGATCCGTGATCGGGGCGCGTTCGAAAGCGCCTTGAGCGAATATGCAGGCCAGAGCGTCGCGCTCGATCCCGATTTCGCGGTGGTCGGCATCGCGCAGGCCCTGCGCGCGGGCGGCGCGACATTCGCGTTCAAGCAGGACCCGACGATCCTCGCCAAGGCGATCAAGAACCCGGCCGAACAGGCAGGTCAGCGCGATGCGCAGACGCGGGACGGGGCGGCGGTGTCGCGCTTCCTGCGCTGGCTGGCAATCGAAGCGCCGAAGGGCGGCGTGGACGAACTTGCCGCCGCCGCGCGCCTGCAAGCCTTCCGCGAGGAAGACCCCAGCCTCAGCGATCTGAGCTTCGACACCATCTCCGCCGCTGCGGGCCATGCCGCGCTGCCGCATTACAAGGTGGACGAGGACAGCAATATCCCGATCCCGCCGTCCTCGATCTATCTGGTCGATTCGGGCGGGCAATATCCTGGCGGCACCACCGACATCACCCGCACCGTGTGGGTCGGGCCCGGCGAGCCAACCGCCGAGATGCGCGACCGCAACACCCGCGTGTTGAAGGGCCACATCCAGCTCGCCCGCGCGGTGTTCCCGCAAGGCACCTGCGGCGGCCAGCTCGATGTGCTGGCGCGGCAATATCTCTGGGAAGCGGGCGTCGATTACGCCCACGGCACCGGGCACGGCGTGGGCAGCGTGCTCGCCGTGCACGAAGGCCCGCAGCGCATCGCCAAGCCCAGCGGCGGGCAGGCGGGCACCGGGCAGGAGCTGTTCGCGGGCATGATCCTTTCCAACGAGCCGGGCTATTACAAGCCGGGCGCCTTCGGCATCCGGATCGAGAATCTGGTGCTGGTGGAAGAACGCGAAATTGCAGGGATGGAAGGCAAGTATCTCGGGTTCGAGACGCTGACCTTCGTGCCGCTGGATCGCAAGCTGATCGAGAAAGCCCTGCTGACGGCGGAGGAAATCGCGTGGGTGGATGCCTATCACGCGCAGGTGCGCGAGACCCTGTCGCCGCGCCTGACGGGCGATGATCTGGCGTGGGTGGAGCGCGAAACCCTACCCCTTTAGCATCGTCGCCCCGTGCTTGACACGGGGCTTGGCTAACTTCCCGTCCGCAAACGCTTGAGAAGAAAAGCCAAGCCCCGGATCAAGTCCGGGGCGACGAAACTTAGGCAACTCACCTTGTTGGAAGCTCAATGTTCCTGTAATGTTCCACCATCGATTCGCATCACATGGGAGGAAACACGATGATCGGCTACGTCACCTTGGGCACCAATGATCTGCCGCGCGCGGCGGCGTTCTATGACGCGCTGGCCGCGCATTTCGGGGTCGGGCGGATGATGGATACCGAAGCCTTCATCGCCTGGGGCGAATGGGGCGGTGCGCCGGGGATTGCGGCGACCCTGCCGTTCGATGGCCAGCCCGCCACCGTGGGCAACGGCGTGATGGTCGCGCTCGAAGTGAAGACGACGGAAGATGTCGATGCGATCCACGGCATCGCGATGGCGCACGGCGGCCGCGACGAAGGCGCCCCCGGCCCGCGCGGCGAGGACGGGTTCTATGCCGGCTATTTCCGCGATCCCGATGGCAACAAGCTGAACGCCTTCTGCATGGTGCCCAAAAAATGACCGCGCCCCGGCTGGAGGAGCGGTTCATCCACCTCGGTCTCGGCGCCAAGGCCGAGGTGCTGCCGCCCTTCACCGGGATGGCATGGTACGAAGACTACGGCGCGCGTGCTGCCGCTGACGGGGCGGAAGGGCGGTTGGTGTCGCAATACACCTTCTGCGAAAGCTGGACCTCATGGGAGATGCATCCGGCAGGCGCCGAAGTGGTGATCTGCGTGGCGGGGTCGATGGTGCTGGTGCAGGAACATCCCGATGGGCGGCATGAAAGCGTGACGCTGACGGCGGGGGACTATGCGATCAACCCGCCCGGCGTGTGGCACACCGCCGATGTGGCAGAGAGCGCAACCGCGATCTTCATCACCGCCGGGGAGGGCACCGAGCACCGCCCGCGCTAGCTTTCTCGCGGCGGTGCGGATGGCCCGCGGCGTCGCGCGGTCATTGTGCCATCATCGCCGGGTCATTGCGTGTTTCACGTGGAACAGTCGGCGGCCCGTTTCCCGGTCTGCCCCGCTTGTCCGAGCGGACGTCAGCGCATCAGCCCGCCGATCAGGTTCCTGACAAAAGCGGTCGCGCCGGTCTTGAGCGGATTGGCGCCGGACTTCTTGCCCAGCACCGCCGCCACCGCGATCGAAGCCAGCGAACCGCCCGCCGCAGTCATCGCGCTCTTGCCCGCCTTCTCCCACACAGACGGCGTCTTGCGCTCACGCTTGCCGACTTCCTCGCGTCCCTTTTCCGCGACTTCCTCCGCCGTGGCAGCCGCATCGGCAGCCTTGGCGGCGAGGACTTCGGCGGCGCTTTCGCGGTCGGCGCGGGTGTCGTACTTGCCATCGAGCGGGCTAATCGATTGAATAATCGCGCGCTCCTTGGGCGTCACCGGGCCGAGGCGCGAACGCGGCGGCTTGATCAGTGTGCGCTCGACAATGGTGGGGGCACCGTCCTCATCCAGCGTGGAAACCAGCGCCTCGCCCACCTTCAGCTCGGTGATCGCGGATTCGACATCGAGCTTGGGATTGACCCGGAACGTCTCCGCCGCCGCCTTGATCGCGCGCTGATCGCGCGGGGTGAAAGCGCGCAAGGCATGCTGCACCCGGTTGCCGAGTTGGCCGGCCACTTCCTCGGGAATGTCGATCGGGTTCTGGGTGACGAAGAACACGCCGACACCCTTGGAACGGATCAGGCGAACCACGTTCTCGATAGTGTCCTGCAAGGCCTTGGGCGCATCGTCGAACAGCAGGTGCGCCTCGTCAAAGAAGAACACCAGCTTGGGCTTTTCGGGATCGCCGACTTCGGGCAGGCTCTCGAACAGTTCCGCCAGCAGCCACAGCAGGAAGGTGGCGTAAAGCTTGGGACTGCGCATCAGCTTGTCCGCGGCGAGCACGTTGACGTAACCGCGACCCTGCTCGTCCACCTTGAGGAAATCATTGATCTCCAGCGCGGGCTCACCGAAGAAATTGTCCGCCCCTTGCGCCTCGAAACTGAGCAATTGGCGCTGGATCGATCCGACAGAAGGCTTGGTGACGTTGCCATATTTGCCGGACAATTCCGCCGAATTCTCGTTCGCCCAGGCCAGCAGCGCCTGCAAGTCGCTGAAGTCGAGCAGCAGCAACCCGTTCTCGTCAGCATAGCGGAAGATGATCTGCAGCACGCCTTCCTGCGTCTCGTTCAGATCGAGCAAGCGCGACAGCAGCAGCGGGCCCATTTCCGACACTGTGGTCCGGATCGGGTGGCCCTGCTCGCCATAGAGGTCCCAGAAGATCACCGGATTGTCGGTGTAGGTGTAATCACTGATGCCGAGTTCCTTGGCGCGGCTCTCCAGCTTGTCGGCGTGCTTGAAGGTCGGCGAACCCGGCATGGCAATGCCCGACAGGTCGCCTTTCACGTCGGCGACGAACACCGGCACGCCCGCCTTGGAAAAGCTCTCGGCGATGCCCTGCAAGGTCACGGTCTTGCCCGTGCCGGTCGCGCCCGCGATCAGCCCGTGGCGGTTCGACCGGCTAAGCGCCAGCGCTTGGCGCGATCCGTCCGACCCCAGCCCCAGATAGATATCGCCCGCCTGCTCACCCATGCTTGATCCCCGTCACACTCTGTCTGACCCTGATGTGCAGGGGCCGTCCGCAGCGGTCAAGTTCTCGACAGCGGCGCACATTTGGCTAAGGCTATCCGGCATGGGTCAGACTACGCCTTTCGTGCTGCTGGACGATGCCCGCGCCGGGGAAAGTGCCGCCGACGCGCTGCTTTACGAAGCGCCGCGCGCGCTGTTTGTGGCGCATCGGCCGGATGAGGTGGATAGCGTACTGACCGCGGCGGAGGCTGCCCGCCTAGCGCAGGGCGGATCGCTGGCAGGCTATATCGCCTATGAAGCGGGCCTCGCGCTGGAGCCGAAGCTGGCAGGCCTCGCTGCCGCGCGCAGTGGAGCGGCTGGGCCGCTGGTGTGGCTCGGCCTATTCGATGCGCCGACGCGGATTGCGGCAGGCGACGTGCCCGGCTGGCTCACCGCGCGGGCGGAAGGCACCGGCACGCTCGGCCCGATGGAGCCGCAGCTCTCTCCCGGCGGATACGAGGCCGCGTTCCATGCCCTGCGCGAGGCGATCCACGCGGGCGACATCTATCAGGCGAACCTCACCTACCCGCTGGCTGGCTCTTTCCGCGGCGATCCGGTGGGAGTCTATGCCGCGCTGCGCGATGCGGCGGCGGCAGGCTATGGCGGGCTGATCTTCGACGGGTCGCACTGGCTGCTGAGCTTCTCGCCTGAACTGTTCGTCGCGCTCAATGGTGCGGAGGCGAAGGTGAAGCCGATGAAGGGCACGCGCCCGCGCAACCCCGAACCCGCGGCAGACGCGGCGCTGGCAGACGACCTCGCCACCTCGGTGAAGGACCGGGCCGAAAACCTGATGATCGTCGATCTGATGCGCAATGATCTGTCGCGCGTCGCCGAGGCGGGCAGCGTCCATGTCGATGCGCCTTTCGCGGTCGAGAGCTACCCGACGGTGCACCAGATGGTCTCGACCGTCCGCGCGCGGCTCAGCCCGGGCAAGGGCGCGATGGATCTGGTGCGGGCGCTGTTCCCCTGCGGCTCGATTACCGGCGCGCCCAAGATCCGGGCGATGGAACTGCTGGGCGCAGTCGAGCGCGATGTGCGCGGGCCCTATTGCGGGGCGATCGGGCGGATCGATGCTGACGGGAATGCCGCCTTCAATGTCGCGATCCGCACGCTGCGCCTCGCCCCCATCGAAAACGGGCAAGGGTCAGCGGTGCTCGGCATCGGCTCGGCGATTGTGGCGGATAGTGAGGCGCTGTCCGAACGGCGCGAGTGCGAGGTCAAGGCAGGCTTCCTGCGCCGCGCGGCACCCGGCCTTGCCGCGCCGCAATGCGATCTGATCGAGACAATGCGGTTTGAACCGGAAAGCGGCATCGCCCTGCTCGAACTCCACCTTGCGCGGATGAAGGCGAGCGCCGCCACGCTGAGTTTTGCCTTTGATCGCCACGCCCTGCGCAATCAGATTCAGGCGCTGTGCTTTGAACTCGACGCCCCGGCGCGGGTGCGGTTGCTGGTATCGCGCTCCGGGGCGAGCGCGCTCGAAACCGGTCCGCTGCCTGCGCCCTTGGGTGAGCCAGTGAAGGTTGCCGCGCTTCCCAATCCGCTCGATCCGTCGGACTGGCGGCTGATGCACAAGACCTCGGACCGCGGCTTCTACGAGGAGGCACTGGCGGCGGCCCGCAGCTTCGGCGCAGATGAGGCCCTGCTGGTGCGCGGGGATGGCCGCGTCACCGAAGGCAGCTTTACTTGCGTTTTTGCTGAGGGGCCCGATGGCGTGCTGCTGACCCCGCCCGCCCACCTCGGCCTGCTCCCCGGCGTGCTGCGCGAACACCTGCTCAGCGAGGGCAAGGCGCGCGAGGCGGAGTTGACGCTGGACGATCTCGCCAGTGGCTTCTGGATCGGCAATGCCCTGCGCGGATTGATGCGGGCGGAGCTGGTCTGAACCGCGCCCGCTCAGGACAGGCTTAGACAAGCTTGGGGCGAGCGGTTAGTGGGGCCCATGGCTGATATCAAAATCCTCTACGAAGACGGTGAAGCGCTGGTGATCGACAAGCCTTCAGGCATGTCGGTCGATCAACCGCGCAAGGGCGGAATTTGTCTGGAAGACCACCTTGAGCGGTTGAAGCTGGGCTTCCAGCGTCCGCCCGTCGCGGTGCACCGGCTCGACACCGATACGAGCGGCTGCCTGCTGCTCGCCCGCAATCCCAAGTCGCTCGCCCGGTTCAACAAGGCGTTCGAGGAGCGGCTGGTGGACAAGACCTACCTCGCGATCCTCGCCGGGCATCCGCAGGGGACGCAAGGGACGATCGAGCTTTCGCTGGCGAAGATCAGCTCGGCAGAGAAGGGCTGGCGGATGATCCCGGCCAAGAAGGGCAAGCCGGCGGTCTCGCACTGGGAGCTGGTGGACGAGCTTGGGCCGCACAGCCTGATCCGCTTCCGCCCCGAAACCGGCCGCACCCACCAGCTGCGGGTCCACGCCTTGGCGGGCCTTGGCCTGCCGCTGCTGGGCGATCCGATCTATGGCGCGGGCAATGCGCCGGGTGCCAAGCGCACCATGCTCCACGCCGAGAGCCTGACCGTCACCCGCCCCGGCAAGCCCGCGATCGAAGCCCGCGCTGCGCTGCCGAACGATTTCCTCGCTCTCGGGGCGAAGGATGGCGGGGCGACAGATGGATGACGATTCGCCCGAACCGCTAAGCGCCCGGGCGATCCGGCTCGCCAGCGAGAGCTTTCTCGCAGGCTCCGGCCCTGGCGGGCAGAATGCAAACAAGGTCGCGACCGAAGTCGAACTGCGGGTCAACATCTACGCGCTGCGCCTGTCACCCCCGGTGTTCGCGCGGCTGCGGGCGCTGGCGGGCGCGAAGCTGGCGGGCAACGGCGATCTGATCATCAATTCCAAGGCCCACCGCACGCAGGAGGCCAACCGGCAGGACGCGCGCGCCAAGCTCGCGGCACTGCTGGAGGAGGCCCAGACGCAGCCCAAGCGCCGCGCCAAGACCCGCCTCAACCGGGTGGGCAAGACGGAGCGGCTCAAGGTCAAGAAGGTGCGCGGCACAGTGAAGGCCAATCGCGGCAAGCCCAGCAGTTCGGACTGGTAAGCGCGCGCCCAACCCCGCCTTGACTTTTCCCCGTGAATCGGCGAATGGCGCGCCCATGTGGCGGTGTGCCGGGCCTTCCGGGCGCGCCGCTATTTGCTTTTTTAGCCCTGCGTGACGCACTCGCCGGGCCGACCCAGTTGACAGGAACCCGCCATGGCGAAGCCCACCACCGTCAAGATCCGCCTCGTCTCGAGCGAGGGCACCGGCTTCTTCTACGTGACCAAGAAGAACCCGCGCAACATCACCGAGAAGATGAGCTTCCGGAAGTATGATCCCGTGGCGCGCAAGCACGTTGAATTCAAGGAAGCCAAGATCAAGTAAGATCTGGCTCCCGCGCTCGGCCTTAGGGCAGTGTGCGGTAATTCATCGACAGTTCAAGCCCGCGTCCTTAGGCGCATCGGCATGACAACACCTATCGCTTCTCTTCGCACGCTCGTCATCGGCCTTGGGGCCGGTGCGCTGGCGCTTGGCCTTGCCCCCGCTGGCACGGCCCCGCTGACGGCTCCGGCGGCGGCGCAATCTGCGGCCCAGTCCGCCACCAACCTCGACAAGGTGGTCGGCGCGCTGCGTGGCATTTCAACCATGAAGGCCGACTTCACCCAGACCGACCGGCAGGGCGCGACCCTGCGCGGCCAGATGACCCTGAAGCGCCCCGGCAAGATCCGCTTCGACTATGGCAAGGACGCCGATTTCCTCGTCATTTCGAACGGCAAGTCGCTTTACGTGATCGATTACGAGGTCAATCAGGTCGAACGCTGGCCGATTGGCAACTCGCCGCTGGGCGCGCTGTTCGATCCTGATCGCGATGTGAAGAAGTTCGGCAAGATGGTGCCGACCAGCAATCCCAATGTGCTGAGCGTGGAAGTGCGCGATCCCAAGAAGCCCGAGTTCGGGATGATCACGCTGATCTTCACAAAGAACGCTTCGGCGCCCGGCGGTTTGCAGCTGACCCACTGGGTCGCGCTCGATGCGCAGAACAACCGCACCAAGGTGGTGCTATCGAACCAGCGTTACGGCGTGGCCGTCGCCGACAGCACGTTCACCTTCAAGGACCCGCGCCGCTCAACTCGTCGTCCGGGATGAACGGCGGTACGGCGAGCTGTTGTAAGAACGCGACAAAATTCGCCGCGTGTTCATGTGAATGAAAGCCGCGACGGGCTAATCATTCTCAACAAGGCGGCTCGAAGGGAGGTTTCCCCCCTGTTGCCCACCCTTCGGAATTGGGCCTGCCTTGTACAAGCGTGACGAACGCTCCATGGAACCCTCGACCCACCGCCCCCGGGTCGAGGGTTTTTTGGTGTCCCGGCGATTTATGCAGGCCTGCAAAGCGCTCCGCCCTGCGCTTCCGGTGCTCACGCACATTAAGTGCGCTCCGCTCCGGTTCTCGGTCGAATCCCTTTTCGGCGATGCCTAAATCACCGGGGCGCGTCCGCGCAAAACCTACTCCCAGCCCAGCGCCTTGCGGATGATTGCGTAGATCACGTTCTGCTCGATCACACCGCGCACGCGGCTTGCGCCGGGGCCGGTGGCGAACAGGGCGACGTCCTCGCCGCCGTGGGTCTCGCTGCCGAGCGGCACCAGCGCCTGCTGGCGGGCCTTGATCCCGGTTTCGGGCATCGGGCGGCCGTGATCGTGGTCCTCATCGTCAGCGTCATGCTTTTTGGCCAGCAACCCGCCCGGCCCATTGGCGTAGCCCAAGGTGGTGTAGGGCTTGCCATCCGCCGCCAGCAGGGGCGATGCGCCGTCCCCGCCATCCTCGCCATTGCCCTTCGGCGGCACCACCAGCCCGAGGATGTCGTTCCCGCGCTGCGGGTAGCCCGAAATCGTGAAGACGTGGCTGTGATCAGCGGTGACCATGATCAGCGTTTCGGCCGGATCGGTGTTGTCGACCGCATATTGCACCGCGCGCGCGAACTCGACCGCCTCTTCCAGCGCATAGCCTGCCTGTCCGGCGTGGTGCGCGTGATCGATCCGCCCGCCTTCGACCATCAGGTAGAAACCATCGGGATCGGCCTTCAGCCGCGTGATCGCCTGTGCGGTCATGTCGGTCAGGGTAGGCTCCGGCGAATCCGCCTTCCGGTCGGCCATGAAGGTCAGGTGACCGGGATTGAACAAGCCGAGCACCGGCTTGTCCATCGGCGCGGCGGCCAATTCGGCGGCGGTCTTGACGACGGTGCCGCCATTCCGTGCGGCCCACTGGTCGGGCAAATCGGCCCCGGCATCAATCCGGCGGCCACTGCGCTCCTTGTCCTTGCCGTAGAACACCGCGGTGCCACCGCCGAGCGCGACGTCGAACTTCGCATCGGCGAGCTGCTGCGCAATGTCCTTGCAACCCTGCCCCTGCTGGTCGGCGGGGATGTTGGTGTCGCTCTCCCAGTCACGATCCGCGCTGCGCGAATAGACGCTGGCCGGAGTCGCATGGGTCAGGCGCGTCGTGGTGACGATCCCGAGCGCGAGGCCGCGCTGTTTCACTTCCTCGCCCAGCAAGGGCAAGGGATGGGCGAGCGCGTCCTGGCACACGCCCTTTTCCGCCTCCGGCCCGATGCCGAGCACCCCGATGCGGGTCTTGGTCCCTGAATGCATCGCGGTCGCCGTGCCCGCGCTGTCCGGCACCTGCGCATTGGTGTTGTAGGTCTTGACCAGCGCCAGGTTATCGAACTTCTCGAAGCTGAGCCGGTTTTCCTCCCCCGTCTCGCCCCGCTTCTGCCCTTCGTAAATCCGCGCTGCGGTGATGGTGGAGATGCCCATGCCGTCTCCGATAAACAGGATCACGTTCTTCGCTTGCTTCGGCGTGGCGACCTCAGCCACCGGAGCGGGGCGTGCATCGCTCGCGCCGGTGGTGGTAATGGTGGTTACACACCCGCTCAAGGGCAGGGCTGCGGCCAGCAGAGCAATCATCGCGCGGGTCGTGGTCATCGGGGTTCTCCTCAGGCTGCCCGCTATCGGTTGGCGGTGGGACGGTAAAGCGCTGATCGCCATCCTAGTGGCTGGATTTTGGTGCCACCCATGCCTAAGTCCGCTGCCATGCTGACTGTCGCCACCTGGAACATCAATTCCGCCCGCCTGCGCGTGGGCCTGATCGAAAAGCTGCTCACCGAGGCCGCGCCCGACATCCTGTGTCTGCAAGAGATCAAGTGCGAGAGCCATCTTTTCCCGGCCGAGGCATTGGCGGCGCTGGGGTACACCCATCAGGCGGTGAGCGGTCAGAAGGGCTACCACGGCGTCGCCACCATCAGCCGCGTGCCGATCCGCGAAGTCACCCGCCACGACTGGCAGGACAATGGCGAAGCGCGGCATATCGGGGTCGAGGTGCTGGGCAAGGATCTGCTGATCGAGAACGTCTATGTTCCCGCTGGCGGCGATGTGCCGGACCGGGAGGTGAACCCGAAGTTCGGCCAGAAGCTCGATTTCCTCGGACGCATGACGAAGTGGGCCGATCGGCTTGACCGCCCGACGCTGATCGTCGGCGATTTCAACATCGCCCCGCTCGAAAGCGATGTGTGGAGCCACAAGCAATTGCTCAAGGTTGTCAGCCACACGCCGATTGAGGTCGAGACGCTGGGGCGGTTTCAGGACGCGCACGGCTGGGTCGATCTCGGACGTCAGCATGTGCCCGCTCCGGCGCGCTATTACTCCTGGTGGAGCTATCGCAATCCGGGCTGGCAGGAGAACGACAAGGGGAGGCGGCTTGACCATATGTGGGCCTCGCCCGACGTCGCCAAGCAGGCGAGGTCGCACCGCGTGCTGGAGGATGCGCGCAGCTGGACGCAGCCGTCCGATCACGTGCCGCTGATCACGGAGTTCGACCTCTGAGCGAGCCGCCCTCCCCGTCCCGCCGCGCGGCGCAGGCGGTGGACGCGCTGCGCCACGGCTGGCCGCTGGTGTTCGCGGGTGGGCCCCAAGGGCCGATAACGCTGCTGCCAGTCGAAACCGCCATTGCCCAAGGTGCCAGCGCGCCGCAGATGCTGATTTCCGCCGCCCGCGCTGCGACCCTGAAACTCGCCAACCAGCGCGAGGCCGCCGTGCCGCACGCGCCTGTGCTGATCGCGGGGGGCGAGGATTTCACCATGCGCGATGCCCTGCCGATTGCCGATCCGGCGCTTGATCTGGGCAATCCCCTGAAGGGCCCGTTCAAGGCGGTGACGCTCGATTGGGAAGAATCGGCCCGCGCCGCGCTGGAACTGGCGCGGATTGCGGGGATTCTCCCGGCTTTTCTGGTCGACCCGGTGGACGCGGGCGAGGCGCAGCCGGTCGCTGTGTCCGATCTTGCCGCCTATTCGGCTGCGGGCGCCCTGCGCATCGTCACCCGCGCGCGTCTGCCGGTGTCGGCCTGCGAGGACGCCGAGATCGTCGCCTTCCGCTCGGCGGCCGACCTGCGCGAACATGTGGCGCTCGTCATCGGCAAGCAATCGGGCGACCGCCAGCCGCTGGTCCGGCTGCATTCCGAGTGCCTCACTGGCGACATCCTCGGCAGCCTCAAATGCGATTGCGGCCCGCAACTGGACGCCGCGCTGCACGCGATGGCGCATGAGGCGCAGGACTCAGGCGGGTGGGGCGTGCTGCTTTATATGCGGCAGGAGGGGCGCGGAATCGGGCTCGTCAACAAACTGCGCGCCTACCGCTTGCAGGATCAGGGCTTCGACACGGTCGAGGCCAACCAGCGGCTTGGCCTGCCGGACGAGGCCCGCGATTTCCCGGTGGCGGCGCGGATGCTGGAACTGCTCGGCGCCCGCACGATTCGGCTGCTGACCAACAATCCAGCAAAGGTCACCGCGCTAGAAGCCGCCGGCATCACCGTGACTGAGCGCGTACCTCACCAGCTCCCCGAAAACCCGCACAACGCCCGCTATCTGGCGACCAAGCGCGACCGGTCAGGGCATTTGCTGCTTTAGCGCTGCTCGTACTGCTTGATCCCGGCGGCCAGTTTGTTGCCTTGCATGACGATTCGCGAGCCCGTCCAGTCGGCGAAGAAGGCGGTCTGGCGGGTCAGGCCGGGCACGAAGCGGGCTTCGTTGTTCACCACCTGAAGCCCGTCCGAGGGGTGGAGCAGGTCTTCGGCTCCCAGCGCGATGAAGGTCGAGTAATTCTCCTTGTCGCGCCCCTGCACGAACCAGTTGTCGGCGATCCGGCCGACGCTGCCTGCGGGCAGATCGATCATGTAATTGGTGGTGCGCCCGTTGGCGTCGTCAAAGCTGTTGCCCTCGATCACGACCTCGGTGGCGCGCGCTTTCAGGTAATGGCCACCCGTGCCACGCTCAAACCGGCTTTCGCGCACAGTGAGCGAGCCGATATCGCCGATATAGAGCGAATGCGCGCAGCCCGCGTCGTTCTCGCAGGTGCCAAGCCCGGTGAAGGTCGAGCGGGTGATGTACACCCGGATCGATGGATCGGCGGCGCTCAGGATGCCCTGCTGGCTGTTCTCGAACCGGGCATAGGCAACATTCAGCGCGCCCGTCTCCAGCCGGATGCCCGCGCCGTTGCCGTCCTCGACATTGATGTTGCTGAAGGTCAGCCCGCGGATTTCGGCGCCCGTGCCGCGCAGCACCAGCGAGCCCTTGCCCTCACACGCGCGGCCCGCCAACGTGACGGTGCCGGGTTCGGCGGCTTCGTAGATGATCACGCCTTCTTCCTGCACCGCGCATTGGCGATAGGTGCCGGGCGCGATGCGGATCGTGGCGCGGGTGTTGCCGATGTCGTTCACCGCGTCCTGCAAGGTGCCATAGCTGCGCCCGGTTTCGACCACGGTGAAGGCACCGGGAACAGGCTGGGCGAGCAGCACGGCGGCAGGGAGCGCGGCAGTAGCAGCGGCAGCGACGAGCGCGGATAGCGCGAGGGATTGATTGCGGGTCATGCGCGGCAGCCTAACCGACAATGGTTAAAGCACCATTTGCCGCTTGGCGTATCCCCCAAGGCTTGGCTAAACCCCCGCCATAACGTCACCGACGAGAGGAACTACCCGATGCGCAAAGCAGCCCCCTTCATCGCCCTTTCTGGCGCCGCCCTGATGCTCGCCGCTTGCGGCAGCGCGGATGATGCCTCGACCGAGGCGAGCGCCGATACCGTGGAAATGCCTGCCGACAGCGCGCTCGCGCCCGTCGCCGAAGTCCCGGTGGCCGATCCGTCCGCCACCGCGACCGATGCGCCTGCGACCGATGCGGCGATCGAAGCCACCACCGAGCAATCGGCCGAAGCCGCCGCCAATGTCGCTGCCGAAGCCTCGGCCGCGGCTGAAGAACCGGCCGAGTAAGCCGCGCCATGCCGCGCTGGCCAATCGCTGTGGGCCTCGCCCTCACTCTCGCTGCGTGCGGGGGCGAGGGTGCGAGCGCGCCGGGCGGGGTCAGCGCGGGCGAGGCCAAGGCGCTTGAGGATGCGGCCGCGATGCTGGACGAGCGCCGCCTTCCGCCCGAGGCGCTGCCCTCGGAAACGCCTGCGCCAGCCCCTGCCGAAATGACAGGCGACGCAGCCGCTCCGCGCAATTAGGCGCGAGCAGGCCAGCCTGCCTTGCTGCCCAAGGATGATTGCCCACCATGAATGCCCCCACCCATCTCGCGGCGCCCACCAATCCGGGCATGGACGAGGACACCTTCGAACAATTCGCCGAGCAGCTGAAACGCTATGTCCGCGAACGGCTGATCCCGGCCGAAGCGCAGGTGATCGCCGAGGATCGCATCCCTGAGGACATCCTCACGGAAATGCGCGAGATGGGGCTGTTCGGCCTCTCGGTCCCCGAAGAGTTCGGCGGCGCGGGGCTCAGCATGACGCAGTACGCGCGTGTGGTGAACATCATGGCCTATGCCGCGCCCGCCTACCGGTCGATCTTCTCGATCAATGTCGGGATGTTCGCGAGCGCGCTGAAGAACGGCGCGACCGAGGCGCAGAAGGCCGAATGGTATCCCAAGATCGCTGAGGGGCGGATCGCCTGCTTCGGCCTCACGGAACCGGGCTCGGGCAGCGACAGCGCCGGGCTCGCGACCACCGCCACGCCTGACCCGGATGGCAATGGCTGGATCCTGAACGGCACCAAGCGCTACATCACCAACGCCCCCCACGCCGAAGTTGCGCTGATCATGGCGCGCACCAACAAGGAAGCACTGCCCAAGAACGCGCATGTCTCCGCCTTTCTGGTGCCGATGAATGCGCCCGGCGTCTCGACCGGCTCGCCCGACAGGAAGATGGGGCAGAGCGGATCGCATATTTCCGACATTATGCTCGACGATGTGCGGGTGCCCGGCGATGCCTTGCTCGGCGGCGAGACCGGCAAGGGCTTCGTCTTCGCGATGAAGAGCCTCGACAATGGCCGCATTTCTGTGGGCGCAGCGGCGACCGGATACGCACGGCGGGCCCTCGATTCGGCGCTGCGTTACGCCAATGAGCGCAAGGCGTTCGGTGAGCCGATTGCCAACTTCCAGCTGATCCAGGCGATGCTCGCCGACAGCGAGATCGAGATCTATGCTGCGGAAAGCATGATGGCCGATGTCACCGCGCGGGCCGACCGGGGCGAGAACATCCTCGTCAAAGCCGCCGCCTTCAAGGTCTTCGCCAGCGAAATGTGCGGCCGCGTGGTTGACCGCGTGGTGCAAATCTATGGCGGCGCGGGTTACCTCGCCGAATATGACGCTGAACGCTTCTTCCGCGATGCGCGCATCTACCGCATCTACGAGGGCACGACGCAGATCCTCCAGCTCCAGATCGCCAAGCATATGCTGCGCGAATGGGCGGCAGCATGATCCTCACCGGAACGGGGAGGGGGACCACCCGCAGGGTGGTGGAGGGGCAGGTGCCGCTGCTCCGAACCGCTGATGACATGAGCAATCGAGGGTGCCCCTCCACCAGCTACGCTGGTCCCCCTCCCCCGATGGGGGAGGATTGAAATGTATAATTTATTGAACGACCTGAGCATCGTCGAAGTCTCCAGCTTCGTCGCCTCGCCCACCGCCGGGCTGTACTGCGCGCAGATGGGGGCGGAGGTGATCCGCGTCGATCACAAGGCGGGCGGCCTCGATTACAACCGCTATATGCTCACCCGCGAGGGGCGCTCGCTCTCGTGGGAGAACCTCAACCGCGCCAAGAAATCGGTCGCGCTCGATCTGCAATCGGGTGAGGGGCGCGAGCTGCTGGTGGCGCTGGCGGCGAGCGTCGGCCAGTGCATCACCAACCTGCCGGAGCGGAGCTTCCTCAGCCATGCGGCAATGGCCGCGAAGCGCGCGGATATGATCAGCCTTCGCGTGATGGGCTGGCATGACGGACGGCAGGCGATGGATTTCACCGTGAACGCCGCGGCGGGCTATCCGCTGATGTCCGGCCCCGAGGATTGGGACGCGGCGACCGCGCCGCCGGTCAATCAGGTGCTCCCGGCATGGGACTTCATCACCGGGGCCTATGGCGCCTTCGCCATGCTGGCCGCGCTGCACCACCGCGACCGCACGGGCGAGGGTAGCGAGGTGCGCCTGCCGCTCGGCGACGTGGCGATCGGCACCATGGCCAACGCCGGGCTGATGGCCGAAGTGCTCTATCGCGGCGGGGACCGCGAGCGGCTCGGCAATGCGATCTGGGGCGCGTTCGGGCGCGACTTCCGGGCAAAGGACGGCGTGCGCTTCATGGTCGCCGCGCTGACGCCCAAGCAGTGGACCGGCCTCGTCAAGGCCTTCGGATTGCAGGACGGCATCGCCGCCTTGGAAGCCGAATGCGGCGTGCGCTTTGCGACAAGCGACACGCCCCGCTTCCAGCACCGCGCCGCGCTGTTCGCGCTGTTCCAGAGCGCGGCGGACGGGATGGATTACGCGACACTCGAAGCGCGCATGGCAGCCGAGGGCTGCACCTTCGAGCGCTATCGCACGGCCTACGAGGCCGCGAATGATCCGGTGCTGGTGGCGAACAATCCGCTGTTCGGCCCCGCGCCCGCGAACCCTTCCGGCTTCGATTACCCCGCCACCCGCTCCTTCGCGAACCTGCCGGGGCAAGAGGCGGGCGACCCCGCGCCTGCGCCCTACCTTGGGGAGCATTCCGAAGAGGTGCTGGCCGAGAAGCTGGGCCTCTCCTCCGGCGCCATCGGCAAGCTCGTCGACGCGGGCACGGTGGCGCTGAGCGACAAATGACACCGCGCCCGTTCGTGTCGAGCGAAGTCGAGACACCTGCGCAAGGCCTCTCGACTTCGCTCGAGGCGAACGGAGGTTTGGAAGGATTGAGAGAATGACCAGAAGAGCCGCCATCTGCACCCCGCTCCGCACCCCGGTGGGCAAGTTCCTCGGCGGGCTTTCCAGTATGAATGCCGGGCAGCTGGGCGCGGTGATCCTCAAGGCGCTGATGGAACGCTCGGGAAGCGATCCCTCGCGGGTGGACGATGTCGTCTTCTCGCAGGGCTACGGCAATGGCGAGGCGCCCGCGATTGGCCACTGGGCGTGGCTCGCGGCAGGTCTGCCAATCGAAGTGCCCGGCTTCCAGCTGGATCGCCGCTGCGGTTCGGGCGTGCAGGCCGTGGCGACGGCGGCGATGATGGTCGAGACGGGCATGGCCGATGTCGTGGTCGCGGGCGGCGTCGAATCCATGTCGAACGTCGAGCACTACACGCTGGCCGCACGCGGCGGCGTGCGGATGGGTGACATGGTGCTGCATGACCGCCTCTCGCGCGGCCGCGTCATGAGTCAGCCGGTCGAACGGTTCGGCGTCATCACCGGGATGATCGAGACCGCCGAGAACCTCGCCAAGGATTACGACATCACCCGCGAACAGGCGGATGCCTTCGCGGTCCGCTCGCACCAGAACGCGGCGCGGGCGTGGGCGGAAGGCAAGTTCGCCGAGCAGCTCGTCCCCGTCGCGATCCCGCAGAGGAAGGGTGATCCCATCATCTTCGATCACGACGAAGGCTACCGCACCGACGCTTCGATGGAGACACTCGGCAAGCTCGCGCCCATCGACGGCAAACGCGATCCGCAAGCCATCGTCACCGCCGGCAATGCCAGCCAGCAGAACGACGCGGCGGCGGCGTGCCTCGTGGTCGCGGAAGACAAGCTGGAAGAGCTGGGCCTCACCCCGATGCTATGGTTCGGCGGCTGGGCGGCGGCGGGGTGCGATCCCTCGCGCATGGGGATCGGCCCGGTGCCTGCAGTGGAGCGGCTGTTCGAGCGGCGCGGCTATAGCTGGGACGATATCGGCATGGTCGAACTCAACGAGGCCTTCGCCCCGCAGGTGCTCGCGGTGCTCAAGGGCTGGGGCTGGTCGGACGACGATTCGCGCCGCGACATCCTCAATGTCAACGGATCGGGCATTTCGCTGGGCCACCCCATCGGCGCGACCGGGGGGCGTATCCTCGCCGACATGGCGCATGAAATGCACCGGCGTGGGGTGCGCTACGGACTCGAAACCATGTGCATCGGCGGCGGTCAGGGCATCGCGGCGGTGTTCGAGCGGGCGACATGAGCGACTTCAGCGCATGGATCGGGCGCGAGACCCGCGCCACGGATCGGCTGGACGAAGGGCTGGCCGCGCGCTGGCTCGCCACCTTCGATCTTCCCCACCCGCATCCGGCGATCATGCCGCAGGGCATCCACTTCGCGCTGTGCACCCCCGAGGCGCCCACCGCAAAGCTGGGTGAGGACGGGCATCCGGCGCGCGATGACAGCCCCGACAGCTTCCTCCCCCCCTTCCCCATGCCGCGCCGCATGTGGGCGTCTTCAAAGATGCAGTTCCCGTCGCCCATCGCCATCGGGGCGGTGATCGAACGCACCAGCAGGGTCGCCTCGGTCAGCGAAAAGTCGGGCGGGTCGGGCCGCCTCGCCTTTGTCGATGTCGAGCATGTCACCAAGACCAACGGCACCATTGCCGTGATCGAGACGCAGACGCTGGTGTACCGCGATCCGGCGACGCCCGATGCATCGCTCTCCCCCCCGCCGCCGGGTGAGGGGACATTCGATCCCGCCGGGTGGGATGCGCATCGCTCCCTCACCCCTGATCCGCGCCTGCTGTTCCGCTACTCGGCGCTGACCTTCAACACCCACCGCATCCACTATGACGCGCCCTATGCGGAAGGCGTGGAGCGGTATCGCGGACTGGTGGTGCATGGCCCGCTGACTGCGAGCCTGCTGCTGCAACTCGCCGCCAGCGAATTGGGCGAGAACCGGCTGCGGACCTTCCAGTTTCGCGGCCTCTCCCCCGCCATCGCGGGCGAGCCGCTGCATCTGGTGATGCGCGCCAAGGACGAAGGTTTCGAACTGGCCGCCTTCGCCAGCGATGGTCGGCAGGTGACGGCGGCTGCGGCAACCATCTAAGCCTCGTCATTGCGAGGAGGGTCGAACCTGTTCGACCGGACGAAGCAATCCATGGCCGGAGCTTGGTAATGCAGACCTCAGGCCATGGATCGCCGCGTCGCTGCGCTCCTCGTGATGACGATTAGACTTCGAAATTCGCAATCGGTTTCAGCACCTTGTACTTCTCCTTCGCGGGCTTTCGGCCCAGCTCGGGGAAGTCGATTGCGTCCGGCTCCGCGTGCGTATCAGGAATCCGCGAGAGCAAGTCGCGCACCAGCGTCAGCCGCCCGCGCCGCTGGTCGTTGAAATCGACCACAGTCCATGGCGCGTGATCAGTGTGGGTCGCCTTCAGCATCGCCTCGCGCGCCTTGGTGTAATCATCGTATTTTTCCCGCGCCGCGAGATCGATGGGGGAGAGCTTCCAGCGCTTGAGCGGATCGTCTAGCCGTTCGCGCAGGCGCTCCTCCTGCTTGTCCTGATCCGCGGCGAGCCAGTATTTGAACAGCAATATGCCGTCATCCACCAGCAGCTTCTCGAACAGGGGCACCGCCTTCAGGAACGCCTCGACCTGCGCCGCGTCTGCGTAACCCATCACCTTCTCGACACCAGCGCGGTTGTACCATGAGCGGTCGAACAGCACGATCTCGCCCGCTGTCGGCAGGTGGGCGACATAGCGCTGGAAATACCACTGGCCCAGCTCCGCCTCGGTCGGCTTGGTCAGCGCCACCGTGCGGCACTGGCGCGGGTTGAGTTCCTGGCGTACCGCAGTGATCGCCCCGCCCTTGCCCGCCGTGTCGCGCCCTTCGAACAGCACCACGACCCGCGCGCCGCTCGCCTTGACCCAGCGCGCCATGCTGACCAGTTCCAGACTGAGCGGCTCCAGCGCCGCCTCGTAATCCTTGCGCTTCATCGCCATTGGCGTCCCTCCTGTTTGTGCTGCTGTCGCAAAGGTAGTATCATCTGCAACGATATGGCCACGCTCGCAGACCCCCAGCCCGACTTCGCCATCCTGCCAGACATGGCGGCGGATGTCTTTACCGCGCCGCTCGCCAAGCCCGCGCACGTTGGCGCGGACTGGCTGGAGCCGGCGCAGACCGCCTACACCGCCGAAGATCACGCCGTGTGGGACGATCTGTTTGCGCGCCAGATGGAGGTGCTGCCGGGCCGTGCGTGCTCGGCGTTCCTCGCAGGGCTGGAGAAGCTCGATCTCGCCCGCGGCGGTGTGCCGGAATTCGGGGTGCTGTCCGAGGAATTGGGCGCGCTGACCGGGTGGAGCGTGGTGCCCGTCCCCATGCTGATCCCCGATCACGTATTCTTCTGGCACTTGGCCAACCGGCGGTTCCCGGCGGGCAATTTCATCCGCACGCGCGAGACGTTCGACTATATCGAGGAGCCGGATGTGTTCCACGATGTCTTCGGCCACGTCCCGATGCTGACCGATCCCACCTATGCCGATTACATGCAGGAATATGGCCGCGCCGGGTGGAAGGCGATGCGCTACAACCGGCTGAAGGCCTTGGGCGCGCTCTACTGGTACACGGTCGAATTCGGACTGATCGAGGAGGCGGGCTCTGTCCGGGCATACGGCGCGGGCATCCTGTCAGGCCCCACCGAGGCGCGCTTTGCGGTGGAGGCGGAAAGCCCCAACCGCATCATGCTCAATGTCGACCGGGTGATGCGCACCGATTACGTCATCAGCGACCTGCAACCGACCTATTTCGTGATCGAGAGCTTTGCCGATCTTTACCGCCAGACAGTGGAGCGCGATTTCGACCGGCTCTACCGCAGCCTTCCGGCCGGGTTCACCTATGCGAACAGCGCGGTGATCGATGTCGACAATGTGCTGCACCGGGGAACGCAGGAGTATAACCTGCGCGGCGGACGCGGCAGTGGGGCTGTACCTATCTAAGGGACTGGCGCCGCAGGCGTCGCAAGGCCGACTGGCCGCCGCGCCTTATGGCTCGAAAGCCAAGGCGGACGGACGTCCACCGCCCGGCGCCTGAGGGCAAAACAAACTACGCTTTCGCGCCGCGCCGGGCGACAGCGTGATACAGCACCAGCGCGACTCCGGTTGCGGCCAGCGCAATGCCAAGGCTGAGGAACGAGAGGCTGCCGATCATCGTGCCGTCATTGGCGATCTCGCCCGCGACCACCGATACCGCCATCCCGAGTGCGACCTGACGCAGGATGGTGCCCGGCGCCTCGGTCCGCGCGAGGATCGAGGCCAGCCAGCCCAGAGTTGCCCCCAACACGATCAGCACCAGCAACGCCATTTTGTCCTCAGTCTCCGTCTTCGCCGACGAGCGGCGGTTCGACTCCCTAACCAGCGGAGCGCCAAGCGGTTCCGGGAAAGTGCTTTATCGCCAGGTCAGCCAGGCCAGACCGGCAAGGCCTAGGACGATGCGATACCAGGCAAAGGGCGCAAATCCGATCTTCGTCACCACGGCCACGAAGATCTTGACCACCACCAATGCGGTCACAAACCCCGCGATCGAACCGATCCCGATCAGCTGCGCATCGTTCATCGTCAGGTTCGCCCCGTGCTTGGCCAACTGGTACACGGTCGCCCCGGTCAGTGTCGGCACGGCGAGGAAAAAGCTGAATTCGGCGGCGGTCTTGCGGTCCACCCCGAAGGCCATCGCGCCGAGGATCGTCGCGCCCGAACGACTGACCCCGGGGATCATCGCGAGGCATTGGACGAGGCCGATCAGCACCGATGTCCGCAACGGCACGCCCGCAACGCCCGGGCCTTCGGCGGGCGGGTTGGCCCAGCGCTCCACCGCCAGAATGGCAACGCCGCCCAGCACCAGCGACCAGCACACCAGCACCGGATTGCCCAGCCAGCCCTGGATCACATCCCCGAAGGCGAGGCCCAGCAGCACCGCCGGGAAAAAGGCCACCAGCAGGTTGCGCACGAAGGACAGCGCGCCTTTTTCGAGCCCGAACAGCCCTTTGGCCACATCCCAGAAGGTGCGCCAGTACAGCACCACGATGGCGAGAATCGCGGCCGGCTGGATCGCGATGTTGAACACCTCCCACTCGTCCTGGTTGAAACCAAGGACCTCGGTGGCGAGGATCAGGTGCCCGGTCGATGACACGGGCAGGAACTCGGTCAACCCCTCAAGGATGCCGAGCAGGATCGCGGCTAAGGTATCGGTCATGGGGGCACCGCATCGACGAGGCGGCGCGGGGTGTCAACGTAAAGAGGTCGCGTCCCATCCAAACCTCGTCACCCCGTGCTTGACACGGGGCTTGGCTTCTTCGGTCCGGGCGCAGCGGAAGAAAGCCGAACCCCGTGTCAAGCACGGGGCGACGATTGAAAGGTTGTGGATGCCAAAAGGCCCGCTCCTTCCGGGAGCGGGCCTTTCTATCCTTTACCAGATGCGCACACGCTCTTCGGGGGGCAGATACATCTTGTCGCCGGGCTTCACACCGAAGGCTTCGTACCATTCGTCGAGGTTGCGCACGACACCGTTGACCCGGTATTCCTCGGGCGAGTGGCTGTCGGTGACCAAGCGGTTGCGGTAATTCGCCTCGCGCTGGGTCGAACGCCAGACCTGTGCCCAGGCGAGGAAGAAGCGCTGGTCGCCGGTCAGCCCGTCGATCACCGGGACGTCCTTGCCCTTGGTCGCGATCTTGTAAGCGCGGTAGGCCATCGAGAGCCCGCCGACATCGCCGATATTCTCGCCCAGCGTCAGGCGACCGTTCACGCAGGTCTTGCCCTCATCGAGCGGACAGAAGCTGTTGTACTGCGCCACCAACCGGTCACCCAGCTTGTCGAACGCGGCGCGGTCTTCGTCGGTCCACCAGTTGCGCAGCATCCCGGTCGCGTCGGACTTGGAGCCCTGATCGTCGAAGCCGTGGCCCATTTCATGCCCGATGACCCCGCCAATCGCGCCGTAATTGACCGCAATATCGTTGGAGAGCGCGAAGAACGGCTGCTGGAGGATACCGGCCGGAAAGACGATCTCGTTCTTCACCGAGTTGTAATAGGCGTTCACCGTCTGGGGCAGCATCCCCCATTCGGTGCGGTCGATCGGCTGGCCGAGCTTGGCGACATTGTCCGCCTGCCCCCACTTGGCCGCGGCCATGCGGTTGGCAATCGGATCACCCGCGGTGATGGCGAGGCCGTCATAGGTTTCAAGGTTCGGGCGATAGCCGATCTTGGGATCGAAGCTGTCGAGCTTGGCGAGCGCCTGCGTCTTGGTCTCCGCGCCCATCCAGTCGATCTCGCCGATGGATTCGCGCAGCGCGAGCCGCAGGTTGGCGACGAGCTCATCCATCGCGACCTTGTTTTCGGCCGGGAAATAGCGCGCGACATATTCCTTGCCGATCAGCTCGCCCAGCAGGCCTTCCGCCTCGCCAATGGCGCGCTTCCAGCGGGGGCGCTGTTCGGGGGTGCCGCGCAGCGTCTTGCCGAAGAATTCGAAGCTCGCGGCGTCAAAGCGCGCGGGCAGCACGGCGGCATTGCCCGACAGGAACTCCTTGATCATCCACGCCTGCAACGTCTCGATCGGGGTTTCGCCCAGCAGCGCGAACATGCCCGGAAGGCCGCTGCCGATCTTGGCCTGCGTCGCTTCATCAAGCTTGAACTTGGCGATTTCCTCCGGCGTGGGCGGCATCAGGCTGACGACGAAGCCGGGGCTCTTCTCGATCCCGATCGCAGTCAGCATCGCGGTGACGGGCACCTTGCCGCCGATTGCGCTGAGTTCGTCAGCGGTCAGCAGGTTGTAGGTAAGGTCGCGGTTGCGGCGCACAGCGCGGTCCCATGCCACCTTGCGGGCGATGGTGTCCTCGAAGGCATAGACCGTCTCGGCCATCGCGGCCGGGTTGGCGTAACCCGCCTCGCCCAGCAGAAAGGTCAGGTATTCCTTGTACTTGGTCTGGATCGCGACGCCTTTTTCGGATGTGTCGAGATAGTAATCGCGGTCCGGCATCCCCAGCCCGCCGAAGCCGACATTGGCGATGTGGCGGTCCGGCTGCTTGGCATCGACGCCAACGCCGCCGCCCACAGGGCTGGCAAAGCCGGGCTCGGCCCACAGCATGGCGAGATCGTCGAGCGTCTTGGCGCCCTTGATCCGCGCGAGATAGGGCTGCGCCGGGGCAAGGCCCGCCGCTTCAATCGCCGCCGTATCGAGGTACGTGCGATAGGTATCGAGAATGCGGCGCTCGTCACCCGAAAGGCTGGCGGCGTCCTTGGCGACCAGCTCGTCCATCAGCGCCTTGACGTCATAGGTGCTCTTTTCGCCCAGCAGCACAAAAGCGCCGATGCGGCTGAAATCGGCGGGGAGCGGCGTGGCGTCGATCCAGCGCTTGTTGACATAGGCGTTGAAGTCATCGCCCGGCTTAATGTCATCGGCGAGCAGCGCGGGATCCACGCCCCAGCTGCCGAAGCTCATCGTCGGCAGGGCGGCGGCGGGTGCTTCGTCGGCAGCGGCCAGCAGCGTGTCGACATCGCCGTGGTGGTCATGGCCATTGTCCTGCGCAAAAGCGGGCGCGGCGGTGAGCGCAAGCAGGCTTGCGCCGATAAGGGCGGCGGTCTTGTGGATCATGGTGTTCTCGAGTCCCTGAGAATGGCGACGAGGTGTCGGCCTGACGTCACAGTAACGTCGCACGAGGGAAAGGGTTGCGCTTTGTCCGGCGCATGTCGTCATTCGTCGAATAGGGCGTGGCGATCCTTGTCCCTCCCCGTCCGGCACGGATGGGGAGGGACGGGTGGGATCAGGCCGCAGCGTCGGCGAATTGCAGCCGGGCGAGGCGCGCATAGAGCCCGCCTGCCTTGCTCAGCGCCTCATGCGTGCCCTGTTCGACGATCCGGCCATCTTCCAGCACCACGATCCGGTCCGCGGCCCTAACGGTGGCGAGACGGTGCGCGATCACCAGCGTGGTGCGGCCCTGCATCAACCCGTCGAGCGCCTGCTGCACCAACTGCTCGCTTTCGGCATCGAGCGCGCTGGTGGCTTCGTCGAGCAACAGGATCGGGGCATCGCGCAGCAGCGCGCGGGCAATGGCGACGCGTTGTTGCTGGCCGCCCGAAAGCTGCGTGCCGCCTTCGCCGAGATAGGTGTCGAGCCCGTTGGGCAGCTTGCGCAGGAAGCTTTCCGCGTTGGCGGCGCGGGCGGCATCCCAGATTTGCTCGTCGGTCGCGTCCCACTTGCCATAGCGCAGATTGTCGCGGGCATTGGCGCTGAACAGCACGCCTTCCTGCGGCACCAGCGCGATCCGCGAACGGATCTCGGCGGGATCGGCGCTGGTCAGCGGCACGCCGTCCAAACGGATGGTGCCCGCCTGCGGATCATAGAACCGCTCGACCAGCTGGAAGATGGTCGATTTGCCCGCGCCCGAGGGGCCGACAATGGCGATGGTTTCACCCGGCTCGATTTCGAGCGTGAAGTCCTTCAGCGCGGCGGTTTCGGGCCGCGCCGGGTAACGGAAGGTGACATTGCGGAAACTGAGGCTGCCGCGCGCAGGCTCGGGCAGACGCTCGGGCCGGGCGGGGGCGGCGATTTCGGGCTTGGATTCGAGCAGTTCAGCCAGTCGGCTCGCTGCGCCCGCGCCGCGCAGCAGATCGCCGTACACTTCGGTGAGCGAACCCAGGGCACCGGCCACAAGTCCGCCGGTCAGCACGAAGGCCGCGATGGTGCCGCCGCTGATCAGCCCGTCAGCCACCGCCAGCGCGCCTCGCCACATCACCAGCACCACACCGCCGAACACCAACAGGATCACCACCGAGGTCATCGCCGCGCGCAGCAGGATGCGGCGGCGCGCGGTCTCGAACGTGCCTTCGACCACGCCGGCAAACCGCTCACTCTCCCGCCGCTCCTGCCCGAAGCTCTGGACGATCTTCATCGCCGAAAGCACCTCGGTGACATAGGCGCCGACGTCCGCGATCCGGTCCTGACTGGAGCGCGAGACCGCGCGGATCTTGCGGCCAAAGAATACGATCGGCGCGATCACCAGCGGGATGCCGATGAGCAGGCCCAGCGTCAGCGACGGCGCGAGATAGACCAGCAGCCCGATCCCGCCGATCGCAGTGAGCGAATTGCGCAGCGCCACCGAGACCGTGGTGCCGACCACATTTTCGATCACCGCCGTATCGCTTGTCATGCGGCTGGAGATTTCCTTGGGGCTGTTCACCTCGTAGAAGCCGGGCGACAGGCGCAGCAGATTAGCCTGCACTTTCAGCCGGATATCGGCCACCACCCGCTCACCCAGCCAGCTGACGAAATAGAATCGCAGCGCTGTCCCCAGCCCGAGGATCACGACGATCATCAGCAGGTATTGAAAGGCGTGGGCGATATCGTCGGCATTGGCAGCGCCCGTGAACGCCTCGTCGATGATGACCTTGAAGCGCCACGGAATCGCCAGCGTTGCGGCCGAGGTGATGACCAGCGCCAGCAGCGCAAAGGCGATCTCGCGCGGGTATTGCACCGCGGTGCCAAACACCATCCGCAGCGGCCCGAGCGAGCGCGCTTTGGGCGCAGGCGCATCTCCTACCACCGACGCCGTTTCGGGCATTGCAGCCGGGACCTCAGCATCCGCCGGGACGTCAGAGGGTTCGCGCTTCTGGAGTTCACCTTGCATGATCGCAGCGCTCTAGCGGGCCGGAGCACGAATTTCACGTGCAAAAAGCGGCAAGCCCACAGGGGCTCTCTCGGGCCGCCCCCATAATTGTGCATTGCACAATGGCCAGCGAAGGCGCATCTGTAGCGGCAAGGTGCCACGGGATAAGGCGCCAAACCGTTCGTCGCCTGAGGTAAATTGATGCTTTATCATGCTTATGAGCTCCAGCGCAGCTGGCTGAACAGCGCCAGCGCGCTCGCTTCGATCAGCGCCGGGATGCTGAACAACCCCTCCAATCCGTTCGGTTATCTGGGCATGGGGCCGATGGTCGCCAACGCGCTTGACGTGTTTGCCCATGCGACCGCGCATTATGGCAAGCCCGAATTCGGCATTACCGCAGTCGAGATTGACGGCCAGCCGCACGCCGTGATCGAACGCGTCGCGCTGAAGCGTCCCTTCGGTGATCTGCTGCACTTCACGGTCGAAGGCACGCCCACAGACCGGCCGCGCCTGCTGATCGTCGCCCCGATGAGCGGCCATTACGCCACGCTGCTGCGCGGTACGGTGGAACGGATGCTGGAAAGCGCCGATGTCTTCATCACCGATTGGGCCGATGCCAAGATGGTGCCGACCGATGCGGGGAATTTCGACCTCGATGAATATATCGACTACCTGATCGAATTCACCGAGCACGTGCACGCCGACGCAAACGGCCCGCGCATTCACATGATGGCCGTGTGCCAGCCTTCGGTTCCGGCCTTTGCGGCGGTCGCGTTGATGAACCTCCACAAATCGCCCGCAACCCCGGCGACACTGACCATGATGGGCGGCCCGATCGACACGCGCGAATGCCCGACGGTCGTCAACAACATGGCGATGCAGCGCCCGATCGAGTGGTTCCGCCAGTCCGTGATCGCCACGGTGCCGCACAAATATCCCGGCTCCGGCCGCCGGGTCTATCCCGGCTTCATGCAGCTCAACGCCTTTATGAGCATGAACCTCTCAAGCCACATGATGAGCCACTACGAGATGTTCAAACACCTGACCGTGGGCGACGATGCCAGCGCGCAGGCGACGAAGACCTTCTATGACGAGTACCGTTCGGTCTGCGACATGACCGCCGAGTTCTACCTGCAAACGGTGGAAGAGGTGTTCCAGAAGCACTCGATCCCCAAGGGCGAGTTCCGCCACAAGGGCGAGCTGGTCGACATCACCCAGATCACCGACACGGCGCTGCTGGCGATCGAGGGCGAGCGCGACGATATCTCCGGCCTCGGCCAGACCAAGGCGGCGCTCAAGCTGACGCCAAACCTGCCCGAGAACAAGAAGCGCTACTATATGGCCGAAGGCGCCGGGCATTACGGCATCTTCAACGGCAGCCGCTGGCGCACCAAGGTCGCGCCGGTGGTCGAGGAATGGATTGCCGCGCACGGGGGATGACGGGCGGCCGCTTTGACGCGGGTTCGCAAGCAATCCTGACAATTTCGTCATCCCAGCGAAAGCTGGGACCTAGGGCGGCAAGCGCGGAAGTATGAGGCCCTAGGCCCCAGCTTTCGCTGGGGTGACGAATGAGGCAGCTAACCACCCTCTCCGAGCCATTCCCACGCCAACACGATCAGCCCGAAACCCGCCGCTAGCTCTGCCCTCTTCCCCGTTCTTGCACAACGGCGCGGCGGGCTTCGACCTCTTCAGGCGCGACAGCTGAGTTGGCGGCGCTTGACCGTTCCGCTTCCAGCGCCAGCCCTTCGCCGAAGCTGTGCGCATAACCATCGTCGATCAGCCGCTTGTAGTTGGCAAGGAACGTCGGATCGATCCCGGCCATGTCGCCCGCCAGCTTGCGCGCCAGCGGGAGCAAGGCGTCAGGCTCGACCACATGGTTGACCAACCCCCATGCCTGCGCCGTCGCGGCGTCGAGGAAATTGCCGGTGAAGGCGAGTTCTTTGGCGCGGCTGATGCCGATCATGCGCGAGAGTTTCTGTGACAGCCCCCAGCCCGGCACGATCCCGACCCGCGCGTGGGTGTCGGCGAAGCGGACATGGGTGCTGGCCACCAGCACATCGCAGGCGAGCGCGACTTCAAAGCCGCCAGTGATCGCCACCCCGTTGATCGCGCCGATCACGGGCTTGCGGCAGAGTTCAATCGCCTTGACCGGATTGTCCGCCGGATCGGTGGCATTGGCGCTGCCAAGTGCCCCTGCCTCGCTGCCCAGCTCTTTCAGATCGAGCCCCGCAGTAAACGCCCGCTCTCCCGCCCCGGTCAGGATCACGGCGCGGACCGCATCATCCGCATCGACCTTCCGCATCACTTCGGCGAGGCGCTGGCGCAGCGCGCGGTTGAGCGCGTTCATCGCCTGCGGACGGTTCAAGGTGACGGTGGCCACGCCATCGGCGACTTCGCACAGGATCACATCGTCACTCATCATAATCTCCAGTCGATTGCTCCGCGCCCATGCTCTTCCAGAAACGCATTGGTCTGACTGAACGGGCGCGAGCCGAAGAAGCCGTTATGCGCCGATAGCGGGCTAGGATGGGCCGAGGCGACTATCAGATGATGTGAGGCGCGCGCGAGGGCAGGCACCCGGCTCGCCTTCTTGCGCGCATGGGAGCCCCACAGGATGAACACGGTCGGCTCCGCCCGCTCCGCCACTGCCGCCACGCAGGCATCCGTCACCGCATCCCACCCGCGCCCCGCATGGCTGCCCGCCAGCCCGGCCTCGACCGTCAGCGTGTTGTTGAGCAGCAGCACGCCCTGCCGTGCCCACGGTGTCAGATCGCCAGCCGCCGCGCGGGGCAGGCCGAGGTCGGCCTCCAGCTCCTTGTAAATGTTCACCAGCGACGGCGGCACCTTCACGCCCGCCTGTACCGAGAACGCCAGCCCATGCGCCTGCCCGGGCCCGTGATAGGGGTCCTGCCCCAGAATCACGCAGCGTACCTCGGGCAGCGGGGTCAGCGCCAGCGCCGCCAGCCGGGTGCCGCGCGGGGGATAGATCTGCTTGCCCGCGGCTTCCTCGGCTGTCAGCCACCCGCCCAGCTTGCGCGCCTCGGGCGTGCTCAGCACCGGCTCCAGCGCCGGGCGCCACGTTTCGGGGATGGTGTCGGACAAAAACAGTTCTCCGTTCGCCTCGAGCGAAGTCGCGAGGCCGGTGCGGGGGTGTCTCGGCTTCGCGCGACACGAACGGGGTAAGGCAGGTTCTTTCTCCGCGCCACTCGCCCCTTCCCCTCTTTCCCCAATCGGCGTAGGGCGAGCGGCATGGCAGTGCATTTTCATGAAGAAGACCTCCCCGCCGGCGTGTTGACCGGCACCACCGATCTTGCGGTCGATACCGAGACGATGGGCCTCATCACCCCGCGGGATCGGCTGTGCGTGGTGCAGATTTCGGACGGCACGGGGAACGAGCATCTTGTGCGCTTCAACCCCGGCAGCCGCTATGACGCGCCGAACCTGAAGGCGGTGCTGGGCGATCCCTCGCGGGTGAAGATCTACCACTTCGGCCGGTTCGATCTCGCCGCCGTGCATCACTATCTCGGCGTGATGGCCGGGCCGGTGTTCTGCACCAAGATCGCCAGCAAGCTGGTGCGCACCTACACCGATCGCCACGGCCTCAAGAACCTGGTCGAGGAACTGCTGGGCGAGAATATCTCCAAGCAGCAGCAAAGCTCCGACTGGGGCGGGCCGGTGCTGTCCGAAGCGCAGCGCGATTACGCCGCCTCGGACGTGCGCTATCTCCACCGGTTGCGCGATGAACTCACCGTGCGGCTCGAACGCGAGGGGCGTACCGCGATTGCGCAGGCGTGCTTCGATTTCCTGCCGACGCGGGCGCTGCTCGATGTCGCCGGCTGGGCCGAAAGCGATATCTTCAGCCACATGTAAGGACGCCCGAGGCACACCCCCGTCATGGCCCCCGCCGAAACCACCATCGAGACATCCGAAGCGCAGGCTTTGCGCAGTCGGCGGCAGACCTTTGCTGCGCCCGGCGGCTCGCATGATCGGCTGGTGCGGTTCCTCGCGCGGGCGCTACCGATGGGCGTGGGCGTGGTTGCGGCGCTGATGATCATCACCCCCCTTTCCCCGCGCGGCGAGGTCAGCTTCCTGCTTGATCGCAACAAGGTCGCCCAGATTGACGAGCGCCTGAGCGTCGACAATGCGATGTATCGCGGCCGCGACAATCAGGGCCGCCCCTTCTCGCTGCTGGCGGGCGAGGCAGTGCAGCGTTCCAGCGTCGAGGGACTGGTGCGGATGCGCGATCTGGTGGCGCAGCTGTTGCTGACCGAAGGGCCTGCCCGCCTGAGCGCGGACGGCGGCGTGTATGATCTGGAAGCCGAGACCGTGACGGTCGACGGCCCGGTCCGCCTGACCGCCTCGGATGGCTATGCCATGATCGCGCGCGGCGTTTCGGTCGATCTCAAGGCGCGCACCATGCAGGGCGATGCCGGCGTTTCGGGGGAGGTTCCGGCCGGGACCTTCTCCGCCGATACGATGCGCGCCGATCTGCCCGCGCGCACGATCACGCTCGAGGGCAATGCGCGCCTGACGATGATACCCGGCCAGCTGAGGATGCCGTGATGGACCAGAATGCCCCCGCTTCCCGCACCCCGCTTGCCCGGCTCGCCCTGATCTGGGGGATCGGCGGCTTTGCGCTGACCGCCGCGTTGGTGGGCGGAATGAGCCTTAACGCGCAGAGCATCGCCAGCCACGATTCCAAGGCGCCCGTCACCTATGACGCGGGCAAGTTCGTGCTGGATGACCGCGCCAATCAGGTGATCTTCAGCGGCGGGGTGATCGTCAATCAGGCGGACCTGCGCATCCAGTCCGACCGGATGCTGGTCAACTTCACCGACGGCGGGAGCCTCGAAATCCAGCGCATCACCGCGACCGGCGGGGTCGTCATCACGCGCGGCGATGAACGCGCCAGCGGCGACAATGCGATCTATGATTTCAACCGCCGGATCATCACCATGGCGGGCAATGTCCGCCTGCGCCGGGGCACCGACACGCTGAACGGCGGGCGTCTCGTGATCGACCTCGCGAGCGGGCTTTCCACCGTGGACGGCACCGCTTCTGGCTCCAGCATCGGCGCGCCCGGTGCACCTGCGGGTCAGGGCCGCGTCACCGGCAGCTTCACGGTCCCGCAAAAGAACTGATCAGGAGGGCGTGCTACCGCTTCGCCGCAAAGCGGGCGATTTCGGCCAGCTCCTGTGCGAGCAGCAACTCGGCCGACTGGCTATTGGCGAGCAGGCTGCGGTGCAGCGCGGTCAGGCGCGGGATGAGCCGGTCGAGCCTAGTCTCGCTGGAACCGCGCGCGGCGGGCAGCGTCCAGCGCTTGAACTGGTTGCCGATATCGCGCTTCTCCTTGAAGAAGATGCCGAGCCGCATTTCCGCGCCCTTGTCGATCTGGTCGAAATTGCCGCGCGGGCCAAGGTAAGCGGCGATCTGCGCCAACTGAGCCGCGCGCCGTTCCAGGGCCAGCGCCACACCGACCGGGTTCAGACCCAGCTCGCGCATCCGCTTGATCTCTGACGCGATCTTGCCAAGCTCCCCGCCCAGCACGGCGTTGACCAGCGGGGCGAACCCGTCCTCCTCGGTCGCCGCGCCGATCGCGGCATGATCGTCGGGCGTGGCGGGGCGGGGGGCTTGCGGATCGGCATCGCAATAGAGCGCGAGCTTGGTGACTTCGGACTGCGCCAGCCGCACATCAAGCCCCGCGCCGCGCGCGATCCGCTCCGCCAGATCGCCGCCGAGCCTGAGGCCAGCCGCATCGGCCATCCCCCGCACGGCCTGCGCCACGTCCTTCAGATCGGGCGGATGGAACATCGCCACCAGCGCATCTGGCCGCTTTTCCAGCAGCTTGGCCGTGCGCGACTTGTCGGTGGCGGAGGTTGCAACGACGATCACCGGCGCCGCCTCGCCCGCCCCAGCCTCGGCGGTTTCGATCAGGAATTGCAGCGCGTCATGGGCATCATCGCCGCTGGCGCGCACCCAGATATGGCGCGCGCCGCCGAACAGCGAGGTCGAGCGCGCTTCGTCGCCCAGCAGGGCGGGATCGCGTTTGAGGTCTGCGCCCGCCAATTCCACCCGCTCACCCGCATCGGGAAAGGCGGCGGCCAAGCGGTTGGCGGCAGCGGTCGCCCCGGCTTCATCCGGGCCGCAGAAGAAGAAGATGCGGGCGGCGAGCGCGCCTTGCGGCAGGCCGCGGGCGAAATCGCTGTTCTTGGCCTTCACTGGCCCGCAGCGGCGCGGCTGCGCAGCGTGACGGCGATCTGCGTCGCCATCCGGTCAGCAACTTCGAGCGCGAGGTTTTCCAGCGCCTTCTGCTCGGCGGCGATGGTGGCATATTCGCTGGACACCACATCGATCCCCGCGTCCGAGCCTGCGGTGGCATCGAGCAGCACCGAGCCTGTCGCCAGCTCCACCAGCTGATAGCGCGCGCGCAGGATCCGGCGTTCACGGCTGATGGTATCGTCGTTAAGCACACCGAGGGCTTCGAGCGAATCGTCGAGCCTGACGTCCAGCCGGTATTGCGGCGTCACCTGCCCCGCGACGCCAAGCCGCGCATCAAGCGCGTTCTTGACCAGCCACCCGCCGCGCCCCTGAATCGCCGGGATATCGACCGCAGCAATTCCCTGTGCCGCGCCCGAACTCGCCCCGCCCGCATACATCGGTGACAGGCCGCAGGCGGTGAGGGCCAAGGGGGCCAGCAGGGCGAAAAGAATGCGCATCAGGTGACGATATTCACCAATCGGTCGGGCACCACAATGATCTTGCGGATCGCAGCGCCATCAACCGAGCGTTGCAGGTTGGCCGAGGCGAGCGCCAATGCTTCGAGCGCGTCCTTCGACGCCCCCTTGGGTGCGGTGACGGTATCGCGCAGCTTGCCCATGTGCTGGATGGCGATGGTGACCTCGTCATCGACCAGCAGCGCCGGATCGACGTCGGGCCAAGCGGATTCGGCGACGAGGCCGGTCCCGAGCCCGTAGGTCGCGCGCGCTTCCTCGGCGAGGTGCGGCATCATCGGCGAGACCAGCACGGCGAGCTTGCGGATCGCGTCGGAGCGGGTGGAGGACAGCGGTGCCTTCTCGACCGCGCCGACCAGTTCGTAGATCCGCGCAACCGCCTTGTTGAAGCTCAGCGCCTCGATATCTTCGGCGACCGCGGCGACGGTCTGGTGAAGCTTGCGGTCCAGCGCCTTGTCGTATTCCGCATCGGCGCCCGCGCCGCCTGCGCTCGCCTGCCCGAACAAGCGCCACAAGCGCTGGACGAAGCGCGCACAGCCCTCGATCCCGGCATCCGACCACGGCAGATCGCGTTCCGGCGGGCTGTCCGACAGCATGAACCACCGCACCGCATCCGCGCCGTGGCGGGCGATGATGTTGTCCGGATCGACGACGTTCTTCTTCGACTTCGACATCTTGATGACGCGGCCGACTTCGACCGTTCCGCCATCGGCAAGCAGCGTGGCACCCTCGGACGAGCGATTCACTTCCTCGGGGCCAAAGAACACCGGCACGCCGCGCGTTGCATCGATGCGGCTATAGGTCTCGTGCGTCACCATCCCTTGCGTGAATAACGCCGCGAAGGGCTCAGCCACGCTGATCTTGCCGATGTGCGCCAGCGCCCGCGTCCAGAAGCGGGCGTAGAGCAGGTGCAGAATCGCGTGCTCGATCCCGCCGATATAGTGCTGCACCGGCATCCACTTGGCGACCTCTTCGGGGTCGAACGGACGGTCGGCCGGCTGGCTGGCGAAGCGCAGGAAGTACCACGAGCTATCGACGAAGGTGTCGAGCGTATCCGTCTCGCGCCGCGCCGCAGCGCCGCACTTGGGGCAGTCGACGTGCTTCCACGTCGGGTGGCGTTCGAGCGGATTGCCGGGGATATCGAAGCTGACATCCTCTGGCAGGGTGACGGGCAGTTGATCCTTGGGCACCGGCACCACGCCGCAGGCATCGCAATGGATGAAGGGGATCGGCGTGCCCCAATAGCGCTGGCGGCTGACGCCCCAATCGCGCAGGCGCCACACGGTGCGGCCCTCGCCCCAGCCGCCGCTTTCGGCGCGGGTGATGACCGCCTGCTTGGCGTCCTCGACGCTCATGCCGTTGAGGAAGTCGCTGTTCACGATCACCCCGTCGCCCGCCTCGGCCTCGCCCTTGAAGGGCTCGTCAGCCTTGGCCGGATCGCTGGCGACCACGCGCAGGATCGGCAGTTCGTATTTGGTGGCGAATTCGAAGTCGCGCTGGTCATGCCCCGGCACGCCCATCACCGCGCCGGTGCCATATTCCATCAGCACGAAATTGGCGATGAAGACCGGCAGGTCCGCGCCCGTGAACGGATGCTTCGCGGTAATCGGCGTGCGATAGCCCAGCTTCTCCGCCGTTTCGAGCGCGGCGGCCGTGGTCGCGCCCTTCTTGCACTGGTCGATGAAGGCGGCGACCTCGGGGTCGGCAGCGAGCGATTGCGCGATGGGGTGGTCGGCCGCGATGGCGCAGAAGCTCGCGCCGAAGATGGTGTCGGGGCGGGTGGAGTAAACAGCCAGCTTGCCGCCATCGGAGAGATCAAACGAAAACTCCAGCCCCTGCGACTTGCCGATCCAGTTCTCCTGCATCAGCCGGACCTTCTCGGGCCAGTCCTCAAGGCTGCCCAAGCCTTCCAGCAAATCGTCCGCAAAGTCGGTGATCTTGAGGAACCACTGGTTCAGCTTGCGCTTTTCGACCTCCGCGCCGCTGCGCCAGCCCTTGCCGTCGATCACCTGCTCGTTGGCGAGCACGGTCATGTCGACCGGGTCCCAGTTGACGGTCGATTCCTTGCGGTAGACGAGGCCCGCCTCGTAGAGGTCGGCGAACAGCGCCTGTTCGTGGCCATAATATTCGGGATCGCAGGTGGCGAATTCGCGCGTCCAGTCGAGCGCGAAGCCGATGCGCTGCAACTGCGCCTTCATCTGCGCGATGTTCTGGCGGGTCCAGCCGCCCGGGTGCACGCCCTTTTCCATCGCGGCGTTTTCGGCCGGCATCCCGAAGGCGTCCCACCCCATCGGGTGCAGCACCTCGAACCCGCGCATCTTCTGGTAGCGCGCCAGCACGTCGCCCATCGTGTAGTTGCGCACATGGCCCATGTGGATGCGCCCCGAAGGATAGGGGAACATCTCGAGGATGTAGCTCTTGGGCTTCGGGCTGTTCGAATCAGCGGTGAACGTCCCCGCGTCTGTCCAGGCACGCTGCCAGCGGTCATCGGCGACGGCAGGGTCGAAACGGGTTTCGGTCATGTAAAATTCTTTCCGAGTGAAGCGGAAACTCTACGAAGCAATCGCCTGACGGCGCAGATCGCGGGCCTTGGTGAGGATAATGTCCTCAAGCTTCTGGACAGTGGCGGCCTGCACCGGGGCTTCGACCCAGTTGCCGGCTTCGTTCACCTGACGGCTCGCCGCGACGCGCAGGGCATCAGCGCGCAGATCCTGATCGAGGATCGTCACGGTCAGCTTGACCCGCTCATTGGGGTTGGAGGGATTGGAATACCAATCGGTCACGATCACGCCCCCGCTGCTGTCGGCCTGAAGCAGCGGCGCAAAGCTCACCGTGTCGAGCGCGGCACGCCACAGATAGGCGTTGACGCCGATGGTGTTGAGCTGGGCCGCCGACAGTTCGGTGCGCGGACGGGCGCCGCCGCCGCAGGCGCTGAGGCCCACCAGCGAAACGCCAAGCAGCGCAAGGCCGAGCGTGCGGCGGCCAAAGGAAACTTTGCCGGCCGGGCGACCAGTGGCCTTGGAGAAAGTGGCGGAATTGGCGCGTGTCACAGCCGGATCATCCTCATCATCTGTATCGGCCTCGCTCTATAGCCCCAAGGGTTGATGCGGCAAGCATCATCCGCGCGGAGCCCCGGCCGAGGCGGTCAAGCCCGCCGCTGCAAGAGCGCCCGCGGGCTTTACCCAGCCTGAATTTACCTCACCCTGCAACATTCTGTGTGCATGGTGCCACAGGTGCGGCGCGAATCTGTTTCGTGTCGCAGCAACCCCATTGCAAGCGGCCGGCGCGAGACTATCACTATATTTCAAAGTGACCGCGACTCAGCTGGCGTTAAGGCAAAGCGTGGTGAGGCAAAGGCGCTCCAGTCGGAAATCCGGGGCGCAGCAGAACAGGAAACGGGTAGCATAATGGCACGCGAGTCGGACAGGTCAGCAAAGGCGCAGCAACCGCTGCGGTCGTTTGCCCTGTACGCGCTGGCGTGCGGTGCGCTGGCCCTTGCCGTGCCGAGCGCCGGACTGGCGCTGGCGGGCGAAATCGTCCCGGTGCGCACGGCGGCCTCGCTCGATGCGCTGGGCCTGCGGATGTTCACCCCGGCCTCGGTTGATCCTGATCTGGCTGCCCGCGTGGCTGACAAGGCCCGCGCCCGCGGCATTCGCTTCACCCCCGCCAGCGCGCCGACCATGTCGGGCAAGCGCACAGTGACAGTCGCGGTGCGGATGGATGATGACACCGCCCGCGCGATCACGGTGCGCAAGGCGATTGACGCCGTACCGGGCCGCGGGCTGGGCCTCACCGGTCTGGATTCGAGCAAGTTCCAGCTGGGTTCGGCACGCGGCTACAAGAGCTTTGCCCGTTCGGTCGATCTGTCGGCCAAGGTCAGCAACGTCTCGCTGCCCGATCTGGCGCAGTTCGAACCTTCGCGCCCCAAGGCCGAAGACAAGCCCAGCCGCCTCCAGCCGCGGATCGAGCTTGAAGATCGCCAGATTGCCGGCCGTTCGCCCAACACACTCGATTCGACCGCTGCGCAGACCGTGGGTCTGGGCGGGAGCTTCCGCCTTTCGCCTAATCTCAACGTGACGGCAGGCGTGCGCTACTCGCAGGAGCGGGAACGGCTCAATCCGCTGACCAATTCGGTGCAGGATAGCCAGGCGGTTTACGTCGGGACGCAGATCAAGTTCTGATCCCGCGCTGATCCACCGGGCGTTGGCCCGTGGTTGCCCGCTCATTGCACGATCATCGCCCGGTCATTGGCGTTTCAACGGCGCCGAGGCGCATAGCTATTCCCCGCTTTCCCTGACCCTACGGCACGGCTAGGTTGCGCTGGTACAACCGCATCACGTCAAGGGGAGAAGAGCATGGGCCGGGTAGCCATCGTCACCGGAGGAACGCGCGGGATCGGGGAGGCGATCTGCAAGCGGCTCCAGCGCCAGGGCCATACCGTCATCGCCAATTACGCCGGGAACGAGGAGAAGGCGCAAGCCTTCACCAAGGCCACCGGCATCCCGGCACGCCGTTGGGACGTGGGCGATTACGAGGCGACCCAAGCGGGCTGTGCCGCCGTGGCGGAGGAATTCGGCGCGGTCGATATCGTGGTCAACAACGCCGGGATCACCCGCGACGGCACTTTGCACAAGATGAGCTTCGAGGACTGGAACGATGTCATGCGCATCAACCTCGGCGGGTGCTTCAACATGGCCAAGGCGACCTTCCCCGGGATGCGCGAACGCGGGTGGGGGCGGATCGTCAACATCGGCTCGATCAACGGACAGGCGGGGCAATACGGACAGGTCAACTATGCCGCGGCCAAGAGCGGCATTCACGGCTTTACCAAGGCCTTGGCGCAGGAAGGCGCGAAGTTCGGGGTAACGGTCAACGCGATCGCGCCGGGCTATATCGACACCGACATGGTCGCCGCCGTCCCCGCGCCGGTGCTGGAGAAGATCGTCGCCAAAATCCCCGTCGGCCGCCTCGGCATGGCGGAGGAAATCGCCCGCGGGGTGGCGTTCCTGACCAGCGAGAACGGCGGCTTCATGACCGGCTCGACCATGAGCATCAACGGCGGCCAGCATATGTACTGAGGCCGGGAGGCGCGCAGCGCTGCAGCTCGGCGGCGCGAGCTCGCCGAACCCGTCTGACGTCAGCCTGCGGCTTTGCCGCAGGCCTCCTTCTCGCTAAGCTCTCCTTCAACAAAGGGGGACCGCATGGCACTATCCGCAGCACAACTCGATCTCCGTCGCGCCCATGTGAACGGCGGCGCGGGCGTGCTGGTATCGGGCCTGGCGTGGCTCGCGGCGGCAATCGCCTTTCTCGCCGCCGGCCCCAAGCCCGCCTTCGTCACCCTGTTCGTCTGCGGCTTGGCCATCGCGCCAGTGGCAGGGCTGGTGGAGCGATTTGTGTTCAAGGCCTCGCCCTCCACCACTGGCAAGCGCTTGGAGTGGATCGCGATTGCCACCGTCCCCGTGCTGCTCGGCGGGTTCTTTATCGGCTGGCTCGGCATGGCTGAGGCACCTTTCGCCGCGGTCCCGATCGTGGCGATCGGGGTCGGCCTGCGCTACCTCACGTTCCCGGTGATGTTCGGGGGACTGGTTTTTGCCCTGTTGGGAGCGGCGTTCATCGCTGCGGGCGCGGTGGGCATCCTCAGCCTCCCAGCCGCCCCGTGGATAGCGCTCGGCCTTGGCGTGATGGAACTGGCCGCGGGCGCAATGCTCGTACAGCAATGGCGCGCCGCGGCCAGCCGGGCGTAACGCCCGGCCCTCACCCGATCACAATCCCCACCACGCGCCACGCGCCATCCTCCCACGCCAGCGAGACGCTTTCGACCTGATTGGTCCCGTCCGCATAGCTGCTGGCGAACTTGACCAGCTGGTAGCCTTCGGGCGGAGCGGGGACGAATTCGTTGGTGACGAGATTGCGGGTCAGCACTGTGCCGAGCGGCGGGCGCACCTTTTCAGACACCTCGGTCCAGCGCTCCAGACTGTTGAGCTGGCGAAACTGCGAGCCGGTAGCGGCGTAGCTTTCGGCCCAGCGGCTCTCGTCGATCAGCGTCAGGAAGGCTTCGGCCGCCCGGGCGGCGGCGGCAGCATCAGCCTCGGCCGTCGCGGCGGCTGACACCGCAGGGGCGGGGGCCAGCACCGAGAGCGGCGAGGCGGGGAGGAACAGCGCGGCAAGAATCAAGGACATGGCAAGCACTCCGGCAAGGGTGAGAGCAAGGCCCGGCCCAAGGCCGAACCACGCCCGCCGCTGGGTAGCGGATGCCGCTGCCCCTGCCGCGCCAGACCCCTCGGCCGCATCCCCCAAAGCCTTGTCCCCCAAACTTTCGGGGGCCTCTTCGCCTTCCTCTGCCAGCAACCGCCGCGCCGCCTCGCGGCTGCTGGTGACGCCGAGCTTGCGCCGCGCATCGCGCAGCCGCTCGTTCACCGTGTGCACCGACAGGCCCAACGCCTGCGCCGAGGACTTGGCGTCATGCCCGCGCAGGATCAGCCGGAGGGTCTGCTTCTCCTTCTCGGTCAGCGTGTCGAGGACGGTCGTCATGGCTGCGGTCTAAGGCGCGCGCCGGGGGCGGGCCACCCCGAATTTTTCGGGTGTCGTTTCAGCGTCGTTTCCCGCGCCGCCACAATGCGATAGGCTGACGCGCATGACAGCTACCGCCACCCCATCCCCCGCCGCTCGCCTCACCTTCGGACTTCCGCTCTGGACGTTGATCGGGCCGGTGCTCGGCATCGCCGCGCTGGCGCTGGGCAAGCCGGAGGGGTTCGCCCCCACCACAATTATCGCCCTGCTGCTGGGCGCGGCAGTGATGGCGGCGGTCTATCATGCCGAAATCATCGCCCATTATGTCGGAGAGCCGTTCGGCACCCTGATCCTCGCGCTGGCGGTGACGGTGATCGAGGTGTCGCTGATCGTCTCGATCATGCTGGCGGGCGGCGAGGACACCGAACTGCTGGCGCGCGACACGCTGATCGCGACGATCATGATCACCATCAATGGCATTATCGGCATCTGCCTGATCGCAGGCGGGCGGCGCCATCTGGAGCAGGCCTATACCCAGGCCGGGGTGAGCACGGGCCTGGCGATGCTGGCGACCCTCGCGGTGCTGACGCTGGTCCTGCCACGCTTCACCACCAGCGCGCCCGAGGCCTATTACACCGAGACGCAGCTGGTGTTCGTCGCGGCCGTATCGCTGATCGTCTACATCACCTTCGTGGTCGCGCAGACCATCCGTCACCGCGATCATTTCATCCACCACATTGAGGATGCCGACGATCACGCCCACGAAGAGCCGGTCTCGCGCCCCAAGGCAGCGGCGGCGGCGGCGATGCTGCTGGCGGCGCTGGTGGCGGTGGTGCTGCTCGCCAAGAACCTCTCTCCGGTGATCGAGGCCGGCGTGCAGGCAGCGGGCGCGCCCAAGGCGGTGGTGGGGATCATCATCGCCGCGCTGGTGCTGGCGCCCGAGGGCTTCTCCGCATTGCGCGCGGCCAAGGCCAACCGGGTGCAGACCAGTCTCAACCTCGCGATCGGATCGGCGCTGGCCTCGATCGGGCTGACCATCCCGGCGGTGGCGATGGTGGCGCTGGCACTGGGGCTCGATCTCGAACTCGGGCTGTCGATGGGCGGGATCGTGCTGCTGGCGCTGACACTGCTGGTGGCGAGCCTGACGCTGGGCCAGGGCCGGACCACGGTTGTGCCGGGTGTGATCCACCTCGTGATCTTCGCGACCTATCTGTTCACCACCATCGTGCCGTGACGGCGCGGGAGACTGACATGGCTGACCGCATCCTCGTATTCTACGGCTCCTACCGCCGCGACCGGCAGGGCATCCGGCTCGCAGATTACTGCGTCCGCGAGCTTGAGGCGCGGGGGTGCGATGTCGAGCTGATCGATGCCAAGGCGCTCGATCTCCCCATGCTCGACCGGATGTACAAGGAATATCCGAAAGGCGAGGCGCCCGATGCGCTGGAAACGCTGGCGAGCAAGATCCGCCGCGCAGATGCCTTCCTGTTCGTGGTGGGCGAATACAATTGGAGTGTGCAGCCGGGTCTGAAGAACCTCACCGACCACTTCCTCGAAGAGTGGTTCTGGCGGCCCGCCGCAATCGCGAGCTACTCCGCCGGGCGCTTCGGCGGGGTGCGCGCGGCGCTCGCGTGGCGCGATATCCTCGGCGAAATGGGCATGGTGGTGGTGTCGAGCACCATCGCGGTGGGGCCGATGAAGGACACGCTGGACGAGAAGGGGGAACCGGTCGGCGACGGCGGCAAGGCGCTGGCAAAGCAGTTCCCGCGCTTTGCGGACGATCTGGCATGGTGGACCGCGGCGGCGAAGGCGCAGCGGGAGAAGGGGGCGGTGCCTTATTGATCGGACGGTGGGTGACGAAGGATTAAGGCCTTGTGTCTTATGGGTTGCTTATGTCGGAACAGCCCACCTTCGCGGCCTTCGAGATACAACCCGATCCTGTCGAGCCATTCGACTGGCTGGGGCGCGTGCTCACGCAATTCGCGGTCGCCGAACGCGCCATAGGGCAGTTGTGTATCGCCTTGGACCTCCCCATCGACAAGGGACCGCTTTCCAGTCTGCAGACGCTGTGCAATCGCCTGTACCGCAGCAGCAACAAACGCTGTCAGACCCTCCTCAAACGGATTGAGCGCTGGAGATCATTTCGCCCGCTCCGACATCTTCTCGCACATGCGTCGATCATGGTTGTGCATGACAACGCGGGGAACAGCTTCCTTCTCACCCGCCATCTGCCGCTCGATCGGTATGACGTGACGCCGGACAGGCTTTGGACCCGGGATGAATGTCAGCAGTTGCTCAAGGTTGCATCCAGCGACGGGCGCTCGATCACCGATCAGATTCGCAACCTGATGCAGACCCCGGCCCTCATGTCCGCGCTGAAGCAACCCGACCCCGGATCAAGTCCGGGGTGACGACAAGAGATGATTGGCGCGTCGCCTATTGCGCCTTGCCCGCGGCAACCATTGCGTCCCATTCTTCCCATGCAATCGCCCGCCCTGGATAGGCGACGTTCCGGAAGGGCCAGTCGCGGGCGATCCAACCCTTCGTCCACGCGTATAGCTCGGCATCGAAGCCCGCTTCATATTCCTCCGCCGTCACCCACAACCGGACCTCGGCGTCATAGCTGCCTGCCCTGCCCGGATAGACATAGACGCAGCCCCGTTCGCGCAAACCATCGGGGGTGAGCACGGCGTAGGCGAAAGATTCGCGCCGCGCGAACCGTCCCGCTTCGGTGTCCATGTCGGCCTTCGCATCAGCTAGTGTCAGGCCATCATGTGGCCAGCCCGTGCTACGGGTGAAGGTCTTCTGCAGGTGCGCGATCGACGCCATGTAGGCGCGATAGTCGATCTCGGTCAGCGCGGGGCCGAGCGGGACGAGCTTGAAGCCCGGCCCCTCGATCAGCGTCGGCACGGCGAAATCGGGCGCGATAATGCGGGTGGGGTACCGATCACGGTCGATGCGTTCAACGGCTAGCG
>NZ_JAAALE010000013.1 GCF_009905735.1 Porphyrobacter sp. SLTP
CGCATCACCTTGTCTCCCCGCTCTTCCAGCGGTTCGAGAAATCGTAGCCGGGCCGCGAGAAATATGACGGCGAGGAGGTCTCCCCCGTCAAACTGACCGCTGCCGAGCCGGTTTCCACCTTCGCGGTCGATGTCGATACCGGGGCCTATGCCAATGCCCGGCGGTTCCTGACCCAAGGCATGATGCCGCCCAAGGATGCCGTCCGCACCGAGGAGATGATCAACTATTTCCGCTATGACTATGCCCGGCCCAAGGATCGCAGCCAGCCGTTCAGCGTCACCACCGATGTCGCCAAGACCCCGTGGAACCCGGGCACTTACCTCATGCGCATCGGCCTGCGCGGGTATGATATCACGGGCGATGAGCGTCCGCCTGCGAACCTCGTATTCCTGATGGACGTCTCGGGCTCGATGAATTCCCCGGACAAGCTGCCCTTGGTCAAGACCGCGCTGGCGGGCCTTGCCGGGGAGCTTTCGCCCAAGGATACCGTCTCGATCGTCGTGTATGCGGGCGCGGCGGGAATGGTGCTGGAACCCACCAGCGACACCGCCAAGATTCGCCGCGCGCTGGATAGCCTTTCTGCGGGCGGATCGACCGCAGGCGGCGCCGGGATCGAGCTTGCGTATCGCATCGCCGAGGACAACTTCATCAAAGGCGGCGTGAACCGCGTGATCCTGGCCACCGACGGCGATTTCAATGTTGGAGTCTCGGACACCAAGGCGCTGATCGAACTGATCGAAAAGAAGCGCGAAAGCGGCATTACGCTGACCACGCTGGGCTTTGGCCAGGGCAACTACAACGAAGCGATGATGGAGCAGATCGCCAACAAGGGGAACGGCAACTACGCCTATATCGACACCGCCTTGGAAGCGAAAAAGGTGCTGGGCGAGGAGATGCAATCGACCCTGTTCACGATCGCCAAGGACGTGAAAATCCAGGTCGAATTCAACCCCGCCGCGATCGCGCAATACCGCCTTGTGGGCTACGAGAACCGGGCGCTGCGCGAAGAGGATTTCGACAATGATCTGGTCGACGCGGGCGAGATCGGCGCGGGTCATCAGGTGACCGCGATCTACGAAGTCGTCCCTGTCGGCGGCAAGGGCTGGATCGCGCCGCGCCGCTATGAGGACAAGCCTGATGCAGCGGCGACCGCCAAGCTGGCAGAGGCCGCCAACGTCAAGCTGCGTTACAAGCTGCCCGATGGCGATACCTCGAAACTGATCGAACAAGCGGTCCCCTCCGCCGCGCTCACCTCGGCCACCGCACCCAAGGGCGATTTTGCCTTTGCCGCAGCGGTCGCAGCTTACGGTCAGGTCTTGCGCGGGGACGAGATGATGCTGGGCTTCGGCTTTGACGACATCGGCAGACTCGCAGGCAGTCAGGACAATTTCTGGCGGCAGGAATTCCTGCAATTGAACCAGTTGGCCGCCAGCATGAAGGGCGGCTGATCGCAGGGACTTGGGCGAAGCCGCACGAGGCTGCTAGAGCGCATCGCCGCAACGTCATGATTCGCTTGGGAGCAAAAGCGCCATGTCCCCTGACCTGATGAATTATCTGCCGCTGATCCTGCTCGGTCTGGTTGCACTGGTGCTGGCCGTGTGGGTGCTCGCGCGCCTTAGCCGCAAGGCCCGTGTGATCGAGGACGAAAGCGGCACCCCGCTCGCCCGCGATGTGCTGGAAGATGGCGCAGCCCCTGCGGCGCGCAATCAAGCGTTGATCGATGCGCCGCGCGCAGTCGAGATCAATCAGGGCGCGATGTCGGCCGCTGCCAACAGTCAGGCGGTGGCAGCCGCACCGATGGCAACCGACGCCGAGGCCGGCCCAGCTATCACACCGACCGTCAGCCCGCCTTCCGCCGGCCCATCTGACGATCTGACCCGCATCAAGGGCCTCGGCCCCAAACTGGCTGCGCTGCTGGGCGAACTCGGGGTCCGCAGCTTTGCCCAGATCGCCGCGTGGCAGCCTGCCGATATCGAGCGGATAGATGCCCAGCTTGGCCGTTTCGCTGGTCGCATCACGCGTGATCAATGGGTCGAACAGGCGCAATTGCTGGCCGCGGGAGACGAAAACGCATTTGCGGCACAATTCGGCCGCAATGGATAATATTGCGCAAGGTTGACGTCCAATCCGTGATACACTTTGATTTGTGGGAGTCGGAGAAGCGGGAGAGGGTCAATGGTTTTGCGGATCTTGGTGGCCGAAGACGAGTTCATTACTGGATTTGATCTGTGCGACACTTTTGAGGAAGCCGGATACGAAGTTGAAGGGCCGCATGCCGGAATTTCCTCGGCGATGCTGGCCTGCCAAAAGGAAAAGCCCGATCTGGCGATCCTCGATATCGAGCTGACCGATGGGCTGTCGTATGAGCTGGCGCAGAAGCTGCTCGATGACAATGTGCCCGTGATCCTCCATTCCGAACGGCATTCCGCGACCGAAGTCGCTGCCCGCTTTCCGGGCGCGACCACGCTGGCCAAACCCTGCCCTCCGGCGATGCTCCTCGAAACTGTCAGCCGGGTCATTGCCCCGGCCTGAGCGCATGCTCACTTCCTGCTGGCGTCGCCCCTCTTGCCCCGGCCTGCCAAGCCTGCAAAGGCTGGGAGAAACACAATAAGCAGGAGCATGCCCGTGCACGGCACCAACAGCGCCCCCTCGCGGGCGGATTCGCGAATGGCCCCGTTCAACTGGGAAGACCCGTTCGACCTGGAAAGTCAGCTGACCGAGGAAGAGCGGATGATCCGCGACGCCGCGTACGGCTTTGCGCAGAGCGAACTTCAGCCGCGCGTGATCGACGCCTTTCGCGAGGAAACCGACGCGCCTGAACTCTTCCCGCTGATGGGCGCCGCGGGATTGCTGGGTGCGACCATCCCCGAAGAATTCGGCGGCGCGGGCGCGGGCTATGTCGCCTATGGCCTGATCGCCCGCGAGATCGAGCGGGTGGACTCGGGCTACCGCTCAATGGCGAGCGTGCAGTCGAGCCTCGTGATGCACCCGATCTATGCCTATGGCTCTGACGAACAGCGCCGCAAATACTTGCCCGGGCTTGCCGCCGGGACGCTGATCGGCTGCTTTGGTCTGACCGAGCCTGATGCCGGTTCAGACCCTGCCGGGATGAAAACCTACGCCCGGAAGGACGGGGATGATTACGTCATCTCCGGTAGCAAGACCTGGATCAGCAACGCGCCCTTTGCCGATGTCTTCGTGGTCTGGGCCAAGTCCGAAGACCATGGCGGCGCCATTCGCGGCTTCGTGCTGGAAAAGGGCATGGCTGGGCTCAGCGCGCCCAAGATCAAGGGCAAGATCAGCCTTCGCGCCTCCACCACCGGTATGATCATGATGGACGAGGTGCGGGTGCCGTCCTCGGCACTGCTGCCCAATGTCGAAGGCCTCAAGGGCCCGTTCGGCTGCCTCAACCGCGCGCGCTACGGCATCAGCTGGGGCGCGCTGGGGGCGGCAGAATTCTGCCTCCATGCTGCGCGCCAATATGGGCTGGACCGGCACCAGTTCGGCCGCCCGCTGGCCGCGACGCAGCTGTTCCAGAAGAAGCTCGCCGACATGATGACCGATATTGCGCTCGGCCTTCAGGCGTCACTCCGCGTCGGCCGCTTGATCGACGAGGGCCGCTTCGCGCCCGACATGATCTCGATCGTGAAGCGCAACAATGTCGGCAAGGCTTTGGATATTGCCCGGCAATCGCGCGACATGCATGGTGGCAACGGAATTTCCGAGGAGTATCAGGTCATTCGCCACATGGTGAACCTCGAAACGGTCAATACCTATGAAGGTACGCATGATGTCCACGCGCTGATCCTGGGCCGCGCGATCACGGGGATTGCAGCGTTCTGATGCGTCTGTTCGGCTACTTCCGCTCGTCGACCTCCTACCGCCTGCGGATTGCGCTCAACCTCAAAGGCCTCGCCTTCGAGAATGTGCCGGTCAATCTGGTGACAGCAGAAAACAAGGACGAAGCCTTCACTAGCCGCAACCCCTTCGGCTCGCTGCCGATGCTGGAGGCGGACGGGCGTGACCGCGCGCAGTCGATGGCGCTGCTCGAATGGCTGGATGAAGCCTATCCCGAGCCGCGGTTCCTGCCCGCCGATATCGAGACGCGCTACACGGTGCGCGAACTCGCTTACGGGATCGCGACCGAGATTCACGCGGTCAACAATCTGCCGGTGCTGAAGTATCTGAAAGACCCCCTCGGCCACACGCAGGACGAAATCGACACGTGGTATCGCCACTGGCTGGCGCGCACGCTGAACCCGGTCGAGGCGCGGCTGGCGCAGCTGGGTGCGGGCGATTTCCTCCAGGGTGACGCCCCCGGTCTGTTCGAGATCGTGCTGATCCCTCAGCTCGCGAATGCTCGGCGGTTCAATTACGACCTGACGAGCAGCCCCCACATGACCCGCATCGAAGCTGCCTGCCTTGCGCTGCCCGCCTTTGCTGCAGCGCATCCCGACAAGCAGATCGACGCACCCTAGATTTTTCCGGACGGAGGAACGCCCAATGAAACTCGCAACCCTCGATAATGGCACGCGCGACGGCAAGCTGGTGGTGGTCTCGAAAGACCTGACCCGCTGCTCGGCAGCAGGCTATATCGCGCCGACCCTGCAAGCCGCGCTTGATGATTGGGAGCGGATCGCGCCGGAGCTTGAACTGCTCGCCCGCGATGTCGAGCACGAGACCGTGCCGTGCGAACGCTTCCACGAGCGGCAGGCGCATTCCCCCCTGCCGCGCGCCTATCAGTGGGCCGATGGCAGCGCTTACATCAACCATGTCGAGCTGGTGCGTCAGGCGCGGGGCGCAACCGTCCCCGAGAGTTTCTACACCGATCCCCTGATGTATCAGGGCGGATCGGACAGCTTCCTGCGCCCGCGTCAGGATATCCCGCTGGGCGATCCGGCATGGGGCTGCGACATGGAGGGCGAGATCACCTGCATCACCGATGATGTGCCGATGGGCGTGTCTGCGGAAGAAGCAGCCAGCCACATCAAGCTGCTGATGCTGGTGAACGATGTGTCGCTGCGGGGCCTGATCCCGGCGGAACTGGAAAAGGGCTTCGGCTTCTTCCAGTCCAAGCCGGCCAGTGCCTTTTCACCCGTAGCAGTGACGCCGGATGAACTCGGCGAGGCCTGGGCTGACTATCTGATCCATCTGCCGCTGATGGTCGATCTGAATGGCGCGCCGTTCGGACGGGCGAATGCGGGCAAGGATGCGACTTTCAACCTCGCGCAACTCGTCGCCCATGCCGCCAAGACCCGTAACCTCGGCGCGGGCACGGTCATCGGCACAGGCACGATCTCGAACAAGGGTGCCGATGGCGGCCCCGGTCAGCCAGTGGCGGAAGGCGGCGCGGGCTATTCCTGCATCGCGGAAATCCGCATGATTGAAACGATCCGCGATGGGGCTGCCAAAACGCCGTTCATGCAGGTTGGGGACACGGTGCGGATCGAGATGCGGGACGCGCACAACCATTCGATCTTCGGAGCGATTGAGCAGCACGTCATAGCGGTTTAGACCTTGCTAGACCCCATCTAGACCCCCTCCAGCGCGCCGTCGCGGCGATGTTTCGCGTGGAACATTTGTGCGCGCCCACACCATCAGGAACTGACCGATGACCGACTACCCCACCCTCAAGATGTTCATCAACGGCGACTGGATCGAAGCCGGAGAGGCAGGCACGATGGACGTGATCAACCCCGCCACTGGCGCGGCAATCGGCCAGTGCCCCAAGGCCTCACCCGCGCAGCTCGATGCCGCACTGAAGGCGGCGGACGATGCCTTTGCGAGCTGGAGCCGCACTTCAGGGGCGGAGCGTTACGCGATCCTGCGCCGCGCCGCCGACCTGCTGCGCGAACGCGCGCCTGCGATCGCCCGGGTGGTGACCGCCGAAATGGGCAAGCCTCGCGCGCAGGCCATCGGCGAGATCACCTCGTCCTGCGACGTGATCGACTTTCTCGGCGAAGAGGCCAAGCGTCGCGGCGGACGCCTGATCCCGACACGCGGCGCGGCGCTGATCGCGCAGATGGTGACCCACGAGCCGATTGGTCCTGCTGTCCTGCTCACCCCGTGGAATTTCCCGATCAATCTGCCGGTCAAGAAGATCGCCGGTGCGTTGGCGGCGGGCTGCACTGCCATCCTCAAGCCGGCCGAAAACACCCCGGGCTCGGCGCAACTGCTGGTGGAATGCTTCGTCGATGCGGGCGTGCCCAAGGGTGTGCTCAACCTCGTCCATGGCGATCCCGGCCCGGTGTCCGAACACCTCATCGCCTCGCCCGTCACCCGCAAGGTGAGCTTCACCGGATCGACCGCGGTTGGCAAGCAGCTGGGTGCGCTCGCGGCGACCCACATGAAGCGCTTCACCCCGGAATTGGGCGGACATGCCCCGGTGATCGTCAGCAAGCACGCCGACCTGGACCGCGCGGTGGCGATGTGCGCCAGCACCAAGTTCCGCAACGCCGGACAGGTCTGCGTCTCGCCCACCCGGTTTCTGGTCGCGCGCGAGATTTACGACCGCTTCGTCGCCGAATTCGCCGCCGTTGCAAGCAAGCTGAAGGTTGGCGATCCGGGCGCGGATGAAAGCGTCGACATGGGCCCGCTCGCCCACGGCCGCCGGATTGCGGCCATGGAGCAGGTCGTGGCGGACGCTGGCGGCAACCGCGGCGAAGTCGTAACCGGCGGCTCCGTGATCGCTGGCAGTGGGTTCTTCTTCCAGCCGACCGTGATCGCCAATCCCTCGCCCGACAGCCGCTTCATGACCGAAGAACCCTTCGGCCCCATCGCCGGGATTGTGCCCTTCGATGCGATCGAGGACGCGGTCGGGATCGCCAATGGCCTCCGTTATGGCCTTGCCGCCTATGCCTTCTCGGGCGATCTGGACGAAGCCCATTACCTCGGCCGGGCGCTGCGCGCAGGCATGGTGGGGATCAACCAGCTGATCGTCTCTTCGCCCGAAACCCCGTTCGGCGGGATCGGCGACAGCGGGTTCGGATCGGAAGGCGGCGAGGAAGGCTACCTTGCCTTCACCGATACCAAGCTGGTCATGCTGGCCAAGTCCGGCGGTTAGGCGCGCAGGTTCTTCCAAGCGATCCGCGAAAGTAGCGACTTGCGCTGTTCCATCGGCTGGATTTGACCATAGCGCGCCCGCCGCACCTGTTCATCCTGCAAGCAAACAGTGCGTCGCATCAGATCTGGCCGGCTCGACCAGATGGTTGGTTTTTCCATGTCATGCGTCCCCGAAGTGCGTGTTGTTATATCGCAATGGATAGCATAAATTCCCTGCATAAATAGTGTCTTAATGCAGTTCTAGGTAAGAATCGCGCGGAGGGCCTAGGCCGTCGTGCGGCGAACCCCGGCGGCGCGAACATCGGCGAGCGTCGGATAGCCGTTGACCGCCATCAGCAGGTCCGCCTCGGCCAGGATCGAGCGCAGCACCCAAGCGGCCCCCTCAGCCCCGCCCAACGCCAGACCATAGGTGTACGGCCGCCCCACGCCAACCGCCCGCGCACCCATCGCCAAGGCCTTGACGGCATCGGAGCCGGAACGGATGCCGCTGTCGAACAGCACCGGCGTGTCGCCCGAGGCTGTCACCACATCCTCCAGCAGATCGATGGTCGCGATCCCGCCATTGGCCTGCCGCCCGCCGTGATTCGAACAATAGACTGCGTCCGCCCCGCAATCGACCGCGCGACGCGCGTCGTCGGGGTGGCAGATGCCCTTGAGGACGATGGGCAGCTTGGTCACCGACTTGAACCACGCCATGTCGTCCCACGTGAGCACCTGCCCAAAGGTCGCCGCCCAAGTAAAGATCGCCGCCGCCGGATCTTCCTCGGGCGGCTTGGCCAGCAGCGAGCGGAACACGGGGTCGGTGAAGTAGTTCTGCAAGACTTTGCCGCGCAGCTGCGGGAAGTTCGACGCGTTGAGATCGCGCGGCCGCCAGCCCGTTACCCAGGTGTCGAGCGTCACCACCAGCGCGCTATAGCCAGCCTCCTCGGCGCGGCGGATCAGGCTGGTCGCGAGTTCCCTGTTCTTGGGGGTGTAGAGCTGGAACCACGCGGGCGTATCGCCGCAGGCTGCCTTCACATCCTCCAGCGGATCATTGGCGAGGGTCGAAGCACAGAACGGCACCCCCGTCAGCGCCGCAGCGCGTGCGGCGGCCATGTCCCCATGACGATCCTGCGTCGCCTCTCCGTTCAGGCCGATGGGGGCCATGAACAGCGGCGTGGGATAGGTGTGGCCGAACAGTTCGATGCTGAGATCCCGCACCGAGCAATCGACCATCATCCGCGGCACCATGCCCCAGTGGTGGAAGGCAGAAGCATTGCTGTTTTGCGTATGCTCATCGCCGCAACCGCCCGCGACATAATTGGTGAGACCCGGCCCCAGCGCCTCATGTGCCCGCTTTTCGAGGGTGGCGAAATCGACCGGCCACGTCGGCAGAATGCCCCGCAAACCGGCGTTGTAGATTTCGTTCTGCATTGCGCCGAAATTGCTCATGGCGGCTGGTCTCTCCCGTTGCTTATGGGAACAGATCAGACGATCCACGGGTGCAGGGCAAGCGGTTTTCTAGGCGAAGAAGCGTTGCAGGCGCGGACGTACCTTGAGGAAGCGCAGGTAAGCGGCCTCCAGCACGCGCAACACAAAGCCATTGCGCGCGGCCAGCCCCAGCGGACGCAGCAACGGGATGGCGCGCCACATCGCCGCAAAGGCGGCCGCGCCAGAGTGGACCACGCCGTCTTCCTCGGCATGGAACCGGGCGAGCAGTTTCGCGCGGTCGATCGGGCAGGAAGGATCGGCGCCGCTCGCGACATCAACGAAGGTGATTGCCCCGCGCCGGTCGAGCCGACGCATCAGCGCGATCTCACGCAGGCACAGGGGGCAGGCACCGTCGAACCAGACCTTGACCGTGCCGCTCAAGGCGCGATCCACAGCCGGATCACATAAGCGACCGCGCCCAGCACGGCGACGCTCGCCGCCCAGATGCCCGCCATCCATAGCAAGCGCTGCCACAGGGGCTTCTCAGGTTCTAGTTCCGGCGGGGCGAGCATCAGTGATACCCCTCATGGCCGACCTTGCCGCGGAACACCCAATAGGCCCACACGGTGTAGGCGATGATCAGCGGCAAGGTCAGCGCGACGCCGACCAGCATGAATTCCTGGCTCCGCTCAGGCGCGGCAGCGTCCCAGATCGTGATCGAGGGTGGCACGACATTGGGCCAGATGGTGACACCCAGCCCGCTCATGCCCAAGAAGAACAGCGCAATCGCCAGCCAGAACGGCGCGGAATTGCCGGTCCCCCGGATCGTCCGGATCAGTGTGATTGCCACCAGCGCGGTCACAATCGGCACGGGTGCGACCCAGTACACCTCGGGCGCAGACAGCCAGTGCGCAGCATATTCGGGGTTGAGGGTGATGTTGTAGAGGCTCACCGCGCCCATCAGCACGATTGTCGCAAGCGCGGCCCGGAAGGCAACATAGCGCGCATGGGCCTGCACTCCGCCGTCGAGCTTCCAGATCAGCCACGTGCTGCCGAGCAGCGCATAGCCCGCAACCGTGCCAAGCCCGGTGAGGAAGGTGTACGGCGTCAGCCAATCCCACCAGCTGCCGGCATAGGCCCGACCGTCAACCTCGATCCCTTGCAGCAACGCACCGAGGATCATCCCTTGCGACATCGCCGCGACCAGCGAGCCGCCGAAGAACGCCAAGTCCCAGAACTTCTCATGAGCCGGATCACGCCAGCGATATTCGAACGCCACACCCCGGAACACGAGGCCGAGCAGCATCGCGATGATCAGCGGATAGGTCGCAGGCAGGATCACAGCATAGGCCAGCGGAAAGGCCGCAAACAGCCCGCCGCCGCCCAGCACCAGCCAGGTCTCGTTGCCATCCCACACCGGCGCAATCGAGTTCATCGCCCGGTTGCGGCCCTGCCCGACCCGGAAGGTCGGGAACAGGATACCGATGCCGAGGTCGAAGCCATCCATCACCACGTAGGCAAAGACCGCAAAGGCGATGATGAAGGCCCAGATGACTGTGAGATCCATCACACCGGCTCCTTTTCGGAAGGCGCTTCGGTCGGCAGCGGCTCGTCGCCGCCGGGGTTCTGCGTCGGACCGGGGGTGATCCCGGCGGTGCGGATCGGGCCATCAATCTCGCCCTTGATCCCGCTCTCGCCCGCATGCGGCGGTTTGCCCATCAGCTTGAGGATATACCACACGCCGATGCCGAAGACGGTGAAGTAGACGATCACAAACGCCAGCAGCGACGCCGCGACAGCAGGCGCGTCAAGCGGGCTGGCCGCATCGGCTGTCCTCAGCACGCCGTAAATCACATAGGGCTGGCGGCCCACTTCGGTCGTGATCCACCCGGCCAGCACGGCGGCAAAGCCCGATGGCCCCATGACCACAGCGGCACGATGCAACAACGGCATGTCAAAGAGCCGCCCACGAACGCGCCCGAACAGGCTCCACAGTCCAATCCCGAGCATCGCAAAGCCGATGCCGACCATCACCCGAAAGCTCCAGAACACGGTGCCGACCGGCGGCTCCTTGTCATCGGGGATCGTGTCGAGGCCCGCCATCGGCGCGTTCAGATCATGCTTGAGGATCAGCGAGGAGGCCTTGGGAATCTCGATCGCGTAACGCACTGTCCGGGCTTCGCTGTCGGGAATGCCGAACAGGATCAGTGGCGCGCCCTCGGGGTGGCTTTGGTAGTGCCCCTCCATCGCCATCACCTTGGCCGGCTGATGTTCGAGCGTGTTGAGCCCGTGCATGTCGCCTGCGAAAATCTGCAAGGGCGTGACGATCGCGGCCATCCACATCGCCATCGAGAACATTGTGCGCGCGTGCGGGTTGGCCTTGTCCTTGAGCAGGTGCCATGCGCCCACCGCGCCGACCACGAAGGCGGTCGTCAGATAGGCGGCCATCACCGTGTGGACCAAGCGATAAGGGAAGCTCGGGTTGAAGACGATGTCCCACCAGCTGGGGCCGGGCAGGAACTGGCCATTCGCGCCAATCTCGTACCCCGTCGGGGTCTGCATCCAGCTGTTGACGCTGAGGATCCAGAAGGCCGAAACAAAGGTGCCGAGCGCCACCATCAGCGTCGCGGCGAAGTGCAGCTTCTTGCCGACCTTCTCCATCCCGAACAGCATCACGCCAAGGAAGCCTGCTTCGAGGAAGAATGCGGTCAGCACCTCATAGGCCATCAGCGGCCCGATCACCGGCCCCGCCTTGTCCGAGAATACGGCCCAGTTGGTGCCGAACTGGTAGGACATGACGATGCCGGAGACGACGCCCATGGCAAAGGCAATCGCGAAGATCTTCAACCAATACTTGAACAGGTCGTGATAGACCGACTTGCCGGTCTTCAGCCACAGCCCCTCAAGCACCGCAAGGTAGCTCGCCAGCCCGATCGAGAAGGCCGGGAAGAAGAAATGGAAGCTGACGGTGAACGCGAACTGGATCCGCGCAAGCAGCAGAGCGTCGAGGTTCTCAAGCATGATGAGGGCGTAATCCCGTAGCTGCAGCGATCAAATGCAAAGGCTGCACCGGATATACGGTTTCAGGCCGAAAGGGTTGCAAGGCTCAACCCCAGAGCGCCAGCCCGCTGCGGTAGAGCATGTAGAAGGCCACCACGAAGATCAGCAGCGCGAAGACGGTCTTGAGCTGGCCGCCCGCCGACAGGCGGTGCGACAGCCGCGTGCCGGCCAGCCCGCCAGCCACACCGCCAGCGATGAATACGCCGGCCAGAACCCAGTCGATCAGGCCCGAAAGGGCGTAATTGCCAGCCGTCGCGAGCCCGAAGGCGGTCACCGCCACCAGGCTGGTGCCGACCGCATTGATCATCATCATGTCGGTCGAGGCAATCAGTCCCGGCACGATCAGGAACCCGCCGCCGATCCCGAAAAAGCCGCTGAATGCGCCCGTGCCGAGACCGAAGGCCATGAGGCGCGGGGCATTTTCGCGGTTGAGCCTGACATGGGGATCGCCTTCCGCCTTGCGGCTGCGCAGCATCATCGCGCCGACCACCAGCATGAGCAGCGCAAACAGGAACAGCAGCTTCTGCCCATCAAAGCTCTTGCCGAGGGTCGAACCGCCAAGCGCGCCGACGACGCCAAAAGCTGCATACATCAGGCCGCAGCGCCACCGCACATCTCCCGCGCGGGCATGCTGGAACAGGCCGGTCGCGGCATTGGCCGCCACTGCCAGCGCGCTGGTGCCGATCGCGACATGGGGGTTTGGCACGCCGACCAGATAGACCATCAGCGGCACCGCGAGGATCGACCCGCCGCCGCCCACGAGCCCGAGCGCGAAACCGACGAGCACGCCCGACATTCCGCCCAGCGCAAGGTGCAGCGGATCGATCATCTCTGCGCCGCGCTCACCGGCTCAGCTTTCGATCAGCCGCACGAGAAGCATTCCGCCAAGCATCGCGATTACGAAGATCGCTGCCGAGGCGGGCGCGATGGCCAGCGCGGCAAAGCCGGGCCCGGGGCACAGCCCGGCGATGGCCCAGCCAATCCCGAACAGCGCCGATCCGCCGATCAGGCGCGGGGTGATGTCGCTCCGGTCAGGCAGAGCGAAGCCATCACCAAAGAAGGGGCGCAGCATCTTGCGTTGCACGGCCCAGGCGAACGCCATCACCAGCACCGCTCCGCCCATCACAAAGGCGAGCGTCGGATCCCAGTCTCCGAACAGGTCGAGGAACCCGCGCACCCGCGCCGGATCGGTCATGCCGCCGATGGTGAGGCCTGCGCCAAAAATGGTGCCCGAAGCGAGCGGGACCAGCGTTTCGCGGATCATGGCAGCACCGCAAGGCCGAGCGCGTTCATCGCGGCGACTGTGGCAAAGCCGGTCGCCATGAAGGTGGCGGTGGCGACCAGCGACCGCTGCGACAGGCGGCTGAGGCCGCATACGCCATGCCCGCTGGTGCAGCCGCTGCCGAGGCGGGTGCCGACGCCGACGATCACTCCCGCGATGGCTAGCGTCACCGGATTGGCGAAGGCCGGGGCTGAAGCGGCAGTCTGGCTGGTCACGATCAGCGCCCCCAAGGGCAGGCCGATGATGAAGGCCCATGCGCCGAGCCGCGGTTGCGACCCGCTGGCAAGCCCGAAGGCGCGCGCGGCAATGCCCGAGACGCCAGCGATCCGCCCCGCCCCCAGCAGCATCAGCGCCGCCGCTAGTCCGATCAGAACGCCGCCGATCAGGCCATCAAGCGGTGCGGCATCAGGGAATCCGGGTAATGTCATACGGCGTTGACCGGGATCTTGAGGTAGGTGACGCCATTATCGTCCGGCGGGGGCATATGGCCCGCGCGCATATTCACCTGCACCGAAGGCAGGATCAGGCGCGGCATATCAAGCGTTGCGTCACGCGCCTCGCGCATGGCAACGAATTCGTCCTCGGTAATCCCGTCATGCGCGTGGACATTGCCTGCGCGTTCCGCGGCGACGGTGGTCTCCCACACATAGTCGTTGCGGCCCTTGGGCAGATAGTCGTGACACATGAACAGACGGGTCGCGGGCGGCAGCGCGAGGATCCGGCGCAGCGAGCGGAACAGCGTGCGCGCGTCCCCGCCGGGGAAGTCAGCGCGCGCCGTGCCGTAGTCGGGCATGAACATCGTATCGCCCACGAACACCGCCTCGCCCACCACATAGGCAATGCAGGCGGGCGTGTGGCCGGGGACATGCATGACTGTCACGGGCAGATTGCCGATGGTGAAGGTGTCGCCGTCCCTGAACAGCACATCGAACTGCGATCCGTCCCGCGCGAACTCGGTTCCGGCATTGAACAGCTTGCCGAACACGGATTGGACCGTGGTTATGTCTGCACCGATGGCGATTTTGCCGCCAATCTTCTCCTGAAGATAGGGCGCGGCAGAGAAGTGATCGGCGTGGGCATGGGTCTCCAGCAGCCATGTCACTTTCAGATTATGCGAAGTGACATGGTCGATCACCCGGTCGGCCGACAGCGTAGCGGTCCGCCCAGAGTTGGGATCGAAGTCGAGCACCGAGTCGATCACCGCGGCCTCAAGTGTCGCCGGATCGTGGACGACATAGGTGACGGTGAAGGTCGCCGGGTCGAAAAAGCTCGCGATTTCGGGGCGCAGTGCTGAGTCATCAACGGCCTTCAACACCTGCGCGGTTGCGCTTTGCAGCACAGGGTCAATCGCGCTCATTCCCAACCTCCCGTCATTTTCATAAATCGTGTATATGTATTGCAATTGAAGAGTCAAGTGCTATGACCCGGTCCATGGACCAGACCGCCTCCCCCCTTCCCCCCTGTGCAGGCCTGCGGATCGGCGATTTCGCCCCCGATTTCGAAGCGCGCAGCACCATCGGCCCGGTGCGACTCTCCGATCACCGGGGGCGCTGGCTGGTCTTGTTCTCGCACCCGGCGGACTTCACCCCGGTCTGCACCACCGAATTCGTCGCCCTCGCCCGCGAGGCGGCGGCGTTCGAGGCGCGCGACTGTGCGCTGATGGCGCTCTCGGTCGACAGCCTGTTTTCGCACTTCGCGTGGCTCAGAATGATCCGCGACCGCTTTGGCGTCGAGGTGCGCTTTCCCATCCTTGAAGACCCGACACTGGTGATCGCCCGCGCCTTCGGCATGGTCGGCGCGCAGGACAGCGACAGCGCGGCGGTGCGCACGACCTTCTTCATTGACCCCAAGGGCGTGATCCGGGCGATGACCTGCTATCCCGCAAACCTTGGCCGCTCGGTCCCCGAGATGCTGCGCATCCTCGATGGGCTCCAGGCGATCGACGCGAAGGGCGCCCTCGCCCCTGCCAACTGGCAGCCGGGTGAGCCGCTGCTCAATCCGCCGAGCCAGACCCTGGATGAGGTGTTCGACGCGAAGGACGCGACCAGCTGGTTCCTGCGCGATGAGCGGAGCGGCGACTGATGGCTGACGATGATCTGATCGAAGCGCTCAAAGCCCTCGCTCATCCCTTGCGCTGGCGGATTCTGACGACGTTGGCAGGCGGCGAGCGCAATGTTGGTGAGCTGGAGCAGGCGACCGGGATCGTCCAGCCGGGCCTGTCGCAGCAGCTTGGCGTGTTGCGCAAGGCCGGACTGGTCGCCACGCGCAAGGATGCCAAGCTGGTGTTCTATTCACTTGCGCCGGACGAACTCGGCGCGGTGACGGCGGCAATGGCGAAGGTCGCTCCGGCGAGCGCCACCCCGATCAGCGAGCCTGCCGCACAGCGCACGCCGGCACCCGGCGTCGCCAATTTTGCCCGAATGTCCTAGCCCGCAGCGGGCGGGTTTGCGAGCGCCGCGCGGAAGCGTCGCCGCACCAGCCACGGCTCCAGCCAGCGCCCAACGAGATAGATCAGCGCGAAGACACCCGCCATGAAGTACCCCTCATCCGGCGAATGGCGGCCTTCGTCCTTCTTCTCGTCTTTCTTCTTCTTGTTCGGATCTTCAGGCGCAGGCGCACCGAGGAATTGATCGACCGGGTTGAGCACCTTCACCGGCTTCGGCTTCTCATCCTTCTTCTCAGCCTTCTCCGACGCGTCGGCGCCCGCGCCTTCCCAGGCGTTGATCGCCACCGCCATCTGGGCAAAGCCGAGGAACAGCAGCGGTGCGAGGAAGCACAGCAGCAGCGCGTGGCTGAACAGGTCAAAGCGCAGCACCGCGCCCGCGCCGACCCGCTCGATCCGCAGCTGGCCGCAGGTGAAGGTTGCCAGCTTGTCCTGCGCGGCCGGGTTGTCTTTCGAATAGGTCAGCGTGCCGCCCTCCGCGCGCACGGCCGTCCCCGGCGTGCGCAGCAGCGGATCAAGCCGGGCGAAGACCTCCTCCGGCGCAAGCAGAGGGTCAATCGGCACATCGCCGCGCACCCGCCAGATGTGGTCGATCAGCGGCACCCTCATGGTCGGAAGGCCCGCCGGGCGTTCCGGGGAGGGCGCCGCGCCCCACGGCCCCGTTGTCTCACTGGCAATACCCCCAGACGTTCCGCTCACTCGGCAGGCTCCATCTGGGCTGTTTGAAGCTGCGGGTTGGCCCCGCGCCCGAAGCGCTTGTCCAGCGCGGCCTTGGTGCTGCGCCAGCCTTCGCGGAACGGGAAGATCATCGTCTCGCCAATATGCATCCGGCGTCCGCCTTCCATGCCCAGCACCTCGGCCTCACCATCGACACAGGTGCCGAAGATGCGGTCCCAGATGATCCAGGTGCCCGAGTAATTGCTGCGGGTTGCCTCGTAATCCTGCGAGTGGTGGACGGAGTGATGCTCCACCGTGTTGAAGATGAACCGCCACCAGCGCGGCGTGTTGAAGCGCACGTTGATGTGCTGATAGACGCTCACCGTCATCCCGATGGCCCCTGCCAGCAGGAAAGCGCGCGGCAGGAAGTCGAACAGTCCGCCGATGCCGAGGCCGATCAGGAACAGTTCGATCGGGTTGCCGACCGCGCCTTTGTTGATGTTGAGCTGGGTGATGTAGTGGTGCGGCGCATGGGTCAGCCACAGCGGGTACCAATTGTGCATCGCGCGGTGCATCCAGTACTGGCCGAAGTCGAAGATCATCGAGATCAGCACCGCTTGCAGCAAGAGCGGCAGGCCCGTGAACCAGCTGAACTTCTCCCAATCGAACACGCCCTGTACCGCTTTGATGATCACCCCATCGCCGATGTAGGCATCGACCATGCCGAGGAAGGTCATGCCGAGCCCGACATAGAAGGCGTCCGTGGCGAATTCCTTCCACGTCAGTTGCCAGCTTTCATAGCGCGGATTGACCCATTCGAGCGCCAGCAACAGGATCATCCAGCCGAGCCGGATGGCAATCGCGGTCGAGGCGACGGCGAGCCAATTGGGGGCGTAGTACCAGAACAGGATCGCGGCAAAAAGCATCGCGGGCTGGAAGTACGTGAACACGAATTGCTTGACCGGACCGCCTTGGACCCGGCCGATATTCTCCCAGCCGACAATCACCGGAGCATCTGCTCCGATAATACGCTTGCCCACCTGCACTCCGGCCATGAGGAACTCCCCTTAAGATGTCCGTTTCATTCCAAATACCCATGGCGACCTCCCCCATTCGAGGAAGTGGCCAAATGACGTAGGTTTGCGCGGACCCGTGGAAAGTGACGTGATTTCAGTGAGAAAGTGATCAATCAGCAAGATATCGCACGGCAATGGCCGTCGCGGCGGCGCGGGTTTCGACCCCGAGTTTACGGAACACCTGTTCCAAGTGCTTGTTCACCGTCCGCGGGCTTATACCAAGAATCTCGCTGATCGTCTTGTTGGTTTTGCCATAGCTCACCCACAGCAGCACTTCCGCCTCGCGCCGGGTCAGGCCGTTATGCTTTTGCAGGTCGGCGATCTTGCCATCTTCCCGCACTTCGGTGACGCGGATCAGGCTTTCGCCCGGCCGACCGGTTTCGACCAAGGCGAGATCAATCTCCAGCCCGCGCACATCGACGCGTGTGCTGGCCGGCGGCTGGACGGCGTCTGCGGCGATCAGACCGAGGGCTGCGCCGATCAAGGCTTCCGGCAGCACGCCGCGATCGGCGGTCCAGTCGGGATCGACCGCGATGAACAGCGCTTCGGCCTGCGGCGTGCACCAGATCAGCCCCGCATCCTCGCCCAGCGCCGCCAGACTGCGCCCGGCCAGACCGAGCGCCAGCCGGGAGCGATAGGTTGTGCGGGCATTGGCGAGGTGCACCTTCATCCGCGCCAGCAGTTCCTCGATCACCACCGGCTTGCGCACATAATCGACCCCGCCGGTGCCGAGCGCGGCGACCACGTGTTCGGGATCGTTGAGGCCGGTCATGAAGATCACCGGGATATGCGCGGTCGCCGGATTGCGCTTGATCGCCTGCGTGGTCTCGATCCCGCCGATGCCGGGCATGATCGCGTCCATCAGGATGAGGTCGGGCTGCACTTCGGCCAGCAGTTCAAGCGTCGCCTCTCCGCTGCGGGCGATCAGCACGGTCATGTCCTCGGCTTCGAGGGTATCGACCAGGAACCGCAGCGATTCCGGGCTGTCGTCAACGACGAGGATGCAGTCCTTAGCGCGCATCGGCAGCCACCGCTTTGGCAAGGTCGGCCAGCGCTTTCAGATCGAAGCTGTCGAGCACCCGCCGCATCCGTTCGGCCAGCGGCGCCGCTTCGGGAGCGAGGGCGGCGATGGCGTCGATCTCCGCTTCAATGGCGCGGACGTGGCCGATCCGCACCAACCGCTCGATTTCGGCGCAATGGGCAGCGGCACGGGACGCGATGCCTGGCGACAGGTGCGGAACGCCAGCTTCGGGCAGGTCACGGGCGGAGCCACCGGCCCGGAGCCATTCGAGCCCCAACTGGTCGGCAATCACATCGAGCAGCACAGTAAATTCGAACGGCTTCATCACAAACGTATCATTGGCCGGGCCGTCCGCAGGCCATGTGGCGGAATGGGGTCCCTCACCCGATAGCATCACGATCCGCAACGCCGCGCCGTGGCGGCGGCGCAGTTTCGCCGCAATGTCCCATCCGGACTCGCGTCCCAGCATCACATCGCACAGCACCAGATCGGGCTGCACCTGCGCGGCGAGCGCAAGGCCGGTCTCGCCATCGCTGGCGGTGTGCACCCGGAAACCCAGCGGTTCGAGCAGGCCGCGCACCATCGCCAGATGCGCCGTATCGTCATCGATCAGCACCACCCAGCGTTCACGCCCGAGATAGCCGGTGACAACGCCGGGCTCCGGCGCCGGATCGGTCGGCGGGCTGAGCGGCTGCGACAGCATCAGCCGCACGATGAAGCGCGAACCTTCCCCCGGTGCGCTCTCGACCCGGATTTCGCCGCCCATCATATGCACCAGCGCCTGCGTGATCGCGAGGCCGAGCCCGACGCCGGGCCGCTCGCCCGCCGGCCCCGCCACCCGCTCGAACGGCGCGAAAATCCGCTCCGCATCGCCGGGCGCGATGCCGATGCCGGTGTCTATCACCGTGAAGGTCGCCAGCTGGTTGCGATATTCGACCTTGAGCGTGACCGACCCGTGATCGGTGAACTTGATCGCGTTGGTCAGCAGATTGATCAGCACCTGCCGCAAGCGCTTGGGATCGGCATGGACGAACTCGGGCAAGCCCGGGGGATGGTCGAGCACCAGCGCGATCCCCTTCGCCTGCGCTTGCAGATCGAGCATGGCGATCAGCTGGGCGAGGAACTCGGGGAAACGGATCGCCTCCCGGCTCAGCTTCAGTGCGCCGCCTTCGACCTGCGCGATGTCGAGCAGGCCTTCGACCAGGTGCGACAGGTGTTCGGCGCTGCGGCGGATCACCCGTGCGGCATTGAGCGCGTCCTTGCCGTCATTGCGCTCCAGCAGCTGGGCATAGCCATAGATCGCATTGAGCGGGGAGCGGATCTCGTGGCTGACGCTGGCGAGGAAGCGGGTCTTGGCTTCGTTGGCGGCTTCAGCAGCTTCCTTGGCGGCGCGCAGCTGTGCGAACGCGTCGTCGGTCGGCCCTGTTGTGCCGTCGCCCTTCAGCCAATTGGTGATCCGCCCCGCCATCATGTCATCGCGAGGCGATATAGGCGCGCCAGCCGCCCAGATGGGTGATGTCCTCCGCCCCGGTCAGCGCGCGCGGTTCGGCGACGAAGCCCTTCACGCTGCTGCCGTCCGCCAGCGTCACCGTGCCGATGGCCAGCGGCGGCGGGACTTCGGCAACGAAGCTGCCGAAGCTGGCGAAGTCGAGCTCGTAGACTTCCAGCGCGATTTCCGCCCCGTCCTCGCTGTGCACCAGTGCGGGCTTGGGCGGGACGCTATCGGCCATCGCATAGAGCCGGTAATTGGGCGCAGTGGTGAAGGCGCCCACGAAGGTCGCTCCGCGCGAGGTCAGCTGCCAATGCAGCGGCATCCCTTCAAGATGTGCACCAACGACGGCGAGTTTGACGGTGTCCATGCGGTCTCCAAGATCGAGCGGGGGCGGAAGGGGAAGGTCGGCCGAAGCCAGATACGAACGCGCAAGATCAATGAGCGCACAATCGCTGTGTGCAGGCCCGATCAGCGTGATCCCGAAGCCCGTGCCATTGTCGCGCGCACCGGCGGGCACGGCCAGCGCGGCCATGTCGAGCAGATTCACGAAATTGGTATAGAGCCCGAGATTGCTGTTCAAGGCCACCGGCGCTTCAAGCAATTCGGCCACGCGATAGGTCGTGCCGGTGGTGGGAAAGGCGAGCACATCGACCTCGCCCCACATGCTCTCGGCATGGCGCTGCAACTCGGCGAGGCGGTAGATGCCGTTCCACAACTCGGTCGCCAGCATGGCGCTGCCGGGCGCGATGACTTCACGCACCACCGGGTCAATGGCGAGCGGATTGCTCTCGAGCAACGGAGCGATGGCGGCCGTGCGTTCGGCCACCCACGGCCCGCCGTAGAGCAGGCGCGCGGCTTCGAGCAGCGGGGCGATGTCGATCTCGACGATGTCGCCCTGCGCCGCCAGCACGCTGAGTGCGCGGTCGTAGAGATATTCAGCCGCGACATCGCCGAAGAACACTCGCTGGTCGCGGCGCGGCACGCCGATCCGGCGCCCGCTGATCGCCACGTCCGCAAGGGTGCGCGAGAAGGCATCCTCGGCGTCGAACCCGGCGATGACGGCGTCAACCGCCTGCGCATCGTGCAGGGCATCGGTGAACACCGTGATGCAATCGAGCGTGCGGCAGGCTGGCACCAGCCCGCGCGTGCTCCAGCGGCCCTTGGTCGGCTTCAACCCGATCAGGTGATTGAACGCGGCCGGCACCCGCCCCGATCCTGCCGTATCCGTGCCAAGCGCGAAGGCCACCAACCCCGCCGCCACGGCAATCGCCGAACCGGAGCTCGACCCGCCGCTGACATAGTCGCGGTTATAGGCGTTGCGCGGAATGCCATAGGGGCTGCGCGTGCCGACAAGGCCCGTGGCGAACTGATCGAGATTGGTCTTGCCGACACAGATCGCGCCCGCTGCCTCCAGCCGTTCGATCACGGTGGCGGAACGCTCGGGGCGGTAGGCGAAGGCTGGGCAAGCAGCAGTCGTCTCCAGCCCCGCAACGTCGATATTGTCCTTCGCCGCGAATGGCACACCGGCCAGCGGCAGGTGCTCGCCAGCAGCAACCCGTGCGTCAATGGCGCGGGCTGCGGCGCGCAGGGCGGCAGGATCGGCTCGGCTGATCCACACCTGCGGCTGGTGCGCATCATAGGCAGCGAGGCGGGCGAGCGTATCCTCGATCACGGCGAGCGCCGTGGCCGCGCCGCTGGTGACGCTTGCCGCGATGGCGGTCGCGCTGAGGCGGGCGAAGGCGCTCATGATGCTTTCCTCAAGGCCAGCATCGGCGCGCCGGGTTGCAAGGCCTGATGCTCGGTAATGTAGAGCGCGGCCACCGTACCGCTGGCAGGGCTTTCAAACGGGCATTCCATCTTCATCGCTTCGATCACCGCAATCACGTCGCCTTCCGCCACCACATCGCCGGGGGCGACCAGCAGCTTCCACACAGAACCGCCGAACGGGGCTTCGATGACGTCCGCGCCGTCCGGCACCTCGATTGCCGCCACATCGCCGCCGCCTGCCCCGCCCTCAAGCAGGTCGCTGACCCGGTCGAACTCGCCCGAGGCCTGCCACGCGGCGCGTTCGGCATCAAAGGCGGCTTGGCGGGTGGTCTCGAAAGCGGCGATGCTGGCGGCATTGTCGGCCAGGAACGCGCGGTAATCGGCGAGGCGGAAAGTGGTCTCCTCCACGCGGATCGACCGGCGGCCATGCGGGAAATCGCGGCGCCAATCGGTCAGTTCGTCGGCGGTGACAGGGAAGAACCGGATCTGGTCAAAGAACCGCAGCAGCCACGGCTTACCATCAACAAAGGCATCAGTCTGCCGGTGCGTGTTCCACACCTGAATGGTGCGCCCGAACAGCTGATAGCCGCCCGGCCCCTCCATCCCGTAGATGCACATATAGGCCCCACCGATCCCGACCACATTGGGCGGGGTCCAGGTGCGCGCGGGGTTGTATTTGGTGGTGACGAGCCGGTGGCGCGGATCGACCGGCGTGGCGACCGGCGCGCCGAGATAGACATCGCCGAGGCCCAGCACGAGGTAGCTCGCATCGAAGATCAGATCTTCGACCGCCTGCGCATCGGGCAGGCCATTGATGCGGCGAATGAACTCGATATTGTCCGGGCACCACGGCGCATCATCGCGTACCGTGCCGATATACTTCGTTATGGTCTCCTCAATCGCGGGATCGCGCCAGCTCAGCGGCAGGTGGACGATGCGCGAGGGCGCTTCGAAATCATCGAGATCCCCCATCGCCTCCTCGGCCGCCATCAGGGCAGCGAGCGCGCGGGGCTGGTCCAGCGTGGTACCGTCGAAGTGCAATTGCAGCGAGCGGATGCCCGGTGTGATGTCGATCACGCCGGGCAGCTTCATCGCCTCCAGCGCCTGCATCAGGGCATGGATACGGATGCGCAGCTCGATATCGAGCACGATGTCGCCATACTCGACCAGGATGTTGCGGTCGCCCTGCTGGCGATAGGTGGTCTTGGGGCGCGCGCCCTGCGCGGGGAACGCGGCGAGGACCGGCGAAAGGTCTGCGATGGGCACAGCAGGGCTCGGCGCGGTCGCTTGGTCCAGCGGTTCGGCGTTGGCCGCCATGGCGTCAGCAATCGTGACTGGCACGAAGCGCAGCCGGTCGTCGGGGCTGAGCTGGCCGATCTTCCACCGGTCCGCCGCGATCACGGTGAAGGGGCACACGAACCCGCCAAGCGACGGCCCGTCCGGCCCCAGAATGATCGGCATATCCCCGGTGAAGTCGACCGCGCCGATGGCATAGGGGTTGTCGTGAATATTCGAGGGATGCAGCCCCGCCTCACCCCCGTCGCGCCGCGCCCATTCGGGCTTGGGGCCGACAAGGCGAACCCCGGTGCGGTTGGAGTTGTAATGCACCTGCCATTCAGCTTCGAGGAAGCGGGCAATGTCGTCCGGCGTGAAGAAATCGGGCGCGCCGTGGGGGCCATAGAGGACGCGCAACTCCCATGTCCGGGCAAGCTCAGGCAGCGCAGCCGCGATACCCGCGCCGATCGCAGCGTCGCCCAGATGCAGCACATCGCCTGCCACCAGCCCCCGCGCGGCGTGGCCGCCAAACTGGCCCAGCGTGAAGGTCGCCGCGCTGCCGAGATAGGGCACCACATCAAGCCCGCCCGCGAACAGGATATAGCCGCGCATCCCCCCGCCGGTCGCCCGGCCCAGCGTCAGCGTTTGTCCGGCAGCAATCGCGATCGGCATCCCGCGCGGGGCTGGCGCGCCGTCGAGCTTTGCGCCGAAATCCGCGCCGGTCAGGCAAATAGTTGAAGGCGCCTCGAACAGCAGCGTCGGGCCGCTGGCGGTGACTTCCAGCCCCGCTGTGCCTTCGGGGTTGCCGAGCATGAGATTGCCCAGCCGGAAGCTCCGATCATCCATCGGCCCGGATGGCGGGACGCCCACATCCCACAGCCCGAGCCTGCCGGGAAAATCCTGCACCGAAGTCGCCGTGCCGCCTGCAATCACCCGCACCGCGCGGCGCGTATGGGTGACGGTGTCGAGCATCCGCGTCGAGACTTGCCCGCTGGTGAAGCCCTCGTGCCGCACGACATCGCGCAGCCACCGGAGGTTGGTCTCGATCCCGTCCACGCGGCTCGCATCGAGCGCCGCCTGCATCGCGCTGATCGCGCCATCGCGGGTGTCGGCAAAGCTGATGAGCTTGGCCAGCATCGGATCGTAGAACGCGCTGACCTCGCTGCCCGCCATGACCCAGGTCTCGGCGCGGATATTGTCCGGGAAGGCGACATTGGTGAGCGTGCCGATCGTCGGTCGGTATTCCATCGCCGGGTCTTCGGCATAGAGCCGCACCTGCACCGCGTGCCCGTGGGCGACGGGCGCGGGGGCATCGAGAAAGGCGAAATCGCCCGCTGCGCCCCGGATCATCCATTCGACCAGATCGATCCCCATCACCTCCTCGGTGACGCCGTGTTCGACCTGAAGCCGGGTGTTCATTTCGAGGAAGAAGAAATCGTCGCGCTGCGCATCGTACAGGAACTCGACGGTGCCTGCCGAAAGATACCCCGCCGCTTCGCCCAGCCGCACGGCGGCAGCGATCAACTCGGCGCGCTTGGCATCCGAGAGGCACGGTGCGGGCGCTTCTTCCACGACCTTCTGATTGCGCCGTTGCAGCGAGCAGTCGCGCTCGCCCAGCGCCATCACCCGGCCCTGCCCGTCGCCAAAAATCTGCACCTCGATATGGCGCGCGCGGGCGACATAACGCTCAAGGAAGACGCCCGCGTCACCGAAGCTCGCTTCGCCCTGCCGGACGACGGCGGCAAAGCCCTCGCGCACCGCCGCCTCGCTCTCGCAAATGCGCATGCCGATGCCGCCGCCCCCGGCAGTCGCCTTGAGGATCACCGGATAGCCGATCCGCGCCGCAGCCTCGGCCGCCTCGTCCTCGCCGGTCAGCAACCCGGTGCCGGGGGCGAGTGGCAGGCCATGCGCTTCGGCCAGCGCACGGGCGGAGTGCTTGAGGCCAAAGGTGCGGATATTGTCCGGCGTCGGCCCGATAAAGGCGATGCCGACGGCCGCGCAGCTTTCCGCAAACTCCGCGTTTTCGGCGAGGAAGCCGTAGCCCGGATGGATTGCCCCGGCGCCCGTCGCCTTGGCCGCTGCGAGAATGGCCTCGACATTCAGATAGCTCTGCGCCGCTGGCCCCGGCCCGATGCACACGGCCTCATCCGCCGCGCTGACATGGAGCGAACCTGCGTCCGCCTCGGAATAGACCGCCACGCTGCGTAGCCCCATCGCCTTGCAGGTGCGGATGATCCGCGTCGCAATCGCGCCCCGGTTGGCGATAAGGACGGTATCGAAACTCATGCGTTGGCGTTCTGGGCCACGATCATGCGCACCGGCGTCGGGTTGAAGCCGTTGCAGGGGTTGTTGATCTGTGGGCAGTTCGACACGACCACGATCACGTCCATCTCGGCGCGCAGATCGACGGTGAGGCCCGGCGCGGAAATGCCGTCAACGATACCCAGCGTGCCGTCTTCCTCCACCGGAACGTTCATGAAGAAGTTGATGTTGGAGACGATATCGCGCTTGCCGCGCCCCTCGGTAAGGTTGGCCTCAAGAAAGTTATCGACACAGGCATGCTGTGACTTGGTGTGATGACCATAGCGCAAGGTATTGGATTCGCACGAACACGCTCCGCCGATAGTGTCGTGATATTCCACCGCGCTGTCCACGATGGTCATCAGCGCGCGGCCTTCGTTCGAGAGAAGCATGGTTCCGGTGCGCAGGAACAGATTGCCCTGCGCTGCCACCGTGTCCTGCGCCGAGTACCGCTCGGCATCATCGGCGGCGGCATAGATCAGGAAATCGACCGCCTGATTGCCTTCCAGATCGACAATCCGCAGCACCTCGCCCGCCGCGACATGGTGCAACCACGGCGCGCGGGCGGGCACGATCTCGTCGTGAATGATGCTGCCGGTAAGGCCGGAGAGGGCCGGATCGCTGGTCATGGTTTGCCTTGCTTTTTGCGCGGGTTATCGGCGGTAGTAGTCCTCGGTATTGAGGAAGGCGCGCTGCCCTTCTGGCGTGGCATTGCGCACGGGGTCTTGTTCAGCCGCGATCGGGCCGCGCCATGCGGTGACGCGCAGCGGAGCGGAGTTCCAGCCCTCGCGCGGGTCGAGCACATGGGGGCAGTTGGCGATGACGACGACGACATCCATCTCGGCACGCAGCAGAACTGCGCGGCCCGGTGCGAAAGGGCCGACAATCGGCGTGATCGTGCCGTCGGTTTCGATCCGGGTGCCCTTGAACAGGTTCACGCACGGGTGGACATCGCGCCGCGTCAGCCCGTGCTTGGCCGCGCCCAGGATCAGCCGGTCGCGCCCATTGGGATAAGCGCCGGAATTACGACCCTCACCATATTTCCGCAGGTTGCTGGCGGCATTTGAGACACCGCAGAAGGTATCATGCGTGCCCGCGTCATCTTCAACGAGGCTCATCATCACCCGCCCCATGTCGCTGAGGAGCAGCTTGCCCGCGTCGAGATAGGCGTTCCACTGCACCTTGACCGTATCGGCGACGTTCAGCCGCTCGGTCGGCATGTCGGCGTTGAAGATGTTGAGGCTCGCACAGGCATCGCCTGCCTTGTCGATCAACCGCAGCCGCGTGCCGCGCGCGATCCGCCGGGAGGCATAGCCGCCCGGCGCGATGGTTTCTTCCCAGAGCAGGTCATCACCTGCGACGCCTTCGGGCAGGTCGCTTGCGACGGGCGGCAGGGTCGGCATCGCTTCGACCCGCGTACCGCCTTGCGCGCGGGCATGGTCGCGCGCGGCCTTGGGATCGGCGGTCGCGCTCATTCCGCCGCCTCCTGCCGCGCGGGCGGGAAGTCCTGTTCATGCAGCGGCGGCAACAGTGCCGTGGTGGTGACGAGCTGCAATTGCTGCACGCCTCGGATTGCGCGCAGGGCATCGCACAGCTGCTTGAGCCGCACCGCAGGCCCCTGCACCAGCAGCACTTCGAGCGACTGGTCCTCTTCGAGGAACACGTGCTGCGACGAGATTACCTCTTTCAGGTAATCCACCTGCGTTTCAGCGAGTTGCTGGCGCACCCTGCCACCGCCTCCAGCATAGACGATGGTCACGGTCCCCGCGAGCGTCTCGTCCGGTCGGGTCAGCGCCTCATGCTCGGCCAACGCGTGGCGGATCAGCTCGGCGATCAGCTGCGAGCGCGAGGGTAGCCCGCGTTCCTCCACCATCATGTCGAGCTGGCGGAACAGCTCAGCCGGCAGGCTCATGCTGAGACGCGCGAGGCGAGAGGGTTCGGGGGAGCTCATGCAGCGATCATTTCAATTATTACCAACTCTGTCAATCGTAATACCGTCGACCTCGACCTGTTCATCCGCCCCCGCTTCCGCAGGGACGTGCTGGACTTTGCGGGTCAATTCGAGGTCATAGACCACGGCTGCCCCATACCGTTGCGGGGCGTGCGGATCATGGCGGCGCTTGTCGAGCGTCAGCACCCGTGTGCCGAGCGAAAACGCCTCTTTGATATCGTGGGTGACCATGATGATCGTCAGCCCATGCTCGCGCCACAGCCGGGTGATGAGCGCGTGCATATCCTTGCGGATGCCGGGATCGAGCGCGCCGAAGGGCTCGTCCAGCAATAGGATACGCGGCCGCTTGATCAGCGCTTGGGCGATGGCGAGGCGCTGCTGCATCCCGCCCGACATCTGCGCGGGGTAGAGGTGGCGGCTGTCCGCCAGCCCGACTTGCTCCAGCATCGCCTCTGCCTCTGAGATCGCGGCGCGCCGGGCGCTACCGAACAGGCGGGCGGTGAAAGGCGAGGCGGAGAACTCCAGCCCCAGCAGGGTGTTACCCAGCACTGTCAAATGCGGGAACACCGAGTAGCGCTGGAACACCACCCCGCGATCCGGCCCGCATTCCGGCGGCAGCGGCGCGCCGTCCAAAGTGATCGTCCCGCGCGTCGGCTTCTCCTGCCCCAGCACCACGCGCAGCAGGCTGCTTTTGCCCGCGCCCGAAGGCCCGATGATCGACACGAAGGAACCCTCGGCAATATCGAGCGAAATCCGTTCGAGCACGACCTTCTCGCCATACTCGACCCACAGGTTTTTCAGGCTCAGCAACGCCATCAGTGCGCGGCCCCGTGCGCCCAGCCGAACAGGCGGCGGCTGCCGCGCGACAGGGCGAAATCCATCACCACGGCGAGGATCGCGATCCAGGCGACATAGGGCAGGATCACGTCCATCGCGAGGTAGCGGCGGACGAGGAAGATGCGGTAGCCCAGCCCTACGTCAGCCGCGATGGCTTCGGCGGAGATCAGGAACACCCAGGCCGGGCCCAGCGACAGGCGCAGCGCCTCGATCAGGCGCGGCATCGCTTGGGGCAAAGCCACCCGCAGTATCACGCCCCAGGAATTTGCGCCCAAAGTCAGAGCCTTGATCACCTGTTCGCGCGGCAGAGCGGCGATGTGTCCGGCCACGTCGCGGATCATGAACGGGGCGACCCCGATGACGATCAACGCCACTTTGGCCGTCTCGCCCAATCCGAACACGATGAACAAGATCGGCAGCAGCGCAATGGGCGGGATCACGGCAATCGCGGTGACAAGCGGGCCCAATGTGGCTCTCACCGGGGGCAATGAACCGACAACCAGGCCGACGCAAAGTGTCGATGCCGTAGCAATGCCAAGGCCTAGCCCCAAGCGCGTGAGACTGGCGAGGGTATCGGCCCAGAACAGATATTGGCCGGACAGCGGATCGGCTTCGAAGATCAGCGCCGCCATCGCTGCGGCCATTGCTCCGGGCAGCGGCAGGATCTTGTCCGCCGCGTTATCGGAATGGCGCGCGGCAGCGGCGACGATGTAGGCGAAGGCCAGCACCACCAGCGGCAGCGCGCCCAACAGGATCGCCCGGCCTCGCCCCGGCTGGGCGGTCACCCAGCGCATCGGCCTAGAGCTTCCCGTCGGCGGCGAGTTGCATATAGGTCGGATCGAAGCGCAAGGTGATCGCGGCCTTGTCACCCAGGGTCTTGCCGCCCGGGAACTCCATCCCAACCGCATCGGCCGAACGGGCACCTTGGCCGAACAGGCCTTGAGCAAAGCTGAAATCGCGCACGCGGGTCATGGTGGTGACCAGATCGGGCGAGGCCATTGCCATCAGCGCCGCCTTGGGATCGGCGTAGAGGAAGGTGGTGGCGAGCTGGCCTTCGAATTCCTCCGGCGTTGTCCCCGCCAGCTTCGCCATCGCGGCGCGGGCGGCAGCGCCCTCGGCATCCTGCCGGGCCATCAGCGTCATCGTTTCGTACCAGATCCCCGCCAATGCCTTGCCGAGATTGGGGTTCGCCTTCAGCACCGCCGTATCGACCACCATCAGGTCAAGAATCTCACCCGGGATATCGGCCGAGGTGAACACAGCCTTCGTGCCAGCGACACCCTTCATCGTGGTCACCTGCGGGTTCCACGCCACTGCCGCAGTCACATCCGGAGCGCTGAAGGCGGCGGCGATATCGGCGTCGGACGTGTTGACCGTCTTCACGTCGGTCAGCTTCATGCCAGAGGTCTCGAGCGCGCGGGCGAGCAGGTAGTGCGAGACCGAAAGCTCGGCGAGGTACACCTGCCGCCCCTTGATCCCCGCTACAGAATCCGCGCCCTTGAGCAGCACCGCATCATTGCCGTTGGAATAATCGCCAAGGATGATCGCCGAGGTGTCCTTGCCGCCCGCCGCCGGAATCGTCAGCGCGTCCATGTTGGCCACGGTCACGCCGTCCAGCTTGCCAGCGGTGTATTGGTTCACGCTCTCGATGTAGTCGTTGACCTGCACGAAGGTGATCTTGACGCCGTACTTGTCTTCCCACTTCTTCACGATTCCGGCCTGCTGGGCATAGGGCCAAGGCATCCATCCAGCATAGATCGACCAACCGATGTTGAAGTCGGTGCGGGGCGCGGATGCGTCCTCCTCGCTGCCCGAACAGGCCGTCACCGCAAGGGCGAGCGCGATAAGCAGGAAGCGGGCCGCGCGGCGGGCCAAGTGGCGCATGATTCGTCCCCTATGTTGCGGGTGCGAACATCCCCTCGTTTGCTGCGTTTGTCTATGGGGAATTATTACGATTGATTGCAAAAGTAATATGCGCAAGGTTGCGTCAGTCTGGCAGGCATTGTGCCCTTGCGGCGCTCCTCTCCTTTCCCTGCCATGCGTGGAGGCTCAGAGACCCATGACACCCATGATGCGCAATTCCGCTGCCCGCCCGCTTGCTCTTGCCCTTGCCGCCAGCCTTGCTGTCGCGGCGTGTGCGGCTGAGGAGAGCGAACCACCCACGGAGATGGTCGGCCCCGCGCCCGACCTCACCGAAACCGCGCTGAAAGTGCCAGGCTTCGCCGATTTCCTCGCGGTCGATGGCGATACGGTGTGGGTCACCAATGACGGACGGGTCGAGCAATGGTCGCCTGCGGGCAAGCTTGCCAGCACCCCTGTCCCCCGCCCCTGCGGCACGATGGCGATTGCGGCCGGATCGCTGTGGGTCGCCAATTGCGACGACGGTGAGCTGTGGCGCATCAACCTCAAGACCGCCGCGGTCGAAGCCAAGATCGCCACTGGCCTCGCCAATCCCAAGGGCGAAACCAATGTGATCGCGGGCGCAGGCTCTGTCTGGGTGCCGAGCGATCCGGCAGGCAAGCTGGCGCGGATCGACCCTGCGACCAATGCGATCGTCGCGACCGTCACCGTCACACCCGAGACGTGGTATCTCGCCTATGGCTTCGATGCGGTCTGGGCGGTGTCGAGCGAAGGCAAGGTGCTGGAGCGGGTCGATCCGGCGACCAACGCCGTCACCGGATCAGCCGCCCTGGGCGACACGCCCGGCTTCCTCGCAGCGGGTGAAGGCGCGGTGTGGGTGCAGGAACAGGGCGATGGCACGGTCGCCAAGGTTGATCCGGCCAGCCTCAAGATCGCGGGCCGCACCAAGGTCGGCGATAACCTCAAATGGGGCGATATCGATGCCAATGGCGGCGCGGTGTGGCTGCGCACCACGGATGATCAGACGATGGTGGTGATCGATCCCGCCACGCTCAAGATCCGCGCGCGGATGGGCGATGCGGTGGGCAGCGGCGCGCTGCGCTGGACACCCAAGGGCGTGTGGACCTCGGCCCATGACAACCAGACCCTGTCGTGGTGGAGCGCACCCGCGGCCCCGGCAACGGCCACACCCGCGCCCTGATCGGAGCAAAAAAGAAGCGCGCAGAGCGGGTCGTCTCTGCGCGCTTCAATTGGTTTTGCGACGCCCGCAAGGGCTCTTGTTGTTTTAGAACTTGTAACCGAACTCCACCCCGAAGCGCTGACGCGCACCCGGCGAGATGAACGATCCGCCGAACTCGACCGCGGTGATGACCTCGTTCAGATACTTCTCGTTGAACAGGTTTTCAGCATAGGCCGTGATCGACCAGCGCTTCGCATCCAGCCCGACGCGCAGATCAAACACACTGAAGGTGTCGCGCTGCGAAACCGAGTAATCGGCATCGCCCACGAAGGCCGGCAGCGCCAGCGCCGAACCCGGCAGCAGCCCGCTGAACAGCGTCGGGTTGGGATCATCCTGCAACGTGTGGAACCACGTCGGGCCGGTGATGCGGTAATCCGCGCGGGTGACGAAATCGATGCTGTCCGAAACCGGCAGATCAAGCTGCGTCCCGAAGTTCAGGGTGTAATCGGCGGTATAGGGCGACTTGTTGCCCACCGTCACCGGGCGCGAGGCGTTTTCGAGGATTTCGCTCTCGGTCACGTTGCCCGAACCGAACACCGTCCAGCCATCAAGGATTTCTGCCGACAGGTTAAGCTCGGCGCCGTATAGCTCGACCTCATCGATGTTCGACACCACGCGGAGCAGGCCGAAGCCGCCCACGAAGAATTCGAAGAACTGCATGTCTTCGACCTTGGTGTAGTAGCCCGCCAGATCGAAGGTCACTGCGCCGTCCAGCAGCGTGCCCTTCACGCCCGCTTCGAAGGCGCTGGAGACTTCCTTGCGGTACTGGTCGTCAATCAGCACGTTGGTGCCGATGAAATCGTTGAACGCGGAATCGACGATTGCGGCCGAGCCCTGGTTGTTGAACCCGCCCGATTTGAAGCCGATCCCCCAGTTGCCATAGAGGTTGATGTCGTCGGTCAGTTCATACCGCAGCGAGATTTTGGGCTGGAACTGCTTGAAGGTTTCCGATTTCGGCGCAATCGGCTGAACCGCGCCGCCCACGACGGTCTGGCCGGGGTTGATCGGCCCGCCCGTGATCGGATCGAACACCGCCGGCACAAGGCTGGACACCTGACGGTCCTCAATGTCGTAACGGCCCGCAAAGCTGACGTTGAAGCGATCGGACACATCGGCATCGATGGACGCGAAGGCCGCATAGACGTCGGTCTTGAACGCATCGTGGTAAAGCTGCGTGGTCGGGTTGTCCGATCCCGGCGCGTTATACAGCTCGCGGATGATGCCGCGGCCAAGGTCCGCCCCAAGGCTCACCCCAACCTCGCGGTCGATGTGGAGGTAATACGCGCCGACCTGCCAGTTGATCGCGCCGTCCCCATTCGAGGCGAGGCGGATTTCGCCGCTGATGTCTTCCTGCTTGCGGATCTGGAACTGGGTGCCGTCACAGGTGGTCGGGCTGTAGGGGCCGAAAGTCGAACCATTGACCGGATCGAAGATGAACGGGACCGGGTTATTGCCGATGAAGGTCGGCTGGTTCAGCGGGAAGCCGGTCAGCGCGGCGGTGCTGGCAAAGCAGGCGTTGGACGCCGCCACCGATGCCGGTGTCGCGCCGGGGAAGGTGAAGCGGGCAAAGTCGGCCGAGGTGCTGTCTGCAGTGAGCGACTGGTCGACATCGCTGTAGAGCACCCATGCGGTCAGCGTGGTGCTTTCAAACTCATGCTCGACCTTGGCCGAGGTTTCGAAGGTCACCTGATCATTGGTCGGGCGAATGTTCGAATAGAAACCGAAGGGATGCTCGTTCACATCTTCGAAGAACGCCGGGTTCACCGCCGCAAAGTTGGGCAGGTGGAAGCTGGCGTTGAAGTTGATCGAAGCGCCGCGCAGGTCCGCATAGCGCGCCTTCACGTCGAGCTCGGTGTTCGGCCCCAGCTGCGCCACGAAGCGCCCGTCGATGCCGAAGACTTCCTGATCGTCGATTGTCTTGGAATTGCCGAGGAAGCTGTTGCGGAAGAAGCCATCGGTGGTCGAATAATTGGCCGAGAGCACCAGCCCCGCGGTGTCGCCGATCGGGGTCGAGATGAAGCCATTGGCAAGGTAGGTGTTGTCCTGCGCCGCGCGGACCAGCATCCCGCCTTCCAGCGCATCGCCGGGCTTCAGCGTTTGCAGCACAATCGCGCCCGCCGCAGCATTGCGGCCATAGAGCGCGCCTTGCGGACCTTTCAGGATTTCGACCTGGCGCAGCGTGCCCTGGTTCTGGTTCAATTGCGCGGTGTTGGTCTTGAGGATTCCGTCGACCACCAGCGCGACCGAGCTTTCCGCGTCGCGCGCGCCGTTGATGCCGCGAATGTTGATCTGGGTGTCGCCCGCTTCGGCGGTGCCGGTGACGATGGTGACGCCCGGCGTCAGCTGGATGAAGTCATCCGCGCGCTGCACCCCGGTCTTGGCGAGCGTTTCCGCGCCGAACACGGTGACGGCGGCGGGGACGTCCTGCAAGCTTTCCGACTGGCGGCGAGCAGTGACGATGATCCCGCCTTCCTCCTCGGCAGCAGGTTCAGAGGCGGGGGCGTCCTGCGCCAGAGCGGGCGAGGACAGGGCAATGGCGCCGAGCGCCGCGCCAGAAGCAAGAACCAAACGGACATTCATGGGACGGCTCTCCTGAAGAGGATTGAGAGATAGGCGATCAGACGAGGACGTTGGCCCCGCTCATGTAGACATAGACTTCCTGGAACTTCGGGCCGTCCGCACCGGGGCGCAGTCGCCAGAAATTGGTGTTTTCCAGCAACGTCACCTGCCCGGCTGCATCATGCAGTTCGGCGGTGAAGCTCGCCGTGATGCGGCCATTGGCTTCGTCTACCGTGCAGGTGAAATCGCGGTGGATGATGGTTTCGTAGGCGCCGAAGAAATCTTCGAACATCCGGCGGATTTCGGCCTTGCCGGCGTGGCGCGTGAAAGCGGTCTGGACGCAGAACAGCGCGGTGTCATGGAAGCAGTCGAGCGCGCCTTCCATGTCCTTGGCATCGACGCGGGCGAAGTATTTGTTCAGCGCAAAGTCGATCAGCTCGGCGCGCGAGAGAGTGGGTTCGTACTGCATCAGACGTCCCCTTCTTTCAGCAGGTTGTCACCCGACATGTAGACATAGACGCGGTGGAACAACCGATCCTTCAAGTAGAAGCGGTTGCAATTTTCATACCGCAACTCCTCGCCCCCGTTGGGAGTGATCAGCACGGTGAACTGCGAGCAGATCGCGTTCGTCTCCGGGTCGGCGGTGTGGACGAAATTGCCGTGCCAGATGCTTTCAAAGTCGGCGAACAGCTTCACGAACATCGCCCGGATCGCCTCGCGGCCCTGATGGACGGTGTTGCTGGTCACCTCAGTCAGGATGGCATCCGGCGTGAAGCAATCGAGCACCTTGTCCATGTGCTTGTTATCGACCCCGTCGAAATACCGCTTGGTGACGATATCGACATAGACCGGATAGGGCAGCGCGGTCTGGCCCGACCCGCCCTCTTGCCACTCACTCATCAGTACCAGCCCTTTCGGATATCGGCGTGCTTGGGCACTTCGGGTGCGGGAAACGCTTTCTTGGAATGGGTCATCCCCAGTTCGATCAGCGTTTCCAATTGCTTGTAGGCGACCTGCCCGGGGTTGATCACCGGCACCGGCAGTTCGCTTTGCAGATAGGTCGCCGACTGGTGCATGGTGGTCGAACCCAGCACGATCACGTCCGCGCCATCTTCATTGATGGCGCGCATGGCCTCAGCTTTCAGCTTGGCGAAGACGACCTCTTCCTTGCCTTCAAGCAGTTCGGTCACGTCAGGCCGCGTGTCGATTGACCGGACCGATGCGCAGCGATGGTCCCAGCCGTGCTGGTTCAGCACCTTTTCGTAGAGCGGGAACCACTGCGGCCACATGGTGATGACGCTGAACTTCTTGCCCAGCATCATCGCGGCGGCAAAGCTCGCCTCGCCAGGGCCAACGACGGGGATGTTGAGAGCCGAGCGCAGCGGCCACAGCCCCGAATCGCTGACCGTGTCGATCAGCACTCCGGCGTAGCCTTCATCCTCTGCCGTCACCCCAGCCTGGAACACCGTCCAGTCCATCAACAGCGTATCGTGATAGGAATCGCCGAGCGCCGCGCCCCAGCGCACCGCTTCGAAGGTGGGCGCGAAGCCCGGGCGCACGAAATCGGCCGGAAGCTGCTGCGCGCGATTGGCGACGCCTGCTTCGTCCATTGCGATCGGTACGATGACCTTGATACGCTTCACGGCACTCCCCTGTTGCCCTGGTTCGCGTGGTTATTGTATACAAAACCATCTCGTCAAGTGCATAACTGAATTGCCGTGACAAGGCTGATGGGGTGTGTTCTTGCCGCCGCACAGGCTTGCGACTGGCGTCGGACGGCCTAGAACAGGAAGGGCATGATCATCCCCCGCACCTCCCCCCTCCCCCGGACCACAGCCGCATGAGCCGCGCATCCGAACAGGCCTATGCCAAGATCCGCTCGCATCTGATGAGCGCGGCGTTGAAGCCCGGCGAACAGCTCACCGAAGATCAGCTTGCGCAGATCACCGGGGTCAGCCGTACGCCTGTGCGTGAAGCGGTGCGGCGGCTGGAGGATGAATTGCTGCTGGTGCGCAGCGATACCAAGCGATTGTTCGTGGCCGATTGGAGCCGCGACGATATCGAGGAGATGTTCGCACTGCGCCAGATGCTTGAATGCCACGCGGCGGAGCGCGCCGCCCAGCGCCTTTCCCGAGAGCAGATCGGCGACCTGGAGGCGATCAACCGCGCTTTGAAGGCCGCGATCGAACAGCCCGAACCCGACGTCGTGCGCTTTCTCGAAGCCAACCGCGCCTTCCACGAAGTGATCATCGAAGCGGCCCATTCGCCGCGTTTGGGGCAGTTGCTGGGCCGGCTGGTTGAAGCGCCGGTGGTGCTGCGGACGGCACGCACCTATTCGCAGGACGACCTGCGCCAATCAGCCCGCGATCATGACGAGTTGATCGCCGCTTTTGCTGCCCGCGATCCCGATTGGGCCCGCGCGGTGATGGGCAGCCACTTGCGCCGCGCCTTCCACACCTTCGCCAAGACGGTTGGCCCGCCAGCGCCCCGCTATGGTAACGGCAAGGCGTAACAACGCACGTTCCCGGCCCGCGGTTCCAGCCGAACTTCCCGACCCAAGCATGATTGCAATTGTATACAAACCCGGTAATTGACCTACCGAAGCTTACCGCATCAGCAACAGGCGATTCATCATGTCAGGCCCAAAGTCCGTCTGCGCGATCGAACTGGTCGAAGTGGGCCCGCGCGACGGGTTGCAGAACGAACCCGACATTATTTCGACCGAAGTGAAGCTCGACCTCATCAGCCGCATGATCGGCTACGGTGCGCGGCGGCTGGAGGTGGCGAGCTTCGTCCATCCCCAGCGCGTCCCGCAAATGGCCGATGCCGAGGCGGTGATCGCGGGCCTGCCGGATCGGAGCGACTGCACCTATATCGGCCTCGTCCTCAACAAGCGCGGCGTGATGCGCGCGCTGGCCACCCGCGAAAATGGCGCCCGCGGGGTTGATCAGGTCGGCTGCGTCATCGTCGCCAGCGATACCTTCGGTCAGAAGAACCAGGGGCAGACGATTGCGGAAGGCATCGCCGAAACCCGCGCCATGCTGCGCTTCGCCCGCGCGGAGGGAATGCGCGCGCAGGTCACCATCAGCGCCGCGTTTGGCTGCCCGTTCGAGGGCGAGGTGAAGCACGAAACGGTGCTCGCCATCGCGGAGGAAATCGCCGCCGAAGCGCCTGAGGAAATCGCGCTGGCCGATACCATCGGCGTCGGCACGCCGTGGGAGGCGGGCGAATTGTTCGGCAAGCTGGGCGAGACGCTCGGCGGCACAATCCCGATGCGCGCGCATTTCCATAACACGCGCGGCACCGGCATTGCCAATGCGTGGGAGGCTTACAAGGCGGGCGTGCGCGTGTTCGATGCCTCGCTCGGTGGCCTCGGCGGCTGCCCCTTTGCCCCGCGTGCGACCGGGAACATCGCGACCGAAGACCTCATTTACATGATGGCACGTTCCGGGGTGGACACGGGCATCGATCTCGCAGCCGCGATTGCGGCCAACAAGTGGTTTGCGGATGTGCTGGGGCGCGAATTGCCCTCGGCCGTTGCGCGCGCAGCATAGAGCATAAGGACACAGCATGACGTACAGGTTGGGTGTTGATGTGGGCGGGACGTTTACCGACCTGCTGCTGTTCGACGAGGCGAGCGGCGCGTTCTGGCGGCACAAGACGCCGTCGACCCCGCATGATTCCTCGGAAGGCATCCTGACGGGCGTGAAGGCGATCATGGCGCAGGCGGGCATCACCGCCGAGGACATCACCTATTTCCTGCACGGCACCACCGTCGCCACCAATGCCGTGCTGGAAGGCAAGGGCGCAAAGGTCGGCCTCGTCACCACGCAGGGCTACCGCGACATCATGCAGATCGCGCGCAGCTTCGTGCCCGGCGGGCTTGCTGCATGGATCGTGTGGCCTAAGCCGCAGCCGCTCGCGCGCTTGGAGCACACGGTCGAAGTGCCCGGCCGCATGGATGCGCAGGGCCGCGAGGTCGCCCCGCTGGATGAAGACGCGGTGCGCGCGGCTTTGCGCAAGCTTAAGGGTGACGGGATCGAGGCGCTGACCGTCTCGCTGATGAACGCCTACTTGAACGGCGCGCACGAGGCCCGCATCGGCGAAATCGCGGCGGAAGAACTGCCCGGCATCCCCGTCTCGCTCTCCCACGAAGTCCTGCCCGAAATGCAGGAATACGAACGCACGCTGTCCACCGTCGCCAACGCGGCGGTGCGCCCGGTGGTGAGCAAGTATGTCTCGAACTTGCGTGACCGCTTGGCGACCGAGGGCTTCAAGGGCCGCTTGTCACTGCTGCGCTCAGACGGCGGCTTGATGTCGAGCCAGAAGGCCGAGGAACACCCGGTCAACATCCTCATGTCCGGCCCTGCGGGCGGGGTCACCGGCGCATTGTGGGTGGCGAAGAATGCGGGCTTCGAGAACATTCTGACGCTCGATGTCGGCGGCACCTCCACCGATGTCGCGCTGATCCAGGGCCTCGAACCGCGCCGCCAGCGCACCACCGAAGTGGGCCACCTGTCGGTCCGTGCCTCAGCGCTCGACGTGAAGACCGTGGGCGCAGGCGGCGGGTCGATTGCCCACGTGCCGCAGCTCACCGGCGCGCTACGCGTCGGGCCGGAGAGCGCGGGCGCTGTCCCCGGCCCGGTGGCCTACAACAAGGGCGGCACGCTCCCCACAGTGACCGACGCCAATGTGGTGCTCGGCTACCTGCCTGAAGACCTGCTCGGCGGCAGCTTCAAGCTCGACCGCGAAGGCGCGAAGGCGGCGGTGCAGACCATCGCCGATGCACTGGGCGTCACACTGATGGAAGCCGCGCGCGGGATCATCGACATCGTTAACGAGAATATGTTTGGCGCGCTGCGGATGATCAGCGTGCAGCAGGGCTACGACCCGCGCGAGTTCGCGCTGATGGGCTTTGGCGGCGCGGGGCCGCTCCACGTCAATGCGGTCGCCCGCCTGATGGGAAGCTGGCCCGCGATCTCGCCCGTCTCCCCCGGCGTGCTGTGCGCCTTGGGCGATGCCACCACCCGGATGCGCACCGAAACCGCGCGCAGCTTCTCGCGCCTCGCCAAGGACACCAGCATCGCCGATCTCGTCGCGGTCCTGGATGAAATGGCGGCGCAGACGCGCAGTGAATTGCTGGCGGACGGCATCCCCGAGGATCAGATCACCTCGCTGTTCGAAATCGACGTGCGCTATGCCGGGCAAGCCTTCGAAGTGCCGCTGACGATCACGCAGGATATTCTTCAGACAGACGGGATCGCCGGCATCCTCGCTCGCTTTGACGAGGAGCACCTACGCCTCTTCACCTTCAACATGGATACCCCGCACGAGATCGTGAACCTGCGCGCAGTGGCTCAGGGGCAGGCCCCCGCCCTCCCCGCTGCCGAGCTGCCCAAGGGCGACAGCGATCCGTCAGCCGCCAAGATTCGCGACCACACGGTGTGGATCGACGGGACGGAACGCGCCGCGGTGATCTACGACCGCGCGAAGCTGCGGCAGTGCGATGTCATCCCCGGCCCGGCGATCATCACCGAAATGGATTCGACCACGCTGGTCGAACACGATTGCACCGCACGCGTTGACGCTGTGGGCAACATCCTCATCACTCTGACAGCGAAGGGCTAAACCCATGCCGGCTCGCATCATCGAACCCAACACCACCCCGTTCCAGAAAATCGCCATCGACCCGGTGACGCTCGACATCATCGAGAACGCGCTGCGCAACGCCCGCATCGAAATGGACGCGACGCTGGTGCGCACCGCCATGTCGCCCGGCATCCGCGAACAGGGCGACGCCTTCCCGCTGATCTCGGACCCCGCCGGCAAAATGATCGTCGGCCAGTTCGGCAGCTTCATCGACGGCTTCCTCAAGCAGTTCGATGGCACGATTGAGGACGGGGATATGATCTTCCTGTCCGATCCCTATTCCTGCGGCGGCGCGGTAAGCCACTCGAACGACTGGCTGGTGCTGCTCCCCGTGTTCAAGGACGGCCGCCTGCTCGCCTACACTGCGATGTTCGGCCACCAGAGCGACATCGGCGGATCGGTCCCAGGCTCGATGCCCATCGGCGCGTCGTCGATCTTCGAGGAAGGCGTGCGCATCCCGCCCGTCAAGATCTGGAAAAAGGGCGAATACAACGAAGACCTGATGAAGCTGGTGATGCACCAGACCCGCAAGCCCGACTGGTGCCAGGCCGACCTTAACGCGCTCATCGCCTCCTGCCGCGTCGCCGCGCGCCGGGTGGTCGAGATGGCCGACCGCTTCGGCGATGACGTTTACGTCTCCGCCACGCAGGAGCTGCTCGCACGCAACCACCGCGCGATGAAGGCGCTGCTGGCGATGGCGGTGGCCGAGGAGCCGGTGAGCTTCGAGGATTACATCTGCGACGACGGCAAGGGCTATGGCCCCTACAAGATCCGCTGCACGATGTGGCGCGACGGCGACAAGGTGATCCTCGATTTCGAGGGCACCGATCCGCAGTCGGCGGCATCGATCAACTTTTTCCTCAATGAAAACATGTTCAAGATGTTCTTCGGCATCTACATGATCATGGTCTTCGATCCGCAGATCCTGTTCAATGACGGGTTCTACGATCTGATCGAGGTGCGCATTCCGTCGGGCTCGCTGCTGAAGCCGCACTTCCCCGCCGCGCTTTCGGGCCGCACCCATGCGCTGGGGCGCATCTTCGACATCTTGGGCGGGTTGCTCGGCCAGAAAACGCCGGAATTCCTCAACGCTGCGGGCTTCTCCTCCAGCCCGCACCTGTTCTATTCGGGCTGGGACAGCCGCGAGGACGGGACGCGCAACTGGTTCCAGCTGTTCCAGATCGGCTTCGGCGGCATCCCGGGGCGTCCGCTGGGCGACGGGCCGGACGGGCACTCACTGTGGCCGGGCTTCACCAACGTCCCCAACGAATTCCTCGAACGCTACTTCCCCTTGCGGATCGAACGCTATGCCACCGCGCCCGATAGTGGCGGAGCGGGCCTGCATCGCGGGGGCAATGGCATCCACATGACCTACCGCTTCCTCGCCGATGGCGAGATCGCGATCCATGACGACCGCTGGTTCGTCCCGCCCTGGGGCGTCAATGGCGGGCATCCCGGCAAGCGCGCGCGCAAGGTGCTCGAACGGGCCGATGGCTCACAGGAAATCGTCGGCAACAAGGTCGAAAGCGTCGCGGTGAAGGCGGGCGATCTGCTCCACTTCATCACCTGGGGCGGCGGCGGCTGGGGCGACCCGCTCGCGCGCGATCCGGAGCTGGTCGGCCTCGAAATCCGGCAGGGCCTCGTCACGGCTGAAGGCGCGCGCGCCTATGGTGTTGTTGCGGACGGAAACGGTGCGGTCGACACCGCTGCCACCGAAGCGCTGCGTGCCGAAATGACCAACTCGCGCGGGGAACTGCCGCTGTTCGACTACGGCCCGGGCATCGATGCCCTGCGCGCGAACTGCGAGGCCGAGACCGGCCTTCCTGCCCCGATCCAGCCAGTCTGGAACACTGTCCCCGGAATGCGCGAGGCAGCAGAATGAGCGCGCTTCAAGGGATCAAGGTTGTCGAAATGGGCCAGCTTCTGGCAGGCCCGTTCTGCGGGCAATTGCTCGGCGATATGGGCGCGGACGTCGTCAAGATCGAGCCGCCGGGCGCGGGCGATCCGATGCGCAACTGGGGTCAGGGCGACGAGAAGGTGCAGTGGGAAGTCATCGCCCGCAACAAGCGCTCGGTCACCTGCAACCTGCGCGTGCCGGAAGGTCAGGCGCTCGCCAAGCGGCTGATTGCCGAAGCCGATGTGCTGATTGAGAACTTCAAGCCCGGTACCCTTGAACGCTGGGGCCTCAGCCCGGCCGAGCTTCACGCGGTGAACCCCGGCCTGATCATCGCCCGGATGTCCGGCTATGGGCAGGACGGGCCGTACTCCGACCGCGCCGGGTTCGGCGGGATTGGCGAGGCGATGGGCGGGTGGCGCTACATCGTTGGCGAACCCGACCGTCCGCCGAGCCGCATGGGCATTTCCATCGGTGACACCCTGTGCGCAACCTATGGCGCGCTGGGCGTGCTCGCTGCGCTGCACCACCGCGAGAAGACCGGCGAGGGTCAGGTGGTGGACTCCGCGCTCTATGAAGCCGTGTTGCAGGTGATGGAGGGGCTGGTGCCCGAATATGACCGCAACGGCGTGATCCGTGAGCGTTCGGGTTCGGTGCTCAAAGGCATCGCCCCGTCCAACGTCTACACCTGTAAGGATGGCAGCTACATGATCGGCGCCAATGGCGATGCGATCTTCGCGCGGCTGTGTCAGGCGATGGGCCGCCCCGAACTGTCGAGCGACGAGCGCTATTCCTCGCATATCGCGCGCGGCATCCATCAGGACGAGCTCGACGCGCTGATCAATGACTGGACCGGCACGCTCACCGTCGACGAGGTCGATGCGCTTATGATCGAGTATTCGATCCCCGCCGGCCGGGTCTACCGCGCGCCCGATATGCTCGCCGATCCGCATTTCCAGGCGCGCGAGGCGATCATTGAGGTCGAGACGCAGAACCGTGGGCGGATCAAGATGCAGAACGCCTTCCCGAAGCTCTCCAAGACCCCTTCGACCATTCGCCGCCCTGCCCCTGCCGCGCCGGGTCAGGACAATGCCGAGGTCTTCGCCGAGCGGCTCGGTCTGGATGCCGCCGAGCTCTCGCGGCTGGCAGAAGCGGGGATCATCTGATGAGCGGCCCCTCGGCATCCGACAATTACGCCGGGGTGTACGAGGGCCGGCTCCAGCCGGGGTCGCGCCCGGCGCTGCTGATCGTTGATGTGGTGGTCGCCTACCTCACCGAAGGTTCGGCGCTGTTCATGGAGACCGCCGCTGCCGCGAAAGATGCGAACCGGCGCTTGGCCCAAGCGGCGCGCGCGGCGGGGGTGCCGGTGGTTTTCACCAACGTCCAATACAAGCCCGATGGCTCGGATGGCGGGGTGTTCTATCGCAAGGCCCCGGTGCTGAAAGCGTTTGTCGAGGGTTCACCGCTTGGGGCCTTTCCCGATGATCTGACCCCCGCACCGGGCGAGCGGGTGTTCACCAAGCAGTACCCTAGCGCCTTTTTCGGCACCGGCCTCGCTGACGTGCTCCATGCCGACGGGATCGATACGCTGCTGATCACCGGCTACTCCACCTCCGGCTGCGTCCGGGCGAGCGCGCTTGACGCGATGCAACACGGCTTTGTCCCGCTGGTGGTGCGCGAGGCCTGCGCCGACCGCCACCCCGCCCCGCACGACGCCAACCTGTTCGACCTTCAGGCCAAATATGCCGAGGTCATCTCCGAGGCCGAAGCACGGGCGGTGATTGCCGCGCACGCTGCTTGATCGAAACCAGCGATACTGGCCACCCGCTCTTTTGGGCTTGTGCGCGACGGTCTGGGCCTTCAAGTAACGCCGCAGCGGGCATCAACAGGGAGAAGCGCCTCGTGGCATTTGCAAAGTCGAGGCGATGGGCAATCGCCGGTCTGACGGGAACCGCCCTCACCGGCATCGCTCTCATAGCGAGCCCTGTGGCAGCGCAGGAACGCCCGGTTGCCTTCACCGGCGCGCGCATCCTGACCATGGCGGGCGAACCGGTCGAGAACGGCACAATCGTGATCAAGGATGGCAAGATCGTCGCGGTCGGCGCCAATGTCGCCATTCCCGCTGATGCCGAGCGCCGCGCGGTTGATGGCCGGGTGATCATGCCCGGCATCGTCGACACCCATTCGCATATTGGCCAAGTCGCAGGCGCGGACGGCTCTGGCCCGATCCAGCCCGAAGTCCGCGCATTGGATTCGATCAACCCCTTCTCGACCTCGATCGACAAGGCGCGCGCCGGCGGGGTCACCACCGCCAACATCATGCCCGGATCGGGCCACCTGATGAGCGGGCAGACCTTCTACATGAAGCTGCGCAAGGGCCGCACCGTCGATGACATCGCGTTCGAGATGAAGGGCGGCGCGGCGCTCGGCGGCATGAAGATGGCGAACGGGACCAACCCGATGGGCGGCAGCGGCTTCCCCGGCACGCGCGCCAAGTCCGCGTCGCTGGTGCGCGAGCAGCTGACCGAGGCCAAGGCCTATTGCGCCGGCGACCGCAAGAAGCGCGATCTGGGCAAGGAAGCGCTGTGCGAGGTGCTCTCGGGCGAGCGGCTGGTGCATTTCCACACCCACCGCGCCGATGACATCATGACCGTGCTGCGGCTCAAGCAGGAATTCGGTTTCAGCGTGCTGATCCAGCATGGCACCGAAACGTGGAAAGTCGCCGAGGAACTGGCCAAGGCCGGGGTGCCGGTATCGAACATCACGCTGGATGCACCGGGCGGGAAGCTCGAAACGGTCGACCTGCGGATGGACAATGCCGCCATCCTCGAACGCGCGGGCGTGCTCGTCTCGATCCATTCGGACGACGCAATCGTGGATTCACGCATGATGCTGCGCGAGGCCGCGCTGGCGGTGCGCGGCGGGATGAGCCGTGATGGCGCCTTGCGGGCGCTCACCATCAACGGGGCCAAGCAGATGCGGCTCGATGCCCGCATCGGCTCGCTCGAAGTGGGCAAGGATGCCGACTTCCTCGTGCTCGATGGCGATCCGTTGTCGACCTACACCCACGTGCTCGAAACCTGGGTGGAGGGCGACAAGCTGTTCGATCGCAGCCTGCCTGAGGATTTGTTGATGGCCACGGGAGGCTTTGGCGCGGGCAGCCCGATGGAAGCCTCGCACCACCACTGGGAAATTGCCGAAGCGGAAGGGCACAACTGATGCGTATCGCCGGATATTGCCTTGCCGCCGCCAGCGCACTCGCGCTTGGCACAGCGGTCCACGCGCAGGACATCGCGATCAAGGGCGGCGAGGTTCACACCATGGCCGGCCCTGCCATCACCGACGGGGTGGTGGTGATCGATGACGGCAAGATCGTCGCCGTTGGCCCCGCCGCCAGCACACCGATCCCCGAGGGGTTCACCGTGATCGAGGCCAAGGTCGTCACCCCCGGTCTGGTCGATGCCCGCACCGTGGTCGGGCTGGCGGGCTATCTCAATCAGGAGCATGATCAGGACCAGCTGGACGAAAGCGCCCCGGTGCAGCCGCAGCTGCGCGCAATTGACGCCTATAATCCCGGCGAGGCGCTGGTGGCATGGCTGCGCGGGTTCGGGGTCACCACGATCCACACCGGCCACGGCCCCGGCGCGCTGGTTTCGGGCCAGACGATGATCGCCAAGACGGTCGGCAACACCGCCGATGCCGCGGTCATCGTGCCCCGCGCGATGGTCGCCGCCAATCTCGGGTCCGGCGCGCTGGCCGAGGGCGGCAAGGCCCCCGGCACCCGTGCAAAGCAGATCGCAATGCTGCGTCAGGCGCTGCTCGCCGCCAAGGAAGGCGAAGCGCCCAAGCCCGCGAAGAAGGGCGAGGAAAAGTCCGGCCCTGACAAACCGCCCAGCCTTGACGTGCAGGTGATGCGCGATGTGCTCGCCCGCAAGCTGCCGCTGCTGATCACCGCCCACCGCGCGCAGGACATCATGAGCGCGCTGCGGCTGCGTCAGGAGTTCGGCATTGATGTCGTGCTCGACGGGGCGGCTGAGGCCTATCTGCTGACGGCCGAGATCAAGGCTGCCGGGGTCAAGGTCATCCTGCACCCGCCCATGGCGCGGCAATATGGCGAGTTCGAAAACGCCAGCTTCACCACCGGCGCAGCGCTGCGCGCCGCGGGCATTCCGTTCGCCTATCAGTCGGGGTACGAAGGCTACGTGCCCAAGACGCGGGTGATCCTGTTCGAAGCCGGGGTCGCGGCGGCCAACGGGCTGGCGTGGAATGACGCGCTGGCGAGCATCACCATCGATGCGGCGCGGGTGATCGGGCTGGAAAAGCGGGTCGGTTCGCTTGAAGTCGGCAAGGACGGCGATGTCGCGCTGTTCGACGGCGATCCCTTCGAATACGCCTCGCACACGGTGGGCGTGGTGATCGACGGCAAGGTGGTCAGCACCGCCACGCAGTGACGGGCTGACACGCCGCGATTAGCCCAGCGCCGCGGCTTCCTTGATGGCGCGGCGGATGCTCATATAGGTGGCGCAGCGGCACAGGTTGCCGCTCATCGCTTCGTCGATGGCCGCGTCATCGGGCGCGGGATTGTCCCGCAGCAGCGCGGTCGCGGCCATGATCTGCCCGGATTGGCAATAGCCGCATTGAGGGACGTCATTGGCCACCCAGACCTGGCGGATGGCGTCGGCGGCCGCGCCTGCAACGCCTTCGATGGTGGTGATCTCCGCCCCTTCGAGCGAATCATGCGGCGTCACGCACGAACGGGTCGGCGCGCCATCGACATGGACGGTGCAGGCGCCGCATTGGGCGACCCCGCAGCCGAACTTCGTGCCCGTCATCCCAAGATGATCGCGCAGCACCCACAGCAAAGGCGTGCCCGGAGCCGCATCGACGCTTGCGGATTTCCCATTGATTTTGAGGGTAATGGCCATGCTCGGCTCCTGATCCTAAACGGTCTTTGTCGCGGGCAGCTTGAGCGTGTCGCCCTCGGCCCCGATCAATGGCAGCGTGCGCAGCCGGTGCCCGGTCGCGGCGAAGATCGCGTTGGCAAGCGCGGGGGCAGCGGGCGGCGTTGCCGGTTCCCCCACCCCGCCCGGCGGCGCGTCCGAAGCGATGATCTCCACCTTGAAGTCGCGCGGCGCCTCTCCCATCCGCATGAGCCGCCAGCTCGGGAAGTTGTCCTGCACGACCGCGCCATCCTTGGCGGTGATCGCGCCATAGAGCGCGTTCGACAGCCCGTAGATCGTCCCGCCCTCCATCTGCGCGCGGACGTGGCGCGGGTTGATCACGGTCCCCGCATCCACCGCCAGCCACACGCCCGGAATGCGGAGCGTGCCATCCTTGCCGACCGCCACTTCGATCACCGTGGCGATGTAGGTGAGGAACGAGCGGTGCACCGCGATCCCCAAGCCTCGTCCGGCGGGTAGCTTGCGGCCCCATTCGGCCATCGCTGCGGCCTTCTCGACCACATTGCGCAGCCGCCCGGTGTCGATCGGGTATTCCGACAATTCCGCGCCGTAATTGCCGTAAGTCGCGCCCTCCGCCTCCGGGTCGATGGTACGCGGCGGACCGATCAGTTCGAGCAGATAGTCTTTCTGATCACGCCCCGCCGCATGGGCGAGTTCGGCGGCAAAGCTCTGCACCGCAAAAGCGTGGTAGATATTCGCGACCGAGCGCAGCCAGCCGATCCGCATATGACCCTTGGCGTCGCCGGATTCGACCCGGAGATTGGGCGCGGCAAAGGGGACATCGGTGGCGCCCATGCTCATCTCGCCATCACTCGGCTCGGCCACCGTGTTGTCGAAGGTCGAGCTGATCGGCGGGAACACCGTGCGGTGCAGCCACGCGGTGCATGTGCCGTCCGCGTCGAGCCCAGCCTCGCAATACTGCGCACTGACCGAGTGGTAGAAGCCGTGGCGGATATCATCCTCACGCGTCCAGGTGACCTTGACCGGCTTGCCGACCTCGCGGGCGATCAATGCTGCCTCAATCACGAAATCGGGCTTGGACTTGCGCCCGAAAGCACCGCCGAGCCAAGTGGGCGTGACCTTGATGTTTTCCTTGGGAATCCCCAGCGCTTCGGCGAGCGTATCACGGGTGTTCTGCGGGTCTTGCACGCAGGCCCAGCATTCGAGCCGATCGCCATCCCATTCCGCTGTCGCGCTCGGCGGTTCCATCGGTGACTGGTTGAGGTGCGGAGCGTAATATTCCGCCGTCACGCGCTTTGAGGCGGAAGCCAGCGCAGCGCTGACATCGCCGCGCGACCGCCGCACCTTGCCGCTGCGCTTCGCGGTGGCCTGCAACTGTTTGGCATAGGCTTCGGAATCGTAACCCGCATTGGGGCCGTCCTGCCACGCGATCTCCAGCTCGCGCCGGCCCTCGATTGCGGCCCAAGTGTCGCGCGCGACCACGGCCACACCGCCCAAGGGCTGGAACAGCGCGGGCGGCTTGGCATCGGGCAGACGCATGGTGCTGAGCACGCCGGGCACCGCCAGCGCCTTGGCATCGTCAACGCTGCCGACCCGTCCGAACAGCTGCGGCGGGCGGGCGACCACGGCATAGACCATCCCCGGCCGCTTCACATCGATCCCGAAAGTGCTGTCCCCCTTCACAATGCGCGGCACGGTCAGCGAAGGGATTTCCTCGCGGATGTAGCGCCATTCCTTGGGGGTCTTGAGCCTGATATCGGCCTCGGCCGGAATAGCGAGCCGCCCGGCCAGTTCGGCCAGATTGCCATAAGACAGGGTCTCGTCGTTCTTCGTGTTGCTGACCAGCCCGCCCTTGGCCGAGCACTGGTCCCGCGGCAGCTTCCAGTAGAGCGCGGCTGCGGCGACCAGCATATGCCGCATCGCCGCGCCAGCCACGCGCAACCGGTGGAAATTGAACCGGACCGAGCGCGAACCATCGGTGTTCTGGTCGCCGTAGCGCTCATGCCCTTCGGCCTGAACGATGGCGACCTTGTCCCAGTCTGCCTCAAGCTCATCGGCCACGATCTGGGCCATCGCCGTCCAGGTCTGCTGGCCCATCTCAGAGCGGTGGCAGGTGATCTTGACCGCCCCGTCCTTGTCGATCGCAATCCACAGCGACGGGGTGGCATCCCCGCCCTTCACCCCCGTGAGCGGGCTAGCGCCGGGGTCCGGCAGCTTGAACGCGTCCGCATCAATGACCGGCTCGACATAGCTCGAACAGCCCGCCAGCGTTACGCCAAGGACGAACAGTCCCGCCCCGCCCACAAAGGCGCGGCGGCTGAGATTGACAAAGGGGCTTGGCCCATCGCCTGTACCGTCCGCCTTTGGTGCAGGAATGATCCCGAGATCGCGCATCAGCATCGGCTTTTCCCCTTCAGCCGGATCGTCGGCTCATGTCCGACGACACAATCTTGGGCGAGGTCGCGCGCTGTGGCAAGCCGCCATGCGCAATGGCGGGCGTGGCAAGCGATGTTGCCGCAGCAAGCGCGGCGATGGCGACCCGGTTCATCGCCATTCTGTCTGTGAAACGCGTGCGGTCACCCCACCAGCCGTTTCAGTTTCGCGAGAGCGTTGGGGCCCGTTTCGTCATAAGCGATGATCGACTGAAGCTTGCCCGACGCGTCCATCAGGTACACGCTGGCGGTATGGTCGATGGTGTAGTCGCCGCCCTGAGTGGGCACCTTCTGGTAGAAGGCGCGGTAGGCCTTCACGGCGCGGTCGACCTCCGCGTCGGTGCCCGTCAGCCCTAGGATCGGGGTGCCGAACAGCGCGACATAGCGGCCGATATCCTCCGGGCTGTCATAGCCGGGGTCGACCGAAACGAAGACGATCCGGAACTTGTCGCCATCCGCCCCCATTTGCTTGCGCAGCTGCGCCATGCGCGACAGCGTGGTCGGGCAGACGTCGGGACAGCGGGTGAAGCCGAAGAAGATCGCAAAGGGTTTGCCCTTCAGCGTCGCGTCGGTGACGCGTGACCCGTCCGGCGCGGTGAGCGCAAACGGCCCGCCGACGCTGGCCGAATAGACGTTCTCGCCCTCTGGCGACGTCGCGCGATCGGGGGCGAACATCGCCACCAGCCCGACCCCGATCACCAGCGCCACCAGCAGCCACAGGATTAGCCGTAGTGTCTTGAGCCCCTCGCTGCGGTCCGTGAGCGAGGGTTCATCCTCGTGTTCAGGAAAGGGATCAGTCATGCCCGCCGTGCTCCCCTTCGCCATGCTCCATGCCGGGAGCCATCGCCCCGGCGGGCTTGACTGCAAGTTCGGTCACGACCGGGCCCGCGCCTTCGAAGGTCAGCGTCAGCGGCACGGTCTCGCCTGCCTTGAGCGGCTGCTTCAGATCCATCAGCATGATGTGGAAGCTGCCTGGCTTGAGCGTCACTTCGCCGCCTGCCGGCACGTCCAGCCCGTCTTCCAGCTGGCGCATCCGCATCACCCCGCCGTCCATGCTCATGGTGTGGATCTCGACCCGTCCGGCAACCGGCGTGCTGCCGCCTGTGATGCGGTCGGCGGCGGTGCCGGTGTTGGCGATGGTCATGAAAGCGCCGCCCGCGTTCTGGCCCACAGCGGTCTCTCGCGACCAAGGCTCGGATATCGCGATGATGCTGGCGCCGGTCTCAGTGGCCGCGGGCGTTTCGGCAGCAGGGTTGCAGGCGGTGATGATGATCGTGCTCGCCAACAGGGCGGCGGCAAAGAACGGGCGGGTCATGCTGAAATCTCCTCGGGTGATGGATTGTGGCGTGCGCAATCTTGGCGCGACGCGGCAAAAGCGGCGGGTTGATCCGCTGTTGGCTGCCCGGTGGGGCAGTCCATGATTGCAAACATGGGAACGATACTCCGACAGCCCGGCGCATCATGAAGCGACGCGCGGCGGGCCTACCGATACACAGGGGTGCAGGGTCAGGCGGTCGCCGGAGGGCCGCGCAGTTGCGGGCGCAGGAAGGGAATGTCGCGCAGCGAAAGCGCGGGTAGCGGGGCAATCCCGATCAGCAGGATAAAGGCCAGCGCGGTGGCAAGCAGAACCGGGTCTACCCCGCCGAGCGCGAAATGGCCGAGGCCGGAGAAGGCGCAAGCCTGCCCCTTGTCTGCCATGTCGGAATGATCACCACCCGCGGCGTGCTTGCCCCCAATCGCGATCTGCATTGGCTTCGGCGTGCCGCTGGCATCCGAGCAGATCGTGACCGTCAGGAACCGGTCACCGCTGGCCGCCAGCATGAAGCCCGAGGGCACCACGGCCTTCACCGCCAGCGCCAATGCCAGCAGCATCAGCGTCAGCCGGGCATGGTCACGGAACAGGGCGCGCAGGCGGTTCATGCCTGCATGCCCATAACGGCTGAGGCACGCCCTGTCATTACGTCTCGGCCCGCAATGGCAGCGGCCGCCGCTGCGTCAATGCCGGTGCACCCGGCGCAGGCGCGCCCCATGCGCCGCCAGCAGCAGCGCTGCTCCAGTGACCGTCAGTGCCTGCTCACCGGCCTCATTGCCGACGAACAGTCCCCCGATCAGCGCGGCGAAGGCCGCCAGCACCAGTCCGGTCTGCCAGCGCCCTGGGCTCGCGCGCAACAGCACCGGGCCGCTCACCAACAGCACGGGCAGGATAAGCGCGGCGTGGAGCCACGCATTTTCGCGCAATCCTTCGGGCAAGGCGGCGAGGATCACCACCGGCAGGCTCGCCAGCAGCCACGGCAGGGCGAGGCAATGCACGAGGCACAACGCCGACAAGCCCATGCCAAAGCGGTGCCACGGTGCCTCGCTGCGCGTCTGTGGTGGTGAACCGGCCATGCCTCATCCCTGTTGCGTTATGTTACAACATCACTTAATTAGCAGCGACGTCTTTGCAAGCCGCACACCACAGGATTTCCGCATGACCGCCCCTGCATCTGCTCGGCCCACTACCGATCCCCGCCTGCCCGTCACTGTCCTGTCCGGCTTTCTCGGCGCGGGCAAGACCACGCTGCTCAACCACATCCTCGCCAACCGCGAAGGCAAGCGCGTGGCGGTGATTGTCAACGACATGAGCGAGGTGAACATCGACGCTGATCTGGTGCGCGGCGGCGAGGCGGCGCTGTCCCGCGCGGAGGAAACGCTGGTCGAGATGACCAATGGCTGCATCTGCTGCACCCTGCGCGATGATCTGCTGAAGGAAGTGCGCAAGCTCGCCGAGGAGGGCCGCTTCGATTACCTCGTGATCGAGAGCACCGGGATCTCCGAACCCCTCCCCGTTGCCGCCACCTTCTCCTTCCGCGACGAAAATGACGAATGCCTTGGCGATGTCGCGCGGCTCGATACGATGGTTACGGTGGTGGACGCGCTCAACCTGCTGGCCGATTATTCGAGCACCGACCTGCTTTCCGCCCGTGGTGAGACTGCGGGCGAAGGCGATGATCGCAGCCTTGTCGGCCTGCTGGTCGAACAGATCGAATTTGCCGATGTGGTGATCGTCAACAAGGCGAGCGCCGTGTCGCCCGAACAGCTTGCCACGGTCAAGCAGGTGGTCGCGTCCCTGAACGCCGATGCCCGCATCATCGAGGCGGATTTCGGCAAGGTCGCGCTGGACACCATCCTCGACACCGGCCTCTACGACGAGGAGCGTTCCGAACAGCATCCGCTGTGGATGAAGGAGCTCTACGACTACGCCAGCCATCGCCCCGAAAGCGAGGAATATGGCGTCGAAAGCTTCGTCTATCGCGCCCGCAGGCCCTTCCACCCGGCGATGTTCTATCGCTTCCTGACCAGCGACGCGCTCGACACAGTGATCCGCGCCAAGGGCCACTTCTGGCTCGCCACCCGCAGCGAATTCCTCGGCGAACTGGCGATTGCGGGCCACCAGAAGACCGTCAGCCGCATGGGCCGCTGGTGGGCTGCGGTGCCCAAGAACCGCTGGCCTGACGACGGCACCTTCGAGGAATTCGTGATCCGCCACTGGGACGCGGTGTGGGGCGACCGGCGGCAGGAGCTGGTGTTCATCGGCATCGGGCTCGACAAGGACGCGATCACCAAGGCGCTTGATGCCTGCCTCATGCCGACAGCCGCATTCACGCCCGAAAAGTGGGAGCGGCTCAACGACCCCTTCCCCGCATGGGGCGAGGCGCAGACGACGCTCGAACCGGCGGAATGACGCCAGCGACGGCCTTCTAGCCGATCCGAACTTCGCACCCTGTCATCAGGGCATTCTGCGCCTGATCGAGCACGCTCGACAATGGCGGGGACATCCCACAATGTCCGCCGCATGACGTCTTCGCTCCCGCATCAGCCACCCACGTGGCCGCTTCTGGCATGGCTGACGGCAGGCCTGGCAGGGATCGCGGCCCCTGCACTCGCCATGCTGCTGTTGCCCGAGGCACCTGACACTGCGCCGATCGCTGAGATCGCCGGACCGATCCTCGCGGTCGGCCTGATGGGCACCGGCATGATTTCAGCGGCCATCGCCGGGAGGCTGTGGATCGGTATCGCGCTGGCGCTGCTGACGGGGGCTGGCCTTATCTGGCTCGCCTCTGCGCTGGGAATGGCGCCCATTGCGCATCTCATGGCAACCGGATGGGCCGTCATCATCGCCAGCACCAGCTTCGCTGCCCGCGGCACCCTGTTTGCCCGCAGCGCAGCCGACAAGGGCTGGTGGATCGCCGTCGCCGTGGTTGCAGGAGAGGCCGCGGTTGTCGCAACCGCCGCGGCGACGCCGGGTGCCCTGCCCGGCTGGCTGTTGGCCTTGCTGCCAGCACAATGGGCCAGCATGGCCATCCAGTCAGCACTCACCGGCCCCGCCACACCGGCAGCAAGCGCGGCCCTGTTCGCCCTCGGCGGAACGGCGGCAGCGACGTTACTGGTCGCCCACTTATGGCCAAGCCGCTGGCCTTACCTGATCATGTTTACGACTTGGCTCGGATTCTCAGCGCTGGTCTGGCACCAGATCGGGTGATCGCCAGCGGGCGATACATGCGACAATTGGCGTGATCTTAATGTGATCAAACGGCAGCTTGACGCTCAAGCGAGCATCGGCATGTCAGGCGCCACGTGATCAGTCACGCACCAGAACCGGCTTGGTAAGTCCTTCGGCCAGAACTCCCGGTGCGTCATCGAACGGGGCGATGCACGAGACGACATGAGCGGGATCGGCGCGTCCCTGCGCCACCCATGCCAGCGCCTCGGCCACGTTCGGCCCGCCGCGTCCGCGGCCGGTGTAGAAGCGCACGCCGCGCCGATACATCTCGAACAGCGGGAGGGCGACATCGCCGAAATGCCCGCCAACCGATGACACGATGCCCTCAGGCCCGACCGAGCGCAGGGCGCACAGCAAAGCCGCCTGATCGGCGCTGGCATCGACCACGATCGGGAACTCGCCCGCGCGGCGCGGGGGCGGACCTTCGACGACATCGGCGGGTGCTGTCAGTCTAATCGCAACTCGTCTCCAATTTACGGAGTGCGCGCTTTCCTAGTGTGAGATCAGGCCATGATGTTTTGCCACTCAGCCAGTGCGGCTGAGCGGGCGGTCTTGTAGGTCTGGCGGTCGGTGAGATGGCGATCGAGGTTGAAGTGGTTGTGGACGTTGGCGTGGACCGAAGCGAACTTCTGTAGGCTCTTCATCTGCCGGAACCGGAGCATTGCCCGCTCGCGCCGTCGGAACGGCAGGTGGCTATTCTCCACCCGGTTATTGGCCCAGCGCCCCACCTCCTGCTTATCGGTGTTGCCGAGCTCTTTCATTGCCGCCTTGTACGAACGCAGCCCGTCGGTGGTGATTGTCTCAGGTGATCCGTGGCGTTTCAGCGCCTTCTTCATGAAGATGAGAGCTGCCCGCTTGTCCCTCGTCTTGGTGACGTAGCTTTCCAGCACCTCGCCCTCTTGGTCGACGGCTCGCCAGAGGTAATGCATCTCACCGTTGATCTTTACGTACACCTCATCGAGGTGCCACTTCCATTGGCGGAAACCCTTCATCCGGCTGACACGCTGCTTCCTGACATCAGCAGCGAACAGCGGACCAAACCGGTTCCACCAGTGCCGCACCGTCTCGTGGCAGATATCGATCCCGCGCTCCGCCAGCAGGTCCTCCACGTTTCGCAAGCTCAGCGGGAACCGCACGTACATCATCACCACCAGCCGGATGACCTCCGGCGAGGAGTTGAAATACCGGAACGGGCTGGCTGGCTTACGGGGTCGGGGCATAGCCCTATCCTAGCTTATCGCACCCGTTCCGCCATCACGGTGTATTTGCTTTGACAGAGCCCGAGGTTGGCATTGTGGGTCACCATGATGACCTGCCGATGCGCCTTGGCTGCGATGAACAGGCTGACCAACTCCTCGAAGACTGACTTCGGGTCGAGATTTTCCTCCGGCTGATCAATTATTAGAGGACGATTGTCATGATCGTCGAGGGCCAGATAGAGCAGCAGGAGGACGATGCCCCGCGTGCCTGGAGAAAGCTTGCGGATATCTACGCCATCATATTCGATGCCGTATCGAATGGCGATGTGGTCTGTGCTGAACAGCCACTGGGCGAAGCGCTTGGACCAAGCGCGAAATTCAGCTTGATCGGTATGCGCGACCGGGGAATGGTCCAGCAGCTCTTTTTGATAAAGCCGCCTAAACTCCGCCATTGCGGTAACGACTTCGGCGGACCCTCCGGTCTCCCAAGCGCATTTTAGCGCTTCATTGGCCTTTTGCAGCAAGGTTCCCTTGCCCTTGAAGGCGCCTGCCTTCCTCAGGTCGATCAGCCCATCTTCGGCTTCCGAGGCCCATTGCTCCACATTGGCTATACGGGCCACCGAGAAGGAAAGCTTCTTCAGGGTTCCTTGAGCGGCGGCGAGCCGGTTCATCAGGGGCTGATAAAGGGCTTCGAGCACTTGTTGTTCGGCCACCAGCGCATCGATGGTGCGGCCGTAGGCAGCTTCGCGTTCTGTCTGAAGTGTTACCGCACGCTCGCGTGCCCCCTTGGCGTCTGTGAGCTTCTCGGTCAGCGTCTGCCACGCGGCGGTTTCGGTCGCGATGCGGGTGGACAGGGCGCTGTATTGTCGCTGCGTCTCCTTGTCGGCGCTTACGAGCTTTTCGAGCCGCAACATTTCGGCTTCAAGGGCGGCCTGAGGCAAGGTCGCCAGATCGGTGCCGTCAGGGAAATAAGGCGTGTTTGGATCGCCGAGAGGGGAAGGCGGAACGCCTTTCAGTTTGGCGACTTCTCCATCGACCCACCGAATGAAACCCGCGAGGTCGGTATCGACCGGCCCTTTATAGTCCAGCAGGAAGGAGGCCCATTGGTCGGCTGACATGCCGCTATGGTTATGTCGAGCCTGTGTCTGCCGCAGGGCCTCCGGTGCCTGATTTCTGCGCAGGTCTCTGACTTCATCCTGCATGGCGAGGAAGGTTTGGCGCCGGGTCGCGAACTGCCGCAGTTTGCTCGTGATCTGGCTGGCGGCGCCTGCAAGCTGGGTGTGCCGTTGCGCGCGCTGTTCGCTGCCTGCCGAGACAAGCTTAGCGCGATCTGCGGTATAGGCATCGACAAGCTGTTTCTTCTGGGTGGCCTGAGCCTCATAGCTGGCGGCCAGCTTTTCCTTCTCCAGTTCGGTGCTGATCCGTTCCGAAATCTGTGAGACGGCCTCCGCTTCTCGTTCCTTGGCGAGGCGATGACGTGATGCGCGTTGGTCGAGAAGCTCATCGAAATCGAGTGCGCCGTCGCGGGTATTGACGGGATGGGCTTCGAAGATGACCCGTTCTATCTCTCGAAGGAGGCCGTCGGTCAGGCCGTTTGAGGAGCAGAGTTCCTCGACAAATTGCTGAGAGAGATACTGAACACGGGGATAGCTGAGAGGCCCATTGGCGTCGGATCCGTTGAGCGCGCGCATGCTGGGGTTGCCGGCTGCCCAAGAGATTTCAACCTTTGCGCTCCCAAGGAGAGGGCGTGCGCGAACAAGGAAGGATGGACTTGCCCATTCGTCTGCGCTCCAGGCTGCGTCGGGAATGGAGTCGCATCCGGCGGCAATCATATCAGCCAGAGCGGTCTTTCCTGAACCGCGCGCGCCGATGATCGCTACGAGCCCGGGGTTAAGCGGGATGACGGGCGTCGTAATCCAAGGGGCGCCGGTGATCTTTACCTGTGCGATAACTTGCGAGGGATTTGGAGATGCCGGCGGCTCCGCGCCGACATAGGCTCGGCCTTCCGGATCGATGCAGGCTTGCCGCAGGGCATCGAACTCAAGCCCGCCCTTGATCCAAGAAAAGCGGTCCCCAAAGGGCGAAGCAACGGTTTCCAGCTTATGAGCGTCGCTACCGTGCAGGCAAGGTTTGAGGCCGCCATAGGTCTCGCGAATTTCGGCCGGCCCCATGCCTTTTCGGCCTAGCCAGAAATCGCGCTGAGCCTCGCTGCTGGCGAGTATGACATGGGCGAATGTCTCGATCTCGCGCCTAATGGTCTGATCGGCGGCTTCCCGCACGCCGGATGTGCCATCATTGGCTCCACCTGCAACAGCGATGAGAATATTCTTCTTGGCCCAACCGCTTTCGGTGAAGACCTCGCGCAACTGCTGGAAATTCACCTTGAACTGGCTGGCACCGTAACTGAGTGCGGTACTATCATCGATGATGCAAGTGTCGGCTTTCCTCCCCAGGCGAATGAGGTCGGCGCGGGTGCAGTCGAACCGGTCCTGCATGACGTTGAACTGCAATCGCGAGAGCAGGCGCCGCAGCTCGTCAATATGGTCGGGATCTTCGGGACTAACGAACAGGTGCAGATTGACGAAGCCGCCCTTGGCCGTCGCAACATCTAGCCGGACTTCCACATTCGGGAAAATCAGCTTGGCGTTGGGAATGCGCCCATTTTCGCGGTGACGGAGGACGGCTTGATAGGTGTCGGTGACGTAATAGTCGGTGACGGCGATTGCCTCGATGACCGGTGTGGCCTGTTCGAGAGCGGTCAAATAATCATCCCACGCACTTGGCCCGCTGAACTGGTTATTCATGACGGTCCCTGGGGCATGGATGTGTGGTTCCCATCTACGCCAATCAGAGCCTCTGTTCAGCATTCATCCCCCGGATTCAAAGTAATCTTCAATCCAACTTATCGAGATTCTACAAGAGTTACAACTGTGTGGGTCGCTTCGTAAAGGCGCCAGATCCCTAACGAAGTCGCATCGAGGTGGTCAACTTTTGGGGAAAGGGTGCATGCCCATTCGGAGCCTGACGAACTGATGCCCGCTTTTGGCCAAGTCTGCCACTCGATCGGTCACCTGAGAACGGCAGAAATGTCCCAGAGTCGGCCATTTAGACCGATTGCCCACCTTATCCGCTTTGAGGCGATCGTCAGGCGGTCCGCTATGACCGACATGAGGGCGCAAAACAGCCGCTAAACTAGGGACGCCACAGCCGCGCTAATCGCAGCGATCGATGCTGACGCCCGCTGCAAATTATCGATCCGGGCCGTTCGTTCCTCGGCTGACACTGCACCGATCGTCAGCGCGATGACGCTCGCATCTTCCATGATCACGCCGATCTTGGCGCAGAGCAGATCGATCAGCTCGTCGTTGTTATCGTCCATATGCACCTGACGCCCGATCACGCCCGCGAAGTCCATATCCAGCTTTTCAGCGTGCTGCGTCTTTCCATTCGACTTCGTGCGCGAACGAAGCATTGCTGTTCGGACAGACCGCGGCCGCTTGTGCCCGGTGGCTGCCCCGACCGGCGGAACCGGCGGGGCTTGAAGTGGTGGAGCGGCACAATGCCGCCTCCCTGACAGGAGACCACCCATGACCAATACTATTAAGGCGAAGCGCGCCCGCCAGATTGCCCGGACGCCCAGCAGCGCTCCCCAGCATGAGAGCAGCGCACCAGCAAACGCTAGCGAACAGGTCGCACCGGCATCAGCAACCGCACCCGCGACGGAACCCGCTACCAAGCCTGAGACCAAGTCCGCACGCGTGGTAGCGCTGCTGCAGCGCGAGGAAGGCGCCACGCTTGAAGAGCTGGTCGCTGCCACCGGCTGGCTGCCGCACACCACCCGCGCGGCAATGACCGGCCTCAAGCGCAAGGGCCACGCTGTCACCGGTGTCAAAGCTGATGGCGTGCGCCGTTACTACACTAAAGCCTCTACCTCGGGCGCCGCAGTTAAATGAGCCGCTTGAACCTGCAACAGCAACTGGAAGAGATCGGCTCAATGGATCTCAATGCTCTTCGCCAGGCTTGGAGGGACCGCTACGGCGATCCCCCCTCGCTGCGCTCAACTCCCATGCTGCAGATGATGCTCGCATGGCGGATACAGGCCGACGCCATGGGCGGCCTCGATGCGGACACGCGCAAGGCCCTGGCCCGCACAGGCGCGGTCGAGATCGAAGGCCGCCACCTAGGTGTCGGCGCCCGGCTATCGCGGACATGGAAAGGCAGGCCGGTCGAGGTGCTGGTGGAAGAGGATGGGTTCCGCTGGGATGGCATGCTCTATCCTAGCCTCTCAGCCGCTGCCACCGCGATTGCCGGGAGCAAGTGGAACGGCCCGCGCTTCTTCGGTCTAAGGGACACGCCATGAGCCGTAAGACCATCCGCTGCGCGATCTACACCCGCAAGAGTTCGGACGAAGGTCTCGACCAGTCGTTCAACAGCCTCGATGCACAGCGCGAAGCGGGCGAAGCCTATGTGAAGAGCCAGGCCCATGAGGGCTGGAAGTGTCTGCCTGCCTTGTATGATGACGGCGGGTTCTCGGGCGGAACCATGGAGCGCCCTGCCCTCAAACGCCTGCTGGCCGATGTTGATGCAGGGCTGATCGATGTGGTGGTCGTTTACAAGATCGACCGCCTCACCAGGGCGCTCACGGATTTTGCGCGCATCGTGGAGCGCTTCGATGCGCGCGAGGTCAGCTTTGTCAGCGTCACTCAGTCGTTCAATACCACCAGCAGCATGGGCCGGCTGACGCTTAACGTGTTGCTGTCGTTCGCGCAGTTCGCGCGCGAGGTAACCGGCGAGCGCATCCGCGACAAGATCGCCGCTTCCAAGGCCAAGGGCATGTGGATGGGCGGCAATGTGCCGCTTGGCTATGATCTGCCAGCTTCTGGAACGCGAATCCTGGAGGTCAACAAAACTGAGGCGCTGACCGTCCGGCACATCTTTACCCGCTATCTCGAACTCGGCTCTGTGCATGCACTCCAGCGCGAACTGACTGCGCAGGGGATCGTCTCAAAGCTGCGGATCACCGGCTCGGGCAGGACCTCGGGCGGACTCCCGTTCAGCCGCGGGGCTCTGTTCCACATACTGCGCAGCCAGATCTATGTCGGTCGCATTCCGCACAAGGATCTGGTCCACGAAGGCAGCCATGCGGCGATCATTGATCAGGCATTGTTCGATGCAGTCCAGCAGCGGCTTAGCTCGCAAGCCCGCAGGCACACGGCGGCTGGTGAGCAACGCACCGCGAGGGCCGTTCTGACTGGGCGACTGTTTGACGCGATGGACGAGCTGATGACCCCCACGTTCTCGCACGGCCGTAGCGGACGGCTTTATCGCTACTACGTGTCGGCCTCGCTCCAACAAGGTGGCAGGACCGACGACCGTGTCATGCGGCTACCGGCAGCAGCGTTCGAGAAACTGGTCAGCGAGGCTGTCTCGCGGTGGTTGCCCCATGCAGGCGCACCGCTCGATCTCCCGATCTCGATCCGCCTTCGCGAGCATGAGATCCTCATCGATCTGCCGGGACAGCTTGCTGCCGACGTTGCAACACGGCTGCATGAAGGCGAGCGGTTGATGCACTCCACCAAGCAGTCCTGTCGCATCGCAATACCACTGACCCTGCCGGTGCGCGGCGGCAGGAAGAGCGTCGCGCTCGGCTCGCGCACTTCAAAGCCAGACCGCTCACTCATCAACGCGCTTCGCATGGCGCACACCATGATCGAACACCATCGCGGGCTCCCTTCCCTCGAGACCTCGCCGCGCTCGCACTATAAACGAAAGACCATCTCATTCGCCTTTCTCGCACCGGACATCCAGAGCGATATCCTGGCAGGCCGGCAGCCACCGAAGCTTACCCTCGAAGCGCTGCGCCACACCGACGTTCCGCTGTGCTGGCAGCGCCAACGCGAGGTTTTGGGCTGGCCTGCTCGCCGCTGAAACGCGCGCCAGGTTTTCACTACAGCGCATGGAAGAAATCCGTGCCGAGAGCGGGATAATTCCCTGCCAAGTTCTACAGGGAATTTGAAGTCCAAATCACGCCTAACCCACTCGATATACGACGCTCTTGATGTTGCGGTTTCCGTCGAAATTGCCGGATTCAGCGCCTTTCTCACAGATTTCCCTGCTAATACCCTGCACGGCAGGGAAACCGCACCGAGCACAATTGGCGCGGAGACTCGCGGCGCAAAACGCGCCGGAAGACACCGGAAATCGCCGGTTACACGGAGGGCAGTGACGGATTACCGCCCCCAAGCCGCGGATTTGTGCGGGTCTCGTGCGCTCACTGCGGAGCGGAGACTAGTGCTGGGGGTTCGTGGCGGAGAGGGTGGGATTCGAACCCACGTTACCGTCGCCGGTAAACCGCATTTCGAGTGCGGCGCATTCGACCACTCTGCCACCTCTCCGCGAGGCCTGTCGAAGTGCTTGAGGCCATCTGGTCGGGACGGCTGGCGACAGGGAGCGCGCCCGTTAGCCCAAGGCGCGGGGCTTGCCAAGACCCGAGGGTGCACAAAATTCGGGCATATCTCGCAGGTGCACAAAGCCTTCGCTTGTTTTACCAGCGCAAAGGTCCATATTATGAGACATGGAACGTGCAGAGTTCTTCTCGAGCCAGGCCGGGCGCACCATTATCGCCCCGCGCCAGACCCGTGCCCGCTTTGGCATCGGCGATGTGGTCCGCCACCGCCTGTTCGCCTTTCGCGGCGTCGTGTTCGATATCGATCCGGTCTTCGCCAATTCGGAAGAATGGTACCAGTCGATTCCCGAGGACATCCGCCCACGGCGCGACCAGCCTTTCTATCACCTGCTCGCAGAGAATGATGACTCGTCCTATGTGGCCTATGTCAGCCAAGGCAATCTCATCGCGGACTCGGATGGCGGGCCGGTCGATCACCCGACCGTGCGCCAGCTGTTCGAGAGCTTCAAGGACGGCCGGTACCGAATGCGGGCCTCGCTAACGCATTGACAATCCTTTTGGGATAATTCTTGGCCATGTCGGGTAAGACGAGCCCTCGCCAAGATAACCTCATCATGTCGCGGCTGCGGCTGGCACTTGAGCGTGAGCTTCGCGCCCGCGAGACCGTCGTGTGGCATGGCTGGCAGTTAGGTCGACTGGAACCGCTCAGCTTCGGGATCTACATCTTCGCAGTCCCCTGGACCGCCTTTTCGGTGATGTGGACCGTTCTTGCCTCCGGCGCGATCGCCATGTCCGGAGATGATGGCCCAGGCTGGATCGGCTGGGCCTTTCCGCTGTTCGGCCTGCCCTTCATCGCCATCGGCCTTGCCATGCTGGCGCGTCCTTTTGTGCCGCTATTCCAAAAAGGGCGAGTGCTCTACGTCGTGACGAATGAGCGCGCGCTGAAGCTCAGCATGGGCCGCGAGTTGGCAGTGGAGACCGTGCCGGCCGACCGCATTGGCTTGATCCAGCGGTTCGAAAGGCGCGATGGGAGCGGCAAGCTGCAACTCGCGGTGAAGATCGGCAAGGACAGCGACGGCGACCGCCAGACCGACTACTTCGAGATCGGCAATGTGGCCGATGTGATGGGCGCGCAGGAAGCGCTGGACCGCATTTCGGTCAGCACCACCACGGCCTCGGCGCTGGCCAAAGGTCAGACCAGCCCGCTCAGCTCTTGAGCTTCCAGCCCGATCGCAGCAGTGCATAGACGCCGGCGGCCAGCACAGCGTTGAGCACCAGCAGCCCCACCGCCGCCGCCGTCAGGACAGTGCCGGGGCCCATGTCGCTTGCCCCGAGGAAGCCATAGCGGAACCCCGATATCACGTAGAAGAACGGGTTCAATCGGCTCACCCACTGGAACACGGGATCGAGGTTCTCGATCACGTAGAACGTGCCCGACAGCAGCGACAGCGGTGCGATGATAAAGTTGGTGACGGCGGCGTTGTGATCGAACTTCTCGGCCCAGATCGAGGTGGCCAGGCCGAGCGTCGCTAGCAAGAGCGACCCCATCAGGCCGAACCACACGACCGCCCAAGGGTGCGTCATTGTGAGCGAAACGCCAGGCCACAGCGCAATCGCCAAAGCCACAGCCAGCCCCACCGCAATCGCGCGGGTCACAGCCGCCGCAAGGATCCCTGCCATCAACTCGCCCGACGACAAGGGCGGCATGAGCAGGTCGATGATTGTGCCCTGCATCTTGCCCGACAGCAGCGAGAAGCTGGAATTGGCAAAGGCGTTCTGCATCATCGCCATCACGATCAGGCCCGGCGCAACGAAGCTGGCAAAGGGCACGCCCAGCACTTCGCGCCCCTGACGGCCCAAAGCGACCGTGAAAATCACCAGAAACAGCAGTGTGGTAAAGGCCGGAGCCCAGATCGTCTGCGTCTGGACCTTGAGAAACCGGCGCACCTCCTTCATATAGAGGGCGAAGAGCCCCACGCGATTGACCCCGATGATAACGGGCACGCCGCGGGGGGAAAACCGGATGCTCCCGCCGGTCTTGTCATCAGGCGTCATTTCAGTCACGGGAGCAGCGTCGTGCAAAGGGTTTGCTGAAGGAGCGCGTTCGGCCATGGCGCAGGTGCCTAGGCCGCATGGGACGCTCTGACAAGCATCAGCGCTTTACGGCACGCGCCGGACACAGGAACAGGTAGTACATATGGGCTGGACGGACGAGCGCATCGCAACGCTCAAGAAGATGTGGGAAGGCGGCTCCACCGCGAGCGAGATCGCGGCCGAGCTCGGCGGGGTCAGCCGCAATGCCGTAATCGGCAAGGCGCACCGCCTTGGTCTGAAGGCGCGCCCCTCTCCGGTGAAGGCCAACGACAAGAAGAAGCCGGCCGCTCCGGCGAAAAAGCCCGCTGCCGCGCCCGCGCCGCGCGTGGCCGAACCGCGGGCCGAACCCGCTGAGCGCAGCGTCACCGGCGAAGCGGCTGAACGCCCTGCGCCCCGCGCGCCTGCCCCCTCCCCCCGCGCTGAAGTGGCTGCGGATGACGCCTTGAACGCGGTGCCCTCGCAGCCCGTTCCCGGCCCGTCGGCCGATCTGCCCAAGATCGTCTCGGTCGGGCCTGGCGGCTTCCTGCGTCAGGGTCCGGGCGATCAGCAGGCGCCGATCCCCCCCGCGCCGCCGCGCCGTCTTGTGCCCGCCAAGCCGAGCCCTGAAATTGCGGGCAAGACCACGCTGCTGGATCTGTCGGACAAAGTGTGCCGCTGGCCGATGGGCCATCCGGGCGAGGCCGATTTCCATTTCTGCGGCGTCGCAGTGAACCCGGGCTTCCCCTATTGCGTCGAACATTGCGGCCGCGCCTATCAGGCCCAGCTTCCGCGCGGCGTGCGTCGTCCACCGCCGCCACTGCCGTTCGGCGGCCCACGCGTTCGGTAAACCATCGCGCATGGCGAAGGGCAGCCCGCATCGGGCCTTGCCCTTGCCAAGCCTCGCCTTCTATGACTGGGGCGGGTCAAAGGGAGCGCTAACATGCACGCCAGATCAGGATTGCAACTGGTAGCGCTAGTCGCACTCATGACTGCGCAGGCGGCCCATGCTGAATTGCCCGAACCAGTGCGCGCCATGATCGATGCCGCGATCGCCACCGGTGATGAAACCAAGGTGCGCACCGTTACCGAAATTGCGCGCGCGACCAATCCGGGCGATCAGGAAGAAATCGACGCTATCGTCGCCACCTTCGAGGCGGGTGTCGCAGCGCGCAAAACGGCCGAGGCCGAGGCGAAAGTGGCGCAGATCCGCTCGGCCGGCTTGTTCGACAACTGGTCCGGCAAGGGCGAATTTGGCGCTTTCCGCGCCACCGGCAACTCGGACAATACCGGCGTGACCGCAGGTCTGACCTTGGACCGCCAAGGCATCGACTGGCGCCACAAGCTGACAGGTCGAGTCGATTATCAACGCGCCAATGGTCTCACGACCCGCGAACAATACCTCGCCCGCTACGAGCCCAACTTCAACGTCTCCGACAATTTCTATGTCTATGCACTCGCCCAATACGAGCGCGACCGGTTTCAGGGCATCGCAGCGCGCTACGCCGTGTCGGGCGGCATGGGCTATCAAGCGCTCAAGGCGGATGACATCCAGCTGTCGGTCAAGGCCGGGCCTGCTTACCGCGTCACCGAATTCGCCGATGGTCGCAATGAAAGCCGGATCGCCGGGTTGATCGGCCTCGATTTCGACTGGAACATTACTGAAAAGCTGAAGCTGACGCAGGACACCAATGCCGTGGCTGAAACGGGCGGATCGGCGGTGGCCATCATCGATTCGCGCAACACCACGCTTGATCTGATCACCGGCCTTGATGCCCGGATCAACCGCAGCCTGACCGCGCGCTTTTCCTATGCGGTCGAGTATGACAGCAACCCGCCGTCAGGCGCGGTGCAGACTGATACGCTGAGCCGCGTGACGCTCATCTACGATTTCTGAGCGAACCAGATGATGTGATGCGCGCCCTTCTTGTTGGGGCGCGACCGGACGTTCCATTCCACGATCTCGAGGCCGGTATCGCGCAGGCGCTTGGCAAAGGCGGGATCGGGCCCAGCTGACCATACCGCGAGAATACCGCCCGGCTTCAGCGCATCGCGCGCCTTGGCAAGGCCGGTGCGCGAATAGATCCGGTTGTTGGCGTCGCGCACGATCCCGTCAGGGCCATTGTCGACATCGAGCAGGATCGCGTCGAACTTGGCGCAGGTGCCATCGTTGGCATCATCGATCAGCGCGGCGACATCGCAGATTTTCAGATCGAGGCGTGGGTCTGACAGGCCCTCCCCCGTCAGTTCCGCCATCGGCCCTTTGGCCCAGTCAATGATCGCGTCAGAGATTTCGGCGACCACAATCTGCGCCTTAGGGCCAAGCCGTGCCGCAGCGGCGCGATAGGTGAAGCCCATGCCGTATCCGCCGATCAACAGGCGCGCATTCTCTTTGCCCAGCCGCTCGATGGTGAGCTGCGCCAGCTGTTCTTCCGAGAAACGCATCCGCGTGCTCATCAGCTCGTTACGTCCCAGCACGATCATGAAATCGCGGCCGTGGCGGTAAAGGTCGAGGCAGACGCCGTCCTCGATCTGGGTGCTGTCGATCAGTTCACGCTGAAGCATAAGTCAGTTCTCAAATTAAGAGGCCGCCCGGATTTCTCCGAGCGGCCCTTGTATCTCACCTCGTCATCCCGGCGAAGGCCGGGACCCAGAGCGGCAAACGCTGGTCCCGGTGTCGCTGGGCCCCGGCCTGCGCCGGGTTGACGAGCAATGCGACTAGTCCTTGAGGAAGTCGGGCAGGCCCGCAGGTGCGCTGTCGCGCGGACCACGGTCACCGCCGCGATCGCCGCCACGGCCCCCACGGTCGCCACCACGGCCACCGCCGCCGCCCTTCGGCCCACGACGATCGCCGCCGCGATCACCACGGCCACCTTCACGCGGTTCACGCGCTTCGCGGGGCGGACGGGTGTCTTCCAGCTCAGCGCCGGTTTCCTGATCGACGACGCGCATCGACAGGCGGACCTTGCCACGCTGGTCGATCTCGAGCACCTTGACCTTCACTTCCATGCCTTCGGAGACGACATCGGTGGGCTTCTCAACCCGCTCGTTGCGCATTTCCGAGACGTGGACGAGACCGTCCTTGCCGCCCATGAAGTTCACGAACGCGCCGAAATCGACGATGTTCACGACCTTGCCGTTGTAGATCTTGCCGACTTCGGCTTCCTCGACGATGCCGAGGATCCACTTCTTCGCCGCTTCGATCTCGTCGACGTTGCTGGACGAGATCTTGATCACGCCTTCATCGTCGATGTCGACCTTGGCGCCGGTTTCGGCGACGATCTCGCGGATCACCTTGCCGCCGGTGCCGATGACGTCACGGATCTTCGACTTGTCGATCTGGATCGTCTCGATGCGCGGGGCGTGCTTGCTGACTTCGGTGCGGGCACCGGTCAGAGCCTTGGCCATTTCGCCGAGGATGTGCATCCGGCCAGCCTTGGCCTGTTCCAGCGCCTTGGCCATGATTTCCTGCGTGATGCCGGCAATCTTGATGTCCATCTGCATCGTGGTGATGCCGTTCTCGGTACCGGCAACCTTGAAGTCCATGTCACCGAGGTGATCTTCGTCACCCAGGATGTCCGACAGAACGGCAAAGTCATCGCCTTCGAGGATCAGGCCCATCGCGATGCCCGAAACCGGAGCCTTCACCGGCACACCGGCGTCCATCATCGACAGACAACCGCCGCACACGGTCGCCATCGAAGACGAGCCGTTGGACTCGGTAATGTCGGACAGAACACGGATGGTGTAGGGGAAGTCTTCCTTGCTCGGCAGCACGGGGTTCAGCGCGCGCCAGGCAAGCTTGCCGTGACCGACTTCGCGACGACCCGGAGCGCCGAAGCGGCCCACTTCACCGACCGAATAGGGCGGGAAGTTGTAGTGCAGCATGAAGCTAGTGTACGACAGGCCTTCCAGACCATCGATCATCTGCTCGGAATCCTTCGTGCCGAGCGTGGTGGTGCAGATCGCCTGGGTTTCGCCGCGGGTGAACAGCGACGAACCATGCGTGCGCGGCAGGAAGCCGACGATCGCTTCGATCGGGCGGACCTGATCGAGCTTGCGGCCGTCGATGCGCTGGCCATCCTTGAGGATCGCCCCGCGCACGATTTCAGCTTCGAGCTTCTTCATCAGCTTGCCAGCAACCATCTGGGTCTGGCCGCCTTCGTCCGCAAACGCTGCCTTGGCCTTGGCCCGGGCTTCGTTAAGCAGGTTCGAACGCTGCGACTTGTCGGTGACCTTGTAAGCCGCCGCAATATCGCCGCCGATCAGCTCCTTGAGCTTGGCCTTCATGTCAGCGGTGTTGTCGCTGAGGTCGACGGTCCAGGGATCCTTGGCAGCCTGTTCAGCCAGATCGATGATCGCGCCGATGACGTTGCGGATTTCGCTATGCGCGAACATCACTGCGCCGAGCATCTCGTCTTCGGTCAGTTCCTTGGCTTCGGATTCGACCATCATCACCGCGTCTTGCGTGGCAGCGACGACTAGATCAAGCTGGCCTTCGGCGAGCGCCTTGTCCTGCTTCGGGTTGAGCGTGTATTCGCCATCAACATATCCGACGCGCGCAGCGCCGATCGGCCCCATGAAGGGGACGCCCGAGATGGTCAGGGCAGCCGAGGCTGCGATCATCGCAACGATATCGGCTTCGGTTTCGCCGTCGAACGACAGAACCTGACAGATAACGTTGATTTCGTTGTAGAAACCTTCGGGGAACAGCGGGCGGATCGGACGGTCGATCAGGCGGCTGGTGAGCGTTTCCTTTTCGGTCGCGCCGCGTTCACGCTTGAAAAAGCCGCCCGGGATGCGCCCGGCGGCCGAGAACTTTTCCTGATAGTGGACGGTGAGCGGGAAGAAATCCTGCCCTTCCTTGACCGACTTGGCGGCGGTCACGGCGCACAGCACCACGGTTTCGCCATAGGTGGCCAGAACGGCGCCATCGGCCTGACGGGCAATACGCCCGGTTTCCAGAGTGAGGGTCTTGCCGCCCCACTCCAGCGATACGGTTTTCGTGTCGAACATTGATTTTCCTTCTGACCCGCTCAGCCATATTGCCGGGCGGGGCCTCATGTGCCGGGGAAACAACCGTCCCGGTCCGGTGCGGAGCGCTTCGGCCCCAAGGCGGAGCAGACCGAATGTCTGCATGCCCCATATGCAAAAAAGGCGGCCCCTTGGAGCCGCCCTTTCGCAAAACTCTTACTTACGCAGGCCCAGCTTCTGGATCAGAGCATTGTACCGCTCCACATCCTTCTTCTTGAGGTAGGCCAGCAGCGTGCGACGCTTGTTGACCATCATCAGCAGGCCACGACGCGAGTGGTTGTCCTTGTGGTGATCCTTGAAGTGCTCGGTCAGGTTGCGGATGCGCTGCGTGAGGATCGCAACCTGCACTTCGGGGCTGCCGGTGTCCTTGGGATCACGGGCATTGTCAGCAATGATGGTCTGCTTAACTTCGGCGGTCACCGACATAGTACGTCTCTTTCTTACTCAGCGACATCGGGAAGGTTGAACCCCCGGACGACCGTGGCCGTCCCATCCGAAATTTCCATCAGCGCGACCGGGACGCAGCCCAGTTTCGCGAGGTAAAGCCCGGATGATTGGGGCATGTCAGACAGCACCCGGCCCTGTCGGACCGCCTGCGCGCTTGTCTGATCGAGGTGAAGGGCCGGGATGTCGTCCAGCCCTGCCTCTAACGGCAGGAGGAGGTGTTCAAGGCCCCGGCCCTTAGCGGTTTCCTCCAGCAAGTCCAGCGAAATCGCTTGGGATTGGGTGAACGGACCGGCCTTCGTGCGGCACAGATAGGTGACGTGGCCGCAAGTGCCAAGCGCATAGGCGATGTCGCGCGCAAGGCTGCGGATATAGGTGCCTTTGGAAACTTGGGCGGTGAGGGTGATTTCATCCAAGCCCGTTCGCCCTGAGCATGTCGAAGGGCCGTCCTCAACTTCGGAAGTAAAGTGCGGGGCTTCGACAAGCTCAGCCCGAACGGAAAGCGAGTGGATCGTCACCGCCCGCGCCGTCAATTCCACCACCTCCCCCGCCCGGGCCAGATCATAGGCGCGCTGACCGCCAACCTTGAGTGCCGAATAGGCTGGCGGCACTTGCTCTATCGGGCCTGTGAAGCGCGGCAACACCGCTTCCACCTCGGCCAGCGTGGGGCGCACATCGCTCTCCGCGACGATCTCACCCTCGGTATCGAGGGTCGATGTCTCCGCGCCGAACTGCACCGTGAATATATAGATCTTGTCGCTATCCAGCATCCGCCCGGCCAGTTTGGTCGCTTCGCCCAGTGCGATCGGCAGCACGCCTTCCGCCAACGGATCGAGCGTCCCGCCGTGACCCACCTTGGTCTTGGCATAGCCGTTCTGGCGCAGCACGCGCTTGACCGCGCTCACGCCCTGGGTGCTGCCCATGCCCTTCGGTTTGTCGAGAATCAGCCATCCGGAAAGCGGCGCAGTCATCCGCTCAGGGCCTCGGAAAAATGCCGGCGACACAGCGCCACATAGCGGTCATTCCCGCCGATCTCGGTCTGCTGGCCCTGCCGCACCGCCGCGCCGCTGGCATCGACGCGGAGGTTCATCGTCGCCTTGCGGCCGCAGTGGCAGACAGCTTTCAGCTCCACCAGAGCGTCGGCGATCCCGAGCAGCACCGCAGAGCCGGGGAACAGCTCGCCCTGAAAATCCGTCCGCAGGCCATAGCACAGCACCGGAATGCCGCCTTCGTCCGCCAAGCGTGCCAACTGCCACACCTGATCAGAGGTGAGGAACTGCGCCTCGTCTACCATCACGCAATCGAGCGGCTGCACCTTGTGTGCCGCGCTGATCGCCGCCCACAAATCGGTATCGGGCGCAAACTTGTGCGCATCGCTCTCCAGCCCGATGCGGCTTTTCACCTGCCCGCCCGAGCGGCTGTCGAGCGCGGCGGTCCACAGCATCGTTGCCATCCCGCGCTCGCGGTAATTGAAGTCCGCCTGCAAAAGGTGCGAGCTTTTGCCTGCGTTCATGCTGGCGTAGTAGAAATAGAGCTTGGCCATCGTGTCAGACTACCCATTCGCCGAGCGCTGGGCGAGGTGGGGGTGAACCTTTTGCCCGGTTGAAGCGTATAGGTAAGATCATGATCAAGTCCGCCGCCCGCCCCCGGATGTTCCTGCTGCCGCTGTTTGCCGTGTTCGCGCTGGCCAATAGCGCGAGCGTGCCGCAGCGCTATACCCTTGATGCGTCGGCGAGCAATGTTTCGGCCAAGGTGCCGTTCTTCGGCCTCGCCAGCAAGACTGCGCGCTTCCCGCGGATGGAGGGTGCGGTTACGATCGTACCGGGTGCACCGGAGAAGGCCCTGATCGACGTCACCTTCGATGCCACCGCGATCGAAGCGCCCGACAGCGTCACGCTCGCCCGGCTGCGGAGCGACAAGTTCTTCTGGGTGGACAAATATCCCTCGATCCGGTTCATCGGCCGCTCGCTCAAGCTGTCGAGCACGACGCGCGGGACCGTGAGCGGCGAGTTGACCGCCCGCGGCGTGACCCGGCCGGCGACGCTGGCGGTGACCTTCAATGCCGATCCGATCGCGCAGGCCGGAAAGCCCGTGAGCTTCACCGGAACCACCACCATCGACCGGCGGCAGTTCGGGATGAAGGCGTACCAGCTGGTTGTCGGCAACAAGGTGGACATCACGCTGAAAGCGCGAATGATCCCGCGCTAAGCGCTACTCTTCCTCATCTTCCAGATCGCGGGCGACCTTGGGGTCGCGCAGCAAGGCTTCGATCCGGTCGGCCTCAGCAAAGCTCTCATCCTTGCGGAACTTGAGCTTGGGCGCGAATTTCAGCCCCAATCGCTGGGCGACTTCGCGCTGAAGGAAGGCCGTGTTCTGGCGCAAGGCAACCACCACCTCGTCCTCGCCCGCCCCCATCAGGGGCTTCACATAGGCGGTGGCGTTGCGCAGGTCGGGGGTCATGCGCACCTCGGTGACCGAGATATACGCCGCGCGTACGACATCGTCATGCACCTCGCCCCGCGCGAGCAGCTCCGACAAGATATGCCGCACCCGTTCGCCAACTTTGAGGACGCGGACCGATTGCTGTTCGGTGGTGAAAGGCGCCTTGGCCATTACGCCATCGCCTCGGCAATCCGCCGGATCGAGCGGATGTTGCGCGCCGTGCCGCGGCACCCAAGGCGTCGCAGCAAAAAGGGCCCTGTCAGCTTGCTGTTGGCGGCGCTGTCCACAAAGTCGATATGCAAGGCCGCCGTACCCGGCGCAAGTCGCTCCGACCCGCGTCCTTCATGGTCGCTGGCGAGTTGGTCGAACGCCTCCGGGCCGGGTTGGCCTTCAAGGAAATGGACATGCACAAGGTTGTCTGCGCCGACATCGGCGAACGGATTCTCGGCAACCGCGCCAAGCAGGCCTTCGCGCGTCGTCACAACCGCGAATGTGGCGATGTCGAATGTCTCGGCGATCACCTCCGCGAAGCGCGCCGGGTACTCGGACCGGAGGGCGGGATCTCCGTCAAACAGTACATTGCCGCTGGCGGTCACGGTGGCGACATTGGCAAAGCCCGCCGCTTCCAGCGCAGCGCGCAGATCGGCCATCTTGAGCCGGTTGCCGCCGACGTTGATGCTGCCCAGCAGTGCGGCGAGGCGGACAGTGGCCACTATCCCATCCCCGTGCTGGTCGGCGTCGGGCGCGGAGTCGGCAGCGCGGTCGAGGTCGAGCGGGCGTAAACCGTCCCATCCTCGGCCAGCAATTCGCCTTCGAGGAAAACGACGCGCCGCCCGCCCTTCACCACCCGGCCTTTGCCGATGATCGTTGCGCCTTCGGGAATCAGGCGGATCAGGCTCATAGAAATGTCGAGATTGAGCGGCGCCATCTCGCCGCCGGTGGCCGCGACATAGGCATAGCCCATTACATCATCCAAATAGCCCGCGACCAAGCCCCCCTGCACGCCGCCGCGCCAGGTGGTCATCTCCCGTTTCACGGTGAAACGCAGAGTGACGGTCTGGGCGGCCTCATCCCATCCGACAAATTCCGAGCCGAGCAGCGCCGTGTGCGGCGACTGCCCGGCATCGTCTGGGTAGTGCGTATCCGTCAGGCTCACAGTGTGCGCTCACGCTCCTCGACCGAGAAGACTTCAAGCTGATCGCCCGGCTTGATGTCGTTGGTGTCTTCGAGCACCACACCGCATTCGAGACCGGTGCGCACTTCGTCGACATCGTCCTTGAAGCGTCGCAGCGACGCGATCTTTGTAGCTGAGACGATAACGTCGGCGCGGGTGAGACGGGCGAACAGACCCTTGCGGATGACCCCTTCTTCGACCAGCAGACCGGCGGCCTTGTCGCGCTTGCCCGACTTGAACACTTCCTTGACCAGCGCGCGGCCGACCACGTGTTCGATCCGTTCCGGGCCAAGCTCGCCGATCATCTCCTTGGCGATGGCATCGGTGAGGTGATAGATGACATCGTAATACATCATCCGCACGTTGTCGCGCTTCAGCAGCTCGCGGGCCTTGGCATTGGGGCGCACGTTGAAGCCGATGATCGGTGCTTTCGAGCCGCCCGCCAGCATCACGTCGCTTTCGGTGATCGCACCGACGCCGCCATTGAGCACGCGCACCTTGATGTCGTCGTTCGACAGGTTGTGGAGCGCATTGACGATCGCCTCGACCGAGCCTTGCACGTCGGCCTTCACCACCACCGGGAATTCGATGACGTTGGAGGACAGCGTGTTGAACATCGTGTCGAAATTGGTCGGGGCCAGCGCGGTGCGCTTTTCCGTCGCCATTTCCTGACGATACTTGGCAACTTCGCGGGCGCGCTGTTCGTTTTCGACCACGGTGAGGTTGTCACCGGCTGACGGCACGCCGCCAAGGCCGAGCACTTCGACCGGCATCGACGGGCCAGCTTCCTTGAGCTGGTTGCCCTTGTCATCGACAATCGCCCGCACCTTGCCGCTTTGCGTGCCGACCACGAAGGTGTCGCCGCGCTTGAGCGTGCCGCGTGTGACGAGCACCGTGGCGACCGGGCCGCGGCCCTTGTCGAGCTGAGCTTCGATCACGGTCGCCTCGGCATCGCGGTCGGGCCGCGCCTTCAGTTCAAGCAATTCGGCCTGAAGGCCGATCGCCTCGATCAGCTGATCAAGCCCTGCGCCGGTCTTGGCCGAAACCTCGACATCCTGCACATCGCCCGACATCGCCTCGACCACGATTTCGTGCTCGAGCAGACGTTCGCGGATCTTCTGCGGGTTGAACTCAGGCTTGTCCGACTTGGTGATCGCCACGATCATCGGCACGCCGGCCGCCTTGGTGTGATTGATCGCCTCGATCGTCTGCGGCATCAAGCCGTCATCACCTGCGACCACCAGAATGACGATGTCGGTGACGTTCGCACCGCGCATCCGCATTTCTGTGAAGGCCGCGTGGCCCGGAGTGTCGAGGAAGGTGATCTTCTTCTTGTCCTTGGTGGTGATCTGGTAGGCGCCGATGTGCTGGGTGATGCCGCCGGCCTCGCCCTTCACAACATCGGTGCCGCGCAGGGCATCGAGCAGACTGGTCTTGCCGTGATCGACGTGGCCCATGATCGTGACCACCGGCGGACGGGGCACGAGCGTTTCTTCGGGATCGGTGTCCTCGCTGCTGTCGATATCGACATCGCTCGCCGAAACACGCTGGATGTTGTGGCCGAACTCCTCGACCAGCAATTCTGCGGTGTCCTGATCAATCGTCTGGTTGACGGTGACCATCATGCCCATGTTGAACAGCGCCTTCACCAGGTCCGCACCCTTTTCAGCCATGCGGTTGGCGAGTTCGCTCACAGTGATCGCTTCAGGCACCACGACATCGCGCACCTGCTTTTCGCGCGGCTTGGACGGGCCGCCCTGACCACGACGTTCCTTTTCACGCGCACGCTTTAATGCGGCGAGGCTGCGCGCACGGCGGCCTTCGTCCTCGTTGAGCGCACGGGTGACGGTCAGCTTGCCTGAACGACGGTTGTCCTTGCCTTCGTCGATCGGCGCGGCGCGCTTGTCTTCCTTCTTCTTGCCCTTGACCTCGGCGGGCCGCTTGGGCTCGGGGCGCTCGACCGGGGTGAAGCGCCGTGCGGCGGGCACAGCTTCGGCCTTGGCGGCAGTCGCTTCAGTCGCAGGCTCTTCGGCCGCGACAGGCGCTTCTGCGGGAGCATGCGCAGCTTCGCTCGCAGCCACGTCAGGCGTAGAGGCGACCTCGGTGCGCTGACGCTCGGCCTCTTCTTCGGCGCGGCGGTTTTCTTCCGCGCGGCGACGCTCTTCCTCTTCGGCGCGCTGGCGCTCTTCGTCCTCACGCTTGCGCGCTTCCTCGCCCATCCGCAGCCGTTCTTCCTCGGCTTCAAGCTGGAGGCGCTTCACGCGCTCCTGCGGGGTCTCCCCTGCGGGAGCGGGGCGCGTCGGACGCGGCGCCGGCGTCGGCGCGGGTGTTGGCGCAGGCGCGGCCACAACCGGTTCGGGAGCGGGCGGTGGCGGCGGTGCAGCCGCTTCGCTGCCGGGTTTCCCGAGCACGCGGCGCCGCTTCACCTCGACCACCACCTTGTTGGTGCGGCCGTGGCTGAAGGTCTGCTTGACCTCGCCCGCATCCACCGAGCGCTTGAGGCCCAGAGGTTTGCGGATGCGCTGGTTGTCGTTGTCGTCGCTCATTATCGCTCGTCAGTCCTTCACGTATTCATCAATGTTCGCCGTCCCGCCCTGAGGCTGGTCAGCGTGGCCGGAAGTGTCCCGGCCCGTTTCGTTCGTCGCGTTCGCCCGATCATCCCCTACGTATTGCACCAGCCGGGAAACCGCCTGTAGCACGCGGGTTGCGGCGCGCATGTCGCCAGGATGACCGGCGACGCCCAGGTGGACTACGTTGTCGCGGCCCAATGCCACAGACAGCGCGGTGCGGTCCAGAGGCAAGGTCTGACCGCGCAGGCCGGAACCTTCGGCGTCGGTGCCAACGCGCCACGCCTGATCGAGCTTGCGCCGACCATCCTCGCTGCTGTCGGCGGCGTGGAGCAGAACGGCAATCCGTCCGCTGCGCGCCTGCTCCTCGATCCGGGCCGATCCCATCACGATATTGCCGCTGCGAAGTTCCAGCCCCAGCCGGTCGCACAATTGGCGCACCAGCGCGGCTTCGACCATGGCTGGCAAATCGTCAGGAATGGTGAGAGGCGCGCCCTTGAATGCGCGCATCAGTGCCTTCTTGAGATGGCCCTCGGCCAGCGCGGTTTCAAGCGCAGTGCGGGTCACCCCGATCCACGCACCACGTCCCGGCGCTTTGGCCCCTGCATCGGGGAGCACCAGCCCGTCAGGCGAGATCGCCAGACGCAGCAGATCATCCCGCGCCGAGGTGTCCCCGGTAAGGATACAGCGCCGCTCGCTCCCCGCATTCACGGGGAGCGCCGGCTCAGCGATGTCGGACGTCAGGCGCTCATTGGGTGGAGTCCGCATGGGCGGCCTCCTCGGTCGGTTCATCTTCGAACCAGTGCGCACGCGCGGCCATGATGATTTCGTTGCCCTGCTCTTCCGAGAGGCCATATTCGCCCAGCACGCCGCCCTTGTCGGTTTCGCGCTGCGGACGACGCTGCGGCGGGCCGTCAGCATTGTTGCGGCGACGCGGCGCTTCACGCTTCTTGGCGATCAGTTCATCCGTGGCGAGATCGGCGAGATCATCGAGCGTCTTGATCCCGGCCTTGCCGAGCGTGACCAGCATTGCTTCGGTAAGGTGCGGGATTTCAGCCAGCGCATCCTCCACGCCCAGACCACGACGCACTTCGCGGTGCGCGGATTCCTGACGTTCCAGCGCTTCGAGAGCGCGGCTCTGAAGTTCCTCGGCGAGTTCGTCGTCGAAGCCTTCGATGCTGGCGAGTTCGGCGATCTCGACATAGGCGACTTCTTCCAGCTCGGCAAAGCCTTCGGCGACCAGCAGCTGCGAGAGGGTTTCGTCGACGTCGAGCTCTTCCTCGAACATCTTCGAACGCTCGGCGAATTCCTTCGAACGCTTTTCCGAGGCTTCTTCCTCGGTCATGATGTCGATCTGGTGACCGGTGAGCTGGCTCGCCAGACGCACGTTCTGGCCGCGGCGACCGATGGCCAGCGACAGCTGATCGTCGGGCACCACCACTTCGATGCGGCCATCATCTTCGTCAAGCACGACGCGGCTGACGGTAGCAGGCTGGAGCGCGTTCACCACGAAGGTCGCGGTGTCTTCCGACCAGGGGATGATGTCGATCTTTTCGCCCTGCAATTCCTGCACGACAGCCTGCACGCGGCTGCCCTTCATGCCGACGCAGGCGCCGACCGGGTCGATGCTGGAATCGCGGCTGATCACGCCGATCTTGGCGCGGCTGCCCGGGTCACGGGCGGCGGCCTTGATTTCGATGATGTTGTCGTAGATTTCGGGCACTTCCTGCGCGAACAGCTTTTTCATGAAGTCGGGATGCGCGCGGCTGAGGAAGATCTGCGGGCCGCGGTTGTTGCGTTCCACCTTGGTGATCAGCGCGCGGACGCGCTCACCGGTACGGGCGGCTTCGCGCGGGATCTGCTGGTCGCGGCGGATCACACCTTCGGCGCGGCCGAGGTTGACGATCACATGGCCAAATTCGACCGACTTGATCACGCCGGTGATGACTTCGCCTTGGCGATCCTTGAATTCCTCGAACTGGCGTTCACGCTCAGCATCGCGGACCTTCTGGAAGATCACCTGCTTGGCGGACTGCGCGTCGATACGGCCCAGATCAACCGGGGGCAGCGGATCGACAATGAAGTCACCCACTTTGGCACCCGGCTGAAGCTTTTCGGCCTGCTTCAGATCGACCTGCTTGAAGTAGTCTTCGACCTCTTCGACGACCTCGACCACACGCCAGAGCGTCAGATCGCCGGTCAGCGGATCGAGCTTGGCGCGAATATCGTTCTCCGCGCCATAGCGGTTGCGCGCGGATTTCTGGATCGCTTCTTCCATCGCCTCGATGACGATGGACTTGTCGATCATCTTTTCCGAAGCAACCGCATTGGCGATCGCAAGCAGTTCAGCCTTGTTGGCGGAAATGGCACTCATCAGTCGTCTGCCTTCTCTGTATCTTCGATGAGTTCGTCAGCCCCACTGGTATCCAGCGGGCGGGTGGCGGCAATCAACGCGTCGGTGAGGACGAGCTTCGCCGTGTGAACCTGATCTAACGGCAGGCGAACATCGCCCGCCTTCACTTCCGCGACGAGGATCATACCATCCTCAAGCCCGCCGAGCACGCCTTTGTTGACACGCTGCCCGTCATAGCTCTTGTCCATGACGATCCGCACTTCGTGACCAGCCCAATTGGCGAAGTCTTTCTCGCGGGTCAGCGGACGGTCGATGCCGGGGGAGCTGACTTCGAGGTGGTATGCCCCTTCGATCAGCACTTCGCCCGCCTCTTCAGCCGCATCGATCACGTCCGAAACCCGGCGCGACAGCGCGGCGCACTGGTCGATCACAAGTTGTCCTGTCGCAGGGTCTTCGGCCATGATCTGCAAGGCCATCCCGCCATCACCGGCTTCGGACGGCAGCATCGCGACGCGCACCAGTTCAAAACCCAAGGCGGTCGCCTCGGGTTCGATCAACTGGGTCAGACGCGCGATATCGGCCATTCATGCTCCATACGAGTCGGCATTGCGGAAACGGCGTGTGGGGCCGGCCCCCGGAGGCGCCAGCATCCAAACCTTGTCTCGACAATGCCGGGATTGGCGGTGCAACTAATCGCTGACACCCGATTTGGCAAGAGCGAACCGCGCAGGCGCGGCGCTTGCCCGGTTGGGTCAAAGTTCAGATCGTCCGGTGGTCGTCACGGTCCCCCCGTGACCCACCTGCGCGCCATCTCGATCAGCTCACGCCGTTCGCGATCCTCGAAGTTTTCGTAATAGCGTCGGGTCTCCAGCACGATTGTGTCAGTCAGCGGCTCTTCGAAGGCGATGGCATTGAGGCCAAATTCACTGCGGCTGATGATCCCGAAATGGTCGATCACGCCGCACCGCAAGATCGCGCCCTCACCCTCGCGCATGGCATCAAGAATCGCGACTTTTGCGCCAGTCCGCGACAGGTTGAGAAGAATGCAGGTGTGAGACCGTTCCACCGCGATCAATTGCGCCGGCAAGCTGAGCCGCAACCGTGGGGCCAAACGCCGACCCACCGCCGGGGTCGCCGGTTCGTCTCTAGGCTCAGGCTTAGGGTCCACCATCCCCTCACCCCGCAAACATGCGGCTGCCAATGGCCCGATAGGTTTCCCGACCAGCGACTCGGCAGCAATGTGATGCGTCCCCAGTGGAGGTCTACGCGAGGTTGGTGTGGCAGGCAAAGACTGACTGGGGATGGCGGAACAATTGGGTCGCATGTCACCGCCCACCCGCGCAGCACATTTTGAGCGCCAAGCCTGGCATGGCGTGCCGGCCGGCCGAACCCTCCACGGCATGTTCGGAAAGCAGTTGCATCGTGAGCTGCCGCCGTGGGCAAAATCAGGGCAATAATCGAAAGCCTTACGGCGCCGTTATGGACGTCCTCAGTCCTGCCCCTCCATGAGGGAATGCTTGCGAATGCAATGGCGCAGTTGATCGTAGGTCAGGCCGAGCGCGCGGGCGGTCTGGCGCTGGTTCCAGCGATGCTTTCCCAAGGCATGGGCCAGGATCGCCCGCTCATGCGCGTCGACGGCGGCGCGCAGATCCTCGATGCTGTCGAAGCTCGGCGCGGCGCCTGCCGCCGGCGTGGCGCCGGACACAGCGCTGGCAGATCCCGCTCCTGATGCTTGCGCCTGGCTGCGCCGGTGTTCGGGAGGACGCGGGCGCCACGGGCTGTCGAAAGGGTCGAACTGGACATGCGCGATCGGCATGTCGGGCCCCGCCCAGCGATAAACCGCGCGTTCGACCACGTTGCGGAGCTCGCGGACATTGCCGGGCCAGGGATGATCCTCAAGCGCATCCATCACATGCGGCGCGAACCCCGGCCAACGCTCCCAGTCCAGTTCCGCCGCCATGCGCCGCCCGAAATATTCAGCCAACACGCCGATATCGCCTTCACGCACCCTGAGGGGCGGCAAGGTGATGACTTCGAAGCTCAGCCGGTCGAGCAGGTCAGCACGAAACTCGCCGCTTGCCGCCAGCGCGGGCAGATCATCATTGGTGGCCGCCACGATCCGCACATCGACCCGGATCGGGCGTGAGGCACCGATGCGTGTGATCTCGCCATATTCGACTGCGCGCAGCAATCGCTCCTGCGCACCCATCGACAGAGTGCCGAGTTCGTCGAGGAACAGCGTCCCGCGATCCGCCTCTTCGAACCGCCCCACGCGGGTCTTGGTCGCACCGGTAAAGGCACCCGCTTCATGGCCGAACAGCTCGGCCTCGATCAGCGTTTCGGGAAGCGCTGCGCAGTTCATCGTCACCAGCGGCTCGTCCCAGCGGCTCGACAGACGGTGAAGGCGTTCGGCGATCAGTTCTTTACCCGTGCCGCGCTCACCGATCACCAGCACGGGTCGGTTCATCGCGGCCGCGCGGCTGGCGCGTTCGACCGCGTCGAGAAAGGCCCCTGACTGACCGATGAACTGGCTTTCGAGCTTCACATCCAAACTATAGTGAAAAACACCAATGCTTGGCAATACAGACCAACGCTTCCAGACTTCGACACATCAAAAACCGCGCAATTCCGCCATTTTCGCGGTTTGGCACGGCGGTTGCAAAATACCGAGCAACACCACGCATACAACTTGGGAGGCTCATTATGATCGACCGCAACGCCGCAAACGCCCGTTCCTCGGACAGCTTCTGGAACACGAAGCTCGGTCACGCAGCAATGGCCAGCATCGCCGCGATGGTGATGATGATCGCTCTGTCGTCGCAGATTCAGCCGAGCGCCGCCCATGCCGCCCCGATCGCTCACCCCGCTGCCGAATCCGGCGCGATGGTCGAGATCGCTTAAGGTGGGCGACCCCTTTGATCCCCTCGGGCCGGAACGCCCCATGCAGGATGTCCCCCCTGCCGATGCTGACCGCACCGCGAAGCCCACTCGCGCTGCCTTCGACAGCGATGTTCCGGCCCAACCCTCCCGCCTGCTTTCGGCCACGCGTCTGTCGCGGCTCGACGAGGAAATCGAAGCCTTGCGCCGCAGCCCCAACCCGACGCAATCTCGCCGGGCAACTGCCGACCAGGAGCACGACCGCGTCGCTCCCCTGGACCGGGTCAATTCGTTTCTCGATGGAGTAGCCTTCATGGGCATTTTCAGCCGCACCCGCGACATTATTGCCGCCAATTTCAACGACATGCTTGACAAGGCGGATGACCCGTCGAAGATGATCCGCATGATCATCCTCGAAATGGAGGAAACTCTGGTTGAAGTCCGCGCCAGCGCGGCCCGCACTATTGCCGACCAGAAGGAAATGCATCGCCACTGCGTCAAGCTTGACCGGTTGCAGGCCGACTGGGGCGAGAAAGCGCAGCTGGCGCTCAGCAAGGACCGCGAAGACCTCGCCCGCGCGGCGCTGGTCGAAAGGAAGAAGGCCGGCGACATGGCCGACCAGCTCAAGAGCGAAATCGCCGTGCTCGACGACGCCCTGCGCGCCTACGAGGAAGATATCGCCAAATTGCAGCACCGCCTGCGCGAAGCCCGCAGCCGCCAGACTGCAATCGCCGCGCGCCTCGAAAGCGCCGAGAACCGCGTCAAGCTGCGCACGCTGATGAGCACCGAGCGCACCGATGAGGCGCTGGCGCGCTTCGACCAGCTGGAACGCCGGGTCGATTACGCCGAAGGCCGCGCCGATGCGCTGCGGATTGCGGAGGACGGCCCGCCGAGCCTTGCCGATGAAATCGCCGCCCTCGCCGGGTCGGATGCGATTGATGACGAACTGGCCGCGATGAAGAAAGCGCTTGGCAAAGCCGACGACAGCAAGGGGGAATAAGTCATGGATTTCGAAGTCATTCTTGTCGTCGCGATGCTGTTCATCGGCCTGCCCTGGGTCATCCTGCATTACATGACCAAGTGGAAGACCGCCGCAACGATCACCGTCGATGACGAAGTGCTGCTGGAGGAACTCTACAACCTCGCCAAGCGGCTCGATGAACGGATGGACACGGTCGAACGTCTGGTCGCCAGCGACGACCCCGGCTTCACCCCCGCCCGCCGCCTGATCGCCGATCAGGAACAAGACAACCAGCAACTGCGCGAATTGGAAGCGCTGATCGCCGAGAAGAAGGGAACCCGCGCATGAACAGCCCCCGCACCACGCTCTACCGTGACAAGCACAATGCCAAGCTGATGGGGGTGTGCTCCGGCATCGCCGACTACACCGGGGTGAACGTCTTCTGGGTTCGCATGGCCGCGTTCTTCTCGATCTTCATCACCGGCGGCTGGTCGATCCTGGCCTATTTCGTGGCCGGCTTCATCCTCAACAAGAAACCGCCGCATCTCTACCGGGACGAAAGCGAGCAGAAGTACTGGCAGTCCGTCCGTCAGAGCCCGAAGCGCACCGCCCGCGAAATCCGCGCCGCCTTCCGTGACGTCGACCGGCGGCTGGCCGCAGTGGAAACCCACTATGTCAGCAGCAACCCGCGCCTGACCGCCGAGATCGAGCGGCTGCGCTAAGCCCGAACACACGCAACAGGGGACCCAAGAATATGGAAGGTTATCTCGCCCTGATGATCCCGATCATCGCGATGATGATCCCGATCGTCGCCATCTGGACCAAGCATCAACAGAAGCTGGCCGAAATGCAGATCGGCGCGACAGCCGAACAGACCGCCGAGAAGGCCGCGCAATATGCGACCCATATCCAGCGGCTCGAAGACCGGGTGCAAGTGCTCGAACGCATCGTCACCGATCGCGGCTACGACATCGCCACCCAGATCGAAGCGCTGCGCGACCAGCGCCGGGTGGATGAGGGCATGGGCGTGCCGCTCGGCCTCGAGAAGAAGGAGCGCGTGTGATGCCACATGACCCGAGCTTCATCGTTGCCATCGTGATGGTCTGCACCGGTGGCTGGCTGATCAACAACTGGATCCGCGCCAAGCACGGCTATGCCCTTGAAGACGAATGGGGCGGCAAGACCGAACGCAAGGACACCGCAGAATCCCGCGCCGAGACCGAACGGCTGAAGACCGAAAACCGCGAACTCCACGGTAAGGTCGAGGCGATGCAGGACCGGCTGGTTGTGCTGGAGAAGATTGTCACCGACCGTGGCTACTCGCTCGCCCAGGAAATCGAAGCGCTGCGCGAAGTGCGGACGGCGGACCACGGCACGGGCGTTCCGCTCGGTCTCGAGAAGAAGGAGCGCGTGTAATGGAGAATTTCGACGCTTTTCTCCCGTACCTCGGCTGGATCATCGGCGGCGGCTTCACGCTCGGCGCGCTCGGGATCCTTGCCTCGTTCCAGACCACCCGAATGAAGATCAAGAACGGTTATCCGCTTGAAGGCATGTGGGGCCAGTCACTGAAGCCCGGCTCGGACAAGGAGACCGCACACCGCGTCACTCTGCTGACCCAGGAAAACGCCGAACTGCGCGCCGAACTGGGTGCGATGAAGGACCGGCTGGTCAATGTCGAACGGATCGTGACTGACGGCGGCTACCACCTCGGAGCGGAAATCGATGCGCTGCGGGACCGCGCCCTGTCCGGTCTCAAGGACAAGGGGGAAGCGTGATGGCCGAAATGGTTCTGATAGCGATGACTATCGTCGCGATCGCTCTGATCACGGGCATGACCCTGAACGGCATCGTCGACAAGGTGATGCAGGGCAAGCGCATGCGCCATGACGTCCGGCCTCCTGCCGACCCGCACACCCCCGGCGTCCGCGAGATCGCTGAACGCCAGCAGATGATCGAAGATCGTCTGCGCGTGCTGGAACGGATCGCCACTGACCGTGGGAGCCTGCTGGCGGACGAAATCGAGGCGCTGCGCCGCGATACCCTCGCGCTGGCTCCCGCACAGGGCCAGACTGAGAATGTCGCACCATGAGCAGTTGGGCAATTGTCGCGCTGGTCGCGATTGTGATCTGGGGCATCGTTGAATCGATCCGGGCCCGGGCCGGGATCATCACCGACGAGGACGGCAACCAGAAGGTCGTGGCCCGTGAAGATGGGCGCAACCAGGCCGAAATCGAAGCCGCACGGCGCGAGGTGAGCGAACTCAAGGAACGGGTGAAGGTGCTCGAACGCATCGTCACCGATAGCAACACCGGCGATGCGCGCGTGACGGCGCAGATCGCTGCCGAAATCGAAGCGCTGCGGGCCCTTCCGCAGGCGAAGGAGGAACAGCGCAAATGATCACTCCGCTTCTCGACCCTTCCGTGATCACCGCCACGTCCGGCTTGATCGCGATCATCGTCATCGCCGCCGCGCTGCTGCGTGGCTGGCAGGGCTGGCTTGACCTCAAGCGGCAGGAGCTGGACCGCAACGCCCACCACCCTGCGGCGGCTGACGGTTCCAGCATCGGCACCGCCCGGATCGAGCTTGCCGATCTCAAGGAGCGCATCCGCAAGCTGGAAGCCATCGCCAGCGGCGTCGAACTGTGAGCACAGCCCGCAACACCGCGACGCAAGCCGGCATCGGCCTTGGCACAGCGATCGCGGTGGCGATCAGCTGGAGCGTCAACAAGTCGATCATCTGGGCCATCGTCCACGGCTTCTTCAGCTGGTTCTATGTGATCTACTATGCCCTCACCCGTCCCGGCGGCATCGGCGGGTAATTCCGATCATCGTCACGTCTCGTCATTGCGAGCCGCAGGCGAAGCAATCCACGGGCCGAGTTTGCAGCCGGTGCGGTCCATGTCCATGGATTGCCGCGTCGCCTTCGGCTCCTCGCAAAGACGAAGCACTTGGGTTTTCCGGCGGAGCGGATTAACGGCTCCCCATGCGCACCCTTTCCGACATTCTCGAAGAGTACGAATTTCTCGAAGGCGACGAGCGTTACGGCTTGCTGATCGAGCTTGGTCGCGCGCTTGAACCCATGCCTGATGCTCTCAAGACTGATGCGACACTGGTGCGCGGGTGTTCGGCGGCGGTGTGGGTCTATCCCGCCTCGCAGGAGGAGCAGAAGCTGCATTTCCTCGCCGACAGCAATGCCGCGATCACCAAAGGGATCGTCGCACTGGTGATCGCCGCCGTGCAGGACAAGCCCGCCGCCGAGGTTGCGCAGATGGACGTGATGGGCGCGCTCGCCCCGTTCGATCTCAAGAGCCAGTTATCGAGCAACCGCACCCAAGGCGTGCCGAACATGATCGCGCTGGTGAAGGAACACGCCGCAAGGCTGGCGACTGGCTGACCTTCTGGCGCGCGGCGTTGGTTGGGGTAAAATCGTCGCCGGGGGACGAGCGCTGGGCGAGTCGCCCCGTTGAGGAGAACCGCAATGCTCGCCGCCGCCAAGCCCGTCTGCTTTGTCCTCGCCGCCGATCTGCCCAAGGCGCGCGCCTTCTACACCGACACGCTGGGCCTAACCGAAACCGGGGAGGATCCCTTCGCAGTCAGCTATGATCTGGCAGGCACGCTGCTGCGCCTCACCAAGGTGGAGGGGCATACGCCCAACCCGCACACCGTACTCGGCTGGCAGGTGAGCGATATCGAGGCGGCGATCGACGCTTTCGTAGCCAAGGGCGTGACTTTCGCGATCTACGAGGGCTACGGGCAGGACGCGCGCGGCGTGTGGACGCACCCGGCATCGGGCGCCAAAGTCGCGTGGTTTCTCGATCCTGAGGGCAACAACCTGAGCCTGACGCAGGCCCCCTAAAGGTTGCGGCCCACCGTTTCGTAACCCTCGGCCCCGGCACTGTCGCGCACCACGGCAAGGCCCGCTTCCTTCTGCGCCTTCAGCTCTGCCTTCAGCTTGGCCGGATCGCGCGCGAAGACGAAGCCGAAACTCACACCGCCTTCTTTTCCGATGGTCGCATGGTGGAGCTTGTGCGCTTGCACCAGCCGCTTGGCGTAACCCTTGCGCGGCACCCACTTCCAGTAACGCTGATGGACGAGGCCGTCGTGCACCAAGGTATAGATCACCCCGTAAAGCGTGATCCCGACCGCGAACCACCACAGCCAGTCCCAATAGAGTGAGCCATAGATATACATCGCCGCGTTGATGGTGCCGAAGACGACCGCAAACAGATCGTTCTTCTCCAGCACATTGTCATGCGGCTCGTGATGATCGCGGTGCCAGCCCCAGCCCCAGCCATGCATGATGTACTTGTGCGCATACCATGCGAACAGCTCCATCCCGATCAGCGAGGACATGACGGTCAGGAACACTTCGAGCCAGCTCATGCAGGCACCTTCTCGATCAATTCAACCCGGCCCACCCCGGCCCGGCGCGCACGCGGCAGCGCCCACCACGGCACATCGGGGCGGCGGTGGTGTTCCAGATGATAGCCGAAATGGAAGCACGAGGCGAGGCTCGCCAGCGTGCCGAAATCCTCGCTCCGCGTGTTGTGGCGGTCAGCGAAATCCGTCGTATCCTCGCCCGGCGCATGGCGGTGCGGGCGGAAGGTGCCGAAGTAGAACAGCTGGAGCGATGATCCCAGCGCAGGCAGTCCATAGAGCAGCACGATCTGCACCATCGGAATATCCAGCACCAGCCAATAGATACCGACCACGGTGTGCACAAACAGGATCGAACGCCAGCCGAAATAGCGCCGGAAGAAGGTGCCGTACCACCGCAGGAAATCACCCGGATTGTGCTCGTCGAAATCGGGATCGCCCGGACGGCCGGCCAGCTTGTGATGATCGAAATGCGCATCGCGCAGCTGCCGCCATGCGAACCCCGCATAGAGCGCAAGCAGCACCGCGCCGATTGCTCCGTTGGTGCGCGGCTGACCGGGCACCAGCGTCCCGTGCATCGCATCGTGGCAGACAATGAACACGCCCACGGAAAGCCAGCACTGCACCGCTGCCAGCGCCAGCGCGAAGGGCCAGTTCGTCCACGTCAGTTCGAAAACGAACATGCCGTAAGCGTGGATCCCCAGCCAGCTCCCGGCAATGGCCAAGGCCAGCGCAAGGCCTATGGCGCTCTGCAAGGTCCGCTTGGGCAGCGTGAAGCCTGGGGCAAAATGCGGGTTCATCGGACCAAGGATACGCACGGGCAAGCCATGCAGATGCGTATAGACCGCGCGGCCCCTAAGGCAATTGCGTTTGCGCGAACGTGCATCGCGCACAACAAAACGCCGGTGCCCCTTGGGACACCGGCGTTTTGGTCGCTAGACATTGCGGATCAGTCCTACCGTCGGCGGAGCAGATTGAGGACCGCGAGCAGAATGATCGAGCCCAGCAGTGAAACGGCTATCGCGCTGAGGCTGAGATCGCCGCTCAGGATGTTGCCGCCGCCGATCAAGGGATTGAGAAGGAATCCGGCGAGCAGCGCGCCGACAATTCCCACGACAACATTCATCAGAATACCGCCGCCGCCGCCGACCAACATGCTGGCGACCCAGCCGATCAAGCCGCCGACGATCAAAAGGATTATCAAGTTCATTGCAGTTTTTTCCAATCTGTATGGTCACTGCGGATAGTCGGAGCCGGTTGGTCGAACATACTGACCAAGTCTGGCGCGCCGGGCCTGCCAGTGACATCTATCCTGCCGACAAATCAGCCGCTCAGAGATATGGCGCAGCGCTCAATTCGTGACCTTGTCGACCGCTTCTTCTGCCGCGGCGCCGACTTGCTCGGCCGCATCGCCCACCTGTTGAGCGGCTTCGCCAACGGCAGCGTCCTTGGCCGCCTCGGAATCGCTCATCTGCGAGAACACGAACAGGGCCGCTACGGCGATCAGAACCAATACGATCAACCCGATCCACTTGGTGCCGCCGCCAGAGCTTGGCTGGTCGGTGACGATTGTGGTGGTGGTGTGCGTGTTGCCTTCCGGCGTGCGCGTCTCAGTGATGCGTTCTTCGGTCATGTCGATTTCCTAGCTGGTAATACGCAATCACCCGCAGGCATTGCTGCCTGAATTGCAACATCACTTGTTAGGAATCGAACGTATTCTGCGCGGCCAAGCGGCAGGCATCGAACAGCATTGCGCTTCTTGCAGTCGAATATTCGTTTCGGGGGCGATGCCCTTAAATCGGGCCGTCCGCGCCCTCACTCCCCGTTGGGGAAGAAGAATTCGCGCAGATGCTCGCCGATGCGCGCGGGGCGCAGGGTTGCGGCATCGATGCAGCACCAGCTTGATTGCACCTCGGCCAGCACCTCTTCGCCGCGCTTGATCAGCGTCGAATAGAACGCGCGCGCGCCGTTGAAGCGTTCGAGCACGGTCTGGGCGATCACGTCGTCTTCGAGGAAGGCGGGTTTGCGATAGGTGATCTCGTGCTTCAGCGCGACCCACGCCTTGCTCGCCACATCCTCAGCCGGAGCGATCCCGCGCCAATGCGCCAGCACCGCGTCCTGCACCCAGTTGAGGTACCGCGCGTTGTTGACGTGTCCCATGAAGTCGATGTCGCCCGGCTGGACGATGATCGGGTGAAGAAAAGCGACCGCAGGGGATTCGTTTGCTGACATGCCTGTAAGCTAGCGCAAGATTATGACAATTTCCACCAAGGCGTGTCGATGAATTGCCGCAATCTTGCCACGGCTCGGCAATCGTGACTATTGGGCCGCACTCTCACCCCCGGATAATGGACCCGATCATGGCTAGCCGCCCTCGCACCCTCTACGAAAAGATCTGGGACGCGCATGTCGTGGAGACGCGCGATGACGGGACGGCGCTGATCTATATTGACCGGCATCTGGTGCACGAAGTGACCAGCCCGCAGGCTTTCGAGGCGCTCAAAGTGGCCGGGCGACCGGTGCGGCGGCCTGAATTGACCCTTGCAGTACCCGACCACAACCTGCCGACGACTGCGCGACGAGACGCCAACGGCATGCCGATGCCCATCGCCGATCCCGAAAGCGCAGCGCAGCTCGCCGCGCTTGAGGTCAACGCACCCGCGTTCGGCATCCGCTACATCCCCGCAACCGCCAAGGAGCAGGGGATCGTCCATGTGGTGGGGCCGGAACAGGGCTTCTCGCTCCCCGGCACGACCATCGTCTGCGGCGATTCGCATACCGCCTGTCACGGCGGGCTCGGCGCGCTGGCCTTCGGGATCGGAACGAGCGAGGTCGAGCACGTCCTCGCCACCCAAACGCTGTTGCTCCAGCAATCGAAACCGATGGAAGTGCGCGTCGAAGGCGATCTTGGCCCCGGCATCAGCGCCAAGGATCTGATCCTCCACATCATCGGCCGCATCGGGGCGGCGGGCGGCAGCGGCTACGTGATCGAATATCGCGGGGCGGTGTTCGAGCGGATGACGGTCGAGGAGCGCCTCACGGTCTGCAACATGAGCATCGAGGCTGGCGCGCGCGCCGGTCTGATCGCGCCGGATGACACCACCTTCGCCTACCTCAAGGGCCGTCCGATGGCCCCGCAAGGCGCGGAATGGGACGCGGCGGTCGCCTATTGGCGCACGCTCCACAGCGATGTCGGCGCGGTGTTTGCCAAGTCGGTCACGATCAACGCCGCCGATGTCGAGCCGAGCGTCACCTGGGGCACCAGCCCCGAAGACGTGGTGGCGATTGGCGGGCGCGTGCCCTCCCCCGCGGATTTCGCCGACGAGTCCAAGCGGGTGGCTGTGCAAAAGAGCCTCGATTACATGGGCCTTGTCCCCGGCACTCCGATGACCGAGGTTCCAATCGAGAACGTGTTCATCGGCAGTTGCACCAACAGCCGCATCGAAGACCTGCGCGCCGCCGCCGCGATCCTCAAGGGCCGCCACAAGGCCGACAATGTCCGCTGGGCCATCGTCGTGCCGGGGTCGGGTCTGGTCAAGGCGCAGGCCGAGGATGAAGGCCTCGACAAGGTGTTTACCGACGCCGGCTTCGAATGGCGCGAGCCGGGCTGTTCGGCCTGCCTCGGCATGAACCCCGACAAGGTGCCGCCGGGTGAACGCTGCGCTTCGACCAGCAACCGCAACTTTGTCGGCCGCCAAGGGCCCGGAGCGCGCACGCATCTTGTCTCGCCCGCGATGGCCGCGGCTGCCGCTGTCACCGGGCGCCTCACCGACGTGCGCGAACTGGTGTGACGCCAGCCCCTTGAAACACCGCCGCGTGAGGCGCAAGGTAACAGCATGACCGACAAGCCCAAATCGAACACCACCCGCAACGCCGCGATTGCTGCCGCCGGTGCCATCGGATCGGCAGCGATTGCTGCCGCGCTGCTCTACACGAACAAGCGCAAGAAAAAGCCGAACGAGCCGACGCAGCCCAGGCCGATTCCGTCGGGCGAGCCGCCGCAAACTGATTGAGGACAACCGCCCGATGCAACCGCTGACCCGCGTCGAAGGCCGCGCCATCCCGCTCGGCCTCAAGAACGTCGATACCGACATCATCATCCCGGCCAAGTGGCTGAAGACCATCAGCCGCGAAGGCCTGGGCGCAGGCGCATTTGAATCGCTGCGCGCGGAACCCGGCAATGTTTTCGACGATCCCGCCTACCAAGGCGCGCCGATCCTGATCGCGGGCGACAATTACGGCTGCGGATCGAGCCGCGAGCACGCCGCGTGGGCGATGCTCGATCTCGGCATCCGCGTGGTGATCGCGCCCAGCTTTTCCGACATCCATTCGGGCAACGCGGTGAAGAACGGCATTCTGCCCGTGGTGCTGCCGCAGGACGCGGTCGACCGGCTGCTGGACGTGGCGCGTGAAGGGCTCGAAATCGCCATCGATCTCGAAGCGCAGACCGTCACCACCCCCTATCAGGACCGTTTCACCTTCGACATTGACCCGTTCCGCAAGCATTGTCTTCTGAATGGCCTGGACGAGGTCGGCCTGACCATGGCGCGGGGCGAGGCGATCGGCGCCTTCGAGGCGAGCCGCACCGCCGGTCAGCCGTGGCTGATGCGCGGCACCGCCGCCTGAAACAGATTCCAAGGGAGAGGACCACAATGAAAGCCATTCGCACCCACGCTATCGGTGGGCCTGAAACGCTGACCCTCGACGAGGTTGAGACCCCCACTCCCGGCAAGGGCGAAGTGCTGGTCGCGGTCAAGGCCTGCGCGATCAACTATCCCGACGGGCTGATCATCCGCGACATGTACCAGTTCAAGCCGCAGCGACCCTTTTCGCCCGGCGGCGAAATTTCCGGTGTGATCGAAGCGCTTGGCGAAGGCGTTGAAGGCTTCAAGGTCGGTGACAAGGTGCTGGCCGGGATCGGCAATGGTGGTCTCGCCGAGAAGATTGTGGTGCCCGCAGGCCGGATGTTCGCCGTGCCGGACGGCGTGCCGTTCGAAAAGGCGGCGAGCCTGCTGATGACCTATGGCACCACCATCCACGGGCTGAAGGATCGCGGCCATATCAAGGCGGGTGACACCGTCCTGATCCTTGGTGCTGCGGGCGGTGTGGGCCTTGCCGCGGTGGAGCTTGCCAAGGCGTACGGTGCCCGCGTGGTCGCCGCGGTCTCCTCCGAAGCCAAGGGCGAAGTCGCCAAGCAGGCCGGTGCCGACGCCGTGGTGATCTATCCGCGCGAAGCGATGGACAAGGACGCGTCCAAGGAACTCGCCAATGCCTTCAAGGCCGCCTGCGGCCCGGACGGCGCAAACATTGTCTATGACATTGTCGGCGGGCAGTATTCCGAGCCTGCCCTGCGCGCCATCGCCTGGGAAGGCCGCTTCCTCGTGGTTGGCTTCCCGGCCGGGATCGCCAAGATGCCCTTGAACCTCACCCTGCTGAAGTCCTGCGACATCTGCGGCGTATTCTGGGGCGCCTTCACCGCGCGTGAGCCTGAGGCCTTCCATGCGCAGGTCAACGAGCTGTTCGATCTGATGAAGGCCGGCACAATTGACCCGCTGGTCAGCGAAACCTTCCCCCTCGCCCGCGCGGGCGATGCCATCGCCAAGCTTGAGGCGCGCGAGGCCGTGGGCAAGCTTGTCGTGACGATGGATTAGTGGCTTGCGGGCGCGGCTTCCCGCTTGAAGCTGCGCCCGCCCGCCTCTATCGCTGGCGCGGATCGTATCGGAAGGGACACGCAAGCACATGACCGACTTCAAGGATCGCGAACGCGCCGAGGAAGCCAAGTTCGCGCTCGACAATGACACCGCCTTCCGCATCGCCGCGCGCCGCAACCGCCTGCTGGGCGAATGGGCGGCCGGCCTGATGAAGCTCACCCCCGAAGAAACCGACGCCTATCGCAAGGCAGTGGTGCAGGCCGATTTCGAGGAATCGGGCGATGAGGACGTGGTGCGCAAGCTGCTCGGCGATCTGACGGCGGCGCAGTCCGATGTCAGCGAAGCCGACATTCGTGCCAAGCTGGAAGAAATGACGGTCGAAGCCCGCCGCCAGCTGTTCGGCGAGGTCTGAGCCATGCCGATGTCCGCTGCGGCGATCGAAGAGGCCATCCTTGCTGCGCTGCCCGGCGCGACGGTCGAACTGACCGATCTGGCCGGGGATGATGATCACTGGGCAGCCACTGTGACTGCGCCGCAATTCGCAGGGCTCAGCCGCGTGGCCCAGCACAAGCTGGTCTATGCCGCGTTCGGCGGACGCATGGGCGGGGAACTGCACGCCTTGCAAGTCACCACCGTGGTCCCCACGTAATTACGCAACACCCACCCAAAGCATCAGGGGCGCAACGCACCATGTCCGACGCCAATTCCCGTATCTCCGATCTCGTCACCAGCAATGACGTCGTATTGTTCATGAAGGGCACGCCGCTGTTCCCGCAATGCGGCTTTTCCAGCAAGGCGATCGCCATTCTCGACCACCTCGGCGTGGCGTATGAAAGCGTCGACGTGTTGCAGGACATGGAAATCCGTCAGGGCATCAAGGCCTTCTCCGACTGGCCGACCATCCCGCAGCTTTACGTGAAGGGCGAATTCATCGGCGGCAGCGACATCATGATGGAGATGTTCGAAGCGGGCGAATTGCAGCAGCTGATGGATCAAAGCGGCGTCGCCAAGATCAGCTAAACACCGACTTCAGTGCTGCGTGTGAACACCGCGCGCATCGCTCACAAAGAAAAAGCGCTCCGCAGGACCAGTGCGGAGCGCTTTTCTTTTTGGGGAGGCGCAACCCGGAGACCAGGAAGGGTCGCACCTCGCTTCGAAGACCATTAGGACCGCCACGTATAATGCACAGTGCGTGCCAAACATGAGAAACCTTAGAAATTCGCCGTTTTTCTTGTCTGACCAAGTTGGGTTTGAGGCACTGTTGTAAAGGAACCCGACACCCTATCCGCTCCGTCGCCATCGGCGAAGCGGCAGGCGGAGCGAAACCCGGCAGGACTGCGCCTTCGCTCTTGGCAAGCGCCTGCCGCACGGCCATCCTTGGCTGCGATGACCACCGATTCCAGACCTCAGGGCATTCCTGCTGCCACCATCATTATCTTCCGCAATGCCCCTGACGGGGCGCCGCCGGAAGTGCTGATGACCGTGCGCTCGCGCAACATGACCTTTGCGGGCGGGATGGCGGTGTTTCCGGGCGGCAGAGTTGATCCGGCGGACTATGCGCTCGGCGAAGACGTGGCGGCGGCAAGCGGCCTCGCGCCTGATGAAGCCGCGCACCAGATCGCCGCTGTGCGCGAGACGCTGGAGGAGACCGGCCTCGCCCTCGGCCTTGCCGGTGACATCAACGCCGTCCGCGCGGCCGAGGCGCGCGCGATGCTGGCCCAAACGGGCGCTTTGGCCCCGGTCCTGGAGGCGTTCGACTGGACGCTTGATCTGGCGCAGATCACCCCGTTCGCGCGCTGGTTTCCCAAGAACGAGGCGATTGCCCGGGTCTATGACACGCGCTTCTACCTCGCCAATCTCGGCACCGGCGCGGTCGATGTGTCTATCGACCATGCGGAAAACACCCACCTGTTCTGGACCAGCGCGCAAGGCGCGCTCGACGCCGCGGAGCGCGGGGAGATCCAGTTGATCTTCCCCACCCGCCGCAATCTCGAACGCCTCGCGCTGTTCGCCAGCTACGAAGAAGCCCGCGCGCAGGCCGAGGCGATCCCGGTGCGCACGATCATGCCGCAGGTGGTGGAGCAGGATGGCAAGCCGTGGCTGACGATCCTCAGCGACGCAGGCTATCCGGTGACAGGCGAATTGCTGGAGAACGTCGCGCGCGGCTGACCGCCGGGGTGAGGCCCGCTCGAATCGCACTTCTTCTCATCTGCGAGCCCCATATGGTATCGCTATCATTATGGTGAAACGGCTGTGCATTCGTATTTACGAGCCATTTTCATCAAATGTTTTATACGACTAGGCGAGGCCATTCCCGATCCTGCGCCAAGCGACTACCGCCCGGATTGACTTCCCGCTACAGATTTTCCAACATCAATGTTAGCGTTAGCAAAGACGCAGGGGTCTGGCGGGCAGTACCGCCACGGGAGAGGGAAATGACAGGCCATTCAGGTCGCACACGGGCTTGCCTTGTCGCGGGGCTTCTGGCCTCGGCCATAGCTGCGCCGACCGCTTGGGCGGAAGCGCCGCAGACATCCGCGCCAGCCACTGCCGAGACGATCGCACCGGTCGCACCGGGCACAGCCAATCCTTCGCTCTGGCCCGCTTACGACTACCC
>NZ_JAAALE010000014.1 GCF_009905735.1 Porphyrobacter sp. SLTP
GCCCATTCGCCAAGGTGGTCGCCCGCGCGGCGGCCCAGCAGCACGCCTGCGCCGCTCATGACGAAGGTGACGATCCCGATCAGCGCCACGGCCAGCCACGGCGATACGCCGAGTGCGGGCAGGGTGATCCCCGCCGCCAGCGCATCAATACTGGTGGCCACACCCGCGATCAGCAAGGTGCGCCCGGTGAGCGCGCGCGCGGCCTCCTCGTCGCCGACATGCCCGCCCAGCATCCGTACCCCGAGAAAGGTCAGCAGACCGAACGCGATCCAGTGATCGACCGCTTCGACATAGATCAGCGCCACTGCGCCGATGAACCATCCGGCAAGCGGCATCAGCGCCTGAAACACCCCGAAGGTGAACGCAATGGCCAGCCCGCCGCGCGGCGAGGGCCGGAACCTCGCACCTTGCGTAAGGGCGACCGCAAAGGCGTCCATCGCCAGCGCGAGAGCAAGGAGCAGGGCTTCGATCATGAGGCGGGAATGCTCGGCGAGATGGGTTTCAGACAGGCAGGACGGTCAAATCCCGGCGTCCGTGGACGATCCGCTCGATCACCACAAGAGCCTCCGCCTCGCGATAACGGTAGAGGACGAGGTAGCTGTCCTGCAACAGCAGCCGCACACCGGGCCCCGCATCTTCGCGGGCGTGGCCGATTTCAGGGAAATCAGTGAGCCGCGCGATCGCATTCTCGATCCGGTCGATCTGCCGGTCGGCGGCCGCGATGCTGTCGGCGGCGATATGCAGCCAGATGTCAACAAGGTCGGCCCGCGCCGCGTTGGAATAGCGTGTGTCGACGCTCATTCAGCCGACGGGGACAGGCGTCTGCGCCCTTCGGCCTTGATCGCCGCAAAATCGAGCGGGCCATCGCTATATCCGCTCGCTTCCGCGTCAGCGAGCAGGCGGCGCAGGCGGGCTGTCGCCAATTCCTTGCGGCTCCGCTGTTCGCGCCAGTCGCGCAGTGCTTCGCGCACGACCTCGCTGGTTGAGGCGTAATCGCCCGAGGCGACCGCGTCCTGCACTTCGGCCAGCAGTTCGCCCGTCAGGGAGACTGAGATTTTCTCAACCTTGCTCATGGGTAAATGGTAGCACTATTTGCTACCATCAGCAATCAGGGGCTCGCCAGAACTAGGGCAAGGAGGAGGGCGGCAATCATGGTTCCAGCGGCTTCGATCAGTTCGCGGGGTCGGAGACGAAGCCGACCGATGCACCCGTCTTCTGGAGTTCATACATCGCGGCTGCAACACAGCGCCATGGTGTTTGCGAGCTACCGCGAACCTCAAAGCGCAGACCTTTGTCGATGTCCGGAAGTTCGACAATCCGGCTGTGCCAAGGGCCATCGGGCGAAACTGCAAAGCGGCACCCAGCATCGTCGCCCGCGATATGGAGCGTGATCGCTGCGGCATCTCCTGATGCGGCAGCAGTTTGGGGAGGGGCCAGTGCGGCGAGCTCCGCGAAAATCGCATCCTCGCTGCGGCTGGCGGCGTTGCGCCAGCTTGCGGCGGTGTCGAGGTTCACCGCGCGGCCATCGGCGGTCAACACCAGCAAGGCAGGCGTCCCGGGGACGTCCTCAAGGCCAAAGCGCTTGGCAATGTCGAGGTTCCTGCCCTCTCCGGTCTGCGGGACGCCGACATCGATGAACACCACTTCGTAGCTCTGCGCGGTCAAAGCGGCAAAGCGCGGGGTTTCCAGCCAGCCGGCCAGTGCGCGGCTATCGTGGCACCAGTTCGCGCCCAGCACCAGCAGCACCCGCTTGCCATTGGCGGAAGCGCGGGCGAGTGCGGCGTCGACGTCAGCGGTGGCAACGGCGGTGGCGGAATAGGCGCGCGCTTCGGGATGGGCCGGAGCGGCATCGCCTGTCGTCGCGCAGGCGGCCAGCGCCAGCGCCAGACTTGCAGCAATCGCGGCGCGGATCACTCGGCGGCTTCGGCAGGTGCTGCGTGGGGATCAAAGGCGGTTGCTTCGCCCGCTTCGATGGCCGCGGCCTTTTCCTCGACCAGCCGGACGATGTGATCGAGCATCGCCTCGTCATCGATCGCATGGGCTTTCATGCCGGACAGGTAGACCATGTGCTTGCCATTGCCGCCGCCGGTGAGGCCGATATCGGTCTCGCGCGCTTCGCCGGGGCCGTTGACCACGCAGCCGAGCACCGAGAGGCTCATCGGGGTCTTGATGTGTTCGAGCCGCTTTTCGAGGGTTTCGACCGTGCGGATCACATCGAAACCCTGCCGCGAGCAGGACGGGCAGGACACCACCCGCACGCCGCGCGTGCGCAGGCCCAGGGCCTTGAGCATGTGGTAGCCGACCTTGATTTCTTCTTCCGGTTCCGCCGACAGGCTGACGCGGATCGTGTCGCCAATACCCGCCCACAGCAGCGAGCCCATGCCGATGCTGGATTTCACCGTGCCGCCGATCAACCCGCCCGCTTCGGTGATGCCGAGGTGCAGCGGGCAATCGACCGTCTCGGCAAGGCCATGATAGGCCGCGACCGCAAGAAACACGTCCGAGGCCTTCACCGCCACCTTGAATTCGTGGAAATCGTGATCCTGCAACAGCTTGATGTGATCCAGCGCGCTTTCGATCAGCGCTTCGGGGCAGGGCTCGCCATATTTTTCGAGCAAGTCTTTTTCCAGCGACCCCGCGTTCACCCCGATGCGGATCGCGCAGCCATTGGCCTTGGCGGCGCGCACCACTTCGGCCACGCGCTGGGCCGAGCCGATATTGCCCGGATTGATGCGCAGGCAGGCCGCGCCAGCGTCCGCCGCTTCCAGCGCGCGCTTGTAATGGAAGTGGATATCCGCGACGATGGGAATACGCGCGCCGCGCGTGATCTTCTTGAAATCGCGGGTCGATTCCTCGGTCGGGCAGGACACGCGAATGATGTCCGCCCCCACTTCCTCGCAGCGCCGGATCTGGTCGAGCGTCGCCTTCACGTCCTCGGTGGGGGTGTTGGTCATGGTTTGCACGGTGATGGGAGCATCACCGCCTACGGGGACATTCCCCACCATGATCTGGCGACATTTGCGCCGTTCGATCGTGCGCCACGGACGGATGGAAGACATGGGGCAGCCTATAGTCGCTCCGGCGTGGGCCTGCAATGACCCGCACGGCGGTTCGGCGCATGGCGGGCGCGCCTTCAAATCTTACAACTGTCGCATATTGGCGCAGGGGCGGATTTGCCGGTTCGTGGGAAGCAAACCGCAAGCTATTTGTGACACTACGGGGTCACACAATACACTCTGTTGCAGGTTCTCTGCGCATCAGGACGGAACATGGCGATGATCATGATCGGCGATCTTTGGCGGACAAGTGTCGAGCTGGCGCGGTCGCGCGCGCTGCACATCGCGCTGATGTGCGTGGTTCCCTATGCCTGCGTGCTGGTGGGTCTGGATGTCGCCGCGCATTACGGCGACGCCACCGGCGCGGCGCTGCCGACGCAGTTCTTCATGTCGCAGGATGGCTCCTTTGCGGAGTTCCTCGAATATTCGCTGACCACGGCCTCAGCCGTGTTGCTGTTCGTGCTGTGGTTGCGCACCCGCGCGATGGTCTATCTCACCAGCGCGGTGCTGTTCGTGTGGATGACGCTCGACAACTGGGGCGAGGTGCATGAGCAACTTGGCTTCTCCTTTGCTGCCGATATGCCGATTTTCGCATGGGTGCCGGTGCATCCCAATCACCTGGCGGAAACGCTGGTGTTCGGCGTTATCGGGCTGGTGTGGTTGACCGGGATGGTGGTGGCGCTGCGTCAGGCGGACCGGCGCGCGGCAATCCACGGCGTGCTGCTCGCGCTGTGCATTGCCGGTGCGGCGGTGTTCGGCGTGGCGGTTGATATGGTGACATCCTGGGGCGAGCACACGCCCGGCGTGCTCAATCTCCTCGCCTTCATCGAGGACGAGGGCGAGTTCACCATGATCCTGATCATGTTCGCGCTGAGCGTCGGGATCTTCGATGTCGAAGCGCGCCGCCTGAAGCATCAGACCTCCGCGCAAGGCGGGCTGCGCACCGCCAGCGCTTGACTTGCCTCCCCGGCGCGGCACTCTGCCGCCACAAGGGGAGAGATCATGCTGACCGACAGTTCCATCGCGCTGCGCAGCGCCAGCCCGAGCCTGCTGATGCGGGTGATCAAATTCGTGATCGCGCGCGGCAAGCCGGTGTTCCCGCATGACGAGGCTGGCTTTCACGCAGTGATGGCCGGGCGGCGGCTGCCCGTCGATGCGCCGATGCCCGAAGGGTTCCGCAAGCGCTTTGTCGTCGAGGAACGCGAGGTGCTGGGCAGCCGGGTGGTGACGCTGCATCCCAAGGGCGGCCCCGGCGCGTGGCACATGCTCTATTTCCACGGCGGCGGGTTCGTGCAGCCGATGTTCAAGGTGCACTGGCCGCTGGTCGCCGCAATGGTGAAGGCCTGCGGGATCAGCGTGACCGTGCCGCTGTATCCGATGGTGCCCGAAGCGCCCTACACCGCGCAGGACGCACTGGCGGACGCGGTCTATGCCGATCTCGCGGCGCGTCACGATCCGGCGCGGATCATCCTCAACGGGGATAGCGCGGGCGGGCATATGGCGCTGGTTTTGGCGCTCAGGCTGGTGCGGAGCGGTGGGCCGCTGCCGGGCAAGCTTGCGCTGTTTGCCCCGTGGCTCGATCTCGGGCTGGCGGACCCCGCAATCGCCGCGGTGGAACCGCATGACCTGATGCTCAAGATCGGCACCCTGCGCGCGTGCGGCGGTCTGGTCGCAGCGGGGCGGGCGATGGATGATCCCGACGTTAGCCCGCTCTACGCCGCGCCGGAACTGCTAGCCCAGCTACCCCCGACCCGCATCTGGACCGGGCGGCACGACATCTTCATCGTCGATTCGCGCAGCTTCACAGGGCGGCTGCGCGCCGCCGGGGTGTACGCCAAGCTCTACGAATACGAGGCCGCACCGCACGTCTTCATGGCGGTCCTGCCCACCCGCGAGGCGAAGGACGTGATCGGATTGCTGCGGGCGTTCCTCGCCGATTAACTCGGGAACCTAGCCCCGGTCAGTTCCTCGCTCAGCTTCCACAACTGGTCGGCGAAGCTGGGGTTGAGCGCGTAGGAGCGCACCCCGCCGCTGGCCGATTCGTCATCCACTTCGGCGACATGGCAGTCCTCGCAATAGACCCCGCCCTTGCCTTCGAGTTCAGGGGCGGTGGCCGCCCAGCAGCTGGTCGCGGCACCCTGCGGGATGGTCTTCCATGCAAAGCTGGTATCGCGCGAGGAAATCCGCGCCATCAAAGCCTCGCGCATGTCCTGCGTCATGTAGCGGCCGAGGTTGGTCTCGATCCCGCCGGGATGCGCCGCATAGGCGTGGATACCCATCACCGCATAACGCGCCTCGATCCCGACCGAGAACAGCACGTTCGCGGTCTTGGACTGGCCGTAGCTCGACCACGGATCATAGGGGCGGTGCACGAAATTGGGGTCGTCGAAATGGACCGGCCCCATGTGGTGCCCGCGGCTCGACAGGTTGACGATGCGCTTGGCCGTGCCCGCCTCAATCAGCGGCATGAGTTCCGCCGTCAGCGCGAAGTGGCCCAGATGGTTTGTGCCGAACTGCCGCTCGAACCCGTCGGCGGTGTGTTCGAACGGGGTGGCCATCACCCCGGCATTGTTGATCAGCAGGTCGATCCGGGCGAACCGCTGGCGCGCGCGCGATGTCGCGGCGCGGATGCTTTCGAGCGAGGCGAGGTCGACCGTGATGGTATCGAGCCGCGCGTCCGGCACGGTCGCAAGGATCGCGGCGACCGCTTCGTCCAGCTTGGCCTGATCGCGTCCCGCCAGCACCACATGGGCGCCCTTGGCCGCCATCGCACGGGCGGTTTCCTGCCCCAGCCCGGAATTGGCCCCGGTGATGAACGCGGTTTGCCCCGAGAGGTCGATGCCCTCCAGCACCTCGTCGGTGGTGCTGCTCCAGCCAAATGCGCTCATGATCCCGCTCCTGTGGTTATAGCTTCAATTCGTACAAAAATTCCGCGTCGAGTTGCTCGCCCACCTGAAAGGTGATGTCGGCGATCTTGCCGAAGCCATAGCGCTGGTAGAACCGCTGCGCGCCGAAGTTCTCAGAATAAACCGACAGAAGGACCGCATCATGCGACCGCTCGCGCGCCACGCCCAGCGCCCAGTCCATCAGCTTGGCGCCGATGCCCGTGCCGGTGTGGGTGGGCAGGGCGTAGAGCTGGCCCAGCTCGATCGGATCGCGCGCATCGCTGTAGCTGGTGTAGTGGCTGGGGTAGCGCAGCTTGCAATAGGCAACCAGCGCGCCGTCCTCTTCCGCGAGGCAGTGGGTGCAGCTGTCGCCCGCGATTTCCTCGGCGACCGGGCCGGGTGCGTGAACCTGCGCCAGAAAGGCGGCGAGATCTTCGGGTGTGTAGAGATGCCCGAACGCGGCGATGAAGGTTTCCGCGCCCAGTGCGGCAAGCGCAGGGGCATCGGCGAGGGTGGCGGGACGCAGGATCATGGCACCGCCCTAGCGTGCGCGGGGCGCGCTGTTAAGCTGGCGAAACGGTGAGCGGCGCGTTACACCTTGCCGCCATGAACAAACTGATCGCTGCTCTCGCTCTCGCCCTGATCCCCACCGCAGCCTTGGCTGAGGAGGCCGCGCCCCCAGCCCCCAAGTGGTCGATTGCGATTCACGGTGGGGCCGGGACGCTCGATCCCAAGGCGATGACGCCGGAAAAGCGCGCCGAGTACGAAGCTGCGCTTCAGGTCGCGCTCGATGCCGGAGCGAAGGTGCTGGCCGAGGGCGGCAGCGCGATGGACGCGGTGAAGGCGGCGATCATCCCGATGGAGGATTCACCGCTGTTCAATGCGGGCAAGGGCGCGGTGTTCACCTGGGAGGGGACCAACGAGCTCGACGCCTCGATCATGGACGGCCGCGATCGCTCAGCCGGGGCAATTGCCGGGGTGAAGACGGTGAAGAACCCGATCCTCCTCGCAGACACCGTGCGCACGCAGAGCGAGCACGTGATGCTGATGGGCGCGGGCGCGGAAGCATTTGCAGTCGAGAAGGGCTTTGCCGTCACCCCGCCCGAATATTTCGCCACCCCGGCGCGGCGCGAGGCGCTGGAGCGGCTGAAGGCGGAGAAGCTTTCGGCGCTGGATGTCGATCACAAGTTCGGCACGGTGGGCGCGGTGGCGCTCGACCAGAACGGCAATCTGGCGGCGGGCACCTCGACCGGCGGGATGACCGGCAAGCGCTGGGGCCGCGTCGGCGATGCGCCGGTGATCGGCGCGGGGACCTATGCGGATAATCGCGCCTGTGCGGTCTCGGCGACAGGCTGGGGGGAATACTTCTTGCGCGTCGGCGTGGCGCACGAGATTTGTGCGCGGTTGCGAGCGACCAACGAGGTGAAAGTCGCGATGGCGGACGAAGGTGCTGCCGCCGAAAGCATACGCACAGAAGAAGCCCAGTATATCGCCGACGCTGTCATGGCCGACGTCAAGCAGCTTGGCGGCGATGGCGGGGTGATCCTCGTCACGCCCGAGGGCCACGCGATCTTCAGCTTCAATACCACCGGCATGTATCGCGGCCGCGCGACCAGCGCAGGGATGAAAGAGGTGGCGATCTTCGGCGGTGAGGAAAAGGCGTCAGCGACGCCGGATCACTGAAGCCCCTTCCCTTGAGGGAAGGGGTTGGGGATGGGTGTGCGACACCCGTTGGCGCGGAACCCCCATCCCAACCCTTCCCCAAGGGAAAGGGCTAAACTCACTCAATAAATCTTCCCCACCAGCGGCAACCCGCGCTCCGGCTCGGCGAATTCCTTGATGATCCGCCCCACGCGCGACAGGGTCAGTTCCGCCCGCGCGGCCATGTCGTCATCGCCCTGACGCGCGCGGAAATAGCACGCGAAGGTGATCGGCGGCTGGCCCTTCGGCCCTTCGGCGAACCCGATGTCGATATAGTTGCCTTCCGTCCCGACCATGCCGCTGGTGCCGGTCTTGTCGCCTGCAACCCAGCCTTCGGGCAGCCCCGCGCGGACGCGGCGCAGGCCGGTTTCGGTCGCGATCATCCAGCCCTTCAACTCCGCCCGCTCGGCGTCCGGCAGGACGTCGCCATAGATGATCTTGGCGACATTGCGCGCCATCGCGGCAGGCGTTGCGGTGTCGCGGAATTCGGCGGGGGGGACGATGTTCATCTCCGGCTCGTAGCGGTCAAGGCGGCTGACCTCGTCGCCGATGCTGCGCCAGAACGCGGTCAGCCCCGCCGGGCCACCCAGATTGCGGAGCAGGATGTTGGCCGCCGGATTGTCCGAGGTCACCTGCGTCGCCCGCGCCAGCTCGCGCAAGGTTGCCCCCGTCGCGATCCGCTCGCGGGTGAAGGGCGCGTATTCGAGCATGTCGGCCTCGGTCCACGTCACCCGCTTGTCGGCATCAATCGCGCCCGCCGCATGGCGTTGCAGCAGCAGGGCAGCGAGCGAGAGCTTGAAGGAGGAGGCATGGCCGAAGCGGCGGTCGCGGTTGAGGCCCACCGACATCCCGCTGACGGTGTCGAACAGCTCGACCCCCAGCGTGCCGTTACCGACCGCCTCGATCAGCCGCAGCTCTGCCGCCAGCCGCCCCATCGGGCTTTGATCGGGCGGGATGCAGGCTGATGCCCCCAAGGCCAGCGTGCCGCCGATGAAGAGTCGCCGGTCCATTGTCATGAGAACTTGTCCGCCTTCCGCTTGCCGAACCGCATGTCGGCCTCCAACCGGCTGCGCAATTGCCCATAGAACGCCTCGAGGAAAGCTCTTTCGTCGCCCGCGCCCGGGTCCCAGCCGATCTTGCGGCAGATCGTGGCGTGCACGGCTTTGAGCGCATCGGGCTGGGAATCGCGCAGCAGCCGTTCGAGCGTCTGAAGCTCGCGCTCGCCATAGACCGAAAGCTCCGCCTCGCCGAAATCGTAGCGCACGCCGGTGACCTCGCTCGCGCCCTTGCTTGTGGCGGCACCCTGCGTGCTGAGCACGGCGGCCAGCCGGGTGCGCGGACGTTCAACCACCCAGGTGCCGGCGATGATGTCGCCCGCCCGCAGGCAATCGCGGTTGAAGAACGGGAACAGCAGGAACAGCAGCAACCAGCCGGTCAGCACAATGCCGAGCGCGCCGACATCCTCACCCTGACTGCTCAGCCCGACGAGGATCAGCAGCGCGATCAGCGGGTAGAAGACCTCGATATCGCGCAGCAGGTTGCGCGCGATCACGGCCTCGGGCGTGAGGCGCGCCCCGCCGCGCGCGGCAATGCGGATACCGACCAGCCGCTTGCCCAGCGTCGCGCCGCGCGGACCGAGCTCCTGCACCAGAAAATAGCCGTACCAAGCGGCAAAGCCGATCAGCACGGAGATGATCACCAGAAACTCCGCCGATCCGGGCACGCGCTGTTGGGATTCGAAGCCGATCCCTTCCATCACGCCTTCGAACAGCGCTTGCATCACCCACTGAAAGGCGATCAGCCCGATGACGATGATCACCATGTCGATGATCAGCGCCCCCGCCCGGGCCCCGCGCGCGGCGAGAGTGAGCGGCAGCGCCAGCCCTTCGGGCGTGATCAGCGTCCGGGCGCGCTTGTCCGGCTTGATGGCGGCGACTTTGCTCATGCGGCGTCCGCCCCGGCGGCGGCGTCGGTAATGCGCGGGCGGTAGAGGATGAAATAGGAGAGCCAGAAGGCCAGCATCGTCCCGCCGATCACGAACCGGCCGGAGGTGCCATCAACCAGCTGGCGCGGGAAGGCCTCAAGCAGCGCGGCGACGATCATCATGATCACCACGCCGACCATCACCACCGCCGAGCGCCGCCCGGCCGCTGCCGCCGCATCGAGCACCGGGAGCTTGCCGGGAAAGGCCATCGCCCGCCCGATATGCAGCCCCGCCGCGCCCGAGAGCAGAATGCCGAACAGCTCGGTCGTGCCATGCACAGAGAGCCAGGCGGCCAGCTCCACCACCAACCCCTGCCCGTCGAACAGCCATAGCAAGGCCCCCAGCAAGGCCATGTTATGCACCAGCAGCAGCAGCGACGGGATGCCGAAGGCAAAGCCCAGCGCGAAGGCGAGGATGCACACCGCCGAATTGTTGCCGAACAGCTGCGCGGCGAAGGCCGACAGGCCGTCGGCGCTGTTCTCGGTCGCCAGAGTGGCGAGCAATTGTTCGCGGCTTGCACCGGGCACGCGGGCCTCGCCGAAGCCGGCCGGGAACAGGCGGTAATACCACGCCTCGTCCTGCGCCACGAGCAGCCAGCCGACCACCGCGCCTGTCACCATCACGAACAGCGCGATGCAGATGTCGAGCCACAGACTGCGCACCGCACGGCTCCAGCCACCGAAGATGAAGCCCCGAAACCAGCGGATGAACCCCTGACGCGGGCCGTAAACCTGAAACCATGCGCGCTGCACCAGCGCTTCGAGATAGGCGAGGGTTGCCGCGTCGAGCGACGTCTCGCGTGCCACCGAGAGCGAGGAGGCGGCGGTGCGATACAGCGCGGGCAGCGCGATCAGATCGGCGTCGGCGATGCGGCGCAACCCGCCGCGCTCCATCCGGGCGAGGATGTCCTCCAGCCTGCGCCAATCGCCCTCACGCTCCAGCCGGAAGCGGTCGGACCGCAGCGCCGCGCTTTCGATATCGGGCGGCGCGGCGACCTGACCGCGCCCGAACCATGACGAGATGACCGGCGCCTTCACCCGATCGCCTCACTGTTGCGGATCGCGAGATAGCGGTCGATCAGTCGCGGCCCGATGCTCTCCCACGGGGCTTCGAGCACGTCGATCCCCTGACGCCGCAGCCGGGTCAGCACCAGCTTGCGCTGCTGGGCGAGGCTATCGGCGGTGACCGACCGGGCCAGCGTCGCGATATCGCCGGGCGGGGCGGTGATGAGGTCCTCGACCTCGCTGTCGGTCATGGTGACGAATAGCACCAGATGCTTGCCCGACAAGCGCCCGAGGCTTTCGACCATCAGCTCTGCCGCGGTAGGATCAGTGAAGTCGGAGAACACCACCACCAGCGAACGGCGCTGGAGCCGCCCGGTAAGCGTGGCGAGCGCGAGCGTGAAATTGGGCTCGGCCGCCTGATAATCGAGGCCCGCCGCCGCGCTCTGCAACCGGTGGAAGGCGCGCGGATCGCCGATGAAGGGCGTCATGATCTGCGGGGCTTGCGCAAAGCCGAACAGGGCGACCTTGTCTCCGCCCTTCAGCGCGACATAGGCGCAGGTCAGCGCCGCGCTGACCGCCCGGTCGATGCGCGGCAGGCCGTCCACCGGCTCGCACATCGCCTGCCCGCAATCGAAGGCGAAGACGATCTGATTGTTGCGCTCACTCTCGTTCTCGCGAGCGAACAGACGGGTGTGGCGGGCGCTGGCCTTCCAGTCGATCCGGCGGCGATCCATGCCTGGCTCGTATTCGCTCAGCGCCTCGAACTGTGTGCCTTCGCCCCGAATGCGGCGGGCGATCAAGCCCACCTGCGCGTTGCGCAGGAACGCCTGCAAATCGGGCGAGCGGACTGGGGACAGGTCGGGCCAGATCCGCACCGGGCGGTCCAGCGGATAGTCGACCTGCCGCGCCCCCAGCCGCAAGGGCCCTTCCCAGCGCATCCACGCCCGCTCGACCTGTGCCGTGCCGCGCCGGGTGGGCGTGAGCACGGTCTCACCGCGCCAGCCTTCGCCAAACGGTTGCGGTGCGAGCGTGAGCGTGACCCGGCCTTCAGGCGCTAGCCGCGGGTCGCAGGCCAGCGCCGCTTCGGCCCGCGCCGGCTGGCGTCCGGTGAACCGCGCGGTGATGGCGAGCACGCTCCGCTGCCCGACCTCGATGTCTTCAGGCGTGCGAATTTCCCAGCTGTCGAGCCGCCCGGTCATCACCGCATCGAGCGCGATCAGCGCCACCAGCGTCAGCCCCAACAGCGGCGCGATCACCCACGCGCCCGGAGAGGTCGCGGCGATCACCACCGCCACCGGCGCCAGCGCCGCCGCGATCCACGCCGCCCGCTCGGTCGGGGCGACGATCAGCAGCGGCCGCAAGGGCAGCAGCAGGATGCCGAGGACAAGGCGCAGGACGCGGATCACCCTAGCGCGGGGCCTCGGTGCTTTCGACCAGTTCAGCGACCAGCGCTTCCATGTCGCGGCCCTCGATCTCGGCGGCGGGGCTGAGGGTCAGGCGGTGGCGCAGCACCGGCACGGCAAGCGCCTTGACGTCATCCGGGATCACATAGGCGCGGCCTTCCAGCGCGGCGCGGGCGCGGGCGGCACCGGCCAGCAGCACCGCGGCGCGGGGGGAAGCGCCCACGGTCAGCTCGGCATGGTCGCGGGTCGCGCGGATCAGGCGCACGACGTAGCGGGTGATATCCTCCGCGACAGTGACTTGCTCCAGCGCACTGCTCGCCGCGACAAGACCAGCGGCGTTGGTCACGGCGGTCACGCCCAGATCGGCCGGACGCTGCGGGCCAGAGCGCTGGCCATAGGTCGCCACGATCCGCGCTTCCTCATCCTCGGCCGGATAGGGCACCAGCAGCTTGAACAGGAAGCGGTCAAGCTGGGCTTCGGGCAGGGGATAGACGCCCTGGTTCTCAATCGGGTTCTGGGTCGCGACCACCATGAACCGGTCGGGCAAGCGGTGCGTCTCCCCGTCCAGCGTCACGCGGCGTTCCTGCATCGCTTCGAGCAGCGCGGCCTGCGTCTTGGGCGGGGTGCGGTTGATTTCGTCCCCCAGAAGCAGGTCGCAGAAAATCGGCCCGCGCGTCAGCGTGAACTGGCTGGTCTGGAAGTTGAACAGGTTCGACCCGAGAATATCGCCCGGCAGCAGATCGGGCGTGAACTGGATACGCCCGAAATCGAGGCCCAATGCGGTCGCAAAGCTTTGCGCTAGGAAGGTCTTGGCGGTTCCCGGCGGACCTTCGAGCAGCACGTGGCCTTCTGCCAGCAATGCGGTCAGCAGCATGTCAACCATGTCTTCCTGCCCGACGATCGCCTTGGCGATTTCGGCGCGGATGGCGCCTGCGAGGCTGCGGACGTCGTCGAGTGTCATGGTCATCATTGTCCCTGCGATAGCTTGGCGTTGAGGTCGTCGAGGCTTTGCGCGGCGGCCAGAATGTCGGCGGGTTTCGCCGCCGCCTCCAGTCGGGCGGCGCGGCGGGTGAAGGGTTCTTCCTGCGGCAGACGGCGGGCGAGCGCTTCGTCAATCGACTGCGGATCGGGCCGGACGAGGCCGAGCCGTTCGGCGAGCCGCCGGGCGGACAGGGCGGCATAGGGCGCACCCAGCAATCCGAACCGCCGCGCGCGCAGGATCAGGCCCGCGCCATTGGCGATGAGCTGGCGCTTGCCAAAGGCGATGTCGGGCCCGGCAGGCGCGGCCGGCGGGCCAAAGCGCTGGAACGCGCGCCAGCCGACGATCAGCAGCGCCACCAGCAGGCTCAGCGTCGCGGCAAGGAACGGCGGGCGGAAGGCGAGTGTCAGCAGGTTTTCCGACGCGCCAAAGCCGTTCAACGTCATGTCGAAGGTGACTTCGTAGATATCGGCATCATTCGCCAGCCAGTCCACCAGCGCCACGGCGGCTGCCGCACGGTTGGCGTCGGCAAGGCCGTAATTGTTCGCAAGGTCAGGCTCGACGAGGAAGACCACCGGATAGGCCGGGTTCTCATCGTCAATCCCCTCGCCCGGGTTGACCCAAAAGGCGAGCGTGCGGCCTTCGGCGTCGGCCAGCAGCACCTCGTGCGCGGCTTCGGGCACGGCATACATGGTGGCGGAGGTCGGCAGGCGTCCGGCAAGGTCCAGTCCGCTCCAACGGTCCCCGGCGGCGCTTTCGTCGTCCTCGGCCAGTTCGTGCGTGAACCGATAGGGTTTGGGCAAATCCTCGGGCCATTCGGTCGCTTCCGCGCCGTTGAGGATCACCCAGCCGCGCTTGAACTTGTCGCGCGCTTCGGAGGGGAGCTGGTCCGAGGGCGGCGTGGCGAACCATTTGGGCAGGATCACCAGCGTCGGGCCAAGGAAGGTGCGGTTTTCGAGGATTTCGGCGATTGCCTCGCCATCACCAAAGGCCGGAGGGGTGAGCACCAGCAGGCCGCTGGTCTCCAGCCCCTGCGGGCTGCGCGACCGAGCGACGTCATAATTCGCCGCCTCGACCAGCCGGACCAGCCCGGCATAGCCGTTCAATCCGTTGCTGGCGGCATGGGCCTGTCCCTGTCCGCGCGTTCCGCCGAAGTCCTCGCCCGCGCCGATCAGGTACAGCGCGGCGAGGAACAGCGCGAAGCCGCCCACCACCAGCGCCAGCACCCCGCCGCGCGAAAAGGCCGCGCCCGACCTCATACCGTCCGCCCCAACGGCGTCCCGCGCGGATCGATCCGGGCGAGCGCAAAGTCGGCATAGGCGGCGCGCGCAGCCTCCCAATCGCTGCGGTCGAGTTTGCGCAGCGCAAACAGCGAGCGTTCGACCCGCTCGGCAATCACGCCGAACGCCGTGCGCGCGGTGTCGGGCAGGGCGGGGAGCGCGGCGAGTTCGCGCGCGGTGCTTGACGGTTCGACCCAATCGGGCCGCGCCGCTGCGATCTGGCCCACGCTGCGCTGAAGCAGCAGGTGGGTCGCCGCATCGAACTGCCCTTCGGCAGCAAGCCGATCGGCATCTTCGAGCAGTGCAAGGCTCGCCGCCTGATCCGGTTGCCAGGTGTTATCGTTCCCCGCGTCCGAGGCCGCGGATTTGCCGCGGCGGAAAAAGCTCGGATCGATCAGGCGCACCAGCAGCACCAGCGCAAACAGCCCGACGAGCCCCAGCACCACCCATTGCAGCCACCACCAGGAATCGCCCAGCGCAGCCCCCGCCGGCGCCAGCCAATCGGCGAGCATTTCGCCAAGGGCGTTCAATTGGCGTTCCAGCCAGCTTGGCTCGGGCGGAGCGATGGGGGGGATTTCGACCGGGGCGAACTGGACATTGCCCTCGGCGTGCAGCGTGTCCCATCCGGCGGGAGGCGATCCGCCTGAATTGGCTAATGATTCGGAAGGGTTTGTAGCGGCCGCTGCGGTCATCCACCGACGGTGGTGGCACGCCATGTGCGCCCGCGCAACGGGAAACAGCGCGGCGGCCGCACTCGCCGCGCCTTATCCTCTGGCGCGGGCCTGTTCGTAGCTGCCCAGAATACGCAAGACCTTGGAATGAAACGCGCATTCTTCCAGCGCGCGGTCCACCGCCGGATCGCCCGGCGCGCCGATGATGTCGGCGTAGAAGGTGGTGGCGGCAAAGCTGGTGCCCTGCTGGTAGCTTTCCAGCTTGGTCATGTTGACCCCGTTGGTCGCAAACCCGCCCAGCGCCTTGTAGAGCGCGGCGGGGATGTTCTTCACCTCGAAGATGAAGGTGGTCATCACCGGCTTGCCTGCCAGCGCGCTCTGCGCCAGCGGCTGCTGCGCGAGGATCACGAAGCGGGTCATGTTGTCCGCGCTGTCCTCGACATTGTGTTCGATGATCTGCAGCCCGTAGAGCTCGGCGGCGAGCGCGGGGGCGATGGCGGCAACAGTGGGGTCGCCACGCTCGGCCACATAGGCCGCCGCGCCTGCGGTATCGGCGTGGCTCAGCGGCACAATCCCGCGCGCCCGCAGATAATGGCGCGACTGGCCAAGTGCTTGGGGGTGCGAATAAGCCGCCTCGAACGGCCCCGACCCCAGCGCCATCAGCGCATGGTGGATCGGCATGAAATATTCGCCGATAATGTGCAGCCCGCTTTCGGGCAGCAGAAAGTGGATATCGGCGACCCGCCCGTGCTGCGAATTCTCGATCGGGATGATTGCCTGCGCCGCCCGTCCGTCCTTCACCGCTTCCAGCGCGTCTTCGAAGCTGAAGCAGGGCAGCGGCTGCATATCGGGCCGCGCTTCGGTGGCGGCGCGGTGCGAATTGGCCCCCGGCGAGCCCTGAAACGCAATCGTGCGCGCAGGCTCTGCCAGAGCGGCTGCGCGCATCTGGTCGACGATGGCAAGGGCGGGGCCGGGAAAGGATCGCATGGTGCAAGCCGCCTAGAGGCGCAGGCGCGCAGGCACAAGCCTGCTTGCAAAAGGTGCAAGAATTCGTGCCACGATCAGTCTTGCGCGCCTCGGCTGGCGACACTATGAGCCGCCCGGGATGACACAGGATAACTCTTCGCAGGATAACGCGGCCAGCCAGACCGGCGGCGGCGATCTGTTCAACACTGCCGCAGGCTGGGTGCTGTTCGCGGGCGTCGTGGGCCTTGGGCTCGCGCAGCTTTCGAAAGGCTATTTCCATGGCGACAAGCCGGATCGGCCCGAGAAGCTCGGCTACGTGATCGAAGGCGCGGTCGAAGAAGGCGCTGGCCCGGCGGAAGCCTCGATTGCCGATGCGCTGAACGCCATGCCCGCTGCCGAACTGGTCGCCGCGGGTGAGAAGGCCTTCGCCAAGTGCCAGAGCTGCCACACCATCAATGCGGGCGGCGCCAATGGCATCGGCCCGAACCTGCACGGCACGATGGGCAAGGCCGTGGCCAGCCATGCCGGCTTTGCCTACAGCGCCGAGCTGAAGGCCGTGGGCGGCACATGGGACTGGGACAAGATGGACGCCTGGCTCAAGAACCCCAAGGGCATGGTCGCGGGCACCAAGATGAGCTTCGCCGGTCTGGGCAAGGTTGAAGACCGCGCCGCGATTGCAGCCTACCTCAATGCGCAGGGTTCGAACCTGCCGTTCCCGGCTGCTGCTGCACCTGCCGCCGCTGCCGAAGGTGAAGCCGCTGCCGCAGAGGGCGAGGCTGAAGCCGTCGCCACGGCCGAAGCCGGCACCGATCCGGCGGCTGCGACGGAATAAGCATCAAGGGCGGGCGGCATCAGGCCGCCCCCTCTCCCCTCACATCAGCCCTTGAACCCTTGGGCAATGACATACCATTCCGACGAGCCCTTGCGGCTCGCCGGGGGTTTGGCATGCTTGACCTGCGTGAAGTTCTTTTTCAGCAGGGCCAGTAGATCGCTGTCCGTGCCGCCCGCCAGCACCTTGGCGACGAAGGCCCCGCCCGGCGCGAGATTCTCGGCCGCGAACCACGCCGCCGCCTCGACCAGACCCATCGTGCGCAGGTGATCGGTCTGCTTGTGGCCGACGGTGTTGGCTGCCATGTCCGACAGCACCAGATCGGGCGGCCCGCCCAAGGCTTCGGCCAACTTGGCCGGGGCGTCATCAGCCATGAAATCCATCTGGAAAATCGTCACGCCCTCCAGCGGTTCGACCTCCAGAAGATCGATCCCCACCACTTCGGCCTTGGGAGATTTTGCGCGCACCACCTGCGACCAGCCGCCCGGCGCAATGCCGAGATCGACCACCCGCTTCGCGCCCTTGAGCAGGCCGAACTTTTCGTCGAGCTCGATCAGCTTGTAGGCCGCGCGGCTGCGATAGCCGTCGGCCTTCGCCTGCCTCACGTAAGGATCATTGAGCTGGCGTTCGAGCCAGCGCACCTGACTGGCGGTGCGGCCCTTCGCGGTTTTGACCCGCTTGCTCGGCGTCTTGTCACCGCGGCTCATTTTGCGTCCCGTCCATTGTTCTGGCCGCCGCGCAGCCTTTGTAGCGCTTTGAGCGATCGTTCCGATTGGCGCTCGGCCGCCATGATGCTGCGCAGGATTCCTTCGCGGATGCCCCGGTCGGCCACGCCCAGCCGCCGCGCGGGCCACAGGTCGAGAATCGCCTCAAGGATCGCGCAGCCTGCCACCACTAGATCGGCACGATCCTGCCCGATGCAGGGCAAGGTGGAGCGTTCATAGGGCGTCATCACCGATAGCCGTGCGCTGATCTCGCGCATCTCGCCAGATGGAACGATCAACCCGTCCACGGCCTTGCGGTCATAGCTCGGCAGTTCGAGATAGAGGCTGGCCAGCGTCGTCACCGTCCCGCTGGTGCCCAGCAGGCGGATGTCCTCATGCTGCGCGGCCCCCGCCACGCGGGAGGCGAAGGGGGCGAAGCTGTCGGCGACCATCTGCCGCATCTGCGCAAAGCGGGCAACGCGCGCGGCTTCGCTATCCTCGGCGCGGCCGACTGTGTCGGTGAGCGAGACCACGCCCCACGGCACGCTCTGCCAATCAAGGATGCGCGGCACCCGGCTCGCACCTTCGCCGACCGCTTCGACCAACACCAGCTCGGTCGATCCGCCGCCAATGTCGAAGATCACGGCGGGGCCGGTGCCCTCTTCCAGCAGGATGTGGCACCCCAGCACCGCCAGCCGGGCTTCTTCCTCGGCGCTGATGATGTCCAGCGCGATGCCGGTCTCACGCCGCACCCGTTCAATGAATTCGAGCCCGTTTTCAGCGCGGCGGCACGCCTCGGTCGCGACCGACCGGGCGAGGCGGACGTTGCGGCGTTGCAACTTGTCGGCGCAGATGTTGAGCGCACTCAAGGTGCGGTCCATCGCTGCATCGGAAAGGCGCCCGCTGGTGGCGAGGCCTTCGCCCAGCTTCACCACCCGGCTGAAGGCGTCGATCACCGTGAAATCGCGGCCCGAGGGGCGGGCGATCAGCAAGCGGCAATTGTTGGTGCCAAGGTCCAATGCGGCATAGGCCTCACCGTGACTGGCGGGCTTCATCGCACCAATATCGGCCAAGTCAGGCTTGGGCCGGTCTGCGCCATTGCCTTTGGCACGGCCATTGGCTCTGGCATCGGGCTGAGGGGGGCGCTTGTAGCGGAAATCGACTACCTTGCCGGACTTGCCGCCCCGGTTTTTCCCAGCACTTCTATTCCTGTCCGGCGGGAGAGTTTCCGCCATGATCACATTACTTTCATATCACCATGCGCGCGGTGTGGGGCGCATGGCACTTGGGGCCAAGCTAACCCAAGCGCCGCGCAAGAGCAAGCAATGCAGGCGCAACGCGTGCTTGACCTTGCGCCGCTGCGAAACTAGGGAGCGCCTTCGTCGACGCCGCCGGACTTTGCCGGTGGGGAAGGCCAATGCCCCGTCCTCTAATGGTAAGAGAGCGGACTCTGACTCCGTCAATCAAGGTTCGAATCCTTGCGGGGCATCCAGCCATTTATCGTCCGAATGTTTCATGGCGAAGCAACGCTCTGACGCACGTCAGAAACAATCGAGCAAACCAAGCCTATTGCGGGTCTGACCACCCCCTACTAGGGGTTGAGCAATGACTGAAAAAGACCTGACCGACCGCAAGTTCTACCGTGCGGGCGAAGAGACCCGCTTCGCCGAGGGTGGCCCTGAGCGCACGCCGCAGACTGCGCATCCGGCCTATAAGCTCGCCTTCCGCGACACTGATTTCCTGCTGCGCGACGAGCTTCGCCCGGTGCGGTTCCAGCTGGAATTGCTCAAGCCTGAAATGCTGCTCGATGAAGCGCGGGTCGGCTCGACGCTGGTGATGTATGGCTCGGCGCGTATCCCTTCGCCTGCGCAGGCCGAGGCGCGGATTGCGGCGGCCAAGAATGGCGATGAGTATGACCAGAAGGTCGCTGCTCGCCTCGCCGAGAAGGCCAAGTACTACGATGAGGCCTATAAGCTGGCCCGCCTGGTGAGCGAGAAAGGCATCATCGAGAACGGGTTGCGCCAATTCGTCATTACCACCGGCGGTGGGCCTTCGATCATGGAGGCGGGGAACCGCGGCGCGTCTGACGCGGGCAGCGAATCGATCGGGCTCAACATCGTGCTGCCGCATGAGCAGGCGCCCAATCCCTATGTGACGCCCTATCTCAGCTTCCAGTTCCATTACTTCGCGCTGCGCAAGATGCACTTCCTGCTGCGCGCCCGCGCGGTGGCGGTGTTCCCGGGCGGATTCGGGACGTTTGATGAATTCTTCGAGCTCGTTACGCTGATCCAGACCGGCAAGATGAAGCCGATGCCGATCATCCTGTTCGGCAAGGAATTCTGGAACCGGGTGGTGAATTTCGAAGCGCTGGCCGAGGAAGGCGTGATCTCCAAGGCCGATCTCGACCTGTTCACCTGGGTGGAAACCGCTGAGGAGGCCTGGGCCTGCATCTGCGATTTCTACGAGATCAACAGCTAGGCGAGGCTGCGCACCGCCTGATGGCCGAGCGGGCCGTGGCCCGCGCCAAAGCCGGGGGCGGCCTCGATTGCGCGGATCACGAATTGCCGTGCCAGCCTGACCGCGTGTTCCAGCAGCTGTCCGTGGCCGAGCAGCGTCGCGATCGCCGAAGACAGGGTGCAGCCGGTGCCGTGGGTGTGCCTTGTGTCGATCCGCGCATGATCGAAAGAGACGATCCGCGCGCCCGCATCTCCGGCTGCGGGGAAATACAGTACGTCGCGGATGCGGTCCGTATCGCCATGCCCGCCCTTGGCCAGCACCGCCGTGCCGCACGCCTCGGCGAGTTCTTCGGCAGCATCGACCATGGCTTCGTGGGTGGTGAGCGGGCGGCCGACGAGGTGCGCGAGTTCGGGGAGGTTGGGGGTGATCAGCGCCGCGCGCGGGAACAGCAGCGCGCGCATCGCCGCGACCGCATCCGGCGCAATCAGCGCCGCGCCGCTGGTGGCGATCATAACCGGATCAAGCACGATGGGCGCTTCGACCCCCGCCAACGCCTCGGCCACGGCGGCGATCACGGCGGCATCATGCAGCATCCCGATCTTGATCGCATCCACGCCGATGTCGGTGATGCACGAGGCGATTTGCTGCGCCACCATCTCCGGCGCGAGCGGGACGATCCCCTGAACGCCGACCGTGTTCTGCGCCGTGATCGCGGTGATCGCCGTCATGGCATAGCCGCCGAGCATGGTGATGGTCTTGATATCCGCCTGAATGCCAGCGCCGCCTGATGAGTCGGAACCGGCGATGCTGAGGATGCGGGGGGGTGGGGCGGTGGTCATGCACCTGCCATAGCAAGTCTGCGCGCAGGATTGGATTGTTTTGCGGAGGTTGGGTGGAAACTTGCCAAACCCCCTCAATCGTCGCCCCGTGCTTGACACGGGGTTAGGCTGATCTTTCCTCCAGCGCGCCAAGGGTTAGCCAAGCCCCGTGTCAAGCACGGGGCGACGAACGGGAGAAGTGTCGAAAAAACTTCGCTCACCCAACCGCAGCTTTCCCCAAAGCCGCGCCAAGCAGATCCCCGCTGCGCCTGCCTCAGCCCTTGTACTTGCGCTCCGTGCTCGGCGGGTATTTCGCGTGGAGCGCCTTGGCGCGTGTCGGGCGGTCGACCAACTCGCCGCCGCAATTGGGGCAGCGGTCGTCCAAGTCCTCGGCGCATTCGGCGCAATAGGTGCACTCGAACGAGCAGATGAACGCACCGGGCGCCTCGGCGGGGAGGCCGATGCCGCACATTTCGCAATCGGGGCGCATTTCCAGCATCGCGCTGTCTCCTTAAACCGCCGCGTGCACGGCTTCGCAGATGGCGTCCACCACCTGTTCAACCTGCGCGCGGTCGTCACCTTCGGCCATCACGCGGATCACCGGCTCGGTGCCCGAGGGGCGGATCACCAGGCGGCCCTTGCCCGCCAGCGCGGCTTCCGCCTCGGCGATCACGGCCTGCACCTGCGGATTGTCGAGCGGCTTGCCGCCCTCATAGCGCACGTTCTTGAGCAATTGCGGCACTGGATCGAACACGTGGAGCACTTCACTGGCGGGCTTGCCGGAGCGCACCAGGCTCGCCAGCACCCGCAGCGCGGCGACCGTGCCGTCGCCGGTGGTGCCGTGGTCGAGCAGGATCATGTGGCCCGATTGCTCGCCGCCGACATTGAAGCCGCCCGCCTTCATCGCTTCGAGCACATAGCGGTCCCCCACTTTGGCGCGTTCGAGGGTGAGGCCCCGGCCCGCCAGATAGCGTTCGAGGCCGAGATTGCTCATCACCGTCGCCACGATCCCGCCGCCGCGCAGCAGCCCCTTGTCCTGCATTCGCCCGGCGATCAGCGCCATGATCTGGTCTCCATCGACCGCGCGGCCTTTCTCGTCGACCACGATCAGCCGGTCGGCATCGCCGTCCAGCGCAATGCCGATATCTGCGCCTTCCTCGACCACCTTGGCTTGCAGCGCGGCAATGGCGGTGGAGCCGACGCCGTCGTTGATGTTGATGCCGTTGGGGGTGACGCCCAGGGCGATAACCTCCGCCCCCAGCTCCCAGATCGCGGACGGGGCCACCTGATAGGCCGCGCCATTGGCGCAATCGACCACCACTTTCAGGCCATCGAAGCGGATATCGGACGCGACCGATTGTTTGACCGCGTGGATATAGCGTCCGCGCGCATCCTCGATCCGGCGCGCACGGCCGATACGTTCGGCAGGGGCGAGCGGGATGTCGGTTTCCATCAACCGCTCGATCTCGGTCTCGGCCTCGTCCGACAGCTTGAAGCCATCGGGGCCGAACAGCTTGATGCCATTATCGGCGAACAGGTTGTGGCTCGCGGAAATCATCACGCCCAGATCCGCGCGCATTTCCCGCGTCAGCAGCGCGATGGCCGGGGTGGGGAGGGGCCCGGTCATGATCACGTCGATCCCGACAGAGGTGAAGCCCGCCACCAGCGCGCTTTCCATCATATAGCCCGACAGCCGGGTGTCCTTGCCGATCACCACCCGGTGCCGGTGCCCGCCGCGCACGAAGTGGCGCCCCGCCGCCTGCCCGACCTTCATTGCGGTCGCCGCGGTCATTACGCCGGCATTGGTGCGGCCTCTGATCCCGTCCGTCCCGAACAGCTTGCGTGCCATGAAAGTCCCGTCCCCGCTTCAGCAAGATTGTCTCGCGCTTCTGGCGCGGTTATCGGCCAAAGGGAAGGGCGGGGCGCTCGTTTAAGGGATATGGCATTGCTCGAAAGTGAAAACGCGGCGCCCGGTTCAGGCGCGCAGGGGAAATTCGCGCTGGTTTCGATCCGCTTGCCGGTGGCCTTGACCTTTGCCGCACTGGTGGGCGGCCTGCTGGCGGGGATCGCCGGGGGAGCCATGGGCGCGCCGAACGCGCTGACCGATATCGCCGCGCTGATCGGCGGGCTGTGGCTGCGCGCCTTGCAGATGACGATCATCCCGCTGGTCGCGGCGCTGCTGGTGCTGGGGCTGGTGCAGATGATCATGGCCGCGCGGGTCGGCACGGTGGCCCGGCGGATGCTGGCGATCATGGTCGCGGTGCAGCTGGCGGGCGGGGCCTTCACCTCGATCGCCATGCCGGCGCTGCTGCGCGCCTTCCCGGTGCCTGAAGGCGCGGGCGCGTTTCTTGCCAAAACGCCGGAGAGCGTGGGCGAAGTCCCCGGCGTGCTCGACTTCATGGCCTCGCTCGTCTCGCCCAACATCATCGCCGCCGCGGCCGAGACCGCGATGCTGCCGCTGACGCTGTTCTTCGTGATGTTCGCGGTCGCCATCACCCGCCTGCCCGAAGATCAGGGCGAGCGGCTGCTGGGGTTCTTCCACGCGCTCGGCAATGTCATGCTGCTGATCATCGGCTGGGTGCTGGGAATCGCGCCCATCGGTGTGTTCGCGCTGGCATACGGTGTCGGCGTGCAGAGCGGGGGCGGGGCGTTCGCAGCACTGGGGCATTATGTGCTGACCGTTACCGCGATGGGAACCTTCATTCTGGCGCTCGCCTATGGCATCGCCATCGGGCTGGGGCGCACGGGCGCGCGCTTTGCTACCGCCGTGCTGCCAGCGCAGGCCGTGGCGCTTTCGACCCAAAGCTCGCTCGCCAGCCTGCCGGCCATGCTCGATTCGGCCGGACGGCTGAGCCTTCGCGCCTCGACCGCTGAATTCGTCCTGCCGCTCGCCGTCGTGATCTTCCGCGCCACCAGTGCCGCGATGAACCTCGCCGTGGTCTATTACATCGCCGCGCTGGCGGGTGTGGAGGTTTCGCCGACCGTGGCCGTGGCGGGCATCCTGATTGCCAGCGTCATCAGCCTGTCCGCTGTCAGCCTGCCCGGATCAATCAGCTTCGTCGTCTCGATCGGCCCGATTGCGCTGGCAATGGGCGTGCCGGTCGAGCCGCTCGCGCTGCTGGTGGCGGTCGAGATGCTGCCCGATCTGATGCGCACCCTGGGCAACGTCACCATGAATGTTGCTGTCACAAGCGCAGTTGACCGCGCTGCTGCCTCGTCCGAGACGCCAAAGGAGGCAGCGGCGACTTGAAGCTGCAACCCTTCGCCCACATCTGCGTTACCGATACAGACTGATTTCAACCCGGCCTTCTGGAGGACACCCATGGCTTTCGCACTTTCCCCGCTGCCCTATCCCGCTGACGCGCTCGACCCGGCGATTTCGGCCGAGACGCTTTCGTTCCACCACGGCAAGCATCACCAGACCTATGTCGACAAGATGAACGCCGCGATCGAAGGCACTGCGCACGCCGACAAGTCGCTCGAAGAAATCGTCGCCGCATCGCGCGGGAGCGACAAGGGCCTGTTCAACAACTCGGCCCAGACCTGGAACCACGCGTTCTACTGGCACTCGATGGCGCCGGCCACGACCGAACCTTCGGCCGAACTGGTTGCCGGGATCGAAGCGGCGTTCGGCTCGGTCGACGAGTTGAAGCAGAAGCTCAAGGATCGCGGCGTTGGCCACTTCGCGTCGGGCTGGGTGTGGCTGGCGGAAAAGGACGGCAAGCTCAGCATCGAGGAAACCCACGATGCCGATACGCTGGCTGACAGCGACTTCAACCCGCTGCTGGTGCTCGATGTGTGGGAGCATGCCTATTACCTCGATCACCAGAACAAGCGCCCGGCCTATCTGGACGCTGTGGTCGAGAACAAGCTCAACTGGGCCTTCGCCAGCGAAAACCTCGCGCGCGGCACGGTGTGGACTTACGCCTGATTTTCTCAGGTTTTGGAATGAAGGAAGGCCCGGGGTGGAAACGCCTCGGGCCTTTTTCTATAATTCGTCACCCCAGCGAAAGCTGGGGCCAAGGGCATCATTGTGCAGTGCTCGCCGCTCTAGGTCCCAGCTTTCGCTGGGATGACGGCTGAGGGGATCAGGGCCGCGAACTCACCCCGTTGCCCGCCGCGACTTCGTCCAACTCTTCAAGGATCGCGCTGTGCGCCACCGCGTCATCGCTGGCCCGGCGCGGGATGCTACCATTCGCCAGCATTTCGGTGAGCGCGGCGCGGGCACGGCCGACGCGGCTCTTGATCGTACCAACCGCGCAGCCGCAGATTTGCGCCGCTTCCTCGTAAGAAAACCCGCCTGCGCCGACGAGCAATAGCGCCTCGCGCCGCTCCGCCGGGAGCGTCAGCAACGCGCGGTGGAGGTCGGAGAGGTGGATCGGTTCTTCCTGCCCCGCAGGCGCGGTCAGGATACGTTCGGCCACGCCTTCGTCATACTCGCCGCGGAAGCGGTTGCGGCGCATGTCGGTGAGGTAGGCGTTGCGCAGGATCACGAAAGTCCATGCGCGCATCGAGGTGCCGGGTTCGAACCGGTCCTGCGCCGCCCATGCCTTCAACAGCGTTTCCTGCACCAGATCATCCGCGAGGTCAGGCCGACCGCACAGGCCCCGCGCAAAGGCGCGCAGGTGGGGGACAACGTCTGTCAGCTCACGCTTGAAACTGGCCTTGTCGATGGCCGAAAGGCTGCCGCCCGGCTGGCGTTCGTCGTTCGCTGGCCCATCGCTCATTGGCTGGTGTCCCGGCCATCGCGCGCTGCACCCTTCCCACGGGCCGGGTCCAATGCGTCGAGCCGGTCGAGCAGATCCTTGAAACTGTCGGGCAAAGCCTCTTCGACCACCGAATCATACAGCTGCTTCAGCCCGTCGGCCCATTCGGGCGGGCGCTGCTGGGCGCCGTCGTCGCCCCTGCCATTGCCGCCACCCTGATTGAAATTCGAGGCCATGATGCTGTGGTGTGTCCCTGATCCCGTAGTCCCGGCCCCACTGCGGAACCGATTTCGCCGCCCTGTTGGCCGACCATACCACGATGGCCGCCGCCTCGGCACGCTTGCGAGTTTGGACGATTCGGGAACGATGCGCTACCAGTTTGGTTCCGGCTGCGACCTCAGCGTCCCGCTTTGCGCCGCTGCTCGGACAGGATTGTACGCCATCGACCCGCTCGATCTCAGCCCGGAACTTGTTTCCGCCGTCCCGCCGCCGCCGACTTCGTCGGGCCGGGCGCGGCGCTGGCTGGTGCTCTATCCGCGCGCGATCCCCTTGGTGATTTTCCTCGCGCTCGCCGCGATCACCGCCCTCAGCGTCTTCGCGATCGAGAGCAACGCGCGCGCCCGCGAACGTGCGCTGATGCGCGAATATGCCCAAGGCGTGGCTGCCGCGCTCGACCGCAGCGGGAGCGGGTTTACGTCCTATCTCAGGGCAGGCGCCGCGCTGTTTTCCAGCCTTGAGGACGTCAGCCCCGAAACCTTCGACAATTTCGTGCGCGCGCTGAAGCTTAACACCGAATATTCGGGGGCCGAAGGCATCGGCTGGATCCCGGTGCTTGAAGCGCGCGACCTGCCCGCGTTCCTCGCTCAGACCCGCGCCAGCCAGCCGGCCTATCCCGATATCTTCCCCGCTCCCACCAGCCGCACCGGGCGGGTGGCGCCGGTGGCGATGTTTGCGCCTGCCGCGCCGCACAACCGCCGCGCGCTGGGCTATGACATGTATTCCGACCCCGCCCGTGCCGCCGCCATGGCCGAGGCCGAGCTGACCCTGCGGCCCGCCGCATCGGGCCGGATCGTGCTGGTGCAGGAGACCAGCGGCACCGCGCCAGCCTTTGCGATCTACATGCCGGTGTTCCGCATGAGCCGTCCGGGTGAGCGCGGGCTGGCGGGCTTCGTCTACACCCCCTTCCGCGCGCGCGAATTTCTCGATGCCGCGATTGACCGGCAGGGGCAGGGCCGCTTCGGGGTGCGGCTTTATGATGGCGAAGTCAGCACCGGGCACCTGCTGGTCGCCCAGTCGATCAGCGATGCGGCCAAGGAAACGGTCGAACAGGAAGTCACCATCGCCGACCGCAAGCTGATGCTGGTGATCGAAAGCGGCAATGCGCAGGTGCTCTCGCCCCTGTCGATGGTGACGCTGATCTTCGGGTTGGCGCTGGCGAGCCTGTTGATGCTGCTCGCGCGGTTGCTGACACAGCAAGCGTTCGAGGATCAGGCGCGGCTGGCGTTCTTTGAAGAACAGCATTCGATCAGGAATTCGCTGACCCGCGAACTCAATCACCGGGTCAAGAACACGCTGGCCAATGTGCTCTCGATCCTGTCGCTGACCCGCAGGCGCGCGAGCGGGCTGGATGATTTCGCCGACAGCCTCGAAGGCCGCATCCGCGCGCTGTCGGCCACGCATGACCTGCTTACTGTGACGGACTGGGGCACCACCCCGATCCGCGCGGTGATCGAGGCGGAATTGCAGCACTTCCGCAGCGCGCTCGACGATACGATCCTGCTCGAAGGGCCGGAGCTGGAGCTGGCGCCGAATGATGCGCTGTCCTTCGGCCTTGCGGTGCACGAACTGGCGACCAATGCGGCGAAGTATGGCGCGCTCAGCGTGCCCGGCGGACAGGTGACGATCCGTTGGCACCGCGGGGAAGATCAGAGCGGGGAAGCCGGCTGGGCCGAGGTCGAGTGGCAGGAAACCGGCGGGCCACCCGTCGCAACCGAGCGCCGCCGCGGGTTCGGCACCGAGCTGATCGAAAAGGTTGTCGCCCACGAATTGCGCCAGCCGGTGACGCTCGACTTTGCCCCCACCGGCGTGCGCTGCGTGCTGCGTGTGCCTGTGCGCCGTCCCGCCGACTTCCGCATTCGCGAGAAGGACGGGGAACGGCGGGAGGTCTGCATCGCGCGTCAGCGCGATCGCAAGATCACAAAGGCCGCGTGCTTCCGAAGAACAGCGCCTGACTGATCGCCGCGCGCACGGTGGCTTCCTGGAACGGCTTGGTGACCAGATAGGTCGGCTCGGGCCGGTCGCCGGTCAGCAGGCGTTCGGGATAGGCAGTGATGAAGATCACCGGCATCGACCCCGCCGAAAGGATATCGTCCACCGCATCCAGACCCGACGAGCCATCGGCCAGCTGGATATCGGCCAGCACCAGCCCCGGCATCGCCTCGCCCACCGCGGCGCGGGCCTGCGTGCGCGTCGCGGCGGTGCCGCTGACGGTGTGGCCCAGACTGGTCACGAGGTCTTCCAGCTGCATCGCGATCAGCGGCTCATCCTCGATGATGAGGACCGAGGTGGTCTGTTCGCGTTCAATATCGGCAATGGCCTGCGCGACCATCTCCGCCACTTCTTCGGGCGAGCGGTCGAGGATTGCGGCGGCTTCGGCCGTGGTGAAATCCTCCAGCGTGGTCAGCAGCAGCGCCTGACGCGCGGGCGGGGTGATCACGCCCAGCCGCGCCTGCGCCCCGGCCTCGTGCTCGCTGGCCGCCGTGCCGGTCGCTTCCGGGCCCGAGGCGCTAGCCCAGACCTTGCTGAACGCGCGGTAGAGCGGCACGCGCCCGCCTGCGAGGCTCGCCATCAGCGCCTCGTCAGCAAGCACGGCTTCGAGCATCTCGCGCACGAAGGCATCCCCGCTCGCCTGCGATCCCGTCAGCGCGCGGGCATAGCGGCGCAGGAAGGGCAAGTTGGCCGCGATCTGGCTTCCGAGAGACATGAGGCACCTTTCGCTTGGATGTGTTGGAGCAATCGATCAAGGCCCATAGCGGTTCCCCGCAGCGCCGTCGCGGTTATCCGGCAAGCCTCTGGAATATCGCAATTTGTGCCGGTTTTCCGTTACGGCAAAAAAATTTTGGCAGGTCCGGGAACCGGATTTCTGGACGATCATTATCCCATTGTCACCGCCGAGACCCCCCTCCCGTCCAAGCGGCTGGTGATACGATCCCGAAAGGCCTCCGTTGTTCTGCAACGGAGGCCTTTTTTCTGAGCGGCAAAGACCTAGGATCTGTTCAATTGGCTGGGACGCAGCGGTACTCGCGCGCATAGTTGACTCGCTTGAGACCAGCGATTGCCTTGAGGCATTCGTCATAATCGTCGGCATAGCCGAAAATTAGCCCTACGCGCTCCCACTCGTCCGCTGAATTCTTCATTTCGATCCAATGGTCAGATGATCGACCCACCGTTCCTTGCTCTACTTGGCTCACGAGCTGGTCGAACCCTGGAATTTCGAGGCCGTCCGAACCAGCAGGCTCGTTTGAGCAACCCGAAAGTGCCAGCACTGCTGCTATGGCGCCCCCTCTCATACTGACCTCTCTCAACAAGGACTTTGACAAGGCCTATCCCAACTTCCGCTCGTAGATCACATATTCGCGGTTGACCTTGCTCTTGATCGTGTCGGCGATCGCCAGCATCCCCTGATTGTCTTCCAGCACCCAGCCCAGCTCGCCGCGGGTCGATTCGAACTTGCCGATCGCTTCCAGGCGGATCGTCTCGATCATCATGAAGGCGAGCTGCCCGGCCATGCGGGTGTTGTGCAACTCCTTCAGCACCCCCATCAGCGGCACCCGCATCCCGGCCCCGCGCGGGTGGCGCAACCAGCGCAGCATGTGGATCCAGCCGAACGGGAACAGCTTGCCTTTGATCTTCGCCAGCGCGTCGTTCACATCGGGGAAGGTCAGCATGAAGGCGACTGGCCGCCCGTCGACCTCGACGATCACGTTCAATTCCTCATGGATGATCGCGCGCAGCTTCTTGCCGGCATAGGCAACTTCGGCCGGGGTGAAGGGGACAAAGCCCCAGTTGTCCGACCAGGCATCGTTGAGGATCGCCAGAATGGTCGCGACCTCTTCGTCCCAGCGGCTCTTGTCGACCCGGCGCAGATTGATCCGCGGGTTGCGCTGGCCGGCCTGGACGAGCCGGTCCACCAGCGGGCCGAAGCCGCGGGTGATGTCCAGATCATAGGTGTAGAGCGTTTTGGCGCGGGTGAAGCCCGCCGCCTCGATCCAGCCGGCATAATGCGCCGGGTGGTGGCCCATCAGTAGCATCGGGGCGTGATCCTGACCGCTGACCAGCAGGCCCGGCTCCTCCCAGATCGACAGCGAGATCGGGCCGAGCACGCGGGTCATCCCCCGCTCCGCCAGCCATGCCTCGGCAGTGGTCAGCAGCGCGCGGGCAACATCCTCGTCCTCGGCATCAAAATAGCCGAAGAAGCCGGTGCCGGGGCCAAACCCCTGCTCGGCCGGCATGGCGAGCGCGAGTTCGTCGATATGCGCCGCGATCCGCCCCACGGGCTTTCCGCGGCGGTGCGCGATAAACAATTGCACCCGCGCATGGCCAAAGAACGGGTTCTTGGCCGGATCGACCAGTTCGATCTGTTCGGAGCGGATCTGCGGGACGAAATGCTCCAGCCGATCCGAAAAAGCACGGCCGAGATCAACGAAAGCCGCCCGCCCGCGCTTGTCGCTGACCGGCACGATCTCTATCTCTGCCGTCTTGGCCGCCACATCCGTCACGCAACCATCCTCGTATTTGCTTTCAATCAAGGTGTCTGTGTCGCGCCCGGGCCATTCACGCAAGGCTATCGATCACTGTCACCAACAACCCGCGTTTGGCTCGGCCCCCGAATTGGGGTAGGGCGAGCCTCAGGATTTGCCGAAAATGACCATGCACCAGACCATCCACCCCCAGCCCGCGAAGGCCACCGCAAAGGCGACCAGAGCCCAGTTCATGGTCGAGGATGACAAGGCGATGCTGCGCGCCGCGCGCGACCTGACCAAGGGGTTGGGTGAGGCGAAGCCGGCGATTTACTGGACCGATATGCTGGTCTCGGCGGGCGTGGGCTATGCCGGGATTGCAGTGGCGATTGTGTCGGGCAGTCTCGGCGTGAAGATTGCCGCCGGTCTGGTGGCCGCACTGGCGCTCTACCGCGCGCTGATGTTCATTCACGAGCTGACGCACATCCACCGCGATGCGCTCCCCGGGTTTCGCACGGGGTGGAACCTCCTCGTCGGCATTCCGATGCTGACGCCGAGCTTCATGTATGAAGGCGTCCACACCATCCACCACAAGCGCACGCAATATGGCACGGTGGAAGACCCCGAATACCTGCCGCTCGCGCTGATGAAGCCGTGGAGCCTGCCGCTGTTCGTGCTTGTGGCGATGCTGTTGCCGGTGGCGCTGATCGTGCGTTTCGGGGTGCTCTATCCGCTGGGCCTGATCGTCCCGCCGCTGCGCACGTTCACGTGGGAGCGGTTCTCGTCGCTCTCGATCAACCCTGAGTTCCGCCGCAAGGCGCCCGAGGGCGATTTTGTGGGCCGGGTGCGCTGGCAGGAAGCGGGTGCGAGCCTGTGGGCTGTGGCGCTGATCGCTTCGGTGTTCGTGTTCGGCTGGCAGCCGCTCGCGACAGCGCTGGTGATCCTGTCGCTCGCTGCCGTGCTCAACCAGTTGCGCACGCTCGTCGCCCATCTGTGGGAGAACGAGGGCGAGGCGATGACAGTGACCGCGCAGTTTCTCGATAGCGTCAATGTGCCTCCGCCGGGGCTGGCCGCCGAGATCTGGGCGCCGGTGGGCCTGCGCTATCACGCGCTGCATCACCTGATGCCCTCGATGCCGTATCACGACCTGCCCGAAGCACACCGCCGGCTCGCGCGCGAATTGGGGACGGGTTCGACCTATGAAGGTGCCAACCATCCCGGGATGGCCGTGCTGGTGGCGCGGATCGCCAAGAGCACGATGGGAACGCGTTCCTGAATGAATCCCTCCCCGTCCCGAAGGGATGGGGAGGTGGCAGACGCCGCGGTCGGCTGACGGAGGGGTTTGGCCGTGTTGGCTTACCCCTCCGACCGCGCTGACGCGCGGCCACCTCCCCATTCGTTCCGAACGGGGAGGGACGAGTGAGGCAATCAATCCAGAAAACAGATCATCGCGCAGCGGCGGTCGGCGGGCAGGCCGTCGTCCACCTCGTTCGCGAGTTCCCCGGCGAGGCGCGGGTGGGCATCGATGGCGGTCAGCTCCTCGAAGCCGAGGCGCGCGTAGAACGGGCCGTTCCATGCCAGATCGCGGAACGTGGTCAGGGTCAGCGCTTTGAACCCGGTGTTGCGCGCGTCGATCATCGCAGCGCGCACCAGCCCGGCCCCGATGCCGCGCCGCTGGTACGCCGGGGCAACGTCCATTTCCCAGATGTGGAGTTCGCGGCTGAAGGGCTCGGCCACCAAGAAGCCCGCCATCGCCTCCCCGACATGGGCGACAAGGCTGTGGCCCTTGCGGATCAGGCGCGCAAAGTCAGCCGATGTGCGGGTGACAGTGGGGTCGATCCCCGGCTCCCCTGCAAAGACGACCGCCGCCGCGCGCTCGATCTCCGGCATCGCCTCGGCATCGCCCGCGCGCGCGAGCCGGAGCGACCACTGGCCCCTCACTCTTCGGTCCGGATCAGCACCGTCTCGCCCAGCAGCAGGAACAGCACGAACGGCGCCCAGGCGGCGAGCAGCGGCGGGTAGCCACCGAAGCTGCCCATCGCCAGCGCGGCATTGTCGACCACGAAATAGGCAAACCCCAGCGCCATCCCGATGATCGCGCGGACGAACAATTGCCCTGATCGTGCCAGCCCGAAGGCGGCAATCGAGCCCAATAGCGGCATCAACAGCGCCGACAGCGGGCCAGAGAGGCGATGCCACCACTTGGCGCGCATCTCGTCAGTGTTGCGGCCCGCGGCGGCATAGGTGTCGATGCTGTGCGACAGCTCCCAGAAACTCTGCGCGTCGGGATCGATCGATTGCAGCATGATCCGGTCAGGGGTGAGGGTCTGGCCCACCACGACGGCGGCCGGACGCTCGGTAATCGCCCCGGCGACGTCGAACTTCACCGGGTTTTCCAGCCGCCAGCCGGGGCTGGCATAGGTCGCGCGGGCGCTGCGGATCTGTTCGCGGATGATCCCGCCCGGCGCGCGGACGTACCACGTCACGCCGGTCAGCACGATGCTCTCTCCCGTCCCTGTCAGGGTCGCAGCGGTGAGGATATTGTCGCCATCGATGAGATAGACGCTGGATCGCACCCCGCCGGTCTGCGCGGGCGGGATCGGGCCGTATTCGGCGCTTTCCCACGCCTTCAGCGTCGCATTGGCGCGGGTGACGACCCGCTCGTTGAAGGCGAAGCTCCCCAGTGACACCAAGGCTGCGGTGAGCAGCAGGGGCGAGAGCACCTGATGCGCCGATAGCCCGGCCGCCTTCATCGCCACCACTTCGCTGTTCTGGTTCAGCGTCACCAGCGTGATCAGGGTCGCCAGCAGCACCGAATAGGGCAGGAAGCGGCTCACCAGCTGCGGCAGGCGCAGGCCCGCATATTGCAGGATTTCGGCCTGTCCGTTGCCCGGCGCGGCGAGGATCTTGCCGGTCGCCGACAGCAGGTCGAGCGCCAGCAGCACCAGCACCAGCATGACGAGCACCGCCAGGATGCGCACCACGAACATCTTCGCCAGATAGATCGTCAGCGTGCGCGAGGGGAAGAAGTCGAGCTGCATCGGCGCCTACTCTGCCGGAGCCGCTTGCGGTGCAGACCCCGCCGCACGCGGACGGCGGCGCGAGAACAGCTTTCTCACCCGCTTCGACAGCTTGGCAAAGGCCATCTCCAGCGCGCCGATGGCCTGTCCGCCGGGAACATAGGCGACGCGGTAATACATCCAGATGATGAGCCCCGCGAACAGCACGAAGGGCACCCAGAAGGCGAGGATCGGATCGAGCCGGCCAAGCGAGGCGACATCCTCGCCGTACTGGTTGATCTTGTGATAGGCGACCACCATCACGATCGACACGAACACCCCCAGCGCGCTGGTGGATCGCTTGGGCGGAATCGCCAGCGCCACCGCCAGGAGCGGCATCAGGAACATCATCACGATCTCGACCAGCCGGAAGTTGAAGCTGGCGACACTGGCGTCACGCTGATCGGGCGCGCTGTCGCGGCTCCAGCCCATCTTGAGCAGTTCGGGCAGGATATATTCGCGCGTCGCATCACCGCGCGCGCGAAATTTCTCGATTGCAGGCAGATCGATCGGCAGATCATGGCGGCTGAAACTCAGCACGCGCGGGGTCTGCCCCTGCATCCCGGTGTCCTGAATGATGGTGCCTTCCGTGAGGCGCAGGATGATCGTATCGGGATTGTCGCGGGTGGAGAGGAACGCCCCCTCGCGCGCGGAGATCGACAGCACTTGCCCCTTGGCATTGGCGACGCGGGCAAAGATGCCGATCAAGCGGCGGCCATCATCCTCGCTCTCCTCGATCCGCAGCGCCATGCGGTCGGCGATGGTGGTGAACTCGCCCACCTTGATCGAAGCCCCCAGCGCGCCGGAGCGCAGCTCGTACTCCATCTGCTCGTAGTAATAGCGGCTGATCGGCTGGATGTAGAACACCAGCGCAATGTTGAGCGCGACCATCACCAGCGTGATGAGATAGGGCATCCGGAGCAGGCGGTTATAGGAGAGCCCGACCGCGCGCATCGTATCAAGCTCGGAGGATGTCGCCAGCTTGCGGAACGCCAGCAACACGCCCAGCAGCAGGCCCAAGGGGATGGCAAGGCTCGCATATTCGGGGATCAGCGCGCCCAGCATCTTGAACACCACGCCCACCGGCCCGCCCTCGACCGCGACGAAATCGAACAATCGCAGCATCTTGTCGAGCGTCAGCAGCGATGCGGCAAGCGCAAACACGCCCAGCATCGGTACGATGACCAGCCGCAGGATATAGCGGTCTATGCTGGGGATCATGTTGAACAAGAGCGGCTTTCCGTCGTTTGCGTGCACGCCATAGCGATGCCGCGCCCCCGCGTCATGCCCCCAATTCTGGGAGAAGGTGGATGAGCGCCAGATTTACCAACAAACCGCTCTACCAGAAGCGACTGCCGGGTATGCCTTTGAACGGCCCCGCCTCGCGCGAGGTGATCCAGCCGCCATAAAAGCCTCCGGGCTGCGGGGTGATCTGTTCGCCGTCGATCAACACCGCATCGAACGGCGTCGCATAGAAGGCGATGTGATCCTTGATGTTGGCAAAGCCGGGCGTGGGGGCGGGGTAGCTCCACGCCGTGGCTGCGATGGTTTCGGTGCCGATCACCACATCCCAATAAACCGCCTGCCCTTTCCATTCGCAGATCGAACGGGCCGGGTTGGGCCGCAGGTGCGTCATCGCAATGTCGGATTGCGGGATATAGTAGGTCGGCGGGTGCGAGGTTTCGAGGGTCCGCCACGCCCCGCGCGTGTCGGCGATCACCACATCGCGATGAACGATGCGAATATGCCGCGATGTCGGTTCACAGATCGGGGGGCGGGGGTAATCCCACACGCTTTCCTGCCCCGGCAGCGGCGGATCGGGATCGGGATGGTGCGGCTGGCGCATGGCCGGCCGGTCAGGCTTTCTCAAGCGTGCATTGCAACGGGTGCTGGTTCTGGCGGGCGAAGTCCATCACCTGATTGACCTTGGTTTCGGCCACTTCGTAGGTGAAGATGCCGCAGACGCCCACGCCGCGCTGGTGGACGTGCAGCATGACGCGGGTGGCCTGTTCCAGATCCATCCCGAAGAAGCGCTTCAGCACGAGCACCACGAATTCCATCGGGGTATAATCGTCGTTGAGCATCAGCACCTTGTACTGGCTCGGCTTCTTGGCCTTGGCGCGGGTCTTGGTGGCGACGCCGACCTGATCCTTGCCGTCGCCGTCCTTGTCGCCATCCTCGTCATTCGCGCGCACGGGAAGGGCAAGCGGCGCGTGCGGCTCGACCATGGCGGCGAGGGGAAGGAAGGGCGGGTTCGGCATGAGCCTCCATTATGGGAAAGGCACGCGCGTGTGCAAGCGGTTGGTTGGATTCATTTGGGGTCGGCCATGCAGCCGCACGGAATTAAAAGGGCCGGCCAGACGCTGGTCTGGCCGGCCCGCGCTTTTCAGCGCTCTTTCGTGAACCGGGTTGGGAGAGAGGAGAGAGGCCCGGCTCAGAAACTTTTTGGCTTACGCAGCCTTCTTGATCTTTTCCGCGGCGACGCTGACGCGGTTCGAGATCGGGGCGAAAGCTTCGTTGTAGAGCTTCACCCAGGCTTCGGTGCGCTTCGAGCCGTAGGAAACCAGCGCGTCGAAGTTGCGACGGGCGATTTCACCCTGAAGCTGCAGCAGTTCGGTCGGCGACTTGACGGCGGCGACCTTCTTGGCATCTTCGGTGACGGTTTCGATCACGGTTTTGCCGGTTTCGACGTTGTCCTTGAGCAGTTCCTGCGCACCGGCGATGAAGATCTTGCCGCTTTCGACGACAGCTTCAACGTTCGCCTTGGTGAACTCGGTGGCTTCCGAAGCCAGCACGGTGGTCTGGGCGTAGGCGGTCTTGGCGCGGGTCTGAACGTCGGCGATGACGTCCTTGGCGGTCGCGGCGATATCGGTGTTCTTGGCAGTGGCCATGATGGTATCCTTGAGCTTGATGACGGGATTGGTCTTCGGCGCGGCGGGCTTGCTCGTCTTGACGGCAGCCTTCCTGGCCAGCACCGGCTTCTTGACCGGGGTCTTGGTGGCCGTCTTCTTGACGGTCTTGGCAGCGGCCTTCTTGACCGGGGTTGCCTTCTTGGCAGCCGGGGCCTTCTTGGGCGCAGCAATCTTCTTGGCGACCGGAGCGGCTTCAACCTTGGGCGCTTCGACGGACTTGGCCGATGCTTCGGCGTAAGCCTTCTCGGCGGCAGCGTCGATCTTGGCGACGGGAGCCTTTACTTCGGCAGCAGTGTTTTCAACTTCGGACATGGTAGCCTCGCTTCATGTTGCACTGCACAAAATAGTGAATGCAGATGCGAAGTCAAGCCTTTTTGTGCAGTGCACAAAAATGTCGGAATGTTTGCAGATTCAAAGACTTGCTGCCGGGGCAACGTCGACTTGCTGAGCAAGCCCTCGCCTACCGCGTCTTCACATAGCGCCCCGGCGCGTCCTCGATCACGGTATCGCCCTTGCCGCCGGGCACACGCTTGCCGTTGGCAGGAACACGCGCGTCGGACTGGCGGTGAAGCCATTCGAGCCAGTGCGGCCACCAGCTACCCGGATGCTCGGTTGCGCTCTCGACAAAGGCCTTGAGCGACGGCGCGGCGCTATCGCCGACCCAGTACTGGTACTTGCCCGCGGCGGGCGGATTGACCACGCCCGCGATATGACCGGAGCCTGCCAACAGGAACTCCATCGGCCCGGTGAAATGCCTGGTGATGCGCCACACGCTTTCGGCGGGCGCAATGTGATCCTCGCGGCCTGCCTGCACGAAGCTGGGGGTGGCGACCTTGGTGAGATCGATCGGCGTGCCATCCGCCCCCAACGCGTCCGGCACCACCAGCTTGTTGTCCCGGTAGAGATCGCGCAGGTAGGCGTTGTGCCATTTGGAGGGCAGATTGGTGACATCGCCGTTCCAGTGGAGCAGATCAAAGGCGGGGTAATCCTCGCCCATCATGTAGTTGTTGACCACATAGTTCCAGATGAGGTCACGCCCCCGCAGCGCGTTGAACGCGGCAGCGAGATAGCGCCCGTCGAGGTAACCATGCGGCGACAGCTGCCCGATCATTTCGAGCTGGCCATCGTCGATGAAATTCTTGAGATCGCCGCTCTTCTCGAAATCGACCTGCGCGGTGAAGAAGGTGGCGGACTTGACCTTGTCCGCCTCACCGCGGCGCGACAGGATCGCGAGCGTTGCCGCCAGTGTCGTCCCCGCGACGCAGTATCCGATGGTGTGGACAGCCGGCACATCGAGCCGCGCGCGGACATGGTCGATCGCTTCCATCTGGGCGCGGATGTAATCGTCCCACACCACATCGCCCATCGTTTCGTCCGCCGATTTCCAGCTGACCACGAACACGGTGATCCCCTGATCCACCGCCCACTTGATAAAGCTCTTCTTGGGCGTGAGATCGAGGATGTAGAAGCGATTGATCCACGGCGGGAAGATGATCAGCGGCACTTCGAGCACGGTCTCGGTCGTGGGACTGTACTGGATCAGCTGGAAAATCGGCGTTTCGTGGACGACCTTGCCCGGGGTTGCCGCGAGGTTCTCACCCAGCCGGAACGCATTGGGATCTGTATGGGTCAACTGCCCGCGCTTCAGGTCGTTGATGAGGTGCTGCATCCCGCGCACGAGGTTTGCCCCGCGGCTTTCAATCGTGCGCTTCATCACCACCGGATTGAGGGCGAGAAAATTGTCCGGGCTCATCGCTTCGGCGAGCGCGCTGACCGCGAATTCGAGCTGCTGGCGCTTGGCCCGGTCGAGCCCGTCCATGCCCTGCACCGCCTGCCGGAAATAGTCGGCCAGCATCAGATAGGTTTGGTGCAAGAGCAGAAAGGCGGGGTGCTCGCGCCACGCCGGATCGGCAAAGCGCCGGTCGCTCTTGGGCAGAGCGGCCGCTTCGGGGGTTTCAGCCATCTTCCCGCCAGTCGCGCCCGCAGCAAAGCTCTGCATCACGCCCGACCACAGCTGCATCTGATCCTGCGCCAGCTTGGCCGAGGCTTCGAACATCCCCTTGGGCATCTGGCCGAGCATCGCCTGCGACATCACCAGCCACTGCGCCGGGTCCAGCATGTTGCTGCCGCCCATGCTCCCTTTGACGGCTTTCTCGGCGGCGGCCTGTGTCTGATGCGCCGCGAAATCGAACCACAGCTGCTGAAGCTGCGTCGCGGTGGAGGCCCATTCGGCCAGCTCGGCAGGGTCCATGCCCCCCTTCATGCCAGCGCCGAGCAGCGAATCGAACCCATTGGCGCCCAGCATCTCGCGCATGGCGTCGCCTTGCATATCGAAGAAGCCTTTCAGCCCCTCGCCTGCCGTCGCCATCAGGTCGGTATCCTGTGCCATCGCGTCAAATTGTCCCTTGTCTGTCGCACCGTCATACCAGTGTCGCCCATCCGGCCAAGCCGCAATTGGCGAAAACGCCTTCCCACGATCCGCGGGTTTAGCCTAGGGAGAGGGCGCGGGGGTCTGATCAGAGCCGCTGAAGACCCCGCGCAAGACAAGGTGATGACAGACGATGAATGACCAGTTCTACCGCATGAAGCGCATGCCTCCGTACGTGATCGCGGAAGTCAACGCCATGCGTCATGCCGCGCGGCTGGCAGGGCAGGACATCATCGACCTCGGCATGGGCAACCCCGATCAGCCCCCGCCGCAGCACGTCATCGACAAGCTGTGCGAAGTCGCAGCCAAGCCGGATGCGCATGGCTATTCCCAGTCCAAGGGCATTCCAGGCCTGCGCCGCGCACAGGCAGGCTATTACGCGCGCCGGTTCGGGGTCGAGCTTGATCCCGACAGCGAAGTGGTGGTGACGATGGGCTCGAAAGAGGGCCTCTCCAGCCTCGCCACGGCGATCATCGCGCCGGGCGATGTGGTGCTGGCGCCGAACCCGTCTTACCCGATCCACACCTTCGGCTTCATCATCGCCGGGGCCACGATCCGCTCCGTGCCGACCACGCCGGACGAACATTACTGGGAATCGCTCGAACGGGCGATGAACTTCACCGTGCCGCGCCCGTCAGTGCTGGTGGTGAGCTATCCCTCGAACCCCACCTCGGAGATCGTCGATCTGGCGTTTTACGAGCGGCTGGTGGCCTGGGCGAAGGAGAACCAGGTCTGGGTTGTATCCGATCTGGCATATTCCGAGCTCTATTTCGACGGCAAGCCCACGCCTTCGATCATGCAGGTGCCGGGCGCCAAGGATGTCGCGATCGAGTTCACCTCGATGTCGAAGACCTATTCGATGGCAGGCTGGCGCATGGGCTTTGCGGTCGGCAACAGGCAGCTGATCGCGGCGCTGACGCGGGTGAAGTCGTACCTCGATTACGGCGCCTTCACCCCGATTCAGGCGGCGGCCTGCGCGGCCTTGAACGGGCCGCAGGATATCATCGATACCAATCGCGAACTCTATCACAAGCGCCGCGACGTGATGGTCGAGGCGTTCGGCCGTGCGGGGTGGGATATTCCTGCGCCGCCCGCATCGATGTTTGCCTGGGCCCCGCTGCCGCCGGCGCTGAAGTCTATGGGCAGCCTCGAATTCTCCAAGCAGCTTCTGACCGAAGCGCAGGTCGCGGTTGCCCCTGGCGTTGGCTATGGCGAAAACGGCGAGGGTTACGTGCGGATCGCGATGGTCGAGAACGAGCAGCGGCTCCGTCAGGCCGCGCGCAACATCAAGCGCTATCTCCAGTCGAAAGGCGTCAACAGTTCGGCTGCCTGACAACTGGGTTTCGGGTCGGCGTTAGGCGATCCGCAAGGTCTTCTCTTCCAAAGCGGCAAAAATTCCATCCGTTTTGGGTTGGTTTAGGTGTAACCTGCACCGGACTGACGAAGGAGAGCGACATGACGTGTGGAGCCGGACGGCGGCTGACTGACAGGCAGCGGGCCGTGATGGAACGCATCGACCGGCGCGTGCCTATCAAGGTGATCGCGCAGGAACTCGGCGTGTCCGAAACCCGCATCAACCAGCACATCCGCGCACTCAAAGACCTTTACGACGCTGGCAACCTTGGCGATCTGGTGGAGAATTACCGCGCAGTCCATCGCGACAGCCGGGTGGAGCTGCTCCCGTCCGGGTCGCGTGATCCTCTGCCCTTCATGGCGCCGGTCCTGTCGCAGCCGGTTGGGCCGGCCAGCAGCGCAGCCCAGCCCTCGCGGACTTTCCTGCTGGGAGAGGCTTGGGCGCGGGATGAAACCGGCAGCATCCTGTTTGGCGACGCACGGCCATTCGTGTCATCGGACCATCAGGCAGAGCCGGACGAGCCGCAGCTCGTTCCCAAGCTGCTCGACGGGGAGCATGCCGTGCCCTTCCGGCTCATAGCGATCCTGTCCATTTCGGCCTGTATTCTGGCCACAGTGATCCTGAGCGTGAATGCCGCCGTGGTTCTGAGCGATGTGGTGGAAGACAACACAGCCCTTTCGGCCCGGGACTGGACTGCGCCCGTCCAGACCGCAGCCACCGCGGATTGCTACCGCGCCTGTGGTCGTGCGCGCTGATATGCTCGGCGCGCATGGCAGAAATCGGGGCAAACTTGTGACCACGCCGCCCGTGATCGCCGCAGCCTGGTACGGGGTGCGGCGATGATCTCGGACTTCATCAACGCGCATCTGGCCGATATCCAGAACATCATCTTCGTCAGCCTGCTGTTTGCCATGTGGCGCTGGGGCGGCGGCCCGGAACGTGGCTTGGCCATCGTCTTTGGTAGCACCATCGTTGCGCCTTCGCTGGTGTTCCAGACGCTGAGCAACGACATCCATGATCTGGGCGCGTTTTCCTTGTTTTTCGGCCTCGCAGATGCGGCCGCGTTGATTGGGATTTTCCTCGTCGCGCTTAATGCCAACCGGACCTATCCCCTGCTGATCGCCGCCTTTCAGGTCGTGGCTTTCAGCTCGCATCTGGTGAAAGGCTCCGTCGATCAGGTCTCGCCCGGGGCGCATCTTGTGCTCGCGGCAGTTCCCGGCTTTTGTCAGGTTGCGCTGCTGTTCGTGGGCCTCTCGCTACACCGTTTCAGGCTGAGCCGCTTCGGCTCCTATCGCGACTGGCGCTTCGGGCATGATTTCCACCGCCTCGCGGCGATGCTGAGCGCGCGGGCCTGATCGCCGCCAACCCGGACGGCGGCTCTGTCCTCGATGTCCCACCGGCTGCTGCTCTGAGGTGCCTAGCGGGTGCGGCCCAGGCACCTCTGGACAGGGCGCGGCGGATCAGCCAATCTTCCCGCCGAATTCACGCCTTGAGGGATCACATCGCATGTCCGCCACCGCCACCACGATCGCCAATGACCGCGTCGCCATCGAGCTTGGCGAAGACGGCGTCGCCGAAGTTCGCTTCGTGCGGGGTGACAAGATGAATGCGCTCGATCCGGAGATGTTTCAGCGCATCATCGAGGCGGGCAGCACGCTGCAACGGATGAAGGGTCTGCGCGCGGTGGTGCTATCGGGTGAGGGGCGGGCGTTCTGCGCCGGGCTCGACCTGTCGAATTTCTCGCGCAAGCCGCCCGAGGACGAGCCCAGCCTGACCGAACGCACCTATGGCAATTCCAATCGTCCGCAGCAGGTGGCGATGCAGTGGCGCAAGCTCCCTGTTCCGGTGATCGCGGCGGTCCACGGCGTGTGCTTTGGTGGCGGCTTGCAGATCGCCAGTGGCGCCGACATCCGCGTTGTCCATCCGACCACCCGCATGGCGATCATGGAGCTGAAGTGGGGCCTCGTCCCCGACATGGGTGGTTATGCGCTGTGGCGCGGACTGGTGCGCGACGATGTGCTGCGCGAGCTGATCTACACCAACCGCGAATTCACCGGCGCCGAAGCCCAGACGCTCGGCCTCGCGACCTACCTTGACGAAAACCCGCGGGAACGCGCGCTCGCCATCGCCCGCCAGATCGCCAACAAGAACCCCCACGCAATCCGCGCCGCCAAGCGGCTTCAGGCCGGGATGTGGGAGCGTGAGACCGATGCGATCCTGCTTGAGGAAAGCATCGAGCAGCACGCGATCATGCGCAGCCGCAATCAGGTCGAAGCGGTGATGGCCGAAATGGAGCGCCGCAAGCCCAATTTCGAAGACGTGTAAGCGCCCGCTTCACCCACCCGCAACCGGTCGGCGTATGGGGCATTTACCCCATGCTGCACTGCAAAAATTCGCTTGGCGATTAAGGCCGTGAGCCTATTCTCCGCGTGAATGAGCGCCCTCTCTCCACTCGCCTTCGCGCTACCGGCCCTGCTGATCGCAGGCGCTGCGGCCGGTTTTGCCGGCGGCCTGTTCGGGATCGGCGGCGGGTTCGTGGTGGTCCCGGCGCTGATGTTCCTGCTGCCCGTGCTGGGGGTTGCGCCGGAGCAGACGGCGCATGTGGCGGTAGGCACCTCGCTCGCCTCGATCATCTTCACCTCGATCCGCTCGACCAGCAGCCATGCCAGGCGCGGCTCAGTTGATTTTGGCCTGCTCAAGGGTTGGTCGATCTGGGTGGTGCTGGGGACTGCGGTCGGCACGGCGCTGGCCGACTGGATTTCAGGCGCGCACCTTGCACTGATCTTCGGCACCGGGGTGCTGGCCTTCGCGGTCTATTTCATGCTGCCTGCCCGGCAAGGCGAGCCGCTGTTTGCCGCGCTCCCATCCGGCCTGCCGCGCGCCGGGATTGCCAGCGCGCTGGGGGTGTTCTCGACCTTGCTTGGCATTGGCGGCGGCACCCTCACCACCCTGACCATGACGGTCTGCGGCACCCCGATCCACCGCGCTATCGGTACCGCAGCCGGGATGGGCGCCATCATCGCGATCCCGGCGACCATCGGCTTCATCGTGATCGGGCTGGGGGAGAGCGGGCGCGGCTGGGGCTCGCTCGGCTTCATCAACCTGCCCACCGCCGCGGTTCTGATCGCCACATCGGTGTTGTGCGCGCCGCTGGGCGTGGCGGCGGCGCACATGCTTTCGCCTGCCATCCTGCGCCGCGTGTTCGGCCTCTATCTCACATTCATCGGCGTCTTGATGATCGCCAAGTTCTGACCCTGTGCCACCTTACCGAAAGGAGCTCCCCATGCCGACCACGCGCCGATCTTTCATCGCTGGTGCCAGCCTGACCGGCGGGCTTGGTGCCTTGCCGTTCTCTGCGCTTGGCGCAGCAGTGGCCGCTCCGAATGTCGAGCCCGATTTCGGGCCGAAGATCGGTCAGGCGCTGCTCAGCCGGAACGAGAACCCCTATGGCCCCGCCCCCTCGGCGCTCCGCGCGATTGCCGAGACCTCGAAGATGGGCTGCTATTACGCCGACCGCGGCCTGATGCGGCTGACCGCGATGATTGCCGAACGGCACGGGGTCACGCCGGCGCAAGTCGTGGTCGGCGCCGGATCGACGGAAATCCTGTGCGCGATTGCGCTGGCGTGGGGTCGCGAGGGCGCGATCCTGTGCCCCGATCTGTTCTGGGATACCACGGTCATCTATGGCGAGCGGCAGGGCATCACGTCGATCCGGGTGCCGCTGACGCCCGATATGAATGTCGATCTGCCAGCGATGGCGGCCAAGGCAACGGACGGGGTTGCGCTGATCCAGCTGTGCAATCCCAACAATCCCACCGGCGTGCTGATCGAGCCTGCCGCGCTGCGCAGCTTTGCGGCGCAGGTTACGCCGCATGCGACCCTGCTGGTGGACGAAGCCTATAACGAACTGACGGACAGGCCCGAAGACAACGCGATGGTCGATCTGGTCCGCAGCGGCGCCGATGTGATCGTGTGCCGCACCTTCTCCAAGATCTACGGCATGGCGGGCCTGCGCGTCGGCTACGCCATCACCAGCGAGGCCAATGCCAAGCGCATCCAGTCGCACCTGATGAGCTTTGGCGGCAATCTCGCCGGGCTGGCGGCGGCGATTGCGAGCTATGACGACACACACTTCCTCACCCAATCACGCGCCGCCGTGCTGGAAGGCCGCGCGATGATCCTGGACGCCGTCGCCAAGGCGGGGCTGACCGCGCTCCCTTCCCAGACCAATTTCGTCTTCGTGAAAGTGCCCGATGCCGACGCCCTGCGCGATGCCATGGGCCAGCGCGGGATTTCCATCCGCGGGACCTATGGCGAATGGAAAGGCTATTCGCGGGTCAGCACCGGGCGGATCGAGGATGTCTCCCGTTACGCTGCCGCGCTACCGGAGCTGACGCAGAAGCTGTGGGGCTAATGCGGGCGCTAGCCAAAAACGGCGACGCACTGGATCCCGTCGAGCACCTGCTGGCCCTCGGCGTCCCACAGCCGCAGCCGCTCTGACGAATAGCCCGCTGCGGCGTGCTGGCTGGCGTTTTCGGCCAGATACCAGCCATCGCGTGATCGGCTTTCGGGATCGAGCACGTTGAACGACCAGTTGATCGAGCTGATCGGGCCTTGCCGCTGCATCACCCGCATGGCGCCGGGCGGCATGACGTCGCCCATCAGCACCAGCTTGGAGACCGGGTCGAGATCATGCGCCTCGGTCAGCCGCGCCCAGCGCCGCACGGTCGCCCCGCGATCCTCGCCCCGGGTCTGACCGTGGCGCAGCTCGAAGTTCTTGGCGACAAAGCTCGGCGCGAAGCTGTGGGTGACCTCTGGTGTCTCCTCCGGCGGGCCCGGCCAGTTTTCAGGCGGCGGGGCCGGGTGGAGCGCGTTTGCCTCACGCCCTTCGGCAAACAGCCAGAAGGCGCTGAGCGCGACCTTGCCATCGCTGATGATCTCGCTGCGCACCTGGGTCACATTGCGGCCCTGCCGGATGATCTCGGCGGAAAGCGCGATCTCCTCGCCCACCGGCGCGACAAAGGCGATCTGCCCCGCGCGCAAGGGGGGCAGATCGCTGAAGGCGCGGGTCGCCATGGTATAGGCCACCAGCGCCGAGGCCCCGCCATACAACGTGCGTCCCTGCATCCAGTCGGCGGCATGGGTGAGGCGGGCCGGGCCGGGCTGGCCGGTGACGGGTTCGAGCAGGCTGGCAATGGTCATGGCGGTCAGCTTTGCCGCGTGATCGCAGCGGGGTCCAGACTGACGTTGCGTAAACCGGGGCGTCCTGAAACATGCATTGCCAAGCAGCCCCCGAATCGCTAGTGCGCCGCTTCCGTCCGAGGCATCTGCCTTGGGTGGCTCGGCCCGATGGCGGAGTGGTTACGCAGAGGACTGCAAATCCTTGCACGCCGGTTCGATTCCGGCTCGGGCCTCCACCTTTGCATTGCGCCCGCGCGCCCACACGATTAGGGGGCCGCGAGCAGGAATGCCGCTTTAGCTCAGTCGGTAGAGCACATCATTCGTAATGATGGGGTCACGTGTTCGAGTCACGTAAGCGGCACCACCTGCCTTCAGGCACGCTCCCAAAGAGAATGTTCGAGATACCGATCGGCCGATCAGTCCAGATCGATCACGGTTCCGCGCGCCATGACAAACTGGACATCCTTGTAGACCGACACATCCTTCAAGGGATCGCCCGAGACGGCGATGATGTCGGCGCTTTTGCCCGGTGCGATCGTGCCGACCTTGTCGGACAGGCCGAGCAGGTCGGCGGCGTTGATCGTGGCGGCGACCAGTGCGCTTTCGGGCGTCATGCCATGCGCGACCATGAGCTCGAATTCGTCGCCGTTGCGGCCATGCTTCGACACGCCAGCGTCAGTGCCGAAGGCGATGCGGACGCCGCGCGGGACGAGCGTCTCAAGTGTCTTGCCGGTGATCTCGATGCGCCATTTGATCTTGGCGAGCACATCGGGCTCATAGGCATCGGGGTTCGCCGCGAGCCGTTCCTTATATCCGTTCACTGTCGACAGCGTCGGAACGTAATAGGTTTTGCTCTTCGCCCACAGCGCGATGACGTCTTCGTTGAGCATGGTGCCATGTTCGATCGAGTCGACGCCGAGCTTAAGCGCCTGGAGAGTCCCGTCGGCGCCGTGTGAATGGACCGCCACCTTGCGTCCGAACATCCGCGCGGTGGCGACCACCGCCGCTGCCTCATCATCGAACATCTGGCTCCCCAGACCCGCGCCAATGCGGCTGTTGACCCCGCCGGTGATGGTCATCTTGATGACGTCGGCGCCGCGCCCGATCTGTTGCCGTGCTGCACGGCGGCAGTCTTCGGCCCCGTCGCATGTGCTGCCCGAGCCCGCAAAGAAGGGGCGCAACTCGTCACGATAGCCGAGTGCATCGTCAGAGTGACCGGCGGTGCCCGACAGGCTGCTACCGGCATCAATGATCCGCGGGCCCATCGCCTTGCCGGCATTGACCGCGTCGCGCAGCGCGAACACCGCGCCGTCGCCATCGCCGAGATTGCGCACCGTGGTGAAGCCCGCGCGCAGCGTTTTCATCCCGTTGGCCTGCGCATTGAAGGCCTGGGCGGCAGGGGACAAGGTCACAGCCTCCAACTGTCCTGCCAGCCCGCCGGAATCGCTGGTCAGGTGCACGTGGCTATCGATCAGTCCGGGGAGCACCGTATGGTCGCTCAGGTCGATGAATTCGGCCCCGTCGGGACGTTCCGCATACCCATCAACGATTGATACGATCAGACCATCCTCGACAATGATCGTCGATGGGCCGCGCGGCGTTTCGCCGGGCACGTCGATCAGGCGGCCTGCATGGATGACGGTGGTCTGCGCCACGACCATCGAAGGCATGATGATCGACATGCCGACGGTGGCTGCAAAGATTACCGATTTCATACGTTTTTCCCCTGTTCCCGGCCTACCGTCTAGCTTCTGCCTCAGGCTCGCTCAAGCGGCATTGTCCGCTCATCCGGTTGACGATGTCACGAGTGAAGGCGATTAGACGCGGATTGAAGAAGCGGGCGGCCTTGCGCGCTTCCAGACGGGCGAGTTTTTTGTTCGAAGCTCTCTTTCGGCACTCGGCATCTTTGATCCCGCAGGGCGTGCTCGGGCAACTCGGATGGCTGCGTGGGTCCTTGGGGGCGGCAATTGCCATCGCAGTGGCTGGCTTTACGACCGCAATGCTGATGCAAGATCAGGCCCCCAATTTCCCCTGGCTGATCGCGCCGCTTGGGGCTTCGGCTGTGCTGGTATTTGCTGTTCCAGCCAGCCCTCTGGCTCAGCCTTGGTCCGTGATCGGCGGCAACTTCATTTCTGCAGTCATCGGCTTGAGTTTGGGAACATGGATCGGCGAGCCCATCATTGCCGCTAGCCTATCTGTGGGTTTGGCAATCGCCATCATGACCTTTGCGCGGTGCCTTCACCCGCCGGGCGGTGCCTGCGCATTGTTGTGCGCTCTGGGCGCGACCGGCGCGGACGGTTGGACCTTCCTTTATCTGATGCCCATCATGGCGAATGTGCTCACCTTGTCGCTGGTTGGCTGGGCTTTCAACAACCTGACAGGCCACCGCTGGCCCCACGTTATTGTGCCAGCGTTGCCAACTTCGGTCGACAATGGCGTGCGGCACACTCGGGAGGATATCGAGGCCACCCTGGCTGGCTGGGACGAACTGCTCGATGTTGATGTTGATGATCTCGATGCGTTCTACCACGCTCTGAACGAACGAGCCTCCGCGCGTCAGACCCGGCAATGAGGTCGCGGCCAACCACTCTATCGCACCATTGACCGATCCGGGCCGCATTCCTGGCACCGACCAAAGCGGAAGCAATTTGCCTCGGCACCACCGTCCGGTTTTGCGAAAATTGTCGATCCGCCGCGCGTCGCCTTCCCGGACGTTCCGGTTTGCGTGCCCGTGCATCTGGCGGGGCCGGGTGGCCTGTTCGTCGATAAAGTCCTGCGCTTCGTCGTGCGGCTTGCCCGTGTGCGGGGAAGGGTTGCTAGCGATGCAGGACCGGGGCGACAGACTTGTCGGGCGGGGGCTGCCATCCATACCGTGCTGAGCGGTTTGATTACCGTGCGGACTTCCGGCACCAATGTGCCCCGGTGACAAACTATGGCCGGATTGCCTTCGGATTCCCCGAAGGATGCGGCGGGCCGGGTTGAGGAGTATTCACGTGGACAGACGCGATTTTCTGGCGCTCAGCACCTTCTTTACAGGTGTGGCGCTGACGCCTTCCATTTTTGGCAAAGCGATCGCGGCTGAACAGCTGCAAGACGCCATCGACATCGCGGTCAAGAAGCGGCTCGCCGATGCGGCGCTCGGTGCGGCGACGGCGGCGGGCGCGAGCTATTGCGATGTCCGGGTCGGCCGGTACCTGCGCCAGTTCGTCATCACCCGCGAACGCAATGTCGAGAACATCGTCAACACGGAATCGACCGGCACCGGCGTCCGCGTGATCGCCGATGGCTCGTGGGGCTTTGCGGCCACCAACGAGATGACCGAGGATGCCGTCGCCAACGCCGCGCGTCAGGCGACCGCGATCGCCAAGGCCAATGCCCGCATCCAGACCGCACCGGTGCAGCTCGCGCCGACGCCGGGTGTTGGCGAAGTCAGCTGGCGCACCCCGATCCAGAAGAACGCGATGGAGGTGCCGATCGCGGACAAGGTCAACCTGCTGATGTCGGTCAACGACGCCGCATTGGGGGCCGGGGCGAGCTTCGTGAATTCGCTGCTGTTCCTCGTGAATGAGCAGAAGTATTTCGCCTCGACCGATGGGTCCTACATCGATCAGGACGTCCACCGCATCTGGGCACCGCTGACGGTAACCGCCGTCGACACCACGACCGGCAAGTTCCGTTCGCGCGAAGGCCTCTCGGCGCCGATGGGTCTCGGTTATGAATACATGGACGGCCGCGCGGAGGACAAGTTCGTGCTGTCCAACGGCCTGACCACTTACGGCAAATCCTACGACATGAAGGAGGACGCCATCGCTGCGGCGCAAGACGCGCAGGCGAAGCTCAAGGCCCCGTCGGTCAAGCCGGGCAAGTATGACCTCGTGCTCGATCCGAACCATCTCGGCCTCACGATCCATGAATCGGTCGGCCACCCGCTCGAGCTGGACCGGGTGCTGGGCTACGAAGCCAATTACGCCGGCACCAGCTTCGCCACGATGGACAAGCGCGACGAGGGCTTCAAATACGGCAGCGAGATCGTCAATCTGTTCGCTGACAAGACGCAGGTGGGCTCGCTCGGCGCGGTCGGCTACGACGATGAAGGCGTGAAGTGCAAGCGCTGGGATCTGGTCAAGGACGGGATCCTCGTCGACTACCAGACCATCCGCGATCAGGCGCACATCGTCGGCAAGGACGAGTCGGACGGCTGCTGCTATGCCGACAGCTGGTCGAGCGTTCAGTTCCAGCGCATGGCGAATGTCAGCCTCGCTCCCGGCAAGACCAAGATGAGCACTGCCGACATGATCGCAGGTGTCGATAACGGCATATACATCGCCGGCCGCGGGTCGTTCTCGATCGATCAGCAGCGCTACAATGCGCAGTTCGGCGGGACGGTGTTCTACGAGATCAAGGGCGGCAAGCTTGGCCCCATGATCGAAGACGTCGCCTACCAGATGCGCACGCCGGAATTCTGGGGTTCGTGCTCGGCCATCTGCGACGAAAGCGACTATCGCATGTTCGGATCGTTCTTCGACGGGAAGGGGCAGCCAAGCCAGGTCTCGGCGGTCAGCCACGGTTCGTCGACCACCCGTTTCGACGGCATCAACGTCATCAACACCGCCCGGTCGCTGGGCTGAACCGCGCGCAGGAGAAGCAGCAATGAGCATTCTTTCAGAAGCGCAGGCCAAGGCGATCCTCGACAAGGTGATCGCCTTCTCCACCGCCGACAATACCAGCGCCGTGCTGAGCGGCGGGATCGGCGGCAATGTCCGGTTTGCGCGCAACGACATTTCCACGTCGGGCATCGTCGATGATGTCCAGCTCGCGGTTGAGGTCGCGTACGGCAAGCGCGTGGGCACGGCCTCGATCAACCAGTTCGACGATGCTTCGCTCGAACGGGTGGTGCGCCGGGCCGAGGATCTGGCCAAGCTTGCGCCGGAAAACCCCGAATACATGCCGCCGGTCGGCAAGCAGACCTACACCGCGACCGACACCTTCAGCGAAGCGACCGCCGCGCTGACGGCGGAGGCGCGCGCCAAGATCGCCGAAGCCTCGATCCTGCCCTGCCGCGAGCGTGGCCTGATCGCAGCGGGCTTCCTGGAGGACGGGCACACCTTCTTTGCCCATGCCAATTCCAACGGCAATTTCGGCTATCAGCGCTCCACCATCGCCGATTACACCTGCACCGTGCGCACCGAGGACGGGCGCGGATCAGGCTGGGTCGCCAGCAACGTCAAGGACGTGGCGGAACTGGATGCGGCCAATGACATCCAGATCGCCATGCGCAAGGCTGCGGCCTCGGTGGATGCAAAGGCGCTAGAGCCCGGCAAGTACACCGTCATCCTGGAGCCTGCGGCCGCCTCTGGCCTCATCAGCTTCATGATGAACTTCTTCGACGCCCGTTCGGCGGATGAAGGGCGCAGCTTCCTCAGCAAGCAGGGCGGCGGCAACAAGATCGGCGAGCAGATCATGGATCCGCGCGTCAACATCTACACCGATCCGGCCAACCCCACGGTCCCCGCCATGCCGTGGGACGGTGACGGCCTGCCGCGCGAGCGGACCAAGATCATCGACGCGGGCAAGGTCGCGAACCTTCAGTATTCGCGTTACTGGGCGTCCAAGCAGGGCAAGCCCGAAACCGCGGGCTGGGGCAACACGATCATGGAGGGCGGCACCAAGTCGACCGCCGAGCTGATCGCCAGCACCGAGCGCGGCATCCTCGTCACCCGCACCTGGTACATCCGCATGGTCGATCCGCAGACCGTGCTGCTCACAGGTCTGACCCGCGACGGCACGTTCTATATCGAGAACGGGCAGCTGATGTACCCGATCAAGAACTTCCGCTTCAACGAAAGCCCGGTCATCATGCTCAACAATATCGACGAGCTGGGCCGGTCGGTCCGGGTCGAGGATGGGGCGATGATGGTACCGCCGATGAAGCTCCGGGACTTCACCTTCACCTCGCTTTCGGACGCCGTCTGACGCGATAAAAACAATGGGCGCGGGTCACGTGAGCAATGCAGCGATGGACCGCGCCCGTTTCCTCCGGCTGTTGGGGGGCGGGCTTGCCGCTGCGGTGATGGGCGGCCCCCTTGTCGCAGCCCAGCGCGCGGGCGGTGCGGCGACGGGTGGGTTCGATTTCTGGTTCACCCGGCTCAAATACAATTCCGGCGACTGGGACGTCGACCAGCGGATGCCCGCGAACCTGCTGACCTCGCTGGTCGATTACACCAGCTTGCGCATTGACCCTGAAGAGCACGTGGTGGCCCTCAGTGATCCGAGGATGCTGTCCGCCCCGTTCTGCTACCTTGCGGGGCACAAGGCGGTCGAATTCTCGGAGATCGAACGCCGCAATTTCGAGCGTTACGTGCGCAATGGCGGCTTTGTGTTCGTGGACGATTGCAACCACGATATCGACGGCCTGTTCGCCAAGTCGTTCGAAGCGCAGATGGCCGGGATCTTCGGCGGCGACGCGATGAAGAAGCTGCCGAACAATCACCCGCTCTATTCCAGCTTCTTCAAGTTCGCCGGGCCGCCTGCCACCAGCTTTGAACTCAACGGCTGGGGCGATGACCTGATCCACGATTACCTCAAGGGCATCACCATCAATGGCCGTCTTGGCGTGCTTTACAGCAACAAGGACTACGGCTGCGAATGGGACTATGACTGGCGCAACAAGCGCTTCCTCGCCGAGGACAACACCCGCTTCGGGGTCAATATCATCATGTACGCGCTCTCCAATTGAGGGGCACCAATTGAAGGGTTTGAACACGTGTCACAGCAGGCTCCGGTAAGCACGGCGGATCTTGAGCGGCGGATGGCCAAGCTCGGGGACCTGAAGCGCGCGATTGCGACCGCGATCGTCGGGCAGACGGATGTGGTCGATCAATTGCTGATCGGGCTCCTGGCCGGCGGGCACTGCCTCCTCGAAGGCGTGCCGGGGCTCGGCAAGACGCTGCTGGTGCGCACGCTGGGCGATGCGCTGAAGCTCGATTTCCGGCGCGTCCAGTTCACGCCGGACCTGATGCCGAGCGATATTCTTGGCACCGAACTCCTCGAAGAAGATCACGGCACCGGCCACCGGTCTTTCCGCTTCCAGCAAGGCCCGGTGTTCACCAACCTGCTGCTGGCGGACGAACTCAACCGCACCCCGCCCAAGACGCAGGCGGCGCTGCTGGAGGCGATGCAGGAAAAGACCGTCAGCTACGGCGGACAGACCTATCAGCTGCCCAAGCCTTTCTTCGTTCTGGCGACCCAGAACCCGCTGGAGCAGGCGGGCACCTATCCCCTGCCCGAAGCACAGCTTGACCGGTTCCTGCTGCAAATCCGCGTGGGCTATCCCACCGCCAGTGAAGAACGCGATATCCTGGCGCTCACCACCGGACGCGCGGGCGAGGACGTGCCGCGGGTCATGGAGGCCGGTGATGTGCTGGCGTTGCAGGCGAATGTGCGCGAGGTTTACCTCAGCGATGATCTGCTGAGCTGGATCACCACCCTCGTGCGCGCCACCCGGCCCGGCGATGCCGCTGCCCCGCCCGAAGTCGAAAGCTATGTGCGCTGGGGCGCGGGGCCGCGCGCCGGTCAGGCGCTGGTGCTGTGCGCCAAGGCCCGCGCCTTGCTGAGCGGCCGGTTCGCCGCGACGCGTGAGGATATCGCCGCGCTGGCCGCGCCGGTGATGCGCCACCGCCTGCTCCTGTCCTTTGCAGCCGAGGCCGAGGGCAAGAGCGCGGATGATGTGGTGGCCGCGCTGCTGGCACGCATCCCTCCTCCGGCGGGCTGAGTCATGGCGCGCACGCCGCTGACGATCCCGCCCGAAATCCGGGGCCGGTTGAAGCGGCTCTCGCTCAGGACCCGGCGCATCTCCGGCACCCGCGGCTTCGGGATGCACGCCAGCCGTAGCAAGGGCGCGGGTCTCGAATTCGCGCAATACCGGGCCTACGAGCCGGGCGATGAGCCGCGCCGCATCGACTGGAAGCTGTTTGCGCGGTCCGACAAGTTCTTCGTCCGCGAGGCGGAGGAGGAAAGCCCGATTGCGATCTGGATCCTGCTCGATGCCAGCGCGTCGATGGCGCAGGCCGACCGCGCACGGCCGGACTGGTCGCGGTTCGATGCGGCCAAACTGCTCGGCCTGTGCATTGCCGAGCTTGCGATGCAGCAGGGCGACCGGTTCGGCTGGATCGCCTTGCAGGAGTCCGCGCTGGGTGTCGCCGATCCGCACGCCGGGCGCGCTCAGGCGGGCCGGATGCAAATCGATTTCAGCCGCCTTGAAGCGGCGGGCACCTTTCCCGATGACGCGACACTTGCGCCGCTATGGGAGCGGATCGGCGCGCGCGACCTGGTGCTGTTTGTGAGTGACTGTTTCGACGACAGCGGCATCGCGCTGATCGAGCGGCTGGCCAAGGCGGGCCGCGAGGTGGTGGCGATCCAACTGCTCACCACCGAGGAGCGCGATTTCCCCTTCGACGGCGGCTTCAGGTTTCGCGATCAGGAAAGCGGGGCGGAGCTGATCAGCGATGGTGCGGCGCTGCGCGACACCTTCCTCAGCCGCTTTGCCGCGGCGCGGGCGGCGCTTGACGAGCGGCTCGACAAGGCCGGTATCCGCCACGCCACAGCCTTCATCGACGAGCCGATCGACAGGTCCTTGCACGTTGTGTTCGGGACAGGGGTAGCGCCGACGTGACGCCCTTGCTGCTCGCCCCGCTTGGCCTTGCGGCGCTGGCCGCGCTGATCGTGCCGCTGCTGATCCATCTGCGGCGGCGGACGGAGGAAGTGCCGGTCGATTTTGCTGCGCTGCGCTGGCTCGATGCGCTGCCCCGTCCGCGCAGCAAGCTGCGCTTTGACGAGCTGTTGCTGCTCGCCTTGCGAATGCTGCTGGTCGCGCTGCTGGCGCTGTTGCTGGCGCGGCCTGCGGTGCTGGGGTGGCACGATGACGCCGCGGCGATCCTTGTCGCGCCCGGTGTCGAACCGTCCGCCGCCCGCGCAAGTGCAGGGCCCGAGGCTGACCTGCGGTGGATCGCGCCGGGCTTTCCGTCCATCGGGACGCCCCCGCCGCAGCAGTCCCAAGTCTCCAGTCTGATCCGCCAATTCGATGCCGAGCTTGCGCCGGATGTGCCGCTGACGATCCTGGTGCCGCCGGTGCTGAACGGGGTCGATGCCGCGCCGCTGAAGCTGACCCGCGCGGTTAAATGGCGCGTCGTCAAAGGCAGTCAAAAGGCAGACAATCCCGCCCCCGCTACAATCCCGGCCTTGGCGGTCCGCTATGCAGCAGGCGGGGAAGCGCCGGTGCGATATTTCCGCGCGGCGGCAGCGGCCTGGCGTGACGAGCCTCGGTTTGAGGCTCGCGCAGGCACCGAACTGCCGCCGCGCGATCAGGTGCTGGTCTGGCTCGCCCCCGGACGGATGCCGCAAGCCGTGGTCGACTGGGTGAGTGCCGGCGGCACCGCTGTGCTCACCGACGCCGCTGCGGTCGCCATGCCGGATACGACCACGGCCCTGTGGCGCGACGATGTGGGCGAGACGCTGGTGGAAGGTGGGCCGCTGGGTGCAGGCCGATTGCTGCGCTTCACGCGCCCGCTGGAGCCTGCCGCGATGCCCGCTCTGCTCGAAGCCGACTTCGCCGCCCGCCTGCGTGATCTGATCGCCCCCGCAGCGCCGCCGCCTGCCCGTGTGGTGTCCACCGCCTTTGCGCCCAAGGCAGGCACCCCGCCGTTCCCGCTGCCCCCGCGCGAGCTGTCCGCGTGGCTGGGCATCCTGATCGCGCTGGTTTTCCTCACTGAACGTGTGCTGGCGAGCCGGGGGCGGAGGTTCGCGCCGTGAGCCGGGAGTTCAACCCGAACCTCTGGGTCGCCCCGGCGCGGCAGCGCGCGGCGATCAACGCCGTGCTGGTGGGGAGCCCGGTGGTGCTGGTGCTCGCCGGTCTTTGCTGGCGGCTGAGCGGTATCGGGCTGGCAGCAGGTGTGCTGGCGCTGGGCGGCCTTGCATTAGGATGGGCCGCAAGACACCTTGCAAGCCGGTTCGACCACGGCTGGCTCGTCCGCCGCCTCAACGCGCGCGAGGCACGGCTTGAGGATAGCGCCGCGTTGGTCTTTGCCGCCACCGATCTCGCCCCGCTCGAACAATTGCAGGCCGAGCGGATCGCGGCCCGGATCGCAGCCATCGACCCCGAAACCCTCGCCGATGGTTGGTCGCAGCGGCCCATCATCGCCACATGGGTGCTCGGCGCCGTGGCGCTGGCAGCGATCATCCTCTGGCCTGCCGAAGTGTCACCGCCGCCGCTTGCGGCTTCATCACAGACCGAAGCCACTGCGCCCGGCCAACCCCGGCTCAGCGGTCAGCGCGTGCGGATCATCCCGCCCGCCTATACCGGCCTGCCTGCGCGCTATGCCGAGAGCCTCGACATTCGCGCGCCGATGGGCTCGCGGATCGAATGGACACTGGCCTTTACCCCGCAGGCCAAATCCGCAGCGCTGCAACTGGTCGGCGGGCAGGCACTGCCCCTGGAGCTGGGCGAGGAGGGCTGGTCGGGATCGCTGCGGCTCGATATCCCTTCGCTCTATCATGTGACCGCCGAAGGGAACCGGATGTCCCAGACCGCGCACCGGCTTGAGCCGATCACCGACGAGCCGCCGCAGGTGCAGGTGATCGAACCGGCGTCGGGTCTGGTGATGATCCAGCCCGGGCAGCGCCGCTGGCGCGTGGTGTTCGAGGCGAGTGATGATTACGCCGTCGATCCGATGGCCCGCCTCACGCTCACCACCGCGATTGGCGAGGGTGAGAATGTCAGCTTCTCCGAGCGCAGCCGGATGGTTTCCGGCACGGGCGATCCGAAACGCCGCCGCTTCGTCGTCGACCTCGATCTTGCCGCCTTCGGGTTGCAACCGGGCAGCGATCTGGTGGCGCAGTTGACCGTTTCCGATACGCGCGCGCCCGGCCCGCAGGTGGTGCGCGGCCCCGGCGTCATTTTGCGCTGGCCCGGCGCTGTTCCGCAGTCTGCCGACGGGCTTGAGCTGATGGCGAAGCAGACCATGCCCGCCTATTTCCGCAGCCAGCGGCAGGTCATCATCGACACCGAGGCGCTGATCAAGGAGCGCGGCAAGGTGAACGCCGACGATTTCATGGTGCGCTCCGACACAATCGGGGTCGATCAACGGCTGCTGCGCCTGCGCTATGGCCAGTTCGTCGGGATGGAAGCGGAGGAGGCACCGCGCCGCCCGCCGCTCCCGGTCGCCGAGAAGGATGCGCCCGCCGGGCAGGCCGAAGACGAGCACGAGCACCATGACGGCGACGGCCACGATCACGGCGACGCGCCGGAATCCCCGGTGTTCGGCGCGCTCGGCAATATCACGGCCGAATATGGCCACGTGCATGACGAAAGCGAAGCGGCGACCTTGCTCGACCCCGACACGCGCGAACTGCTGAAAAGCGCGCTCGATGCGATGTGGGAGGCGGAACTCAACCTGCGCTCGGGCCAGCCGGAAAAGGCGCTGCCGTTCGAGCTGAAAGCGCTCGATTTCATCAAGCGGGTTCAGCAGGCGAGCCGTATCTATCTCCCCCGCATCGGCACGGTCCAGCCCCCGCTCGATATGGCGCGGCGGATGGCGGGCAAGCGCGAGGGCATCGTGGCGGGCGGGGCGAGCTTGACGCCCTTTGCGATTGAGGACGCCGTTCCCGCCACCGCATGGCGCGCGCTATCATCGCCGCAAGCGATTGACCTCAATGGACTAGACCGCTGGGTGCGCGCCAACAGCGCCCGCATCCGTGACCCGCTGGCGGTGCTCGCCGCGATTGATGCGCTGCGGGGCGACCCTGCGTCGGGCACCTTGCGCGAGAAGCTGCGCCAACAGCTCTGGACCGTGCTGACACGCCCGCCAGCCCAGGTGCGGCGGCGCCATGACGGCGGCTCTGTGGGGCGGCGCTATATGCAGGGCCTGCGCTGAATGCTGTCCCTTCCAACATTGACAGCGGTGCTGATCGCAGTGGGCTCGCTGGGGGCGGCTATCGCCCTGCTGTGGCGGCGGCGCGACTGGCGGGCGGGCGTGCTGGCGGCACTGACGCTGGTGAGCGGCCTGCTGCTCTATCTCGCCCTGTTCCCGCCGCGCCTTCCGGTCGGGGGAGAGACGCTGGTGATTGCCACTGCGGAGGCTCCGCTGACAGCGAAGGCGCAACCGGGCGAGCGCCTGATCGCTTTGCCCGAGGGACCTGCCATCAATGGCGCTGAGCGCGTCCCCGATCTGGCGACGGCGCTGCGGCGGCATGAGCAGGCGCAGCGCGTGCGCATCATCGGGCGAGGCCTCACTCCGCGTGACCGCGATGCCGCTGCGGGCGTGCCGATCACCTTTACGCCCATGCCGGTCCCGCGCGGCCTCATCCGGCTGGATCCGCCAGCCGATACGCCGGCCGGCGCGATCTTTACCGTCGCGGGTGAGGCGAACGGGATGGCGGGCGGCGCGGCCGAACTGCTCGATCCTGCCGGACGCCGGGTGGACCGCCGGGTCATCGGCACAGACGGCGCTTTCGCGATGGGCGGCACCGCGCGTGCGCCCGGTCTCGCCACCTTCACGCTCCGCCTGCGCGGGCGGGATGGCTCAATCGTCTCCGACACGCCGGTGCCGCTGCGGACCATCGCCCAGCCGCCCCTGCGCGCGCTCCTGATCGGCGCCCCTTCGCCGGAAGCGAAATATCTGCGCCGCTGGGCCGAGGATTCGGGGATCGATATGCAAAGCAGGCTGGAGGCGGGCGGCGGCGTCAATCTGGGCGGCGAGAGCGTGTCTCTGAATGCGGCCACGTTGCGTGAAGTCGATGTGGTGATCATCGCCGACCAGTCGCTCGGCAGCGGGTCGCGCGCTGTTCTTGCCCAAGCCGTTGCGGGCGGCCTTGGCGTGGTGGTCCGAATGACGGGCCCGGCCAGTGCCGCCGCGCGCGGCAATTGGCGGGCGCTTGGCCTCGCGGTTGAAGGCGGGAGCGAAGCCGTACCGGTCGCGCTGCCCCCGCTCGCGCCGGACGCCGACACGCTGACAGCACTGCGCGGGCCGGGATCGGAGGATGCGCCTGCGAGCATCAATACGGTCGATGATCCCGCTCCCGATCTCGGGCGATGGACCGTGCGCGCGGGCGCTGCCTTCGTGCCCGCTGTCACCGACGCGGATGGCGGGGTGCTGTCCGGCTGGCAGCAGCGGGGCCAGGGCCGTGTCGCCTTGTGGACGGTCGCCAACAGTTTCGCGCTGGTGCTCAACGGGCAGGCGGATCGCTATTACCAATGGTGGAGCGAGACAGTGAGCGCGGTGTCGCGGCCCGATGGCACCTTCCGCCCTGAGGTTCCGGCTCTGCCCGAAGTGGGCGAGCGGATGGCGATCTGCGGGGTCTCGGGCGCGGCGCGCGTGGTTGGCCCGGACTCAACCGAGGTCGCGCTCGCCATCGATCCCCTGGCCGGAGCGCAGGGGTGCGCAGCCTATTGGCCTGCCAGCGCGGGCGTTCACCGGATCGTGCAGCCGGGGCGCGATGGCCCGCAGGAGTTTGCATTTATCGTATTGCCCAAGGGCGCTCTGACAGTCGCCAAGGCCAAGGAGATGGGGGCAACCACCCAGCGCTGGGCCGCGGAACAGAACGCCCCTGCGACCCGCGATACCCCTGAACGGCGCGGCCCGGCCTGGCCCTATGTCCTCGGCTGGTTGCTGGTCAGCGGATTGCTGTGGTTTGGCGAGCGCCGCTGGCTCGCTCGCCCGGCCTCATGAGAACGGGCGGCGCAGCGCAGGTCTGACCCGCTCTGCACCGCCCGTATCATTGGCCTGCTCTGTCGTCGGCTCAGAAGGCGAAGCTCAACCGCCCGTAGAGGAACCGTCCGTTGAACCCGAAGGGCGAGAAGGACGAGAACGGCAGGAAGTAGTTGTTGACCGACAGGTTGGCCGGCGCGCCCGTGACCGGATCGGTGCCCCGGCCGGTCGGATTGACGGTGGGGTATTGGTCGAACACATTGTTCGCCCCGAACGCCAGTTCGATCCCCTCAGCAATACCGCCCTCCGGACGGATGCGGATTTCGAGATCGGTGATCCAGCGCGGTTCGAGCAGCACGTCGTTGAGCGGCGTTGCACCGGCCGAGAACACCTCGCCGAAGCGATTGGTGCGCACCGTGGCGCTAAGCCAGTTCCACTCCCAATCCGCGCCGAGATTGATGCGATCCTTGGGCTGGCCACGCTCGATCCGCAAGGATTCGAGCCGCCCGAACAGATCGATTCCCGGCACCTGAGCCAGACTGCCGGGTGTGGTCCGGCGCCCGGTGATGTCGATATCGTTGCGGTTGTAGCCCCCCGTCAGCGACAAGGTGCCAAAATCGCCAAGGCTGGTGCGGTAAGTCGCGATCGCATCGAACCCGCGGGTGCGGGTGTCGATCCCGTTGAAGAAGAACCGCGCGGCCGAAATGCTGGTGAACCCGGCCCCGTTGAGGATTTCGGCGATCCCGCGGCCCGGGTTGGTGCCGGTCGGATTGCCCGCCGCATCGCGGTTGGCGCTGAGGTTGTCGGTCAACACGATGCGGTCGTCGATGTCGATCTGGTAGTAATCGAAGGTGATGTTGAGGCCGTCGATCATGTCGAACACCGCACCGGCCGACCACGAGAACGACTTTTCCGCCTTGAGCGGGGCCGCCCCCAGCGCAATCGCGACCGGGTTGTTCACCGGCAGCGTCACCGCATCGACCAGCACACCGCCGATATTGTTGGTGGCCGCCGCTGCAAAGAACTGCTGCTGGAGCGAAGGCGCCCGGAACCCGGTTGACACCGCGCCGCGCAGGGCAAAGCCGTCAATCAGCGCCAACCGGCTGGCCAGCTTGCCGTTGAGGGTTGATCCGAAGTCGCTGTAATCCTCGAACCGTCCGGCGGCCTGGACGTTGAAGCCGTCCCAGATATCGGTATCGAGTTCGGCATAGAGCGACACGTTCTCGCGCGAATTGGGGGTGGTGACGTTGACTCCGCCGATCACCGGCTGGAAGCCCGGGAACACCTGCGCGCCCGGCGCGGCAAAGGCGGTTGCGCCTGCGCCGGTGATGAAGGGGTTGTTCGCCCCGACCCGCACCGGCCCTGCGACATAGCTGTTCAGCTCGCCCGCACCCAGCTGGTATTCCTCGCGCCGCCATTCCGCGCCGAAGGACAGGGTCATCTGTTCGATGCCCCCGATTTCCAGTTCCCGGCTGACGCCGAGGTTGGCCATCAGCTGGCTATAGGCAATTGAACCGGCATCAAACTCGGTCTGGCTGCCCGCGCCGAGCGAAGCGTTGAGCGTTTCCGTAATGCGGAAGTCGGTCTCGTTCTCGCCGTAGGACATCGACAGGTCCCAGTTCCAGCCGCCGAAGTCGCCTTCCAGCCCGCCGACGATCGAGAAGTCCTTGGTGTCGGTGTTGATCAGCGGCAGGAAGCCATCGGGATAGATCGCGGTCACGTTGCGGTTGTCAGCGGCGCGGCGATAGAACCCGGCGGATTCCGCATCGCGCGTGCCGTAGCTGCCGAAGGCGTAGAATTCGACATTCTCGTCAAGCGGAATGCCCATGTTGACGACGATGTTGAGATCCTCGGTCTCCGGGTCGCCATAGCGGTGATAGCGCCGATCGAGCGTCAACTCGCGCGGATCGAGCGCGCCGCTCTGCGAATAATTGCGCCGGGGATCGTAGCCAGCCCGGTTGGTGTCGGCACGGTCGCGATATTCGGCGGTGATGTTGAGGAAGCCTTCCGGCCCCAGCGGCAGGCCGATATTGCCCGAGACCGCCAGAATCTCGCCATCGGTGACCTTGAGATCGCGCCCGGTGCCGGTCAGTTGCAGCACACCATCGGGCGTCAGAGTGGGGGTCTGCCCTGCGGTGCCGTTAACCCCGGTCACTTCCTCCACCCCGGCAATACGGGTGTTGTAGCCACCGTAATTGACCCAGAAGCGTCCGCCTTCGCGGGCATCGTTGAGCTGGAAGTTGATCACCCCGGCAATCGCGTCGGACCCATATTGCGCCGCCGCGCCATCGCGCAGCACTTCGACCCGGCCGATTGACGAGGACGGGATGAGGTTGAGGTCAACCGCGGTGCTGCCGCGCCCGACCGAACCGTTGATGTTGAGCAGGGCCGAGACATGGCGGCGCTTGCCGTTGATCAGCACCAGCGTCTGGTCAGGCCCGAGCCCGCGCAAGGTCGCCGGGCGGATCGCATCCGTGCCGTCGGTGATCGAGGGCTGCGGGAAGTTCAGCGAGGGCACCAGATCGCGCAGCACCCGCGCGGTTTCCGTAAGGCCGGTCTGGCGCAGCTGCTCGGCCGAGATGACGTCGATCGGCACCGGGCTTTCCGCGACAGTGCGGTTGGAGCGCCGCGTGCCGGTCACGATCAGCACGTTGCCGCTATCCTCCATGGCGTCTGCGGCGGCTTGTTCGGCTGCGTCGGCCCCGGCCTGTGCGGCGACCGTGACGACGGCGTCAGGGCCGTCGGCCTCGGCTGCTTCGGCGGCCTGAGCCGGTGCAGCGCTGAATGCTGCGAACAAGGCCGCGCCGATGGCGATCGACGAGCCGGAGTGAAGAACTGTCTGGAAATTTCGCATTGCTACCCCTTGTCTGGTTATCGAGCATGATGCTCCGCGCGGACGCCTTCGCCCGCTGGAAAGATCACAATCCGGTCTGAGGGCGGCATGCCGCCTTGCGACCGGACGCCTGATGGCATCCGCTTTTGGTACTGCGGGCGGCTACGGCTGCGCTGATCGCACCGTGCATCCTCGCGTTTGGCAGCAGCTGAGCGCGACCCCTGTGCACCTGACTGGCAGCACAGATGTTGCGTGCGCAGCGCAGGGGGTCAACGAAAAACAATCCGCAGCCAGCGCTTGGCGCATACATCTTACTGTCTGTAATCATTTTGCAACAGTGTCTGGCTTGGCCTCGGCGCGCCGATGAGCGCTCCGTGCTTGAAATTCGGCCAGTCATGCTGGATATAGCAGCGCCCGGCGCGGGCGCGTGGGTCACGCGGGCCCGTTGACCCCAACCCGCCAATTTTCCGTAATCACCGCCGCAGGCTTGAGGAGGGCCGGAGACTTGCAGGTTTCGCAATCATTCTCAGGCTCCTGCGAGCTTTCCGTGGTGATCCCGGTCTATAACGAGGAAGCCGGGCTCGACGCGCTGATTGCGCGGGTGATCCCTGCGGCCGAGGCGATCTTTGCTGACCGGTTCGAACTTGTCCTGATCAATGACGGATCGAAGGACGCCAGCTGGGATGTGATCTGCAAGCACGCCGAGCGCGATCCCCGGATCGTGGCGATCAACCTCTCGCGCAACCACGGCCACCAGCTTGCGCTGACCGCCGGGCTCAACCATGTGCGCGGGCAGTTGGTGTTCGTGCTTGATGCCGACCTGCAAGACCCGCCCGAACTGCTCGGCCCGATGCTTGAGCAGCTGCGCAAGGGTTATGACGTGGTCTATGGCCAGCGCAGCAAGCGCCACGGCGAGACCGCGTTCAAGCGCGGCACCGCATCCTTGTTCTACCGGATGCTCGGCAGCATGGTCGACACCCACATCCCGCGCGACACGGGCGATTTCCGTCTGATGACCCGCCGGGTGGTCGACCAGCTCAACGCCATGCCGGAGCGCTACCGCTTCATTCGCGGGCTGGTGAGCTTTGTCGGCTTCAACCAGATCGCCTTCCCCTATGAACGCGATCCGCGCTTCGCCGGGGAGACCAATTACCCGCTGCGCAAGATGATTGCGCTGGCGGTGGACGCCGTCACCAGCTTTTCGACCGTGCCGCTGCGGTTTGCCTCGCATCTCGGGATGCTGTTTGGGCTGGCGGGCCTCGTCTCGCTGATCGGCATTGTCTGGGTGTGGATGCAGGGTGGCACCGTGGAGGGCTGGGCGAGCTTGGCCGCGCTGATCCTCATCATGGGCTCTGTCCAGCTGTTGGTGCTGGGCGTGTTCGGCGAGTATCTCGGCCGGATGTATATGGAAGCCAAGCAGCGCCCGCTGTTCATCATCGCCGAAGTGCGCCGCCATCCGGTCAGCCTTGACGCGCGGTTGAGTGACGAGACCACCGCTGCTGCAACTTCCACTGAACCGCATGAGGGCCGCCGTGTCGCAGGCTGAATTTGACGCTTACGTCGATGAATATGACGCGCAGCACGCCGCCTCGGTCAGGTTGAGCGGCGAGGACCCCGATTTCTTCGCAGCCTACAAGGCGACCGAAGCGGCGCGCATCATGGCGGCGGCGGGGATCGCACCCAAGCGGATCATGGATTTCGGCGCCGGGCGGGGCAATTGCATCGCGCATTTGCAGCGCGAATTTCCCGCTGCGGCGCTGACCGCACTGGACGTATCATCGCGCTCGCTCAGCCATTGCGAGGCGCGGGCGATCCGCCCGATTGATGCGGTCTGCTATGATGGCCATACCCTGCCGTTCGATGCCGGGACCTTCGATCTCGTCTTCACGGCCTGCGTGTTCCATCACATCCCGGCCGAGGATCACATCCGCCTGCTGAGCGAAATCCGCCGCACGCTGACCCCGCAAGGCCGCTTCGTGCTGTTCGAGCACAACCCCTGGAACCCGGCGACCCAGCACGCGGTGCGCACTTGCCCGTTTGATGCCAACGCTGTGCTGATCAGCGGGCCGGAGATGCGCCGCCGGTTGCGCGCGGCAGGCTTTGCCGAAGTGGCGCTGCGCTGGACGCTGTTCTTCCCCGCGATGCTCGCCCCACTGCGCCCGCTCGAACGCGGGCTCGGCTGGCTGCCGCTGGGCGCGCAATACGTTCTGGTTGCGCGCTGAGACCATGCTCCAGCGCTTGGGCCGATTCCTGCTGACCGGCTTTGCCAATTCCGCTGTCGGATGGGCGGTGATCTTTGGCGGTTTGTGGGCGGGGATGAGCGGGCTGGCGGCCAATGCCGCCGGCTATGCCGTCGGGCTGGTGGTGTCCTTCACGCTCAACCGCCACTACGTCTTCGGCGTCAGGGGCGCGGTATCGGCGCGCGAGGTCCTGCGGTTTCTGGCGGCCTTCGCCTTGGCCTATGGGGTGAATGTCGCAGTGTTGCTGGCTGCGCAATCTGTGCTCGGCGCGGACAGCGCTCTGGCGCAGCTTCCGGCGCTCGCAGCCTATATCGTAATCTTCTTCCTCCTCTCCCAACGCTTTGTCTTCAGGCCAGTCGCTTCCGAATGACCCCTTCCCATACCATTGAGAGCGTGCCGCCCGGCGGCACGGCGCAGGCGCTTGGTTGGCTGGATCGCTGGCCGGTGATCCTGCTCGTCTGCCTTGCGGCGATCACGCCGCTGCTGCTGGTGGACTTCCCGCCGCTGGTCGATCTTTATGGCCACTTGGGGCGCTATGCGGTGCAGACCGAGCTGGCCAACCGGCCCGAGCTGCAAGCCTTCTACACCTACGAATGGAAGCTGATCGGCAACCTAGGGGCCGACATTCTGGTGCAGGTGCTCCACGGCGTGCTGGGGCTGGAAGCCTCGGTGCACTTCGTCGTGATCCTGACCCAGTTGCTCGGCGCACTCGGCCTGCTGTTGATCGCGCGCGAAGTGCATGGCCGCATCACGCCCTTTGCGGTCGCCGCGATCCCGCTGCTCTATGGCTACCCGTTCAATTACGGCTTCATCAACTACGCCCTGAGCATGGCGCTGGCGATGCTGGCCTTCGTCATGTGGCTGCGGCTGCACCGGGGCGAGCGCGAGGTCGCGGCGCGGCTGTGGCTGGGCGTAACGGGGGCGATGATCTGGGTGTGCCACACCTATGGCTGGGCGTTCCTCGGGCTGATGGCTGGATCGGCGATGCTGTGCGAAGTCTTCGCCGCGCGCACCCGCCCGGTCGCGGCGGTGCTGCGCATTCTCGGCGCGTGCTGGCCGCTGCTGCTGCCGATCATTCCGATGGTGATCTGGCGCGCGGAATCGACTGGCGCCGCGATGGGAGAATGGTCGCTCGACTTCAAGCTGTTCTGGCTGATTTCGGCGTTCAGGACGCAGTGGTACAATCTCGATGTTGGCGCGCTGGCGGTGATCGGCGCGCTGATGGGCTGGGCGCTGTTCAGTAAGACGGTGCGGTATGATCGCAGCGTCGGGGTGGCGGCGCTGCTGTGCTTCATCTGCTATGCGATCATGCCGAGCCGGGTGTTCGGATCGGCCTTTGCCGACATGCGACTGGTGCCCTACGCCTTCGCGCTGGCGCTGGTGGCGATCGGGCCGGTCAGGCTGGGGTCGAAGGTCTTGCAGGCAGCGGGCGCCATCGCGCTGGCTCTGTTCGCCGGACGCATGGCGGTGACCAGCGTCGCCTATATCCAGCAGGACCGCAGGGCGCAGGCCGAACTGACCGCGCTTGAACCGATGCCGATGGGCGCGCGGATCGCCTTCTTCGTGGTCAAGCCGTGCTGGAACCCTTGGGCGATGCCGGTGCTCGACCATGTGGTCGGCGCAGGGATTGCCCGGCGCAGCGCCTTCGTCAATGACCAGTGGCAGCAGCCGGGCGTCAACCCGATGCGGGTGCACTACCCGGCGGCGGGGCCGTTCTACCGCGATCCTTCGCACCTGGTGCAGCGCGAGGATTGCAGCCACCGCATCCGCCCGAAGCTGTCGCAATCACTGGCGAAGCTGCCGCTGGGCGCTTTCACCCATGTCTGGATCGTCGGCGAATTTGCGCAGCCGGTCGCCGTTCCCGACGGATTGGTGCCGGTGCCCTACGGCGGTTCCGGGCTGCTTTACGCTATCGAGCCTCGCGACTAGGCCGCGCGGTAGCCTGCGCCGCGCACCAGCTGGCCAGGCCGCGCGCCGGTCGACTGGTCGAAGCGGCGGATCACCTCTCCGGCGACCATCGTGGCTTCGTACCCCGTCGCGCGCTGGTGCAAGCGGCGGCCACCCGCGGGCAGATCGCGCACGACTTCGGGCAGGCGGAGGCGCAGGCCGTCCAAGTCGATCACGTTGAGGTCCGCCCTGCCGCCCACGTGCAGCGTGCCGCGATCGGTAAAGCCCACCGCGCGCGCCGCCTTGGCGCTGAGCATATGCACCGTCTCGGCCAGCCCCAATTGTAGAGGACTTTCCTGCTGGACGAACTGGGTCAGGAGGTAGGTCGAATAGCTCGCATCGCAGATCGCCCCATAATGGGCGCCGCCATCGCCAAGGCCGGGGACGCAGTACGGGTGGCGCAGCATCTCGTGCGCGGAATCGAGCGTGGCGTTCTCGTAATTGCCGAGCGCGGCAAGGAACAGCCCGCGCCCCTCGGTCGCCAGCAGCCGGTCATAGGCGACCTCCTGCGGCGTGCAGCCGCGCGCGGCGGCCTGACCTGCCATGCTCATCGCAGCAGGCGGGGCGTAGTTCGGCGGATCGTCCAGCGGGAACAGCCAACGCCAGTTGCGGGCGAGCTCGTTGAAGGGATGGCCGGGGGCAAAGTCCTCGGTGAGCAGTGCGGCGCGCAAGCTGGGATCGCGCATCGCGGCGACCTGTTCCGGGATCGAGAGATGCGCAATCTTCGCCCAGCTCGGGCAGAGCACGAAGGGGTGCACTGTCAATTCCAGCCCCGCGATCAGGCCAATCGGGCGCGGCATCACCTGCGCATGGGCGACCCCGCCTGCGGCATTGGTGGCCTCCAGCATTTCCAGCACCCGCCGCCAGCGCGGCGGCGCGTCATTGCCGGAGGCGAGGGTGAAGGTCGCCGGGCGGCCCGAAGCGGCGATCACCCGCTCGATCACCTTGTATTCCTTGTCCCACCCGACGAAGGCATCGAGCACCACCTGAAACGTCCCCGCGCCGGCATCCTTCATGCCGCTGGTGATGGCTTCGAGTTCGGCAATATCGGTATCGAAGGTCGGGATCGCGTCGCCGCTCGCGGTCTTGTGGATCGAGAGGCGCGATGTGGCGAACCCGATGGCGCCCGCACGCATGGCGTCGGCGGTCAGTTGTCGCATCATCGCCAGGTCGTTGTCGGTTGCGACTGCGCGTGCAGCGCCCCTTTCGCCCATCGCATAGACCCTGAGCGGCGAGTGCGGCAGATAGGCCGCAACGTCGATATCGCGCTTCCCGGCGGCGACCTTGTCGAGATATTCGGGGAAGGTCTCCCAGTCCCAGTCCAGCCCCTCGGTCATGACGATGCCGGGAATGTCCTCGACCCCCTCCATGACGTTGATGAGCATTTCGTGATCGGCGCGGCGGCAGGGGGCAAAGCCGACCCCGCAATTGCCCATCACGGCGGTGGTGACGCCGTGCGAGGAGGAGGGCGAAAGCTCCTCGGCCCAGATGCATTGGCCATCATAATGGGTGTGAACATCGATGAAGCCGGGGGTGACGATCCGCCCGCGCGCGTCAATCTTCTCGCGCCCGCTGCCGCTCACCTGCCCGATCGCCGCGATACGACCGCCGGCAATCGCGATGTCGCCATCAATGAGATCGCCCCCGCTGCCATCGGCAATCGTGCCGCCGCGGATCACCCAATCATAATCGGCCTCAGCCATTGCCTCACGCTCCCTCTCAGGCCCCACCCTAGCGCTGCCCGAGCGGGGGGCAATCCGGCAACTCGCACTTTTGCGCTCGGCCTGCGCGGGCTAGGGTGGCGGAATGAGCCCAGACCGTTCCACGCCGCGCCGTATCCTCCTTGCCGGAGCAAGCGGCACGATGGGTTCAGCGGTAGCGGCGCAGCTCGCGGCGGAGGGGCACGCGGTCACCGCTCTGCCGCGTGCGGCGCTGGCTGACGGGGCGGCGTTGGCAAAGGTGATGGATGCGGCGCGGCCCGAGGTCGTGATCTCCTGCATCGCCTCACGCAGCGGCGCGCCGCAGGATGCCGAGGCGGTGGATTACCGCGCCAATCTCGCTCTGCTTGAGGCGGCTGAGGCGGCGGGCGCGGCGCATTTCATCCTGCTGTCCGCAATCTGCGTGCAGAAGCCGCTGCTCGCCTTCCAGCATGCCAAGCTGCGTTTCGAGGCCGCGCTGGCGGCGAGCGCGATGACCCACACCATCATTCGCCCCACGGCCTTCTTCAAGTCGCTTTCGGGGCAGGTGAAGCGGGTGAAGGCGGGCAAGCCATTCCTCATCTTCGGCGACGGCAACCTCACCCGCTGCAAGCCGATCAGTGACGCCGATTTGGCGCGGTTCATCGCCTCTGCCATCGACAATCCCGAGGCGGCGAACCGCACCCTCCCCATTGGCGGCCCCGGCCCGGCGATCTCCTTGCGCGAGGCGGGGGAGATGCTGTTTGCAGCCGCAGGCAAACCGCCGCGTTTCAAATCGGTTTCGCCCCAGATCTTCACCTATGCCGAAATGGCGCTGGGCCTTGGCGCAAGTTTTTCCGACTGGTTCGCGGAGAAGGCCGAATATGCCCGCATCGCGCGCTACTATGCGACCGAGTCGATGCTGGTGCGCGATCCGGCGACTGGCGAATATTCCGCCGACCTAACCCCCGAATATGGCAGCGAGACCCTGTCAGATCACTACCGACGCCTGCTCGCGGCAAGCTAAAGCGGGGCGATGTGACAGCTGGCGGGCGCAAGGGTTTCGCCGAGGTGGGGGACGAAGACCGGCGCGGCGGCATAGTTGAAGGTGAAGACATGGCTCGCCGAGCGGCGAATGCGGATGCCTTCGGGCAAGTGGGTCAGCGGCACATCGGCCTCGGCCGCTATGCGTTCCACCAGGAGTCCGAGCAGCATGGCATCAGGCCAGACCGCGCAGTAGCGGATATTGGCGTGGGCGTAGACGACACCGCGCCCCTCGGCATCGGCCCATTCGGGCGCAAGATCGCTCGCCACATCTTCGCGCCAGCGGGTGACGGCGAAGCCCTCCGCCCGTTCATTCACGCCATCGCGCAGAGATTCGACCCGCGTCACGGTGAGTGGGATGACGTCGCGCAAGGCACCCGGCGCAAGGCCTTCGGGGATGCAGAAGCTGTCCGTCTTGCTACCCGAACGCGGCCCGACCAGCACCGGACAGGCCAGCGCAGCAAGCTTGTCGGCAAAGCCTTCGGGTAGGATCGGCAGGCTCGGCACCACGACCATGCGGTATCCCGACAGGTCGGCATCGGGCGAGAGGATATCGACATCCAGCCCGCGTGCCCGTAGCGCCGAATACCATTGGAACACCAGCTCCAGATAGCGGAAGCTGTGCCCTTGAGGCTGGATGCCGATCACCCATGCCGCTGCATAGGAAAACACCAGCGCGACCGGAGCCTGCGCGGTCTGCTGCGCACCAATGGCGGCGAGCACTTCGGCCGCCTGCCGCACTTCTGGCGCGGCTTCGGCTTCGGTGCTGTCGGGGCGCAGCAGGCCCGCGTGCATCTGCTCCTGCGCGAAGGGCGCCTGCCGCCAGCGGAAATAGGAGGTAAGCTCGGCCCCGTGCGCACAAGCTTCCAGCGTCCACAGGGCGACCATCCCCGGCAACGGCGCGGGATTGAAGCGCGCCCAGTTCACCGGCCCCGGTTGCTGCTCCATCACCCCCCAGCGGCCCTGCGAGCACCCGCGATAGAGATCATGGTGGAAGGCGGCGATATCGGGGTGGCCCTGCCTGAGATACGCTTGCTTCTCTTGGGCAGAGAACCAGAACTGCTCAAGGAAGCCGAGCGGATAGGAATCCCACGTCGCCACGTCGATATCGCGGCCCACGGCGTGGTGATCGAACTCGGTGAAGAAGCCCATGAAGTTGTGGGTGATGTCGACGCCGGGCGCATGGGCGCGGATGATATCGACCTGCTCGCGGTTGAAGCTGGCCACCTGATCGGAAGCGAAACGGCGGTAATCGAGCCAGTGCGCGGGGTTGGCTTCGGTGACGGTAAGGTGCGGCGGATCGACCTCGGCAAAGGAGCGATATTCCATGCTCCAGAACACTTTGCCCCATGCGGCGTTGAGCACTGCGATGTCGCCGTATCGCGCCGCCAGCCAGCCGCGAAACGAGGATGCAGCGGCATCTGAGAAGCTTAAAACTGTGTCGTGGCAGCCATATTCGTTGTCGGTCTGCCACATCGCGATGGCCGGGTGCGCGCCGTAGCGGGTCGCCAGGGCGGTGACGATCCGCCTGCATTCGGCGCGGTAGCCTTCGTGGCTGAAGCAGTAATGCCGCCGCGAACCGAAGCCGCGCGGGCGGCCCTGTTCGTCGATGGCGACCATGTCGGGCATCTGATCGACCAGCCATTTGGGCGGGGTTGCGGTGGGCGTGCCGAGGATCACTTGCAGGCCGGCCGCGTGCAGGGTTTGGATTGCGCGGTCGAGCCAGTCCCAGTCGTAGTGGCCCGGCTCCGGCTCGATCCGGCTCCACGCGAATTCGCCGATCCGCACGAGGCTGAGGCCCATCTCGCGCATCCGCCGTGCGTCTTTGGCCCAGATCGCCTCGGGCCAATGTTCGGGATAGTAGCAGCAGCCGAGTTTCATTGCGGCAACCTCTCCAGCGCGATCAGCCACGCGGTTTCGGGGTGGGTGAGGGGCAGGGCGAGGCCCTGCGTCATCAGCGCCGCGCCCGACAGGACGAGGCCCTCGCGCCATGAGTCAGAGTTGGCGAGGTAGTGCTTGGCGCGCGGCGGCCAGGGTTCGGGCAGGGTGACGCGGTAGCGCGCCCCGGGTTCCAGCCCCGCCAGCCGCACGGGCGCGGCGTCGAATACGGGCGAGAAGGCGGTCTGCGCGGCCAATGCCAGCGCCTTGCCTTCGTGCGTCACCATCATGCCGGTGACGTTCGGATCGGGATGGGCGAGGCGGTGAAGATCGCCCGCATGCAGCACCCCGCGCCACTGCTTGTAGAGCGCGATATGCGCCGCCAGCGTGGCGCGTTCCTTGTCGGTCATGCGGGCGGGATCGGCTTCCACGCCCATGTGCCCGAACATCGCCACCTTGGCGCGGAAATCCATCGCCGCCCGCCGCCCGGTGATCGGATTGGGCGAGGGGCCGACATGGCTGCCCAGCACTTCCAGCGGCAGGAATTGCGACCATGCGGGGATGATCCTGAGGCGCTCAATCGCGTCGTTATTGTCGGAGGGCCAGACACGATGGGAGCGGCTGAGCACGCCGAAATCGATCCGCCCCCCGCCGCTCGAACAGCTTTCGATCTCCACTTGCGGGTGGGCGGCGCGCAGACGGTCGAGCAGCGCGTAGAAATACTTCGTCTGGCTGTTGCGCACCGATCCCACCCGCGCCTTGGCGGGGAACAGGTCGCGGTTGTGGTCCCACTTGAGGTAGGCAATGTCATATTCGCGCAGCAGCGCGTCGAGCTGCCGGAACACGGCGTCGCTGATCGCCGGATCGAGCAGGTTCAGCACCAGTTGCCCGCGCATCGTCGGCCGGTCGCGATCCGCGGCGTGGAGGCATCCGGAGCGGTGCGCGCGGTAGAAATCACTGTCGGGCGAGACCATTTCCGGCTCGACCCACAGGCCGAAATCCATGCCGAGCGACTTTACATGGTCGATCAGCGGGCCAAGGCCGTTCGGGAAAATGTCGGGCGAAACGGTCCAGTCGCCCAGACTCGTAGTGTCGTCCCGCCGACCGCCGAACCATCCATCATCCAGCACGAAGCGTTCGATGCCGATAGCCGCAGCGTCAACGGCGAGGCGCATTAGCCCACTCTCCGACAGGTTGAAGCCCAGCGCCTCCCACGAATTGAGATGCACTTTGCGCGGGACCCAGCCCTTGCGGGCGGGCAGGACGGCGGCGCGCGCGTGCTCGTGGAAGCATTGTGCCAAGGCGGAGCGGTCGGAGGCGAGCGCGAACAGCGCCGTCGGCGTGCGGTAGCCTACGTCGTGTTCGAGATCGACCTCGCCACCGTCCCACGCCGCGCCCATCTGGAGTATGGCCCGTCCGTCGGCGCTGCCCACCATGTCCGCGTCGATGCGGGTGTCGTGATCCCCGCTCCATGCAAGATGCACGCCCAGCGTTTCGCCCGAGGCAGGGTCTTCGAGGATCAGCCAGTTACCGCCTGCAAAGCCCGGCTTGCCAGCAACCGAGGTGCGCGCGAAGCCTTCTGGCGCCAGCGGGCGACTGTGCTCCCGCATCTCTCCCGCCCAGCGCCCGGTGTAGCTGGTGAGGCGGGAAAAGCGGCGGGGAATGGGGAGGGCGAGCGCGCTGAGCCGGTCGAGGACGAGCATGCGCCCGCCGCCGTTGGTGATGGAGGCCTCGGCGCAGACCATGCTCGATGCGCCGAGCCACCAGCTTTGCTCGATATCGACGCCGAGCAAAGCGTCATGGAAGGTGAGGATTAGCTCGGTCGGGTATTGCTCCCAGGCTACCAAGCGGAAATCGGTGGCGCATTCGGTGAAGGCGTGTTCTGTGCGTTCGCGAAGGCACACGGCAGGCGTCCCGCTCCACCCCGCCTTGCCTTCGGGCAGCACGCCCGGGACTGGCGGCACATCGGGCTGGCTTTCATGCCGCCCGCGCGCCGTGGCGGCGGCGAGCGCGGCGAGATCCTCGCCGTCAGGCAGGCGCGCGCCGAGGTACACGCAGTCGGCTGCGTCGCCCGTTTCCAGCGTGAACACCAGCGTCACCGCTGCCCCATCCAGCCGCACAAACTCCCGCGATCCGCTCAAGCGCTGTGGTCCTCTCCTCGCAGCCGGTGATGGCAAAAGCCCCAAGACTTGTCCGGCGTTCCGCAATGCGCTGTAACCGCGCCCAGCGAGAGGGGAAAGCACGCAATGACCGACGCCGCCACCGGCAACAGCCTGATCCAGATTGCCGTCTGCCTCGGGGTGACTGCGATCATCGGGCTGGTGACCTGGCTCACCATCCGCCGCGAAAAGCATGATGGATCGCGCAAGGATGTCTATCTGGCGGGGGGCAAGCTGAGCTGGCTGTTCGTGGCCGGCGCGATCACGCTCACCAACCTCTCGACCGATCAGCTGGTCGGGATGAACGGCAACCAGATGCTGCTGCTCGCCTGGTGGGAGATCAGCGGCTTTGTCGGCCTGCTGATCCTCGCCTTCGTGTTCGTGCCAATCTATTACCGCTCCGGGGTGACGACCGTGACCGAGCTGCTGGAGCAACGCTATGGCGGCGGCGGCATCCGCACGCTGGTGTCGGCGCTGTTCTTGTTCGGGATGGTGCTGATCTATCTGCCCGCCGGGCTCTATTCGGGCGCGCTGTTCCTCAAGACCGCCGGGATCGACTTGCCGCTGCTGGTGCTGGCGGGTTTCCTCGGCGTGGTCGCGGCGGCCTACACGATGGCGGGCGGGCTGCGCGCGGTGGCGGTGATGGAGACCTATGCCGGGATCGGCGTGCTGGCGATTGCGGTGCTGATCGTGGTGTTGGCCCTGAACGCGGTCGATTGGGACATTGCGCGCGGGGTCCCGGCGGAGCGGCTGACGATGGTCGGCTCGCCGGACAGCCCGATCCCGTTCCACACGCTCTTCACCGGCATGATCTTCATCCAGATCTATTACTGGTCGACCAACCAGCCGATCACCCAGAAGGCGATGGCCGCCCCCAATGTGCGGGAGGCGCAGAAGGGCGTGCTGGCCGCCGCCGTGGTCCGTATCCTGATCATCCCCGCGATCGTCGTGATCCCCGGCGTGGTCGCCTACCAGCTGTTCGGCGATATCGATGATGCCGCCTATGGCCGGCTGGTCGGCGCCGTCCTGCCGCCGTGGCTGTCGGGTATCTTCGCCGCCGCCATCGCCGCAGCGGTGATCGCGCATACGGCGGCGGTGATGAACGCCGCGGTCGGGCTCTATGCGGTCGATTTCCACGAGAAGTTCGTCGCCAAGGTCGAAAGCCACTGGCGGCTGTCGAGCATCGTCACTGTGCTGCTGACGATCAGTTCGATTGCGCTGGTGCCGGTGTTTGCCTCGGCCAAGAGCATCATCAATCTGCTCCAGCAATTGAACGGCCTCAGTTCGATGCCGATCCTGTCGGCCTTCGCGGTCGGGCTGCTGTTCAGCGGGGTGGAATCGCGGGCGGCGATTATCGGCGTGCTGTGGGGTTTTGCCTTCTATGCGGCCTACACCTTCGTCGCTCTGCCGATGGGCGCGGTCACGTTGCATTACATCGACATGATGGTGGTGACGCTGGTGACGAGCATCATCGCAGCGCTGGCCTTCAACCGCTTCGTGCTGGGCGGGCGGGCGACATTCGCCCCGCGTTCGGCCTTTGCGCAGCGGCTGGCCGGAGCGGGCTGATGGCGGTCGATTTCGCTCGCCCGCACCGCCGCCACAACCCGCTCACCGGCGGCTGGGTGCAGGTCTCGCCCCAGCGCATGGGGCGGCCGTGGCAGGGCGAGGTGAGCCCGCCCGATCCGCCGCCGCCCGCCTATGATCCCGCTTGCTACCTTTGCCCTGGCAACCCCCGCGTCGGCGGTGAAGTGAACCCGTCTTACGAAGGCGTCCATGTCTTCGACAATGACTTCCCGGCACTGGCCGAGGATCAGCCGAGCGCAGCGGATCATGACCCGCTGCTGCGCGCCGAGGCTTCGGCGGGCGTGTGCCGGGTGATCTGCTTCTCCCCCGATCATGGCAAGTCGCTACCGCTGCTCACGCCGGAGCAATTGCGCGCCGTGGTTGACGTGTGGGCCGATCAGACCGCCGAACTGGGCGAGCGCTTTGCCAATGTGCAGATCTTCGAGAACAAGGGCGCGATGATGGGGTGTTCCAACCCCCACCCCCACGGTCAGGTGTGGGCGACCGCGCACTTGCCCCAGGAACTCGCCGTCGAAGACGCCCACCAGCGCGCCTACCTCGCCGAGCACGGACGGGCGCTGCTGCTCGACACAGCGACGCGCGAAATTGCGGCCGGCGAGCGGGTGGTCGAGATCAATGACGATTGGCTCGCCATTGTCCCCTTCTGGGCGGCCTGGCCGTTCGAAACGCTGCTGCTGCCGCGCTTTGCCGTGCAGCGGATGCCGCAGCTTTCGGATGCGCAGCGCGCCAGCCTTGCCAACATCCTCAAGGCGCTGACGACGCGCTATGACAACCTGTTCCAGACCAGCTTTCCCTATTCGATGGGCTGGCATCAGGCGCCTTACGGCCCGGATTCCTTGTCGCCTGATATCGACCACTGGCAACTCCACGCGCACTTCTACCCGCCGTTGCTGCGCTCGGCCGAGGTGCGCAAGTTCATGGTCGGATACGAGATGCTGGCCGAACCCCAGCGCGACCTCACCCCCGAACGCGCGGCAGAGATGTTGCGCGCGGTCAGCGGTCTGGTGCATTACCGCGCCTAACGAAGGGAACGCCACATGGATCGCCGCGAGAGACTGATCGCCCGTGCCCGGCAGGGCTACCGGCTCGCCTACGGGGCCGAGCCGAGTCGCTTCTTCGCCGCCCCCGGCCGGGTCAACCTGATCGGCGAACATGTCGATTACAATGATGGCTTCGTCCTGCCCTGCGCGATTGACCGCGAGGCGATTGTCGCACTCGGGCCGGCGGACAAGGACGCCGCGGTCCCACTGTTCGAGGCGGTCGCGCTCGATATGGGCGATATGGCGCGCGCGCGCGACAGCTTCGATCTCGCCAGCCCGATCGTGCCGAGCGAGAACAACTGGCAGAACCATGTGCGCGGTGTGGTGCAGGCGCTGGGGCGGGATGGCTACCGGGTCAAACCGGCGCGGATCGCGATTGCCGGCGATGTTCCCATCGGGGCGGGCCTGTCATCCTCAGCCGCGTTCGGCGTAGCGGTGGCGCTGGCCTGTTCGGATTATTCGGAGCTGGACCTGTCGGCGGAAACCCTCGCTCGGGTGGCGCAGCGTGCGGAGAACGACTTTGTCGGCTGTGCCTGCGGGATCATGGACCAGATGGCGTCTGCCGCCAGCGTCGCGGACAATGCGCTGCTGCTCGATTGCCGCAGCTTGCAGCACATGCCGATCCCGATTCATCCGAGCCTTGCCATCACGGTGATCGACACGGGCCTGCGCCGCAATCTCACCGAAAGCGCCTTTAACGAGCGGCGCGCGCAGTGCGAGGCGGCGGCGGCGCATTTCGGGCTGACGGCCTTGCGCGATCTGGATTTCGCCACGCTGGAAGCGGCTCAGACCAGTCTCGACCGGACGCTGTACCGCCGCGCCCGCCATGTGGTCGGCGAGATCGAGCGGGTCGAGCCGGTGGCGGTCGCGCTGACTCAGGGCGACACGGCCTTGCTGGCCGAGGTGATGCGCGAGGCGCACCTCTCGCTGTCCGCCGATTTCGAGGTTTCTCTGCCGCCGATTGACCGGCTGGCCGGGCTGATCGGCGAGGCGCTGGGCGATGCAGGCGGGGTGCGGTTGACCGGTGCTGGCTTTGGCGGGTGCCTTGTTGCAGTGAGCACCCACGACGCGGGCATCGCCATCGACGAGGCGGTCGCGCGCTACAATGCCGCCGCCGATCTGCCCGCGCGGGCCGAGACATTCCGCCCGGTGAGGGGGGCTGCGCCGATCATGCTGGGTTGATCGGAGGCCCAGCCCCAACAGACGATTTACAGATATAAAAATATCTTTATATGATGTCCCCACAATGATGATCGAGGACATCTTCAAGGCGCTGGGCGATCCGACCCGGCTGCGCATTGCCCGCTTGCTCGGGACGATGGAACTGGCCGTGGGCGAACTGGCACAGGTGCTCGGCCAAAGCCAGCCGCGCGTGTCGCGCCATGTCGGCATCCTGTGCGATGCGGGCCTCGCCGAACGCCGCCGCGAAGGCAGCTGGGTGTTCCTGCGCCAGAGCGAATCGAGCGCCCCGGTGATCGAAGCGGTGCAGCGCCTGCTTGCCTTGGCCGAGACCGAAGAACCTGCCTTTGCCGCCCTGTGCGAGGCCGACCGCAGGAAGCTCGCCGCGATTCGCAATGCCCGCGAAGCTGCGGCGGAGACCTATTTCGCCCGCCACGCCGGGGAATGGGACGAGCTGCGCGCGCTCCACAGCGCCGATGCCGATGTCGAACGCGGGCTGGCCGAGGCGCTCGCCGATGCGCCGCTGGGCGCGCTGCTGGATATCGGCACCGGCACCGGGCGCATGGCCGAACTGTTCGCGCCCCATGCCGAACGCATCGTTGCGCTCGACAAGAACCTTGAGATGCTGCGCGTCGCGCGCGCCAAGCTGCAACATCTGCCGACCGCGCAAGTCGAGCTGGTGCAGGGCGACTTTGCCGATCTGCCGTTCCCCGACTCCAGTTTCGATACCGTGGTGCTGCATCAGGTGCTGCACTTTGCCGCCGATCCTGCCCCGGCGCTGGCCGAGGCGGCACGGGTGCTGCGCAGCGGCGGGCGCATCGCGATCGTCGATTTCGCCAGCCACGATCACGAAGAACTGCGCACCCGCCATCAGCACGTCCGGCTCGGCTTTACCGATCGCCAGATGGCCGAACTGTTGCGCGGTGCCGGGTTCAGCGTCAGCCCGCCGCTCGCGCTCGAAGGTGGGCCACTGGTCGTCAAGATCTGGACGGCCAAGCGCCGTTCCGCCCCCGCTTTGAAGACCCCTGCAAGCCTCACGGAAACCGTCTGATGACCCCGACTCTCGACCAGCTCCACGAATATCGCACCGCCACCGACATGCCGCTGTTTTCCGGCCTGCCGGGGGATGTGGCGGTGAGCTTCGAATTCTTCCCGCCCAAGAGCGCAAAGATGGAAGAACAGCTGTGGGACGCGGTGACGCAGCTGAAGCCGCTGGGGCCGAGCTTTGTTTCAGTCACCTACGGCGCGGGCGGATCGACCCGCGAACGCACCCATGCAACGGTGGCGCGGATTATCAGCGAGGCGAAGCTGCCCGCCGCGGCCCACCTTACCTGCGTTGCGGCGTCGAAGGCGGAAATCCGCGAAGTCGCCGAACATTACTGGGAAGCGGGCGTGCGCCACATTGTCGCGCTGCGCGGCGATGCGGGTGAACCCGGCGCGCCCTTCACCCCGCACCCGGACGGCTATGCCAGCGCGGCAGAGTTGGTGAGCGGGCTGAAGGCGATTGCGCCGTTTGAAATCTCGGTCGCAGCCTATCCCGAAACGCACCCCGATGCGGTGAGCCCGCAGGACGATATCGACAATCTGAAGCGCAAACTGGACGCAGGGGCCAGCCGCGCGATCAGCCAGTTCTTCTTCTCGCCCGAAGCCTTCTTCCGCTTCCGCGATGCCTGCGCCGCGAGCGGGATCGATGCGCCGATCCTTCCCGGCATCCTCCCTGTCACCAATGTCGCGCAGGCGAGGAAGTTCGCCGCGGCCTGCGGGGCGTCGATCCCGGCGTGGATGGACGGATTGTTCGAAGGCCTCGACGAAAAGCCCGCCGCGCGCCAGCTGGTCGCCGCGACGGTCGCCGCTGAACTGTGCCGCCGGCTCTATGCGGGCGGGGTGCGCGATTTCCACTTCTACACCCTCAATCGCCCTGAGCTTGCCTATGCGATCTGCCACATGCTCGGGAAGCGTCCTGTGGGAGACGATGCATGAGCGCGCGTGACCAACTCCTTGCCGCTGCGGCTCAGCGCGTGCTGATCTTTGACGGCGCGTTCGGGACGCAGATCCAGAACCGCAAGCTGACCGAAGCGGATTACGCCGGAGATCTGGGCCTCGCCGCCGACCAGAAGGGCAATAACGACATTCTGGTGCTGACCCGCCCGGATGTGATCGGTGACATCACCCGCGCCTATCTGGATGCGGGATCGGATGTGGTCTCCACCAACACCTTCTCGGCCAACCGGATCAGCCAGGCCGATTATGCGGCCGAAGGTCTGGTGCGGGACATCAACGTCGCCAGCGGCAAACTCGCCCGCGCGCTGGCGGATGAATACGCCGCCAAGGATGGCCGCCCGCGCTTTGTTGCAGGCGCGATCGGGCCGACCAACAAGACGCTCTCCCTCAGTCCTGATGTCGAAGACCCGGGCTACCGCGAGATCGACTTCGATGAGCTCGTCGCGGTCTACAAGGAACAGGCCGCCGCGCTGGTCGAAGGCGGGGTGGACTTCATCCTGATCGAGACGGTGTTTGACACATTGAACGCCAAAGCTGGGATCATGGCGGTCAAGCAGCTTGAACGTGATCTTGGCCGCGAAATTCCGCTGATGATCTCGATGACCCTGACCGACCTGTCGGGCCGCAACCTCTCCGGGCACACGGTAGAAGCCTTCTGGTATGCGGTGCGCCATGCCAAGCCGGTCACCATCGGCCTCAATTGCAGCTTCGGCGCCGAGCAATTGCGCCCGCACGTGAAGGTGCTCTCGCAGATCGCCGACACGCTGCTGATGATTTACCCCAATGCGGGCCTGCCCAACGAGCTCGGCGAATATGACGAGCAGCCCGATACCACGGCGGGGCTGGTCAAGGACTGGGCCGATCACGGGCAGGTCAATATCCTCGGCGGCTGCTGCGGATCGAGCCCGGCGCATATCGCCGCGATTGCCAAGGCCGTCGCCAACTCCGAACCGCGCAAGGTGCCGCACCCCGAGCCTGCGATGCGGCTGGCCGGGCTTGAGGCGTTTATTGCGGCCTGACTTCATCTCCCCTCCCCTACAGGGGAGGGGTCGGGGGTGGGGGCTATTCCGATAGCACCTCGCCCAGTTTACAGCCCCCACC
>NZ_JAAALE010000015.1 GCF_009905735.1 Porphyrobacter sp. SLTP
GGACGGGAGTGAAGGGGGGCAGCTCGCTGCCCCCCTTCACTCCCGTCCCCCGCCAGTACGAACGCCACGACGGCTGGACCCCCGAACGCCAGCGCGGCTTCATCGAGGCGCTGGCCGACACCGGCTCGGTCGAGGCAGCCTGCAAGGCGGTCGATATGAGCCAGGCCGGGGCCTACAACCTGCGCCGCCAGCCCGGCGCCGAGAGCTTCCGCGCCGCATGGACCGCCGCGCTCGACCTCGGCATCGCCCGCGTCGAGGATGTCGTCATGGACCGCGCCCTCAACGGCGTGGAGGAGGACGTCTTCTCCTACGGCAAGCACGTCGGCACCCGCCGCCGCTACAACGACCGGCTGCTGATGTTCATCCTGCGCAACCGCGCGCCCGAGCGTTTCGCGGTCGGCGGCGGGCCGAAGGGCCTCAACGCGATCAGCCAGATGCAGCTCGACCGGCTCAAGAAGCAATGGATCAAGGAATACGAGGCCAGCCAGCCCAACGTCTCGGCCGAGGAGGTTCGCCGCAGCATCGACCGCAAGATCGAGGACATCCGCCGCCGCTTCCAGCACGAAGCCGAGGACCGCTGGGCCGCCCTCAGCGAGGAAACCCGCGCCGCCTGGGCCCACTTCCTGGCCCTGCGCGACCGCGACCTCGACGCGATGAACGCCGACGCCAAGACCCGCGAGCTGCTCGATGCGCCGTGGCACGCAGAGGCCGATCGCTTTGATCCGCCGGAGCGCAAACGCCTCCCCCCGCCGAAGCACCGGGCGGAGGAGGAGGCAAACCGTCACCCGCCCGAGGGCTGGTCCTACGGCAAGCCCAAGCCCGCCCCGCCGCCGCGGACGGAGTGGACAATCAAGGATGAGAGTTTTGATCCGTAGGCGGTGAAGGCGCGCAAGTCCTCCCCTCAAGGGGAGGGGGACCATCCGCAGGATGGTGGAGGGGCGGGCGAGGTTATCTCTGCGCGGCAGAGTCCAAGCTGCAAGCTGGTGCGCGTCAGCGCATCACCGCCCTCGGCCGGCGGGCGGCGTTAACCGACCCGTTCGGAAGCGAAGCTGGCCGAAGGCCACCTCCTGGCCGCGGCTTTGCCGGGGCTGCTTTCACCTTGATGCATACACCCTATGCATATACATTAGTGACATGAACAGCCACACACCTTCACGCCTCAAGGCCCCTAGCGAGCCGCGCAAGCGCACAACCATGACCATCCGACCAGATTACCTCGCCGATGCGAAAAGGCTTGGCATCACGGTTTCCGAAGCCGCCGAACGCGGCCTACGCGATGCGATCCGCGAGGCTGAAGCGGCGCGTTGGCTTGAAGAAAACGGAGATGCGGTCGCGGCGGCCAATGACTGGGTTGAGGCCAACGGCCTGCCACTCGCGGATCATCGCCTGTTCTGATGGCGCGTTTCGATGTTTACGCGTTGAAGCGCGGCGGGGCGCTAGTGGTCGATTGTCAGGCGGATTTGCTGGCGGGGCTAAAAACCCGCTTGGTTGCGCCGCTGATTGCGGAGAGCCAAGCGCCCAAACCTGCGCGCCGACTCAATCCCGTGTTTGAGATTGGCGGAGAGCGTTATGTGTTGATGACGCAGCTTCTCTCGGCGGTTGAAGTGAGCGAATTGGGGGCGAAGGTCGTTGCGCTCGAGAAGGATGGCGATACAGTTCTGAATGCGTTGGATTTTCTGCTTACGGGGGTTTGAACGGCTCGCAATTTCGTATAACGTTGAACCACATGATTGAGTTAAACGCACCGTCATTTTTGGGCGCAGCCACTTCGCTTGCGCGGATCCATCAAATTTTTTCTGGGCTTTCGGCTGCCAATGACGAGAAGTTGATTCCCGAAAGCATTTCTCTGATTTTACCTGCAGTCAGATTGTTTGAGGGTGAAACCCAAGCCATCGGAGCAAGGTTGGCAAGTGTCTCAGCGCATCGCTTTATGGCCTCGTTAGAGCAAAGCCCTTGCGACGTGACCGTCGGAAAAGCGACAATTGCGCTCCACGATATAGAAAGCCGGTTCGCTGATTATCTTAGCGAAATTAAGCTGTTCACATTATCTTCCCAAGAGTCGCCCTTCATGTCACCAGCAGATGATCTGCTTCAAAATTCGGGCTTCTCAATACTGTTCCCTAGCGCATCCTTTGAAGTAGAAGAGGCTGCAAAATGCATTGCATTTGGGCGTTATACAGCCTCGGTTTTTCATGCGATGAGGATGCTTGAGATAGGTATCCGGGCACTGTCAAAGCGACTTGGAATCCCTGATCCCACGAAGCCATCGGAAAAAAACTGGGGGAAGATTCTAACTGCAATCAAGGCACAAATCGATCAACTCTGGCCTACCAATTCGAGACTACCTGGGTCTGAAGGAGTAGCGTTCGAAGGTCTTTATGCGCACCTAGATGCAGTTCGTAATCCGTGGCGCAATTCTACTATGCATGTGGAAACGATTTACGCACCCCACGAGGCACTACACATTATCAGGTGTGCTGCATTCTTTATGACAGCGTTATCGAAGCTAACCGACGAAGATGGGACTCCACCTCACGCAACACCTTCCCTACAGCTGGCAGGACCATGATGTGCTATGAAGCCCACATTATAGCTATGAATCCACCATCAAAATGCCTTGAAAAGTTTTTTACTTCCCACAGTTTCACGCTTCACCAAACCGCGCGCTATAAGTCCGCCCAAGAGTGAATATGTGAGATAGTTCTTTTGCCGACCTGCGAAGTCAGACTCAAGGCCAAGGTCACGAGCAATCTCGCTGTTGATCGCGCCCTCAGGTCGCTCCCTCAAATACTCAAGGATCGCATCCTCAAGTTCGGCGCGACCCTTGGCTGCTTTCTCTCTTGGCTTCATAGCTTTAGCTCCTTTTGGAAGCACCAAAGCAGAAAAGTAAGCCTCGGCAAAGTCGCGTGCATGAAATAGCATTTGGCAAGCTTCGCTTCCGAACAGGCTCCGCTTCGCGCACCCGCCCCCCAGAATGCTCGCCCTTCCTTCTTGCCGCCATTCGCTGCGCGAACCCCAGCGCTAGGCGCAGGGCCTTGTTCTTAACCATCCCCCGCCACCTCTCAGCAACCTTTCACCTCCACCTTCAGCACAACGCATTGAAAGGGTTAGCGATGTTCACACGGTTGCGGGACGACGACGCGGGGGCGACCGCCATTGAATATGGGCTCATCGTCGCGCTCATCGCGATTGCGGCGCTTATCGCGTTTCAGTCGCTCGGGCTGACGCTGTCGGATGTGTTCGATACGATCAGGACGGCGATGGGGAGCACTTTGTAGGGGTGGTTGTTCGGGGGGTCGGCTTAGCTTGCCCCTCCACCACCTTCGGTGGTCCCCCTCCCCTTGAGGGGAGGATTGAAGGTTAGCCGCGGCAAAGCCGCGGCCGTGACGTCGAACGCGCTGGCCTACGGCCACCCGCCGGCCGGAGTTACAGCCTCTCGCTTCTAGCTTGTCGATTGCTGTGCAATCGCCTGCGCTAGGCGCGGGGCCTCACTCCTCACCCATCCGCAGCGCAGCAATGAAAGCTTCCTGAGGAATAGAGACGTTGCCGTATTCTCTCATTCTGGCCTTCCCCTTCTTCTGCTTGTCCAGCAGCTTCTTCTTCCGGGAAATATCCCCGCCGTAACACTTGGCGGTCACGTCCTTGCGCATCGCCGCGATGGTTTCGCGGGCGATCACCTTGCCGCCGATCGCGGCCTGGATCGGGATCTTGAACAGGTGGCGGGGGATCAGGTCCTTGAGGCGCTCGCACATGCCGCGGCCGCGTTCTTCGGCGACGTGGCGGTGGACGATCAGGCTCAGCGCGTCGACCGGCTCGGCGTTGACGAGGATGTTCATCTTCACAAGGTCGCCCTCGCGCGTGCCGATCTGCTCGTAATCGAAGCTGGCATAGCCGCGGCTGATCGACTTCAACCGGTCGTAGAAATCGAACACCACTTCGTTGAGCGGCAGTTCATAGGTCACCTGCGCACGGCCGCCCACATAGGTGAGCTCGGTCTGGATGCCGCGGCGGTCCTGGCACAGTTTCAGGATCGCGCCGAGGTACTCGTCAGGCGTGTAGATCACCGCCTTGATCCACGGCTCCTCGATCACCTCGATCCGGTTGGTATCGGGCCAATCGGCGGGGTTGTGGATGTCGATCACCTTGGCGTCCTCGTATTTCGAGTGGCCGAGGTGGATGCGGTACACCACGGAGGGCGCGGTGGTGATGAGGTCGAGGTCGTATTCGCGGCTGAGGCGTTCCTGGATGATCTCCAGATGGAGCAGGCCGAGGAAGCCGCAGCGGAAGCCGAAACCGAGCGCGGCGGAGCTTTCCATCTCGAAGGAGAAGGAGGCGTCATTGAGGCGCAGCTTGGCGATGCTTTCGCGCAGCTTCTCGAAGTCGGCGGCGTCGACCGGGAACAGGCCGCAGAAGACGACCGGCTGGACTTCCTTGTAGCCCGGCAGCGGGGTGTCGGAGCCGTTCTTGACCGTGGTGATGGTGTCACCGACGCGGGCCTGCTCGACCTCCTTGATCTGGGCGGTGATGAAGCCGATTTCGCCGGGGCCGAGTTCGGCCAGGTCGGTGCGCTTGGGGGTGAAGCAGCCGACGCGGTCGACAAGGTGCTGGGTTCCGCCCTGCATGAAGCGGATGTTGAGCCCCTTGGTGAGCTTGCCGTCGATCACACGCACGAGGATGACGACGCCGAGATAGGGGTCGTACCACGAATCCACGAGGCTGGCGGTGAGCGGCGCGTCGATCTTGCCCTTGGGCGCGGGGATGCGCTGGACGACGGCTTCGAGCACGTCCTCGATCCCGATGCCGGACTTGGCGCTGGTCATGACCGCGTTGGACGCGTCGAGGCCGATGATCTCCTCGATCTCGGCGCGGACCTTCTCGGGTTCGGCGGCGGGGAGGTCGATCTTGTTGATGACGGGGACGATTTCGTGATCGTGCTCGATGGATTGGTAGACGTTGGCGAGGGTTTGGGCCTCGACCCCCTGCGCGGCGTCGACGACCAGCAGCGCGCCCTCGCAGGCGGCGAGGCTGCGGGAAACCTCGTAGGCGAAGTCGACGTGGCCGGGGGTGTCCATCAGGTTGAGCTGATAGGTCTCGCCATCCTTGGCGGTGTAGTTGAGGCGCACGGTCTGCGCCTTGATGGTGATGCCGCGCTCTTTCTCAATGTCCATGTTATCAAGGACTTGCTCGGACATCTCACGCGCGGTGAGGCCTCCGGTGAACTGGATCAGCCGGTCAGCGAGGGTCGACTTGCCATGGTCGATATGCGCGATGATGGAAAAGTTGCGGATTTTGGAGAGGTCAGTCATGAACCCGCGACTTAGCGCCCGGTCAGGCGGTTGTCATTCGCCAAAAACGCAACACCTAGGCTGAAGGTGCGGCATAGCCGAACTTGGGGATCGCGCCGCCCTGATCCATGCCAAGGAACCGGCCCGGTGCCAGCGCCGCGAGCGGGGTTCCGGCAGCGGCGAGGGCATAGGGCGAAACGCGGTTGCGGGTACACAGCCCGCCCGACCCGTCCTCGATCAGCGATTGTTCGAACTCGAGCCCCTGCACATCGCCATTGGCACGGGTCACCGTCGCCACCGCCAGCTGTCCGCCGCCCAGGTCGACCACGAATTGCGTGCCCTTGGGCACGTCGGCCAGTCCCTGGATCAGCGCGCCCGACTTCGAGAGGTTGCGCAGCGTCACCTCATAGGCATAGTCATCATGGATCACCTGGATCTTGCGGAACACCGTCCGGCGCCGCGCACGACGGGTGCGGTCGGTGCCGGGTTCGATCTTCCACGTGCCGCCAGCCATCTCTTCCGCCAGCGAATCTTCGTCGAGCGGCTCGCTGAAAATCGGGCCCTCAAGGTAGCGCACCCCGCCGGCGGTCAAAGCTGCCAAGAGGTCCGCGCTTTCGATGCCGCTCGCGATGGTGTCCATCTGGAGCGCACCGGCCAGCGCCACAATCGCGCGCACCAAACCAAGCTCGCGGCTGTCTTGACGTTCGGCTTCGGCAATCAGCTTCTGGTCGATCTTGATGCTGTCAAACGGCGCGCGGCGCAGATAGGCGAGCGAGGAATAGCCCGAGCCGAACTCGTCAAGCGTCAGGCGGACGCCTAGCTTGAACAGTACGGCGAGCGTGCGGTCGACCACGGCGGCATCGCCGAAGAACACGGCTTCGCTGATTTCGAGCTCAAGCCGCGCGGGGTTTAGTCCGGCGCTGTCGATCGCCTCGCCGATCTGCTCGACGAAGTTATCGGCGAGGAACAGCGCGACCGGCACATTGACCGCCACCCGGACAGTATCGGGCCAGAGGGCCGCGCGCTGGCACGCTGCGGCAATAGCCCACCGCCCGACATCGGGGAGCAAGGCGGAACCTTCCACGATCTGGGCGAACTCTTCCTCGTCGATCACACCGCGCTCGGCATGGGTCCAGCACACATGCGCTTCAAGTGCGCAGACCGATCCGGCGGCGGCTTCGACGATGGGTTCGAAGCGCAGGAACAGCTGCTCTTCGCGCAGAGCGGTTCCCAGGTCCTGTTCCAGACGGCGGCGGAAAATCGTCTCGTTCTCAAGCTCACCGGAGAAGAACCGATATTGCCCGCGCCCGCCATTCTTGGAGGCATAAAGCGCAAGGTCGGCAGCGCGCACGATTTCCTCGCGGCTCACGCCGTCATGCGGAGCAATCGCAATGCCGACCGACGCACCGATGACGCAGCGGCCATCTTCAAGGCTGTAAGGCTGGCGCAGCATGGTGATGATCTTCATCGCCAGATCGCCAAGCACCCCGCGGTCGTCGATATCGGGCAGCATCACCTGGAACTCGTCGCCGCCGAGCCGTCCGATCTCGCATTCGCGGTCGATCGCACGGGTCAGCCGTGCGGCGACCTGCTTGAGCAATTCATCCCCTGCGGCATGACCGAGCGTGTCGTTGACATGCTTGAACCGGTCGAGGTCGATCATCATCACTGCGCAGTTGCGCCGCGCCGCCTTGAACGCGGTCAGCGTGCTTTCGATTTGGTGCGCCATGCGGTGGCGATTGCTGAGGCCCGTGAGCGAATCGTAACGGGCGAGCCGCGCGGTTTCTTCCTCGCGGTGATATTCTTCGGTGATGTCGACGCCGGTGCCACGGAAACCTGCAAAGCGTCCCTCGCCGGTGGTCACCGGTTGGCCGGAAAGGCGCAGTACCGCGCCTTCGGGCCGCCGTGCCGCGTGGACTGCGATGCCGCCAAAGGCCTTGTGCGCGCCGAGCATGAGCGGGAGCGACTTGCCGCGCTGCTCGCGGTCGGCGGCTGTGAAGATGGTGCCGAGGGGTTGGCCCAGCAACTCACCAAGAGGGATATCAAGTCGGGCGGCGATAGCGGCAGACAGATAGGTCAGATGGCCATTCGCATCGCTCGCCCAGAACCAGCCGAGACCCGATTGCTCAAGCTCATCGAGCATGGCGAGACGCTCGCCATCAGACAGCGCCGAAGCGGCAGCCGGGGCGGCAAGACTGCGCGCACTGCGGGGAGCCGCGGCGTTGCGGGACGACAGGAGACCCTTCAGGGACATCGTCTCGGTAAACCTCCAGACCTCAATCCGGTAGCAGCCCGCACGGCCGCCCCCGTTGTTCGCCAAGGAGTAAAGCCCGATGGTTATTTTTCCGCTAACAGCCACCCTTGCGAGAGATGGCTAAGAGGCCGCTAACTTATCCGCGCTGCGCCGCGATGATTACCAGCCGCCAGCGCCAGCGCCTTGGCTGCGTTGCCCCTTCAGCACCGAGTAGGAACCATCGGCCCGGCGGCGCAGGGGCTCGTGGAATTCGACTCCGACGCGATTCTCGCGCGACCAGCGCACCTGCGCAGTCACCGATTTGTCGTCCGAAAATTCGATCCGCATCGGACTTCCTGCGGGCATGTTCCACAGGCCTTCGATCATCGCGCCGCTTTCGGAAATGTTGCGCAGCGTGGCATTGAGGCGGTTGTTGTTGTGGATCACGGTCACCTTGCGCAGCAGGTTCTGGCGCGGCACGCGCGCGCATTGCGGGCCATCAGCCTCGGCTACCAGATTGCCCGAAACCAGTGCGGTCGCCTCTGCGGCATTCATTGGCTTGAAGTAGATGTAGCCCTGAATGTGGCTGCACCCGAGCAGGCGCACCAGTTCCAGCTCGTCGAGCGTTTCAACACCTTCGGCCGTGGTGTCCATATGCAGCGCTTCGGCCAGGGACGTGATCGAGGCGATGATCGCGCCGTTGCGGCTGCCTTCCTCGGTGGCGCCCTGCACAAAGCTGCGGTCGATCTTGATCTTGTCGAACGGCGCCTTCTTGAGATAGCCCAGCGATGAGTAACCGGTCCCGAAATCGTCGAGCGCAAGACGCACTCCGACCCGCTTCAGCGCCTTGAACATGGCATCGGTCCCGGCGCTGTCGTTGAGGAACACGCTTTCGGTGATTTCCAGCTCCAACCGCGATGGGGCGACCCCAGCATGGGCCAGCGCATTGGCGACGATGGTCGGCAGTTCGGGATTGGCGAATTGCAGTGCCGAAACATTGACAGCACAGCGGATCGAGCGGGGCCAGCGGGCGAGATCGGCACAGGCCGTGCGCAGCGCCCATTGGCCCATCCGGTCGATCAGGCCGGCATCTTCGGCGATGGGGACGAATTTCGAAGGGCTGAGCCAGCCGCGCTTGGGGTGGTTCCAGCGCATCAACGCTTCGAAACCGACGATCTTTTCGTCGGCGGCGAAGACCACGGGTTGGTAGTGAAGCTCCAGCTCGCCCTTGGCGATCGCCTCGCGCAGGTCCTGTTCCAGCTCGGCGCGTTCTTCTGCGGCGGCGTGGAGGTCTTCGGCGTAGAAGCGATACACGCCGCGGCCTGCGTCCTTGGCGGCATAAAGCGCAAGGTCGACATTGCGGATCAGCGCATCGCTGGTCGAGCCATGCTCGGGAGCGAGCGCGATCCCGACCGATGCACCGATGACCACGCTCTGGCCGGTGATCGAATAGGGCTGCGACAGCGAGTTGATGATTTCCTGTGCCATGTGCCCGAGTGTTTTGCGGTCCTGGTGGCCGGGGACGATCACCTGGAATTCATCACCGCCAAGACGCCCGCAGCGCCCTGCCCCGCCTATGGCGCGTTCGAGCCGTTGAGCCACCTGCTTGAGCAACGCATCGCCAGCGGGGTGGCCTAGCGTATCGTTGACATGTTTGAAGCGATCGAGATCGAGCATCAGCACCGCGCAGGCCCGCTCACGCCCGCTGGGGGCGGCCAGGATTTGCTCGAGCGCCTGACTCATCTGCACGCGGTTGGCGAGGCCGGTGAGGGAATCGTAGTGAGCGAGGCGCGAGACCTGCTGCTCGCTGCGGCGCTTTTCGGTCAGATCGGTGCCGTGGCCGCGGAAGCCGCAGAAGTTCTTGTAGCTGTCATACACCGGGCGCCCGGCAAGCGCCCACCAGCGTTCGTCGCCGGTGGTGGCGGCGCGCACCTCAACATCGTGGAAAGCGGAACGGGCCGAAAGGTGGAAAGCGAGCGTGCGCTCGGCATCGGCTGCGCTCTGGGTGGGGTCGACGATCTCGCTCAGCGGACGGCCGACAATTTCATCGCTGGACTTGCCGAGCGCCATGGCCGCCTTGGGCGAGATATAGGTGATCAACCCGCGCCGGTCGGTTTCCCAGAACCAGCCTTGCCCGGTCTCCTCGAAACTGCGCAGGATATCTTCGGCGCGCGCTGCGACCCGCTCGCGTGCTTCGCGGGCGAGGCGGCGCTGTTCTGCCGCTTTCCATTCGAGCCGCGCGATCAGCGACAGGGTTATGGCTGCAGCAATCAGGGCGGCATAGGTCAAAAGACCTGGCATGAGCACAGCAAAGCCCGCCCAGCTGGCAATCTTGGCGCAGAACAGCGAGATAATGCGCATGTCGAACAGCGCGGCGGCGGCCGCGTTGACGCAGATCAGCGTTGCGATGGCCCATTGCCACGGCAGGCCCTCGTTCACCCAGCCGGCCAAGGCATAACCCGCCAGCGCCATCGGCAGGACGATGCCCGCCACCACCACCAATGCCCGCGTGGCGAATGACCTATCGCCGCGACGTTCCGTGGCGGCGAACAGCGAGCCACATGCAAACAGCGCCGCCGAAGCCAACGCTGCGCCGACCGTATGGGTCGACGGCAGGCCCTGAAAGGCCACCGCCGAAACGGCATAGGCGGCCAGCAGGAACAGGGTCATGCCCCCGGCTTCGCGCGGCAAAAGGAAGCCTTGCTCGCTGGCAGGCTCGTCGATCGCGTGCTTCAGCCCCCCGATCTTTTCGGTCTGGAGCCGCTCAATCCCGCGACGCTCACCGCGAGCGCGCAGATCGGCACCGTCAATCTCGGCTGTCGCCTTGGCCTTGGCTCTTGCCACCGAACGCAAATCACGATCCCCGCCAACGGGGCGGGGATCAAATGTTGCGAATTTTCGGATCGGATCCCCAGCCATTGCCGCACCCTACCCGATCAGGGTTGAGAAAAGCGTTAATCGGGATGATGAATCCTTTCATCTTTGGGCCTCACCCCCGCGATACGTCCGCGCGCGCCACGCTTGCAACTTGGCAGCCGAGGCGGCATTCTGGACCACAAGGACCGCGTTAACCGATTGCCATGCAGGGCAGCGGACGAGACGGCCTCACAAAGGGGATTCCATGGCACGCAGCGAAGTGAAGCTTGAGAACGAAGCAGCCCAGTCCACCAATGCTCTGGGGCCGCTGGTCGGCCTGGCCCGCGAGGATTTCGTCAGTGCGGTGGCGCTGCTGCTGCGCGAAACGGCCTCTGATCCCTCGCGCTTCGTGCGCCATTCGACCGCGATGGCGCAGGACATGGTCAAGATCATGACCGGCAAGAGCGAACTCGCCCCCGATCCCAAGGACAAGCGGTTCATGGACCCTGCGTGGCAGTACAACCCGTTCTTCCGGGCGGGCGCACAATATTATCTCGCGGTGCAGAAAGGGATGAAGAACTGGCTCGAGGAGCTTGAGCTTGACGAACTGGAGCGCAACCGCGCCAACTTCATCGCCAATATCATCCTTGATGGTCTGGCCCCCACCAATTCGCTGATCGGCAACCCGACCGCGCAAAAGCAGATCATCAACTCGGGCGGCCTGAGCCTGATCAAGGGCCTCCAGAACGCCTACAATGACCTCGTCCACAACAAGGGCATGGTCAGCCAGGTCGACAAGCGCCCGTTCAAGATCGGCGAGAACATCGCCACGTCCAAGGGCAGCGTTGTCTACCGCGACGAGATCATGGAGGTGCTGCAATATGCCCCCACCACCGATGAGGTCTACGAGATCCCGCAGCTGACGATCCCGCCGCAAATCAATAAGATGTACATCAACGACCTGTCGCCGGACAAATCGGTGATCAAATGGCAGCTCGACAACGGCGTGCAGACCTTTGTGATTTCGTGGCGCAATCCGTCCAAGGATCAGGGTCACTGGGGCATGGCCGATTACATCGCCGCCTGCGAAAAGGCGCTGGAGGTGGTCGCCTCGATCACCGGCTCCAAGAAGGTTAACGTGTCCGCCGGCTGTTCGGGCGGACAGACCGCCGCAGTGCTCGCATCGAAGCTTGCCGCGACCGGCAATCCGATCCTCGGCACGCTGACGCTGATGGTGTGCGTGCTCCATCCCAAGCCGACCGATATCGAGGCCGGTTCGCTGGTGAGCGAGAACGGCATGGCACTGGCCCGCCAGCGGGCAAAGAAGGCCGGGATCATCAAGGCTGATGACCTCGCGCGCGGCTTCGCGTGGCTGCGCCCGAACGACCTCATCTGGAACTACGTCATCAACAACTACCTGCTCGGGCAGGACCCGCCGGCGTTCGACGTGTTGTTCTGGAATGCGGACGCGACCAACCTGTCGTCGAGCCTGATGGGCGATTTCCTGACGCTGTTCGAAACCCTCGCCTTCACCAAGCAGGGCGAGGTCGAGATGGCCGGGCACAAGGTCGATCTCAGCAAGGTGACCGCCGATCTGTTCATCCTCGGCGGGGTGACCGATCATATCACGCCGTGGAAGGCGACCTATCGTTCGACCCAGCTGTTCGGTTCCAAGGATGTGACCTACGTGCTCTCGCAGAGCGGCCACATGCAGGCGATCCTCAACCCGCCGGGCAACCCCAAGGCCAAGTATTTCGTGCAGGCCAAGAAGGGCAAGCTCCCCGCGACCGCCGACGAGTGGTTGCAGGGCACCGAAGAAGTCAAGGGCAGCTGGTGGCCGCTGTGGATGGAGTGGGTGCAGGCGCGTTCGGGCAAGAAGAAATCTGCGCCCGCCGCTCTGGGCAATGACACCTATCGTCCGACCGATAAGGCGCCGGGACTCTACGTCATCGAAGAAGTCTGATATTGCACTGCAGCGCTCGACCTCGGGGGACAGGGGTCGAAGCGTGCAAACAGCTTATGGGCGCGCGCGTTTAGGGATCGACGTGCGCGCCCAACCCGCGCCCTTTGCGGCGCTCAGAAAGGACGGGTTTTTGTGGCCAATGCAATGGACGGCGCTGTCGTCACAATGGAACAAGTGGGCGGTCGGACGCTACGGACTGCGGCATGGCGGCTCGATATGCCGTCCGATCACCTGCCGATCCTGTTCTTCAATGGCATCGGCGCCAATATCGAGGCGGTAGCCCCCCTCGCCGCCGCTTTGCCGGAGCGTGGGTTTCTGATGTTCGACATGCCGGGAACCGGCGAATCGCCCGATCCGCTGATCCCCTATAACCCCTTCACCATGAGCTGGACGGCCGCGCAGCTGCTGGCGCGCTATGGCTTGGATCAGGTCGATGTCATGGGCGTGTCATGGGGCGGCGCGATGGCGCAGCACTTTGCGCTCCAGCATCCGGGGCTCACCCGGCGGCTGACACTGATCGCGACCACACCCGGCATGATCATGGTGCCGGGCAATCCCGCCGCCTTCACCAAGATGGCCGATCCGCGCCGCTATATCGACCCTGAATTCATGAACGAACACTTCGCCACGCTTTACGGCGGCGTCGACAAGGACGGGGCCGAGCACCAGAAGGACAGCCATATCGGCCGTCTGAAACCGCCCAGCCCGCGCGGCTATATGTACCAGCTGATGTGCATGATGGGCTGGAGCAGCCTCCCTGCCCTGCCCTTCATGAAGAAGGAAACGCTGATCATGATGGGCGAGGATGACCAGATCGTCCCCGTCATCAACGGCAAGATCCTGAAGGCGATGATCCCCAATTCGCGGCTCCAGACCTTTGCAGGCGGCGGGCATCTGTTCCTGCTGACCCACGCCGATGAAAGCGTGGCTGCGATCCGCGAATTTCTGGATGCGCCCGACACGGCGAAGGAAGCCAGGCGCGCGGCGGCATAGTCGCGCGCGTTTTGCGCCGTGATCAGGAAACGACGACCCCACGCCAGAAGGCGATGCGGTCCTTGATCTCGGCAGCAGCGGATTTTGGTTCGGGATAATACCACGCAGCGTCAGCGTTGGTCGCGCCTCCCACGGTGATGCTGTGGTAATGCGCGGTGCCCTTCCACGGGCAAACCGTGGTCGTGGCGCTGGTGCTCAGAACCGCCGGATCGACCGCGGAGCGCGGGAAATAGTGATTGCCTTCGACCACCACGGTGTCGTCGCTCTCGGCAATCACTGCGCCGTTCCATGTTGCCTTGACCATTTCTCGTTCTCCTTCAGCGCTCCGCACTATGTTCCACTACCCGCCCCGGCTGACCCCGCAAAGTCCTGCCTTCGGCAAACGCCCCGCCTCGGCCAGCGCAGCGGCGGCTTCGCGGGGACGGTCGGTGGCGAGGATGTCGACGCCTTCCTTGCCGAGTTCGGCGTAGCGTTTGTCCATGCCGTAACGATCGATCACCGCATCGATCGAGCGCGGCGGGCGGCCCAAAGTGCCGAAGATCACTTCGATGTTCTGGCCGTCAAGCTCACGGTAAAGTTCAGGGCGCGGCAGGCGGGTGCCGGTGAAGGCCACCATGCGATCCTCCGGGATGCCCGCCGCTTTCAATGCCGCGACATCGCCGGGCGCATCAACCGAGACGGACAGCAACATCTCGGGCGCGGCACGGTGGAGCGCGGCGGCCTGTTCGACCGAATAGGCGATCAGGATCACGCTGCCCGCCATCCCCGCTGCGCGGATTTCTGCCACAACCTTGCCGACATCGGCCGAACGCTTGAAATCGATCTGGAGCACGGTGCGCTCCTTGGCCCATGCCAGCGCCTCGGCCAGCGTGGGGATCGTATAGGGCGTCACCCAACCCCAATTGTCCTTGAGCTTCAACTGGCTGAGCGCGGCCCAATCCTGCGCGGCGGCCTCGCCCTTACCGGTGGTGGTGCGATCAAGCCGGTCATCGTGGAGCAGGAACAGCTGTCCGTCCACGCTCTGCCCCACATCCACCTCCATGATCGCCGGATGCGCAGCGAGCAGCGCGTCCATTGTCGGGATGGCATTTTCCGGCAGGCCCGGAGTCGGCCCGCCGCGATGGGCGGAGATCAGCGTCTGCCCTGCCGCCTCGAAACAGTCGAGCATGGCCGACAGATCGCTCTCCGGCGCCAACCGCCAAGCACCGCTATCCTGCGCGGCGAGCGGCGTCGCCAGCGCGGCCCATCCAACAAGTCCTACAAACCCTGAGCGAATATGCTTGTTCAGACCCATTTTGCTGCCCCTTGGCTTCGCACGCACGTCATAAACTCACGCAGGCACCCCTTGTAGGGGGCCGCGCTTTGCGACATTCTGCGCTCCAATAAGGGAGAGACAGAATGGCGCAATACGACCTGATCATCCGGGGCGGCACAATTGTCGATGGCACCGGGGCTGCGGCCTTTACCGGCGACGTCGCGATCTCCGGCGGATTGATCGCAGCGGTGGGCCGTATCACCGGCAGCGCGGCGGAAGAAATTGACGCCAGCGGCAAGGTTGTCGCTCCCGGCTTCGTTGATATTCATACCCATTACGATGGTCAGGCCACCTGGGATCAGGAGATGGCGCCGTCCAGCTGGCACGGCGTCACCACGGTGGTGATAGGCAATTGCGGCGTCGGCTTCGCACCCGCCAAGCCTGACCGTCACGAATGGCTGATCAGCTTGATGGAGGGGGTCGAAGACATCCCCGGCACTGCTCTGGCCGAGGGCATCACCTGGGACTGGGAGACCTTCCCCGAATATCTCGACGCGCTGGAGAAGCTTCCTCGCACGGTCGATATCGGCACTCACGTCCCCCATGGCGCAGTGCGCGCCTATGTGCTGGGGGACCGCGAGCAGCCCGGCGCGGTGCCGACCGCTGACGACATTGCCGAAATGAGCCGGATCGTCGAGGAAGGCGTGCGCGCAGGCGCCCTGGGTTTCTCGACCTCGCGCACGGTGCTGCACAAGTCGGTCGATGGCGAACTGGTCCCAGGCACCACGGCGACGCCTGAAGAGCTGATCGCGATCGGCAAAGCCATGGGCCGCGCCCGGGCAGCGGGCGGCCATGCGGTGTTCGAGATCGCCAGCGACCTCAAGCGCGAGTGGAACGAGTTCGGCTGGATGGGGCAATTGAGCCGCGAGGCCGGCATCCCCGTCACCTTCGCCGCGCTCCAGTCCATCGCCAAGGAGCTCTCGCTCGACGAGCAGATCGCCCAGATGCGCGCCGAGAACGACAATGGCGCGAACATCGTCGCCCAGATTGCGCTGCGCGGTAACGGCATCGTGATGGCGTGGCAGGGCACGGTGAACCCCTTCGCTTTCCGCCCGAGCTGGATGGCGATTAAGGAACTGCCTTGGGACGAACAGAAAGCGAAGCTGCTCGATCCGGCGTTCAAGGCCCAGCTGCTCGCCGAGCCCAATGATTACACCGATGCCCCCAAAGATATCGGCGGAGTGGTGATGGCGATCTCGATGGGCTGGACGCTGCAATATGAGATGGACCCCGATTTCGACTACGAACCGACGCCCGAAGCCAGCATCAACGCCCGCGCGGCGGCGGCTGGGGTTTCCCCTCAGGAATATGCCTATGATCTGCTGTGCCGCGATGATGGCAAGGGCTTCATTTATCTGCCGATCCTCAACTATGCGGATGGGAACCTCGATTTCCTGCACCCGCTCCAGCACGCCGACGATACCGTGAACTCGCTGTCGGACGGCGGCGCGCATTGCGGGACGATCTGCGATGCGGCCTCGCCCACCTTCATGCTTGAACACTGGGTCAAGAGCCGCAAGCGCGGTGAGCGCATCAGCCTCGAACAGGCGATCAAGCGCCAGTGTCGCGACACGGCGGTGCTTTACGGGCTTGAGGATCGCGGCGTGATCGCGCCGGGCTATCTGGCAGATCTGAACATCATCGACATGGACAAGCTGAAGCTCGGCAAGCCGTGGCTCGCCTTCGACCTTCCGGCGGGCGGCAAGCGTTTGCTCCAGAAGGCCGATGGCTATGTCGCCACCATCAAGAGCGGCGAGGTCACCTTCCGCGATGGGCAATGGACCGGCGCAGCGCCGGGCGGTTTGATCCGTGGGCCGCAACGGGTGGAGCTGGCCGAAGCGGCGGAGTAATCCGCCGCCCTGAGGCCTTAGCGCCCCGGCCTAGGGTTCGATCACGATCCCCTTGGCCGGGTCGATCTGACCTGCAACCATGGCGGTGAATACAGAGCGGGCTGCTTCCAGACCGGCGTGCCGTTCGATCGCGACTGTGCCGTCGGCAGCCTTCAGGAAGTCGTGCCATGCCGCCGCGACCAACTTGCCCCCCTCCTCGGCCCCGTGCGCCTTGAAGAAGGCCACGGCGTGATCCGGCGCGAAGAACAGCGCAGGCTTGGGGCCGGGCAGCGCCTCGCCGCCTCCGAAGGTCGAGCGCGCTTCGATATGGGTCATGCCGACCAGCGCCGAATGGGCCAGCGCATCTTCGAAATGGCGGTGGATCCGCCCCAGCAGTTCGGCATTGCCCGCAAAGTCGACGCTGACGCTGCGCAGCACCGGAACGCGCTCCAGATCTTCATAGGCGACGACTTCGTCATAAAGCCTGGTCGCTTCGACAAAGCCGACATTGCCCTTCGAGGTGAGGCCGATCCGCTTGACGCCGGGCGATGAATGCCGCGCCACGCTCGCCAGACCCAGCGCGGTCTTGGACGACGCACTGGTGACGATCAGCTGCTCCGCGCCGAACCAGTCCTGCCCGCGCAGGAAGTATTCGATCAGGAAGCCGGTGCGGAACAATGGGCCGAAGATCATCCGCTCCGCTTCGCGCACTGCGTCATGCTCGGGATCGGCGGCGAGGCGCGTGTAGCTGTTGTAGACCGGGCTCATCGGCTGGCGATGATCGGTTGTATCGAGGAAACCGCCCGCCGTCACGCGGCCCGGCACCACATCCAGATGGCTCGCCATCGGCAGGTAGCCATAGACTCGTTCGCCCACCGCGATTTCGGCACTGTTGCTTTCGATCACCCGCGCATGGCCCCACATCGGCACGATGCCGAAGTCTTCGGGCGCGGGGAAGAAGTCCCAATACTTGAAGCTGTCCCCCGCCACCGCATAGGTGATGTTGTTCGCCGTGACCGAGAAGCTCTCGATGGCGAGCCGCACCGCGCCGTCAGCCAGCCGAGCCGGCGGCACTTCCGCCAGCACGGCATCGTTCAGCGCGCCTTTGCGCACGTGAACCTGCATTACATTCATTGGCGATTCCCCTCCTTGCAGGCGGGGATCACACCCGCATCGGCATCAGCACATACAGCGCGCGGGCCTGTTCGTTCTCACGGATCAAAGTCGGCGCGCCGGCATCGGCAAGGTGGAGTTCCACCGTGTCGCTGTCGATCTGGCCGAGGATATCCTTGAGGTAATTGGCGTTGAAGCCGATCTCGAGCCCTTCCGAACGATATTCGGCCGCCAGTTCTTCGGCCGCAGTGCCATTGTCGGGCGAGGTGACCGAGAGCGTGACGCGGTCATGGTCAAGACCGATCTTGACCGCGCGGGTCTTTTCAGTGGCGATGGTCGCGACGCGGTCGACGCCCGAGAAGAACAGCTTCGGATCGACCTTGAGCAGCTTGTCATTCGCGGTCGGGATCACGCGGCTGTAATCGGGGAAGGTCCCGTCGATCAGCTTGCTGGTGAGCACCACGCCGCCTTCGCCGCCCATCGTGAAGCGGATCTTGCTGGCCGACAGGTCGATCAGGACGTTGCTGTCCAGCGCTTCGTCCAGCAGCTTGCGCAGCTCGCCCACGGCTTTGCGCGGCACGATGACGTCCGGCATCCCGGCCGCGCCTTCAGGCCGCGGGATGGTGAAGCGCGCTAGGCGGTGACCATCGGTCGCCGCGGCCTTGAGCAGCGGTTCGTCCTCGTCCGTGACGTGCAGGAAAATCCCGTTGAGGTAGTAACGGGTCTCCTCGGTCGAGATCGCGAACCGGGTGCGGTCGATCAGCTCGGCCAGCAGACGCGCGGGCAGTTCAAAGCTGGTCGGCAGATCGCCTTCAACGATCACCGGGAAATCGTCACGCGGCAGCGTGGGCAGCTTGAAGTTCGACCGGCCCGCCTTGACCTCCAAACGATTGTCGCTGGTGGTGAGGCTGACCTGGCTGCCTTCGGGCAGCTTGCGCGCAATATCGAACAGCAAGTGCGCCGATACGGTAATCGCACCGGGCTGATCCACCGAAGCGGCCGACATGGTTTCGACCACCTGCAAATCGAGGTCGGTGGCCATCACCCGCACAGAGCCGCCATCGCTGGCGTCGATCAGCACGTTGGACAGAATGGGAATGGTGTTGCGGCGTTCCACCACGGATTGAACATGGGAAAGGCACCGCAGCAGCGTCGCGCGTTCGATCGTGGCCTTCATCGCTTGTCCCTATCGGTCCTGTATGTGGCAGAGGGGCGAAGGAATCGCCCTCAAGCGCCGGAATCTGCGTAAAACCTTAGCGCAGGCAACACCACGGGCAAGTTGGCGGCTTTGCGAGGGGCGACTCCGCTGGGGATAAGGCAGGGCAGAAGCCCTCGCCCCCTATCCTAGCATCGCCATTCCGCCGTTCACGTGCAGCGTCTCGCCGGTGACATAGGCGGCTTCACGGCTGGCGAGGAAAGCAACCGCAGCGCCGATTTCCGCGCCCTCGCCCATCCGGCCCATCGGAATGCGGCCATTGATCGCGGCCTGCTGCTTCTCATCGAGCGCAGCGGTCATCGCGGTGCGGATGAAGCCGGGGGCGACACAGTTGGCGGTGATCCCGCGGCTCGCGACTTCCTGCGCAAACGCCTTAGTCATGCCGGTCAGCCCCGCCTTGGCGGCGCAATAGTTCATCTGGCCCGGATTGCCGGTCGCGCCCACCACCGAAGTGATGTTGATGATCCGCCCGAACCGCGCCTTCATCATCGGCTTGGCACTCGCACGCATCAGGCGGAAGCTGGCTTCGAGGTTGATGCGGATCACCTGATCCCATTCCTCGTCCTTCATCCGCATCCCGAGATTGTCACGGGTGATGCCGGCATTGTTGACGAGAATGTCCATCGTTCCGAGCGTATCGAGCATCGCCGGAATGAGCTCTTCGACCTGTGTGGTGTTGCCCAGATCGCAGGTGATTTCGACATGGCCATCGTGGTCGTGGTGGGGATAGGCTTCGTTCAGCTCATCGCGAAACGCGCGCAGTTTTGCCGAATTGGAGCCCGAAAGCGCCAAACGCGCACCTTGGCTTGCCAGCGCATGGGCGATTGCCGAGCCGATGCCGCCAGCAGCCCCGGTGACCAGTGCGTTCATGCCTTTGAGTGAGAACATCACACCATCTCCTTCGCAAAGGCCTCAAGATCGGCCATTGTCACGAGGCTCGTCACCTGTGCTTCCTTGTCGGTCCGGCTGACCATCGGCCCGACCACCTTGCCGCCAAGTTCGACGAAGCTTTCCACCCCATCTGCGCGCATGGCAAGCACGCTTTCGCGCCAACGCACCCGGCCGGTGACCTGTTCGACCAGCAGCGCGCTTTCGGCATCAGGATCAGCGACGGCAGCGGCAGTGACATTGGCATAGAGCGGCAAGGTGAAGGCCTGCGGACGCGTTTCGGCCAGCGCTTCCGCCATACGCGCGGCGGCGGGTGCCATCAGCGAGGAATGGAACGGGGCCGACACATTGAGGATCATGCCGCGCTTGATCCCGTGTTCCTTTACGAGGGCGACCGCCCGCTCAATCGCGCCGGTGTGTCCCGACAGCACGACCTGAGTGGGGTCATTGTCATTCGCGACTTCGCACACTTCGCCTTGCGCGGCAGCTTCAGCCAGCGCCTTGGCCTGATCAATGTCCGCGCCGAGCAGCACGGCCATCGTCCCCTCGCCCACCGGCACCGCTGCCTGCATCGCCCAGCCGCGCAGCTTGAGGAGACGCGCGGTATCGGCAAGGCTGAAGGCGCCGATGCTGGCCAGCGCGGTGTATTCACCGAGCGAATGGCCCGCGACGCAGTTCGCCGCCTGGAGCAGCTTCACCCCGAAGTCGCGCTCCAGCACCCTGAGCGTGGCGATGGCATTGGCCATGATCGCGGGTTGCGCGTTCTCGGTCAGAGTCAGCCGGTCTTCGGGCCCTTCGCGCATCAGCTTCGAAAGGTTCTGCTTCAGCGCCTCGTCCACCTCGCCGAACACTTCGCGCGCAGCCGCGCTGGCATCGGCAAGGTCTGCCCCCATGCCGACTTTCTGACTGCCCTGCCCCGGAAAAATGAACGCGCGCATCGACGACCCTCTTTATGAGTTTTGGGGCGCGCCGTTACGTCCGCGTGGGCGGGCTGGCAAGACCGAAGGGCACAACCCTGTTGGCAGAGGTATGGCCGATCAGCGCGCGGCCGAGGTAGGGAATGCCCGCGCGGTCGCACCAGAAGCGGGCAATATCCTCTTCACTCTGACCGAATTCGACGTAGTTTTCGGGCACATCGGTCACTGAACCCAATCGCAGCCCGGCCAGCCGCGGGAGCGTTCCGGCAAGATGGAAGAACATCCGGTCGATTGCGTAAAGATGTTCGGCCACTTCCTCGACCATCACCACGTGACCGGTCAGATCGGGCATCATCGGCGTGCCCGCAATCATCGCCAGCGTGATAAGGTTGAAGGCTGCGGCAGGTGTGGTGCCGTCAAGGCTCGGCTCGACCCCACTGGTATCGCCGCCAAGCCATTTGAGCACCCGGCGGATCGCCTCCCGCCCGCCTTCCGAACGCGCGCTGACCGGCATCGAACCGTGAACACTCTGCCCGATCCCCGCCCGGTACAGCGCAGCGAGCAGGTAACCGCAGTCGGAGAACCCCACGAAAGTCTTGGCCCGCGCAGCGCCATTCATCTGCGACACCGCCGCCTCGGCGATCCGGTTCGAGCCGTAACCGCCCTTGGCAAACCAGACGACATCGAAGGCAGGGTCGTTGGCGAATTCGAGCAGCGCCGAAAGGCGGCGCAGATCGTCACCCGCAAAATGGCCGGCGCGTTCAAAGCACTGGTCGTGAAAGGTGACGCGGTGACCGGGGAATTCGGCTGCGACCAGCTCTTCGAGCGCGGTCTGTTGCTCGCGGGTGATCGGCGTAGCGGGGGCGCAGATGGCGATATTCGTCATGGCGCACAGCCTATGGCGCTTGTCAGGGGGCGCGCAAGCCAATAACCACGCCCCATATGGATAACGGGCTCAAGGCTGGGACACTCACAGGGCGCCCGCTGTTCTTCTGCGGCATCGGCGGGTCCGGAATGCTGCCACTGGCGCAGATTGCGCAGGGTCTCGGCTTGCCTGTAGCAGGCTCTGACCGCAGCCGTGATCAAGGGCGCACCCCTGAAAAGTTCGCGTGGATGGAGGCCAATGGCTTTCCCCTGTTCCCGCAGGACGGGAGCGGGGTGACCTCGCCCGATCAAGTCCTCGTCGCCTCCGCCGCGATTGAGGATACCGTGCCCGAAGTCGCCCGCGCGAAGGCGCTGGGCTGTGAGCGGTTGAGCCGCGCACAGCTACTCTCGCGCCTGTTCAACGCCGCCGATGTCTCGGTCGCAGTGGCAGGCACCTCGGGCAAGTCGACCGTGACAGGAATGATCGCGTGGATCTTCAGCGAGGCGGGCCGCGATCCCACGGTGATGAACGGCGCGGTGATGAAGAACTTCATCTCGCCGACAAACCCTTTCGCCAGCGCCCGGATCGGTTCGCGCGATCTGTTCGTCAGCGAAGTGGACGAGAGTGACGGGTCAATCGCGCTCTACCGGCCCAGCGTAGGCGTGCTGCTCAACGTCAGTCTCGATCACAAAAGCATTGAGGAACTGCGGGTGCTGTTCGGCGATTACCTCAGCGCTTCCGGCACGGCTGTGATCAACCTCGACAGTGCGGAGGCCGGGAAACTCGCCAGCCGGGCGAACGCGGCGGTGACCTTCGGCGTCAGGGCATGCGATGCCGACCTGACGATCGATCCCGACACAATCGCCCAGACCGACCGCGGTATCGAGGCCGTGCTGATCGACAATCGGCGGCGCGAGACCTTTGCGTTAAGTGTCCCGATGCCAGGGCTACACAACCTCTCGAATGCTCTTGCAGCGATTGCGGCAGCCAGTGCGGCGGGGATCGATATCGCGGATGCCGCCTTCGCCCTGCGCAGCTTTGCAGGTCTGGCGCGGCGGTTCGACGTGATCGGCACCTCGGCCTCGGGCGTGACCGTGGTCGACGATTTCGGCCATAACCCAGAGAAATGCGCCGCCACCTTGCGCACGCTCAAGGCAACGCCGGGCCGGGTGATCGCCTTTTTCCAGCCCCACGGTTACGGTCCCTTGCGCCAGATGGGTGAGGAGCTCGCCCAGACTTTTGCGCGCGAGCTTTCGCCAGACGACATTACCATCATGTGCGATCCAGTTTATTTCGGCGGCACGGTGGATCGCAGCGTTGGCAGCGAGCGGATCACGGAGCTCATCACGGTCAACGGCGGCAGGGCTGAGCACATCGCGCTCCGCGACGACTGCGCCGACCGGATCGTCGCCCTCGCCCAGCCCGGTGACTGGATTGTGGTGATGGGCGCGCGGGACGATACGCTGACGGAGTTCGCCCGATCGATCCTCACCCGCCTGGCTTGAGCCTTTACGCCCGTGCAGTGCGCCACGCTTGGCGGATGCTGGGCGGGGTGGGCTTCGGCGTGCTGCTGGTGGCGACGGTCGACCGGCTATACGGCCACTCGAATATCGCCTTTGCCGCGGCCATCCTGCTGCTGCTGATCACCAATGCGCCGATGCTGCGCTTCAATTGCCCGCGCTGCGGCAAGAATGCCTTTTTCCGCGGTGTGTTCGTGGTCCCCTGGCCCAATCGCGTCTGCTCGCGCTGCCACCTCGATCTGACTGAGACGCATACCCAAAATCGCTGATGGCTGACGGGTCTGCGCAGCGCTAGCATGGCGATAATGCACCCCCGCGATTTCAGCCTCGATACCCTGTTGGCAAATTGCGCCGCGCGCCATGCTCATCGGTTGGCGACGGTTGACGGTGAGCAACGCCTAACCTGGGCCGAGCTCGATGCGCGCGTCACCAACCTCGCCCGATGGCTGCTGGCGCGCGGGATCGGGCCGGGAGACCGGATCGCATTGCTGCTGACCGACGGCGCGCCGTTCGTCACGACGCTGCTGGCGGCGGGGCGGATCGGCGCCATCGCGGTGCTGCTCAACTGGCGGCTCGCCCCTGCCGAAATCGCGTGGATCTGCGGAAATGCCGAGCCGGCCATGACCTTCGTCAACCCGCGCTTTTCCAGCCTTTTGGCCGAGGCCGCAGCAGGTGAAGTCCATCACGTCGACGAAACGCATGCAGTGGGTGGGTTTTTTGAAACGGTTGCCAAAACCGCCCTCGGCTCCACCCCACACGCCTATGATTTTGGACTCAACTTGGCTCCGGATCGCCCGCTTTACATGATGTATACCAGCGGCACGACCGGGCGGCCCAAGGGGTGCCTGCAAGCGGGCAGCGCGGTCGCGGCATCGGCGCTCGGCTTTGCGCAGCATCGCGGCTTTGACCACACCGAGGTGCTGCTTTCGGTCAATCCGCTGTTCCATGTGGTCGGAATGCAGCAATTCGCCGCCATGCTCGCCTGCGGTGGCGCCGGCGTGTTCGCGGGTCGCGATGATAGCAACGCCGCGATCCTCGACCTGCTTCACCGCGAGGGCTGCACCACCACCAGCGCCTTTCCCACGATCTGTTTCCCGTGGCAGGCCATGGAGCCGATCCGCGACGGCGTGATGCCGCTCACCAACTACACCGGGGGCGCAGGCATGGGCCGCCCGCAGATGTATGACTTCATCGAGCGCGAGTGGGACGCCCGCGTCGTCGGCGGCTATGGCCAGACCGAGATCTGCGGCTTTGCGACCTTCATCGATTATCCCGACATGCTAGAAGCCCCACGTTCGATCGGGTGGACGCTGCCGCATGTGACGATGACCGTGCTCGATCCCGACGGGCAGCACCTGCCGCCCGGCGAGGAAGGCGAGCTGTGCCTGCGTGGTCCTTCGGTCATGCTCGGCTATTGGCGCAACCCCGAAGCGAGTGAGGCCGCGCTCGGCCACGGCTGGCTGCGCACCGGCGACTTGGGCACGATGGACGCACGCGGACGCGGCTATCTGCTCGGCCGCGCCAAGGAGCTGATCAAGACCGGGGGCGAGAATGTCTATCCGGCGGAGGTCGACGCCATCTTTGCCGCCATGCCCGAAGTCGCCGACGCAGGTTGCTGCGGCGTGCCGGACAAGCAGTGGGGCGAGGCGGTGAAGGCCTTCGTGGTGCTGAAGCCCGGCCAGACCCTCACCCGCGCAGACATCACCGCCCGCTTCAAGGGCCAGATCGCGGGCTACAAGCGCCCGCGCTATATTGAGTTCGTGGACCAGCTCCCGCGCGATCCCATCGGGAAATTGCTGCGGCGAGAACTCTCGGCAAGGCCGGTGACGCCCGATCAGGCAGCTTGAACCCAAGCGGCAACGCCAAGCACGGATTTGGCCGTTTCGGGCATAGCAACCTGTGACACTGTCCTGACTTAAGATTGACAAGTGTGCCTGTGCGCGCCACTGCGCCGCCCGTCCTGTTCTATCGTGGCAGACCAAACGCTTGCCCGGACCGGACAAATGCACAGTATCAACAGCGCCGCGCGGATCGACGCGGTTATCACCTGGGTCGATGGTGACGACCCGGTGCACAGCGCCAAGCGCCAGCACTATCAGCCGCAAGCACCGCGCAACGCCAACGCCGTCAATCCGCACCGCTGGGCCTGCAATGACGAACTGAGCTATTGTCTGCGCTCAATCGCCAATCACGCGCCGTGGATCGCGCGGATCTGGATCATCACCGACGCGCAGACTCCCGACCTTTCGGCCCTGCCCGCCGAGCTGACCGGGCGGATCGCGATTGTCGATCATTCCACCCTGTTCGCAGGGCACGAAAGCGCGCTGCCGACCTTCAACTCGATGGCGATTGAAACCTTGCTGTGGCGCATCCCCGGGCTCGCCGAACGCTTCGTCTATTTCAACGATGATGTGTTCCTGACCGGGCCGCTGGCGCCGGGCGACGTGTTTCGCGAGGATGCGCCGGTGCTGCGCGGGGCCTGGGTCGATCAGTGCGCGATTGCTGCCGATCCTGCCAGTCGCGATGATCCGGCGCTGCTCAACGCCCTGACCCAGATCAATGCCGCAAATCTGGCGGGCTTCGGCGCGGAGCGGATGTTCCGGGCAGCGCATGTCGTCCACCCGCTGCGCCGGTCAGTGCTGGCGCGGCTCAATGATGAGCACCGACAAGCTTTCCTCGCCAATATCCACCATCGGTTCCGGTGTGTATCGCAGTTTCTGCCGCAGGGCTTGCACAACCATGCCTGCATCGCGGCGGGCGAGGCCGTGGTTCAGACGGCGGAGGATCATCTCCACCTGCGCACGGGCGCGGTGCTGGATTACCCGCTGCCGCAGGTCCGCGCCTATCTCGCCCGCGCGCTTTCGCCGCAGTTCAAATTCCTGTGCGTGAATGATCTGCCGCAGGTTGAAGCCGTGATCCCAGATACGCGGGACTGGATCGAACGCGCCATCGCTGCGTGAGAGGGGCCTAGGAGGCGAGCGCCAGGCGCCCTTCTTCCTCGCGCGCAAATGCCCGCTGGTAAGCTTCGCGCGCCGTCAGCCGGGCGCGATAGGCCTTGAGGCTGTCAGGCACGCCGTCATCCAGCCCCACGCTCTCTGCCAGGATCAACGCATAGCCAACGCATATGTCGGCCACGGTGAAGCGGTCTGCACACAGGAACTCGCGGTTCCTGAGGCGTTCTTCAACCTTCACCAATCGCTTGTGAAACCACTTGGCATAGGCGACCCCTGCCTCGGCGAGGCCCTTGTCCTTCTCGAAGATCGCGAACCGCATGTAGACCGTCTGCGGGAAGGTGATCGTTGCATCGGCGTGGTAGGTGTAGTCGAGGTAAGCCCCGTAATCCCGCTCGCCCGGCGCAATCGCGAGGTCTGTGTAACCGTCGCGAGTGGCGAGGTAATGGGCGATGGCGCAGCTTTCCGTCATGCGCGTTTCGCCATCCACCAGCAGCGGCACCGTGCCGAGCGGGTTCAGCGCCATGAACTCGGGCGCAAGGTAACGCGGCGGGAACGGCAGAATCTTGAGCTCAAGCGCAACCCCCGCCTCCTCGGCCGCCCAGGTCGCGCGCAGGCCGCGTGAGCGGGCGCAGGTGTAGAGAACAAGTGTGGTCATGCGGGCGGGCTTAGTGGGCCTTGTCCGCGCCCACACCCAGCACTTTGTGCAGGACGAAGGCGATGATGCCTCCCAGCACCAGCCCGACCACTGCCGACATCGCGGCATAGGTGAGCCAGCCTGCCACGCCGCCCAGCGCTCCGGCAGCGGCTGCCACTGCGCCTTCTGCTCCGTGAATGACATCGTAGAGGCCGTGGAAGCCTACCTCATGCGTGCCATGGACGATGATTCCGCCCCCGACCCACAGCATTGCCACCGTCCCGATGATCGAAAGCGCAACCAGCAGCTTGGGCACGAAACGCAGCAAGAAGTGACCGACACTTTGCCTCCACGCCTCGGCCTGCTTGGTCAGATAGAGGCCAACATCGTCAATCTTCACGATGATCGCGACCGCGCCGTAAACCGCCACGGTGACGATGATCGCCACCAGAGCAAGCGCAAGGCCCCGCTCCCACCAGCTGGGAAGTTCCAGCGCAGCCAGCGTGATCGCCATGATTTCGGCCGAGAGAATCAGATCGGTGCGGATGGCGCCGGCCACACGTTCATTCTCGAAGGCGACGGGGTCGGTGATCTCGTCCTCCAGAGTTTCCCCGTGCTTCCCGAAGCCGAGTTTCTCCATCACCTTCTCCGCGCCTTCGTAGCACAGGAAAGCCCCGCCCAGCATCAGCAGGTAGATGATCGCTTGCGGCAGGAATTCGGAGAGCAGCAATGCGCCCGGCAAGAGAAACAGCAGCTTGTTCTTCAGGCTGCCCTTGGTAATTTTCCAGATGATCGGCAATTCGCGTGCCGGGGAAAGGCCCGTGACATAGCTCGGCGTGACAGCCGCATCGTCAATCACCACGCCCGCGGTTTTGGAGCCCGCCTTGCCCGCAGCCAGAGCAATATCGTCAATCGAGGCGGACGCGGCGCGCGCGATGACCGCCACGTCGTCAAGCAAAGCGACCAAACCTGATGGCACGACAATCTCCTCTGTTGCGAATCGTTCAACCTGAACCGCTCGCCTGCCCGTCCAGTTCCCGCGCAGCAAGTCTTGCAATTGCGCCTGAAAGCTGTAAGGGCCGCCGCTTCGCATGGGAACCGCCCGGCGATTGTTTGAAGAAAGCCGGAGGGGCCCCGTTCTTGTCGAACGGATAAGCCAGCGATCGGCATGGAGTGAAAGGACGCGAGATGGCTCTGTACGAGCACGTCTTTCTCGCGCGTCAGGATCTGAGCCAGGCTCAGGTCGACGCGCTGGCAGCGCAAGCTACCGAAATCGTCGAGGCCGGTAACGGCAAGGTCACCAAGACCGAAACCTGGGGCCTGAAGTCGCTCGCCTACAAGATCGAGCGTAACCGCAAGGCGCATTTCGTGCTGCTCAACATCGACGCCCCCGGCTCGGTTGTGGCAGAACTCGAACGCCAGACCCGTATCAACGAAGACGTCATCCGCTACATGACCATCCGCGTGGAAGAGCACGAGGAAGGTCCCAGCGTGATGATGCGCAAGAACGAACGCGAGCGTAAGCGCCGCGAAACCCGTGAGGAGCGCGACTGATGGCACGCCCGTTTTTCCGCCGCCGCAAGTCCTGCCCGTTCGCGGCCAAGGACGCCCCGAAGATCGATTACAAGGACGTGCGCCTGTTGCAGGGCTTCATGTCCGAGCGTGGCAAGATCGTGCCGTCGCGCATCACCGCCGTTTCGGCGAAGAAGCAGCGTGAACTGGCTCAGGCGATCAAGCGCGCCCGTCAGATCGGCCTGCTTCCCTTCATCGTGAAGTAAGAGGAGAAGAGACAATGGATATCATTCTCCTTGAGCGCATCGAAAAGCTCGGCTCGATCGGTGACGTTGTCACCGTGAAGGACGGCTATGCGCGCAACTTCCTGCTGCCGCAGAAGAAGGCCCTTCGTGCCAACGACGCCAACCGCAAGGTGTTCGAAGCCAACCGTGAGCGGCTGGTTACCGAGAACGCCGAACGCCGTGCCGCTGCTGAAGCGCAGGGCGAAAAGGTGGCAGGCGCAGAAGTGGTGCTTATCCGCGCTGCTTCGAATGCTGGCCAGCTTTATGGTTCGGTGAGCGTGCGTGACATCGTCGCCGGTCTTGCCGATCAGGGCCACGACGTTGACAAGCGCATGGTCATCCTTGGCGCGCCGATCAAGAACATCGGCATGCATAACGTGACCGTTGCCCTGCACCCGGAAGTGCGCGTCACCGTGAAGGCCAACGTGGCCCGTTCGGACGACGAAGCCAAGCTGCAGAGCGAAGGCGTCGACGTGCTCGCCGCGATGTTCGAAGACGAACAGCGTGAAATCGAAGAACAGGCCGATGCCACTCGCATCGACACCAACCTCGAGCCCGGCGAGATCCCGGCCGAGCTGTTCGACGGCGACGACGAAGACTGACACGCGCGGCCTTTCCGGCCCACATGATGCAAAGAACGGGCGCGGGGATCGGCATGATCCCCGCGCCCTTCTTGTAAACAGACCATGTCTCAAGCAAAGGTTCTGTCGCACAACGATAACAAGAAAGGAGCAGAACAACTGCCATGATCGACATTCCGACCATCCTCACCCAGTTGCAGCAGCATTATGACGAAGCGGTCCGCTGCTTGCGCGATGATGTGATCGCTTTCGGGCGCGACGGCACCTTGCCGGCCCCGTCGAAGCGCACTGACGGCAGCTATGCCTATCCCCAGATCACCTTGCGCTATGCCGGGGTCGGCGCCCAGCGCGATCGCAGCCGCGCATTCGGGCGGTTGGAGATGCCGGGGACCTATTCCACCACCGTCACCCGGCCTGACCGCTTTGCCGAATACCTGACCGAACAGCTCCAGCTGATTGCGGCCGAATACGAGATCGAGGTCACGGTCGAACGCTCGCGTCAGGAAATTCCCTTCCCCTACGTGCTCGATGGCGAGGCTGGTGCCGCGATGGTCGGCATCGCGGCGCAGGATATTGCCGCGCATTTCCCTTCGACCGATCTGGCCCTGATCGGCGACGAGCTGGCCGACGGGATCGAGTTCGATGGCGATCACGATATGCCGCTGTCGCTGTTCGATGGTCTGCGCACCGATTATTCACTTGCGCGGCTCAAGCATTATACGGGCAGCGAAGTCAGCGACTTTCAGGACTTCATCCTGTTCACCAACTATCACCGCTATGTCGATGAGTTCGTCAATTGGGGTGCGCAGCAGATCGGTCAGGACGGCTATGTCGCGCTGACCGGGGCGGCTGGCCTCGACATCCGGGTGGCGACGCCGCACGCGCAGGATCAGCTCAACGACACCGCCTGGCGCAAGCACCAGATGCCCGCCTATCACCTGATCCGCGAAGACGGTCGCGGGATCACGCTCGTGAATATCGGCGTCGGCCCGTCCAACGCCAAGACGATCTGCGATCACCTCGCGGTGCTGCGTCCGCACGCATGGATGATGATTGGCCACTGCGGCGGGCTTCGCTCGACGCAGAAGATCGGCGATTTCGTTCTGGCTCACGCTTACCTGCGCGACGATCATGTGCTCGATCCGGTGCTCCCACCCGAAGTGCCGATCCCGCCGATTGCCGAAGTGCAGCAGGCCATGGCAGCGGCCGCTGAAAGCGTGGCGGGTGTGCAGGGCGCGAATCTCAAGCAGCGGATGCGCACCGGCACGGTCGTCACCACCGATGATCGCAACTGGGAACTGCGTTACTCCTCCTCGGCCAAGCGCTTCTCGCAAAGCCGCGCGATTGCGATCGACATGGAGAGCGCCACCATCGCCACGCAGGGTTACCGCTTCCGGGTGCCCTACGGGACGCTGCTCTGCGTCTCGGACAAGCCACTGCATGGCGAGATCAAGCTGCCCGGTCAGGCCAACAAGTTCTACGAGGAAGCCATCGCGGCCCACTTGCAGATCGGGATCGTCGCCTGCGCGATGCTCCGCGATGAAGGCGATCGGCTCCATAGCCGCAAGCTGCGCGCCTTCAACGAACCGCCGTTCCGTTAAAGAGGCACCGGGCCGCCGTTCCGCAAAGGAGCGGCGGCTCGCTGCTCTCGCCTACAGTTCGTCCCCGCCGCCAGTCAGTTCGATTTCCTTGTTATCAGCGGATTCGGCCGCAATCTTGGCCAGCGTGGCAAGCTCGGTCGAGGTCAGGCTTTCAGGCACCTTGATCACGAAATAGAGCACGTTGCCCCGGATTTCCCAGCTGCCGACCTTGTTGGTGCTCGAATCCTCCAAGAGTACGAGCGCCTTGCTGCCGGTGACCTTATCCTCCTCGATCCGGGCTGCTGGCGCGAAGATTTCGCGGATCGTCATGCCGCTCACGGTCTGCGTGGCGCCAGAGACGAACACGATCTGGGTGCGCCCTTCTTCGGTGTAATCGAACAACAGCTTGTAATCGCCGTCCTTGTCGACCTCGTACTTGAGTCCCTCCTTGTCGAGGCGCGTCGCCACGCTCCGGTCCTGTGCTGCAGCAGGGACCGCGGATACGAGCGCAAGTCCGGTCAATGCCAAGGCCGACAATGACGGGCGGTAACGTGTGGTCATGCAAATTCTCTCCCTCAGGCATGCAGCGATCCCACTCCCCGATAGCGGGTTTGCGGCGGCAGGGCTTGGACCAAATGGTCAGTTGTAAGACGAAATCGGCATTGCATAGGTGCGCGTCGCCAAGGTGACGGGCCGGGAGGCTTCAGCTAGCCTTGGGCGATCAGAACTTGCGGAGAGCCCCCATGACCAGCCCCAGTCTGTCGCGATCAATTGCGGGACGCGTTGCGATTGTCACGGGCGCTGCCAGCGGCATGGGGCGCGCAACGGCGCGGCTGTTTGCCGCCGAAGGGGCGCATGTCGCAGTGGTTGATCTCGACTTGGCGGCCAGCGCTGCGGTGGCGGCAGAGTGCGGTCCTGCCGCACGTCCCTACGCGCTCGATGTGGCGGATGGCAACGCTATCACCCGCACGGTCGCGCAGATTGCAGCGGACTTTGGCCGGATCGACATTCTGGTGAACAATGCCGGGGTATCGAGCTTCTGCGCGCTGGATGATCCCGCTTACGAGGACATCTGGGCCACCGCGCTGGCTGTGATGCTGACCGCGCATCAGCGGATGGTCCGCGCCGCCTTGCCGTGGTTGCGCCAGAGCGACGCTGCCCGGATCGTCAACATCGCCTCCACCGAAGGCCTCGGCGCGACCCCCGGTGATACGCCCTATGTCGCGGCCAAGACCGGCGTGATCGGGCTGACGCGGGGCTTGGCGGTCGATCTCGGCCCGGAAGGCATCACGGTCAACTGTATCTGCCCCGGCCCGATCCGCACCGCGATGACTGATGCTGTCGCCGAGGAGCACAAGGTGATCTTCGCGAAACGCCGCACCGCACTCCGCCGCTATGGCGAGCCGGAGGAAGTCGCGCATATGACGCTGTCCCTCGTACTCCCGGCGGCAAGCTACATCACCGGGGTCGCGATCCCCGTTGATGGCGGACTGATGGCGCGTAACGCCTGATCGAGCGCTAACCCCGCCCCTTGGTCTTCGTCGCCCCGCCTTTGGCGTTGGCGGCGATGAAATCGATGATCTGACCGGCGATGTCCTTGCCCGTCGCGCTTTCGATCCCTTCGAGGCCGGGGGACGAATTGACCTCCATGATCACCGGGCCGTGATTGCTGCGCAGCATATCGACCCCGCAGACGTTCAGCCCCATGCGCTTGGCTGCGCGCACCGCGGTCGAGCGTTCTTCGGGCGTGATCTTGATGACGTCTGCGCTGCCGCCGCGGTGGAGGTTGGAGCGGAACTCGTCTGGCGCGCCGGTGCGCTTCATCGCCGCGACCACCTTGCCGCCCACCACCAGCGCTCGGATATCGGTGCCGCCGGCTTCCTTGATGAACTCCTGCACCAGAATGTTGACGTTGGCCCCGCGAAACGCCTCGATCACGGACTTCGCGCTGCTCATTGTTTCGGCGAGCACCACGCCGATGCCTTGGGTGCCTTCGATCAGCTTGATTACCACCGGCGGACCATTGACCGCCTTGATGATCTCCTCGGCCTGCTTGGGATCATTGGCATAGGCGGTGAGCGGCAGGCCCAAGCCGTGCTTGGCGAGGATCTGCAAACTGCGCAGCTTGTCCCGGCTACGGCCAATCGCCACGCTTTCGTTGAGCGACCAGATGCCGCGCATCTCGAACTGTCGCAGGATCGCGAGACCGTAGTTCGTGATCGAGGCCCCGATGCGCGGGATGACCGCATCATAGGCCGGGATCGGGGCGCCGTTGTAATAGACCTCGGGCCGGTGGCTGGCGATGTGCACCGTGCAGCGCAGGGTGTTGAGAATATCGAGCGTGTGGCCGCGCGCCTCGGCGGCCTGCTTGAGCCGCTGGTGCGAATAGAGGTTGGCGTTGCGCGCCAGCATCGCGATTTTCATGAAGTACCTTTCGTGTCCGGCGACTTAGCGGCGGATGCGCCCCATATGCGCTATCGCAGGTGATTGCAGCCACGAATGACCGCTATCCACCACCATCCGCCGCCGGAGCGCGGTGCGCCCGATCAGCATCGGGAATTGCATCTGGGACCGATTCGCCAGACTGATCTCCGCCCGGAAGGTGAGATTACCGATGGTCAGCGGCGACTTTATGACAAAGCGGGTCTGCTGGTCGCCATTGCTGCTGGTGATCCCCCGCAGATCAACATTCACCGCCTCGCAGACATGCCGCGTCCCGTCCCAGTCGACGGCAAAGCGCACAAACCGCTCGCCATCCCTCACGAAGTCTTCGAGCACATGGCCGTGGAGCGACGACGTGCGTGCGCCAGTGTCGATCTTCGCTGGGATGCCCGCAAGCCCAAGCTCGGGCAGGCTGACCAGTTCGCGCCAGCCAACGACCAACAGGGGCTTGGGCAGAGGCTTGGGACCCTTCAAGGCAGGATCGCCATCCCGTCCCCGCCCTCGCCCACTTTCAAGCGGCGCAGGACTTTGCCGCTGGCGTAATCGACCTCGGCGACAGTGTCGCTGGCGGTTTCGGCCACATAGACTTTTGAGCCGTCGTCGGACCACAGGATCGTCACCTGAAAGCGCTGCTGCGCCTCGGCAGGGCTGGAAACGGGAATCGTGCGGATCACCTTGGCGGTTGCCGTATCGATCACGCTCAGGCTGCCGTCCTGAAGATCGGAGGTCACCGCGACATCGCCTTGCGGGCGAACCGCAATGCGCAGCGGGAATCGGCCTGTGGCGACCGTTTCGCGCACTTCCATCGTCTGCGGATCGAGCGCGAAGGCCTGGTTGGAACCTCTCGCCGAAACCCACAAAGTCTTGCCATCGGGGCTAAGGGCGATGCCCTCGGGCTCCTCACCCACCGTGACAGACAGCGGTGCGCGGCGTGTGCGCAGGTCAATGCGCGTGACCGTTCGCGAACCGAGGTCGGTGGTCCATGCCGTGCGCTCGTCCGGGCTGACGGCGAGCATGTGGCTGCCCTGCTGCCCGGTCGCAAATTCGAAGGTGACAGTCGCCCCGGTCAGCGGGCCGACAATCTGGAAGATCGAACGGCGTCCCTCGGCCGTCGCATAGATATTGCCGTTTTCGTGCCAGACGATCCCGTGCGGCCGCGCATTGTCACCGAGGTTGATGCTCATGACCCGCTCAAGCGTGTCGGTGCGGAACACGTCCACGCTCGTCCCGCCATAGCAGGCGAGCGCGACATGCTGCCCATCGGGCGATGTGGCGAGTTCGTGCGGGTTGGTGCAGCTTGGCAGTCGCAGCACCTCCTCGCCGGTGGCCAGATCGACCTTGGACAGCGTGTTGCCGCGCTTGGCCGCGACGAACAGGGTGGGCGGCATGGCAGCCGCCCCTGCACCCTCAACCTCGGCAACCGGCGCACAGGCAGCAAGCGCCACCAGTGCCGCCGCCCCGGCGAGTGATCCACCCCCGCGCCGCATCACCAGCCCGCCTTCTCGCCCTTGTTCTGCTTTTCGAGCCATTTCATCAGCGGGGCGAAATACTCGACCATCGCGGTGCCGTTCATCTGACGCTCGCCAGTGAAGGCTTCGAGCGCGTCGGGCCAGGGCTTGGACGCGCCCATCTCCAGCATCGCGTTCAGCTTCGCGCCGACATCCTTGTTGCCGTAGATCGAGCAGCGGTGAAGCGGCCCCTTCCATCCGGCGGTGTCGCAGGCCGCCTTGTAGAACTGGAACTGGAGCAATCGCGCCAGGAAGTAGCGGGTGTAGGAGACGTTGCCTGCGATGTGATACTTGCCCCCGGCATCAAAACCGGCGGCATCGCGCGGCACGGGTGGGACAATGCCCTGATACTCCAGGCGCAGATCGTTCCAGCCGGTATTGGTCGCCGCTTCCGGAATCGAGCCGTCGAACAGCCCCCAGCGATAGCGATCCAGCAGCAGGCCGAAGGGCAGGAAGGCGACCTTGTCCATCGCCTGACGCAGCAAGAGGCCGATATCCTTGTCAGCACTCGGCACGTCCTTGGGATCGAGCATGTCGATCTGCACCAGATATTCGGGCGTGATCGACAGCGCGATCATGTCGCCGATCGCTTCGTGGAATCCGTCATTGGCGCCGTTCAGGTGCAGCGTGTCCTGCTTGTTATAGGCGCGCTGGTAGTAGTTGTGGCCAAGCTCGTGGTGGATCGTGATGAAGTCATCCGCGTTGGGCTTGATGCACATCTTGATGCGCAGATCATCGACATTGTCGATGTCCCAGGCCGAAGCGTGACACACCACTTCGCGGTCAGCGGGCTTGGTGAACTGGCTGCGCTCCCAGAAGGTGGCAGGCAGCGGGGCAAAGCCCAGCGAGGAGAAGAACTGCTCACCCACCTTGGTCATGCCAACGGCATCGAGGTTCTTCTTGGCGATCAGATCGGTGAGGTCATAGCCGATGTCGCCAGCCCCCGCCGGCGCGACCAGCGGGTAGATATTGCCCCATTCCTGCGCCCACATATTGCCGAGCAGGTCAGCGCGGATCGGGCCCGTGCGCGGCTGGACGGCGTCGCCGTACTTCTCGTTGAGCTTGCGGCGCACATAGGTGTGGAGCGCGATGTAGAGGGGTTTCACCTCCTGCCACATCCGCTCGGTCTCGGCGGCGAATTGTTCGGGCGGCATGTCATAGCCCGAACGCCACATCGCACCGAAATCGGCAAAGCCCAGCTCCTTGGCGCCCTCGTTAGCTAGCGCGGTCATGCGGGAATAATCCTCCCGCATCGGCGCACCGACATTGTCGTGCCAGCTGGCCCACATTTCCTTCAGCTCTGCGGGGGTGCGCTCGAGATTGCCCATCTCGGCCTCGATATCGCTGCCATTGATCGGCTGGCCATTCAGCGTGCCCTTGCCGCGCCCATAGGCCGAGCCCAGACGGGTGGCGATGGCGTTGAGCTCCTCGGCCGCGCCGGGACGTGACGGTGCTGGCAGGGCGATGCCGTTGCGCAGCATGTCGAGCTTGCGCCCGGTTTCTTCATCAAGGCCTTCGATCTTGGCATAGCGCGCAGCCTCGGTTGCATAGCCGACCTGCTTCAGCGTCAACTCCGCGCCATACTTGGCGGCGAGTTCGTCACTGTCATGCGTGATGTAGGTCGCGTTGATCCACGAGACGCGCGAATATTCGACGATGAAGGCGCCAAATTCGGCCTCGACCTTGGCGATCCACGCGCTGGCATCGGCAGGCGTGAGCGCTTCGGCAGCAGCAGCAGCGGGCGCGGCGTTGTCCTGCGCGGCCAAGGGCGCAGCAACAGCAATGGCAAGCGCAGCGCAGCAGCAGCGCAGCAGGGGGGCGGCAAGTTTCATGGTCCAGATTCCCGTCAGTCGTGTGACAATGCCGTGCGGTTTGGACGCCCCTGCAGCCGGAATCAACCCGCGTGCGTCAGGCCGCAAGGAAGCGGGCAAGCGCCTCGCCAAGGTCAGGCTTGGTCACGCTGTTGAGGTGGGTGCCGGGCACCTCGATATAGCGTGCATCAGGCAGCTGCGCGGCAAGCTCCTCGGCCGAGCCATTGTCCTGATCCTCATCGCCGCAGATGACAGCGGTCGGCATGGTAATGGCGGCAAGGCGGGCGAGATCGAAATCGTCCATCGCGTCCAGCAGCAACCGCGCGGCGACCCGGTCGACGCCTTGGGACTTCAGGAAGGTGCGCGCGGTGTAGGTCGGATCGCCGGGCTTGATCGTGTCAAACTCGTCGATCACCCGCTTGAAGTGATCCGCGCGCCGTTCCCAATCGGACAGGCCCGCCACCCCCATCCCGCAGATCGCCAGACGGCGCGGCTCGAGAATGCCGTAGCCGACCGCGTGGATCGCGGTGCGCGCGCCCAGCGAAAAGCCGACCAGATCGAAGCCGCCTGGCTCCAGCCCGAGATGCTCGGCCAGCGCGACGGCATCGCGCACCAGGACACCGGGCGGATAGGCGCGCGCCTCACGCGGCGCTTGGCTTTGGCCGTGGACGCGAAAATCGAGCATGATTGCCTTGAAGCCGGCCGCTGCGAGCCGCGCGCCGTGGCCCCACTTGATCCAGTTCATCTGGGCCGAGGAGAACAGTCCGTGAAGCAGCAACACAGGGCGGCCCTCGCCTTCCGTGTGAACAGCAAGGCGGGTGCCGTCGAAGCTGGCAAAATGCTCGGTCGTGATCGTCATGCCGCGCCTGCTAGCGCGGTTCGGTGCGGGGGGCCAGCCGGTGCTTGTAGATAGTAAGCACACTTATTATAAGTGCGCGTATGATTATCGAGACAGGCTACCGAGTCGCCGACAATTCGCGCCAGCTGCGCCGCCTGTTTGACGAGCGGGTGCGCGGGCTGGGCATTACCGGCCCACAGGCGCGGCTGCTGCTCTCGCTCGAACGCAATCCGGACGAGAATCAGGCCTTCTATGCCGAGCGGCTGGAGATCGAGCCAATCACCCTCACCCGGATTGTTGACCGGCTGGAAGAGGCTGGCTGGATCGAACGCCGCAGCGACCCGGGAGATCGGCGTGCGCGCATCCTTCACCTCACGGACAAGAGCCGGGGGATCGTAACCCGGCTGCGGGTCAGTGTGGAAGGGCTGTTCGAAGACATGCTTGCCGGGTTCGACGCGGGCGAGCGGGCGGTCTTTGCCGATCTGCTCGAACGGATTGCCACTAACCTTGCCGCCGCGCGTCAGCCCGAGGTGGCCCATGGCTGAAGCCGATCCCGCCATCGCCCGCGACAGCGTGAGCGAGGCTCCTTCAGTCCCCACCCCATCCCGCAAGCCATGGGCCCGCTGGGCGCTGATGCTGGTCGTGCCACTGGTGCTCGCCGCTGGCGCGCTGCTCTATTGGCAGAGCCTTGCGGGCAAGGTCTCGACCGACAATGCCTATATCAAGCAGGACATGGTCGCGGTCAGCGCCGAAGTCGGCGGGCGGATTGTCGAGGCGATGGTGACAGACGGCGCGGTGGTCCAGCCGGGCCAGCTGCTGTTCCGTATCGACCCCGAACCCTTCCGCTTGCAGATCGCCGAAGCCAACGCCGCCATCGCCGGTGCGCAGGCGAATGTAATCGCGCTCAGCAACGCGCCCGAACTCACCGGCACCGACATAGAAGCCGCACGCAGCGATGTCGCCTTTGCCGAAGCGCGGTTCGAACGGGTTGCGGCGCTCAGGCAAAAGGGCTTCTCGACCAAGGCCGATTACGAGGCGGCGGAGCAAGCGGTGGTGCAGGCGCGCGAGGCGGTGCGGCAGGCGGAAGACCGCCAGCGTGAAGCGCGCGCGCGGCTTGCGACCGGAGCCGCCGTGCCCGGCGTCAACCCGCAGGTCGCCGCCGCCGAAGCTCGCCGCGCCAATGCCCAGCTCGCCCTGCGCCGCACCGAAGTACGTAGTCCTGCGGCGGGCCGTATAGCGCAGGCCGACCGCTTGCAGGTCGGCCAGCAGGTCGTCCCCAACCTCCCCGTACTGACGCTGGTGCGCGAGGGATCGACCTATGTCGAAGCGAATTTCAAGGAGACCGATCTGGCTGACATGGCGGTCGGCCAGCGCGCTGAGGTGCGCTTCGACGCCTATCCCGATCTGGTGTTGAAGGGCCGCGTGGCTGCGATTGGCGCGGGAACGGGCGCTGAGTTCTCTGTACTCCCGGCCCAGAATGCGACCGGCAACTGGGTCAAGGTGACGCAGCGCGTCCCGGTCAGGATCGCGCTGGACGGCATCAGCCCGCGCCGCCTGATCGCCGGGCTTTCGAGCGAAGTCACCGTGTTCACCGACACAAGCGCCCGCAATTGAGCCATGGCAAGCCGGGCCGAGCCTGCCGCTGGCATCGGCCAAGACCGACCAAGCGTCCCGCTGGACGCGCCCGAGCTGGAAACGGGCAATTACCCGCTGATGATCGTCGGGGTCATGGCGGCATCGCTGCTCCAGATCCTCGACACCACCATTGCCAATGTCGCCCTGCCGCATATGCAAAGCTCATTGGGGGCGACGGTTGACACGATCACCTGGGTGCTGACGAGTTACATCATCGCCTCCGCCGTCGCCCTGCCGATCACCGGTTGGCTCGCGGATCGCATCGGCGCACGGCGGTTGTTCATCGGCTCGGTCGCGGGGTTTATCCTCGCCTCGATGCTGTGCGGGCTGGCGCAGAACCTTGAGGAAATGGTCGCCTTCCGCGCGCTGCAAGGCGTGGCCGGAGCCTTCATCGCGCCGCTGAGCCAGTCCTTCATGCTCGACGCCACGCGCCCCAGTCGCCACCCGCAGATCATGGCAATCTGGGGCATGGGGATCATGATCGGCCCGATCCTCGGGCCCATCCTCGGCGGCTGGCTGACCGAGACCGCGAACTGGCGTTGGGTGTTCTATGTCAACCTGCCGGTCGGAATCGCCTCATTGGCGATCCTGATCGCCTACCTGCCCAAGCGTCCCCGGCGCGAGCGGCGCTTCGACATCACCGGGTTCCTGCTGTTGGCCGTCGCCCTCGCATCATTCCAGCTGTTGCTTGATCGCGGCGCGCAGGAAGACTGGCTCGCGTCGGTGGAAATCTGGACCTACCTCGTCCTCACCCTGTCAGCGACGTGGATGGTGTTGATCCACTTCGCCAAGGCACCGGCCCCGATGTTCGAGCGCAAGCTGTTCGCCGACCGCAATTTCGCGATTGCGCTGTCGTTCATGGTGGTGATCGGGATCGTGATGTTCGCGGTCATGGCGTTGCTGCCGCCGATGCTGCAAAATCTGTTCGGCTACGGCGTGATCGACACCGGGATTGTCTTGATGCCGCGCGGGGTCGGCATCCTCGTCTCGATGCAACTCTCCGGCCTGATGATGCGCCGGGGGATCGACGCGCGGCCCGTGGTGGCGAGCGGGTTCCTGATCTGCGCCTTCTCGCTGTGGCAGATGGCGCACTGGTCGCTGGAAGTGGACGAGGCGCATGTGATTATCAGCGGGTTGCTGCAGGGGCTCGGCATGGGGCTGGTGTTCATCCCCTTGCAGGTCAGCGCCTTTGCTACGCTCAGTCCGGCAATGCGGACGGATGGGTCGAGCCTGCTCAACCTGTTCCGCTCTCTGGGCGCTTCAGCGGGGATCGCGTGGATGACGGTGCTGCTCGCCCGCAATATCCAGACCAGCCACGCGGACCTCGGCCAGCATGTCACCGCGGCAACGGGGAGCGTGGTGGATTTCTCGACCATCGACCGGTTCCAGGCGCTGGGCGATACGGCGATGACGCTGATTGATGCCGAGGTGAACCGGCAGGCGGCGATGATCGCCTATGTGGATGATTTCTGGCTGATGATGTGGATCACGCTGGCCGCCGCGCCGCTTGCCTTCCTGATGCGCGGCAACAAGGGGCGCGCCGCCGGGCCAATCGCCTTGTCAGAATAACGCGCTCTACCGGAAGAAGCACTGCGTCCCGGCGTAGAGCATCTCGACAACATCACCCTTGATGAAGCCGCCGATGTTGCTGCCAAGGGCGAATTCCTCGCCCAGAGTGCTGCCCTCAACCTTGGAGAACCCGGGCGCGGTCTCGATCACCGCGCGGGCCGAGCCGAGTTGCACGGTCCCCGGCAGCTTGACTGTGCCGGTCGCTGGCGCATCGCCATCCTGCGGCGCGTGCCAGTTCCAGCCGACCAGGCGGCCCTTCTGGAAATGCGCCGTCAATCCGCCCGCAAAGTCGGTGAAGGTGATCGGCCCGGCCCCGCATTCGGCATTCTCGCCCGAACGCAGCGGTTTGCCGAGCGCCGTGCCAAGCGCGGCTTCGACTTCGGCCTGCCCGGCGGCGAAATAGAATGCCTCCGCACCGGCCGAAAGCCCATCACCGCGAAGCTCGACCGCGTTGGCCGTCACCGGAGCCTCAGCTGCTTCGCCCTGCTGGCGTTCAGCCGGGCTCGGCACGTCACCGCTGTCGCAGCCTGCCAGAGCGAGCGCACCCGCCAGCACGAGGAAAGGAGCCCGCATCGGCCTTAGCCCTTCTTCAAATGGCGCCGCCCGAGCAGCTCGGCGATCTGGACGGCGTTGAGCGCAGCGCCCTTGCGCAGGTTGTCCGAGACGCACCACAGCGTCAGGCCGTTCTCCACCGTCGGGTCTTCACGCACGCGGCTGACGAAGGTCGCCGCATCGCCCACGCACTCGATCGGGGTGATATAGCCGCCGTCTTCGCGCTTATCGATCAGCATGACGCCGGGGGCTTCGCGCAGAATGTCCATCGCCTGCTGGGCGCTGATTTCATTCTCGAACTCGATATTGACCGCTTCGGAGTGGCCCACGAAAACCGGCACGCGCACGCAGGTCGCGGTCAGCTTGATCTTGGGATCGAGGATCTTCTTGGTCTCGACCATCATCTTCCACTCTTCCTTGGTCGAACCATCGTCGAGGAAGCTGTCGATGTGGGGGATCACGTTGAAGGCGATCTGCTTGGTGAACTTCGACGGTTCGACCGGATCGCCTACAAAGATCGCGCGGCTCTGCTGGAACAGCTCGTCCATGCCCGCCTTGCCCGCGCCCGAGGTCGATTGATAGGTCGAGACGACGACGCGCTTGATTGTGGCAAAGTCATGCAGCGGCTTGAGCGCGACCACCAGCTGCGCGGTCGAGCAGTTGGGATTGGCGATGATGTTGCGCGCGGTGTAGCCGTCGATCGCGTCGGGGTTCACCTCCGGCACCACCAAAGGCACATCCGGGTCCATACGATACAGCGACGAGTTGTCGATGACGATACAACCAGCCGCCGCCGCCTTGGGGGCATATTCCTTGGCCGGGCCGGAGCCTGCGGCGAACAGCGCGATGTCCCAGCCGGCGAAATCGAAGTGCTCGATATTCTTGCACTTGAGCATCTTGCCGGTGTCGCCGAATTCGACTTCCGTGCCGACCGAACGGCTGGAGGCCACCGCGGCGACCTCGTCACACGGAAATTCACGCTCGGCGAGAACCATCATCATCTCGCGCCCGACATTGCCGGTCGCGCCGACCACTGCCACCCGGTAACCCACTTGGCATTCTCCTTTGACTTCGGACTGCGCGAGATAGCGATGCGTGCCTATTGCGCAACCGCTAACCTTGCCAGTGCAGACCTATTCGCTCGCAGGCGGCGTCACGCCGTGGGCCGCAAGGAAGCGCATGATCGCGTTCCATACATGCGGCCCGATCTTTTCGCCCGACACGCGGTGGGTGTAGCCGGGGTAGAGCATCATCTCGAACGGCGTGTTGCTTTCCTGGAGCACGCTGATGAGCTCCGACGAGTTTTCGAACACCACATTGTCGTCCGCCATGCCATGGATCAGCAGCAGCGGATCGCTGATCTGGGTCGCAGCGGGGATGGCGCTGGCCTTTTCATAGGCTTCGGGCACCTCGCGGGGATCGCCCATGTAGCGTTCGGTGTAGTGGGTATCGTAGAGTTCCCAGCGGGTCACCGGAGCGCCGGAAATGCCCGCCGCATAGAGCCCGGGGTCCGCCTCCAGCTGCTTCAGCGTCATGTAGCCGCCATAAGACCAGCCATAGATGGCCACCTTGGCCGGATCGACATAATCCAAGCTCTTGAGGAACAACGCCCCCGCCTTCTGGTCGCGCACCTCAGCCCCGCCCATCGCCCGGTAGAGCGGCTGTTCGAAATCGACGCCACGGTTGGCCGAGCCGCGATTGTCGAGCTGGAAAAAGATATAGCCCTTGTCGACAATCGACTGGGCGAGCGCCCCGCCCCAGCCCTTCGTCACCGTCTGCGGCCCCGGCCCGCCATAGTGCTGGAAGAACACCGGATAGCGTTTGCCACGCTCCATCTTGGGCTTGAGCATCATCCAGTGCAGCGGCGTGCCGTCCTCGGCCGCAATCGTGCCGAATTCGGGCGTGACATGGCTGGCAAGATAGGGCGCGTAGGGGTGCGCGCCTTCAACCCGGTTCTCCTCGATCCAGGCGACCTGCTTGCCGTCCGGCGTCGCGAGATAGGACTGCGGCGGCTGGTTCGGGCTTGAGCGCGTGACATAGAGCAGCTTGCCCGCCCCATCCATGCTGGCGCTGTTGGTGAAGGCGGGATCGGTCAGCAGCTGGGCGCCGCCCTGCCCGCCAAGCTGCGCGCGGTAGATCTGCTGGGTCAGAACGTCAGTGGTCGCCTGATAGGTGAAGGTGCCCGCCGCCTCGTCCACGCCGACCAGTGCGGTGATTGGCTCAAGTCCGCTGGTGATCCGCAGCCAGTTCTGCCCGTCAAAGCGGTAGAAATGGCCATAGCCGTCCCGCTCCGACCACCACAGCAGGCTGCCGTCCTTGAGGAAGCGGTAATTGTCGGAGAGGTTCACCCAGTAATCGGGCCGCGCGGCGGTTTCGGTGAACCAGATCGTGCTCGCGCCCGTGGCCGGATCGACCTTGAGCATATCGATCTTCGTCTGCGCGCGGTCTTGCCGCTGGACATAGATCGCACTGCCATCCGGCGCCCAGTCGACGCGGGCGACATAGATATCGAGATCGAGCCCGAGATCGACCTGCACTTGGCCCGAGCCATCGGGGTTCATCACGAACAGTTCCACCACCGCATTGTCGGTGCCGGCTGCCGGGTAGCGCTGATCGAACACCTTGGTGCCCTTGGCGCCGATGGCAGCGCGGGTGACGATGCCGACCGCCGCCTCGTCGGTGCGTTGGACGACGATACGGGTGTCATCGGGGCTCCACCAATATCCTTGCAGGCGCGCCATTTCCTCCTGCGCGACGAATTCGGCTTCGCCCCAGCGGATGGTTTCGCCTTCCTGCGGCGTGATTGGGTTGGCCTCGCCGCCAACCTTCCCGACCCACAGTCGCCGGTCCCTCACGAAACTGACGTAAGCGCCCTTGCTCGACAGCTTGGGGTTGAGTTCGGTGCCTTCGGTATCGGTCAGGCGGGTGACCGTGCCATCGAGCTTGGCGAGGAACAGATCGCCATCCAGCGGCACCAGTACGCCGCTGCCATCGCTGGCCCATTGGTAGGCGATGATCCCCTTGAGGCTGCCGACGCGGGCGCGCTCGCGCTGCATCTTCTCGTCCTCGGAGAGTTCCCGCCCGCTGCCGAGCTTTTCCGAATCCACCAGCATCCGCCATTCGCGGGTGTCGATGTCATAGCCCCACAGGTCATACCGCTCGCGGTCGTCAGTCCGGTTGCGCAGCAGGGTGAGGTAGCGACCATCGGGCGAAAGCTTCACCTGCCGGGGTGCGGGGCCATCAAGACCGGGGGAGGCAAAGACGCGTTCAAAGCTCAGCGCAGGGGCGGCCTCAGTCATGGCGGGCGTTTCCGCCAGAACGGGCGATGTCAGACAGGTCGTCAGAGAAAGGGCAACCGCAGCAAGAACCGAACGCATCCAAAGCTCACCTCGTCATTGCGAGCCGCCGAAGGCGGCGCGGCAATCCAGGGTCAGCGCGCGCCGCTCTGGATTGCTTCGTCGCTACGCTCCTCGCAATGACGAACGGGAATGGCAAGTGCCCCAAAGCAAAAGGGCGGCCCGTTGCCGGACCGCCCTTCGCAATTTCGGTGGCTGGAAAGCCTTACGCCTTGGGGGCGCTCATCTTGCGCTCGACGATACGTGCGCTCTTGCCGGTGCGGCCGCGCAGGTAATAGAGCTTGGCGCGACGCACCACGCCGCGGCGGACCACGGTGATGCTTTCGACGATCGGCGAGTAGAGCGGGAAAACGCGCTCGACGCCTTCGCCAAAGCTCATCTTGCGCACGGTGAAGTTGCTGCCCATGCCGCGGTTCGAACGGGCGATCACGACGCCTTCGTAGTTCTGAACACGCTCACGGTTGCCTTCCTTCACCTTCACGCCGACGCGGACGGTGTCGCCTGCGCGGAATTCGGGAATGTCCTTGCCGGACTTGGCGATTTCTTCGGCTTCAATCTGCTGGATCAGGTTCACTGGTCCGGTTCCTTGTCTTTTCGCCGCGCGCCAGAGGCAGGTTGGACCCGAGCGCCCTCATAGCGCTCCCACAAGTCCGGCCTGCGTGACCGTGTATCATTTTCGCTTTGCAGCTTGCGCCACGCCGCGATCTTCGCATGATCCCCCGATCGCAGCACTTCGGGGATCGTGCGCCCTTCCCATTCCTGAGGTCGGGAATAGTGCGGGTATTCGAGGAGGCCGTTTTCGTACGACTCCTCCTCCCCGCTCAAGGTCGCGCCCATTACGCCGGGAAGCAGCCGAATGCAAGCGTCAAGGATGGTCAGCGCAGCCATCTCACCCCCGCTGAGAACGATGTCGGCGAGGGAGACCTGTTCGATGTCAGGCCGCGCTTCGAAGAGGCGCTCGTCAAAGCCCTCGAACCGCCCGCACAGGATGACGACCCCGGGGCCTTGCGCGAGTTCGCGGATGCGCGCCTGGGTGATGGGTTTCCCGCGCGGAGTCATGGCGAGGATGGGGCGGCCAGCGGCGGGCGCGCTGTCCAAAGCCCGCGCCAGCACATCGCACTTGAGCACCATCCCCGCCCCGCCGCCTGCGGGGGTATCATCGACCGTGCGGTGCTTGTCGGTGGCAAAGTCGCGGATCTGCACCGTCTCGCAGGCCCACTTGCCCTCAGCCATGGCACGGCCTGCCAGCGAAACGCCAAGCGGGCCGGGGAACATCTCGGGATAGAGCGTGAGGATGGTGGCGGCGAAGGTCATTTGCGGCGCAGGAACTGCCAGACGGCCTTCCAGAACCGCGCTTCGAGCACCATCAACTTCGCGATCCATTCCGGCATCGCGAACTCGCGTTCAAGCGTCTTCGCATCGGCGTCGTGGCGATACACCGCGCCAATCACCTTCCAGAGAACCCATCCCTCGAATGCCACAATGCCGACCATCGCAATTTTCCGCACCGCTGAAAGCTCGCCGATGATGAACTGGTTGGGCTCGGGGACGATGAAGCTTGAAGCGAACAGTCCGGCTCCGGCGACCCCGAGGCAGCGCAGCAAACGCGCTTTTCGGGTCAGTTCGCTGGTGAAAGCGGTCAGATATAGCATCGGCATAAAGACGCACAGGTCGAACAGCGCGACCCACTCGCTCCGCGGATACGCCGACCAGTCGAGCGTTCGCGCGAAAGCCCATTCGATGGCGATTGCCAGCGGCAGAGCGATCAGGAAGAACCATTTTTCGCGCGGCTTGCTCACTCTGAGTTCCATTGAACGCCCTCCCTCGCCCGCGTATCAACCGACAGCTCGAACACATCGGGCCGCGCGTAGTGTCCATCGGTATCGAGATTCGCCAGCCCCGCCGCCACTTCGGCTAGGTCGAGTTCCGCGAGCAGCGTCTCCTCCCCATCGCCTGCCTGCGCGATTACGCGGGTGTCGGGTGCCGCGATCAGCGAGCCGCCGCGGTTGAGCACCTCGCCGGGGATCGCCTCCAGCAACTCGCGGGCAACATCCGACCCGCCCACGCGCTCCAGCCCGTCGAGCAAATCGTCCTTCATCTGCACGAGCCCCGCCGCCAGCACGAAGCAGCGGCCCTCCATCGCATAGTGCCGCGAGGCGATCTGGTGGCTCTCGCGCACCGTCGGCCAGGCGGCGATGTGCACATCCTCGGCGAGATTATGCATCGCCGCGCGGGCGAGCGGCATCCAGTGCTCCCAGCAGATCAGCGTGCCGAGACGGCCCCACTCGGCCTGATGCACGCCCAGCGTCGACCCATCGCCGCGCGCCCAGATGAGGCGCTCGCCGTGGGTGGGCACCAGCTTGCGGTGGTCGAGCACCGGGAGGCCGGGGCGGAAGGTCAGTTGGTTGTTGACGAGGCTGCGCCGCACCCGTTCATGCGCGCCGATGCTGATGATCGCGCCGCTTGCATCAGCGAGTTCCTGCAAGGGCAGCAGCCGCTCGTCATGGGCGACCACGGCCTGTTCGAGCATGATCGCGTGGAGCGCCTTGGTGCCGGGGTGGTCCCACAGGGCCGCGCCGGGTGCCTCGTCGAGCCACAGCGGGTAACCGCCGAGGAATGTCTCGCCAAACGCCACCACGCGCGCACCGCCATCAATGGCCGCGCGCGCCAGACGTAGCGCCTTGTCGATCCCGGCCTGAAAATCGAGCGGGATCGGCGCGGCTTGGACAACGGCGACAGTGAGCTTCGTCATGGCGTGCGCTTACGCCGGGAAATCAGCCCCCGCAACCGCCGCAGCCACCGCCGCCGCAGCCGCCATCGCTGCTGCCGTCGGCACCGCCGCCGTCGCCATTCTTCTGGCGCAGGGCGTGAACCGGCTCCCACGGGGTGCCGACCAGAACGCTGGTGCCGAACAATGCCACCGCCATCGCCGCCTCGTCAGGCCGGGGAGCGCGAGCGAAGCGGCCGTTGCTGACGCGCATTTGCTGCACAGTCGCCATGCCGGCCGCAGTGCGCGGATCACAGGTCAGGAAGCGGATCACCGCTAGTGCGACGGTCACGCCCAGCAGCACAACCAGAAACCCCGTTGGCTCGTCCAGCGCGCTCCCGGCCCGCTGGCGATAGAGGCCCAGCATGAGCAGCGCGCCAAAGGGCGCCACCGATAACAGGCGCAAGCGGTTGTGCTCCTCGGGGCGCAGCAGCAGGCCTGCGCGGCGCAGGCGGGCCGCGACCCGATCGGCATGGATATGGATTGCGCGGCGTGCCTCGGCGAGCGTCACGGGGGCATCAATGGCCAGCAAGGCCTTGCCGCCCGGGCTGACGGGCAGATCGCGTGCAGCGACGTGAAGCTTGCCCTTCTCGGCCGGAACCAGCGCGCCGCGCACGTAGAGATCGGCCAGAAGCGAATCGGCCATGCGCTGGCGGCCACCTACGAGCAATGCGATGCTTTCAAGATCATCGGTCTCGCCCTGCCGCCCCGGCTCGCGCAGATGCACCGGCAGCCACCATGCAGCGAAGGTCGCAAGACCAAGCAACATCGTGTAAAACAGCAGGAAATCGCTGCCCGTCCAGGACGAGAACAGCTGCATTACATCATCCTTCCCGCGATGAACCCTGCCAGAAAGACAATCAGGCCCAGCGCCAGAGCGACCCGGCGTTTGAGGACAATATCATCGAACAAGTTAACGCGAATACCTTTGGGATCGACGGAGAACCGCCTGCTGGCGGCCGGCCAGATGTCGGCAGGCGGCGGCGCGCCGAAGGCGGCCTCGTAGGCGGCGAGCGTATCGGCATATTGGCGGTAGAACCGCGTCCGCTCGATTTCGCCGCCCTGCGTGGGCCCGTGGTGCAAGGGGGACGCCAGCACGACGGGGCAGAACTGCTCCCAATAGTCGCGGCTGTAGGTGAGGTGGAGGTGCCAGGCCTGATCCACCGCGTCAGACGGCGTGACCTCGTGCCCGGCGGTCATCGCGAGATAGCAGAAGCGCTTGTACTCATCGATCACGCGTTGGGCGTATGGCTCGCTCCAACGGTTTTCGCGGGCAAGCCGGGCGGCGAAAGTAAGCGATGCGTCCGCTGGGCCGATCCGGTGGTCGGCGATACGCTGCCAGAGGGCGTCGTCAGGCGGGCTCACGCCGTCAATCTTCGGCGAAAGCGGCTCCGATCACAAGCCTTGCTTGATCCCACTCGATCACAGCGGTGGGAATCATCGGCACCATGAAGGTCTTCGGACCCTTTTCGGGCACCGGGGCGCGGGTGATTTCAATGATGTCGGTCGCGCCGAAGTTCTCGACCGCAAGTACGGTGCCGACGCTCTCTCCGGTGTCGGTGACGACCGGCAGCCCGAGCAGATCGGCGTGGTAGAACTCGCCCTCGGCCAAGGGCGGCAAGGCATCGCGGGGGACGGTCAGCGCCGTGCCGCGCAGTTTTTCCGCATCCCCGCGGGAGGTGCTTTCGGCCAGCCGCGCAATCGCGCCGCCTTTCCCGTCATCCCGCACCTTGATCAGGGTAAGCGCACCGTCATTGAAGCTCTTGTGGGTCGAGAGCGTCTGGGCACCCTCCCCGAACAGCTTCAGACGCACCTCGCCCGCCACCCCATGCGCGCCGATGATGGCGGCGAGGGTGACGGGCTTGGTCATATCAGCTTAGCCTTCGGCCTGTTCTTCGGTCGCAGCGTCTTCAGCAGCCGGGGCTTCCTCAGCGGCAGCTTCTTCAGCGGCGGGCGCTTCTTCAGCAGCCGCTTCTTCGGCAGCCGGAGCCGGGGCAGCAGCAGCGGCTTTGGCTTCTTCTTCAGCGGCGCGGGCCGCTTCTTCGGCTTCGGCGATCTTGGCAGCACGCTCTTCAGCGCGCTCCTTGGCCTTTTCGCCGGGCTCACCCTTCTTGGGGTTCACGCGAGCGGTACGCTCAAGGATGCCCGCAGCATCGAGGAAGCGGGCCACACGGTCGGTCGGCTGCGCGCCAACGCCGAGCCAGTAACGGGCACGGTCTTCGGTGATCTTCACGCGCTCACCCGAATCCTTGGCGAGCAGCGGGTTATAGGTGCCGATCTGCTCAAGATACTTGCCGTCGCGCGGGCTGCGGCTGTTGGCGACGACGATGCGGTAATAGGGACGCTTCTTGGCACCGCCGCGCGAAAGCCGGATGGAAATGGACATGGAATGCTACCTTTCGATTGGAATTGAGTTTGATATTTGAACTTAAACGATTGAATTGAAATTATTTCTTGCCACGTGGAGGGCCGCCGAGGCCAGGCAATCCGCCCATGCCTCCGGGGCCGCCGAGACCGGGAAGACCGCCTGCGCCGCCGCCCATCCCGGGCATTCCGCCCATCGGGCCGCCAGCACCGCCGCCGCCGAACATGGCCGCCAGCCCCTTGAGGCCGCCCATCTTCTTGATCTGCTTCATCGCGCGGGCCATTTCCTGATGCATCTTCAGCACCTTGTTGACCGTCTGCACATCGGTGCCGCTGCCGGCCGCCACGCGCTTCTTGCGCTTGGCGTTCATCAGATCGGGATTGGCGCGTTCCTTGGCGGTCATGGAGGAGATGATCGCTTCCATGTGGACGAGGACCTTGTCGTCCATGCCCGAACTGGCCATCGCCGCCTTGGCCTTCTTCATGCCCGGCATCATGCCCGCCAGCATCCCGAGGCCGCCCATGTTGCGCATCTGCTTCAATTGCATGGCGAGATCGTCGAGGTCGAACTTGCCCTTTTCGAGGTTGCGCGCCATCTTTTCGGCGTCGGCTTCCTTGATCGTGGCCGCCGCGCGTTCGACCAGGCTGACGACATCGCCCATGCCGAGAATACGGTCAGCGACAGAGCCGGGACGGAAGGGCTCGATCGCGTCGAGCTTCTCGCCGGTCCCTGCAAACTTGATCGGCTTGCCGGTGACCGCACGCATCGAAAGCGCCGCGCCGCCGCGGGCATCGCCGTCCATGCGGGTCAGCACCACGCCGGTCAGCGGCACTTCATTGGTGAAGTTCTGCGCGACGTTGACCGCGTCCTGACCCGTCAATGAATCGACAACCAGCAGCACTTCATTGGGCGACGACACGCCCGCGACCGCCTTCATCTCGGCCATCAGCGCATCATCGACATGCAGGCGACCCGCCGTGTCGAGCAGCAGCACGTCAAAATTCTGGAGGCGCGCCGATTCCATCGCGCGCCGGGCAATGTCGACCGGCTGCTGGCCGGGGACGATCGGCAGCGTCGCGACGTCGACCTGGGTGCCCAGCACCGCGAGCTGTTCCTGCGCGGCCGGACGGTTGACGTCGAGCGACGCCATCAGCGCCTTCTTGCCGTGGCGTTCGCGGATCAGCTTGGCGAGCTTGGCGGTGGTGGTCGTCTTGCCCGAACCCTGCAGGCCGACCATCATGATCACGACCGGCGGCTTAGCATCGAGCTTGAGGCCTTCGACCTCCATCCCGCCCAGCGTTTCGACCAGCTCGTCATGGACGATCTTGATGACCATCTGGCCCGGCGTAACCGAGCGCAGCACGTCCTGGCCCACGGCCTTTTCGGTGACGGCATCGATAAAGCGGCGGGCAACGGGGAGCGCAACGTCGGCTTCGAGCAGCGCGATCCGCACTTCGCGCATGGCATCGCGCACGTCCTGCTCACGCAGCGCGCCGCGGCCCTTGAGCTTGTCAAAGACCCCGCCAAGACGGTCAGACAGCGTGTCGAACATCGCCAACTTCTCCACTCGGACACCGAAGTGGCCGAAAAATGCGAAAAACGCCGGCGGACGAAACCTCGTCGGCCAGCGTTGCGGAAGGTGCTCCCTGAGGGATGCGAGCCTTTCGACTTTGATCAGGATGACTGGTGGAGCCTAGCGGGATCGAACCGCTGACCTCAACACTGCCAGTGTTGCGCTCTCCCAGCTGAGCTAAGGCCCCGAGCCAGTCATCATGCGAGCAAGGCTAAGTGCCCTGCTTGCGGGAGGCGGCCATTAGTGGGGCCGCCCTCCCTTGGCAAGCGTATTTTGATCGACCGGGCCCAATAATCGCAGCTTCAGCGGTAAAGTAGTGGTCCGGCCGCATCGCGGCCGCGAGCGCAAGCGCGCGAGCCGCAGGCGCCCCGCCGCATGGCGGCGGGAACAGCGCCGAGGACGGGCCCGCGGAGGCGGGCCCGCAATTCGATCAATTCTCGTGATCTTCGTCGTCACCCGAGGTGGCAACGCCCAGATCGTCATCGCCGCCGAGGTCGACATCATTGTCGGGCGAATCGCCGTCCTCGTCGATGTCCTCGATGTCTTCCAGATCATCGATATCGTCGTCGCCGCCGAGATCGGCGTCAGCATCGACATCCTTCTTCTTTTCGACTTCCTCGAAGGGAATCGGCTGCTTCGACTTGAGCACCGGCTCCGGCGACCAGGTCTCACCGCATTCAATGCAGGTGACCGGATCTTCCTTGCCGAGATCGTAGAAGCGCTCCCCGCACTTGGGGCAGGTACGCTTGGTACCCCATTCGGGCTTTGCCATCTGTATTCCTCAAACTGGCCGCCCCGAAGCAGGGCGGGCGAAGCGCGGTTGCGAATTCGCGGGATTGCACGAGAATTGTGGGTTCCGGCCTCACTTGATTCAAGGGCCTTGGTATTGAGCGCCTTGAATCAACGGGTCGGGCCCGATGCGCGGCGCGCCTTGCCAGAAGCGCGGGGCGCTGTCAAAGACCGCCGCCTCATGACCAGCCACCGTTTCTCAGCCCTGGGCCCGCTCACCGGCGCGATCAGCGTCCCCGGCGACAAGTCGATCAGCCACCGATCGCTAATGTTTGCCGGGCTCGCGGTGGGTCGCAGCACCATCACCGGCCTGCTCGAAGGCGAGGATGTGCTGGCCACAGCCGCCGCGATGCGAGCCTTCGGCGCGAAGATTGCCCGCAATGTGGATGGCACCTGGACGGTCGACGGCGTCGGCGTCGGCAGCTTGCTTGAGCCCAAGACCGCGCTCGACATGGGCAATTCCGGCACCTCGACCCGGCTGCTGATGGGGCTGGTCGCCAGCCATGCCATCACCGCGACCTTTATCGGCGATGCGAGCCTGTCAGGCCGCCCGATGAAGCGCGTGATCGACCCGCTGGCGATGATGGGCGCAGGGATTGAAGCCTCGGCGGGCGGCACTTTGCCGCTAATGCTGCGCGGCGCATCCCCCGCTGTGCCGATCACCTATCGGCTCCCGGTGGCGAGCGCGCAGGTCAAAAGCGCGGTGCTGCTCGCGGGCCTCAACACCCCCGGCATCACCCGCGTGATCGAACCTGTCCCGACCCGCGACCACACCGAACGGATGCTGACCGGCTTCGGCGCGAAGCTGGAAGTGGGCGAGGAGAACGGCGAGACGATCATCGCGATCCACGGCGAGGCTGATCTCAAGCCAATGGATGTGACCGTGCCCGGGGATCCGTCCTCCGCCGCCTTCTTCATGGTCGCGGCGAGCATCGTGCCGGGCAGCGATCTCACCATCCGCAATGTCGGCCTCAACCCGACCCGCGCCGGACTGCTCGAAGTGCTGCGCCAGATGGGCGCGGATATCGAAGAGGTGAACCCCCGCGAAGTCGGCGGCGAACCGGTGGCGGATTTGCGCGTGCGCCATGCGCAGCTGACCGGCGTCGATGTCGATCCGGCGATTGCGCCGAGCATGATCGACGAATTCCCGGTGCTGTTCGTCGCCGCCGCCCTCGCCAAGGGCACCACGCGCACCAGCGGGCTCGACGAGTTGCGCGTCAAGGAAAGCGACCGCCTCGCGACCATGGCCGCCGCGCTCACCAGCGTGGGCGCGCGGGTCGAGGAGCACGAAGACGGCCTCACCATCCACGGCACCGGCGGCGAACCGCTGCGGGGCAGCGCCAATGGCCAGGTCAAGACCATGCTCGACCACCGCATCGCGATGAGCATGGCAGTAGCCGGATCGGTCAGCCGCGACGGCGTGATGGTGGACGACACCGCACCGATCAACACCAGCTTCCCGACCTTCATGGGCCTGCTTGAAGAGGCCGCGCGGTGACCACTCCGCTTGATTGGCCGAGCATCATCGGCCTGTGCGGCACGGCCTGCATCATCGGCGCCTATGCCTATCTGACGCTGGCCAAGGCGACCAATCCCTTCCTGCTCCACGGCACCAACCTGCTAGGCGCCGCGCTGCTGACCGTTTCCTTGATCTACCATACCAATTGGGCGAGCCTGGTGCTCGAAGGCTTCTGGGCCTCGATCGCGATTTTCGGGCTGGTGCGCGCGTGGCGCGCCCGCTCTGCTGAGGGAGAACAGCCGTGAGACTGACCGACTTTGCCGCCGCCCTCGCCCTCCTTCCGCTCGCCGCACAGGCCCAAACCGCCGCCCTCCCCACCGATCCCGCCGCCGATTGGTCGGTCGCCACCTCCGAGCATCGCATCGCTGTCGAAGGCGGCAAGGTCTGGGCGCGGGTGAATGGCACCATCGGTGAAGGCGCGACCCCGGTGATCATCATCCACGGCGGCCCCGGCGGGACGCATGTGAACTTTGGCGGCCTCCTCAGTCTCGCCGACACGCGGCCCGTGATCCTTTACGACCAGCTCGACAGCGGCATGTCCGACCGGCCGGAGAACCCCGCCAACTGGAAGCCGGAACGCTTCGTTGCCGAGCTTGAGGCGATCCGCAAGGAACTGGGCGTCGAGCGGTGGCACGTCATCGGCCACAGTTGGGGCTCGGCCCTCGCGCTCGAATATGCCGCGGCCTATCCCGAGCATACCGCATCGGCGGTGCTGAGCGGCACCTTCCTCTCGACCTCACACTGGATCACCGGCACCAACCTGTTGATCCGCGACCTGCCCGATGATGTCGCCGCGGCGATCCGCGCGTGTGAAGGCCCCACCCCGCCCGCCGCCGAGGTCTGCGAGCCTGCCACAGCCGCCTTCTACGCCGCCTATAATGGCCGCGCTGACCGCCCTGTCCCCTCGCCCGAGGCGCTCGCTTACCGCGCGCGCTATGGCGGCAAGGGGTTCAACGCCACCGTCTACAACGCAATGTGGGGGCCGACCGAATTTCGCGCCTCGGGCTCGCTGGCGAGCTATGACGCCAGCGGGTTGCTGCACCGCGTCGATGGCAAGCGAATCCTGTTCGTGGTCGGCCAGTATGACGAAGCGCGGATCGACACGGTGCAGGATTTCCTCGCCCTGACCCCCGGCGCGGAGCTGGCAGTCGTCCCCGGCGGGAGCCACGCCTTCATTGCGGAACGGCCCGAGGTGTCCGAAGCGATCTACCGCGACTGGATGAACCGCATCGATGGCCGAGAGAGCGCCGAATGATCATCGCCGTCGACGGCCCCACCGCATCGGGCAAAGGAACCATCGCCAAGGCGCTGGCCGCGTATTTCAGGTTGCCGCATCTCGACACGGGCTTGCTCTACCGCGCTGTCGGTCGGCAGGTGCAATTGCTGGGCGGCAATCCCGATGATCCGCACGATGCCATCGCCGCCTGCGACTTTGCCGAGGGCCTGCTGGAGGATGACATCCTGCGCTCCGAGGACGTCGGCGGCTATGCGAGCCGCGTGTCTGTGCATCCGGCGGTGCGCCAGGCGCTTTACGAACGGCAGCGTGCCTTCGCCCTGCAAGAAGGCGGCGCGGTGCTCGATGGACGCGATATCGGCACGGTCATTGCGCCCGAAGCGCGGGTGAAGCTGTTCGTCACCGCCAGCGTTGCCGAGCGCGCGCGCCGCCGCTGGGCCGAGATGACCGGGCGCGGGATCAACGTCGCGCTCGCGACAATCGAGCATGACATCGCTGCCCGCGATGCGCGCGACATGAACCGCAAGGACGCCCCGCTGATGGCGGCACCCGGCGCGCTGGTGATCGACACCACCCACTTCGGCCGCGATGCGGCTATAGAGGCGGCGATCGAGGCAGTCGAAGCTCGGCTCGGCTGACGGGCGGTTTTCCTTGCATTTTGGCCCGCCCTCGCCTAGGCGCGCGGCCGTTCACGCAATCCTCGTTGATTGAAGAACCTTCGCGCAATCGCATTCGGCGGCGCGGAGACGTCGGCCTCTTGCCCTGCCAGCCCGCGCAATGGTGCACGGGAAGCAGTTTAAGACCCCGGAAAAACCGGCGGCCGGTAGCACAACGAAACAGGACCAAATCAGCCTATGGCAACCCAGATGCCCACGCGCGCCGATTTCGAGGCGATGCTCAATGAACAACTCGGCGGTGCCGGCGAAGATGGCTTTGAAGGCCGCGTCGTCAAGGGAACCGTCACTGCGATCGAAAACGGCTTTGCCGTGATCGACGTCGGCCTCAAGAGCGAAGGCCGCATCTCCCTCAAGGAATTTTCGCGCGGCGAAGACGACCACGGCCTGACCGTTGGCGGCGAAGTCGAAGTCTTCGTGGACCGCGTCGAGAACGCTGACGGCGAAGCCATGCTTTCGCGTGACCGTGCCCGCCGCGAAGCGGCGTGGGACAAGCTGGAAAGCGAATTCGGCGAAGGCAAGCGCGTCGAAGGCCGCATCTTCGGCCGCGTCAAGGGCGGCTTCACCGTCGATCTTGACGGCGCCGTGGCGTTCCTCCCCGGCTCGCAGGTCGACATCCGCCCCGTGCGCGACGTCACCCCGCTGATGGACGTGCCGCAGCCCTTCCAGATCCTCAAGATGGATCGTCGTCGCGGCAACATCGTCGTCTCGCGTCGTGCCGTGCTCGAAGAGACCCGCGCCGAACAGCGCAGCGAACTGATCAATGACCTGGTCGAAGGCCAGATCATCGATGGCGTGGTTAAGAACATCACCGATTACGGTGCCTTCGTGGATCTCGGCGGCATCGACGGCCTGCTGCATGTCACCGACATGAGCTACAAGCGCGTCAATCACCCGAGCGAAGTGATCGCCATCGGCGATACGGTGAAGGTGCAGATCGTCCGCATCAATGCTGAAACCCAGCGCATCAGCCTCGGCATGAAGCAGCTGGAAAGCGATCCGTGGGATGGCGTCGCCGCCAAGTACCCGGTCGGCATGAAGCTTCAGGGCCAGGTGACCAACATCACCGAGTATGGCGCATTCGTCGAACTGGAAGCGGGCATCGAAGGCCTCGTCCACGTTTCGGAAATGAGCTGGACCAAGAAGAACGTCCACCCGGGCAAGATCGTCTCGACCTCGCAGGAAGTCGATGTGATGGTGCTCGAAGTCGACAGCGACAAGCGTCGCATCAGCCTCGGCCTCAAGCAGGCCCAGCGCAATCCGTGGGACGAGTTCGCCGAGAAGCACCCGGTCGGCAGCGAAGTCGAAGGCGAAGTCAAGAACGCCACCGAATTCGGCCTGTTCATCGGTCTGGACGGCGACGTGGACGGCATGGTCCACATGTCGGACATCGCCTGGGGCATCTCGGGCGAGGACGCGCTGGCGCTTCACCGCAAGGGCGAAATGGTCAAGGCCATCGTGCTCGACGTCGATGTCGACAAGGAGCGCATCAGCCTCGGCATGAAGCAGCTCGAAAAGGGTGCGCCCTCGGCTGAAGGCGCCACCAGCGGCGGTTCGCTGCGCAAGAACCAGACTGTCACTGTCACCGTGCTCGAAGTGCGTGACGGCGGGCTGGAAGTGCAGGTTGGCGAAGACGGTGCGACCGGCTTCATCAAGCGCGCTGACCTTGGCCGTGACCGCGACGAACAGCGCCCCGACCGCTTCCAGGTCGGCAGCAAGATCGACGCGATGGTGATCGGTTTCGACCGTTCCAAGAAGCCGAACTTCTCGATCAAGGCGCGTCAGATTTCCGAGGAAAAGGAAGCTGTCGCTCAGTTCGGTTCGTCGGATTCGGGCGCTTCGCTCGGCGACATCTTGGGCGCCGCGCTCAAGAAGGGCCAAGATTGACTCTGATGGCGCCCGCCCCTCCGGGCGGGCGTCCTCGGTGCGTTTCGCGCTTTGCGCGAGCACCTGCGGGCGGCCAGTCGGCCTTGCGACACCTGCGGTGTCGACGCCGTCCTCAAGTAGCGCAGCGATAGGACAACATGGAAGGCCCGCCCGCTCAACCGAGCAGGCGGGCCTTTTCACATGCCGCCTGCGCGCGTAAGGTCGCCCGCATGATCCATGTTCACCAGTTCCCGTGCCTTAGTGACAACTACGGCTACCTCATCCACGACACCGACAGCCATGAAACGGTTGCGATCGATACGCCCGATGCCAAGGCCTATCTGCTCGAAGCCGATATGAAGGGTTGGAAGATCACCCAGATCTGGAACACCCACTGGCACCCCGATCACGCCGGCGGAAATGCGGCGATCCAGGAGGCGACCGGCTGCACCATCACCGGTCCGGCCGAAGTCGCGGGCAAGTTCCCGGTCGATCGCATCATTGCCCACGGCGACACGGTGACGCTGGGCGGCGTGGAAGCGCAGGTGATCGACGTCTCGGGCCATACCAATGGCCACATCGCCTTCCATCTGCCCTCGGCGGGCATCGCTTTTGTGGGCGATTCGGTCTTTGCCTTGGGCTGCGGGCGGATGTTCGAAGGCCAGCCCCAACAGTTCTGGGACAGCCTCAGCCGCATTAAGGCACTGCCGCCGGAAACCCTGCTCTACTGCGCGCATGAATATACCGCGTCGAATGCCAAGTTCGCGCTCCACGCCGATCCCGATAATGTCGCCTTGCAGGATTACGCTGCCGAGATCGCCGACAAGCGGGCCAAGGATACGCCCACGGTGCCGACGACGCTCCGGCGTGAGCTGGCGACCAACCCCTTCCTGCGCGCCGACGAGCCCACGATGATGGCCCGCTGGGGCGGCGCGGCTCCCCACGAGACCTTTGCGGCGCTGCGGGCGGCCAAGGACAATTTCTAAACTCCAATCTCGTCATTGCGATGAGCCGCAGGCGACGCGGCAATCCATGGGCGAACGCAGCGACAGGTGGCGAAGTCAGTCCATGGATTGCTTCGCTTTGCTCGCAATGACGAAAGGCAAATGATGCAGGCCCTGCGCGTCACTGCGCTCTCGCCCGATCTGTCCGGTGTGACGCTCGCCGAAATCCCGGAGCCTGCCCGCGCACCGGGCGAGGTGCTGGTGCGGGTTCGGGCGGCTTCGCTCAACTTTCCCGATCTGCTGATGACGCGGGGCGAATATCAGTTCAAGCCGCAGCCACCTTTCACTTCGGGCCTCGAATTTGCGGGCGAGGTGCTGGAGGCTGACCCGGCGAGCGGTTTTGCTCCCGGTGACCGGGTCATGGGCGGCAACAAGACCGGCGCCTTTGCCGAGATCGCCAGTGTGCCGGCCGACAAGCTCTCGATGATGCCGCAAGGCATGGACTTCCCCGCCGCAGCGGCGATGGGCGCGGCCTATTCGACCGCCTTTACCGGGCTGGTCGAACTGGGCGGGTTGCAGGAGGGCCAATGGGTGCTGGTCCACGGCGCAAGCGGCGGCGTGGGCCTTGCCGCCTGCGACCTGGCCCGCGCGCTGGGCGCCCATGTCATCGCCACGACCGGCAGCGCAGCGAAGGCAGAGCGCATCAATGCCCTCGCCCGCCCTGAGGCGGTGGTCGTAGCCGAGGGGCGCTTCCGTGAAGCTGTGGCAGACCTCACCGGCGGCGCACTCGCCGATATCGTGTTCGATCCCGTGGGCGGCGATGTGTTCGACGAATCGACCCGCTGCGTCGCTTTCGGAGGCAAGCTGATGGTGGTCGGATTCACCTCGGGCCGGATCGCCGGCATTGCGACCAACATCCCGCTGATCAAAGGCTTCAGCATCGTGGGCCTGCGGGCCGGGGAATATGCCCGCCGCTTCCCCGAACGCGGCCGCGCGATCCAAGGAGCAATCACCCGGTTAGCGGAAGCGGGGGCAATCACGCCCGCGATTGATCGTATCCTGCCCCTTTCGCGTTGGCGAGAAGGCTTCAACGCGATGGCCCAGCGCGAGTTGGTGGGCAAAGTCGTGTTCCTGCCGGGCAGCTAAGAACGCGCCAACGAAAAAGGGCGGCCTCGATGGACCGCCCATTCTGTAACAGGATTTTTGTTCGGGCTCAGAGCGAGGCGATCACCTCGTCGGCGAGCTTTTTGTCCGCTGGGCCGTCATGGCGCTCGGCAATCAGCTTGCGCGATGCGGCTGCTGCTGCGGTTACCGCCTTGGCCTTTACCTCGGCAATCGCAGCGCGCTCGGCTGCCGCGATCTTGTCTTCGGCCATCTTCTGGCGGCGGGCGACCATCACTTCGCTGTCTGCTTCGGCCTTGGCGAGGATCGCATCAGCCTCTTCGCGCGCGCCAGCCAGCATCGCTTCGGCGTCCTTCTCGGCGCTGGCGATCTTGGCGGCGTATTCGGCCCTCAGCGCTTCGGCTTCGGCACGCAGGGTCTTGGCTTCATCAAGCGCCGAACGGATCGCCGCGATCTTGGCATCGAGCCCGCCGGTGATGATGCCGGGGACCTTCTTCCAGATGAAGACCGCAATCAGCACGCTCATCGCCAGTGCGACCCACTGGTACGAATCAAGGCCCAGCACGCCGGGTTCGGCATGACCTTCGGCCCCGCTGGCGAGCAGCATCAGAATATCAGCCATGCGCCATCACCTCCTTGACCGCGGCCTGGGCTGCGGCGGGTTCCACATCGGCGCCGGCGACACGGGCAACGATGTCGCGCGCGGCATCGGCAGCGACCGCTTCGATTTCGGCCATGGCGCTGGTGCGCGCGGCATCAATCGCGGTTTCGGCTTCAGCCAAGCGCCCGTCGAGACGGGTCTGCGCCTCGGCAAGCTTGATGCTGCTGGCGGCAGCAGCCTTGGCTTTGGCTTCACCGATCACGCCCTGCGCCGCGGCACGGTTGGCGTTTTCACGCTTGCGCCAGGCTTCTTCCTGACTCGTCGCTTCATCGCGTGCGGCCTGCGCCGCCGCCAGATCGCCCGCGATCTGCTGGTCACGCAGGTCGACCGTGCCCATGATCTTGGGCACCATTCCAAGGCCCACGAACACAAAGGTGAGGCCGAAGAACACCAGCAGCCAGAAGACCTGGCTTGAGAGTGTTGCAGCGATTTGTTCGATCTGAGGCATGATGGGCCTTTGTTACCGGCAGTTCAGCAGCGCACGCCGGGCGCGGCGGGACCTGTCCCACCCCGCCCGGCGCAGCACGGATCTTAGCGGAAGATCAGCAGAACGGCGATGACGAAGGCGAGCAGGCCGAGAAGTTCGGCGGCCGCGAAGCCGATGAACAGGCGGCCCTGCTGGCCATCAGCGGCACCCGGGTTACGCAGCGCGCCTTCGAGGAACGAAGCGAACACGTTGCCCACGCCGAGGGCGGCGAGGCCCGCACCGATCGCCGCGAGACCGGCACCGAGGAGAGCTGCAGCAGTAGCGTCCATGATTATAAACTCCTTGAGAAAAAATCTGTTTGTTATCGGGGGTAGTCGAGAGGGCGTCTCAGCCCTCAGTGAAGGTTTTCCGCGTCGTTGATGTAGAGCGAAGTCAGCAGGGCAAACACATAGGCCTGAATGCCCGCAACGAGGATTTCGAGCGCGCTGATCGCGACCATCAGCACGAAGCTCGGCACGCCGACCAGAACGCCGGTGCCGATCCCGCCGCTGCCACCGGCAATGACGAAGCTCGCCAGCACCTTAAGCAGGACGTGACCCGCCATCATCGCCACGAAGAGTCGCAGCGCGAGGCTGAAGGGACGGACCATGAAGGACACGAGTTCGATCAGGCTGATCGGCAGCGCGAGGAACGCGGGCGTGTTCGACGGCCAGAACAGCGAGAAGAAGTGGAAGCCATGCTTGGCAAAGCCGACGATCAGCACGATCGAGAAGCTCATGATCGCCAGCACGCCGGTCACGGTGAAGTGGCTGGTGAAGGTGAAGGCATGCACCCCGGGGATCAGACCGACCGGCACGAGGCCGAGCAGGTTCCCGAACAGGATGAACATGAAGAGGGTAAAGATGTAGGGGACATACTTGCGCCCTGCCGCGCCGACATTCGCTTCGAGCAGGTCGTCGATGAAGCCGGTCATGCTTTCGACCGCCATCTGCCAGCGCCCGGGCACCAGCTGGCGCTTCATGCCGCCTGCGACAAACACCCACACGAGAATAGCGGTGATCGCCATCCAAAGCGCGGAGTTGGTGAACGCGATGTTGATCCCGTCAGCCAGTTGCCAATCGGAACCCAGAATGGGCTCGATGGTGAACTGCTTCATCGGATCGACCTTGCCGGCCTCGGCCGCTTCGAGATTCTGCACAGCCGCAGCCGCGCTTCTTTCAGCTGCCATGATGCCTTCTTCGGCTGCCACGATCGAAAGATCCCCAAATGTTTCACATGAAACGCGCCCCTAGGTGGGGCCTAACGCGGTCTGGAAGGGGTCTAACCCTCACCATCCGGCCGCTGGGCCTCATCTGCGGGACGCGTATTCGCACCTTGCATAATCGTCCTGAAAGCCGACGCCGTTCCGAGGAACAGTCCGGCCAACAGACCCCAGGGCGCGATCCCGAACAATGCGTCAATCGCAAAGCCGATCACCAGGCCGCCGATAATCCCGCCCAGAAGACTGGCCAAAGCGCGGTTGCCGCTGCGGTAATTCGCATCGGTTCCCTTCACCGTTGGCCGGTTGCGTTGTTCTTCACGCTCGCGTGCGGCCTGAAGCCGCGCTTCGAGCGCGTCGATCCGCGCATCCTCGTGAATGGGTTCTCGTGCAGGTTTCTCGTCGCTCATGCCGTGGTCTCTAAAGGGAAGGCCACGCCATGTGCAACAAGGTGCCCGCCGAGGGCGCCGCCCCCTTAGAAGGGGGGCTGTTCAGTGTCAACATCACGCAGCCCGAGTTTTGTGCACCTGCGAAGAGAGCTGTTGTCCCGCCGCCCGGATGGGCTGCGGACAAATTACGGACAGCGCACGTCGCGAACCGGCGGTTCGGCGGTGCGGGTCTGCCAGCTGCCATCGGGTGCGCGATACTTTTCACCCGCCACGGTACGGGCAATCGCCTCGCATCCGGCGGTCAGCGAATAGGCTTCCAGCGTGGTCTTCTTTTCCTTGGCCTTTTCGGCATAGATCGAGCGGCGCTTGATGTTGATGTCATCAACCAGACGCTGGAGCGCCGGATTCGCATCGCCGACAATGCCGAGATAGCCGTCAGGCTGCTCGCCCACCTTGCCGGCCTCGCGGGCGGCGGCATAGGCCGGGTCGCGCTGTGCCAGCGCAGGCGTGGCCACCAGGCCAATCGCGGCCAGAGCGGCAAGCCCTGCAAGAACTGAATTGCGCATTGGAGTTCCTCCTCGAAGCGGCACATCCATCAAAAGATGTCCGCGTTCTCGTCAATCGTATTCGCCGCGTCTTCCGCGAGGGCATAGAGAACCTCTGCCCTGATATTGATGTCCAGCTGGATCACGATCGGCTTGTCCGGTGCCTGAATATTGATGCACCCTGACAACATCGCCCCCAGCCCCGTCAACGCGGCCATTGCCTTCACACCTGTTCCCCTTGCGCCGCCTCGGCTGTCGCTTGCTCTGGCATTGCAGAGGGATCGGGTCAAATTCAGGTGCGGCATGACAGAGGATCGCTTTCTGGAGGTTGAACGGATCAAGGGCGGGACACGGCGCGTCATGGCTTCGGCGGCGGCGTAGCGGGGTCTGGCGGCGGCGGCGCAGGCTCGGTCTGGCGCATGATCAGCTTGCCGTTTTCCATACGCAGCAGGCCCATATCGAACGGATCGCCCCAGGCGGTCGGGTCGGAATAGCCGCGCGCGATAATCGCCAGCTGCGAGAAGTTCTGCGAGCGAACATTGATCTTAAACTGGATCGGAAGTTTGGCGAGTCGCCTTGTGATGAAGTTCTGGCTGGTCCCGGCGCCCTGCCGCACCCCGTCAAAATCGAAGCTGGTGATGATCTCGCCCGCCAGATCGCCCGCAAGTCCGATGCGCATCTGCCGGTAATCGAGCGAACGCAGCGCGGAGAAGGCATAATTGCCCATCGCGCCCAGATCCTCGTAGGTCAGCTCGCCGATATAGGCGACATTGCCGCCGCCCGCGCGGCTGAGCAGCAGCCCGCCCTCGATCCGGCCATTGCCATTGGCATCGAAGATGATCGGCACGGTGCCGTCAAAGGTGCCGGTGGCGCTGAGGTTGGTCAGCTCCATCTCGGACACGAAGGTCGCCGCATCCACCGCGATGATCTCGAACACATAGCGGCGTTCTTCGGGCTGGCCGAAGTCCATCACCAGCGGGCGCATTTGCAGCGTGCCGCCCATGAACGGGAAGCGCGCGTCTTCAAGGCTGAGGAGCGTCCCGTTTTTCAGCTCGAACTGCACTCTGCCGGCCAGCACTTCGACGCCGGGATTGATGGCAGCGATGGTGACAGTCTGATCGGGCGCGGTGGTGAGGTTGATGAGATCAGTGAAGACGATCTTCCCTGCCAGCCCGCGCACCGGGCCAAAGGCGGCGGCCAGATCGAAGCCGTCCGAGCCAAAGGTGCCGTTGCTGGTGATCGCCTCCCCGTTCCAGTCCACCCGGCCTTCGCCCGTGATGGTGCCATCGGCGAGAGCGATGACCCCCTTGGCAAGATAGGTCAGGTCTTCGGGCTGGAGTGTCTTGTCGAACACCAGCCCCGGCACGGACAGCAGCGCGCGGCCCGCAGCGGTATCGAGATTGTGGGTGATCGCGACATTCGCGACACCGCGGCCCGATTCGGGGTGGCGCAGCAACGCGTCGGCCGTGATGCGGTTGTCAGCCAGCATAAGGCTCGCGCCCTTGGCGGTCAGCGGAACAAACCGCGCCTCGCCTTCCGCCGGACGATCGGAGAGGGTGAAGGCGGCATTATCGAGCCGCAGGATGCTATCGGCAAAGCTCCAGCGTCCGGTGATTGCGTCCAAATCGAACGGCACGGCCGCCAACCGCGCCGAGCCGCCAGTGAATGCGCCTGCGACATCGCCCGCAAAGCTGCCGGTGAGGCTGTCGGCCGCCATCCGCACCTCGCTGTCGCCCGTGCCGATTGTCGCGGCGAGGCCTTCGATGGCGAAGGGTTGCGGATAGCGCAGCACCACGCGGTTGGCGGCTAGGGTGGCGGGATTCTCACCCAGCGTGCCCGCAAGGCTCAGCGGCCCGATGCGTGCGGCGAGGCTGAGCGCGTCGCGATAGGCAAGGATCGGGCCATTGCCCTCGGGACACAGGGTGATCTGCTGGCCATCAAGCGCGAGGCCCGACAATGCCAGCTTAGTGAACCGCAGTGGGGTGCAGCGTGCGCCCACTGCCAGCCCACCGGCGGATGACCACGTGCCGTCGAGCGGCACGGCAAGATCATTGACCGCCCCGCCCGGCAGATCGCCGCTGGCGGTCACCAAGCCGTCAAACGCGATCGTCCCGCCGGGCGTGGTGCGCACGGTCAGCCGTGGGAGCGCAAGGCGGTTGGCGCCCGCAGCATAGTCCGCCATCGCCATTCGCAGCGTCCATCCGCTCGCCTGCTGCTGCATTCGGCCATTGATGCTGGGCAGCCCCTCCCCGCCCGCGAGAAAATTACCGCCGAGGCCCGATATCCCCCGCGCGCCCAGTCGCGCGCTCAGGCGGGAAAGCGCCAGCACGCGCGTGCCGCTGCGGGTGGCGAGGCTGGCCTCGGGCACGATCAGCGAGGCGTCAGTGCCCTTGTGGCGGATGATCCCTTCAGCGCGGACACGCGCACCGTTCAGCGCGCGGGTGACGCCGCCACGCGCCTTGGCAATGAGCGGGGCGAGCAAGGTGCCTTCAAGCCCGCGCTCGGCGGCAGCGAGGCTCGCGGCGATGTCATTGGCAGGGGCAAGCCCGGCCCCGCGCAGAGTGCCTTCCCACTGGCCACTGGAGCCATCGGCCGCCCCGCGCCAGCTTCCCTCCGCGCCGATCCGCGCCAAACGGCCTTGCGGGCTGGCAACCCCGGTCAGCGCAAGCTCATGGCCGAGCGCGAGGCGGCCGGGCGACCAATTGACCTTCGCCGTGCCCCCGAGACCCCCGGCGGTGATGTCGGCAAAGGCCGCGCGCTGGCCCGTGACTCGCAAGTCGGCTTCGGCGGCGGAAAAATCGGCATTGACACTCATCAACGTGCCGATATCGGCCTTCGCGAGGCTCGCACCGCCACAGGCGAGACCGCCGATCCGCAAGGGGCCATCAAGCCGGGGGGCGCCATTATCCGTGGCGAGCTTGCCGTAGAGGGTTGCTGTCTCGGCCCGGCAGCCTTCAACCCCGATCCCCGGCGCGGTGGCGGCGAGGGTTCCAGCGAAGCCATCATCGATCCGGCCCGATCCTTCGAGCTTCACGCCGATCCGCCCGTAGTCGCTTTCCAGCAAAGCGCGCGCATCGCTCAGCGTCACGTCGATCGCGGGCAGCGCAGGCGGGGCGTCCGAGCCGGTGAACACCAGCGGATCAAGCGCGCCGAGGCTGAAGGTGCCGCCGCGCAGGCTGGCAAACAACCGCGCGCCCTCCACACGCACGCGGCGCACCTCGGGCCCGGCCCAGCCCACACCGGTTTCGATCACCATCCGCCGCACAGTCAGATCGGGCCGCGCCGGATCGCCGATCACGAGATTCTCGATCACCTGCGCGTTCGGGCCGATGCTGACGATGTCATAGGTCGCCGGAACGCCGCTCTGCTGAAGATAGCTGTCGATCACGTTGCCCGCGATTCGCTCGCGGGTGAGCCAGGCGCTGCCTGCGCCAAGCAAAACCGCCGCGCCCAGCCCGAGCGCGATGCGGCTGCGCCAACGGCGCGGCCGGAGCCGCTGCGTGCTGCTGCCCTCCGGCACCGTAATGTCCTGCGCGTCCGCTTCCGGCATCGTCCCTGACCCTTGCGCGCATCATCGCGCAAAGGCAATGAGGCTGACGAGCTCAACGCTTTCCCGGAGGTCGCATTGCCGGAAGCTGAAGACAATTTCTCGTTTCTGGACGGCGCTGTCCCCGACTTCGAAGCCGGCAAGGCTGCGGGCGATGGTCACCGCGCGCGGCTTCGTCAGCGGTTGTTGACCGGCGGGGCCGAGGCGCTGGCGGATTACGAGGTGCTCGAATACCTCCTGTTCGCCGCCATCCCGCGCGGCAATACCAAGCCGATCGCCAAGGCGCTGCTGGCGCAATATGGCACTCTTGCAGGCGTTCTGAATGCCGATACCAAGGCCTTGCAGCGGGTGAAGGGCGTGGGCGAGAACAGCGCCGCCGCGCTCAAGGCTGTCGCCCTCGCCGCCCGCCGGATGGCGCGCGGTGAGATCATGGGCAGGCCGGTGCTCGGCAGCTGGCAGGCGCTGATCGACTACCTCACCACCGATATGGCGCATCTGACGGTCGAGCGCGTCAGGGTGCTCTATCTCGATACCAAGAACCGGCTGATCGACGATCACCACGTGGGCGACGGTTCGATTGATGAAGCCGCGATCCACCCGCGTGAAGTGATCCGGCGGGCAATGGACGTGGGTGCGAGCGCGATGATCCTCGTCCACAATCACCCCAGCGGTTCGCCCGAGCCCAGCCGCGCCGACATCCAGATCACCCAGCGCATCGCCGAAGCGGGGCGGCACATGGGGGTGACCGTCCATGATCATGTCATCATCGGGCGCGAGGGGCATACGTCGCTGCGGGCCAAGGGCCTCATCTAGCGCTCTTGCCATCCGCGCCCCGCCCGCCTAGCCCGCGCGGCGAGAGTCCCGCCCCACATGGAGCCACCGATGGTCCCCCGCTATTCCCGCCCTGCCATGACCGCCCTGTGGGAGCCCGAGGCGAAATATCGCATCTGGTTCGAGATCGAGGCGCACGCGACCCAGAAGCTCGCTGACCTCGGCGTCGTACCGCACAGCGCAGCCAAGGCGCTGTGGGACTGGTGGGCAACCAATCCCGCGATCGATGTCACCGCGATTGACGCTATTGAGGCGGTCACCAAGCATGACGTGATCGCCTTCCTCGACTGGGTTGCCCAACAGGTCGGCGAGGAAGCGCGCTTCATGCATCAGGGCATGACGAGTTCGGACGTGCTCGACACCACGCTTTCGGTGCAATTGGCCCGCGCAAGCGACCTGCTGCTGGCCGATCTCGACGCGCTGCTCGCCGCGATCAGGACCCGGGCCGAGGAGCACAAGTACACCCCCACCATCGGCCGCAGCCACGGCATCCATGCCGAACCAGTGACCTTCGGGCTCAAGCTGGCGCAGGCCTATGCCGAGTTCGACCGCTGCCGTGCGCGGCTGATCGCAGCGCGGGCCGAAATTGCGACCTGCGCGATCAGCGGTGCTGTCGGCACCTTCGCCAATGTTGATCCGCAGGTCGAAGCTTACGTGGCCGAGCAGCTCGGCCTCGCGATTGAGCCGGTGTCGACGCAGGTGATCCCGCGCGATCGCCATGCAATGTATTTCGCCACGCTGGGCGTGATCGCCAGCAGCATTGAGCGCCTCGCGACCGAGATTCGTCACTTGCAGCGCACCGAAGTTCTGGAAGCCGAGGAGTATTTCTCCCCCGGTCAGAAGGGCTCAAGCGCCATGCCGCACAAGCGCAACCCGATCCTCACCGAAAACCTCACCGGCCTTGCCCGGCTGGTGCGGTCGGCCGTCACGCCTGCGCTGGAAAATGTCGCGCTGTGGCATGAGCGCGATATCTCGCACTCCTCTGTCGAGCGCTTCATTGGCCCGGACGCGACCATCACGCTCGACTTCGCGCTCGCGCGGCTGACGGGGGTGGTCGACAAGCTGCTGGTCTACCCGGCGCGGATGGAGAAGAACCTCAATCGCATGGGCGGCCTCATCCATTCGCAGCGCGTGTTGTTGGCGCTGACGCAGGCGGGGCTGACGCGGGACGATTCCTACCGGCTGGTCCAACGCAACGCGATGCGCGTGTGGGAAGCCGACGGTGCCTTGAACCTGCTCGACCTGCTCAAGGCTGATGCCGACGTCACGGCGCGGCTTGCGCCCGAGCAGCTCGATCAGCTGTTCGATCTCGGCTACCACTTCAAGCATGTCGACACGATCTTCGCGCGGGTGTTCGGGTGACAGCAGCGATGCTGGACTCATCGGCACAATTGCTTAGGTTCGCTGGCGTCGCAGGCCATCAGAAGAGGCAGACTTCGTGAAGATCCTTCGCACAATCTTGTGGGTTCTGGCCGGCTTGGGCTTCCTGATCTTCGCGATCTATAACTGGCAGCCGGTCGAGCTGACGCTGTGGCAGAACCTCGTTCTGGAAACCAAGGTACCGGTGCTGGCGCTGTTGGCGTTCCTGGCGGGTTTCCTGCCGATGTGGGCGCTGCATCGCAGCGTGGTGTGGGGCCTCAACCGCCGCATCCGCGCACTGGAAACCTCGCTCAAGAACAACGCCATGGCCCGGCAGCGCGAGGCGCAATCGCCTGCCTTGCCAGTCAGCGATAGCGTGGTGGACAGCCCTGTGGACAAGCCGGGCACAAAGTCGGGAGAAGTGGCCGATCCGTTCAGCCCCCCCGACACGGGCGCAGACGGAGGCGGAAAATGAGCAACCCGGTCTATCTGGCACTCGATGTGCCGAGCCTGGAGCCGGCCAAGGCGCTGGTCGAGAAGGTGCGCTCGCATATTGGCGGGGTGAAGCTGGGTCTTGAATTCTTCTGCGCTCACGGCGCGCACGGGGTGCATGAAATTGCGCATCTCGGCCTGCCGATCTTCCTCGACCTCAAATTCCACGACATCCCCAACACCGTCGCCAAGGCGATGCAGGCGATCCACGTCTATGAGCCCGCGATCGTCACCGTCCATGCCAGCGGCGGGCGCGCGATGATGGAGGATGCCAAGGCCGCCGCGGCCGAAGGCTGCAAGGTGGTCGCCGTGACCATGCTCACCAGTCTCGACACCAATGATCTGACCGCCACCGGCGTCTATGGCAGCGCCGAGACGCAGGTGATGCGCCTTGCGGAGCTGGCCCATGCGGCGGGTCTCGACGGGATTGTGTGTTCGGGTCAGGAAGTCGGCATGGTCAAGAAAGCGTGGAAGGACGGTTACTTCGTCGTCCCCGGTCTGCGTCCCTCCGGCGGCGGCACCGGCGATCAGAAGCGGGTCGTCACCCCGCGACAGGCGCGTGACAATGGCGCAAGCGTGCTCGTCATCGGCCGCCCCATCAGCCGCGCGGACGATCCGGTCGCGGCAGCGCGGGCGATCGAGGCGACGCTGTAGGCACTCCTGTGGCGGACACGGCTACGCCCAACCTCCCCGCCCGCGATTTCGCGGCAACGGCGGCGTTCTACGCCAAGCTCGGGTTTGAGGAAGACTACCGCTCGGATGGGTGGATGATCCTCTCGCGCGGGGATGTGACGCTGGAGTTTTTCCCCTATCCCGATCTTGACCCCTACCAGTCGTCGTTCAGCTGCTGTCTGCGACTGGATGATCTTGCGGCGATGATGGCGCAGGTGGAGACAAGTGGCGTGCCGGACGCACGCGTCGGCATACCGCGCTTTCACCCCGCCGCGCCTGATCCAAGCGGGCTGACGATCGCCTATCTGATCGACCCCGATGGCACGCTGGTGCGGCTGATCCAGAACGACTGAGTTTTGAGTCTTGTCATCCTGAACTTGTTTCAGGATCCATTTCTCCTTAGGCGCAGGCGGCTCGTTGCGGCACGATGGATGCTGGAAGCGCAACTCTGCACCGCAGAAACGAGTTCAGCATGACGAAGTTGGATCATTGAGCAGCCTTTCAATCACCCCCGCCAATCCTACCGATGCACCCGCATTGAAAGCGCTCCTTGAAGCCGCCTATCGCGGTGATTCGGCGCGGCGGGGGTGGAACCACGAGGCGGATATCCTCGATGACGAGCGGACCGCGCCGGGCGAGATCGAGGCTCTGCTGGCCGACCCTTCCGTAACGATCCTGACCGCGCGCGATGGCGCAAATCTGATCGGCTGCGTGGCGGTCACCCGGAAGGACGCCAGCCTCGCCTATCTCGGCATGCTGTGTGTGCTGCCGACCTTGCAATCGGGCGGCATGGGCCGCCGCTTGCTCGACGCCGCCGAAGACCTCGCCCGCGCCGAAGGGATAGCGGCGATGGAAATGACGGTGATCGACAGCCGCCACAGTCTGATCGCATGGTACGAACGGCGCGGCTACCACCGCACCGGCGAAACCCGCCCCTTCCCCGTCCCGCGCGATCCGCCGGTGACTTTCGTGGTGCTGGAAAAGCTGCTCGGCCCGGCGTAAGGGCGCGGAATGCCGGGCGCTCTTGTCAAAATCTGCGGGCTGTCGACCCCTGAGACTCTTGCCGCCGCGGTGCAGGCGGGGGCCGATTATGTCGGCCTCGTCCATTTCGAGAAGAGCCCGCGCCACCTGAGTCTCGCCGAGGCGGCGCGGCTGCGCAGTCTGGTGCCGCCGCAGGTCAAGGTCGTGCTGCTGGTGGTCAACCTTTCGCCTGCGACGCTGGCAGAGGCAGTGCGCGAAGTACGGCCCGATGTGGTGCAATTCCATGGGCAGGAAACGCCCGAAACCCTCGCCCGCTTCCACGCCGCAACCGGGATCGCAGCATGGCGGGCGCTCGGCGTGCGGGACGCAGATTCGCTTGCGGACGCCGCACGTTTTGACGGCGCGGCAGACCGCTTGCTGTTCGATGCCCCCGCCAGCGGGCTGCCGGGCGGCAATGGCACCCGCTTCGACTGGGACCTGCTCAAGGCCTACAAGGCGCCGACCCCGTGGGGCCTCGCAGGCGGCCTGACCCCCGCTAATGTTGCCGACGCCATCAGGCTGACCGGCGCGCCGCTGGTCGATACCTCCTCGGGCGTCGAAAGCGCCCCGGGGATCAAGGACGTGGACAAAATCGCCGCCTTCTGCAAAGCCGCGCGGCTATGAACACGCACCTCAATTCCTTCCGCACCCAGCCTGATGATCGTGGCCATTTCGGCCAGTTCGGCGGGCGCTATGTCGCCGAAACGCTGATGCCGCTGGTGCTCGATCTCGAGCGCGAATACCGCAAGGCGCAGGCCGATCCGGCGTTTCAGGCGGAATTTGACGATCTGCTGGAGCATTACGTCGGCCGTCCGAGCCCGCTTTATTTCGCTCCGCGCATCACGGAGGAGCTCGGCGGCGCGCAGGTGTGGTTCAAGCGCGACGAGCTCAATCACACCGGCGCGCACAAGATCAACAATTGCATTGGGCAGATCCTGCTGGCGATGCGGATGGGCAAGACCCGCATCATCGCCGAGACCGGCGCGGGCCAGCATGGGGTGGCCACCGCCACGGTCTGCGCGCGCTTCGGCCTGCCTTGCGTGATCTACATGGGCGCTGAGGATGTTGCGCGCCAATCGCCCAACGTGTTCCGCATGAAGCTGCTGGGCGCAGAAGTGATCCCCGTCACCAGCGGCGGCGCGACGCTGAAGGACGCGATGAACGAAGGGCTGCGCGACTGGGTCGCGAATGTCCACGACACCTTCTACATCATCGGCACCGCCGCAGGCCCGCACCCCTACCCCGAGATGGTCCGCAACTTCCAGAGCGTGATCGGCAAGGAAGCGCGCGCGCAGATGCTGAGCCGCACCGGCCGCCTGCCCGATCTGCTGGTCGCCTGCATCGGCGGCGGATCGAATGCGCTGGGGCTGTTCCACCCGTTCCTCGACGATCCGAGCGTCAAGATGCTCGGCGTCGAAGCAGCGGGGCATGGCCTTGATGGCGATCAGCACGCCGCCAGCCTGCTCGGCGGATCGCCCGGCGTGCTCCACGGCAACCGCACCTACCTGTTGCAGGACGAGGACGGCCAGATCACCGAGGGCCACTCGATCAGCGCAGGCCTCGATTACCCCGGCATCGGCCCGGAGCACGCATGGCTGAAGGAATCGGGCCGCGTCGATTACACCGCCGTCACCGATGACGAGGCGCTGGAAGGCTTCCAGCTGCTGTGCCGCACCGAGGGGATCATTCCTGCTTTGGAGCCGTCGCACGCGATAGCCGCCGTGGCGAAGGTCGCGCCGACCATGCCCAAGGACAGCATCGTGCTGATGAATCTGTGCGGGCGCGGCGACAAGGACATCTTCACCGTGGCGGAAAAGCTTGGAGTGGAATTGTGAGCCGATTCCAGTCCGCCTTCGCCCAATCCCGCCCCGCGCTCGTCTGCTTCATCACGGCGGGCGATGGCGACACCGCGGCCAATCTCGATGCGCTGGTGGAAGCCGGGGCAGATGTGATCGAACTGGGCATGCCTTTCACCGATCCGATGGCGGATGGCCCTGCGATCCAGAGCGCCAACCTGCGCTCGCTCGGCGCGGGGACTACCACGGCGGACGTGCTGCGCTATGCCACCGATTTCCGCGCCCGGCATCCGCAAGTGCCCCTCGTCCTGATGGGCTATGCCAACCCGATGGTGCGGCGCGGGCCGGAGTGGTTTGCCGATGCCGCCGCCGCAGCGGGCATCGATGGCGTGATCTGCGTCGACATTCCGCCCGAGGAGGACGACGCGCTCGGCCCGGCTTTGCGCGCCAAGGGTATCGCGCCAATCCGCCTCGCCACCCCCACCACCGATGCCGCGCGCCTGCCGCAGGTGCTCGCCGGGTCGGAAGGGTTCCTCTACTACGTATCGGTCGCCGGGATCACCGGTAAGCAGCAGGCGGTGCAGGCTAGCATCGAGGGAGCCGTGGCGCGGCTCAAGCAATCGACCGATCTGCCCATCGCTGTCGGCTTCGGCGTGCGCACGCCCGAGCAAGCCGCCGCAATCGCAAAGGTTGCGGATGGCGTGGTGGTCGGCAGCGCGCTGGTGGAAATCTGCGGCGAATATGGCGCTGCGGCTCCCGCCAAGCTAAAGGAGCTGACCGCAGCCCTCGCACAGGCTGTCCATTCCGCCCGTCAGGAGCAAGTGGCATGAACTGGTTCACCCGCGTCCGCAGCACGCTAGGCTTCAGCGCCGACAAGAAGACCACCACGGAAAAGGATCTGTGGATCAAGTGTCCGTCGTGCCAGGAAATGCTGTTCGTGCAGGAGTATGAGGACAACCTCAGCGTCTGCCCGAAATGCGAACACCATGGCCGGATCGGCGCCGATGCGCGCCTTGCCTTGCTGCTCGATCCCGGGTTCGAGGTGCTGCCGCTGCCCAAGGTCACGGAAGACCCGCTGCAATTCAAGGATACCAAGAAGTACACCGACCGGCTCAAGGCCGCGCGCGCTGCCAACCCGCATGAAGACGCGTTCGTGGTCGGCTCGGGCTTCATCGAGACCCGCCCGGCGGTGGTGGGCGTGCAGGATTTCAGCTTCATGGGCGGCTCGATGGGCATGGCCGTGGGGCAGGCCTTCTGCGAGGGCGCGCAAAAGGCGCTGGATCGCCACTGCGCCTATGTCGTGGTGACGGCGGCCGGCGGTGCGCGGATGCAGGAGGGGATTCTCTCGCTGATGCAGATGCCGCGCGCGACCGTGATGACGCGGCGGCTGAAGCAGGCCGGGCTGCCCTATATCGTGGTGCTGTCCGATCCGACGACCGGGGGCGTCACCGCGAGCTACGCCATGCTCGGCGACATTCATATTGCTGAACCGGGCGCGCTGATCGGCTTTGCGGGCCAGCGTGTGATCCAGGACACGATCCGCGAGCAGCTGCCCGAAGGCTTCCAGCGCGCCGAATATCTCCACAAGCACGGCATGGTCGACATGGTCGTCCCGCGCCGCGACTTGAAGGCGACGCTGGGGCAGGTGCTCGATTATCTCACCCCGGTGAAGGCGGCGTAACGCAACAACGTCATCCCAGCGCAAGCTGGGACCTAGGGCGTCAAATGCGGCGCTTGCCGCTTGAGGCCCCAGCTTTCGCTGGGGTGACGAGGTGGGCATGAAAGACTTCGGCAAATCCGACGACCCGCGCGTTCAGGCGCAGCTTGATCGCCTCGCCGCGCTGAGCCTGCCGCAGGGTCGGCTCGGGCTGGAAACGATCCGCGCATTGATGGAGCGGCTCGGCAATCCGCACCGCAAGCTGCCGCCGGTGTTCCATGTCGCGGGTACCAACGGCAAGGGTTCGACCTGCGCCTTCCTGCGCGCGATGCTGGAGGCTGAGGGCTACCGTGTCCACGTCACCACCTCGCCGCATCTGGTGCGCTACAACGAGCGCATCCGAATTGCTGGACAGCTGATCTCCGACGAAGCGCTGGCCGAGGTGCTGGCCGAAGTGCTGGATGCAGGCGAGGAACTCGGCCCCAGCTTCTTCGAAGTCACCATCGCCGCCGCTTTCCTTGCCTTCAGCCGCACGCCTGCGGACGTCTGCGTGGTCGAAGTCGGCATGGGCGGACGCTTCGATGCGACCAACGTGCTGGAGCCCGAGGCGCTGGCCGCCTGCGGGATCGCGGCGCTCGGCCTCGATCACGAACGCTTCCTCCTCGCGCCCGAGGACGGCGTGCCGACCGAGCCGATGGCGCGGATCGCGTTCGAGAAGGCGGGGATCGCCAAGCAGGCCGTACCGCTGGTGACGCTGTCATATCGCCCCGAATCCAACCGCGAAGTGATCGCGGCTGCATCCCGCGTTGCTGCGCCGCTAAGGATGCAGGGCGACAGTTGGGATTGCCGCGCGGGCTCAATGCTGACCTATCGTGACGCGGCGGGCTCGTTTACGCTTCCCCGTCCGGCACTCGCCGGGGCCCATCAGATTGACAATGCCGGACTGGCGCTTGCGCTGCTACGCCATCAAATGCGGGTCGAAGTCGGCCCAGAAGCGATGGCGCAAGGGCTGATGGCGGCACAGTGGCCTGCCAGAATGCAGCGCCTCAAACCCGGCCCGCTCACCGGCACGCGCGACGTGTGGCTCGACGGCGGGCATAACCCTCAGGCGGGTGCGATGCTAGGTGAGCACTTCGCTGGGCAGCGCCTACACCTTGTGATCGGCATGATCGAGGGCAAAGACCCCGGATCGCTGATCGGCCCGCTCGCGGCATCGCTTGCCAGTGTGACAGCCGTGCCGGTGCCGGGCCATGACTGGCATCCCGTGGAGGCGTTTGGCGCCAAAGCCCGCCCTGCCCCCGATGTGCCGAGCGCAATGGCGCTGATCCCCGATGACGGGCTGCCGATCCTCATCGCCGGGTCGCTCTACCTCGCAGGCGAGGTGCTGCGGCTTAACGGCGAGCTGCCCGACTAACTGCCCTCGCCGCCCTCGGTCCCCGCCGTCCCGATCGAGGCGTCGATCAGCCCGGCGCGCATCATCAGCCAGAACAGCACGATGCCTGGCAGCGCGGCCGCGGTGGTAAACAGGTAGAAGTTTACATAGCCGAAGCTCTCGACCAACGCGCCCGCCGTGGTCCCGGTCAGCACCCGCCCGACAATACTCGCCGCCGCCGAGATCAGCGCATATTGCGAGGCGGTGAAGCGCAGGTCGGTCAGCGCGGCGAAGTATGCCACCACCGTCACCCCGCCGATCCCGCTAGCGATGTTCTCGAACAGGAAGGTTGCCGCCAGCCCCGCGTTGGTCTTGTCGACGGCAGCCAAGAGCGCAAAGCTGAGGTTGGAAATCCCCATCAAGACAAGGCTCAGCAGCACCGATCGCTTCATGCCCAGCCGGGTGTAGAGCACTCCGCCGATGAAAATCCCGATCAGAAACGCCCAGAAGCCGACGCCCACGTCGTACAGCGCGATCTCGTCGTTGGTGTAACCCTTGTCGTCGAGCAGCAATCGCACGGTGAGGTTCGCCAGCGTGTCGCCGATCTTGTGGAGCAGGATAAACAGCAGCACGAGGAACGCGCCCTTGCGCAGGAAGAACTCGGTGAAGGGGCCATAGACCGCGCGCAAGGCTTCGCCGATGCCCTTCGCGCGGGTCGCGATGCGGCGGCGGGCAGGCTCGCCCAGCACCAGCGCGGTCAGCATGGCCGGCAGTGCGAAGGCGGCGCAGACCATATAGGCCGCCTCCCATCCCACCCGTGCCGCCAGCACCAGCGCCAGCGCGCCAGCCGCCGCCGAGCCGATCCGCCAGCCGTATTGGGTCATCCCCGATCCCACGCCGAGCTGGTCGTGCCGCAGCGTCTCGATCCGGTAGGCGTCAATCACGATGTCGAAGGTTGCCCCCGCGATGCCGACCAGAATGGCCGAGGTTGCCACCCAGCCGATATTGGTCGCCGGGTCGACCAGCGCGAGGTTGAACACTGCCGCGATCACCAACGCGCCGGTCAGCAGCATCCAGGACACGCGCTGGCCCAAGCGGCCGATCACCGGCAACCGCACCCCGTCCACCATCCACGCCCACAGGAACTTGAAGTTGTAGGCGAGGAACACCAGCGTGAATGCGGTCACCGTCTTCTTGTCGATCCCGTCCTGCGCCAGCCGCGACGTCAGGGTTGCCCCGATCAGCGCATAGGGAAACCCGGAGGAGACGCCGAGAAAGAACGCGGCGAGCGATTCCTTCTCCAAATATGGCTTGAGCGCGCCCACCCAATCGCGTCGCGGCGCTGCGCCGATCTCGTTCATGCACGCTCGTCCTTTTGCTTGATCCCGATCTCTGCCACACTAGGCGCAGGGAAGAGGATGAGAAAAGAGCGATGAACGCCGCAGCAACAGATTTGCCCCGTTTGCGTCCGACGCCAGGCCAATTGGCGCTCGCCGAGGCGATCCGGGAGGGCCGCGCCAAGGTCGCAGGCGGAATCCAGACGGTGCCTGCGAGCAATTATACCTGCCACGATCACTTCGCGCGGGAGAAGGCAGCCCTATTTGACCGGCTGCCGCAGGTGCTCGCGCCGTCCGCGCTGCTGCCCGAACCGAGCATGGCCGTCCCGCATGATGCGACCGGACGGCCATTGCTCATCACCCGCGATGCCGAGGGGCGCGCGCACGTGTTCCTCAACGTCTGCCGCCACCGAGGAACGCGGTTGGTGGAAGGGAGCGAAGTGCAATGCGCCAAGCGGCTCGTCTGCCCCTATCACGCCTGGACCTACCGGCTTGACGGGAGCCTCCTCGCCCTGCCCAGGCCCGAGACTTTCCCGGGGCTCGACAAGGCGGATTATGGCCTGGTCGAACTGCCCAGCCTTGAGGCGGGCGGGTTGATCTGGTTCGCGCCGGTCGCGGATGCCGATTTCAGTGATGCGCAGGCCTTGGGTAGTGATCTCGACGCCTTCGGCCTTGGCAGCGCGCACCTGTTCCGGCGCAGGACTCACACGGTGAAGGGCAACTGGAAGCTCATCATGGATGCCTTCCTCGAAAGCTACCACGTCACCCGGCTCCACGCCGCCACCATCGGACCGTTTTTCAAGGACGGGATCACCGCAGGCGACCAGATCGGCCCGCACCAGCGTTCCGCCGTCGGGCGGCTGGAGGAGATGGAGAGCGTCGACCTCACCGACATGGCAGCGCTGCGCCGGGTGGTAACCTTTGCCTACCAGCTGCTACCGGCGACGGTGATCGTGCCCAGCCCCGACTATGTAAACGTCATGGTGCTGATGCCACAGGCCGCCGACTGCACGCTGGTCGAAGATTTCATGCTGATCCCCGAAGCGCCCACCACCGAAAAGGCGTTGGCGCATTGGGAGAAGAGCTGGAATCTGCTCGACTGCGGGGTCTTCGCCTCGGAGGATTTCCGCGCCGCTGAACTCGGCCAGCAGGGCCTTTCCTCCGGTGCGGTCGAGCATATCACGCTCGGCACGCTCGAAGGCGGGATCGCGCGGTTCGACCAGATCGTGGGAGAGGCACTGCGAAGTGCCAATTAGTCCCTCCCTGTTCCAATGGAATGGCGAGGTGGCAGCCCGCAGGGCTGACGGAGGGGTGATCGCAGCGCGCCGCTTCATACTCCTCCGTCACCGCTACGCGGTGCCACCTCCCCACCCCTGCGGGCCGGGGAGGGACTTGGCTGGCATTGCCACGCCTCCTTGCCCGACCTAAAGGCCACCCATGCCTACCCAGCCCCCCCGCTCCGAAAATCGCCCCGAAGGCGATCGTATTGCCAAGCTGCTCGCCCGCGCAGGTGTTGCCAGCCGCCGCGAGATTGAGCGGATGATCGCCGAAGGGCGCGTGGCGCTGGATGGGAAGGTGCTCGATACCCCCGCCACGATCCTCGCCAGCCTCAAAGGGGTGACGGTCGATGGCAATCCGGTCGCCGCCGCCGAAGCGACGAGGCTGTTCGCGTTCCACAAGCCCACCGGATTGCTCACGGCCGAGCGCGATATGGCGGGCCGCCCGACGATCTACACCGCCCTGCGCAATGCCCTGCCCGCCGGCACCCCGCGGTTGATCCCGGTCGGGCGGCTCGATCTCAACACCGAAGGCCTGCTGCTGCTCACCAATGACGGCGGGCTGAAGCGCACGATGGAACTGCCCGCCACTCAGGTCCCGCGCACCTACCGCGCCCGTGCTTTCGGCGTGGTGACACAGAACCAGCTGGAAGACCTGATGGACGGGGTCGAGATCGACGGCGTGCGCTACGGCTCGATCGACGCGAACCTAGAACGCTCCTCAGGCCGCAACCTGTGGATCGAGATGACCATCACCGAAGGCAAGAACCGCGAAGTGCGCCGGGTGCTGGAGTATCTCGGATTGCAGGTCAATCGCCTGATCCGTACCGGATATGGCCCTTTCAACCTCGGCGATCTGCCACGCGGGCAGGCGGTGGAGCTGACCGGCAAGCCGGTGGCGCATTTCCTGTCGGAGATGACCGGCACGCCGATCCCGCGCGGCGGGGTGAAGAAGGCTGACAAGGTGATGATCGCCGCCCCGGAAAAGGCACCGCGCCCGCCCCGTCCTCCGGCCCGCAAAGG
>NZ_JAAALE010000016.1 GCF_009905735.1 Porphyrobacter sp. SLTP
GCACCGCAGTCACCTCGCGCGGGCCCTGCACAAGATTGAACAGCACCGTTATCGCACCGCCGATCACCAGCACCGAAAAATAGGTGCCCATCACCACCTCAAGCCCGGGCCAGCCCAGCGTGCCGAACGGCTCCCGGTTGATGGCGAGCACCGCGATCGTCATCGGCACTGTACCCACCAGACAGGTCGCCGCCAGCATACTCCAGCGCGGCAAGGCCAGCACCCGCGACCCCCAGCTCGCCACGCTCTGCATCGGGCGGTAGCAGGCATAGCCGAGCCATGCGAAGCCGATCCACGTCACCAGCCGCTCGGCCAGTGGGGCGGCGATACTGCCGAACGGACCGATGATGGCGAGGAACACCCCGATCACGGCCATCGCCGCCAGATCGATGATGATCCGGCGCAAAAGCGCGTGTCGCGGTGAGGCCGGTTGAGCGTTCATGGCGCTGGTCTGACTGCCCATTCGCGCTTCGTAAAGTGGCAAAGCACCGGCTTTCCGGCCAATTCACGCACAGCCTGCGCGATTGGCGCAAGGGCGATTGCCCGCGAATGGCCCGGCGGCATCCTGACCTCAGCAACCACCTTGCACCCTTCAGGAGATCCGCCATGACCACCATCACCCTGCCCTTCGCCGTCCGCCGTCCCGCTTCCGCCAGCTTCGATATCGGCCCGGTCGCCCGCACCGCCATCAGCCTGTCGTGCTTCACCCTGTGCTTTGCGGTGGTGGTGTCACTGGGGAAGGCGGCGCTCGGCATGGTCGAGGGCATCGAGGCCTATGCCAAGCTGCCGATCATCCTCCACGTCGCTGCCGTCCTGCCGACGATTCCGCTCGGCGGCTGGCTGATGCTGGCGCGGAAGGGCACGCCGCTGCACAAGCAGCTGGGCAAGGTCTGGCTGGTGCTGATGCTGATCACCGCCACCACCGCGATCTTCATCCAGACAAGCGGCACCTTCAGCTGGATTCACCTGTTCGTACCGCTGACCTTCCATGCCGCCTGGAAGGTGATGTCGACGGCGCGCAAGGGCGATATCAGGGCGCACAAGGCCCACCTAGTGCGCACCTATCTCACCGCGCTGATGATCCCCGGCATTGCCGCCTTCGCGGTCCCCGGGCGGCTGATGAACGTGATGCTGCTGGGTTGAGCCGAGCAGCCTTGCGCAGAGCGACGAGCGGCTTAGGGTGCGGCCCCATGATCAAACGCGCCCCCCTGCTGCTCGCCGCAACCGCCCTTCTCGCCGCCCCCGCTTTGGCAGAGGATGCACCAGCCAACCCTGCCACCAGCACCCCCGAGGCCACCGCCGGGATCGGCCCCGGCGCGCGCCCGGTGGGAGCGCAGTGGAGCCGCAGTCCGGTGGTCGCCCCCAACGGCATGGCCGCAACTGCCCATCCGCTGGCGACCCAGATCGCGCTCGACATTCTGAAAGCGGGCGGCTCTGCGGTCGATGCAGCGATTGCCGCCAACGCGGCGCTCGGCTTGATGGAGCCGACCGGCAACGGGATCGGCGGCGATCTGTTCGCGATTGTCCATGATCCCAAGACCGGCCAGCTGATCGGCATCAACGGATCGGGCCGCTCGCCTGCGGGGCAGACACTCGATCAACTCAAGGCCAAGCTGCCCGCCGGCGCGACCAGCCTGCCCCCCGTGGGCGTGCTGCCCGTCACCATCCCCGGCACCGTCGATGCATGGTTCGATCTCCACGCGCGGTTCGGCAAGCTGCCGATGGCCGACGTGCTGGCCCCGACCATTCGCTACGCCCGCGAAGGCCACCCAGTCGCCCCGGTGATCGCGATGTACATGGAGCGCGGGCTGAAGAACTACGAACGCCAGCGCGCCACTACGCCGTTTGATTTCACCAATGCCCGCGCGACCTATTTCAAGGAAGACCGCGCGCCGCGCCCAGGCGAGATGTTCCGCAACCCTGATCTGGCGAACACGCTGGAACGCATTGCGAAAGGCGGCCGCGATGAATTCTACGCGGGCGCAACCGCCCGCACGATGGTCGATTACCTCCAGCGGCAAGGCAGCGCCTTCTCCCTCGCCGATTTTGCTGCGCATGACAGCACGTGGGTCGATGTCGCCTGCGTGGAATACCGCAAGGGTTACGAGCTGTGCGAACTGCCGCCGAACTCGCAAGGCTTCGCGGCGCTCCAGATGGTCAACATCCTCAAGAACGTCGACCTCAGCCAATGGGAGCGCGGCAGCCCTCAGGTGATCCACTATATCACCGAGGCCAAGCGCCTTGCTTTTGAAGATGCCGCCCGCTTCTATGCCGATCCGGCCTTCGCCCGCGCGCCCGCAGAACTGCTCTCAGACGAATACGGCAAGCAGCGCTTCGCTCTGATCGACCCCGCGAAGGCCACCCCCGCCTTCACACCCGGCGCGCTGATCGCGCCCAAGCTGGAGGGGCCGGGCGACACCACCTATCTCACCGTCGCCGACAAGGACGGGATGATGGTGAGCCTCATCCAGTCAAACTATCGCGGCATGGGCGGCGGGCTGGTGGCCGACGGGCTCGGCTTCATGTTCCAGGATCGGGGCGAGCTATACAGCCTCGATCCCGCGCACCCCAATGCCTATGCCCCGGCCAAACGCCCGTTCCAGACCATCATCCCGGCGTTCATCCGCAAGGACGGCAAGCCGTGGATGAGCTTTGGCCTGATGGGCGGCGGGATGCAGCCGCAGGGCCATGTGCAGGTGCTGATCAACCTCGTCGATTACGGGATGAACCTGCAGGAAGCAGGCGATGCGGCGCGGCTGCACCATGATGGCGGGCGCCAGCCGACCGACGCGCTGGCGGGCAGCCCCGCCGACACCGCGCCGGTCGATATGCTTGGCGTGCTCCAGCTTGAACCCGGCATCCCGGCGGCGACGGTCGAGGCGTTGCGGGCGATGGGCCACAATGTTGAAGTGGAGGGCACCGGCATCCCCTTCGGCGGCTATCAGGCGATCGTGCGCGATCCGGTGAGCGGCGTTTATACCGGTGCGACCGAAATGCGAAAGGACGGGCAAGCCAGCGGCTACTGAGCCGCAAGCTCGGTATGCAGGGCGGCAATTTGCGTTAACGAGGCCTTCACGGAATCCGGATAAATACTTGTTATCAATCCGGGAATTCTTTGACAGGGCCGCATTCATGTCGCTGATTGACCCCACCTCCTTGTCCCATTTGCGCGCGCGTTTTCCGCGCAAGCCGGGACGATTGCGCCATCACCTCGCTGCCGAGAGCCTGCTGAGTTACCCAGCGCTGGCTCAGGCCGCGCGCACGCTGCCGCGCCAGCATGTCGCACGGCGCGTTCACAATGCCAGCAATGGCGAGGCTTTTCGTGTGCTGGACAGTGACGCGCACCTCGCCAACGCAATTGCGGCTGGCGGCGCGGGCTCGGGATGGATCATGCTACGCTCTATCGAGCAATTGCCCGCCTATCGCGCCTTGCTCGAACGGCTGCTGGGGGAGATTGCCCCCGTCATCGGCTCAGCGACCGAGGCGTTGCGCAACTTCAAGGGCTTCGTCTTCATCTGCGCACCCGGCGCCCACACCCCTTACCATTTCGATGCCGAATATAGCATCCTGTTCCAGATTGCCGGGGACAAGGTGTTGGCCGCCTATCCGCCCGCTCCGCCTTTCCTCGATCTGGCGCGGCGTGAAGCCTATCATCGCACGGGCCAGAACTTGCTCGAATGGAAGCATCATTACGCGGCGCTGGGGGAACAGCACACGCTGGCGCGGGGCGACGCGCTTTTCGTCCCCTATGCCGCGCCGCATTGGATCCAAGCCGGTTTCAAGCCTTCAATCTCGTTGTCGGTGACGTGGCAAAGCCGCAAGAGCCGCGCGATTGCCGATGCCCTGAGCCTCAACCCGCTGCTGCGCCGCGTCGGCCTGCCCGCCTATGATCCGGTCGCGCAGCCCAGCGCCCCCTTGCTGCGCGCCGCGGTGAGCCGCGCCGCCCAGAGGATCGGGCTGGTCTGATGCCGTGGCGCGCCTTAGGCGGGTAGCGCCAGATGCTTGGCGCCGAACACCGATTGCCAGCTGGCGATTTCCTCGACCACCGCTTCATCCAGCGCATGGATCAGATCGGCCGTCGCGCCATAGGTCAGCGCGGCGGGCGCGCCTGATAGCAGCAGGCCGATCCGCGCCTCGATCTCGCGCAGCTTCTCCGCCGCCACTTGCGAGATCGCGGCGAAGCGTTCGAAATCGCCGAAGTATCGGATCCCGGCAAGGTTCGCGCCCAGCGTCGGGAAGGTCACACCGCAGAAGGTGAAGAACGGCGACCAATCAGCCGCGAGGTGCTTGGACACGATCCCGGCAAGGCCCGCGCCCTTCAGCGCCAGATAGGCCACCACCGATGCGACCGCGAGCGCGAAGCAGGTCTCCGCCGCCTTATCGAGCCGGTGGTGCACCCGCTCCAGCCGGTGGGCCTTAGCCTCGTGGTAGCTCGCCTGCGCGGTGACATGGGGCAGGACAACGCCGGTCAGCCCCGCGCGCAGATAGTCGCGCGTCACCTGAACCTGCGGCAGGCCAACATCGCGCAGCGCATGGCGGGCGAAGTGTTCGGGCCACTCGGCGCCGTCACCACTGCGCGCCCAGCGTCCGGTGGGCCGTGCGATGCCCAGCAGCAGCAGCGCGGGCGCATGGCGCAGGTATTCGGCCACGCGGCGCATCGCGAACCAGCGCCGGTGCCAGCCCAGCCGCGATCCCGCCGCTGTCATCACCAGAATCCCGCCGAGCAGCAGCAGCTCGACCAGCGCAAAGGCCCATTTGATATCGCCCATCCCGGTGGGCAGAAACGCGATCCCGATCATCACCGCCAGCGCGGCGAGCACGAAATTGACCGTCATCCCGCTGCGATAGGCATCGGCGAGGCGACTCGCGATACCATCGGCCCAGGCGAATAGTGGCAGCACATCCTCGGCCAGCTGGCGTGTCACTTGCGCATCGCCGCCCGGCATGGTCTGCGCCGCCGCCATCACGCCCGCGCCGCTACCGGTAGCAATGGCATCGGGCGCTTCATAGGCGGTCTTGAGCGAGGCGAACGGGCTGCCCCCGCCGCCGAACATCCGCTCGACCCGGCGATAAAGGCCGAAGGCGCGCGAGCTGTGCGGGCGCCACTGTTCCTTGGCGAGGTTGGCCGGGCTCCAGTCCTCCACCACCACGGCGGCGCGGATGATCGCTTCCAGCCGGGCACTATCGGGCGCGCCGTCGCAATCGGGCTGGGCCAGTTCTTCGGGCCGGGTGAGAATGCGCCAGGCCTCGGGCGCAGCCGGATCGATCAGCAGCACCGGCGTCCCCATCTGGAGCGCGGCGACGACAGTGTGCCCCGTCCCGCCCGGCAGATTGGCGACCTTGCCGTCCCACACTGCGATGACGAGATCGGTCCGCTCGATCATCACCCGCCCCGCCAGCGCGACATTGTCCGACGCCAGCGCTTCGAACGCGCGTGCGGCGGCGCGGTTGTCTGGGTCGGCGATCACCGCGCGCCAGAGGGCTTCGACCTCGGCATCGCGGTCAGCCAGTTCGAACAGGCAGGCGCGCGCGGTGACAGCGCGGATTGCGGCGGCCTTGGCCTCGACCGCAGGGTCGCTCGCCATACCGCCCGCCAACAGCGCATCGGCATCGGCGAGCGTTTCAGGGTGGGCGTTGATCGCGCAGTTGAGCCCCGCGCCGAACGGCATCGGCACCGCCAGCTCCCAGCCCTGCGCCAGTGCCAGCTCGGCGGCGACCTGGTCCGTCCCGTCAACCATCAGGCTGTGCAGCCGCACCGCCCCCCGGGCTCCCGGCAGACTGTCGGCAATCGTCTCGATCCGGGCGAACAGCGCGGCGAGCGCAGCCGCAATCGCCGCCGCATGGGCGCGGTACGAAGGGTTGGAGGCGCGGTGACCCGTGATGCCCAGCGCCAGATGCGGTTGCCAGCTGTCATGAATCCGGGCGGGCAGATGGGAAGGCATGAGGCGCGGCGTCTCCCGCCCGCGCGCAGCCGCAGGCATGGCAACGTGCTTAATCGCACGCCCCGCCCGCTTACAAGCGCCGATACGGAAGGTTTGACGATCCTTCGGGAAAAGCGCAGTCTTTGCGCAAGCTTGGGGGAGCTTTTCGATGCGCAAATCTCTCGCGGCGCTGTGGGGCGCGATATTGACCGGATTGCTCGCAGCGGCTTCGCCCGTTGCGGCCCAAGATGCGCCGATCCCGCGCCTCTATCCGACCACCGGGTTCGAACGCGCCTATACCGGCAAGTCGCCCGAAACCCTCACCCGCGAAGCCCAGGTGGCTGACAGTTTCGCCGCCGCTTGCGATGCCGGAGACCTGACCGGCTGCACCGCACTGGGCACCGCCTTCGAGACGGGCAATGGCCGTCCGCAGAACCGACCCGTGGCGGAACTGCTCTACCGTCAGGCGTGCGAGGGCGCGGCGGCAGAAGGCTGTTACCGGCTCGGCAAGCTGCTGCGCTTTGCCGATGACCGCCGCGACTGGAGCCAAACCGCGCCGCTGTTCGTGCGCGCCTGCGAGCTGGGTTCAGGCTCCGGGTGCGATGCGCAGGCGAATGATCTGGAGGCCGGCGTCACGGGCGTCTCCGATCCTGACGCCGCGCTGGCGCTGCGCCGCGCGACCTGCGCGGGCGGGAGCGCGCCGAGCTGCAATACGCTCGCCGCCGAACTGATGCGCTCCGATCGCAGCGCCGAGGAACAGGCCGAGGGCCTTGCCCTGCTCGACCGCCAATGCCGCGCGGGCGAGAGCCGGGATTGCGGCGATGCGGTGCGCCACTGGATCGGGGTCGAAGGCGGCTTCGGCCCGCGCGCCCGCGAATACCAATCACTCGCGTGCCGGGCGCGCGATTCCTGGGCCTGTGAGGAGATTGGCAAGCGGGCTTTGCGCAATGGCATCGGGCCAGAGGCGCGCGAAGCGGGCATCGCGTTCTATCAGCGCGCCTGCGAGCTCACGCCCTATCATTGCGACGCCGCCCAAGCTGTCCGTGACGAGCCTGCCCAGCGCGCTGCCTGCGAGCTTGGGGAGCGCACCGCCTGCATAGCAATCGGCAAGCAATACGTCCGGCAAGGCGGCCCGCTGGAGGACCTGCCGCGCGGGATCGAACTGCTGAGCGCGGCGTGCCTGACTGCCGGGAATGCGGAGGAGGCGCAGGAGCTGTGCGAGACCGCGGGCAATCTGACGCTTGATCAGGCCGAGAACGGCAGCGACGAAGCCCGCACTGCCGCCGATCCGGCGCGGATCGATGGGCTCTACACCGCGGCCTGCGCGGCGGGATCGAACAGCGCCTGCGCGAACCTGGCTGACGCGCTGTGGTCCGGCACGGTCCTGCCCACTGACCAGCCGCGCGCACTCGCCCTGTATGAAGCTCTGTGCGACGCCGATTATTCGAGCGGCTGCTCGGGCCTTCGCAAAGCGATCCGCACTGATCCCGGCGCGCCGCTGCTGGTGGCAGGCGGCGATCTGTCTCCGCCGGAATTCAGCCCCGAGGAAATCGCTGAACAGCGCCGGATCGCCGAGGAGGAACGCCTGCGTAAGGAAGCGGAAGAGAACGAGCGCGCCTGCACCACCACCACAGTCGAATTTCGCGGCGTGATCTATACCGATACCATCTGCGTGCAGGTGGTGGCGGTGATCGATGGCTTTGCGGTCAAAGCCGGCGATGCGCCGTGGCAGGCGCTGCTGTGGCGTCCCGAAAAATTGGGCCGTAAGCGCCTGACCCCCGCCCAGCGGGTGCTGTGCGGCGGCGCAGTGATCCGCACCGGCTGGGTGCTGACCGCCGCGCATTGCCTGACCGATGAGGGCGGGGTCCCGGTGCTGACCGGCGGGCACCGCATCCGGTTGGGCCTCTACAATCCGCTCGATAACGAGGGGTATACCTACCGCATCCTGCGCGTGATCCCGCATCCCGATTTCCAGCCGTCGACCTTCGCTTTCGATGTCGCGCTGGTGCAATATGATCCCAAGGGCGAGAAGCTGGGCGGCGAAGTCTATCCGATCGCGCGCATCCGGCTCGACCCGCAGCCTATCACCACCCGCACGATCCGGGCACGGATGCCGGCCTATACCTTTGGCTGGGGCCGCACCGCGCTGGAAGGCGGCGCCCCGCCTGAGGAACTGCGCGGGGCGCGGCTGGAACTGCGCGATCTGGACAGCTGCACCCGTCTCACCAGCTTCCGTGACACGCGCCGCGACGCGGTGCTCTGCGCTGCCGGCGCGCGCGGCGAGCAGGCGTGCTTTGGCGACAGTGGCGGTCCGCTGATCACCTATGGTGACGCGGGCGGCGTGCCGACTTTGCTGGGTGTGGTGAGCGCCGGGGTGAAGTGCGGGCGGACCAGCGTGCCGAGCCGCTTCACCCGGATTGCCCATCCGCTGGTGCAGCGCTGGCTCAATTCGATCCTGCCAGGCACCGGCAGGCCTTAGGGTCGCCCTTGCGCGCTGTTTCACAGGAATCATGCGCGCAAGGGGACGCCGTTCAATTACTCCGTTGCGGCTTCAGCCTCGCCGGAGGCCGCTGCCGGGGCGCCCGGGCCGATCGGGTTGCCGGTCGGATCGAGCCCTTCGGCCGCCGCGGCCGCATCGTCCGCTGCCGGAGTTTCGGTGGCCGGTGCCATCATTTCCTCGGCAGTCGGCTCGGCCACAGGAGCTTCTTCCTTCTTGGCACCGCAGGCCGACAGCGCCAGCGCGCCTGCGGCCAAGGCCGCTACAGTCATGATCTTCTTCATCGGATTTCCCCTATTGCCGCCCCCATCTGGGCCGGGCGGGAAGCTATCATGACCCAAGGCGGATTAGCAAATCCTTGAACGCCGGCTCGCCGCGCAACGGATCGAGCAGCGGGTCATTCGGAGCCCAGAGCAGGCCCGGATCGACCTCGGAAATCGCGCGGCCAAGCAGCGCCAGCGCCGCCGCCGTGTCGCCCTGCTGCGCCTTGATCTGCGCCTGCTGGTAGAGCGAGGCATCGCCATAATCGGCGACGGTCTGATCGAAGGCTCTGGCCGATCCCGCCGCATCGCCCAGCCGCGCGGCGGCGATCGCGGTGGCAGTAAGCCGAAAGATCGGCGTGCGCTCCTTGCCCGCCAGCGTCAAGGCGCCCGCCGCATCGCCCTGCATCAGCCGCGCGACCGCCATCGCGTAATAGACACTGGCGAGGGTCGGGTTCAGTTCCAGCGCCCGCTCCATCCGGCTGATGACCTTGGGATAATCATGCGCCAGCAGGGCGACGAACCCCGCCGAGCGGAACGCGCGGGCGTTGAGCGGATCAAGCTCCAGCGCGGTCTCGATTATCTGCCCGGCGCGTTGATGTTCGGCGCCATAGGAATAGAAGGTCGCGACCTGCCGCAACAGGTCGCCATCGCCCGCCCCCAGCTGCTCGGCGATCTGGTAGGATGGCAAGGCCGCAGCACGATTGAGCTGGCCGTTGTTGAGCGCAAAGCCCAGCGCAAGGTGCCCCTGCGCCAGCCGCTTCTCCAGCGCGATGGCACGTTTGGCGGCGGCGATCGCTTCGGCAAACAGCCGCCGCGTCTCGGCCGCGTTGCTGCTTTCGACCGCGAGGTTGAGCAACATCGTCGCGCGCATCGCATGGGCGGCGGCGTAATCGGGGTCGGCGGCAATGGCGGCGTCGAACTGGGCAAGCCCGCTGCGGTTGGAATCCCCGCCGGCGCCCAGATCATACAGCGCCATGCCGCGCAGGAAGGCCTCATAGGCCTCGACATCTTGCGTTCCGCCAATCTCGCTTTGTGCGGCGAGCGACTGCTTGGCCTCGGCGTCCGACGCAATTTCGGCGACCAGCGAGACGGCCACCGCCTCGGCGATTTCGGATTGCACCGCGAAAACATCTTCCAGCGCGCCGTCAAAGGATTTGGCCCAGAGCAGCTCCCCGTTATCAATCGCGACCAGCTCGGCGGTGACGCGCACCCGCTCGGCATCGCGCTGAACGCCGCCACGCAGGATATTGCTCACCCCCAGCTTGCGGCCGATGGCGAAGTCATCCTCCCCCTCGATCGCGTTGGAGGACGCAGGCGCTGCCACCTTGAGCCGCGGGTTTCGGGCGAGCACGGCACGCAGTTCGCGTGACAGCCCGTCAGAGAAATACTTCTTGTCGGGATCGCCGGTCTCGTTGCCGAAGGGCAGCACCACCATGGAAATCGCCGCCGAAGCGGGTGAGCCGAACAACCCGAATTGCCATGCGCCGAGCAGCCCCGCGCCCCCCACCGCGGCCGCGCCGCCGATCATCAGCGAGCGCCGCGACAGCGCCAAGCCGCCCGCCGGGGGCAAGGGCGGCGCTGGTGCTCGTGGGGCTGAGACAGGGGCAGGCCCGGGCGTGGGCATGGGCGCGCCGGCCTTCGCCCGAACCGCCACCAGAATCCGGGCCGCTTCAGGGCTGGTAGCCGCGCCGTCCCAACTGCTGATATCGAGCAGCTGGAACTGCCGGAAACCGAGCGGCGCCATCGTCCCGTCAATCGTCAGCGGCACGAGGCACCCCCGCTCCCGCCCACGCTGCGCCTCGTCCCGCACCCAATGCGAGTTCACCGAGGTCGCCGACCACAGCACGACAACGCAGTCGGATGTCTCAAGCGCATGTTCGGTGGTCTGGAGATAATTCTCCCCGCCCTCCAGCCGCCCGTCCCACCACACGTCGAACCCGGCCTGTTCCAGCAGGTCGATCACCGGGCGGGCGTGGACGAGGTCGGTTCGGGAATAGCTGACGAAGAGCACGGGGCGCGGCGGGGCCGGGTTGTCGTCGCCGCTCTCCACTGCCGCTTGCCTCCCCGATCCTAAAGTCCCCAGAACCTCTTGCTACAGCCAAACATGGGGTTCCGCCAAGTGATGATGGCGCGGCGCACGCCAAATCGGCTTGACGGCCCCAACCTATGATATAAATATGATATCTTAATTATATCGTACATGGAGATTCGTCATGTCCTCTGCTGAACCCTACGCGCTCAATCGGAGCCGCGAATTCGCGGCCCTGACCCAAAGCGGCTATGTCATGTTGCTGGTCAGCCTGGTGTTGGTCGCTGCGGCGGTGTTGCTGTTCATCAGCGCCGTTGCGCCGGAGCAGGTTGACGGGCTGCGGATGATCGGGGCGATCATCACCGGCTTTATCGGCCTGCTGATCCTTTGCGGCTTCTACATGGTCAATCCCAATGAAGCCGCCGCGATCCAGCTGTTCGGCGCCTACAAGGGCACCGACCGCAACGAAGGCCTGCGCTGGGTGCTGCCCTGGCTCACCCGCAGCAAGATCGCGGTGCGCGCCAACAACGTCATCTCGCAGACCATCAAGGTCAACGATGCGCGCGGCAACCCGATCGAGATGGCAGCGCAAGTCGTGTGGCGCGTGACCGATACCGCGCAGGCGCTGTATGATGTCGATGATTACCGCGAATTCGTGACCGCACAGATCGAAGCGGCCGTACGGTCGATCGGCTCGCGCTACCCCTATGATGATATCGAGCACCTTGAGATCACCTTGCGCGGCAATCACGAGGAAGTGGGCGTGGAATTGCGCGCCGCCTTGATCGAGCGGTTGGCAGTGGCCGGGATCACAGTGGACGAATGCGGCCTGACCCACTTGGCCTATGCCCCGGAAATCGCCGGTGCGATGCTGCGCCGCCAGCAGGCTGAAGCGGTGATCTCGGCGCGCAAGAAGCTGGTCGAAGGCGCAGTGACGATGGTCGAGATGGCGCTCGCTCAATTGAGTGAACGCGGCGTTGTGCACCTTGATGACGAACGCAAGGCGGCGATGGTGTCGAACCTGATGGTGGTGCTGTGCGGTGAACGCGACACCCAGCCGGTGGTCAACGCAGGGTCGCTCTACTGACCGTCCCATGCCCGCCAAGAAAGCCTTCCCCCTGCGCCTCGATCCGGCGCTGCACGATGCGGTCCAGCGGCTCGCCGATGCCGAGCTGCGCAGCGTGAATGCCGAGATCGAGGTGCTGCTGCGCGAGGCGCTCAGCCGGCGCGGGGTGAAGGTGGCGCGCAGCGAAGCGCCGCGGCGCGGAAGGCCGCCGGGCGCCGCACCCGAAGGAGATAGCGATGCGTGAACAGGACAAGCCCTTCGTGATGTACCGGCGCGGGCCATGGAATTTCACCATCGTGCCGCGCGGGAAAGCCGGGTGGACACAGTTTGGCGCGTGGATGGCGGTGTTCGCAGTGCCGACCATTGCCTTTGCCCTCTATGCCGAGAGCGTCGAAGGTCGCCCGGAATTCTGGGCCGCGCTGGCGCTCTATCTGGCGGCAACGCTGGTCTGGAGCATCGCGAGCATCCGCTGGATGATGGCCCGTGCCGAAGTGATCGATATCGAGAAACTGCTCCGCCAGCAGCGCGAGGCTGAACGCAAGCAGCGGCGCGGCGGGCGGTAGGAACGCTGTCCCGCCAGCCGCGTTGATGCGGGATGGTCGTACGCCCGCTGCTTGTGTCATTGCTGCCCTTCCTGCTTGCGGGCCCGGCCCACGCCGTTGCCGCACAGGAGCCTGCGCCGGTTCAGGCGGCGGTCCCTGTCGTCCCGCTACCGGACGAGCTGGTGCTGGAAGGCGACAACATCATCACCGTCATGGTCAACGGCACGCCGCTGCAGCTTGAGGTCAATGCCGACAGCTTCGGGCCGCCGGTGATCAACAGTGACGCCGCCGCACGGCTGCAACTGGTTGCCGAGACGCGGCGCGGCTGGCGCTTTGGCAATGTTGTGGTTGACGGGATGAGCGCGGTGCAATTGGTCGATTTCGGCGGCGGCCCGGTCGCCAAGACGATCAGCTGGGCGGAACGCTTCGCCTCGCGCAAGGCGGACGGCACGATCGGTGTCCACGACCTGCCCTATGCCCGCGTGACCTTCAGGCTGGCCCCGCCGGTGGAAGGGGAAACCGTCCAGCGCTTCCCGATGAAACGCAGCGGGAGCGAGGCCGAGGCGCGGCTTGGCACCGAAGTGGTGGTCGGCACAAAGAAGCTGATGATGATCTTCGCGCTCCAGCGGGCCGAAAACCTGATCACCGCGCCCACCGCCAACTTCATCGCCACCCATCAGGAAGGCGGGTTCGAGCCCGGATCGGACGGGACGGCGATCATGAACTTCGCAGTCGAGCGGCCGACCCGGATCATGCGCATCGCCGAGCCGATCTTGCTGGGCGATCTGGCGATGGATCGCTTCGCGGTGCGGGTGGAGGATTATGGCGAACCCAAACGGGTGGGCGAGATCGGTGCCAATGACCCGCGCTTCGACAAGAGCCAGATCCTCGTCAGCCGCCGCAAGGGGCGAGGCCGGCCTGACTTGCTGACCCGCATCGGCCGCGACCAGATCGGCCATTGTTCGCGCATCACCTATGATCTCGCGCAGAGCGAAATCCGCCTGAGTTGCGGCCCGGCGCCCGAATGATCGCGTAAGTGCGGCGCGGCGGGAAGTCCTGTTCGGGCTCGGCCATCCGGCACGTGCAGTCCGGCGCTACCAGGACGCGATACAGCCGGGTGAAGACCGCCGCGTACCACAAGAACAGACTGTCGGGCGGCTGGACGGTGTCGTCCGCGGCGCTGCGGTCAATGGCAAAGCGCCACGCACCGTCGGGCGCAAAGTTGCCCGCGCCGATGAAGGTCCAGGCGTGCTTGCGGATCGCGGCCATCAGCAGCGGCGCGGCCAGCGCGGCCGGCAGGTGCTTCAGCAGCCACACTGCCGCGCGCGGGATACGTTTGGCGATGATGTAATCGGCGGTGCGCGCGCCCGCCTCCTCCGCAATCAGGAAAGCCCCCATCGGATCGTGCAGCGCCAGCCAGCGGTGGAGGCGCAGCGCCTCGACCTCGGGGATCATGTGCTTGCCCGTGGGGAGCCGCTCGATCTGCGCATCGGCAAGGATCGCGGCGGTTTCGGCAACGCCCAGCCGCTCCTCCATCACCGCCACCGCTTGCAGCACTGCATTCGGCCCGATCAGCGCACCGGGACGGCGGCGGGCGTGAATGCGCGCCCTATTCGACATTGATCCGATCCCGCTTGCGGCTTTCACCCCGCTGCTTCATCTGCGCACGCACCGCCTCGCGGCGTTCCTGCGCCTGCGCGGCCTTGTCGGCATTGGTCACCCAATCGGTCGCGGCATCAGCAGCGGCGAGACGGCTTTCGTCGAAGTGGAATTCCACCTTTTTGGCGGTCTGCGGCCCCCAGTATCCCGCCTTGCCGAGATCATAGAAGGTGCGCTTGAAGCCCGCTCGCAGGAAGGCATAGAGGCACCCCAACAGGTAGCGCCGCCGGAAGCCCGTGCCCCGCCACGGATAGTGGAACAGCGCCTTCCTCATGTAGAACCGCCGGTAGTTCTTCATCACCCCGTTGAGCAGCTCCCCGCGCTCCATCGCGGCGGGTTTCATGATCGGGGTGACGAAGTTGTACTTGCTGAAATCGTGAACCTCGACCTGATCCTTCAGGGTCTCGAACAGCGGGGTATAGGGCCACGGCGTGTACATCGCCCAGTTGGCGAGATCAGGCTGCCAGTCCCACGCCATCTGGAAGGTCTCCTCCAGCGTTTCGGGCGTCTCGTTATCCAGCCCAACGATGAACTGCGCCTCGACGAAGATGTCGGCGGCGCGCAGCAGGCGGATCGCTTCCTTGTTCTCCTCGACCTTGGTTTCTTTGTTGAACCGGTCGAGCTTCATTTGCGCCGCCGCCTCGGTGCCGAGGCTGACGTGGACGAGGCCTGCCTTGCGGTAGAAGGGCAGCAATTCCTTGTCGCGGTAGATATCGGTGACGCGGGTGTTGATGCCCCACTTCACCTTGTCGGGCAGGCCGCGGTCGATCAGCTCCTGACAGAACTTGATGAAGGTCTTGCGGTTGATGGTCGGTTCCTCGTCCGCGAGAATGAAGAAGCCGACGCCGTGCTTTTCGTGGAGCTCCTGAATCTCGTCGACCACATCCTTGGGGTCGCGGACCCGATAGTCGCGCCAGAACTTCCACTGCGAGCAGAAGGAGCAGGTGAACGGACACCCGCGCGCCAAGTTGGGGATGGCGACGCGGGTGCCCAAGGGGATGTAGGTGTACTGGTTCCAGTCGAGGATGTCCCAATCGGGTTTGATCGAGGCCATGTCCTTGATCGTGTCGGCGGCTTCGGTGGCGATGACCTTGTCGCCGTCGCGATAGGCGAGGCCCTTGATCTGGCGCGCATCCTGCGGCCAGCGGCCCTCGGCGATGGCGGTGAACAGTTCGACCGCAATCTCCTCGCCCTCGCCCCGTACGATCACGTCGATATGCGGAGCTTCGGCGAGCACCTGCGTGTACATGAAAGTCGCATGGATGCCGCCCAACACCCGCACTGCGCGTGGCACGGTCAAGGCGGCGACTTCCAGCACGCGTTCGGCGGCGTAGATGCTCGGCGTGATAGCTGTGGTGCCAACCAGATCGGGCTGGAGCGCCTCCATCCGCGCCGCCAGTTCCTCGTCGCTCAGGCCTTCGGTCATCGCGTCGATGAAGGTGATGTCGTCGAAGCCGGCGCGGCGCAGCGGGCCAGAGAGATAGGCGACCCATGCGGGTGGCCAAGTGCCTGCGATCTCGGCCCCGCCGGAGCGATAATTGGGATGAACGAACAGAATACGCATGGGCCGATTCCCCCTTCTTTGGATGGCCCAAAGTGGGGGAGACGTGGCTGACGCGCTTTGCGCTGGATCAAAAGACATAGCCCCGTCCCCTTGGGGAAGGGGTTGGGGATGGGGGTTCGACGTCCGACTGCTCGCTCTACGGCATCACCGTGGAGCCCCCACCCCCGACCCCTCCCCGCTGGGGAGGGGAGAATCAGGCCTTCGCTGCGTGTTCCTTGCGCGCCAGTTCATGCAGCCAATCCGCGTGGCGCGGGGCCTTCTTCGTCGCGGACCATTCCTCCAGCATCACCGGCGCGACGCGGGCGAGTTCTTCATATTGCTCCGCCGTGCCGATATCCGCGGCCAGTTCCACGCGGTGCCCGTTGGGGTCGAAGAAATAGATCGACTTGAAGATGCCGTGATGCGTCGGGCCGAGCACGTCGATCCCCTGCGCCTCGATATGCGCCTTGGCGGCGAGCAGCGCTTCCTCGGAAGGCACCTTCAGCGCCAGATGCTGCACCCATGCCGGGGTGTTCGGGTCCTTGCCCATCTCCGGCTGGTTCGGCAGTTCAAAGAACGCCAGAATGTTGCCGTTCCCCGCGTCGAGGAAGATGTGCATGTACGGGTCATATTCGCCCGTCGAGGGCACATGATCCTCGGCAAAGGCGGTGGTGTAGGTCATGCCGAGCACGCGGGCGTACCACTCCACCGTCTCCTTCGCGTCCTTGCAGCGATAGGCGGCGTGGTGGATTCCGGCGAGGTTGACGGGGTGGGTCATTCGGCCGGCTCCTCGACATTGAGCACACCGCGGATGATCTGGTCGCGCTCCATGCTTTCGAACAGGGCCTTGAAGTTGCCCTCGCCGAAGCCGTCGTCGCCCTTGCGCTGGATGAATTCGAAGAAAACCGGCCCGACCTGCGCCTGCGCGAAGATTTGCAGCAGCAGGCGAGGCGAGCCGCCCTCAGTGGTGCCATCCAGCAGAATGCCGCGCATCTTCAGCGCGTCCACATCTTCGCCGTGGCCGGGGAGACGGCCTTCCAGCATCTCGTAATAGGTCGCAGGCGGCGCGGTCATGAAGGGGACGCCGAGCTTTTGCAGCCGGTCCCAGCACGCGGGAAGATCGTCACAGATGAGCGCGATGTGCTGGATGCCTTCGCCGTTGAAGGCCTTGAGGAACTCGTCGATCTGGCCCTTCCCGCCCTCGCCTTCCTCGTTGAGCGGAATGCGGATCTTGCCGTCCGGCGCGGTCAGGGCCTTGGAGGTGAGGCCGGTATATTCGCCCTTGATGTCGAAGAAGCGGATCTCGCGGAAGTTGAACAGGGTCTCGTAGTAGTCGGCCCAGTACTTCATGCGCCCGGTGTAGACGTTGTGGGTCAGGTGATCGATGGTGTGGAAGCCCGCGCCGACCGGATGCTTTTCGACCCCCGGCAGATAATCGAAATCGATATCATAGATGGTGAGGTCGTTGCCCGCGCCGGCATAGCGGTCGACCAGATACAGGATCGCCCCGCCGATGCCGCGAATCGCCGGGATGCGCAGTTCCATCGGGCCGGGATCATTGGCGACCGGCTCCGCTCCTTGGGCGATCAAATGGGCATAGGCCTTGGCCGCATCACGCACCCGGAACGCCATCCCGCAGGCCGAAGGGCCATGCTCGCGCGCGAAGTACCATGCGGCGCTGCGCGGCTCGTAATTGGCGATGAGATTGATGCCGCCCTGCCGCCACAGATGCACGTCCTTCGAGCGGTGCTGCGCGACGCGGGTGAAGCCCATCGCTTCGAACACAGGCTCCAGCACGCCCTTTTCCGGCGCGCAGAACTCGACAAATTCGAACCCGTCGAGCCCGGCGGGATTGTCGAAGAGGTCTTTTGTGGGCGCGTTCATCGTATCAATCCCCGCTGGCGAGATAGTTTCAATTGAAACCATCTACCGCAAACGCGCGATTCGCGCAAGGTCAGGCGAGGCGCCCCACCGTCCGCCCGCGCTCGTCCTGCGTAAGCGTGAGGCGCTTGCCGAAAGGCTCCCCGCTTTCGAAAGCCTCAGCCGTCACCGCATCCGTAAGGTCGGCATTGCCCACCACCCGCTCGCCCGCGTCACTACGGCCGATGAAAATCGCCTCGGCACCCTTGGGGCCGCGGTTGATGGTGTAGGTTTCGACCGTTGCGGCATCGACCGGCTCGCGTGCAACCGGCACTTTGTCGGTCGCCTTGGGGAGCACGGCGAAGCGGTCATTGCCGCTCCAATCGGCGGGTTCGGTCGAGTAGATGCCGGTCGCATACTTGCTCATCCACCCGCCGTTTGCGCCGACCAGCGCGAAGCTGCCGCGGTCGCCGCGCACGCGCTGCACCGCTTCGGCGATGGCGTGGGCCGAGTAGTTGTTCCCCGCCCCGCCGAAGAACGGCAGCCCGCCCGTCAGCGTCAGCCCGCGCGGATCATCGACCGACAGGCCAAAGTGGTCGCACTGGTTGAACACCGGGATCGCGAAGCAGGAATAGAAGTCGATATAGCGCATGTCGGCCATCGACTTCCCCGCCCGCGCCAGCGCCGCATCGACACTGGCAAGCGAGGCCGGATTGCCCGCCAGATCGGGCCGCTGCGAGAGCTTCAACTCGGTCGCGGCGGTGACGGCGTGGATGTGCACCCACTTGTCCTCCGGCACGCCCAAGGCGCGGGCAAGACCTGCGCTCGCGACAATCACCGCCGCCGCCTGGTTCACCTGATCGCGCGCCACGGTCATGCGCGGATAGGGTTCGGCGACGATGCGATTGCGGTCGGTGACGGTCGCCAGTTCCTCGGCCGTCCGCTCCACCGGAGCCGCCGAATGCGGGTTCGCCGCCGCGACCTTGGTGAAAGGCGCGAACAGCTTGCCGATTTCCCGGCGGTATTCCTCCAGCCCCAGCCCAAGCTTATGCCGCCGCGCGTTCTCCGCCAGCGCGTAGAGCGGGATTGCCCCGCTCGCGCCGTGCATGAACAGCACCGGCTCCATGAGTTCCTCGACCCCGAAACCCTGATCCTCAAAGTCGCCGCCGATGGCTTCATACCAGTCGGGGATCTCGCCCTTCGCAGTTAGCGCGAGCACGGTCGAGATCGCTTCGGAGCCGACGATCACCGCGCACTGGCTGTCACCCGCCGCAATCGCGGTGGCGAATTCGCCCACCAATTGCTGGTTGGTCTGCCCGCCGGTGGTCGTCAGGATCGCCCGCGCGGGGTTCGCCCCAACGCGCTTGGCAATCGCGCGCGGCACATTGTCCGCCGCACCGAAGGGCGGCTTCCGGTCAGGCCGAGACATTTCGAAGGCACGGATCGCAGCGAGGGTGTCGATGGCATCCGCCACCGACCCACTCGCTCCGCTATCGGCAATCGCCCCCGCAAGCGCGCGGCCCGCGAGGTCCATATAGGAGAGGGCTTCGTAGCCCGGCTCGCCCACCCTCTCCGAATACTGGCCCACCCCGATCACGACCGGGGTGTTGTCGGGAACGTAACCCCCCGGTTCAGTCGACAAAGCCGTCCACCCGCTCGACGATGATCGCCGGGGCCATGCCGCCAGCTGCGCACATCGTCACGAGGCCATAGCGACCGCCGCGACGCTCCAGCTCGTCGATCACGGTGCCGATCAGGATCGACCCCGTGGCGCCAATCGGGTGGCCGAGCGCAATCGAGCCGCCGTTGACGTTGACCTTGTCCCAATCAAGCTCGAGGTCGCGCACGAACTTGGCTGCGACGACCGCGAAGGCTTCGTTGATTTCGTAGAGGTCGATATCGTCCTTGGTGAGGCCCGCCTTCGCCAGCACCTTCTTAGCCGCAGGGACCGGCGCGTTGAGCATCAGCGTCGGATCATCGCCCATGTTGCAGGTGGCGACGATGCGCGCACGCGGCTTCAACCCGTGCTTCTGCGCATAATCCTTCGAGGTGATGAGCACCGCCGCAGCCCCATCGACTACGCCCGAGGAATTGCCCGCGTGGTGGAAGTGCTTGATCTCCAGATCAGGGTACTTCTGGTTGATCAGCTTGCGGAAAGTCGTGCCCTCGGCATCCAGCGGCACATCGGCGATCTTGGGGAAGGCCGGCTCCAGCTTGGCGAGGTCTTCGCGGGTGGTCTGCGGGCGCGGATACTCGTCATGGTCGAGCAGCACCGTGCCATCATCGGCCACCACCGGCACCACCGACTTGGCGAAGCGGCTCGCGGCCATCGCCTCGGCAGCGCGCTGCTGCGAGCGGTAGCCGACTTCGTCCAACTCCTCGCGGGTGAAGCCTTCCATGCTGGCAATCGCATCGCCGCAAATGCCCTGGTGCGACTGCGGGTGCACCTTCTGAAGCCGCTCGTTATAGCTGCCCATCATTGGCGGCTTGATCCCGGCGCGCATCTTCTCCTGCGACATCGCGGCGGTGAGGCTCATCATCTCGGTGCCGCCGGCGATGACGCAATCTTCCATCCCGCTCATCACCTGCGCGGAGGCCAGCGCGACGCTGGTGATCCCGCCGCCGCAGAAACGGTCCAGCGTGGTGCCGGACGAGGTGATGTCGAAGCCCGCATCGAGCGCGGCCATGCGGCCCATGTCGCCCGCCTGCATCCCATCCTGCGTGCTGACCGACCAGATCACATCATCGACCGTCGCGGTGTCGAGATTGTTGCGCTCCTTGATCGCCTTCAGCACCGTCGCGGCCAGATGCTGCGGATGCTCGGCGGCCAGCGCGCCCTTGCCCTGCTTGCCGATCCCGCGCGGGGTGCGCACTGCGTCGATGATGTAAGCCTCGGCCATGATGGTCCTCTCCATTTATAGCGAAATTGCGGTTGACGCGTCCGTAAACCCACTGCACCAGTCGCACAAGAATTGCGTTTCAAATCGCAATCACATTTTTGACAGGAGAGAGAGCCCGTGAGCGATACCGCTGCCCCCGAAGTGCTGACCGAAGTCGAGGACGGCGTCCTCATCGTCACCATCAACCGCCCCGAAGCCAAGAACGCGATGACCAAGGCGGCGGCCGAGGGAATCGCGGCGGCGATGGAGCGGTTGGATGCGGACGACGACTTGCGCGTCGGCATCATCACCGGCGCGGGCGGCACCTTCTGCTCGGGAATGGACCTCAAGGGCTTCCTGCGCGGCGAGAGCCCCAGCGTCGAAGGCAAAGGCTTTGGCGGCGTGGTGCAGGCCCCTCCGGCCAAGCCGCTGATCGCCGCGGTCGAAGGCTATGCGCTGGCCGGCGGGCTTGAGTTGATGATCGCCTGCGACCTCGTGGTGGCGAACGCGAACGCCAAGTTCGGCATTCCCGAAGTGAAGCGCGGCCTTGTCGCGGCGGCGGGCGGCGTGATGATGCTGCCCGACCAGATCCCCGAGCGGATCGCGCTGGAACTCGCGCTGACCGGCGATTTCATCGGGGCGGAGCGCGCCTATCAGCTCGGCCTCATCAACGAAGTGACCGAAGGCTCTGCGCTGGAGGGTGCCAAGGCGCTCGCAGCGAAGATCGCGGCCAATGGCCCGCTCGCGGTGAAGGTCTCCAAGCAGGTGATGAAGCAATCGCGCGGTTGGGCGATGGAAGATCGCTACGCCAATCAGGGCAAGCTGATCGGCCCGGTGTTCGTCAGCCACGACGCCCGCGAAGGCGCGGCCGCCTTTGCCGAAAAGCGCAAGCCGAACTGGACGGGCAAGTAAGTCTAGCGCTGGCCCGGACGCGGCGCATCGACTGCCCGTTGCCGCGTCATTGGCCACCCGTTGTTGCCCCGTTCCCCTCAAGGCCCTTGTTTCACGTGAAACATCCCGGCCTTCGCTGACCATCAGGAGAGAGAAATGCCCGTCATCGATGTGCCGCCGCCGGCCTTCATGGAAGAAGAAGAAATCGCCATTTTCGCCGACGCGGTCGGCAAGTTCTACGCTCAGCACGCGCCGCAAAAGCGGGTCGAAAAGTGGCGCGAGGATGGGATGGTCGAGCGTGAATTCTGGCGCGAGGCGGGCGCAGCGGGCCTGCTCGGCGTGTCGGTGCCGACCGAATATGGCGGCCACGGCGGGGACTTCCGGCATGACATGGTCGTGATCGACCAGCAGGGCAAGCACGGCGTCGATGGCTTCGGTGCCTCGCTGCACAACACCATCATTCTGCCCTATCTCGTGCGCCACGGCACCGAAGAGCAGAAGCTGAAGTACCTGCCCCGTCTCGTCAGCGGCGACCTCGTCAGCGCGATTGCGATGAGCGAACCCGATGCCGGCTCCGACCTCCAGTCGATCAAAACCACCGCGCTGAAGGACGGCAACGGCTACCGCCTCAACGGCTCCAAGACCTGGATCTCGAACGGCCAGCTCGCCGATTTCATCATCGTCGTCGCCAAGACCGATCCGGCAGAGGGCGCCAAGGGCATCTCGCTGCTGCTGCTCGAAACCGATGGCGCCGAAGGCTTCCAGCGCGGCAAGAAGCTCGACAAGATCGGGCTGGATGCGCAGGATACCAGCGAGCTGTTCTTCGACAACGTCTTCATTCCGGCCGACAATCTGCTGGGCGGTGTCGAAGGGCGCGGGTTTTACCAGCTAATGGGCGAGCTGCCGCAGGAGCGCCTGGTGATCGCGATGAACGCGATTGCGGGCATCGAAAAGGCGCTCGATGTGACGGTTGATTACGTCAAGAACCGCAAGGCGTTCGGCAAGACGATCTGGGATTTCCAGAACACCCAGTTTGTCCTCGCCGACCTGAAGGCGCGGGGCACGGCAGCGCGGGTGTTCGTCAACGACTGCATCGCCAAACTGCTCGAAGGCAAGCTCGACGTGTCGACTGCCAGCATGGCGAAGTACTGGGTTACCGAGCTCCAGAGCGAAGTGGTCGACAAGTGCCTCCAGTTCCACGGCGGCGCGGGCTACATCAATGATTACGCCATCGCCCGGATGTACCGCGACACGCGCATCGCCCGCATCTACGGCGGGTCGAACGAGATCATGAAGATGCTGATCGCGCGTTCTATGTGAGCATAGCCGCCTCCGAGGCTGCGTCCTCGCCAGGCGTCCTTCGCTTCGCTGCGGGCGGCCGGTCGGCCTTGCGGTCGATGACGCGACCGGATCAGCGCGAAGATCGAAATCGGAGAAGGCGGCCCTGCAACGGGCCGCCTTTTTCGTGCCTGACGGAAACCCGGCCACAAAAAAGGGGCGCCCGGTGTCCGGACGCCCCTACTTCTTTACTGCTGCTCGCGCTTAGAACTTGGCGCGCAGCGTAACGCCATATTGACGCGGCGGCAGGGTGAAGGCCGAACGCGAGTTGGCCGCGCCCGAACCGCGGAGCGTGGTGTTGAAGGTCACCCCGCGTACCACTTCGTCGGTCAGGTTGTTGACCCAGCCTTCGATCGCATAGGCGCCATTGTTGAACTTCAGGCCAGCACGCAGGTTCACGAAAGCCTTGCCGTCCTGAATGTCAGCGATGATCGGCGGAGCCGCGTCGATCGCCTGCTGCAAGCCGCCGTTGGCCGCGATTTCGGCAGCACCCGGAAGGATGATCGCCTGAGTCGACGTGCGCTGGTCGCTTTCCATGCGAACCTGACCGGAGAGGAAGAACTCGGTCGAGTCGTTGATCGGCTTTTCCCACAAGGCACCAATCAGGCCGACAAAGTTCGGCGCATTGGTCAGTTCGTTGCCGCACAGCGACAGCACCTGCACCGATGTCTGCGTGCCTGCGCAATCATCAGGGTAGCTCGCATCAAGCAGGGTGGCGCCGAAGTTCAGGGTCAGTTCGTCACTGGGACGCACCAGACCTTCGATTTCGATCCCCTTGGTTTCGGCCAAAGGCACGTTGAAGGTGGCAAACGCCGTCCCCGTGAATTCCAGCACCTGGAAGTTGCTGAATTCCTCATAGAACGCCGCCACGTTCAACGTCAGTGCGCCGTTGGCTGTGCGCGCTTTGACGCCCACTTCGTAGGCATCGACCTCTTCCGACAGGAAGGTCGGATCCGCCCCGGCAACCGCTGCGGTGGTATCAAGGTTGATGCCGCCTGCCTTGTAGCCATGGGTGAAGCTGGCGTAGCTGTTCACATAGGGGCTGAATTCGTAGCCGAGCTTGACCGTGTAGATCAGTTCCTCGTCATCGAAGTCCGACTGGAAGGTGCGGACCAGCGGCAAGACCGCGGCCTGCGGAAGGTCGGCCGGCGCGGTGAACCCGAAGCAGCCCAGACCGATGAACGAAGGCCGCAGCGCCGCCGGGATGGCCCCAAGTGCAGCCAAGGTGGACGGGCAGATCTGGTTGTTGGTCGCAGTCTGCGTGAATCCGCCCGACTTTTCTTCCCACGAGTACCGCGCGCCGACTGTCAGCTCGAGCCCGTCAGTGATCTCCAGCGAATTGTGCGTGAAGATCGCGTAGCTCTTGGCGTCCTGCTGGAAGCGGTTGGTGGTGCGGGTGCCAGCCGGATCGCGGCCGGTGAAAACCGTCAGCGGATTGGCGCCGAGCGCGCCGCCAGTCGGCACGAACAGCAGCGCACCGACGTTCTCGCCATAATCCGCGCCGAGCGAGAAGGTCTGCGACTGGTCGATGGTTTCGTCCGAGAAGAACCCGCCAACCATGTAGTTGAGCGCGCCGCCCATGCTTTCGCCCTGAAGCCGCAATTCCGCGGTCCAGTTGTCGATTTCCAGATTCAGCGCATCCACGTTGAAGATGTCGAGCCCGGAGAAGTCGGTGTCGTACTTTTCGAAGCTCTTGTACTTGCGATAGGAACCGATGAAGATCAGGTCGGCGTTTTCGGACAGCGGGAATTCCAGTTCACCGGTGACGCCGTAGTTGTCGATGTCCGCTTGCGGGACTTCATTGGCGGATACGATGCGATTGTCCATCGCCTCCTCGAATGCGCCCTGATCGTCGCGATTGGTGGCAACCGAAGGCTGGCCATTGCCGCCATTGGCGCCCAGACCAACGGCGGCATAGGCACCGCCCGTCACCAGCGGCGACTGGTAGAGCTCGATTGCGCCGCAGCAGCTGGATTTGCTCTTGGAGTAGTCGGCGATGATACGGCCGCGCAGACCGCTTTCCGTATCCCAGCCGATTTGGCCGCGCACAAGCCACTGATCGACATCATTGGTTTCGCCGATCTTCGCGCCGGTCCGGTTGACGACATCGAGGAACCCGTCGCGCTGGCGGTAAGCCCCCGTGACGCGCATCGCCAGCGTGTCCTGCACGATCGGCACGTTGACCGCGCCCTGAACGCTGACTTCGTTGAAGTTGCCGTAGCCGGCATTCACGAAGCCGCCGAACTCGGTCACGTCAGGGCGCGCATTGGTGACGTTCAGCGCACCTGCCGAAGTGTTGCGACCGAACAGCGTACCCTGCGGGCCGCGCAGCACTTCCACGCGTTCCACGTCGACAAATTCGCCGAGAGCAACGCCGGGACGCGACTGGTAGGCGCCATCGATGAAGATGCCGACCGCGCTTTCAAAGCCGATATTGTTCGATGTCGTCCCGACACCGCGCACACGCAGCACCACCGAGCCGGAGGCAAGCTGCGCCTGTGAGCTGCTGAAGCTCGGAGCGAGCGCAGTGACCTGCTGGATGTTGACCACGCCCTGGTTGTCGAGCTGCTGCGGCGAAATCGCCGTCACCGCCAGCGGAATGTCCTGCACGTCCTGCGCGCGGCGGGTGGCCGTCACGATGATGACGTTGTCGTCCCGGGTCGGTTGGGCTTCGGCCTCAGAATCCTGCGCAAAGGCAGGGGTGGTCAGCGCGCTGCAGGCCAACAGGCCGCAGGCGATATGTGCGAACTTGCGCGTCATGGCTTTCCTCTCTCCACAAAACCCTCCGGTCTTGATGCCGGTCATGGGTTGTGAAGCGGAACCTATCAGCGTCGCACGCCCTAACAAGAGTCATAGTCAACTTATAGCAAACAGTAGCAAAAATGCCACATCTTGTGTTGCGACGCAGCATGACTTCACTCTGGCCTTGCGGGTCGCAAGATTATTTCAGGCTATTGTGGAGATGTCAGAAGCCGTAACGTAAACCCAACCACAACGTGCGCGGAACACCGAGATCAATCGATCCCCCTTGGTTGCGCGTGATGATCGGCTCGTCAGTCAGGTTTTCGCCGCGCACAATCAGCGACACGCCTTTGCCGAGCGGCGCGGCTAAAAATGCGTCAATCGTGGTGGCCGGAGCGAGTCGGTCGGTCTCGCGGTCATCTTCGAATTGCGCGCTGACGTGGCGCAGCGTGGCAGCAATCCGCCAGCCCGCAGCCGGCTCCCAGCCGAGCGTCAGGCTTCCGGCAAATTCGGGGGTCTGGGCCGGACGATTGCCGTCGAGATCGAGCGAAGCGCCCTCCCCCCGAACCGCGGCATCGGTCCAGGCGAGTGCGCCTTCAATGCTGACCGCGCCGAACCGCGCCGCGACGTTCGCCTCGATCCCGCGCGCCGCAATCGCGGGCAGGTTTTCCCGGCGGCGCAGATTGGGGGCGATGGTGACATTGGCGATGGCGTTTTCGACCTTGTTGTCGAACGCCGTGACCGAAACCACCAGAGCATTGACCGGCTGCCAGTCGAACCCGATCTCAAAGCCTTCCAACCGCTCGTTCTCCAGCGCCGCGTTGGCCTCGGTCACGACCGGGAAGACCACGAAGGGGCGGTAGAGTTCGTTGAGGGTCGGCAGGCGCAACCCGGTGTAGGCCGCCGCGCGCAGATCGAGCCGGCGGGTCGCGTTGAACGACGCGCCCGCGCGCCAGCTGACCGTCCAGTCGCTGCGGTCAGGCGCGATGAGGATGCTGACTGGCACGCCATTGGCGCTGACGGCACGGTAGAAGCCATCGGTGATGCTGCTCCGGTCGGCGCGCAGACCGCCGTTGATCAGCAGCGGGCCGATCTGCCAGTCATCCTCAAGGAAAATGCCGAGATTGCTGGTGGCCCCGCCGGCGCGGCGGCGCTCGGTGATCGCGCCCGAGACGGCATTGATCGCCTCCTCCTGCAACGCGCCATCAGCACGGCGGTAATCGGCGCCGATACGGATGTCGTGGCCTTCGAGGATCGGCGGGCGCAGTTCAAACTTGCCGCCTATGCCAGTGGAAGGCGTGCGCCGCTGGTCGAGCGTCGGCGTGAAGCGGGTCGATGAAATCACGATGTTCGAAAAGTCGCGCGTCTGGACATAGGCGAGCGCATCGAAGGCCCAATCGCCCCGCCCGACAAAGCGGATCGAGGCTTCCTCGCCTTCGCTGGTGGAATCCGCGCCTGCAAAGCGCAAGGTTCGCGTGTCGCGGAAGGTGGCGATGCGGGCTTGGACTTCGACCGTGTCGGTCAGCGGCGCGGCGGCGCGCAGGGCGGCGTTCCAGCTATCGAACCCGGCGCGCGCGGTGGCAGGGACGCGCTGATCTTGCGGCGTGGTGAAGAACCCCTGCCCGCGGTCCCAGCGGCCGCTTGCGGTGGCAAAGCCGCGGCCGAGGCTTTGGGTCAGCACGCCCGAAAGCTCGGTCTCGCCCCGGTTGTTGATGGCCGCGCTGCCCAGCACCGGCGCGATACTATCCGGTCCGGCGCTTTCCAGCTCGATCGTGCCAGCCAGCGCGCCTGCGCCAAACGGCCCCGACCCGCCGCCGCGCGTCACCCGGACCTGCCCCAGCGTCTCGGGCGGAATCGCGGAGAGCGGGATGTAGCCGAAGAACGGATCGGCCAGCGGCACGCCGTCGAGCAGCACCAGCGCGCGGCTCGTCGCGTTGCCGCCCAGCGCGCGCAGCGTCACGCCCTGTGCGCTCGGGTTCGACGAGCGGCTGTCCGAGCGGCGGAACTGCTGGAAGCCCGCGACATTCCGCAGCACATCCTCGATCCGGCCCGATGGGCTGGCGACGATCACTTCGCGTTCCAGCGTGGTGGTGGCGTAGATCCCGGTCGACAGCGCCGCATCGAGCCCGCGCCCGGTGACGATGATCTCTTCGGGGAACTCTTCGACCATCGAGTCCGCCTCCAGCGCCTCGTCGGGCAACGGCCTCTCGTCCTGTGCGGCGAGCGGCGCGGCGGCGGGGAGAAGCAGGGCGGAGGCGAGCAGGCGGTGGCGGATCGTCATGGCGCGTCGCCTATACGCTCGCGTCCGCCCCGTCACCCCAAACTCAGTTGCACTTTGCCATTCAAGACTCGCTTTTGCCAGCACGCTGTGGTTACATCTGTGTCAACAAGGGAGAGAGAGGGCCCGTCATGCTTGCCACACCGCCAGATTTCGACGTGCTGATCGTCGGTGCCGGGATTTCCGGGATCGGGATGGCCGCGCATATGGGCATGAAGGCCCCGCACCACTCCTACTGCATCGTCGAACGCCGCGACAATCTCGGCGGCACGTGGGATCTGTTCCGCTACCCCGGCATCCGCTCGGATAGCGACATGCACACGCTCGGCTTCGATTTCGAGCCTTGGCGGCACGAAAAGAGCATCGCCGATGCGCCCGCGATCCTCGATTATCTCGATCGGATCGTCGATGAACGCGGCATCCGCCAGCACATCCGCTTCGGCCACAAGGTGATCAGCGCCGATTTCCGCCACGATGACGCACGCTGGCACGTCGAGCTGGAAACGGCCGATGGCGCGCGCAAGCACATGACGGCGAACTTCGTCTATCTTGGCGCGGGCTATTACGATTATGACGAACCCTATGATCCGGGCTTTGACTTCGGCGATTTCGAAGGGCAGGTGCTCCACCCGCAGTTCTGGCCTGAAAACCTCGATTACAAGGACAAGAATGTCGTCGTGATCGGATCGGGCGCTACGGCGGTGACGATCGTTCCGTCGATGGCCCGCGAGGCGGCGCATGTGACTATGCTCCAGCGCACGCCGACTTGGATGTTCTCGCGCCCGGCCAAGGATGCCGTGGCGAATTTCCTGCGCAAGATCCTGCCGGAAAAGCTCGCTTACCGGCTGACCCGGTTCAAGAACATCAAGATGCAGGACTTCAGCTTCAAGCTGGCGCGCGACAATCCGCAGAAGGTGAAGGACGCGCTGTACAAGAAGATCGAAGCGGCGCTGGGCAAGGATTACGACAAGGCCGCTTTCACCCCGCCCTATAACCCGTGGGAACAGCGGCTGTGCCTGGTGCCGGATCAGGACCTTTTCACCGCGATGAAGGCAGGCAAGGCCGACGTCATCACCGGCCATATCGCCAAGTTCGAAAAGGGCGGCGTGCTGCTGACAGATGGCCAGTTCATCCCGGCCGATATCGTCGTCACCGCAACAGGTCTGAAGCTGGCGGTCGCGGGCAAGATCGCGATTTCCGTTGATGGGGAGCCGGTCGAGTTCAGCCAGCGCTTCTATTACAAGGGCTGCATGTTCTCGAACCTGCCCAACCTTGCGGTGGTGTTCGGCTATTTGAACGCGAGCTGGACTCTGCGCGCGGACATCAACTCGGATTACGTCTGCCGGGTGCTCGAACATATGCGCAAGACCGGCACGACCATCGCCACCCCGGTGCTGACGCCTGCGGGCGAGGCGGCGATTATCGAGGATGACGTGTTCGATTTCTCGTCCGGCTACATCCAGCGCGGCAAGCATATCATGCCGCGCAATTCGGTCAGCTATCCGTGGCGGCTCAATCAGGAATATGTCGTCGACCGCAAGCGGATGAAGGATGATCCGCTGACCGACGGCATCCTGACCTTCACCAAGCCGGGCGCGAATGCGCGCGCTGGCGAGGAACAGCTGGAAGCGGCGGAATAACCGCCATTCTTCGTCATTGCGAGCGTAGCGAAGCAATCCAGGGCCTGAAGGAGCGGGAAGTGCTTGGTCCATGGATTGCTTCGTTGCCTTCGGCTCCTTGCCATGACGAAACACTTTTGCAGTTCACCAAACTCCCCTAATCCTCCCACATGACCTCTCCCGAAAAAATCTGGACCGCCGGACTCATCGTCATCGGTGACGAAATCCTCTCCGGCCGCACGCAGGACAAGAACATCGCGCAGGTCGCGACCTGGTTGCAGGTGCAAGGCATCCGCCTTGCCGAAGTTCGCGTGGTGCCCGATGTCGAGGCGCGGATTGTCGAGGCGGTCAACGCGCTCACCCTCGCCTATGATTACCTCTTCACCACCGGCGGGATCGGGCCGACGCATGACGATATCACCGTCGATGCCGTCGCTGCCGCGCTGGGGGTGCCGGTGGTCATCCACCCCGAGGCGCGTGCGCTGCTGGAGCGCTATTACGTAACGCGCGGGGGCCTCAACGAGGGCCGCTTGCGGATGGCACGGGTGCCGGAAGGTTCGGAGCTGATCCCCAACCGCATGTCGGGCGCGCCCGGTATCCGGCGCGGCAACTTGTTCCTGATGGCGGGCGTGCCGCACATCACCGCAGGCATGCTCGACGCGCTGACCGGCCAGCTTGAAGGTGGCGCGCCGCTGCTCTCCGAAACGCTGGGTTGCTGGGTGGCCGAAAGCGAGGTCGCCGAGCTGCTGCGCCAGACCGAAGCGGCACACGCGACTTGCCAGATCGGCTCCTACCCGTTTTTCCGCGAAGGCCGGGTCGGGGCCAATTTTGTGATCCGCTCGGTCAGCGCCGAAGACCTCAAGGCCTGCTCCGACAGCCTGACGGACGGGCTCACCAGCAACGGTCACACGGTCACGCCGGGCGGCATCTAGCGCGCCAAGAGACATCATCACGCGGTCTTAACCCTCTTGCGCTACATAGCCCGGGTCATGACGCGGGTCTTTATCACGATTGATACCGAGTACTCCTCGGGGCTTTACACCGGGCCGGGCGCGGCAGACCGGGCGGACAACTTTGCCCGCTCGATCGCGTGCAACACCCCGCAAGGCCCGGCGGGCGTTGCGCACAAGCTCGATCTGCTCGCCCGCCACGGCCAGAAAGCGGTGTTCTTCGTCGATCCCATGCCCGCGCTGGTATGGGGCGTGGCCGCGATTGAAGACATTGTCGCGCCCATCATCGCCGCCGGGCAGGACGTGCAGCTGCATTGTCACACCGAATGGCTCGGCCTGGCCGGAGACGCCAACCCGCTCGCGTCAAAGCACACCGGGCAGAACCTCGCCGACTTCCCGTTCGAGGAGCAATGCCAGATCCTCGACTATGCGCGAACCACTCTGATGGCCGCAGGCGCGCCCGCGCCAGTCGCGTTCCGGGCGGGCAATTACGGCGCCAATGATGATACGCTGAGGGCGCTCGCCGGCCTCGGCATCGCCTATGATACAAGCCATTGCCCGGCGATGGTCGGAAAGAGCGCATGCCGGATCGGCCTTGGCCCGGACGTACACGATCCGATCGAGCATATGGGCGTGATCGAAGTCCCGGTCGGCAGCATCGGCGCGATGGGTGGGGGACAGCGCCATGCCCAGATCACCGCGCTTTCCTTGGGCGAGATGCTCGCCGCGATCCGCCACGCGGCGGCAAGTGGGCAAGAGACCTTCACGCTCGTCAGCCATTCTTTCGAACTGATCAACCGCCGCAAGCTCGCCGCAAACCGCGTGGTGCGCCATCGCTTCACAGGGCTGATCAAGGCGCTTGAGGCCATGCCCGGGGTGACAACCGGCACCTATGCGGACACCCCGCCCGGCGTGCGCTCGCCGATCCGGGCCAGTCAGCCACTGCCGCCCAGCGCGATGCGGACGGGACGGCGGATGGCCGAACAATTCGTCTCCAACGCGCTTTACGGCGCGCTCTGAGGACGCGCCGTGGGCACCGCCGCCATCGACTTCACCGTGGGATCGCGCCGCCTGCTGAGCGTGCCGCGCCAGCTTTCCACCTGGGTCTTCAGTCTTGAGGATGTGCTCGCCGGCGCCCTGCCTGCCGTGCCGCCGAGCGGGCGTGACGGGGTACGCGTGCTTTCCGCCCCGACTGCGCGCCTCGCCGAAATCACCGCGCGCTACCCAGGTTTCATCGCGGGCGGTCGTCAGGATTACCGCCGCCACTACATCGACATGAGCCTGAGCTTCGATGACTACATGGCGCAGTTCTCGGGCAAGACCCGCTCGACCCTACGGCGCAAGGCGCGCAAGCTGATGGACGAAGCGGGCGGCTACACCGTCACCGAACACCGCACCCCGGCGGAAATCGAAGCCTTCCTCGCCGCTGCCCTCCCGCTGTCGGCGCGGACCTATCAGGCGCGGCTGCTCGATGCCGGATTGCCCGAGAGCCCCGAGGCGCGCCGCGCGATGCTGGAGGCAGCCGAGGCTGACCGGATGCGCGCCTTCCTGCTCCATGCGAGCGGACAGCCGGTCGCCTACCTGTCGCTACCGCTCGCCGGGCAGACACTGGTCTATGCGTTTCTGGGCTATGATCCCAATTGGGCGCGGCTGTCGGTTGGCACGGTGCTCCAGATGGACGCGCTGGAACGCCTGTTTGCCGAAGAGCGCTACCGCTGGTTCGATTTCACCGAGGGCGACGGCGCGCACAAGGAGATGTTCGGCACCCATGCGGCAGCCTGTTCAAGCCTCGTGCTGCTGGAGCCGACGCTGGCCAACCGCACGCTTCTGGGCGCGCGGGCGGGGTTTGATGCGAGCGTGCTCGGCGCCAAGGCGCTGGCGGAACGCTCAGGGGCGCTGGGACGGATCCGCGCCTTGCTGCGGGCCTGAATTGCCGCGCATGGTCGCGGCCGCGCGGCGGCGGTTGCTCTCCTGCACGCGCACCTGCGCTACCAGCGCAGAACGGCCCGACGGCGCACCGCTGAGCGATCCGTACCGCAGCGCCAGATAGAGCCACATCGCCACGATCACGCCGAGCAACACGCTCGCCGCGATACCGAGGCGCAGGTCGTAACTCATCAGCAACCCATCAGCAGCCAGCGCGACGCCAGCCACCAGCCACTTGGGCGAAAGCCGACCGGCAAGGCGTTCGGAAGCAAAGGGCATCAGGCAACCTCTTTCATGCAACGCGGCCGGGGAGGAGAGAGGACCCGCGTCGTTCTCCTGAAAATGGGTGGGCGCAGACCAAAGACAAGTGGGGAGAATGACTTATCCCGCCCAAACGAAAGGGCCGGAAAGCAACCGCCTTCCGACCCTTCATGAATTAACTCACCGCCGCAAACCGATCCCGCAGGGATCGCAAGGCCGACGGGCCGCCCGCAGCGACGCGACCGTCAGGTCGCATGAGCGAGGAAAGGCGAGCGCGGATGCGTTCGCCTCCCCCAAATTAAGCCCCTTCGACTTCCGAAAGGTCGACCTTCAGGCCCGGGCCCATGCTCGAGGTCATGGTAACCTTGCGCACGTACTTGCCCTTGGCGCCCGCAGGCTTGGACTTCACCACCGCTTCGGTCAGCGCCTTGAAGTTCGCCTTCAGCGCGTCATCGGTGAAGCTCAGCTTGCCGATGCCCGAGTGGATGATGCCCTGCTTTTCGACACGGTATTCGACTTGGCCGCTCTTGGCGTCCTTGACCGCTTGCGCGACGTTCGGGGTGACGGTGCCGAGCTTGGGGTTCGGCATCAGGCCCTTGGGGCCCAGCGTCTTACCCAGACGACCGACAACGGCCATCATGTCGGGCGAGGCGATCACGCGGTCGTAATCGAGGTTGCCCGCCAGCATGTCTTCCATCAGGTCTTCGGCGCCGACCTTGTCAGCCCCGGCAGCCAGTGCCTTTTCAGCATTGTCGCCGCGCGCGAACACAGCAACCTTGACGTCCTTGCCGGTGCCCGAAGGCAGCGAGACCATGCCGCGGACCATCTGGTCAGCGTGACGCGGATCGACGCCGAGGTTCATGGCCACTTCGACGGTTTCGTCGAACTTGGTCTTGTACTCGCGCAGCACAGCCAGCGCTTCATCGACGGTGTAGAGCTTTTCGCGATCGAGCGCGGCCAGAACCTTCGCCTTCTTGGTGATCTTGGTCATGTGCTTAGCCCTCCACCACTTCGAGGCCCATCGAGCGGGCGCTACCGGCGATGATCTTCATCGCCTGATCAATGTCGTTCGCGTTCAGATCTGCCATCTTGGCTTCGGCGATCTCACGGATCTGCGATTCCTTGATGGTACCGGCCGAAATCTTGCTGGGCTCCTTCGAACCCGACTTCAGGCCAGCGGCCTTCTTGAGGAAGTAGGACGCGGGCGGGGTCTTGGTGATGAAGGTGAACGAGCGATCGCCGTAGACCGTGATGACGGTCGGGATCGGCATGCCCTTTTCCATTTCCTGCGTGGCAGCGTTGAACGCCTTGCAGAATTCCATGATGTTCACGCCGCGCTGACCCAGCGCCGGGCCGATCGGCGGCGACGGCGTGGCAGAGCCCGCGGGCACCTGCAGCTTGATATAGCCTTCAATTTTCTTGGCCATGTGGCCTTACTCCTGTCGCACTGTTGCCCGGCTGTTTCCATCCGGGCTCATGTTAAGCGGTCCAGCGCCTCTGCTTCGTGCATTGCAGAGGCTCCCGCACGGAATCACCGGCCTCAGGGGCCAGCGAAGGCGCGCGCATAGCGGTTCTGCCGCGCAATGCAAGCCCGCGTGACCCACTCCAGGACCGGCCAATGCTCCGCATGGCGACTGTTGGAGGCGCAGGAGACACTGATCAGAAGCAGAAACCTGTCCCGCGTTCAGGATACCTCATCGGCACAGCGCAACTTGCGCGTTTCCCGTATGTCGGTGTCGGCAAAGCCCGTCAGGCGGCGAGGCTGTCACCGTTTTCTTTGCTTAAGAGCGCGCGAAACCCACGCTCATCGAGCGGAGGACTGAGCAAAAATCCCTGTACCTGCGTGCAGCCCTCTGCGCGCAGCTGGTCAAGCTGGGCCTGCGTCTCAATCCCCTCGGCGGTCGTCGTCATCCCGAGGCTAGCCCCAAGACTCGCGACCGCCTGGACGATCGCTGCCGCGTCCGCACGACTATCCATGTCAGCCACGAACGATCGGTCGATCTTGATTTTGTCGAACGGGAACGAACGCAGATAGCTCAGGCTGGAATAGCCGGTGCCAAAATCATCGAGCGCGATGCGAACGCCCAGAGCCTTGAGTTGGTGCAGCAGGTCAACGGTCCCAAGGTCACTCTGCATCAGGACCCCTTCCGTGATCTCCAATTCGAGCCGGTCGGGGCTCAGCCCGGCATTGATGAGCGCTGAGGTGATTACGCTCACCAGCCCCGGGTGTTGAAACTGGACCGGGGACAGGTTGACCGCCAAGCGGACATGCTCCGGCCAAGTTGAGGCGACTTGGCATGCGTGCTGAAGGATCCATTGGCCGAGTGGAACGATCAGTCCGATCTCTTCGGCCAGTGGGATGAATTCGTCTGGCGGGACAAGCCGCCCGTCGGACATGCGCCAGCGGACCAGAGCCTCGGCCGCGACTATACGGGCCGACGCGAGGTCGACCAATGGCTGGAAGTCGAGTTGGAACTGGCCATCGGCGAGGGCCCGACGAAGGTCCATTTCCAGCTTCCGCCGCTCCTGAATGCGTAACCCCATCTCGGCATCGAAGAACCGGAAAATGCCGCGCCCTTCAGCCTTCGCTCGATAAAGCGCCATGTCCGCTGTGCGGAGTAACCCCTGAGGGTCGTTGCCATCGCGCGGAGCCAGCGCAATCCCGACGCTGAGCCCGATGCTCACTGCTTGTCCCTCAATCTCATATGTCGCGCCGACGCTGTTGATCAGGTCAGCGGCAAGTACGCTGGCTTCCTCGGGACCGGCACCAGCCACGAACAGCACAAATTCGTCCCCTCCGATCCGGGCGACAAGGCTGCGGTCGACCGGTACGTTGGCCAACAAACGCTTTGTCACTTGGACCAGGAGCGCATCTCCGGCAGCGTGACCGAGCGTGTCATTGACCGCCTTGAACCGGTCGAGATCAAGACAAAGCACGGCAAGCCGACGCCGCCCGCGGCAACGGGACAGCGCTTTCGCCAGCTGCTCGTCAAATTCTACGCGGTTAGGGAGGTCCGTCAGACAGTCGTGACGCGCCATATGGGCGATGCGGGCATCCGCAGCGCGGCGCTGCGTGATGTCACGGACGACATCCACCCAGCCTATGAAGTTGTCATTGGCATCGAACACAAGCCGGGGGGAGCTCTCGATCCAGACCGCCTGCCCATCCGCCTTCAATACCCGGTATTCGGTTGTTTCTTTTCGCACTTGGCACCGATCGGCCAATTGCACGCGGAAGACCTCGTTTATGCGTTCCACATCATCGGGATGTATCAAATCGCTGACATAGTGACCGATCAGGCTTTCGGGCTCCCGTCCGAGCAAGTGCCTTACCGATCGCGATACAAACTCAATCCGTCCGCTTGCCGAAGTTCGCAGCACCACATCACGAATATTTTCGGCGACAAAGCGGTATGCACGCTCTGATTCCACGAGGCTATTCGTATCGACGAGCTCGGTAACATCGTTCATCGATCCCAGCAGCCAGGTCTCGCCATCTTCGTCGGGAGGCAACTGCACCGCCTTGACGATGACGTGGCGAATCTCCCCGCTGGGTCTCACAATGCGTTCCCGCCAGCTATGGGTTCCGCCGGCTTCCAGAAACTGCCTCCATTGCCGAGCGACATAATTGGCATCGTCAGGGTGGTTCAGTTTGAAGACCGTCTCGTTGTTGGGCGGTTCGGACCCACGGGGGAGCCCGTAAATGTCGAACATCCCCTCGCTCCATAAGACCGTCCAGCGGCCTTTGGGGAGTACCGCCCAAGTGCCCTGTCCGACGCTGTCAAGGGCCTCGATGGCAAAGGAGGTGAGATCACTTCTCTTCATGCCGCCAGTTTTGCGAACAACGGCATTTCAAATCAGTATGTTGTTCGATACGTGTTTATACCTTCACAGCGCGTCCCGCTGTGCGTCAGACATGGCAGCGGCCTGTTGCGTATGGATGACGGCACCGTCTTGCACAGCGCGCGGCACCCGCAGCCCCTTGGTGCGACTGGTGAGGTGGAACTTGTGGCACAGCGCGCACTTGTAGGTGCGCAAGGTCACATCCGCCCGAACCGCTACAGCGTCCGCTTCCTCGCGGGTCGCATAGCGGCGCTTGCGCTGGCAGATGCCGGGGCGGGTTTTCACGACACGATAATTCTCGGGCGATGGAACGGCCTCGCCAGAGGCCGCAAGGGTGGTTGAGCCTCAAGCAGCGCAGCGGTAGGCCGACAAGGACGCCCGCCCGCAGGCGCCCGTAGGAGCGTAGCGACGAAGGAACCGCGCCGAGGACGCACCCGCGGAGGCGGGTGCGCAACCACTATTTCGCCAATTCGACGTGCTCGAAATCGAGCTCCACCGGGGTGGCGCGGCCGAAGATCGAAACGCTGACCTTGACCTTGGCCTTGTCGAAATCGAGTTCTTCCACGATCCCGTTGAAGCTGGCGAACGGGCCATCGAGCACCTTGACCGAATCGCCGATCTCGTAATCGACGCTGATCTCGCGCTTGGGTGCGGCCTGCGCATCGGCGACGCCGCCGAAATAGCGCGAGGCTTCTTTTTCCGAAATCGCCTGCGGCTTGTTCATCGAGCCGAGGAAACCGGTCACCTTCGGGGTGTTCTTCACCAGGTGGTAGACATCGTCAGTCAGGTTGAGCTTGGCCAGCACATAGCCGGGCATGAACTTGCGTTCGACCTGGACCTTCTTGCCGCGCTTTACTTCGGTCACGGTCTCGGTCGGCACCTGAACTTCTTCGACCCCGTCCGACAGGCCGAGCCGTTCGGCTTCCGAAATGATCGCGTCGCGAACCTTGTTCTCGAAACCGGAGTAAGCGTGGATGATGTACCAGCGAGCCATGGAGAGTCCTTGGAAATAGAGATCTGACGGGCAGAGATATTCGGGCGCGCCGTGCGCCTTATTGCAGCAGGCTGATCGCGCCGCGCACGACCGCGCCGAAGAGGCTATCGATACCGAGGAAGAAGATCGAGAGAATCATCATGAAGATGAACACGAAGATCGCCGTGCGCACGGTTTCCTCGCGGGTCGGCCAGACGATCTTGTTCGTCTCGGCCTTGACCTGACTGAAGAACTCGCCGGGCGAGGTCTTGCGCTTTTTCTCTTCAACCTTGCCGAGTTCGGCGTTCTTCTGATCGGCCATGATAGCCCGTTCCTTCGCGTAATGCCTGCTCGTCCTGTCCGAGACGGCTTTCAGGTAGGGGGCCGCGCCGCCCGGGACAAGGTCGCCGGAGGGGCTGGAGATCTACCGATGTCGGATAAGACGCCGAGGCTCTTACGCGCGGGACAGCGCAAATGCAAGATTGCTTGGGGCGCGGATGCGCACGCGGGCGGCGCGCCTCAGCGCGTCCCGAACAGCCGGGCGATCAGGCTACCGCTGGGTTGCATCGGCAGGAGCGGGCCGTGGATCGCCCGGCCCCGTGCCGGATCGCGTGTGGGACGCGGGCTGACCCACTGATCGGGCCGCGAGGAACGGAAGGTATAGGCGCTCATCCTGTGTCTCCTGTGCGAGGGCGGTCAATCGGTTCGTCGACAGGAATACACGACTCGGCTTACGGGAGGATGAATGGATGGGATGGGATTGGGCGCCGAAAAGCACGGTCACTCGATGCCCGGAAGGATCCGCACGTTCAAAACGCGTGGGATTCGGTGTCGCAGACACCGCAAGGCCGACCGGCCGCCCGCAGAGACGCTGGCGCAGCCAGCATGAGCGAGGATTTCGCATCGCGGAAGCGATGCGGAACACAAACGATGCCAAGGGCGTCGCAAGCGCGACCGCGCGCCCGGACCGGCCCGGAATGCAGCGTAGCGGAATGGAGGATCAGCCGGGAGGACGAACCGGTGGAGGCCGGTTCGAAACACACACGAATGGCAGGGGTGTGCGGACTCGAACCGCAGGCCCTCGGTTTTGGAGACCGATGCTCTACCAACTGAGCTACACCCCTGCAGCGCGTTGGAGCGGTGCCTTTATCGAAGGCTTATCCGATAGGCAATGCTCTTTGCCTCATCCCGCGCGGCCATGTATTGTGCGCTGCAACCATGCACGCGCCGATCCGCCCTCCTATCCCTGTCGAGACCCTGCTGCTGGCCTATCGCAGCGGAATCTTCCCGATGGCGGACAAACGCGAAGACGCCGAGGTGTTCTGGGTCGAGCCGCGCGACCGGGCGATCATTCCGCTGGACGGGCTGCATATCTCCAAGAGCTTGCGCAAGGTGCTGCGCATGGATCGCTTCACCGTGACGGTTGATCGCGCCTTCGAAGAGGTGATCCGCGCCTGCGCCGAGCCGCGCGCCGATCATCCCGAAACCTGGATCAGCGAACGGATCGTACAGAGCTACATCGGCCTCCATCGCGCCGGGCACGCTCATTCGGTTGAATGCTGGCTGGCGGGCGAGGATGGCGCGCCGCAGCTGGTGGGCGGCCTCTACGGGGTCAATTTCGACCGGGTGTTCTGCGGCGAATCGATGTTCAGCCGGGTGCCGGATGCGAGCAAGGTCGCGCTGGCGTGGCTGGTGGCGATGATGCGGCGCGCCGGGTTCGCCCTGCTCGACTGCCAGTTCATGACCGAGCACCTGCGCGCAATGGGGGCGACTGAGCTGGCGCAGGCGGATTACCGGCGTCTGGTGGAGCAGGCCAAAGGCCAGCCGCATGACAGCCTCGGCACCGCGTGGCGCCACTTCAGCCGGGGCTATGCGTCGGGGGTCGGAGCCGGGGTCGGGCTGGGTGCCGCCGTGGGCGTGGCCGACGGACGCGCGGCAGGCTTGCCCGAAGGATCGGGCGACGGCGCTGCCGAGCCTTCCTCGCCCGGGAAGCGCATCGTGCAATCCTTGACCCAGACATCATAGACCGGGTGTTCGACCACGTTGAGGCTGGGCGATTCGAGGAACAGCCAGCCTGAGAACACGCGCTTGTGCTGCGCTTCGCCGCGGCCCTTGATATCGACCTGCACGAAGGCCGCGGTCTGTTGCGGCATTTCCCATGGCGCGGTGCGCTCGCAGGCGGAGACACGGACGATCACCGGGCCGATCTCGCGGCTTTCGCCAGGCTTGAGCTTGATCTCTTCGGAGACATTGTTGCGCTTGTTGAGCAGGCCGAGCACGGCGATGCGCTCGTTCATCGGGGTCGCGCCGTAATCATTGACCGGCGCGGCCGGGCTGGCCGCAGCCACGGGGCTTGCCTCACCCAGCGGCACCACCACCGCTTCGTTCTGGGATGCGCCCATGTCGCAAGCGGCAAGCAACAGCACGCTCGCCAGCGGGAGGGCCAGGCCGAACTGCCGCACCGCGCGCCTCAGCTGTCCGCGCTGCCGGGGGTCCACGCTTCGTAATCGCCCACGGCGCGGGCGCGCTGGCCGCCGCGCTCCAGGGCGCCTTGCGGGCGATAGGCCTGAACGGTGCCGGTGGCGTTGGGCGTATAATCCGCCTCCCAGATCCGCGGCGGCGGCAGGTGGCTTTCGGGCACGTCATCATAAGTGCCGTGCAGCCAGCCATGCCATTCGGCCGGCACGCGGCTCGCATCATTGGCGCCGTTGTAGATCACCCAGCGCTTTTCACGGCTGGTGTAGGAACCGGTGTTGAGCGCGGCCGCCTTTGGCTTTTCGCGGTAGTACTTATTGCCCGCGCCATCGGTGCCGACATGTTCACCGCCCGCGCGGCTCGCCCAGAGCTGCGTGCCGAGCGTGGCACCGTCCCACCAGGTGAAGATTTTTCCGAGGATACCCATAGGCCGTGCGCCTAGCGGAATTGGCGGGGAGCGCCAAGGGGGTGTGTTCACCAGTCCCTCCCAGTTCGCCCGCGAATGGGGAGGTGGCACCGCGCAGCGGTGAGGGAGGGGTAAGGCGCGATGGCGGGATAGCCCCCTCCGTCAGCCGCCTGCGGCGTCTGCCACCTCCCCATCCCTTCAGGACGGGGAGGCACTGTGCAATCAGAAACTTACCCGGTCCCCCGGCACGATTCCCAGCTCCTTCGAGCGGCCCGCGCGCAATTCCAGCACCGCGCTTGCCAGCCCGCTCGATCGCACCGAATCGAGCGAATAGGGCACGGTGTTCGCCGCGATATTGGTGATCCGCCCGTCCGGCCCGATGAAAATGATGTCGAGCGAAAGCGGGGTGTTCTTCATCCAGAAGCTCTTCGGCTCGGGCACGGCGGAGGGGAAGATCATGCCCTCGTCATCGCCCAGCGACGTGCGGAACATCAGGCCCTTGGCCTGCGCTTCGGGGCTGGCGGCGACTTCGACTTTGAAGGCCAGCTTCTTGGTCCCGCGCTCGACCACCAGGTCGATGACTTCAAGGCCCGAGACCGGGTGACGCCCCGCTGTGGCCGGAGCAGGCGTCTGCGCGCTGGCCGTGGCGCTGGTCCCGGGAGAGCAGGCCGCGAGCAACCCCGCAGCCATCACCGCGCTTGCCAAGAGGTGCCTTACCATTGTTCGTCCGTCCCTTCCTCGTCGGCAGCTTCGCCGAGCCATTCTTCCACATCCTCAAGGCTTCGGGCCGCGAGGATGAAGCGTGTGTGCTCGTACTGGTGGCCTGCGCGCAGCATTGCTGCAACGGCTTTTTCGCGGGCCTTGCGCGCGGCCAGCGGATCGCCGCCCTCCTCGGCAGACGCACCATAGGGGCCCAGCCGCCGCTTCCTTGCCATCAGCGCAGCGGCACGGCGGCTTGCCGCCTCGCCGGGCGCGTGAGCCTGGCGCAGCCCTTCACCCACACCGGCATGGCGCAGGGTCTCCTCGACCCGGCGTGCGCCATAGCCCCGCGCGCCAAGATCGCGGGCACGGGCCCGGGCATAGGCATCGTCATCGACATAGCCCAGCTCCACCAGCCGCGCGACGAGTGCGGGAATGTCTATCTCAATGGTGCGGCCATCCGCATCCTCGGCTTGCCCGCGTTCCCGAATCTTGCGCACAAGATAGCCCTCCAGCCGCGCGCCGGTGGTGGCGAACCGCGCCGCATAATGCAGCGCCAAATCGCGCAAAGTGGCCTCTCCCAGCGGAGGTTTCACCCGCTTCGCCGTCCGGCGTTCCTGCCTGGAATCCTCCCCGGTTTGGCGACCGGGTGATGACGAATTCGCTTTACGTGAAACCATTTCGCCTTATTCGTGCCACTTTCCTTGCCATATGCCTGAGATAGGACGCTGCCGGATAATGCCCGGCGACACGGGGTTATGCCAGAGCGCGTACGTGATACCATCATGAAACGCGCCGCAACTGACGGGTATCGTTGAAAAATATGACCGAGGCCGTTTTGACGCCGACGCCGAATGACTGTGATCTGCCGCGGGTCCGTGCGCAATTTGCAACCTTCAATGAAGCGATCGACTATGCTGCGCAGAGCCTGAAAGGGCTCAATTTCCACGACATGCGCGGGGAACTGGCGCGCGTCTACCCCTATACGACCATGCGCGAAGATGCATTGATCATGGCACGGCGCTTGATCGCGGCGGGGATCGGCAAGGAAGACCGCGTCGCCCTGATCGCCGAGACCGGCGCAGACTTCGCCGCCTTGTTCTGCGCCTGTGTCTATGCCGGTGCGTGGCCCGTGCCGCTGCCGCTGCCGACAACCTTCGGCGGCAAGGACAATTTCATCGACCAGCTGGCAATCCAGCTGCAAAGCTCGGATCCTAAAATTCTCCTCTACCCTGAGGAAATCGCCGAGATGGCGTCGGCTGCCGCGGCCCGTCAGGGCTGCGAGGCGCAAAGCTGGCAGGATTTCGCCCACCGCCCCGCGCCAGATTGCGTGCTGCCCACCGCCAGCCCGGACGATATCTGCTACCTGCAATACTCCTCCGGCTCGACCCGCTTCCCCACCGGCGTCGCCGTCACCCACCGCGCGCTGCTGCACAACCTTTATGGTCATTCGACCACGATGGAGCTGGGCGCGAACGACCGCTGTGTCAGCTGGCTGCCGTGGTATCACGACATGGGGCTGGTCGGCTGCCTGCTCTCGCTGATCGCCAACCAAGTCTCGGGCGACTATCTCAAGCCCGATGCCTTCGCGCGCCGTCCGCTGGCTTGGCTCGACATGATCAGCCGCAATCCCGGCAACACGCTCTCCTATTCGCCGACCTTCGGGTATGACATCTGCGCGCGGCGCATTTCCAGCCAGTCGAACGTCGCGGAACGCTTTGACCTGTCGCGCTGGCGGATCGCAGGCAATGGCGCGGATATGATCCGCCCGGACGTGATGCAGAACTTCGTCAACGCCTTTGCGCCGGCAGGCTTCCGGGCATCGTCCTTCACCCCGTCCTACGGCCTCGCCGAAGCGGTGCTGGCAGTGACGGTGATGCCGCCGGGCGAAGGGATCCGCGTCGAACTGGTCGAGGAAGAACGCCTGTCGGGCGCCCCGCGCGACCTTTCCCGCCCGGCCCGCTACCGCGCGATCGTCAATTGCGGCAAGGCGCTGCCTGACATGGATGTCGCCATCAAGGGCGAGGACGGCAGCCGCCGCGGCGATCACCAGATCGGCAAGGTCTGGTGCCGCGGACCCAGCGTGATGCACTCCTATTTCCGCAACCCCGAGGCGACCAATGACTGCCTCGTCGACGGCTGGCTCGACACGGGCGACATGGGCTACACCGCCAATGGCTATCTGTTCATCGTCGGCCGGGCGAAGGACATGATCATCATCAACGGCAAGAACCACTGGCCGCAGGACATTGAATGGGCGGTGGAGCAGCTCCCCGGCTTCAACCACGGCGACATCGCCGCCTTCTCGATCGAGATGGAGAACGGCGAGGAAGCCCCTGCGGTGCTGGTGCATTGCAAGGTGTCCGACCCCGAGGAACGCGTGAAACTGCGCGACCAGATCGCCGACAAGGTGCGCTCGGTTACGGGCATGAGCTGCATCGTCGAACTGGTCCCGCCCCGCACCCTGCCGCGCACGTCATCGGGCAAACTCAGCCGCGCCAAGGCGAAGAAGCTCTATCTTGCGGGTGAGATCGTCCCGATCGATCTGGCGGCTTAAGAGCCAAAGCAACGTCACCGCGTGCTTGCCTGCGCCGGATCAAGTCCGGGGCAACAAGCGCCCCTCCATGAGGCTGTAGGTCCCAGCTTGCGCTGGGATGACGGGAGACGGCAGGTTTCGGCATTGCGCCGAAGCGTCAGAAATGACCGTAAATGGGTGGGGCGCTGCCGCTCGGTTGAGCCCATGATGTGTTGCTCTATATTGCTGGTATGGTCTGGGACTTAGGCGAAGCAATGCGCAAGAAGGCGGAGTTCGAGTCGGCACGGCTCATGGACTTCGACTTCAGACAGCGGGTCCGCGCGACACGCTTGCTCGCCCGAAATCTCGGTTTGAACGAAGCAGCTTTGGTGGGCGAGATCGCGCTCCGAGATGAAGCAGCCCTGCTTGACCTGATTGCAGAACAATCCTCACTCTCACGTGAAGATCTGGCGCGCACTTACGAACATTTCTCTGGCGAAGCCCGGCAGCAATTGATTGCCGAAAGAGGCGATCCGACCCCTAACCGATTGGGCTAACCTCCGCTTCGGGATCGATAGCAGAACGACGGCTTTTGTCCCGCTGACCCGAAACGCGGCTCGCCTACCCTTCCTCGCTATCCCACCCCGCCCGCAGCGGTCCTGCGCCCGGGCGTGTTTCCACGCTGACGCCCTGATCGCGCAGCGCCTTGGCCACCGCTTCAGCCTCGCCCGTGGGGCCGACCAGAACCACGCCCCGGCCAAGCCGCTGGGCGGCCCAACCGGTGATATTGAGCGCGGCTTGCCCTGCCTCGGTCGGCTCGCCGCCCTCGAAGGGGATCGTGGCAGGGAGCGCGCCCGCAGGCGGGATCAGCTCGATGGTCCAGTCCGGCTCACCGGCCGCAATCCGCGCTTCAAGCGCGCGGTAGGTCGCAAGGCTTGCGCCGTCCAAACGCTTGGCCCGCACCAGCGCGCGGCGGCGGGCTTCGTCGATCAGCACTTCGCGCGTTGGCACTCCCGCCGCCAGCGACAGCCGCTCCGCCAGTGCCTCGGCCCGGGCCGAGGCCTCACGCTCCTCGCGGGCGCGGGCGGCGGAAAGCTGCGCGCGTTCCGCCGCTGAATCATTGGTGCCGACCTCGTATTGCACCAGGTCGAGCTTGACGGTCTCCCCCAACCGCTCGGCGAGTGAGGCGGCCACCGCCTGTTCGATCTCGGGCCGCAGCACCGGGGTGAACACCACCGCGTGAATGCCGACCGGCGCAGCGGCAAAGTCGATCTCCAGCAGATCGAGCTGGGAACGCCCGTCGAACTGCTCGCGAATTTCGCTGCGCACGATGCGCTGGGCATTGGTCTCCCACGCGATCCGGTTGAGCGAGAAGGCGAGCGGGATTGCCAGCGCGACAAACACCACGAGCACTGCAAAGCTCTGCGCCTGCGACTGGCCCTTGGTCAGCTTGGCGCGGAAGCCGTAAAGCTTGGCCATGCCGAAGGCGGTCAGCGCAATGGTGATGAAGTTGGTCACAAACAGCAGCAGTGCGCCGGAAAACACCGTGAAGTTCCAGGTCGCCAGACCGAAGCCGACCACCGCGAGCGGCGGCATCAAGGCGGTCGCAATCGCCACGCCAACGATGGCCCCCTCGCGCCCGCGGATCATCGCATAGGCTCCGGCCATCGCCGAAAACAGCGCCACGAACAGGTCAAACAGATTGGGCCGGGTGCGCGCGGCAATCTCAGTCGTGATGGTCTGGATTGGCGAGACGAACACCAGCACCGCGCATAGCAGCACCGCCAGCACACTGCCGATCACCAGTGTCAGCACCGATTGCTTGAGCCATGCCCAGTCGCCAATCGCCAGCGCAAAGCCCAGCCCCATGATCGGCCCCATCAGCGGCGACAGCAGCATCGCGCCGATCACCACGGCAGGCGAGGACAAGAGCAAGCCAAGGATCGCGATCCCGCCCGCCATCGCGGTCATGAACAGGTAGTGTTCGGACAGCTTGCCGTCTTCGCGGCGCCGCTCGGTCACTTCGGCCTGATCGACCTGGCCGATGACATGCACCGTCCACCACTCGCGCAGATCGCCGATAAGAGAGCGCAGATTGGTCGGGCGTGTGGCAGCGCTGGCAGCTTCGGGCGAGACGCCAGGTCCGGAAGTGTCGTTCATGGAGAAGCCCTTGGCCGTGTGTCCTGTTTCCAGCGATAGCTTGCAGCATCCGCGATTGCCACGCAAACCCTGACGCGGGAGGCCCTCGGCGCGATGGACGCGGGGGGCCATTCCGGCCTACGATCATCAAGCCCGCTTGAAAGGCGTGTTTTAGATCACTAATACAGTAGCGATTGCCCTGACGCTGCGGCGCGGGTTTGAGGGAGCACGAATTGGCATGAGCACCGAAACGCAGACGGCAACCGCGACCCCCTTCTCGCTGACCCCGCCCGATCCGGTGCCGCAGGTCGCGCCCGAACAGGCGGCGGGCCTTGTGCCGGTCAGCACCGAGCAGAAGTCCAAGCTCGACACCAAGGTCGATGCCTTCGTCAATGAACTGGTGACGATCGACGCCAACTCGCCCGCCTTTGGCGAGAAGGTCGATCAGATCACCCGCATGGGGCAGGAGCAGATCCGCTCGGCCGCGGCCATGTCGAACCGCTTCCTCGATCGCCCGGTGCGCGCGATGGATGGCGATGGCACGGTGGGCAAGGATCTGGCCGAACTGCGCCGCACGGTTGAGGAGCTTGATCCGGGCCGGCAGGGCAAGCTGTCGGGCCCGCGCAAGATCCTCGGGATCATTCCCTTCGGCAACAAGATCAAGAACTACTTCGACAGCTACACCAGCGCGCAGGGGCACATCGCCTCGATCCTTCAGCGGCTGGAAAGCGGCAAGAAGGAACTGCACCTCGACAATGCCGCCATCGACACCGAGCGGCAGAAGCTGTGGGCGGCGATGGGCGAGCTGGAGCAGATGATCCACATCGCCAAGACGCTGGATGCGCGGCTGGAAGCGAAGGCGCTCGAACTCGACAGCTCCGATCCGGCCAAGGCCAAGGCCTTGCGGGAAAGCGCGCTGTTCTATGTCCGCCAGCGCACGCAGGATCTGCTGACCCAGATGGCGGTGAGCGTGCAGGGCTACCTCGCGCTCGATCTGGTCAAGAAGAACAATGTCGAACTGGTGAAGGGCGTCGACCGCGCTTCGACGACCACTGTGGGCGCGCTGCGCACCGCGGTGACGGTGGCGCAGGCGATGACCAACCAGCGGCTGGTGCTCGGCCAGATCACGGCGCTGAACAAGACCACCAGCGACATCATTGATTCGACCAGCACGCTGCTGCGCGAACAGACCGCGCAGATCCACGAGCAGGCGGCCTCTGCCACCATCCCGCTGGAAACGCTGCAACGCGCCTTCCAGAACATCTATGACACGATGGATGAGGTCGACAATTTCAAGGTCCGCGCGCTCGACTCGATGAAGCAGACCGTGACCGTGCTGACCGCCGAGGTCGAGAAGTCGAAGGGCTATATCGCGCGCGCCGAAGGGCAATCGCAGGCGCAGGCCAAGGTCGCTTCGCAGACGCCCTCGCTGCTGGCACTGGATAAATAATGCCCGACACCACCCGCGAGAGCGACCGCATCCTGCGCGAGGCGAAAACCAGCCTCGCGGTGCAGCGCGATGGCGGGACGCATCGGCCAGGCTTGCGCGGGGCAAGCATCGGGCGTGGGTCGGCCGAGCTGAAGACGAAGGCTCTTCTCAAGAAGGTGCGTAATGTCGTGCTGGCGCTTCTGGCGCTTTATGTGGGCGTCGGGATCACTGGAGCGATCATCGGCGGGATCGGCTTCTGGGGGGTGATGACCGTCGTTGCGCTCACCGCCTTTATCTTTGCCATGTTCGCGGTGGTTCCCAAGGTAAAGGTGCCGCAGCGCGCCGAGTTAAAGCAAGGCAACCCGCAGCAGATGGTCGCCCGCACCGAGCTATGGCTCGAATCCCAGCGCCCCGCCCTGCCGCCGCCCGCGCAGGCGATTATTGACCGGTTGGGCGTGCAATTGGATGCGCTGGGGCTGCAATTGCAGGGACTGGATGGCGCGCATCCGGCGATGGCGGAAGTGCGCGAGCTGGTGGGCGAATATATCCCCGAGACGATCGACAACTACCGCAAGGTTCCGGTGCATCTGCGCGCGGAGGAATATGCCGGCAAGACCGCCGATATGCGGCTGACCGAAAGCCTCGACAAGCTGTCGGGCGAGGTGGACCGCGTCACCCGGCGGCTGGCCGAAGGTGCACTCGATGATCTTGCGATCAAGAGCCGCTATCTCGAATACCGCTATGGCGGGGCCGAGGCGCTGGAGGATCTGACTGGCGGCGGCGGGATGCCCGATACCGGCGTGCCGCTCCCCGATTTCTCGGCCGTTCCCAGCAAACAGGAGCGCTGAGCCATGCGCGTGACCCTTCCCCACGATCTCACCAAAGACGAAGTGCGCCGCCGGATGCGCACCCATGCGGACGAGATCGGCAGCTTCTTTCCGCCGGGCCTCGCCAAGGTGACGACCGACTGGCCGAATGAAGACCGCATGACGATCACCGCGCAGGTGGTCGGCCAGACCATTCCCGGCATGGTCGAAGTGCGCGATCACGACGTGGTGATCGAGATGGAACTGCCGCTGCTGCTCAGCGTGATGAAAGGGCCGTTGGAAGCGGCGGTGAAGAAGGAAGGCGGGCGGCTGCTCGCCCCCTGACGGTCCGGCCTCGGCCACCCGGTTCCCATTGCCAAGCCACAAGCCCTGTGTCATAAATATTGGACACAATTAACTGCCCAATTTGCCTTACACTCGGGTCAGATGCCGAGGACGATGGGCAATTCGGCTGCGAGGCCGATTCGGGCGGAAAGGGCGGGTGGTATGGCACCAGTCAAGGATAGTGCAGCGGCAGACAACAGCCTGAGAACGCACCTGCGCGCCGCCACCATGGCCGCGCATGACCTGCTCGATCACGCCATGCAGGCCGCGAGCGGATGGCAGACTCGCTCCGATTATGCCCGCTTCCTCGCGCTTCAATACGCCGCACGCGTTCCGCTGGAAGACTGGCTGGCGCGCCATGCGCCCGGTGATCTTTCCCCTCCGCCGCAAACGCCGCTGCTCGCCCGCGATCTGGCTGCGCTTGGGCTGGGCGTGCCTGAGCCAGCGCCGGGTCTGACACCAGCCTTCCCCTTGCCCGGCGAAGTGCTCGGCACGGCGTGGGTGCTGGCCGGATCGGCGCTCGGCAACCGGGCGATTGCCAAGCAGGTGGCCCGGATCAGCGGCGGCGAATGGCCGACCGCTTTCCTCGGTGACGACACGATGATGGCGTTCTGGCAAGGGCTTCGCGCCCGGATCGAACGACCTGCCGAACCGGACGAAGCCGAGGGTGCGACCCGCGCCGCCGAAGCAGTCTTCGCCCATTTCCTCGCCGTTGCAGAGCATGGTCGCGCGCCGGAAAGCCTCCCCGCATGAACCTGCACCAGCGCAACGACACGCTCTCCGAGTGTGACCGTGAGGCGATCCACCATATTGCTGCGGTCCAGAACTTCGGCGGGCTGATCGCCGCCGATCCGCACGGCCGGATGGTGCAGGCCTCCGCCAATATCGCCGATCTGCTCGGGCTGGCAGACCGCCCCGCCCCCGGCACCACGCTGGCCGCGATCATCGCGCCTGACGCTCTGGCAACCCTCGATCAGGCCTTCGCCGGTCTCACCGGGGTCGACACTCTTGAGCGCCGCTTCGGGCTTGATTTGACGGGCAAGGGCCAGCAGTTCGACTGCGCGGTGCATGTCAGCGGTAGCCTGCGGGTGATCGAGTTCGAACACCACGCCCGCAATGATTTTGCCGACCATGTCAGCATGATCGTCCCCGTAATTGCCCAGCTTGAACAGGCTGCGACCGTCGCCGCCCTGTGCGACACCGCCGCGCGGCTGGTGCGGCAGATGACCGGCTATGACCGGGTGATGATCTACCGCTTCCACCCCGACGAAAGCGGCGAGGTGATCGCCGAGGACCGCGACGAGGCGCTCGAACCCTTCAAGGGCCTGCGCTACCCCGCCGCCGACATCCCGCAGCAAGCGCGCGAACTGTTCCGCCGCAACCGCTTCCGCATCATCGCCGACATGGATTCGGAGCCCGTCCCGATCCTCCCCGCTATGGGCCCGGACGACATCCCGCTCGATCTGTCGATGTCGATGCTGCGCTCCCACTCCAAGATGCACCTCGCCTATATGCGCAACATGGGCGTGGGCGCGTCACTGGCGATTGCGATCGTCCGGCATGACCGATTGTGGGGCATGATTTCGTGCCACCACCGCGAAGCGCGCCTGCCGCCCTACTCGCTGCGCACCGTGGCAGAGCTGCTGAGCCAGACCTTCTCGCTGATGCTCGACCGTATTCTGGTGGCGCAGGCCGAGGCTTTGCGGGAACGCGCGCGGCAGTTGAACGACCGGCTGCTGCTGCGGTTGGCAGGCGGCGTGACGCTGGCTGACAGCCTGCCGATGATCAAGGAGCTGCTGCGCGGCACAATCCAGCATGATGGCATCTCGCTGTTCGCCGATGGCGAATATCGCGCCAGCGGCGAAGCGCCCAGTGAAGCCGAATTCCGCGCCATCGCGCCGCTGCTCGCCAGCACGCTGGGCGGGGCGACCCATTCGAGCACGCGGCTGGCCGACCAGATCCCCGAAGCCGCCGGTTTCGCTCACCGCGCGGCGGGCGCGCTGGTGCTGCCGCTGTCGCGCGGGACACGCGATTCGCTGGTGCTGTGGCGCCGCCCGCTCGACCGGGTGGTGACCTGGGCCGGTGATCCGACCAAGGCGGCAGCGACTCCCGGTGCGTTGCTCCAGCCGCGTTCCAGCTTTGCCGCCTGGGCCGAAACCGTGCGCGGCCACAGCGCCGACTGGAGCGCCGACGAATGCGAAATCGCCGCAAGGCTGCGCCGCACGCTGATCGAGGTGATCCTGCGCATGAGCGAGGATCTGACCCGCGAGCGTGCCCGGGCGGCCGAACAACAGGACCTGCTGATCGCCGAGCTCAACCACCGCGTGCGCAACATCCTCGGCCTGATCCGCGCGCTGGTGGCGCAATCGCAGGCCGAGGCGCTTTCGGTGCCCGGGTTCGCCGCGATCATCGGCGGTCGGATCGCTGCGCTAGCCGCCGCACATGACAATATCACCGCCAAGAACTGGGGACCGGCCAGCCTGATGCGCCTGATCGAGGCGGAGCTGGCACCCTATTGCGGTGCGGACCGCGCGCGGTTCGGTGTGGTGGGGGATGACGTGCTGGTCGCGCCCGAAGCCTACACCATCCTCGCGCTGGTCGTGCATGAACTCGCGACCAATTCGGCCAAGTATGGCAGCCTGTCGGCCCGCGCCGGATCGGTCGAGGTAACCCTCGCGCGCACCGCCTTTGGCGATCTGTTGCTGCGCTGGCGCGAGGCGGGCGGCCCGCCCGTGACAGCGCCGACCCGGTCGGGCTTCGGATCGACCATCATCAACCGCTCGGTCCCGCATGATCTCGGCGGTGAGGCCGATGTGCGCTACAAGCTGGCCGGGGTCGAAGCGGATTTCCTCGTCCCCGCGCGCTATCTCGCCGCACCCGACGGTGCCGCCCGCACCCTCCCTTCGCGCTCGCCAGAGCCGCAGCGCAGTCCTGCGTCACCCTCCGCCGCCAGCCAGCCGGGGCGCGTGCTGGTGGTCGAGGACAGCATCATCATCGCGCTCGACACCGAGGAAAACCTGAAGCGTCTGGGCGTGGGCGATGTGCAGCTCGAAAGCTCGGTCACCGGCGCCTTGGCAGCGATTGCCGACAGCCCGCCTGATTTCGCGATCATCGACTTCAACCTCGGCGGTGAATCCTCCGAACCGATTGCCGATGCCTTGCGCGCCGCCGGTGTGCGCTTCGTGCTGGCGACCGGCTATGCCGAAGGCGCAGGCAGCTTTGAGCGGCTGGGCGCGGCCGCGGTGCTGCGCAAGCCCTACGGGATGACCGAAATCGAACGCTTGCTGGCCGACGCCTGAGGCTCAGGCCGCGCGGGTCAGCAGCGTCACTTCGGCCTGGCTGAAGTCCAAGCTGGCGAGGTCGTCCGCAACCAGACATTCCCCCGCCCGCGCCCGCGCTGACCCATCGCGTGCGGCCACCTCGCCAGCAAGCGGCAGCACCAGCAGCGAGCCGGGATAGGCATGAAGCGTGGTGGCATCGGGCGCGCCTTCGATCCGGTCGAGCCGGAAATGCGGGCCGTCGACGAGCACGGGGCCGCTGGCAATCGAGCGGCGGTGCTCGGCGGCATAAGGCACGCCGTCGGCCACTGCGAGCGCGCGATCGAGATGCAATTCGCGTGGGCGGCCATAGTCGTAGAGGCGGAAGGTGGTCTCACTCGTCTGCTGGACTTCGACCAGCGACAGGCCGGGGCCGATCGCATGGACGGTGCCAGCGGGGAGATAGAACAGATCGCCCGCACGCGCCGGGTGCCAGGTGAGCAGCGCCTCGATCGTGCCGTCCAGCGCGGCGGCTGCGATGTCCTCAGGGGTCACGTCGCGCTCGAACCCGATGGCGAGACGCGCGTCCGGTTCGGCGTCGAGCACCAGCCAGCACTCCTCCTTTCCCGCTTCACCCGCTTGGGCGGTGTCATCCGAAGGGTGGACCTGCACCGACAGCTTCTCGGAGGTGAAGAGGTACTTCACCAGCACCTGCGGCACTTCGGGCGGAGGTTCGAACCAGATCTCGCCGATCCGCGCCCCGGGCGGGGCCACGAAGGGCGCGGGCAGGACATCGCGGCCCCAGACCTTGTCGACCATCCGGGTGGAAAGCTGGCGGGCGGTCACTGGTTGACGGCTCCCGGCAGCTTGCCGACCGCCTGCGCGCCGTCCCGCGTGGTGACCAGCACCTCGCCGCCGGAGACGATGATGCAGACATCCGTGAGGCCCACCGCCGAAATGCGCGGGCCATCGCTCATGGCAAAGACGCCGCTGCATTGGGCAAGATCGGCGCTGCCGCGCACCACATTGCCCGCCGCGTCCGCTTCTCCCGCGAGAGCTTCGCCCAGCGCGGCCCAATTGCCGATGTCAGACCAGCCCATGCTGGCAGGCACCATCGCGGCGCGAGCGGTGTTCTCCATGACGGCGTAGTCGATCGAATCCCCCTCAATCGCGGCAAAAGGTTCAGCCGCCGGATGGAAGCGCGGGCCATCATCCGTGCCGCTGGCAACGGCCTCGCGCACGAGCCGCGCCATCTCCGGGCGGTACGCGGCGAGCTCGGCAAGCAGATGCCCGGCGCGGAAAGCGAAGATGCCGCCGTTCCAGCTATACTCCCCACTGGCGAGATAGGCCTCGGCCCGCGCCCGATCGGGCTTTTCGACGAACTCGCGGATCGCAAAGCCGCCCGCGAGAGGCTCCCCGCGCCGCAGATAGCCATAGCCGGTCTCGGGCCGATCCGCCGCGATGCCGAAGCTGACGAGATAGTCTTCGCGCGCCAGTGCCGCTGCGGCTAGCGCGGCGGCGCGGAAGGCGGCGCTATCGGCGATATGGTGGTCGCTCGGGCAGACCAGCATCACCGCATCTTCCGGCAGCAACGCCGCGGCGAGCGCGATGGCAGGGGCGGTGTTCTTGGCCGCCGGTTCGATCACCAGCCGTGCGCCGGGCGTATCCCCCAGCTGCGCGAGAATGAGATCGGCGTGGGCCGCACCTGCCACCACCATAGGGGCGGCAAAGCGATCATCGCCTGCCACGCGGCGCACGGCCTGTTCGAACAGCGTCTCATCGCTCACCAGCGGCAGGAACGGCTTCGGACAAGCCTTGCGGCTGACCGGCCACAGCCGCGTGCCACTGCCGCCGCACAAGATCACAGGATGGATCGCAGTCACTTGAATACCCTTCGTTTGGGCAAGCCTATAACAACTCGTTGTTCGGAAACATCTCTAATCCGTCTACAATTCCGCAACTTGTCCGATCAAAACCACTGCTGGCGCCAATAGAAGGGCGCAGCCACGGGATTGCCGCTGGCATCGGTCGCTGGACGGAAACCGAGCCGCGCTTCGACCAGCTGGCAGGTGATGCGATCCGCTTCGGGATCGGGGCTCGGGCGATAGACCGAACACCCCCGCGCGCGGCCATCCGTGCCGACGGTCACCCGGACGATCACCTGCGTGCCGCGCCGCGCCGCGCGGCCTCCCGGCGGCACAGGATAATCGCGCGCATTGTCGATGCTGCCGCTGATGTGGACAGGCTTGGACACCGCGACCCCGCCGCGCCCGCTGCCGCTGTTCCCGCTGCCCGTGCCGGTTCCGCTACCGGCGGCGCCCGTGCCGTCGCCCGCTACCGCCGCGCCGGATTGGTTCGCCGTTCCGGTCGATGCGGCGCGGGGCAGCGATCTGTCCTGTTTCACCCGCACGCGCGGCGGCGGACTGGTGACCGGCTGAGCGACCGCGTCGCGCCCCGGATCACCCTGCGCGCCCTCATCCGGTTCGGACCGATTGTCCGGCGGCGGGGGCGGATCGGGCGGCGCTGTGATGGTGACGGTGAAGGTCGACAACACATCACGCTCGACCGAGGCGGTGAAATCGGGGGCGAGCGCGCGGGCCAGACCATAAAGCGCCGCCAGGTGCAGCAGCACGATCCCGGCGATCAGCGGCCAGCTGAGCCGCCGCGGACGGGTCTGGAAGGTGCGGTTGTCGGGCATGGGCTGTGGCCTGTCCTCGCGTTCGGTCCATTCCGGATGCGGTTGTCCTCGCAAGCCGCAGGGTCAAACTATAGCAGACTGGGAGCAATAGGCGATGGAGGCGCTCCAACGCAAAAGGGCGGCCCGTTGCCGGACCGCCCCTTCGTGTTTCAGCAATCGCTCAGGCGATCAGAAGCGGACGCGAACCCCGAAGCGGACGCCCCACAGCGAACCGTTGATGTTGGTCGCTTCGTTCGGCGCACGGAAGCTCGAGTAACCGTACTGCGCACAGGGCTGGCTCGGTGTGGTAGCCGGCGCGCCGTTTGCGGTCTGGAGGCAGGTCACGTTGACCAACGAGGCGGTGTAGGGGAAGCCGACCTGCTGGATCGTGCCCCAGTCCTTGTCGATCATGTTCAGCACGTTCTCAACATCGGCCATCAGCTCCAGCTTGCCGCCGAAGACGAACGGCACTTCCTGACGCACCGAGAAGTCCAGCTTGTGCACCCACGGGGTCTTGCCGATGTTCTTTTCCGAGATCTGGCCCTGGTAGGCGTTGAGCTCCGAGTTCTGCACGAAGCTCTGGAACGCCGCGAAGGTCGCCTGCGAATCGTAGGTGACCAGCGGGTCGGCCGTGATGCTGCTCACGTTGGGAACGTAGAGCAGACCGCGGCTGCCGCGACCGTTGACGCCGAACACCGCCGAACGCCCGTTGGTGGGATCGTTGAAGGTGTAGCTGTAACGCTGGCCCGAACGCAGGTTGTAGAAGAACTCGATGCGGGTGTTGTTGTCACCGAACAGCTCGGCGTCATAGCCCGCAACCAGGCGGAACTGGTGATCGCGCTGGTAGTTGGCGATACCCTGAGCCGCAAAGTTCGGATCGGTGAAGGCCGTGTTCTGGTAGTTCGAGAACGCCACCGACGACGTGCCCGGGTTCTGATCGGTCACATCCTGGAAGGTGTACGAACCGCTCAGGAAGAAGCCCGAATCAAAGTCCTTGTCGAAGCGGGCCACGATGTTCCAGCTTTCGCCGAAGCCCGTGTTGGTGAGCAGCATGTCGGTGTTTTCACCGGCGGTGCCAGCCAGCACGTTGTAGCGCGGACGGCCATCGGGAAGCGTGCCGGTCTGTGCGACCGAGCGCAGGTCAACCCACTCGAGCGCGTCGTTGGTCTTCGAATAGATCACGTCGGTGCCAAAGCGCCAGCCATCACCCAGGAAGCCGAGATCGGCTTCATAGTCGACCGAGCCCGAGAAGCGCCACTGCGAAGGCACCTTGAAGTTCGGATCAAGCGCGTTGGTCGGTGCGCCCTGGAAACCGGCCCGACGCACAGCGTCGATCAGCTCCTGGGGCACGCCTTCACCGCCCGAAACGTTGTTCAGGGTCGCCGCGCCGAGGGTCTGCACCTGGGCGTTGGTAAGGCCGAGAACCGACTGCTCGGGGATCGAGAAAGTGCCGTTGGCATTACGACGCACGCGCACGCGCTGGAGCGTCGGCCCCGGGTTCGAGAAGTTGTTCGAGATCCACACCAGCGGGTTGCCGCCGCCGAACAGACCCGCCGAACCGCGGACCTGAAGACGATCGGTCGGCTGCCAGTTGAAGCCGAAGCGCGGCTGGAACAGGTCGCGCCCGTTGAGGGTCGCGGTGTTGGCAAAGCCGAAGCGCTGCAGGAAGAACTCGTTGAAGAACGGACGATCCGGCGAATCGAACAGGTCGTAACGCACGCCTGCCACAACCGTCAGCGTGTCGGTCACATCGATCGTGTCCATCAGGCCGAAGGTCCAGCTGTTGTTCTGGAATTCGGCGGTGACGGTGTCGAGGCCGCCCAGCAACGGCACAGCGTAGTCGAGTTCGTTGGCACGACGTGCTTCGAAGTCGGCGACGCTGTCGAACAGCCATGCACCCGAAACGCGCTGAGCGAAGAGGTTGCGCACATCCTGACGACGACGCTCGGCAATCAGCTTGAGCGTGTGGTTTTCCACCTTCAAGGTCGCAGCGAATTCAACCGCCAGCGACTGGCTGTCGAGCTCGTTCGCCTGACGGCTGATGTCCGGACCGAACTGGATGCGCTCCTGACCGGCCGAGCACACTGCGGGCGCGGCGCCGACGCCGGTCGCCGGGTTGACCGGGTCGAGACAGACCTGGAACTGGCCGAAGGTCGTGCCGCCAATCGGCTGCTGAAGTCGCACGTAATCGGCATAGGACACGCGCAGCTGGGTCGAGAAGTCGTCCGACCACTGGTTGTTCGACTGTACGATCCCGAAGTGGTTGATCGCACCCTGCGTGTAGTTGTTCGACAGCAGGTTGTAGGTCGGGTTGCCGTTGCCGATGGCAGAAAGCTGGCCCGTACCGGTCTGGCCGGCGAGCAGCGCCGAATCGTTCCAGATGTAGGTGGCAGTCAGACGGTGACCATCAGCGACGTTCCAGTCGAGCTTGGTGATCAGCTTGTCGTCCTTCTCCACGATGTCGTTTGCAACGCCGAGCGTGTCGTAGTTGTAAACGCTTTGCGCCGTGGCACTGATCGAGTCGATTTCGGCATCGGTGATGCCAAGCTGCGAGGGATCAACGTCAGCCGGGACCGTGTCACGGGTGCGTTCATAGGTAACCGCGAAGAACAGCTTGTCCTTGATGATCGGACCGGTGACCTGCGCCACATAGACTTGCGAATCGAAGGCGCCGACGCGGCGGAGGTTGTCCGCCTTGCTGCCGCGCAGATCTTCGTTCTGGTAGAACGCCGCGCCCATGAAGGTGAAATTGTTGCCACCCGACTTGAGCTGGGTGTTGATCGCACCGCCCTGGAAGAAGCCCTGCTGGATATCGACCGGCGCGGTTTCGACCGAGAATTCGCCAATCGCATCAAGCGGCACGGGGCCGCGCGCCGACACGAGGCCGCCCGATTCCAGACCGAAGGGATCGCCGAAGGCCACACCGTCAACGGTGAAGCGGTTGAAGCGGTTGTTCTGTCCGGCAATGCTGATCGCGCCGTTGTTAGTGGCGTCGAGCGTCACCAGCGGATCGCGCGCAGCAAGATTGCGGATGTCGCGGTTGACGTTGGCAACGCCAGCAATGTCGTTGGCGCTCAACACGGTGGCAGCGCCAGTGCCGAGCGAGATTGACGAACGGGTGCGTGAGCCGGTGACCACGATGGTCTGGCCCACCTCGGCCAGAGCAACACTGATACGCTGGGCCTGACCGGCATTGAGGAAGCCGATTTCCTGCGAGGCGGTTTCGAAGCCGTCAGCGGTCACTTCGACGGTGACAGGGCCGCCAATACGCAGACCGGCAGCGTTGAATCCACCCGCAGCATCGGTGGTCTGGGTCGACTTGGTGCCCGAGGGAACGTGGGTTACGACCACGGTGGCGCCGACGATCGGGTTGCCGTTCTGGTCAACAACATCGCCGCGAACGGACGAGGTGGTTTCCTGCGCAAACGCCGGCGTGGCGATGGTGGTGGTCGCAGCAAGGCTGACGATGCTCGCCGCAAGGAGATACTTAAGCTTCATGGGTAAAAGCCCCTGTTAACGGTGGAGATGAAGAGGTGATCGAAACGTAATGCGACCTGCCCTAGGCCTGAACGCTTGCGGCAAAGCGACTGTTCTGTGACAGTTTGATGAAACGCCTCACCCCGGCGCGGCGAATCCATAAGGCGAGTCTCGCCGAACGCCAGAAAAGTGTAGGTTTAGCGCGAGTTCCATACCTGAGTGTTGCATCGCAGCAACGCCCGCAGGGAATTTCTTGAGGCCAATCAATGGGACGAAAAATCGCCCCTTCAGCCGGGATCAGGCGAGGTTGATCTCACGCAGGCGCTGCATGAGGTAATCATGCGCAGTGATCGGCTCCGGCGGGGGATTCGCCGCATCGGCAGCAACGCATTCCGGTAGTGGCTCGATCAGGAAATCGGGCCGGAAATGCAGGAAGAACGGCATCGAATACCGTGCCCGCCGCGAAGCCTCGCCGCGCGGATTGACCACCCGGTGCGTGGTCGAGCGCAGCTTGCCGTTGGTCTGGCGCTGCAACATGTCGCCGACATTGATCACCAGCGCGCCCGGCGGCACATCGACCGCGTGCCATTCGCCCGCCTTGGTCAGCAGCTCAAGCCCCGCTTCCTCGGCGCCGAGCAGCAAGGTGATGGTGTTGATGTCTTCATGCCCGGCAGCGCGGATCGCGCCTTCCGGTGCGCCCTCGCCCAGCGGCGGATAATGCAGCAGACGCATCACCGAATTGCCATCCTCGACGCTGGCCGCGAAGAAATTGCGCGGGCGGCCAAGGTGGAGCGCGATCGCTTCCAACACGCGGCCACCGGCCACTTCGAACGCGGCGAAGAGCGCGCTCATCGTTTCGCGGAAGCCTTCGACCTCGGTCGGCCATACGTTGGGGGCCATGAATTCTGCCAGCGGGTGGCCTTCGGGCAGATCACGGCCGACGTGCCAGAATTCCTTGAGGTCAAACACCTCGGCGTCCTTGGCCTTTTCGGTGCCGAACGGGGTGTAGCCCCGCGCCCCGCCGCCGCCTTCGATCTTGTAGGCGCGCTTGACCGCATCGGGCAGCGCGAAGAACGCCTTCGAGACCGCCTCGGCCTCTGCGATCAGGGACTGGGGAATGCCGTGATCGCGCACCACAGCAAAGCCATATTCGCCAAAGCTGCGCCCCAACTCGTCAGCGATGGTTTCGAGCGGCTGGGTCAGCGAGACGGAAGCAATATTGATCATGCCCGGCCCCTTACACGCGGGGCACCGCGCCTGCCAAGCCCTTCGCGCAGCGCTCAATAAGGCAGGAACAGGCTCGCCAGCGCGGCGCTCATCAGGTTGGCGAGACTCCCCGCGGCGAGCGCCCGCAGCCCCAACCGCGCAATCACCGGGCGTTGGTTCGGGGCGAGGCCGCCCGTCACCGCCATCTGAATCGCGATCGACGAGAAATTGGCAAAGCCGCACAGCGCAAAGGTGATGATCGCACGGCTGCGCTCGGTCAGCTCAGCGCCCTGCATCTTGCCTAGATCGATGAAGGCGACGAATTCGTTGAGCACGATCTTGGTACCGAACAATCCGCCCGCAATTCGCGCCTGATCCCAATCGGAAATGCCGATCAGGAACATCACGGGCGCGAACACATAGCCGAGCAATTGCTGGAAGCTGATGCCTTGCAGCCAGGTGGCAACCTCGGGGCTGAGCGGCGCGCCGATACCGTTTGCAAGGTTCACGATCCCGCCGCCGATCCCGGCAAGCATCCCGTTGGCGAGCGCCACCAGTGCGACAAACACCATCACCATCGCGCCCACTGCCACGGCCAGCTTCACGCCGGTCTGGGTGCCTTGCGCTGCGGCTTCGATGATATTGGCGGGGCGCTGGCCTTCCTCGAAGGTTTCCGCCGCGCTCACCTCGTCAGCCTTGGCGCCGCCTTCTACCAGAGAGGCCGGGCCGACCGCGCTGATCCGCGCTTGGGGGAGTTCGACCTGCTGCCCGTTCTCGTCATACATGACGACGCGGGTCGCCTCGGCCAGCGTGTTGGCCCCGGCACTGGCCGCTACGCTTTGATCGCGCCCGGCGGCGAGTGTGGCGTCATCCGGCATCATGATCTTGGCCATCAAAATCCCGCCCGGCGCCGACATGAACGCCGCCGCCAGCAGGAAGGGCACGGCATCCTCACCGATAAAGCTCGCATAGGCGGCAAGGATCGTCCCCGCCACGCCCGCCATCCCGACGCTCATCAGCGTGAACAGGCCCGACGGCGAAAGCGCCGCCAGATAGGGCCGCACCACCAGCGGGCTTTCGGACTGGCCGACGAAAATGTTGGCGGCCGCGCCCAAGGCTTCGACCTTGCTGATGCCGGTGACAAAGCCGATCGCCCCGCCCACCCAGCGCACCAGCCGCTGCATGATGCCGAGGTGATAGAGGATCGAGACAATCGCTGCGAAGAACACGATCACCGGCAGCGCGGCGATCACGAAGGTGTTGGCGAAGGGGTTGGTCTCCATCGGGCCGAACACTGATGTGATCCCGACCTTGGAGAAATCGAGCAGCGCGATCACGCCTTGCGAGAGTCCCCCGATCACGGCGACGCCGGTGTCGGTGCGCAGCACGATCAGCGCGGTGACCGCCTGCAACGCAAAGGCCGAACCGACCACGCGCAGGTTGATCCTGCGCCGCGCCGTCGACAACGCAAAGGCAATACCAAGAATGGCGAGCACGCCTGCAAGGCTCAGCAGGATGGACGTGATACTCTCGTTCACGGCAGCAAATTGCCCTTCTTCATGTCGGAAGCGTTAGACCCCTGAAGCCCGCAAGAACGCCTCTCTTGCGCGCAGCGGGACTTGGCGTGGCAGTTTGCGCGCGGCGTTGCAAGCGGGGAAGCGCGGGAGGCTGAGGCTAACCGGTCGCAAAGCACGGGTGACAGGCCGGTGCGCGCCGCTTTTCTTTTGTCGCGGTGCTGGCTAGCACTCGGGTAATGGACCAAACCGATCCCGCACCCGCCGCCGCGCCCTCGCCCACGATCAACATGCCGTTGGGGCTGTTCGTCTTTACGCTGCTGTATGGCGGGATGACGGTGCTGGCCGGAGTGCTGGCGTTCAAGCAGGTGCAATTGTGGCCAACGAACCTAGCGGTCGAGAGCGGGATCTTCCCGTTCCTGCTGCTAGTCGTGATCTCCAGCACGCTGTCGCAGCTTTACGGACGTGCGATGGCACAACGGATCGTGTGGTGGGGCTTCTTCCCGCTAGGGCTGTCGGCGCTTCTGATGTGGCTGGTGCTGGCCCTGCCCGCCTCGTCCGAGATGATCGCCTTCCGCCCCGATGATCTCGCCGCGTTTGAGCGGGTGCACCGTTCGACCTGGCGGGTGTGGATGGCGGGCCCTGCGTCCTACATCACCTCGCTGCTGCTCAACATCTGGATCTTCGACCGGTTGCGCGGGAGCGGGGCCGAGACGACGCTGGGCCTGATGGTGCGCGGCGCCATCGCCTCGGCACTGTCCCAAGCAGTCGATTCGGTGATTTTCATCACCTTGGCGTTCTACGGCGAGTTCGACATCACCGACCTGATGATCGGCCAAGTGCTGGCGAAAGTGTTCCTGAGCCTGGTGCTGGTCCCGTTCCTGATCACCGGCGGCGTTCAGGCGGCCCGCTGGCTGGACCGGAAGAAGGAAGGCTGAGGGGCCACCCCACCAACCTCTCGCTAAGCACCGGAACGGCCCAAAGGGCCGAGGATTTCGCAGCCCGGAGGGCGCGCGCAAACAAAAATGGTGGACCCGTCGGGGCTCGAACCCGAGACCTACAGATTAAAAGTCCGTTGCTCTACCAACTGAGCTACGGGTCCACGCTGACGGCTTCGCCGCGTCGCCTGTGGCGACAAGGGCGCTCACCTAGGCAGGGGGCGCGGGCGGGTCAAGCGGGCTTGGGCTTGGGCGAGAGTTAAACCGCTGAGCGGATCGCGCCAGTCGGGGGCGATGGTGCACGCCGGGTCCAGCACGAAGCGCCGCTGCGCAAAGGCCGGGTGGGGGATTTTGAGGTCCACAGAGCGCCACACGCCGCCGCTCCACAGAATGATATCGCAGTCCAGCACCCGATCGCCCCAACGCTGGCCGGGTCGCCGACCGAAAGCGCGCTCGGTATGCTTCAACGCCGCGAGCAGCGCGGTGGGGGTAAGCTCGCTCGAAAGCACCAGTGCCCCATTGGCAAAGCGCCGCTGCGCCGCGCCTATCGGTGCGGTCGCGATCACCGGTGCACGAGCAGTGACAGTGCCAAAGGCGGCGCATTCTTCCATCGCTGCCAGCACCACGTCCTGCGGGCGACCATAGAGATGGTGCCGCCGGTTGCTCCCCAGCGCGATCAGATAGGTGCTGGACACCCCTTCAAATGTCCTGCGCGATCCGGCCGTAGAGCTGCGGGCGGCGGTCGCGGAAGAAGCCCATGCCGGCGCGGTGCTTCGCCGCCTGCGCCAGATCGAGCCGGGCGATCAGTACGCCGGTTTCGCTCGCGCCATATTCGGCGAGATAGTCGCCCCATTCATCGGTAATGAAGGAGTGACCATAGAAGTTCTGTGCCCCGCCATCCGGTCCTTCCGAACCGATGCGGTTGGCGGCGATCACCGGCATGCAGTTCGACACCGAATGACCGATCATCGCGCGCCGCCACATCCGGCTGGTGTCGAGGTCCGCGTCATAGGGCTCCGAACCGATCGCGGTCGGATACAGCAGCACCTCCGCCCCCATCAGCGCCATGACGCGCGCGCATTCGGGATACCACTGGTCCCAGCAGATTCCGACGCCGACCTTGACCAGCGCGCCATTCTCGCCCGGCACGTCCCACACCTTGAAGCCGTCATTGCCGGGGCGGAAATAGTACTTTTCCTCATAGCCCGGCCCATCGGGGATGTGGCTCTTGCGATAGGTGCCCTGCACCGCGCCATCGGGGCCGATCATCGCGAGGGTGTTGTAATAGTGATGCCCGTCGCGCTCGAAGAAGCTGGTGGGGATCGTCACTTTCAGTTTCGCGGCGAGTTCGCGCATGGCGATCACACTGGGATGCTGGAGCGTCGGGCGGGCGAGGGCGAACAGCGCCTCATCTTCCTCGCGGCAGAAATAGGGCCCGGAGAACAGTTCGGGCGGCAGGATCAGCTGCGCGCCTTGCGCTGCTGCCTCCTCGACCAAGGCTGAGACGGCAGCGATATTCGCGGCTTCGTCATCCGAGCCGAGGGCAAGCTGTAGGGCGGCGACAGTGATAGCGGTCATGCCGCCGCCCCTACCGCATTACTTGGACTTCTTGAAGAGCAGCGTCATCCGGTCGCTTTCGCCCTTGTCCTTCAGGTCTTCGCGCTTGGTCGCCAGCGTCGGGGGCATTTCCCACACACCTTCGGGGTGATCGGCCGTGTCCTTGGGATTGGCGTTGACCTCGCTCGAGGTGAGGAGTTCAAAGCCGTTGAGGCGCATGAAGTCGATCACGTCCTGCTGCTTCATGTAGCCCTTGGTGCCATTAGCATAGGACCACGGCGCATCGGCCTTGGCGCGGTGCTGGACGATCCCGATCAGGCCATCATCCTTGAGCAATTCGCGCATCGCCCGGATTTCGGTATCGGCGATCCCGGCACGGGTCGGGCCGTGCAGCGCGCGGATCACGAGGATGCGGTCGAAGGTGCCCTTCTGCTCGGCGGCCTTGTCGAGCGTCAACCCGCTGAACTTCTCCGCCGGCAGCCCGGTGTAGCCCGCCACTTCCGCGCCGAAGCCAGCCGCAGCATCGCGGATACGCTGCTGGCGGGCCGGATCGGGGGTGGCAGTCAGCGGATTGCTGTAAAGGCCGACCAACTGCCCTTCACCGCCCAGATAATGGCCGAGCAGGCGCGAATACCAGCCACCGCCGGGCGAATATTCGCCGACCTTCATGTGCGGGCCGACATGGAAGAAGGCGAGCACTTCGGCGGGGTGACGGTGCACGTCACGCACCTTGTCTTCGGCGCGGGTCGGGTGGTTGAGCGCGCCCGACACGGCCTCGCCATGCATTTTGTTGAAGGCGGCGGTATCGAGGACGTGGGCATCGCCGTGCTCGGCATGGTTCATGTGCTGGTGGGCCAGCAGCGGGGCCGCCACGGCAAGCGCGCTCGCAGCGGCGACAAGGATCAGTTTCTTCATGGGGTCTCTCTCCGGAGGTGGAAATTTCGCTCGCCAGCACATGGCAATTGCCGCTTGCTAGCCTATTTGTGGCCAATACCAATGGAGATTTCGATGAGCAACTTGGACACGGTAATCATCGCAGGCGGCTGCTTCTGGTGCACCGAGGCGGTGTTCCGCGATGTGGTGGGCGTCACGATGGTCGAAAGCGGCTATATTGGCGGGACCAAGCCCAACCCGACCTACAAGGAAGTCTGCACCGGCACGACCGGCCACGCCGAGGGGATTCGCGTCACCTTCGATACGGATGTGATCGGCCTGCCGCAGATTTACGACGTGTTCCTTGGCACGCATGATCCGACGCAGCTGAACCGTCAGGGGAACGACATCGGGACTCAGTATCGCAGCGCGATCTTCCCGCTGTCAGACGCGCAGGGCGCCGAAGCCGAAGCCGCGATTGCGCGCTGGAACGCGGAGAATGGCAAGCTGGCGGTGACGACGATCGAAGGGCTCTCGGGCGGCGAGCAGACCGCGGCGTGGTATCCGGCTGAGGACTATCATCAGGAATATTGGGACGGCGAAGGCCAGCGCAATCCCTATTGCCTCGCGGTGATCCCGCCCAAGCTGATGAAGCTGCGCAAGTCATTTCAGAAGTATGTGAAGGATTGAGCGTGAAAATCCGGCTTGCTTGCGCGTTGCTGGTCGGCAGCGTTCCTGTCGCGGCCCTGCCCCCGCCCCCGCCGCCA
>NZ_JAAALE010000017.1 GCF_009905735.1 Porphyrobacter sp. SLTP
CACCCGCCCAGAGCACGAGGCGCGGATTGCCGCGCTGATGGCTCGCATGACGATCGAGGAAAAGGTCGGCCAGTTGGTGCAGGCCGATCTGTGCTGCGTCACGCCTGATGACTTCCGGACATACAAGCTCGGCTCGTTGCTCGTCGGCGGAAATAGTGGCCCAAACGGCAACGACTTGTCCCCCGCGCCCGATTGGCTGAAGGCCGCGGACGATTTCTACCTCGCCTCGGTCGACACGTCGGACGGTGGGGTGGGCATCCCGATGATCTGGGGCATCGACGCGGTCCACGGCCACTCCAACATCATTGGCGCGACGATCTTCCCGCACAATATCGGGCTTGGCGCGATGCGCGATCCGGCGCTGATCGAGCGGATCGGCGCGATCACGGCCAAGGAGATCCGGGTCACCGGGCAGGAATGGACCTTTGCGCCCACCGTCGCCGTGCCGCAGGATTTCCGCTGGGGCCGCGCTTACGAGGGCTATTCCTCCGATCCCGAAATTGTCGCGTCCTATGTCGGCGCGATGGTGCGCGGGTTGCAGGGGCCGCCCGCAGGCGACAATCTGCTGGCCGGACCTTACGTGATCGCTTCGACCAAGCATTTCCTCGCCGACGGCGGCACCGATAACGGCGTCGATCAGGGCGACAGTTCGGTCAGCGAGGAGGCTTTGCGCGACATTCACGGCAAACCCTATGGCCCGGCGATTGCCGAGGGCGTTTCTACCGTGATGGTCAGCTTCTCCAGCTGGCAGGGCGTCAAGATGACCGGCAACCGTTCGCTGATCACCGGCGTTCTCAAAGAGCGGATGGATTTCGGCGGTTTCGTCGTTTCCGACTGGAACGCCCATGGGCAGGTTGCGGGCTGCACCAACGAAGCCTGCCCGCAGGCGCTGCTGGCGGGCCTCGACATGTATATGGCGCCCGATACGTGGAAGCCGATTTACGATGATCTGCTGGCGCGGGCAAAGTCCGGTGCGATCCCGATCGCGCGGATCGACGATGCCGTGGCGCGGATTCTGCGGGTCAAGGCGCGGCTCGGGCTGTTTGACGCGGGCAAGCCGTCCGACCGCCCCTATTCCGGCCAATACGAGCTGCTCGGCGCGCCCGAACACCGTGCGGTTGCGCGCGAGGCGGTGCGCAAGTCACTGGTGCTGCTCAAGAACCAGGGCGTGCTCCCGCTCGCTCCGGGCAAGCGGCTGCTGGTTGCGGGCGACGGGGCCGATGACATCGCGCGGCAGGCCGGTGGCTGGACGCTCACCTGGCAAGGCACCGGGATCGATAACCGCCACTTCCCCGGCGCAACCTCGGTGTGGGGCGGATTGAAGCAAGCGGTTGAGGCCGGCGGCGGCAGCGCCGTGCTCTCACCCGACGGCAGCTACACCGAAAAGCCCGATGCCGCCGTGGTGGTGTTCGGCGAGACGCCCTATGCAGAGTTTCAGGGCGACCGGGCGGCCTTGGTGCTCGATCCGCAACTGACCGCACCTTACGCGACGATGCGCAAATTGCAGGCCGAGGGTATTCCGGTGATCGCCGTCATGATCACCGGGCGGCCGCTTTATGTGAACCCCGCGCTCAACACCGCTGACGCTTTCGTGGTCGCATGGCTGCCGGGTAGCGAGGGCGGCGGGGTGGCCGATGTGCTGGTGGCTGATAGCGCGGGCAAGCCGCGGTTCGATTTCACCGGCACTCTGCCTGCCGCATGGCCCCGCACCACGCTGCTGAGCGAAGGCGCGCTGTTCCCACTCGGCTTCGGTCTCACTTACAGCGCGAAGGCGGGCGACTGGACGGTGCTGCCCGAACTCGACACCCAAAGCCTAACGGGCGACAGCCGCGTGTGGTTCAACGCGGGCACCCCGGCGGCGCGCTGGTCACTGATGCTTACCGGCACCGACGGCGAAGTCGAAACCCGCGTCACCACCCTCCCCGCCGAGGCGCTGGGCGGACGGATGCGGGTGACGGCTGAGAACTACAAGGTGCAGGAAGGCGCCAAGCGCTTTGCGATCACGGGTGGGAATGCGAGCGTGCAGCTCGGCAATCTCGATGGGGTCGATGTCGCGCGCGAAGCCAATGGCGATGTCATGCTGCTGGTGACGCTGCGCAGCTGGCACGCACCCGCCAAGGCAAGGATCGGTGCGACCGGCCCCGGCAGCCGCGGATTTGCCGAGATCGCTCTGCCGGTCAGTGGTGACTACGTCCGCTATGGCATCCCGCTCAAATGCCTGCGCGACAAGGGTGCGGACGTTGCAAAGCTGACCCGTCCCTTCGTGCTGGAAACCGAGGGCAAGGCCGATTTCGCCATCGCCGAAGTGCGGTTGGGGAGCGATGCGGAAGCGGTATTGCTGTGCCGCTGACGCGCTAGCGGTATCGGGCTGGGGAACAAGCAAGCAAGCCGAAAAGGCTGCATCAAGGGAGAGACCAATGAAACGCTTTGCTTTGGCATCGGCATTGAGCGTCGCGGCGCTTGGGCTGGCATCCGCCACGCTGGCGCAGGCCCCGCAATCACCGGCGCCTGTCACCAAGCCCCTGCCGGTCGGCACCTGCATCAACATGGGCAACACGCTGGAACCGATGACCGAAGGCGCATGGGGGGGCGCTCCGGCGCGCAAGGCAGATTTCGAGCGGATCGCCGCGGCCGGTTTCGACACCGTCCGCATCCCGGTGCGCTGGCACAACAAGTCCAGCGACAAGCCGCCTTACACGGTCGATCCCAAGTGGATGGACCGGGTGCAGCAAATCGTCGACTGGGCGCTGGAGGCAAAGCTCAACGTCATCCTCAACAGCCACCACTTTGACCCGATCCATGACGATCCGCTCGCCGTGGCCGCATGGCATGGCGGGGTCTGGAAGCAGATCGCCGCGCGGTTTGCGGGCTATCCCGAAGCCACCTTGTGGTTCGAACTCGAGAACGAGCCGCACAAGAACTTCAACCACAGCAATCTGCTCGCCACCCTCGCCCCGGCGCTGAAGGAAGTGCGCGCGCTGCACCCGACCCGCGCGGTGATTATCGGCGGGGAGAACTGGAGCGGGATCAAGTCACTCGAAACGCTGCCGCTGCCCGAAGACCCGAACATCCACCCGACGTTCCACTACTATGATCCGTTCACCTATACCCATCAGGGGGCGGAGTGGACCAAGCCCGATATGCCGCCGGTGGGCCGCGTGTTCCCGACGACGCAGGATGCCGCCCAGCTCGCCCGCGATGTGGCCGCGATCCAGACCTACATTGCCCGCACCGGCAAGACGCCATTCATGGGCGAAGTCGGCGCTTACGATGCGCACATTCCGTTGGCCGACCGGGTGAAGTATCACCGCATGATCACCGATGCCTTTGCCCCCACCGGGATCGGCGTGTGCATGTGGGCCTACACCAACACCTTCCCGTTCTATGATCAGAACCAGCGCAAATGGCTGCCGGGAATGCTGGGTGCGGTGGGCCTGAAGGAACAGAACTGAAGGATGAGGAGCCTTAAGGTTATGAACCCTACGTCGATCACCCTTACCGCAGGCGCAGCCCTGCTGGCTTTGGCCTTGCCTGCCCTGGCCCAGCTCCCGCCAGAACTCGCCGCGTTTGACGAACAGGTGCCGGGCGACCTCATCAACGATCCGACCCGGATCGATTGGGCGAGCTATGGCGAGAGCTTCGAGACCAGCGGGCGGCAGGCGGCCGACATTCCCGGCGGCGGCGCGGCGCGGGTATTCGACATCAAGGCCAAGGGCGCGTTTCCCTACACCGTCGCCACCAACGTGCCGCTGCTCTCCGAGATCAGCGCGGGCGATCAGGTCACGGTGGGCTTCTACGCCCGCAGCGTCAGCACCGAAAGGTCGGACGGCAAGGGGATCATCGGCGTGCGCTTTCAGGAAAACGCCGCGCCCTATGGCGGGTTTGGCGACACCAACGTGCTCGTCGGCTCGGACTGGGAATGGTACGAGGTGAGCGCGCGTGCCGACAAGCGCATCCGCAAGGCCGATGCCATTGTCGCGCTGCAGTTGGCAGGTGCGCGGCAGCAGATCGAGATCGGCCAAACGATCGTGGTAAAGGGGTCGCCCACCATCGTTGCCAAGCAGGTCGCCGCCGCCGCGTCGCAGCCGAGCCTGAAAGACCCGGCCAGCATCGAAATGCCCGATTCCCTGCGCAGCGCCGGGCAGTTGATCAATGATCCGATCAACCGCGCCTGGGCTCATGGCGGTACAGGCGGGACTTGGCAGGGGCTCGATATCCCCGAAATCTGGCTCCAGAAAGCCACCCGCTTCACCACCACGCAGGTCGGCGAAAACCGCTGGGATCTCACCACCGCGCTCCCGATCATTCCCGAGGTCAAGGAGGGCGATCAGTTCGTAGTCGCCGTGGTCGCGCGCACAATCAGCGCGCAGACCGATGACGGCAAGGGTTTGATCTATGCCCGGATGCAGAGCAGCACCCCGCCTTACGAAGGCTTCGGCGACAAGGTCTTCAAGATCGGCGACCGCTGGCAGATGGTGAACCTGCCCTTCACCGCCTCACGCGGGTTTGGTGCCGGGGATGCGACGATCACGCTCCATTTTGCAGGCGCTGTGCAATCGGTCGAGATCGGGCCGGTCTATGTCTTCAAGACCAACTGACCCTGCCCGCTAACCCGGCGAGAAGGCATAGGGGCCGACCACCAGTCCAGTGAACAGCCCGGCATGGACCGAGGCGAGCGGCTCGACATTGATCGGGCCGCCGACGGCCTGCCATGCATTCTCTCCCGCCGCGCGCCAGTATACCCGCGCGCTGCCGCCATCGAGCGCGAGCTTGAGTTCGATCGGCGCGTCGGTGGTCAGCGGTTGTTCGGCGACGATCTCCCCGCTGCTGCCCTGCTCGGCCGAAGTGCGCAGCCGCACCACCAATCGCCCCCGCTCCTTGCCCGCGGCGAGGAAATGGGTCTCGTCCATGAAGGCGAGCAGCCCGGCAAAATCGCCGCTGCGTTCGGGCGTGAAGGCGAGGCGGGTGGTAAATTCGGCCTTATGATGCCGCAGGCGGCGTCCGACGAACGCGGGCTTGCCGAGGCTGCCCGCCGCCGCTGGCCCGGCGATCATCCGCAACTCCCCCGCCGCGATGGCGAATTGCGAGGTCTGGCCCGGTGTGCGCAGGCCGATCCATTCATCGGAAAGAGCGGCATCGAATTCATCGCGCCAGCTTGTCCAGGCGGACGCGGGCGATGCGGGCAGGTCCGGCTTGTTCAGCACCAGCGGCACCGCCGCCTGCGTGTCGAGAAAGCGCGGCCAGCCGTCCACCCACTTCAGCGGCAGCAGGAACGTCTCGCGCCCCATCAGCGTCGATTGCCCGTCGAAGGGACGCGTAGCGAGGAACACCCCCCACCACGATCCGTCATCCAGCTGCACGATGTCAGCATGGCCGGTGGCCTCGACCCGGTCAGGCCGGCCAGCGGGCAGATCGCGCTGGGTCAGGATCGGGTTGAACGGTCCGGGGGTGTAAGGCCCCGTCACCTTGGGCGCGCGGTAGATCGTCTGCGAATGCTGGTCCGCCGTGCCGCCCTCGGCCGTGAGCAGATAGTACCATGCGCCGATCTGGTAGATATGCGGCCCTTCGGCCCAGATCGGCTTGGTGCTGGGGTCGACACCGCCATCCACCAGCAAGGTGCGTCCCGGCAGCACTTTCATCGCCGCCGGATCGAACTCTTGCAGCCACAACGCTCGGTGGCCTTCATATTTCGGCTCACCCGGAGGCGCGTCGTTGTAGACGATCCACGCCTTGCCATCCGCATCGAAGAACAGCGAGGGATCGATGCCGCCGAAATCGAGCCACGCCGGATCGCTCCACGGGCCGGCTGGATCGGTGGCAGTGATGACGAAATTGCCGCCGCATTCGATGCAGGTGTTGACGATCCAGAACTTGCCGCCGTGATATGTGATCGCCGGGGCAAACAGCCCGCGATTGGTGCCAAGCCCGCTGAAATCGAGCTGAGTCGGGCGGTCGATGGCATTGCCGATGATCCGCCAGTTGACCAGATCGGTGCTGTGCAGGATCGGCAGGCCGGGAAACCAGCTGAAGGTCGAAGTGACGGCATAGAAATCGTCGCCGACCCGCACGATCGACGGATCGGGGTGGAAACCGGGCAACACCGGATTGCGGAACGCGTCGTCAGGAACAGGCGCTTCGGCCGCGGTCGATTCGTAGGCGAGATAGCCGAAGGCGGCGGTCACATCACGCGCCGCGGCGGCCTCAGCCGTCACCATCAGCGCGAGCGCGCTCACCAGTCCGGTCATCTTGCGTTTCATCCCAATCTCTCCCGATTATCGCTTGCTTTGGGGGCTTGTCGGCCCGTGATTGCGGTTCTATGGTAGCGCTATCAATCAGGAGGGCAAGAGCCAGCAATGGCCGAAAGGATACTGGAAAGTCTGCCGGCGGATTACCGCCAGGGCCATTTCATCGGCCGGGCGCAATCGCCCGACGGGCCGTGCGTTATCGCCATCGAAGGCGGCATGATCCATGATTTGACCAGCATCGCCAGCACTGTCTCTGGTGCCATCGCGCGGCGCAGCTTCAGCGGCGGCACAGTGATCGGCCCGGTCGAGGACGGTTTGCCCGCAGGCTGGCACCTGCTCACACCCATCGACCTGCAATGCATCAAGGCCAGCGGCGTCACCTTTGCAGTCTCGGCCATCGAGCGCGTAATCGAAGAACGCGCCCGCGGCGATGCCAATGAAGCCGCCGCGATCCGCGCGCAGCTTGAGGACAAGGTCGGCGCCGGAATCCGCGCCGTCGTCCCGGGCAGCGAGGCTGCGGCGCAATTGAAGACCGTGCTGATTGAAGAAGGCATGTGGTCGCAATATCTCGAAGTCGCGATCGGCCCGGATGCGGAGATCTTCTCCAAGGCGCCGGTGCTGTCGGCCGTGGGCACGGGCGCGATGGTCGGGGTGCGATCGGATTCGCACTGGAATAATCCCGAGCCTGAAGTCGTGCTGGTCTGCGATGCGCATGGCGCAGTGATTGGCGCGACCCTTGGCAATGACGTCAACCTGCGCGATTTCGAAGGCCGCTCTGCCCTGCTGCTGTCCAAAGCGAAGGACAACACTGCCAGCTGCGCGATTGGCCCCTTTATCCGCCTGTTTGACGGCGGTTTTACGATCGATGATGTGCGCAGCGCCGATGTCGAACTCACTATCGACGGCCCCGAGGGTTACCGCCTCGAAGGCCGCAACGACATGAGCCAGATCAGCCGCGATCCGCTTGATCTGGTGGCGCAGTGCCTGTCGGAGCATCACTACCCCGATGGCTTCGTCCTGTTCTGCGGGACGCTGTTCGCGCCGACGCAGGACCGCGACACGCCGGGGACGGGTTTCACGCACAAGGTGGGCGATGTGGTGACGATCCGTTCGCACCGGCTCGGCACTTTGACCAACACCGTCACAACCTCGCGCGATGCTCCGGCATGGACGATGGGGATCGGCGGTTTCGTTAGCAACCTTGCCGCACGCGGTCTCATCGACCGCATCTGACGGCACGACACGATTTGACAAGGCGCGCCGGTTAGGGATCATCCGCCGCGTCACTGAGGGATGGGGACAAGTTTTGGACGCGCATTCGAGCAGCGCTGGCGTGCACAGCGCGATCTACCCGAGCCTTACCGGGCGCAAGGTGATCGTCAGCGGTGGCGGCTCCGGCATTGGTGAGGCGGTGGTGGAAGCCTTCGCCCGGCAAGGCGCGGCCGTCGCCTTTGTCGACATTCAGGAAAGCCCGAGCGAACAGCTCATCCGGCGGCTTGCGGATGTCGAAATCCCGCCGCATTTCCTGCGCTGCGACATCACCGATTGCGCCGATTACGGGCACAAGATCGAAAAGCTGATCGCCAAGCTCGGCGGCTGTGACGTGCTGATCAACAACGCGGCGAGCGATGATCGCCATGCGCTCGATGATGTCACCCCGGCCTATTGGGACGAGCGGATGGCGGTGAACCTCAAGCACCAGTTCTTCGCCGCCAAAGCCGTGCTCCCCGCGATGCGGGCGGCTGGCGGAGGGTCGATCGTCAATATGGGCTCGATCAGCTGGCATCTGGGGCTCAAGGATCTGGTGATCTACCAGACCGCCAAGGCCGCGATTGAAGGCCTGACCCGCAGCTTGGCGCGCGAGCTGGGACGCGACAACATCCGGGTCAACACGATCATCCCCGGCAACGTCCAGACCCCGCGCCAGATGCAGTGGTATTCGCCCGAAGGTGAGGCAGAAATCGTTGCGGCCCAATGCCTTGACGGCCGCATTCAGCCCGTCGATATTGCCGCGATGGCTCTCTTCCTCGCCTCGGACGATGCGCGTTATTGCACCGCGCACAATTACTGGGTCGATGCCGGATGGAGATGAGCCTGCCGGTCACCGCCGTGCTCGCCGCCGACACCTTGCTGGGTGAAGGCGTGCTGTGGGATGCAGAGCGGGCGATCGTGTGGTTCGTCGATATCAAGCGCAAGCGGTTGTGGCACCTTGACCCGGCCACCGGCAGCAACGGCTTTACCGAAGCGCCCGAACAGATCGGCTGGGCGATCCCTGCGGATGGGGGCGGATTGCTATGCGGATTGAAGGACGGGCTCTACATTTTCGCGCCGGAATCTCAAGCTTTCACAAGGCTTTGCGCGGTTTCGGGAGAGCCTGCCACCAACCGGCTCAATGATGCTTGCACCGATCCCTGGGGGCGGGTCTGGTTCGGGTCGATGGATGATGCCGAGGGGGCAAAGTCGGGCCGGTTCTATGTTTTCGGCCGGGGCGAGGTCCGTCCTGCCGGGCCGAGCGGGATCGCGATCACCAATGGCCCGGCCGTCAATGCGCAGGGGGACCGGATCTACTTCACCGATACCCTCGCCCAGAAGATCATGGTCGCCGACCTTTCGCCCGCCGGTGTAGGTGAGGCACGGGTCTTCGCCGATACCGGGGCGCACTTCCCTACCGCCTACCCCGATGGCCCGGTGGTCGACGCCGAGGATCATGTCTGGACCGGGCTCTATCTTGGCAGCTGCGTCGCCCGCTTTTCGCCCGATGGCACGCTGGTCGCCACCATTCCGATGCCCGCCCGCGACATCACCAAGATGGCGTTCGGCGGGACAGACTGCAAAACGGGTTTCGTCACTTCCGCGACCAAGAATATGTCCCAACAGGACATGGCGGAGAGGCCGCTCGCCGGAAGCCTGTTTGCCTTCGCCGCGCCCGTTGCCGGGTTTGCGCAAACCCGTGCGAGGCTCACCTGATGCTTCGCCTTTTCAAGGTCTTGCCGGTCACTCTTGCGACCCTCTGGTCCGCCGCAGCCCTTTCCAACCCTGTGCTGGACGCCGGATTTGGTGACAACATGGTGCTGCAATCCGGCGCGCCGCTGACGCTCTCCGGGCGGGCAAAACCGGCAACAACCGTGACACTACGTCTCGATGACCGCGCAACCACTGCGGAATCCGACGCCAACGGCGCCTTTTTGGCCACCTTGCCCGCGCAATCCAACTCCGCCGCGCCGCACACCCTGACGATCAGCGATTCCTCAGGCTCAACAACCTATCGTAACATCCTGATCGGCCATGTTTTTCTGTGTGGCGGCCAATCCAACATGGAGCTTTCGGTCGATCGGGCGCTCGATGTCTACAACCAGCTGCGCCTTGCCGCCGATGATGGCATCCGGCTGCTGATGATTCCGAAGGCGACCGCGCCTTTGCCGCTCGCGCAATTCGCCAGCCCGGTCGTTTGGACGCCGGCGACCAGCGAAACGGTCGCGCCCTTTTCCGCCGCCTGCTTCTACATGGCCAAGGCGCTGCGGAAGAAAGACCCCGCAACGCCCATCGGCCTCATCCATTCGAACTGGGGCGGCAGCGCCGCGCGGGCGTGGTACGATCCGCAAGGCGCGCGCGAACGCCACGGACAGGCCGCGCTCGATCAGCTCGCCCTCTACGCCCGCGATCCCTATGCCGCCGCCCAGGCCTTCGTGCCGCAGTGGTTCGACTGGTGGCGGTCGCAAGACAACGGGCGTGAGCCGTGGAAAAATCCCGCGCTGCTCGACTGGAAGCCGATCCCGCAATTTTCGTTCTGGAACGAGTGGAAGGGCACTGGGCTCGACACCAACCCGCGCGCCAATGTGTGGCTGCGCCAGACCATCACGCTGACCGCCGCACAGGCCAAGGGTGACGGCAGCCTCGCCATCGGCGCGATCGACGATCTCGACCTGACCTTCGTCAACGGCCACCCGATCGGCTACACTTTCGGCTGGGGGGTGGAGCGCACCTACCGTGTGCCGGCCAAGCACCTGAAGCCGGGCGAAAACACCATCCTGATTGCGGCCAACAATATGTGGGACACCGGCGGCTTTTTCGCCGGGCCGGAGCGGCTGCACTTCACCGCCGCCAATGGTGAGCGCGTGCCGCTGGGCGCGGATTGGGACTATGCGACCACCAGCGTCACCGATGTCCCGCCCCGCGCGCCGTGGGATGCCAATGCGGGGATCGGGGTGATGCACAACGCAATGATCGCGCCGCTCGGTGCGATGACGCTTGCGGGCGTGGCGTGGTATCAGGGCGAATCCGATGCGGGCCAACCCGCCTATGATGCCAAGCTTGCCAGCCTGTTTGCCGGATGGCGCCGCCAGTTCGGCCCGCAGACCCGGATGCTGGTGGTGCAATTGGCCGATTGGGGCGAGCGCCGCCCTGCTCCGGCCGAATCCGGCTGGGGCCAGCTGCGCGACGAACAGCGCCGCGCTGTCGCCGCCGATGCCAATGCCGCACTCGTCACCGCGATCGACATTGGCGAGCCGACCGACATCCATCCCGCCAACAAGAACGATCTGGGCAAGCGGCTGGCCGAAGCCTTCAATGGCCGCACGCTGCCGATGCCCGAACGCGCGGTGCGCGAAGGCACGAATGTCACCGTCAGCTTCACCGGGATCGCCGGCGCATTGCAGGCACAGGGCGGGCCCTACCCGCTCGGCGTCGAACTGTGCGAGCCCAACCCCGGCACCTGCCGCTTTGCGCTGGCCAGCCTTGATGGCAGCCGCATGGTGATCGCGGTGCCGCAGGGCATGACGCCCACCCGCGTGCGCTATGCCTGGGCCGATGCGCCAGTGGTCAATCTGGTCGATGGCGAAGGGATGCCCGTCCCCGGCTTCGGCCTCGATATCGCGCCGTGAGGCTGACCCGCCGTGAGGCCGTCGCCGGAGCGGCGGGGGCGCTGGCGCTGGGCAGCATCCCGGCGCGGGGCGAGAGCAGTGCGCCCGGCTTCGTCACCCGTGAAGGCACGCAGCTTGTCCGGGCCAACGCGCCTTACCGGATCACCGGCGCGAACCTGTGGTATGCCGCATGGCTGGGCGCGGACGCGGCCTATGGCAACCGCGCGCGGCTGATCCGCGAGCTTGACCGGCTGCACGCGCTCGGCATCAACAATCTCAGGATCATGGCGGCGGCCGAGGAAGGCCCGCTGAAGAATGCGATCACGCCCGGCTTCACCCGCCGCGATGGCAGCGCCAATCCGGTGCTGTTCGCAGGTCTCGACTTCGCGCTGGCACAGATCGCAAAGCGCGGGATGACCGCGGTGCTGGTGCTGTCGAACTTCTGGGAATGGTCGGGCGGCTTGCAGACCCTGCTCTACCGCACCACCGGCACTTACATCGACATGGGCGATCCGGCGCATCCGTGGCCCGCCTTTGCCGATGCCACCGCCGCCGTCTATGCCAACCGGGACGCCGTCGCGCTGTACCGCAAGCATATCCGCAGCCTGCTGGCCCGCCGCAACACCGTGACCGGCATCGCCTATGCGCAAGACCCGGCGATCATGAGCTGGCAGCTCGCCAATGAACCGCGTCCGGGCGGGAGCAAGGCCGCGATTGCCGCGAACCGCGCGGCCTATCTGGCGTGGATTGCCGAGACTGCCGCGCTGATCCGTGCGGGTGCGCCGCGGCATCTGGTGAGCCTCGGGCAGGAAGGAACGCAGGCGACCAACGGTGATGCGGAACTGGTCGCCGCTGCGCACCGCGATGTGGACTATGTCACCGTCCATATCTGGCCGCTCAACTGGGGCTGGGTGGCGGGGAGCGATCTGGCCGGCACCTGGCCCGAAGGCCGCCGCAAGGTCGCCGATTACATCGCCGCCCATGTCGCCATTGCCGAGCGCCTCGGCAAGCCGCTGGTGATCGAGGAGTTCGGCTTCCCGCGCGATGGCGAGGCCTATGCGCCGGAGGCCGCGACCACCTTCCGCGAAGCCTATTACGGCGTCATCTACGACGCGGTCGAAGCCAGTTGGCGCAGCGGCGGGGTGATCGCGGGGAGCAACTTCTGGGCGTGGAATGGCGAGGCCCGCGCGGCCCATGCCGATTTCCGCTTTGCCACCGGCGATGCCGCCTATATGGGCGACCCGCCGCACGAGCCGCAGGGCTGGTACGGCGTGTTCGACAGCGACGCCGGGATGCAGGATCGGATCCGCGCCCACGCCGCCCGCGCGCTGACAGACTGATTGCACAAAGGTTTCCCCGGCGATGGCCGAGCTTGTTCTCCAGAGCGGTGCCTGGCACGCGCGGGTGCTGCCGGATGCGGGCGGGCTGATCGCGGCGCTGGCGTATGGCGAAGTGCCGGTGCTGCGGACGATGCCGCCGAGCTCGCGCTCGCCGCTCGATGCTGCGTGTTTTCCGCTGGTGCCGTGGTGCAACCGGATTGCCGAAGGGCGGTTCGATTGGGAGGGGACGGAGGTGGCGCTGGTGCGCAATTTCCTCCCCGAACCTCATGCGATCCACGGCCATGGCTGGCAATCGCCCTGGGCGGTGGAGAGCCACGGCCCCGCCCACTGCACGCTGGTGCATCGCCATGATGGCGCAGCGCCGGGGTGGCCGTGGGCCTATCTGGCGCGCCAGCAGATTGTGCTGAGCGATGCCGGGTGTTCGATCACGCTGTCGCTGACCAATCTGTCAGAGCGGGTGATGCCTGCGGGCCTCGGGCTCCATCCCTACCTGCGCCGCTGCCCGGAAAGCCGGGTGCGGTTTGCGGCGGCAGGTGTGGTGGCAGTCGGCGCCGACCTGATCCCCACGGGCGAGAGCCTGCCGCCTGCCCATTTCGCCGATTTCGCGGTGGGCGCGGGCTTGCCTGCGGGCCTGATTGACCATTGCTTCACCGGCTGGGACGGCACGGCGAGCGTCACCGATGATTGCGGCACAATCACGCTTGTGGCGGAGGTCGCGGGGCTGCTGCATCTCTACGCGCCTGACGATCCCGCAATCCTGTGTCTGGAGCCGGTCAGCCACCTGCCCGATGCCGCCAATGCCGGAGCGATGCCGCTCTGCGCGCCGGGCGAGACGGTGCGCGTCACCCTGCGGATCGGTGTCGCCTAAGGCGCAGGTGCGGTCACGCCCGCGGCGGTCTGAGTGACGGGGCGCATCAGCCCTTCATCGTCATAGCGCAGGTGCTCCACCGTCACCGCCCGCCGCCCGAGCGCGCCTTTCCGCTTCCCAATGGTCAGCGCGGCGTTGTGGAGAAAGAGATACCACTGGCCTTTGAATTCGGCGATGCCGGGGTGGATGGTGAAGCTGCCCTCCCCCGATCCGGTCAGCTCGCCGCGGTAGGTCCACGGCCCATCCAGCGCGGTCGCCGTAGCATAGGACACCCGTTCGTCGGTATGGGTCGCGCGATCCAGTGAGGCGTAGGTGAGGTAGTAGAGCCCGCCCCGCTGATGCAGCCACGGGCCTTCCTCGAAATGCGGCGGGGTGATCTCGCGGATTGGGCCGTCAATGCTGACCATGTCCGCACCGAGCCTGGCGATATAGCACTGGCGGTTGCCCCACGCGATCCAGGTGGTGCCGTCCGTGTCGGTAAAGACGGTGGGGTCGATGTCCTCCCAGCTGTGCGTGCCCTTGGGGGTCATGTCGTTGCTGATGAGCGCGGCGCCCTTGGCGTCGGTGAAGGGGCCTTCGGGACGGTCTGCAACCGCCACTGCAATCGCCTTGCCGGGCTTGGTCTCATCATGCTCGACCGCCGCGTAGAGCCAGTAACGCCCGCCTTTTGCGATCACCTGCGCGGCCCAGGCGTCCCTGGAGGCCCACGTGAAGTCGGCCACTTTCATGATCGGGCCGTGATAGGTCCACGTCCGCATGTCGGTGGTGGAGTAGGCGAGCCACTCCTTCATATTGAACATCTCGCCCTCACCCGCCTCGTCATGGCCGGTGTAGAGCCACAGGCGGTCGCCGATCACCACCGGCGCGGGGTCGGCGGTGAAGCGGTCGCGGATGATCGGGTTGCTCCCCGGCGCGGGTTCCTCTGCCGCGAGCGGGGTGGCCGCAAGCAGCAGTGTCAGGGCGAGATGGCGCATCAGTGCCGCTCCCCGATCAATGGTTGTGCCGCGGCAGCTTCTTCGCCGTGCCGCGGTACTTGAGCGCAAACTCCATCACCCCGCCTTCCGCCAACTGGCCGGTCTTTTCGCGGTAGAGTTCCTCCCACGGGGTCTGGCTTTCGGTCACCGGCGGACAGGTCTCCTCAGCCAGCCGCCGCGCGATTTCTTCCTCCTCAACCAGCGCATCGCAGCGCCGGGTGTTGAGATCGACGCGGACGATGTCGCCCGTTCGCAGCCACGCCAGCCCGCCGCCAACCGCGCTTTCCGGGCTGACGTTGAGGATCGAGGGGCTGTCGCTGGTCCCCGATTGCCGCCCGTCGCCCAGCGTCGGCAACCATTGCTTGCCCGCGCGGATCATCGCATCGGGCGGCTGCATATTCACGACCTCCGCGCTGCCCGGCCAGCCGACCACGCCCGAGCCGCGGATCACCAGAATGCAATCCTCGTCGATATTGAGCGCCGGGTCGTTGATGCGGTGGTGGTAATCGTCCGACCCGTCGAACACGATCGCGCGGGCTTCGAACACGCCTTCCCTGCCGGGTCGCGAGAGGTAGCGCGCGCGGAACGCCTCGGAGATCACCGAGGTCTTCATGATCGCAAAGTCGAACAGATTGCCCGACAGCACCATGAACCCCGCCCGGTCGATCAGCGGATCGGCGAAGGGCCGGATCATTTCGCGATCGTGGCTTTCCGCGCCCGACAGGTTTTCGGCCATCGTCCGGCCGGTGCAGGTGAGGCAGTCGCCATGTAGCTTGCCCGCCTGCATCAGCTCCCACAAGGCCGCCGGAACCCCGCCCGCGCGGTGGAAGCGCTCGCCCAGATATTGGCCCGCAGGCTGCATGTTCACCAGCAGCGGCAGGTCATAGCCGTGCTTCTGCCAGATATCGGTTTCGAGGCTCACGCCCGCGTGTGCGGCCATCGCCATGATATGCGGCTGCGCGTTGGACGATCCGCCGATCACGCTGACGGCGGCAATCGCGTTTTCGAACGCCTTGCGGGTGAGAATGTCGGACGGCTTCAGGTCTTCCCGCACCATCTCGACAATCCGCCGCCCGGTGCGATAGGCCATCTGCCCGCGTTCGCGATACGGCGCAGGGATCGCCGCGCAGCCGGTGAGCGAGATTCCGAGTGCCTCGGCCACCGCATTCATCGTGCTCGCCGTGCCCATCGAATTGCAGTGCCCGGCAGAGGGCGCGCTGTCGGTCGCGCGGCGCAGGAACTCGTCCTCGTCGATCTCGCCCGCCGCCAGCTTGCGGCGGCTGCGCCAGATGACGGTGCCAGAGCCGACCAGCTCACCTTCATGCCAGCCATCAAGCATCGGCCCGCCTGACAGAACGATAGCGGGAATATCGACCGTGCTTGCCGCCATGATCTGGCTCGGCGTGGTCTTGTCGCAGCCGGTGGTCAGCACCACGCCATCGATCGGATAACCGTTCAAGAGCTCGACCAGCCCGAGATAGAGCAGATTGCGATCCAGCGCCGCTGTCGGCCTGCGGCAGTTCTCGAAGATCGGGTGGACGGGAAATTCGATCGGGATGCCGCCTGCATCACGGATGCCATCGCGGGTGCGCTTCGCCAGATCGATATGGATGCGGTTGCAGGGGGAGAGGTCACTGCCGGATTGCGCGATGCCGATGATCGGCTTGCCGCTTTGCAATTCCTCGGGCGTGATCCCGTAATTCATGAATCGCTCGAGGTAGAGCGCCGTCATATCCATACGTTCGCGGTTGTCGAACCAGTCGCGCGAACGCAGACGGCGGGGGGTGGGCATATCGGTCATGGGCTCCCGGGAGGCTTGCTGAAGGATGCGGCAAGGCTGGGCCCTGCATCGGAATTGCGGCGGATGAGCTGGTAGGCGAGCGTCAGCTGCTCGGCCTTGGCGCGGGCGATGCGCGGCTTCTGCTTGTGGACCCGGGCGATCATGGCGACCGCCTCGGCAGTCATTTCGCGGATCGGCTGGCGGATGGTGGTGAGCTCGGGCCAGATCGAGCTGGCAAGCTCGGTATCGTCAAAGCCGCAGACGGTGATGTCACCCGGCACATCGAGATGCCGTCGGTGCGCCATGGCGACCGTGGCGGCGGCCATGTCATCATTGGACGCGAAGATCGCAGTGGGGCGATGGCTGACGTTCAGCAGCTTTTCGGCCGCAACCATGCCCGACCGATAGGTAAACTGGCCCTGTGCGATCAGGCTTTCGTCAATCGCCAGCCCCGCATCCTCCATCGCCGACCGATAGCCGAGCAGACGTCGGCCGCTCGCCACCTGTTCGGGATTGCCGATGATGAAGCCGATGCGTTCATGCCCAAGGCTGATGATATGCCGGGTCATGTCATAGGCGGCCTGGAACTCGTCGATCAGCACCGCGCCATGGCTGCCGGTCGCCCGCCCCGGCCCGACCGCGACCGCGATCCCGCCCGCAGCGCGGATCTGGTCGAGCACGTTCTGATCGTCGCACAGCGGCGGAGGCAGGATGAAGCCTTCGATCCCGCCGTCGAGCAGCTTCTTGATCACCTTCTGCGCTTCGGTGGTGTTCTCGCAGGCCTGCACCACCAGATAGATGTCGCGGCGGCTCGCCTCCTCCAGCGCGCCCATCAGGAATTCGCTGAGGTAGGAGGCGGACGGGTTGTCGAACAATAGCGCGATCCGCAACTGCGATCCCGCCGCCAGCGAGCGCGCCGCGCGGTTGGGGACGTAATTGAGCTTCGCAATCGCGCTCAGGACCTTCTGCTTGGTATCCTCGCGCACGTTCTCCTCGCCATTGATGACGCGGCTGACGGTCATGGGCGAGCACTTCGCTTCGCGAGCGACATCGGTGATGGTCGGGGCGGCATTGCTCCGCCGGGCATTGCGTTTGCGGCCCGGGGCGGTGGTCTCTGCGGTGAGGGATTTGGGGCTGTTCATGGCTGCCGCCATACTGCGATGCGCCGAGTGTCAGCAAGCACGATGATAGGCGCTAACATAAGCGGTGTCATTGGCCGGGCGCCTCGGGAAAGGTGCGGGCCTGATAAGCCTCAAGGCGCTCGGGGATCGGCGCGGCTCCGGCCGGGAGCGGGAGGCTGTGGAGCGATTGCCAAAAGCTGAGCGAAGCGTTGCGCCACCAGCGCGCTTCTGTGCGCTGGATCGCGAGATCGGTCGCAACGGCGGCGTGGCGTTCCGGGTCGATATGGGGGGCGAGCGCCGCCCAGCCCTGCGCCCTCGCCTCGGTTTCAAGCACGCCCTGATCGTAGGTGGTCACGAGTTCATCCCACAACGTCCGCCCGCTGGCCATGCGGTGGGTCCACGGCAGGTGGTGGAACCACAAGAGGTAGCGCGGATTGGCGGTGGCGGGGTCAGCCCACTGGTTGGCAACCGCAGGTGCATATTGGGCGAGCGCGTTCGAGCCGGTGGTTGTGCGGTCAAACCCGATGCCTTGGGCGTCCGCGCGGTGGTAGTAGCACGGGTTCCAGTCGGGCCGTTCCAGATCGCACACCCACGGCGCGGGGCCATAGTGGTGGCCGGTGCCCATCAGGTGCGCGAGGCCGAGCGGGCTGGTGTATTTCACCACGGTCTCGCGGCTGCCAAGCATCATCTGCACGATCGCCTCGCGCGGCGCCGCGGCGCGGGTGAAGGTCTGCGCGGTCCATTCGCGCGCGATCTGATCGCTGGTCAGCGCGGGGTTCCATGCGAGCCGTCCGAAGGCATACCAGTTGGCGGCATCGAAATGGGTGCCGGTCCAGTTACGATCCGATCCCGTATTGGCGACGCCCGCCATACCGACCGGGGCGACGATCTGGGCGACGGTCCCGCCCCGCCCGGTGTCCGCTGCCAGCACCTCTTTCCACAGCGGCGCGAGGTAGGCCATGCCGGTCGCCTGCCCGAGATATTCGCGGGTGATCTGCGCTTCCAGCATCACCTTGGTCTTGGGCATCGCGCCGAACAGGGGGTGGAACGGCTCACGCGGCTGGAAGTCGAGCGGGCCGTTCTTGATCTGGAGGATCACGTTGTCGGCGAACTGTCGGTCGAGCGGCGCGAATTCGGCATAGGCCTGCATCGTCCGGTCGGTGTCATCCTCCGCCTTGTAGACGAACGCCCGCCAGATCACCGTGCCGCGCGTCCCCAGCGCAGCGGCGAGCATATTGGCGCCGTCGGCATGGCTGCGGCCATAGTCCTGCGGGCCGGGCTGGCCTTCGGAGTTGGCCTTGACAAGGAACCCGCCGAAATCTGGGATGCTCGCGTAAATTTCGTCCGCCTTGGCCCGCCACCATGCCGCCACCGCCGCGTCGAGCGGGTCGGCGGTGGGCAGCCCGCCGATGTCCCTCGGCGCCGAAAACCGCGCCGACATGAACACTCGGATGCCATAGGGCCGCCACGTGTCCGCCAGCCGCTTGAGTTTGGCGATATAGCGCGGCTCCAGCATGAAGCCGCGGGCGTTGACGTTGTTCACCACCACCGCATTGATGCCCACGCTCGCATTGGCGCGGGCATAGTCGATCATCCGGGGATCGAGCTTTTCGGGCAGGTGCCACCAGTCAAAGATCGAACGCCCGGCATAGCCACGCTCAACGTGCCCATCGGGATTGTCCCAGTGGTTGAGCATCCTGAGCGGCATGGCGGGGGCGGAAAACGCCTCGACCCCAGCCACCGTGCCGGTCACTCCAATGTGGCGGATCAGCGCGAAGGCACCATAGAGCAGCCCAAGATCATCATGGGCGGTGATCAGGATGCGGCCCGAGCGTACGGCGCGGATCGAATAGCTTCCGGGCGGCGCCCCCGCCAGTCGCGGATCGCTCGGATAGCCGCCGGATTCGAGCCGGTCTGCGCGCGCGAGCACGAGCGCGGGATGGGGCGATGGTTCGAGCCCGGTCATGCGCTCACCCGCTTGGCCCAGTTCATCCAGCGCCAGTTTCACCGTCGGCGACATCTCTCCGAGCAGCTGGACGCCCCGCCCCAGGTAAGGCCGCGCCGCCTGCGCGTCGACGGCCGACAGTGGCGCATGGCGCAGCCACAGGTCATAGCCATCCTCGGCGTGCAACGGAGCCAGCGGGAACATCGCTGCCCCCACTGCCGCAATCAGCATCGCAAGCCGGTTGACAAGGCCCGTCCCTCTCATCATGGTAGCGCTACCACACAACGGCCGCCAGTCAAGCTGCCGTGGCAGCAAAAGTGCGCGGTCAGTCAAACCGTCGTGGCAGGAGAGGGACTTAGGATGAGAGGGATCAAGCGGGCCGCGCTGGCGGCTGGCGTGTGTCTGGCAGCGTTCGGGATCATGGCCACACCGCCGACTTTGGCGCAGCCAGTGGCGGTCGAGCGGGCGATGAAGGACGCGCCCTACTGGAACGCCAACCTGCCGACCGAGCAGCGCGTCGAAGACCTGCTGGCGCGCATGACGCTGGACGAAAAGGTCGCTCAGCTCCTCACCATCTGGGACAGCAAGGCCCAGATCCAGGGTGAAGGCGACGTATTCGATCCCGCCAAGGCCGCTGCAAAATTCCCCGATGGAATCGGCCAGATCGCCCGCCCTTCTGACCGCGCCGGACCATCCTCCCCGCGCAAGGTGCCGCGCCGCTCGATCGAAGCCAGCATCCAGTATGTGATCGATGCGCAAAAGTGGGCGATGCAGAACACCCGGCTCGGCATCCCCGTCCTGTTTCACGAGGAATCGCTCCACGGCCTCGCCGCCAAGGATGCGACCGCCTTTCCGCAGGCCATTGGTCTTGCCAGCACCTGGGACCCCGCGTTGATCCGCGACATCAATGCCCTGATCGCTGACGAGACCCACGCGCGCGGCGTCCACTCGGTGCTCTCTCCCGTGGTGGATGTCGCGCGCGATCCGCGCTGGGGCCGGATCGAGGAGACCTTCGGCGAAGACCCGTTCCTCGTCGGCGAAATGGGCGTCGCCTCGGTCGAAGGGCTGATGGGCACCGGCACCACGCGCAAGCTTGCGCCGGGCAAGGTGATGGCGACGCTCAAGCATATGACCGGCCACGGCCAGCCCGAAAGCGGCACCAATGTCGGCCCCGCCCAGATCAGCGAGCGGACCTTGCGCGAGATGTTCTTCCCGCCGTTCGAACAGGTGGTCAAACGCACCGCGATCGACGCGGTGATGGCGAGCTATAACGAGATCGACGGGGTGCCGAGCCACGCCAACCGCTGGCTGCTGGATGACGTGTTGCGCGGCGAGTGGAAGTACAAGGGCGCGGTCGTCTCGGATTACTACGCGATCGAGGACATGGCCCGCCTGCACCACATCGCGCCCGACAATGCGCGCGCGGGCGAGATCGCGCTGTTGGCCGGCGTCGATGTCGATCTGCCCGAAGGCGCAGGCTTCAAGGACCTCGCGCGCAGCGTGCGGGAAGGCCGCGTGCCGCAGTCGGCAATCGACAATGCGGTGCGCCGCCTGCTGACCACCAAGTTCAACGCCGGGCTGTTCGACAACCCTTGGCCCGATCTGGCCAAGGCGAAGACCTCGAACGGGCCGGACGCGGTGGCTTTGGCGCGGCGAGCGGCGGAAAAGTCGCTGGTGCTGCTCAAGAACAATGGCGCGCTTCCGCTGGCGCTGCCCGCGTCAGGCAAGAAGCCCACCATCGCGGTGATCGGCCCCAACGCCGATGTCGCGCGGCTGGGCGGCTATTACGGCGAACCGCGTGCGAGCGTCACGCCGCTCGCAGGCATCCGCGCGGCTGTGGGTGACAAGGCGCGGATCGTCCACGCGCTGGGGGTCGAGATCGTCAAGGGTGACAGCGACTGGTGGGACGATCCGGTCGAGCTCGCCGACCCGGCCGAGAACCGTCGCCGCATTGCCGAAGCGGTCGAGGTCGCCAAGAATGCCGACACCATCGTGCTGTTCATCGGCGACACCGAAAAGACCAGCCGCGAAGGCTGGGCCGCAGGACACTTGGGCGACCGCACCAGTCTGGATCTGGTGGGCGAACAGAACGCATTGTTCGCCGCGCTGAAGGCGCTGGGCAAGCCGGTGGTCGCCGTGCTCGTCAATGGCCGCCCGCCGAGCTACCCGACCATCGCGGCCGAAGCCGATGCGATCTTGGAAACCTGGTACGCGGGCGAGCAGCAGGGCACGGCGATTGCCGATGCGCTGCTGGGCAATATCAACCCCGGCGGCAAGATGCCCGTTTCGACCGCGCGCAACGCCGGGCAATTGCCGATGTTCTACAACCACAAGCCGAGCGCGCGGCGCGGGTATCTGTTCGACGAGGTGACGCCGCTCTACCCCTTCGGTTGGGGCCTCAGCTACACCACCTTCGCGCTGGGCGCGCCGCAGCTTTCGGCGAGCAGCATCAAGGCCGGTCAAAGCGTGACGGTGACGGTGCCGGTCACCAACACCGGCAAACGCGCGGGCGATGAAGTGGTGCAGGTGTACCTGCGCGACGATGTCAGCTCGGTCACGCGCCCGGTGAAGGAGCTGGTCGGCTTCCAGCGCGTCTCCCTCGCCCCCGGTGAGACCCGCAATGTGGCGATCACGGTTCAGCCGCGCGCCTTCATGCTGTGGAACACCGAGATGAAGCAGGTCGTCGAACCGGGCACCTTCACGCTGATGACCGGCGCCAACTCGGCGGAGGTGCAGAGCGTCACGCTGACGGTGACTGAGTGAGCCACACCCGCCGTCATGCGCTGCGCCTCATGGCAGGCGGCAGCCTCGCCGTGCTGGCGCTGACGGCGGGACCGGCGGTGTGGGCGCAGGGCGGCCCGGTTTATAAGGACGCTGCGGCGCCCATCCCCCTGCGCGTCGCCGACCTGATGGCGCGGATGACGCTTGAGGAAAAGGTCGCGCAAATCCGCACGGCATGGGCGGCGAAAGCTGACATGATCGATGGCCTCGCGTTCGATCCCGCCAAGGCCAGCGCCGCCTTCCCCGACGGGATCGGCCACGTCACCCGTCCGAGCGACAAGCGCGGCGTCCCCGGCATCACCGGCGCGGCCGGCGGGACGGCGGCACGCTGGCGCACGCCGACCGAGACGGTTGCCTTCATCAATGCGCTGCAACGCTGGGCGGTGGAGGACACCCGCCTCGGCATCCCGGTGCTGCTCCACGAGGAATCGCTACACGGCTACATGGCGACCGACGCGACGATGTTCCCGCAAGCCATCGCGCTGGCGGGAAGCTTCGACACCAATCTGATGCGCCGCGTCCAGTCGGTGATCGCGCGCGAAACCCGCGCGCGCGGGGTGCCGCTGGTGCTCTCCCCGGTGGTCGATATCGTCCGCGATCCGCGCTGGGGACGGATTGAGGAGACGTGGGGTGAAGACCCCTACCTCGCCGCCGAAATGGCGGTCGCGGCCGTCGAAGGCCTGCAAGGGCCGGGCAAGTTCGAGCGGCTGGCGGACGGCAAGGTCTTCGCCACGCTCAAGCACATGACCGGCCACGGGCAGCCAGAAAGCGGCAACAATGTCGCCCCTGCGCAAATCGCCGAGCGGGAGCTGCGCGAAAACTTCTTTCCTCCGTTCCGCGAAGTGGTCCGGCGCTGTTCGGTCGGCGCGGTGATGCCGAGCTACAATGAGATCGACGGGGTGCCCTCTCACGCCAATGCGTGGCTGCTGGGCACGGTGCTGCGCGGCGAGTGGGGCTTCGACGGGATCATCGCCAGCGATTACGGCGGGGTGCACGAGCTCGACACGCTCCACCACGTCGCGCGCGATCTTGAGGATGCGGCGCATCAGGCCCTGCGCGCCGGGGTGGACAGTGAATTGCCCGAAGGTCAGGCCTTCGCCACGCTGGTAGACGCCGTGCGCGCGGGCCGCGTTCCGCACGCGCTGGTCGATACGGCGTGCGCGCGGATGCTGGCGTTCAAGTTCCGCTGCGGGCTGTTCGAGAACCCCTATGGCGATGCCGCGCTGGCCGAGGCGCTGACCGGGAACGCCGAAGCCCGCGCGCTGGCGCTGGAGGCGGCGCGTAAAGGTGTGTGCTTGCTCACCAACAAGGGCGCGCTGCCATTGGACCGCAAGGCAATGGGACGGGTAGCGGTGATCGGGCCGAACCATGCAATCGCGCGGCTCGGCGGCTATTCGAGCGTGCCCAAGCAGACCATCAGCCTGATCGAAGGGCTGCGCATGATTGCGCCGGACGCTGACTTCGTCACCGCGCAGGGCGTGTTCATCACCACCAGCGAGGATCGCTCAGCCGACGAAGTGACGCTGGCTGACCGCGCCGCCAACCTCAAACTCATCGCCGAGGCGGTGGACGTCGCCCGCACCGCCGACACCATCATCCTCGCCATCGGTGACACCGAGCAGACCAGCCGCGAAGGCTTTGCGAAAAACCATCTCGGCGACCGCACCAGCATCGATATTCTCGGCGAACAGAACGTGCTGGTCGATGCGCTTGCAGGTCTGGGCAAGCCGCTGATCGTTGCCGCTTACAATGGCCGTCCGCCCAGCTGGCCGAACGTGATCGCCAAGGCCGATGCCGTGCTGGAGTGCTGGTATCCGGGGCAGGAAGGCGGCCAGGCGGTCGCCGAAGCGCTGCTGGGCGAGATCAATCCGGGTGCGAAACTGCCAGTCAGCGTCGTCCGCAATGAAGGCCAGATCCCGCTGTTCTACAACCACAAGCCGAGCGCGCGGCGCGGGTATCTGTTTGACGACAAGGCCCCGCTGTTCGCCTTTGGCCACGGCCTCAGCTACACCAGCTTCGCCATCTCGGCCCCGCACACAGCCAAGCCCCGCTTCGCCCGCAACGAGGATGTCAGCGCCACGGTCACCGTGACCAACACCGGCGCCCGGGCAGGCGACGAGGTGGTGCAGCTCTACATCACCCGCTCCAGCCTCGCGGTCAGTCGCCCTGTGCTCGAACTGACGGGCTTCCAGCGTGTCACGCTCCAGCCGGGTGAGAGCCGCACGCTCAGCTTCACCATCCCCGCCCGCCAGCTGGCGGTGTGGGACGAGAATCTCACCGAGACCAACCCGTCCGGCCCCTTGCGGCTGTGGGCGGGGAACAGCTCGGCCAACCTCACCCCGCTCGACGTGGAGATCATCTGACATGGATACGGATTTCACCCTCTCCCGCCGCGCGGCGCTCGCCGGGCTTGCCGCCTTGCCGCTGGTCGGCTGCGGCGGCGGATCGGCAGGAGCTGCGCCCGCGCCGGTCAGTGCGCCCGCGCCCACGCCCCCCGCCACCGGCGTGCCGCAACCCGGCCTCAACGCGATCGCTGCGCAGCGCGGCCGCAAGTTCGGCAGCGCCATCGCTTCGACCCCCGGCACCACCAACGCCGGTTCGATCCAGAACGCGGATTACACCGCGATCATCAAGGGCGAATGCGGCATCGTCGTGCCCGAAAACGAGATGAAGTGGCAGGCTGTCCGCCCCGCCCCGACCGTCTACGCCTTCGACCGCATGGACGAGATCGTCCGCTGGGCGCAGCAGAACGCCCACGCGGTTCGCGGCCACACCCTGCTGTGGCACCGGCCGCAGTGGTTCCCGAACTGGCTCAACACGTATGATTATGGCGCCAACCCGGTGCGCGAGGCCGAACGGCTGCTGACTGAGCACATCCAGACGGTCACCCGCCGCTACAAGGGCGTCATCTCCTCCTACGACGTGGTCAATGAAGCGATCGACCATGATCGGGGCGCCACCATCGAAACCAGCATGAGCCGCGCGATGGGCAGCCCCGAAGCCGTGATCGACCTCGCCTTTCATACCGCGCGGGCCGAACTGCCGACCGCGCAGCTGGTCTATAATGACTACATGAGCTGGGAGCCGCAGCACCAGCGCCACTGCGCCGACGTGCTGCGCCTGCTCGAAGGATTCAGGAAGCGCGGCACCCCGGTCGATGCGCTCGGCATCCAGTCGCATATCGAGATCTTCGCGATTGATCCGGCCACGGGCGTCGGCCCCTATGCCGAGCGTGAGTGGCGCAGGTTCCTCGATGAAGTGACCGCCATGGGATACCGCCTGCTGATCACCGAGTTCGACGTGAAGGACAAGGCGCTCCCCGCCAATATTGCTCAGCGCGACGAGAAGGTCGCTGACTTCGCGCGGCGCTATTTCGATCTGATGTTCGATTATGATGCGAAGCTCGATGACGTGCTCGCCTGGGGCATGGTCGATAAGTTCAACTGGCTGCAAGGCTTTGAGCCCTCCAAGCGCGCCGATGGGCAGGAAGTGCGCGGCACGCCTTACGATTCCCAATATCGCGCCAAGCCACTGCGCACCGCACTGGCCAACGTGATGAGCGCTGCCGGCTGATCTCCTCGCAGCAGCGCATTCCTGTGGCCCGGGCGCTGTCCCGGGCCTTTTTTTGCGCCGCGCTGCCCGCCGCCCCCACCAACGGAAAAGGGCCCCCCGGCAGATGCCGGAGAGCCCTTTCCCTGGGGACTGATGTCGTAAGGGGTTAGAAGTTGCCCCGCACGATGAAGGAGAAGCGCCGGTCGTTCATGAAGAACGAACGCGGGGCCAGCACGCTGGCGTCGCCGGTGTAGGCCTGGGTGGTCTTGGTGACCTCGTCGAGCAGATTCACCCCTTGCACACCGACCCGGATATCCTTCGTCACGTTGAAGAAGATCGAGGCATCGAGCTGCCCGGTCGACTCATTGAAGATCGAGTAGAACGGGAAGATTACATCCGCCGGGGTCAGCAGGAAGCGTGAGCGCCAGTTATAGGCGGCCCGCAAGCTGAACGGCCCCTTCTCGTAGAACACCGTCGCGTTGATGTTGTGCTTCGACAGCTGTTCCAGCGGCAGGTTGCCCGGCGGGATGGTGGATTCGTCCACCGGCTCGCCGGTATTGAGGAAGGTGTTCGGCAGGCCGCTGCTCTTGATGTAGGTGTAGTTGGCAGCCACCCCCAAGCCATCGAGCGGTTTGGGCAGGAAGTCGTAGGTCTGCTGGTAGGCTACCTCGAAGCCCTTGATCTTCCCGTTATCGTCGAAGTTGGCCGGACCACGCACCAGCACATCGCGGGTGATCCCATTGCTGGTGACCTGACGGCTGGTAACCTCCTGATAGAAGAAGTCCTTGATGTCCTTGTAGAAGGCATTGAACGTCAACGAGCCGACCGTGTCGAAATACCATTCGGCGGTAAGGTCGAACTGCCACGCGGTGGCCGGACGGATGAAGGGATTGCCGGATTGGGCCGTCAGCTCGCCGCTCTGCCCCAGACCGATCTGGAGGAAGTTGCGAACATAGGAGTTGTCGGGCCGGGTCAGCACCTTCGATCCCGCAAAGCGGAAAATCACATCATCGGTCACACCCAGCTTGAGGTTGAGGCTGGGCAGCCAGAAGCTGTAATCGACATCGGCCACATCGAACTGCGATCCGCCGCTGCCAGCAAAGGTCTGGAGGTCGGCATAGCCTTGCGGTCCGAGATTGCAGACCCCACCCGGCCGCGACGGCACAGTGCCGGGAGGTGCGCCCGGCGGCACCACGGCGGCGCAGCGAACATCGAACGGATCGAGGATGTTGAGCGCTTGGCCGCTCGGCACCCCGATCGACCCTTGCGAGCGGATCGCGGTGTTGACGTAGCGCAGGCCGACATTGCCCGACAGGCGTAGATCGCCGAACAGGTTGTCCGTGCCGAATTCGAGCTGCACGTAGGCAGCCGTATCCTGCTGGGCAATCGGCTGAATATCCTCGGGCAGGTACGGCGTTCCGGCGATGGCGTTCTGACGGCCCGACAGCGGCACCCAGCTCGGCGAGGCGCCGAGCGCGCGGGCCTGATCCTGCACCGACTGGAAGTCGCCAATCGCGCCTTCGTAATCGCCGATCAGATCCCCGGCATAGTAGAACGCACCCGGAGGGCCGGGCACCTTGCCGCGGAAGAAGTTCGGGAATTCATAGCGTTCCGATGGGACCTGCGTGCTATCGGCGAAGTTGACCGGACGGCTGCCCGACCAGGTCTCGCTCAGCATCCCCCAGTTATAGGTGGTGTACCGCACCGTCTGATCGCGGTCCTGATAGCGCGCGCCCCACTTGGCCTTGCGCAGGAAGGCGTCGTCATCGAACTCGTAGGCGAAGTCCGCCTGGAAGGCATATTGCTTGCCGGTGCTGTCCTCGATGTGATCCATCGCCGCCCGCCAGAACTGGAAGCGGGGATCGGTGAAGTATTGCTCTTCCGTCGCACCCGCGAGATCGGCGCCCGGCGTCGACCAGACATAGCCGAGGTATTGCGGTTTGCGCGGGATGATCACCGGCAGATCGCCCGAAATGTCGAGCTCCTGGTCGGCGAAGGACGAACCGAACACGCTGAAGTCGAGGTTCTGCTTGCGCGAGGTCGCATATTGCGCGTCGATCTCGACCGTGAAGCGATCGGTCAATTCGGTGCGCAGGTTGATCGAGTAGTCTTCGTTGGTGATCCGGTCGTCGACCTGACGGCGCGCCAGCGACTGCTGAAGCCCGCCAATCGGCACGAAGGGCGATGCGCCCGGATCGCCGCGCCAGCCATTCGATGCGTTGACGATATAGCCCGACTGGAACAGCCCGGTGTCGTCATAGATGAAGTCGGTGAACCCGCCGACCGGGCATTGCGCGCGCGGCGTGGGATCACCCGCCGACCCATCGGGGTTGACCCGGTTCGGGCCGTCGGCATTCTGCCGGCAGCCGATCGGATAGGTCTGATATTCGGACAGATCGGGCGCGGCCTCGAAAGTGTACTCGCCCCACTTGTTGGTTGAGGCTGAACGAATGAACTCCGCCGTGATCAGGGTCTTTTCGTCGATCGACTCAAACTGCGCCGAAACCGCGATCCCGTTGCGCTTGCGATCGAATTCCTGCGTGCGGAACTGGCCGCCCACCGGGGCCACGCGCGACGCGGCGTAATCGGCAAAGCCGTCCGCTCCGGCCACGCCATTCGCGCCGCACAAAGCGCCTGCGCCCGGCAAGGTGAAATTGTCCGCCGAACTCGGCAGCGGATTGCGACAGACGCGTACGCCGCCCGCATTGGCAGCATTGACCAACTGCCCGTCACGGGTCTGGTAGTTGGCGACCTGCAAACCATCGGCGCGGCTCTTGATCTCGGAATAGGAGCCGCTGAACAGCAGGCCGAAGCGGCCCTTGTCGGTATCCCAGGTGTTGCTGATCAGCCCGGAGAGCGTCGGCGTCCATTCCTTGCGGAAATCGCCATAGTTGGCCTCGGCGCTGAAGGCGACCTTGAAGCCGTTGTTGTCGAACGGCTTGCGGGTGTTGAGGTTGACCGTACCGGCGAGACCGCCTTCGATGGATTCGGCCGTGGCGTTCTTGCTGATGATGACCGAGCCGAGCAGTTCGGCCGGCACGTCGGCAAAGTTGAGCGCCTGCCCGCCGACGCCCGAACCAAAGGCGCTGCGGCCGTTGAATTCCGAACGCACGAAGTTCAGGCCGCGCACCACGACGCCCGAACCTTCGACCGAGAAGTGGTCGGGATCGTTCGATCCGGCAAAACGGTTGATGGCGACGCCCGGAACGCGCTGAAGCGCTTCGGTCACCGAACGATCGGGCAGCGCGCCAATATCCTGCGCGGTGATCGCATCGACGACGGTGTCGGCGTTCTTCTTGACGTTCTGGGCATTGGCGAGCGAGGCGCGCAGGCCGCTGACGATGATTTCGTTGACGGGCTCTTCCACCGCAGTCGTGTCTTCGACCTCCGGTTCGGGTTGGGTTTGCTCCTGCGCCCAGACGCCGCTGCCGCTGATCGCGCTGCTGACAACCAGTGCCGATGCACCGGCGCGCAATGCGCTTTTGAACCACGAGTCCCTGGCGCCTGCCCCAACGCCATGGCCTTGCACTGCTGTGCGCATAAGATCCCTCCCCATGTTAGCGCTATCATTTATTGCTAGATAGCTTGCCCTCTTGTGGGACGATGGCTTATCGCTGTGTGGGGCGCTTGACAATAGGTCTTCGTAGATTTGCAGGGGAACTGTGGCAATTTGCCAACAATCTCCCGGCACGGTAGGGTTGGGATAGGATGGCTGGGATGAATGGTATCGGTAACGCGAACCGCCTTGCACGGGTTGTAATCGTCGGTGGCGGCACCGCCGGATGGATGGCGGCTGCCGCGCTTGTGCGGTTCTTCAATGATGGGCAGCGCACCGTCACCCTGATCGAATCCGACGCGATCGGCACGGTCGGCGTGGGTGAAGCCACCATCCCGCCGATTCGCAGCTTCAACGCGATGCTCGACATTCCCGAAGCGGAATTTCTGCGCGAGACTCGCGGCACCTGCAAACTGGGGATTGAGTTCGTCAATTGGGGCCAGGTCGGCGATCGCTACTTCCACCCCTTCGGCACCTACGGTCAGGACCTCCACGGCATCGCCTTCCACCAATTGTTCCTGCGTGAGCGCGCCCGCAGCATGGGTGCAGGTGATATCGGCGACTATTCGATGAGCACGGCCGCGGCACGCATGGGCCGCTTTGCCCGCCCGGCCGCGGGGGCACAGTCGCTGGTGAACCAGATCGCCTATGCCTACCACTTCGATGCCGGTCTTTATGCGGCCTTCCTGCGCCGTCTGGCGACGCGTCAGGGCGTGACCCGGATCGAGGGCCAGATCACCAGCGTCTCGCGCAATGGCGAAAGCGGCGATGTGGATAGTGTCACGCTGGACAGCGGCGTCACCGTTGCGGGCGATCTGTTTATCGATTGCTCGGGCTTCAGGGGCCTGCTGATCGAGGACGCGCTTGAAACAGGTTACGAGGATTGGAGCCGCTGGTTGCCGATGGACCGCGCGCTGGCCGTGCCCAGCCGCAGTCCCGGCCCGCCCGATCCCTTCACCCGCTCCACCGCACATGCTGCGGGATGGCAATGGCGCATCCCGCTCCAGCACCGTACCGGCAATGGCCATGTCTTTTCCAGCGCCTTCATGAGCGAAGAGCGCGCGCGCGACATCCTGCTTGCCAACCTTGAAACCGAGCCGCTGGGCGAACCGCGGGCCTTGCGCTTCCTCACCGGGATGCGGCGCAAGGCGTGGAACCACAATGTCGTCGCCATCGGGCTGTCGTCGGGCTTTATCGAGCCGCTCGAATCGACCAGTATCCACCTCATCCAGAACGGGATCGCCCGCCTGTTCGCGCTGTTTCCCGACAATCCGATCCGCCCGATTGAGCGCGACGAATATAATCGCGGGATGCGCGAATTGTTCGAGGATGTGCGCGACTTCATCATCCTTCACTACAAGGCGACACAGCGGGAGGATTCGGAGTTCTGGCGCTATGTCCGCCACATGAGCGTGCCCGACAGCCTCGCCCGCAAGATGGCGCTGTGGCAGCATCGCGGGCGGGTGTTCCGCGAAAATGCCGAGCTGTTCACCGCGCCGAGCTGGATTGCGGTGATGCTGGGGCAGAACATCTGGCCCGACATGCATGATCCGATCGCCGACACGCTGGACGAAGACAAGGTCGCCGCCGCGATGGCGCAGATGCGCGAGGCTTATCACGACATCGCCGGCAAGCTGCCGGTGCATGAGGCCTTCCTGCGCCAATCGGGCAGCTGGAACGAAGCCGCCGCACCGATTGCGCCTGCGCAAGCGGTGAACGCGTGAGCGTGCCGCAGCCCGTCACGAAGATCGTGGTGGTCGGCGGCGGCACCGCCGGGTGGATGACGGCTGCGGCCCTCGTCCGGGTGCTCGGGCAAATGCCGGGCCTGTCGGTCACGCTCGTCGAAAGCGAAGCGATCGGCACGGTTGGCGTGGGTGAGGCGACCATCCCGCAGATCATCGGCTTCAACCGCCTGCTCGGCCTCGATGAAATGCAGTTCATGCGCGAAACCCGCGCGACCTACAAACTCGGGATCGAGTTCGTTGACTGGCTCAGGCCGGGGCATTCCTACGTGCACCCCTTCGGCAGCTTCGGGATCGACATGCTCGGAATCGAATTCCAGCATTTCTGGCTGCGCGGACAGCAGGTGGGCGATACCTCGCGGATCGACGATTATTCGGTGGCTGCGGTGGCGGGCAAATCGGGCCGGTTCGGCTGGCCCCGGCCCGACAACCCCAAATCGCCGATGTCGAAACTGTCCTACGCCTTCCAGTTCGACGCGGGCCGCTACGCCCGCTTCCTGCGCGGCTATGCCGAGAACGCGGGCGCGGTGCGGGTCGAAGGGCGGATCACCGGCGTACAGCAGGATGGCGAGACGGGCTTCGTCACGGCCGTCACCTTGGATGACGGGCGCGACATTGCGGGCGAGCTGTTCATCGACTGCTCGGGCTTCCGTTCGCTGCTGCTGGGACAGGCGCTGGACGTGCCTTTCATCGACTGGACCAAATGGCTGCCGTGCGACAGTGCGGTTGCGGTGCCTTGCGAACTGGGCGGGCGCAATGAACCGCTGACTCGCTCCACCGCGCGCACCGCCGGATGGCAGTGGCGCATTCCGCTCCAGCACCGGATCGGCAATGGCCATGTGTTCTCCTCGGCCCACATTGACCGCACTGCGGCGACCGATCTGTTGCTGGCGAACCTCGATGGCAAACCGCTCGCCGATCCCAACCAGATCGCCTTTGCCGCCGGGCACCGCGCCCGGGCCTGGGAGAAGAACGTGGTCGCTCTGGGGCTGGCGGCGGGCTTTCTCGAACCGCTCGAATCGACGTCGATCCATCTGGTGCAATCGGGCATCGCGCGGTTGCTGGCGCTGTTTCCCGATACCGGCTTCTCGGCGGTCGAGATTGACCGCTTCAACTTCGAGACCACGCGCGAATATCGCAATATCCGGGATTTTCTGGTGCTGCACTACCGCGCCAGTGAGCGGGATGATTCGGAATTCTGGCGTTACTGCCGCAACTTGCCGCCTCCCGATGGCCTTGCCGAAAAGCTCGAAATATTCCGCTCCTCGGGCCGGATCATCCGTGAGAACAACGAGCTGTTCACCGAAGACAGCTGGCTGTCGGTGATGCTTAGCCAGGGGGTGACCCCGCAGTCCTATCACCCGGCAGCGTGGATGCTGGACGAGGCCGAAACCCGCACCCGGCTGGCGCATATCCGCGACGTGATCCGCCAGACAGTCGATCAGCTACCAACGCAGGATGAATTCCTGCACCAGAACGGCGGCGCGATCCCGCGCTCGGAATATCTCACAGCGTGAGTAATCTTCCCCTCCCCGTCCCGATGGCCGAGCTTTCAGGGCCGATTGGCGACGATCAGTTCGTAGCTCTGCGCGCGGCCATTCGTCCGGCGGTGCTGCGCGGGCAGGTGGCCGATTGGCCCGTGGTTGCCGCTGCGCGAGCGGGGGATGCGGCGATTGTCGCCTACCTCTCGCGCGAGCCGACCACCCGGCCCGTCGGCGCGATCGCTGCTGCGCCGTCAGAAAAAGGTCGGTTCTTCTACACCCCCGATCTCACGCGCCTCAATTTCGTGCGCGGCAGCGGCCGGCTGGAAACCTTTCTGGACGATCTGCTGAGCGCGGCCACCATGCCCGATCCGCCCGCGATGGCGGTGCAATCCGAAGAGATCGCAAGCCTGCTCCCCGCCTTCGCGCGCGAGAACCGGTTGGCGCTGCTGCCCGAGGTGACCGCGCGCATCTGGATTGGCAACCGCATCCGCGTTGGCGTGCATTACGATGCCAAGGAGAATGTCGCCTGCTGCGTGGCCGGACGACGGCGCTTCACGCTCTACCCGCCCGATCAGATCGGGGGGCTCTATCCCGGTCCGTTCGAGCTGACCCCGGCGGGCATCCCCGTCAGCATGGTCGATCCCTTTGCACCCGATCTGGAGCGCTTTCCGCGCTTCGCCGAAGCCGCGCGCCATGCCGAGGTTGCGACGCTGGAGCCGGGGGATGCGATCTATATTCCCTATGGCTGGTGGCACGGGGTGGAATCGCTCGATCCGGTCAGCATTCTCGTGAATTACTGGTGGACGCCGGGCCAGCCGGACGGGATCGGCAGCCCTTACGAAGGGCTGCTCCATGCGCTGCTCGCGTTCCGGCACCTGCCGGATGATCAGCGGGCGGTATGGCGCGAGATGCTGGAATACTACATTTTCGGCGACGATCCCTCGGCGCATCTGCCCGATCACGCCAAGGGCATCCTCGGCCCGCCCTCACCCGAACGCTTCGCGCAGATGCGCAGCGCTATCCGGCAGGCGCTCGGTTAGCGCCAAGCGTCCGCGCGAGCCACTGATCATAGGGCGGCGCAAAGGCCAGCGCGGCGCGGGCATCGGCCTCGAACGCGGCGCGCGCGCGAGCCTCTGCGGCAGCATCGGCATGGCGCGCGGCGGGCGGCAGGCCCGGCGTCCAGCCCAGCGCCACCAGCAGCGCATATTGTTCCTGCCCCAGCAAAGGCAATTCCTCGCGGAACGGAATGCGCCCGCGCCGCACGAACTGGTCGATCACCGCGCCTACCCGGCCCGGCAGCACCCGTGCGCCAAACACACGCTGCGCTTCGATCCCTGCGAAATGCAGCGCCAGCACCTCGTGCACGCCCTCCATCATCAGGCCCGAGCGGCGGTTGTACTCCGCGCGCTCCAGCGGCGAGATGGCGCGGCCCGGCAGCATTTCCAGCAGCAGATCAAGCTGGCGGTGGGCGAGATCCAGATGGAGCGGCCCCAGCGGTTCGAACCGTGCGGCAGCATCGCCCAAGGCGACGACATTGCCGATCCACGGTTCCGCCGCCCGTCCCGGCGTGAGCGCAATCGCCGCCCGCGCCGGAACGCCGAGCAATGCTTCGGCTTCAGCCCGCGCAAGTGGCCCCGCCGTGCCAAGCACGCGGTGCAACCCGTCCCGCCCGGCCACCTCGGTGACCCAGCCTGCTGGGATCAGCGTGATGCGGTCCTCCAGCGCGATCACCGGCGCGGCGGGCTCGGCAAGATACACATGGCGCGTGGGCAGGCTCGCCGACCAGTCGGTGAAGGCGAAGCGCGGATGAGCGGCGAGCAGGCTGGCTTGCGGCCCGGTGCAATCGATGAACAGATCGGCCTCGATCAAGCCCTGTCCGGCCAGACCGGCAGCGCGGATGGCATCGCCCTCGCCCGGCTCGACCCGGTCGATTACCCCTTCGGCATAGCGCACGCCTGCCGCTTCGGCCTGCTGAATGAGAAGCGCGCGATAGGCCGCCGGGTGCCAGCGCAGCGCGTAGTCGACCGCGGCCAGAGGCGTCGGCTCGCCCGGCGGCGGCGGGGCAAAGCGGCCCGCTTCGGCCAGCACCTGCGCCACGCTCCCCGTTGGCGGCGCGCCTGCGCCCAGCGGGCGCACCTGCCCCCAGTCCCGCGCGAACGCGGTCTTGAGCGCCGGGTCAAGCGCTTCGCCATAGGCGAGCACGCCCTGCTGCTCGCCTCCACCCCATCCGGCATAGCGGGTCACCAGCCGGTAGGATCCGCCCGCCTTGGTGATGATATCGGCCTCGGCAATGCCCAGCCGGTCATGCAGCTTGTTGGTGAAAGGCATGGCGCTGGGCGACCAGTCGGCAAAGGCGGCTGGCCCCGGCTGGCTGCCGATCACGATCACCTCGCATTCCGGCAGACTGCGGCGCAAGGCCAGTGCGGCAAGCACGCCCACTTGCCCGCCGCCCGCCACGACCACGCGGCGCAAAGGCTCGCGCGGGGTGCTCACGCCGCCTCGGCGAGCCGCGCGGCTTCAGCCCGCAGGTATTCGCGGTGGCCGGGCATGGTGGCAACCTCGCCGGTCACGGCCATGCGCAAGCGCTCGGTCGCGCGGGCGAGGGCATCGGGGGCGATCATCGCCGCGCGCGGATCATGGCGTTCGGGCAGCATGCCCTGCCCGACATAGACCGCGATCCAGCTGGCATCGTAGAACAGCCCGTCCGAATACTTCTCGATCCGCCCGGCATTGCGCCACAGTTCGAGCTTGTCCGCCAGACTGTCGGGGACGCGCATGGTGCGCACGTGGTTCCAGAATTCGGAATCGTCGCGCGTGGTGGCATTGTAGTGCAGGATCAGGAAGTCCCGCACGCGGTCATATTCCATGTCGACCAGCCGGTTGAACTCGGCCCGGTCGCGCGGGTCGATCTGGCCCGCTGCTGCGGGAAACAGCTCGATCAGATAGGTGATCGCCATCTGCGCCAGATAGATCGAGGTGGATTCGAGCGGTTCGAGAAAGCCGCTTGCCAGTCCGACGCCGATGACATTGTGGCTCCACGATTGCGCACGCCTGCCGGGGCGGAATTTCAGGATGCGGGGGTCTGCCAGTGGGGTGCCCTCGGCGCTCGCGCGGATCGCGTCGCAGGCCTGCTCCTCGGTGATATGCGCGGATGAGAAGACGTAACCGTTGCCCATGCGGTGCTGGAGCGGGATCTGCCAGCGCCAACCGGCGGGCATGGCGGTGGCGGTGGTGTAGGGGCGCAGGTCGTCGGTCGCATGGGTGCAGGGCATCGCCGCTGCCCGGTCGCACGGGAGCCAATGCGTCCAATCCTCCCACGCCACGCCCAGCTCCTGCCCCAGCAGCAGCGAGCGAAAGCCCGAGCAATCGACGAACAGATCGCCAATGACCCGCCGACCATCCGCCAACAACAGCGCAACCACATCGCCACTGACCGCATCACGCTCGACACTGACGACCCGCCCCTCATGCCGCTCGATTCCGAGGCCAAGTCCGAATTCGCGCATGAAGGGGCCGAACAAGGTCGCATCGAACTGGTAGGCATAGCCATAGGTCGAGCCGAGGCTGTCGTCCTGCGATGGTGGGCGGAACCGGTTGGCCTTGGCCGCTGCCACGGCGAGCGAATAATCGCCCAGATCACGTGCCATGCCGTGCCGGGCCAGCTCCAGCCAATAGTGGTGGAAGCCGACCCCTGCGACTTCCTCGCCGAAGGAGCCGAAGGGGTGGATGTAGCTTTCCCCGATCCGCCCGAAATCGCGGAAGTCGATGCCCAGCTTGAAGGTCGCATGGGTGGCCTTCATGAAGGCCGCCTCATCGATCCCGAGCTTTTCGACGAAGCCGCGGATGTGCGGCAAGGTCGCCTCGCCCACGCCGACGATGCCGATCTCCTCGCTCTCGACCAGTTGGACGCGCGCCAGATCGGGCAGCAGCTTGGCAATCCCTGCGGCGGTCATCCAGCCCGCCGTGCCGCCGCCAAGGACGACGACACGGACCGGCTGAGGAGCATCTGACATCATGGCGTCCTCGCTATCATTGGCGGCCTTATCCGACCATCTCCTCCAGTTCCTTGCCCTTGGTCTCGACAATGAAACGCTGGACGAGGAAAAAGCTGATGGTCGCACATACGGCGTAGAAGCTGTAGCTTGCCGCGAGGCCAATCCCCGCCGCCATCAGCGGGAAGCTCTGCGCGATGAGGAAGTTGGCGAACCACTGAAAGAAGCCCGCCACCGCCAGCGCCGATCCGCGGATCTGGTTGGGGAACATCTCCGCCAGCATCACCCACATCACCGGGCCCCAGCTGACATTGAAGAAAATGACATAGAGGTTCGCCGCCACCACCGCCATCGTGCCGAGGCCCGCCGACAGCACCAGATTGCCCTCTGCATCCAGACCGCCCTGGCTGAACACGAACACCATCACGAACAACGTTGCCGCCATCCCCGCCGAACCGATCAGCAGCAGCGGCTTGCGCCCGACCTTGTCGATTACTGCAATCGTGACAAAGCAGGCCGCAATCGAAACCGCGCCCGACACGATGTTGATCAGCAGCGAATCCGCTTCGGTGAAGCCCGCCAGCTGCCACAGTGTCGCGCCGTAATAGAAGATCACGTTGATCCCGACGAGCTGCTGGAACACCGCCAGCATGATGCCAACCCACACAATCGGACGCATCCCGAGCAGGCTCCTGGTGCCCGCAGGCGCGAGCACATCGGCAAGACGCGGGCGGTGATCTTCCGAAAAGCTCGCGCGGATTTCGGCGAGCTTGGCAGTCGCTTCCTCGGCACCGAACAGGTCGGTCAGCACCTTGGAAGCCTCCTCATGGCGGCCCTTGCCGATCAGATAGCGCGGGCTTTCCGGGATGAAGAACAGCGCGGCAAGGAAGATCGCAGCGGGCAGCGCCTGCATCAGATACATCCAGCGCCACGCGGCGATCCCGCCCCAGAAGGCTCCGGTTGACCCGCCCGCCGCAGCCGCGAGGAAGTAGTTCACAAGGAACGCCAGCGTCAGGCCGGTGATGATCATGATCTGCTGCACCGTGGTCATCCGTCCGCGAATATTCGCAGGCGCGACCTCGGCGATATAGGCGGGCGACAGCACACTGGCCGCGCCAACCGCCATACCGCCTGCAATGCGAGCGATCACGAACAGCAGATGGCTTTCCGTCAGGCCCTGGATCAGCGCACCGGCGAGAAAGAGCACCGCGGCGATCCGCATCACATTGCGCCGTCCCATCTGGTCGGCGAGCGTGCCCGCAAAGAACGCCCCGATAAAGCAGCCGATCAGCAGCGAACTGACCGTGAAGCCCAGTCCGCCCACGCCCAGACCGAATTCCGCCTTCAACCCCGGCTGCGTGCCGTTGACCGCGCCGCTATCATAGCCGAACAGCAATCCGCCGATGGTCGCAACCGCAACGATCGCGGAAATCAGCACCATGTTGGTGCCGCCCCGATTATTCTCCAAGATCCCTCTCCCCGGTTGCTATGTTGCAACCCACACCATTTATGGTAGCGCTACCTTTCACTGAAAATCGCGTTATGGCAAGCCGCGTTTTCACAAACGGATTCGGTCTTCGAGAGGAACGGCGATGCTGACGGGCAGAAATTTGGTTGCGGGCGAATGGCGCGATGGCGTGGAGCGTTTCGCGGCAGTGGCGGCAGCAAGCGGCGCAGCGCTCGAACCGGCGTTTGCGCAGGCCAGCACCGCCGATGTTGCCGATGCCTGCGCGGCTGCGGCAGCGGCGCAGCCGGTGTTCGCCAGCCTCCCCTTGGCTGAGCGCGCCGCGTTTCTGCGATTGGTCGCCGAAAAGATCGACGCACTCGGCGATACGCTCACCCAGCGCGCGATGCTGGAAAGCGGCCTGCCCGAAGCGCGTCTGAATGGCGAACGCGGACGCACCGTCGGTCAGTTGCGCCTGTTCGCCGACGAGGTCGAGAACGGCGCGTGGCAGGGCCTCAGGATCGATCACGCCCTTCCCCAACGCACCCCGCCCAAGCCTGATTTGCGGATGCGCAAGGTGCCCGTGGGCCCCGTCGCAGTGTTCGGCGCGAGCAATTTCCCGCTCGCCTTCTCGGTCGCAGGCGGGGACACCGCCTCGGCGCTCGCCGCCGGGTGCTGCGTGGTGGTCAAGGGGCATCCGGCCCACCCCGGCACGTCCGAGCTGGTCGCTGGCGCAATCCTCGATGCGGTGCGCGAAGCCGGGCTGCCGGACGGTGTGTTCAGCCTTGTGAACGGCACGGACTTTGCGCTGGGTGAGGCGCTGGTGAAAGACCCGCGCATCGCCGCCGTGGGCTTTACCGGCTCGCGCGCCGGAGGTCTTGCGCTGATGAACCACGCCGCTGCGCGCCCCGTGCCGATTCCGGTCTATGCCGAGATGAGCAGCGTCAATCCGGTGGTGCTGATGCCCGGCCGGATGGCTGAAGCGGCTGACGAGCTCGCCGCCGCCTATGTCGGTTCGCTGTCACTGGGTGCGGGCCAGTTCTGCACCAATCCGGGGATCGTTCTGACGGTGGAGGCAGAGGCGACCACCCGCTTCATCGCCGCCGTGGGCGCAGCGCTTCCCGGCATTCCGGCGCAGACCATGCTGACGGCTGGGATCCAGTCCGCCTATGCCAAAGGCATCGCAACAATCGGCGCACAGGTGGGCGCGGTGCTGGTCGGCAGCGGCGCGGCGGGAACGGGTGCTTGCGGACAGGCACAGGTCTTCACCGTCTCTGGCGCAGCCTTCCGCGCCAACCCGGCGCTGGGCCACGAGGTGTTCGGCCCCAGCTCGATCATCGTCGTCTGCGCCGACCTGGACGAAGTCGCCGCGATCCTGATGGGCATGGAGGGTCAGCTCACCGCAACCCTGCACATGGCGACCGCCGATTATCCGGCAGCACGCGACCTCATCCCGATCCTCGAAAACCGCGCCGGTCGGATCATCGCCAATGCCTGGCCCACCGGCGTTGAAGTGACCCACGCGATGGTCCACGGCGGTCCCTTCCCGGCCACGTCGGACGGGCGCAGCACATCTGTCGGCACGCTGGCAATCGACCGCTTCCTGCGGCCGGTCAGCTATCAGGACCTGCCCGCCGCGCTGCTGCCGAAGGCTTTGCTCGACGGGCCCAGCGCGGTGCTGCGCCGGGTCGATGGAACGTGGGAGGCCTGAAGGGAGGCGACAGATGACGCAGGATCACGGCATCACCCGGCGGCGGCTGATTGAAGTCGGCGGCACGGCGGCCGCGGCGGGTCTGGTGATGTCGGGCGCGGCAGCGCTCGGCCCATCGCGCCAACCTGTCGCCACCGGACAGCCGCTACCGGACGGGCTGACGCTCTCCGCTGCCCCGCCCCGCGCGCAACGGCCGGGCAGCGTCGGCTTCGCGATCATCGGGCTCGGCGACTATGCGCTCAAGCAGATCATGCCGCGCTTCGCCCAATCCGAGCGAGCGCATATCGCGGCGCTGGTCTCGGGCAATCCTGCCAAGCTGCGTGAGGTGGGTGAAGCCTACGGCGTGCCGCAGCAAGCCCGTTATTCCTACGACAGCTTCGCCGAAATCGCCGCCAATCCGGCGGTCGAGGCGATCTATATCGTGCTGCCGACCGGCCTTCATGCCGAATGGGCGGAGCGCGCCTTTGCCGCGGGCAAGCACGTGATGTGCGAAAAGCCGATGGCGCTCTCCAGCGCCGAGTGCGAACGCATGATCGCCGCCAGCCAGCGCGCCAACCGCAAGCTGATGATCGCCTATCGCTGCCATTTCGAGCCGTACAATCGCGCCGCGATGGATCTGATGCGCGACAAGGCGGTGGGCGACCTCCGGCTGATCCGCACCGAACATTCCTACCGTATGGGTCCGACCACACCGGGACAGAACTGGCGCGTCAGCCGCGCGCTGGCAGGGGGCGGGCCGCTGGAGGATTACGGGATCTATGGACTACAGGCCGCACTCTACCTGTCGGGCGAGCTGCCTGACCGGATCAGCGCAAGCGCCTATCGCCCCGCCAACGATCCGCGCTTTGCGGAAATCTACGCCCATGTCGCGACCCAATGGCACTTCCCCTCGGGCGCGGCGGCGCAGATCGTGACGTCCTACGATTCGGCCGGTCTCAACATGGTGGAGGCGCGCGGCACCGCGGGCGCGCTGGTGATGCGCCCCGCCACCAACTATGATGGCCTGACGCTCGCACTGGAGACGGGCCGCGACCGGCGCGACTTCACGCCGGGGGATTCGGAAGTCCAGTTCGCCCGCCAGCTCGACCATCTCGCCAGCGCGATCCGAGAGGGGAGCGCGATCATCACGCCGGGCGAAATGGGCCTGCGCGATTTGCGTCTGATTGAAGCGATCTACGCCGCAGCGCAGAGCGGCCGCACGGTCATGCTCAATGCGGATGCGACGATCGCCGGATGAATTGGCGCGATCAGCGCTTGTTCTATTCGCGCAACCAAGTGGACGTAATCTCGCCGCGATGCCCCTCGGGCGCGAGCGCCGCGCGCAGCGCTTCGAGCAGAGGCGGCAGGCCTTGGGTGAAGGCATAGGGTGGATTGACGAAGAACAGCCCCGCGCCGTTGTAGATGCCGGGCTGGTCGGCATCATAGAGCCAGTGCTCCACCGTCAGAAGCTTCGGGATGCCGAGCTGACGCAGCTTGTCCTTCCACAGAGCATGGGTGGGCCGTTCCTTCAGGGGATACCAGATCACCGTCACGCCATGCGACCACTTGCGGTGCGCGGCCGCGAGGGTGGCGGTGATGCGGGCGCGTTCGTCGGTCTGCTCATAAGGCGGGTCGACCACCACCACGCCGCGCGGTGTCCGGGTCGGCAGCATTGCCAGCCATAACTCGTAGGCGTCGCGCTCGTGCACAGCCGCGTTTGTGCCGCGCATCACGCCGCGCAGGGCATAGGCGTCCTCGGGATGCTTTTCGTTGAGGATCAGGACATCCTGCGGGCGCAGCAGCTCCGCCAGAATGCGCGGCGATCCGGGATAGAGGCGCGGCTCGGCCCCGGCATTCTCAGCCTCATTCACTGTGCGAACGGCGGCGCGATAGTCGTCCAGCAAGGGGTTCCGGTCGGCAAAGGCCCGCAAAACGCCCTGCGTGGCTTCACCCGTTCGCCCGGCCTCCTCGCCCGCCAGATCGTAAAGCCCGCAGCCGGCATGGGTGTCGATCAGGGTGAGAGCGCTGTCTTTAAGCTGCAAGGCCCGGATGAGGGCAATCAGCAGGCTGTGCTTCACGACATCGGCGCTGTTGCCGGCATGGAAGGAATGACGGTAATTCATCGTGAAGACCAAAAGTTGGCGCGCCCGGCAGGACTCGAACCTGCTGCCTCAAGATTAGAAGTCTCGCGCTCTATCCAGATGAGCTACGGGCGCGCACCCGAAACATGGGAGACGGCTGCCCAATAGCGCGCTTTGCCGCACAGGCAAATCGCGCTAATCGGTCGGGCGATGGAAAACACCGCTCCCGCTGATCCAGCCGCCGCCTTTGACCGCGATCCGACCGACGGCATTGTCGCCACCAGCCGTCCGCCAATCACCTTCCGGTACTATGATCTGGTGATGGCGGCCTTCGTGGCGATCCTGCTGCTGTCGAACATCATCGGCGCGGCCAAGCTCACCTTCGTCGACGTGCCGTTCTGGCCGCAGGGCTGGTGGCCAGCGCCAGACGGCGTCTTCATCTATGGCGCGGGGATCCTGTTCTTCCCGCTGGGCTATGTCATCGGCGACGTGCTCACCGAGATCTACGGCTTTGCCAAGGCGCGCCGGGTGATCTGGGTGGGGACGGCAGCGATGCTGTTCCTTGCCTTCATGAGTTACATCGTCACCGCCCTGCCCCCGTTTGGCGGGTGGGAATGCGCCGCGAGCGGCTTTGGCGGGGAGCGCCCGCTGACCTCCAATGCCGATCCGGCGATCCCCGGCGGGGCGATCTGCCAGATGACTTATGAAAGCGTGTTCGGCAGCACGTGGCGGATCGTCGTGGCCTCAATCATTGCCTTCTGGGCGGGCGAGTTCGTCAATTCCTTCGTCATGGCCAAGATGAAGGTACTCACCAAGGGCCGCGCCCTGTGGACCCGCACCATCGGCTCGACCTTCGTCGGACAAGGCGTCGACAGCCTGATCTTCTACCCCATCGCCTTCTACGGCATCTGGACGACCGAAGCGGTGGTGACCGTGATGATCACCAACTGGGCGCTGAAAGTGGCGTGGGAGGCGGTGCTGACCCCGGTGACTTATGTGGTGGTGAACCGGCTCAAGGCCGCCGAAGGTGTCGATCTGTTCGACATCGACACCGACTTCTCGCCTTTTGGGAGGGAAGAAAAGGGGTGACAGCCCCGAGGCCCCTCCCCGTTGCGAAGCAACGGGGAGGGACTTGAGGGCTACATCACGATTTCGGGCACCACATCGACCCGCCAGCCGATCCCCAGCCGTCCGGCGAGCAGCTTCATGTCCTTCTCTGTCGGCGAGCCGAACAGCGCCGCATGGCTGGCGGCGAGTTCGAGCACCAGTGTGCCCTCCTCCACCCTGAGACGGCTCACCTCCAGCGAACGCGCCGACTGCCCGCCAAGCCGGCGCGCCAGCCGCAGCGCGAGGCCCCAGCGCACCGCTTCCTCGATCGCTTCGGGACAGGCCAGCGCGCGCACTTCGGCGGGAAGGCTGAGCTGGTTGCCATTGGCCGCAATCGCCGCGGCCAGCATCGCCCGGCCTTTGCCGTCGACCCCGACCCAGCGCTTGTGCAGCGCCCAGTTGATCGCCTGAGGCAGGCGGATATTGGGCTCGATCTGCATCGCCGCGAGCGCGAGCATGGTCGCCGCCAGCCGCAGCCGCTCGCTGCCATGTTCGCGCGCGGGGGCGGCATCCAGCGTCCAGGCCGCCATGCGCGTTGCCAGTGTCGGGGCAGAGCCGCGCTGGCTGGAGAACACCGCCACGCCCGCCAGCAGCGGGTCCTGCGCCTTGGTGTGCGCAGGCAGGCGATCATAGAGCAGCCCTTCGCGCAGACCCCATGAGGAGAACACCACCTGCTCCGGCGCCAACCGCGTCAGCAGCGCTTGCAGCAGCACGGCGGCATCGGGGAGCTTCTCGGCGCGCATCGCCGAAATCCGCTCCCGGCCTTTCAGGACATCGGTTTCGCTGAGCGCCAGGCCGGTGGCGAGTTCCAGCGCGGCGGCGCCTTCGATCGCGAAGCCATGCGGATCGCTCAGCGGATAGCCGCGCGCGGCCATCGCATAGACCGCCATCGCCCGCCACGTCCCGCCCACCAGATAGAGGGTGCCATTCTCGACCGCAGGCGCCGCCGACAGGTCCCACCCGGCCTTGCGGATCACCTTGTCGAGGCTTTTGCGCATCTCGCCCCGCCCGCCCTTGCGGTGTTCGGGAAGGCGCAAGGTGCCGAGCGGGAGGGTGGTGGCGCTGTCGGTCTTGCCACCTGCCACCCGCACCAGTTCCAGACTACCGCCGCCAAGGTCGGCGACAATGCCGCGCGCATCGGGGAAGGCACCGATCACGCCGTGAGCGCTGAGCAGCGCCTCTTCCTCGCCCGAGATCACCCGCGGATTGAGGCCGATGGCGCGCAGGCTCTCGACGAATTCGGGGCCATTGGCCGCCTCGCGCACCGCAGCGGTCGCCACGGTCTCGATATCCTTGATCCCGAGATCGGCGAGCAGCAGCGCAAACCGCTTCAGTCCGCGCAGCGCCAGCGCCATCGCCTCATCCGCCAACCTGCCGGTCGCCGCGATCTCGCGCCCGAGCTTCGCGGTCACCTTCTCGTTGAGCAGCACCGTGGGCGCGCGCATCGTGCCGCCATAGACGACGAGGCGCACCGTGTTTGAACCGATGTCGATGATCGCGCGTTCGGCTGTGTTGCCGCCCAGCGCGCCGTCGCGGCTTTCGCGCCGCCAGCGCCAGATCATGCCGCTGCCCCCCGGCGCAACGAAAGCTTGGGAACGGCCCCCGCCTCCAGCGCTCCCCCGCGGCCGGATAGCGACGGGTTGGTCATGAAATAGCGGTGGCAGTTGAACGGCTTGCGCCCCTCTTCAACGGTAAAGCGCGAATAGCTGCCGTCAGGATGCAGCCACCAGCTTTGTTCGGTATCGAGCATATTGGCGAGCAGCACCTGCTGAAGCACCTGATCATGCACCGTGCGGTTGAGGATGGGGATCAGCGCCTCGACCCGGCGATCAAGATTGCGGCTCATCATGTCCGCCGATGCGATGAACACCGCCGCATGGGCGCTCGGCATCGCGTGGCCATTGGCGAAGGCATAGATGCGACTGTGTTCGAGGAAGCGGCCGATAACCGATTTCACGCGGATATTCTCGGACAGGCCGGCAATCCCCGGTCGCAGGCAACATATCCCGCGCACCACCAGCTCGACCTGCACCCCGGCATTGCTTGCGGCATAGAGCCGGTCGATCACGCCCTCATCGGTCAGCTGGTTGCATTTGAACCAGACCGCGGCGGGCTTTCCGGCTTGGGCATTGGCGATTTCGGTATCGATCCGGCTGTAGATTTCCTCGCGCAGATCAATCGGGGCAATGTGGATGCGTTCGAGCGCGTGGGGCTCGACATAGCCGGTGACGAAGTTGAACATCTTGGCCGCATCACGCGCCAGCTTCGGGTCGGCGGTGAAGAAGCTGAGGTCGGTGTAAACCTTGGCCGTGACCGGATGATAATTGCCCGTGCCGAAGTGGCAATATGACCGGAACCCATCGCCTTCGCGTCGCACCACCATGGCGACCTTGGCGTGGGTCTTCCAGTCGGTGAAGCCATAGATCACCTGCACGCCCGCGCGTTCAAGCTTGCTCGCCCATTTGAGGTTCTGCTCCTCATCAAAGCGGGCCTTCAGCTCCACGACGGCGGTGACCGATTTGCCCGCTTCAGCCGCCTCGATCAGCGCGCCGACGACGGCCGACTGCGAGCCTGCGCGGTACAGCGTTTGCTTGATCGCCACGACATCAGGATCGGCGGCCGCCTGACGGATGAAATCGACCACCACTTCGAAGCTTTCGTAGGGGTGATGGATGACGATGTCCTTTTCGCGGATGGCGGAGAAGGCATCGCCGTCATGCTCGCGGATGCGTTCCGGGAAGCGTGGTGAATAGGCATCGAACTTCAGGTCGGGCCGGTCTTCACGGACGATTTCGGCAAGGCCGTCGATCCCGATCATGCCATCGGTCTTGATCACCGCGGCTTCGTTGATGCCAAGCTGTTCGAGCAGCAGCTGCTCGGCTGCGGGATCGAAATCCTCCTCGATCTCCAGCTGGATGACCTGACCGCGCCGCCGCCGCTGGATCGCGCTGCGGAAGGTGCGGACAAGGTCTTCGGCCTCTTCCTCGATCTCGATATCGCTGTCGCGCAGCACCCGGAACAACCCGTCGCCCTGAATGGTGAAGCCGGGGAACAGCGCCTCGGCATAGCGCTGGATCAGCCGGGCAATCGAGATGTAGAGCACGCTGCCGTCACCCGATACCGCGTCCGGCACCCGCACGAAGCGCGGCAACGCGCTGGGGATCAGCACCATCTCGATCAGCTGTTCGCCGCCCGCATTGCGGGTCAGCGTGAACAGCAGGCCCATGCCTTCGTTCTGGACGAAGGGGAACGGGTGCGCAGGATCGAGCGCCTGGGGCGTGATGATCGGCAGGATTTCGTTGAGGAAGTAGGTCTTGAGCCACTTGTGCGCGGCCGGACTGACGCGCTGCTCGTCAGCGATATGGATGTCCGCTCCCGCCAGCCCTTCCTGCACCGAGCGCCAGATGGTCTGCTGGATGGCGCTGAGTTCGGCCAGCTTCTCACGGATCGCGGCCAATTGCTGCGAAGGGCTGCGCCCGTCGATCGAGGGGATCGCCATGCCGCGCTGCACCTGGCCCACCAGCCCGGCGACGCGGATCATCATGAATTCATCGAGATTGCTGCCCGAAATCGACAGAAACCGCAGCCGTTCGAGCAGCGGGTAGGCCGGATTGCAGGCTTCCGCCAGCACGCGCTGGTTGAATTGGAGCCATGACAGCTCGCGATTGAAATAGGGGGATTCGTCATGAGCCAGCTCGGCCATCTGCATGGGGCCTGCGCCTGCGGAAACATCCGCGTTGCCTATCGGTGACGTGCTCATCGCTTTCCTGTTCTGCCCTGCGCCGGTTCATCGGACGCGGCGCTTGCCCAGCGCATGTGTTCGCTCGGCCCAGCGGTGTAAATCAGGAAGATGGGCTTGTCACACCAATGTCAATTTGACGGGCGGTTCACACCAGGTCGCGGCTCTCGGCAATCTGGGTGATGCCGCGCTTGCCGTTCGCGTCGCGGCCCAGCTGGACGATCACGTCGATCACGCTGGCGGCATAGGCGATGGTGTCGCTGCGGGTGAGCCCGATGCCGGTCTGCATCACCATCAACGACAGCTGTTCGAGCGCGCCGCGCAGGGAGTTCGCGTGGATGGTCGAAAAGCTGCCCGGGTGGCCGGTGTTGATCGCCCGCAGGAAGCTGACGCTCTCGGCGCCGCGCAATTCGCCCAGCACGATTCGGTCGGGCCGGAGACGCAGAGCGGCTTGCAGCAATTCGTTGGCGGTGACCTTGGCCTCCCCCAGCTCGCCCTTGACCGCAACCAGGCCGACCGCGTTCTCGCCGGGGAACTTCAATTCGGGCGTATCTTCGACCAGCACCACACGCTCTTGCGCCGGGATTTCGCCGAGCATGGCGTTGAGGAAGGTGGTCTTGCCGGTGCTGGTGCCGCCGGAAATCAGGATAGTACGCCGCGCCCGGATCGCGGCGCGCAGAAAGGCAATGGGCTGGCTTTGCGGATCGGGCAGCTCGAACTGCATCTCGCCTGCGAGCGGCCCGGTGTCATAGGCGTCGAGCGGCAGGTCGAGCCGGCGGTGGCGGCGGATCGCCATCACCCAATGCTTGCGACTGGCGGGCGGACCGCAGAACTGCACACGCGCACCGTCCGGCAAAGTGGCGCCCAGCAGCGGGTGTTCGCGGTTGATCCCCTGATGGGAAACCCGCGCAACCTGTTCGGCGAGGCGCTGCACCAGCCGGTCGTCAATCTCCGGCGTCTCGATCCGCTGCATGCCGGGGCTGGCGGCATCCTCAATCCACACCTCGCCCGGGCGATTGACCATGATTTCGGTCACGGTATCCCGGTCTAGCCAGCGGCGGAACGGGGCGAGATAGGCGTCGAGATAGACGCTGCGTTCGGCGGACAGCGGAACGGCCCCCTCGGCCAGGCTATCGCCCTCTCCCATGCCGAGCCGGTGGATATCCGCGCTCATACCGTCAGTTGCCGACCATGCTGAAATCGAGATCGCGTGCGGTGTAAACCTTGATCGGCTCCCCGGCGCGCACTCTGATCGTCGGGCTGATCTGCCCCTGCGATTGCACCGCCGAATTGGCCGCGCCTTGCGCGCCGCCCGCGACGATCACGCCGCCCACGCCGCCAGTTGCCAGCGCGCCGAGGCCGCCGACCACCGACAGGAGCAGGCCCGAACCGAAACGCTTGAGGAAGTGGCTGTTGACGTCACCTTCAAGCCCTGTCGTTCCGTCAAACCCGATCGCGGGGGAAGCAATATTGACCGAGACGCCGTCAGGCCGGATCAGCCGTGTCCAGATCACATAGGCGCGGCGCTGGCCCTGTTCGACGCCCGCCTGATACTGACCGATCAGGCGCGACGAACGCGGGACAAGCACGCGCTTGCCATCGAAGCTGCGGATATCCTGGCTCACCACAGCGCGGACATAACCCGGCACGTCGGTGTTGATCGCGGTTTCGAGCACGGCGGGGATCAACGTCCCTTCTGTCACCGTGGTCGAAGGATTGGTCATCGCCCGCGCCTGTGCGGGCCCGCCGCCGACGCCGCCGATCTGGCCTGCGAAAGCGGCGGCTCCGCCAATTCCGGCCACGTTGCCTGCCGTGCCAGCCGCCGGAACGCCCGGCGGCGCTTCGGCAAGGCGCGCGCTTCCCGCGGCACGGCTCGCATCGAACACCAGCTGCGGGGTCGCATAGGGATTGACCGCCATGCCGGGCATGACCGAGGGATTGTTGGCGAGCACTGGCATCGGCGCAGGATCGCCTTGCGGTGCCATGGGCACGGCACCGGGCTGCTGCGCGGGATTCCCCACCGGCGGCACCGCAGCAGGCGCGGCAGGCGGCGGCGGAGCAACGGCGGGGTTGCCGATCCCCTGCGGGTCAGGTGTGCGCGCCGAATTCATTGCCCAGAAGGTGACAGCGCCCAGCAGGCCGACGACCGCGACCCCGGCCGCCATCTGGAACCCGTCACCCTTGGCCTTGCGGTCAGTGACGGCGGGAAAGGCGGCGCGGCTGGCGAGATCGATGATCTCGGCCGATTCCCGCTCGCGCGGATCGCCGCTCTCTCCGGTTGTGGTCTCGCCCTTCTTGGGCGGCAAACGCATGGCCAGACGCATCAGATGCTCTCCTTGGCGGATTCGGTAGCAATGGACATGTTCACGACCCCTTCTTGCGCGGCGCGGTCAGCTCCGCCTGGCGGGCCGAAGGCGCCATCGGGCCGGTGTTGGTGAGCGTCGCAGTGTCGCGGCCGGAGCGCAGGATGATCTGCGGCGGCACTCCGTCCACCACGAGCGTATCGCCGCGTACGGTGTAATTGACCGGCCCTTCCTCGCCCGCCGCATTGGTCACGAGGATCGCCGGAATCGCAACCCCCTGCGGCCAGGTCAGAAACACCGCATTGCCATTGTCATAGGCGCGTGACGGCAGCAGATCGCGCGCACCCGCACTGGCCCAGGCGAAATTGAGATTGGCCGGATCGCTCACCGAATAGGGGTCTGCCGCTGCGGCCACCTCCGCCGGAGCCTCCAGCGCACGAACGGCCTGCGCCTCGGCTTCGGCAATGGCGGCGAGACGCGCTTCCTCGGCCGCCCTCTCCAGCTCGGGATAGCGGAATTGCAGCACGTAAAGCGCTGAATTTCGGGGAGACGCGACGAGATCGAACAGGTAGGTGCGCTTGTCCGTCACCACGGTCATATTGGTCCGCGCGTCGGGTTCCAGCGGCTTCACAAACAGGATCGACTGCGCCTTGTTCGGCTGCACCTGCCACGCGGCGGAATCACCGATCGCGACATTCTCGATCACTTCGTCGGGCCCGAACTTGATGGTGGTCTGGACCTTCACCTTGCCATCGATCCGCACCACGGCGTTCTCGTCAAAGACGCGTGTTTGCAAGCGATTGTCCTGCGCTGCGACAGGCGCGGCAAGGCAGAGAGCGAGGCTCGCGAGGAGCACGGCGCGGGTCATTGATAGGTCTCCGGAGGGGGGGCTTTCGGCGCGGGCACAGGCTTGGCGGACGATGCCGAACGGAAGCGATTGCCGATGCCGCGGGTGCGCGACGTTGCGGGATTGAGCGGCACCACCTGCCCGCCCCCGCCGCCCGTCGCATAGACACGGGTCTCGCGCGCCACGGTGCCCGCAGGCCCCGCATCGTTTGCGGCGGTCACGGTCTGGAGTGCGCCCAGATCCACGCGGCGCGGGGCGAGGCCGGGGCTCGGCGGAGCGACGTTGATGTTGCGCGGGGCTGTGCCAACCGGCTGCGGCACGGCGACGGAGCGCGCGCTGTCATGGCTGCGGCTATGCTCCTTATCCGGCACCAGACCAAACACCTGCCAGCCCGCCACCATGCTGGATGCGACCTTGAGCGACAGCAGCATCAGCGCCATGTGCACCGCGCCGACCACAAAGAACGCCATCGCCGCCTGCTGGTCGATCTGCCCCGGCACGGCCACCAGCGCGGCCAGCACCGGCACGGCCATTTCCAGCATGATCGACCCGCCCAGCACCGCAAACAGCGGGGCGAGCGCCATCATCGTCAGTCCCTTGAGCCAGCCGGTGAACAATTCGCGCGTGCCCTCGAATAAGGCCAGCACCACGAAGATCGGCCCCACCGCCAGCAACAGTGCCAGCGCGATCCGCGCCGTCACCAGCAGCCCGACCGTGCCGAGCAGCAGCAGCATCGCGCCCATCCACATCATGCCCGGCGGCGAGAAGGCGGAAATATCCTTGGTATCCCCGCTCGCCCGCTGGATTGCCATGAACACCACGTCGAGCTTCTGCGCGAACACCGCCGTGGCGCTCTCGCCTTGCGTCCCGGTGAGGATGCCCGCGATCTGGTCCGGCCCGCCAATGAAGATGTTGTAGAAGACGGTCGAGAAGGCGACGAAACTGGTCGCGAAGGTCAGCACCAGCCCGAGTGTCATCATCCGTGGCAGCAGCGCACGGACCGACAGGTTTGATCGCCCCAGCATCAGCGAGATGCCGAAGAAGGCGACATACAGGCCCAGCAGCAGCGTCAGGGCAAAGGCCAATTGCCCCTCGGTCCCGAACAGGCGGTTGAAGGCCTGTTCCGAGACGGTGGCGGCAATGCAATCGACCGCGCTGAGCGCGGCGGAGACGCCGGTGCCCATCGACTGGGCGGCAAGATCGCAGGTGGTCGTCATTCGGCCGCCTGCCACATCGGCTGACCGTCCTGATCGACGTCACCATCGGGCCACGCCCGTCCAGTGAGCGCCGGGAACCATGCCGAAGGCGCATCGCCCACCGCTTCGCGCAGCAGATCGAGGCGGCGCACCGCGCTTTCACGGCCCGAAAGGATCGTCAGCACTTCCGGCGCGCCCGACAGGTCGAGCCGCACCACCACGCTCGCATCGGGCTGGCGCACGAGGAAGCACCGGCTGTGCGCGGGCAGCGAGCGGATCAGCGCGAATTCGTGGCTGGTGAGGCCGAAGCCGTCGCAATAATCCTCCGGCCGGGCGCGGCTGTTGGGCATGAACACCATCGTCGCGGTCTGTTCGACCAGCGCGGTCGAAATCCGGCTGTCGAGCGCATCGCGCGCTGATTGCGTCGCAAACCCGACCAGTGCATTGCGCTTGCGCAGCGTCTTGAGCCAGTCGCGAATGCGCGCGGCGAAGACCTCATCATCCAGCGCCTTCCAGCCTTCATCGATCAGGATCATGGTCGGCTGCCCGTCCAGCCGCTCATCGATGCGGTGGAACAGGTACATCATCGTCGGCGTGCGCAGGCGCGGGTTTTCGAGCAGCGCGGTCATGTCGAAACCGAGCGCGCGCTCGCTCAGGTCGAGCCGGTCGCGTTCATTGTCGAACAGCCATGCGTGCTCGCCGCCGTCCCCGCTCGGCGAGCCGATCCAGGCCGCCAGCCGGTCGGCCAGATCGCCCGGTTGCGGGCGGCGGGCGCCGGCCAGCAGTTCCTTGAAGTGGCGCAACCGGCGCAGGCTCGGATCATTGCCATAGGTCGCGTCGACGGCGGCGCTGATGGTCGAAAATTCCTCCGGGCCCTCAGCCTTGAGCAGCACGGCGAGCCAATCGCGGAGGAAAGCGCGGTTGGCAGGACTGTCGGGGAGCGAGAGCGGATTGAACCCGGTCGGATCGCCCGGCGCAATGCGGCTGTACCGCCCGCCGATGCCGCGAATGAAGAGCTCCGCCCCGCGATCTTTGTCGAACAGGATGGTGCGAGGGCGGAACTTCTGCGCCTGCGCCGCGAGGAAGTTCATCACCACAGTCTTGCCCGAACCGCTCGGGCCGATGACGCTGAAATTGCCCAGATCGCCATGGTGGAAGTTGAAGAAGAACGGCGTGGCGCTGGTCGTTTCCAGCAGCGTGACCGCGTCGCCCCAGTGGTTGCCGCTGGCCTGCCCCAGGGCAAAGCCGTGGAAGCTGCCGAAGCCCGCCATATTGGCGGACGAGATCAGCGCGCGGCGGACGATGTATTCCTCGTTGCCGGGGAATTGCGCCCAAAAAGCGGGTTCGAGATTGGTATCCTCGCGCACCGCAATCGCGCCGGTATCGGCCAGCGCAGCGGCACACGACGCCATGGCGTCATCGAGGCGCGGGAGCGTCGTCTCGCGCACCAGCACGGTGAGATGATGGTCCCCGAAGCCCACCGCTCCATTGCCCAGCGCGTCACGCGCGGCGAGCATGTCGGCCCGTTCGGCCGCGGCTTCCTCGTCGACAGAGCGTGAGCGGCGCAAGGCGAGGTCGATGCGTTCCTTGGCGGTGGTGCGCTCGTTGGGGGCGTAGCTTTCAGTGACCACCATTTCGAACGGCAGCCGCAGCAGGTTGTCGAGCAGGCCGGGCGAGGTCGCCTCGGGGTAGTCCTTCAGCCCGAGGATCGCGGCGAAATCGGGCGCGGCTGACCCGCGCAGCTCCATCGCGTCGAGACCGAAGCTGGCACGGCGATAGGGCAGCATGTGGCCGATGTCGGTTTCCGGCGAAGGGCGGCGCACCGGGCGCATTTCGCCGTTGTAGAGCGCGCTAAGCAGCTCCAGCATTTCCGAATTGGTTCCGCCATCGCTGCTGCTGGGCGATTGGTAATCGCCCAGCACCACCGCGCCGTAATTCTGCAAGCTGGCGACAAGGCCCGTGATCGCGGCCTTGAGGCTGCGAACGTCCTTGGGATCGGCTTCAGGCTCGTCCTGACCCTGGCGGGAGAAGAACTTGGAAACCCGCTCGGGCAAGCCCGTCTTACCGCGCGCGGGACGGCGGATCAGCGTGACGAACTGGTCATTGATAAACAGCGATCCACCCGCCAGCCGCTGCTTCCAGCGCGCGTCGATATGGCGCGACAGAGCATCGGGGAATTCAGCCTCAAGCTCCACTTCCACCTGGCGGCGGATGACGTGGTGATACATCACGAACCGCGCATCGAGCGTGCTGCGCAGCATCACCTCACGCGTGGCGGCGTGAGCATTCAGCGCGTCCGAATCCTCGGTCTCGAACAGCAGGCCCGGCACCTGAATCGCGCTCATCACCGAGCCATCGCGCAGCAGCACGGTGTTCTCGTCCACGAGACGCGCATAGGGCAGGCGGTCGCCGACACGGGCTTCCTTGGCGCTCCACGCGGCGGCTCCGATCCACTTCACCATGAGATGGCGTCCTTAAGGCGCATAGGAATTGCATCCCCAGCGCTTGAAATTGGGCACGCGGGGGCATTTCGAAACCTTGGTGATCCACAGGTCGAAAACGCGCGGTTCGCGCAGCGAAGCGAAATAACCGATCCCGTGCATCACCATCGGCACCGGCAGGATCCACCAGCTTTTGAGGATCAGGAAAGCGATCGTCGTGACCATCAGGTTGATGATGAAAAAGTTCATCGTCACGCCTGCAAACATCTGCGGGCGGGTAAGCGCGCGGTGCACCGGGTTGCGGATGAGCTCGCTCACGGACGCTTACCCCGCGGCCGACTGGATACCGGCGACGATGGTGGTCGCGCCGAACAGGATGAACACGCCGATGATCACGGTCGCGCCGAAACGCCAGTTCATCCGGCCGGTCAGCATCATGAAGCCGATCGCCGCCACCGCCATCACCGCAATCGTGGTCGCCACCGTGCCGAGCAAGGTGCCCTGCAACCACAGCAGCGCATTGTTGATCGGGCCGGAGCCGGCCGGGTCGGCAGTTTGCGCAAAGGCGACGCTCGGCGTGAGCGCCAGCGCGAGAGCAGCAACAAGACGGGCAGGAAGGCGGAACAACGACATCATTTCTCGGTCATTCTTTCATGTGGTTTGAACGCCGCCGGTCACTGGCCGACGATGCGCGAATGGTTGGCGAGCCGCCCCATGATGGCGGCAACATATTGCTTTGTCTCACGGATATTGGGGATGCCCCCGGCCCGTTCGACCCGTCCCGGCCCGGCATTGTAAGCGGCCAGCGCCTTTTCCAGATCGCCGTCAAACCGGTCGAGCTGTTCGCGCAGATACCGCGCCCCGCCCTCGAGATTGGCGAAAGGATCACGCGGGTTCACCCCGAGATAGCGCGCCGTGCCCGGCATCAGCTGGGCAAGCCCCTGTGCGCCGACGGGCGAGACCGCATTCTCGTTCCAGCGGCTCTCCTGCCATACCAGCGCTTCGAGCAGGCTGGGTGACAGGTCGAACCGGGCGGCGAGTTCGAGGATTTTGGCGTGATAGCGCAGCGGAATCCCGGCGGCATGGCGCGCAGGATCGGCAATGGCGTGTTCGGGGATCGAAGGGGCCTCGGCAAAGTCGAGCTCTGCCGCGGTGAGCGGCATGGACAATCCGGTCTCGGGATCGACCGCAGCAGGTGTGACGAGAGACTGGCCCGCAAGCGGCCCTGCCACCCAGCGCGCGCCGTCAGCACCCAGTTCGAGCACATCTGCCTGGGCCTGGGATGCAAGCCCGAGTGCAACAGTACCAATCATGACGCGGCAAGCCGCGGCGAGAATCATGTCTCGGCCCTCCAGAATGTCTCCCTTTGTCTATCCTAAATGACACGCAGGTGACAGTCTTGCGAAAGCCCGGCAGCCAGCCTCGGGAGCGGACAGCAAAACGGGCGAGCTGCTCCCCCGCAGCCCGCCCGTTTGCGGCCTCAGTGCGACCCGAGGGCCGCGGTGCAATCAGTCGCGAAGGGTCAGCTGTTCGCCGCGCATCGCGGGCGCGCGGAACTCGCCGCGCTCAAGCATCTTGATCGCCTTGCGGGCCAGACGGCGCGAATCGGTGGCGGTGCCATCGGCGGTGTCGAGCTCAATCACTTCGTGACAGGCCAGCGCCGCTTCGAACGCGTCTCGCGCTTTCACCTCGTCACCCGCCTGCGCATAGGCGATGCCGAGATTGATCAGCACGGCGGCGTCATGCGGATCGGCCGCGCTCGCCTTCTGAAGCGTCGCCAGCGCCTGTTCGGCACGGCCGGCGGCGAGCGGCTGCACCGCCAGTTCGGGGTCCTTGAGGTGAGCGGCAGGGGCCCCTGCCAGCGGGGTCGCAGCGATCAGCGCGAGTGCGAAAGCGGTAACGGACATCGGCATGGCTCCTGTGTGAACGATGCAGAAGATGACTCACTTGCAGTGCCGATGCAACAAAACTGAAACATTGTAATTTATTTGTAATTTAAGCCGACATCGCTCTGATTTTGCGCATTTTTTCTGTTACGGTCTAGCGTGCGGCATGTCGCAGCTTTTCGCGCGGCTTTGTCGCATTTGTCTTTCTTCGGTCATAATCGCTCAACTGACACACGCCTGTCATGATGCAAGAATTCTGTCATGACCGCCCCCTAGCGAGCCCCCAGCGCAACAAACTTCGCGCCTAACTCGATTCTCGGCTCAAGAGGGGACCGCTCGCTGTGAAAAACTTTCAACGCACTCTGATCATGGGTTGCAGTCTGGTCGCTCTGGCTGGCTGCGGCGCGGATGAAATCGTCTCGCCGGGCACCAGCGGCGATGTCATCATCAACAATCCGGCCCCGACGCCCACTCCGACGCCCACGCCGACCCCGACTCAGTCGCTGGTCACCCCGGCGGCTGGCTGCCCGACCATCGCGACTGCAGGCGGGTTGGTCGATGCCAGCACCATCAGCGGCCCGACCGGCACCTACCGCGTCTGCCAGCTGCCCGCGCGCTTCACCTCGACCGACACCCTGCCCTACATCCGCGGCCTGGTGTACCAGATCAACGGCCGTGTCGAAGTGGGCGCGGATCGCGGCTTTTCGAGCACCGGCACCACCGTCACCCTCACCATTGAACCCGGTGTGATCCTGTTCGCGCAGCAGGATTCGTACCTGGTGGTGAACCGTGGCAACGCGATCCAGTCGAACGGGACCGCGGACCGCCCAATCGTCTGGACCAGCCGCGACAACATTCAGGGCGTCGCCAGCGACAACAGCCAGCAGCAGTGGGGCGGCGTGGTGCTGCTCGGCCGTGCACCGATTTCGGATTGCTCGACCGGCGTGTTCAACACCACTGCCAACCCGACTGCCAACCCCACCTGCGAAGGCCGGTTGGAAGGCGCTGCGGTCGCCACCCCGTTTGGCGGCGCCAACGCAGCCGACAGCTCGGGCTCGTTCCGCTTCAACCAGATCCGCTTCTCGGGCTTCGAGCTGGCGCCGAACAACGAGCTTCAGTCGCTGACCACCGGCGGCGCGGGTTCGGGTACGGTGATCGAGAACCTCGTCTCGTTCAACAGCTCGGATGACGGCGTCGAGTTCTTCGGCGGCGGGTTCAACGCTCGCAACTTTGCGATCATCGGCGCGTCGGACGATTCGCTCGATGTCGACACCGGCGCAATCGTCAACCTCGACACCGTGATCGCGGTGCAGCGTTCGACCACCGGCGACCGCGCAATCGAACTCGACTCGCCCAACGTCGCTGACCGGACGCCGTCGAATGCGATCCCGCAGACCCGCTTCCAGGTGAACAACTTCACCTTCGTGATGCGTGACGGTGCGCCGCAGGTTGTCCAGGCCCGTGGCGGCGCTGCGATCGGCCTCACCAACGGCGTGATCAATGCCGGCACCAACCACTGCTTCCAGATCGACGAGCCCACCACGCTCGCAGCGATCATCGGCGTCGATTCGGTGGTCGGCGATTGCCCGGCGACCGATCCGATCCGCGGCGGCGCGGGCGTGACCAACGCTGAAGCGGCGGCGCGCATCAACGGCGGTACCAACAACAACCTCGCCTTCGCGATCACGCTCACCAATGGCGTGGTCAATGGCACCGGCGAAACCGGGCGGACGGCCTTTAACGCCAACACGCGTTCGACCTTCTTCCCGACCCGCACCTTCGTGGGCGCGATCCAGAACGCAGCGGCGCTGACCACCATCTTCGGCAACTGGACCTGCAACTCGTCGATCCAGAACTTCGGAAGCGCGACCGGCGCCTGCACTTCGCTGCCGGTCTACCCGGCCTAAGCGGCGAAAATGACACGTTCGGGGGAGACGCAGCTTCATCGCCGCGCCTCCCCCATTTTCACATACAGACTGACCATTTCATGAGGGGGTCCTCACCTATGTCGACCGGCACGCGCCTGGCAGGGCTGCTGCTTCTCACCACGTCGCTCACCTTGCCGTCCGTTCTGCACGCGCAGGATGTGCCGCAGGAAGAGGAAGCGGCGCAGGACCCGCTCACCGAAGCGGCGGAGGGCGAGCCTCCGGCCGAGGATTTGCAAGAGACCGATATCTCGGTTCCCGGCGGCGGGATCATCGTCACCGGACGGCGCAACCGCGATCCGGCGCGTAACTCAGGTCAGGTGCTCAGCGTGCTGAGCGAAGCCGACATCGCCCGCACCGGCGAAGGTGATATCGCCGGCGCGCTGGCGCGGGTTAGCGGGTTGTCGCTGGTCGGCAATGGCCGCGTCTTCGTGCGCGGTCTGGGTGATCGCTACTCGCTCGCGCTGCTGAACGGCCTGCCGCTCCCCAGCCCCGAGCCGCTGAGCCGCGTCGTCCCGCTCGACATCTTCCCCACCAGCGTGATCGCCTCAAGCCTCGTGCAGAAGACCTATTCGGCCAACTTCCCGGGCGAATTCGGCGGCGGCGTGATCAACCTCACCACCAAAGCGATCCCGACCGAGGACTTCCTCACCATCGGCTTCACCGGCAGCGGTGACACCGAGACGACCTTCCAGAACGGGTTGACCTATTTCGGCAGCCGCTGGGACACCTTCGGTTTCGACAATGGCAACCGCGACTTTCCGACCGCGCTGCAAGGCCTGATCGCCAGCGGCACCCGCATCAATGATGCGCCGATCGACGTGCAGCGCCAGCTCGCCGGGCAGATCATGCCCCTGAACCTCGTCACCTTGCAGAAGAATGACGCGCTGCCGATGAACTTCAGCGCCAACATCACCGGCGGCGCTTCGTTCGAGGTGGGTGATGGCAATTACCTCGGCCTGATCGCGACCGCCGGGATCACCAACACCTGGCGCAATCGCAATGTCACCAGCCAGCAGTTCGGCGATGCCGAAGCGGGCCAGATCCTGTTCGATTCGCGCAACTTCATCACCGACAACAAGGTGCTGGTGAACGGCCTCATCGGCATCGGGCTCGACATTGGCGAGCACACCATCCGCTGGACCAACCTCTACATCCGCGACACCCTCAAGACCGCGCGGCTGGCGACCGGCACTGACAGTTTCACTGACGTTGCCCGCCCGTTCGATTTCCAGACCCAGCAGACCGGCTGGTTCGAACGTCAGCTGATGGATTCGCAGATCGTCGCAGAATTCAACTTCGACGCCTTCGAGCTCGATCTGCGCGGCGGCTATGCCCGCACCGATCGTGAAGCGCCGTACAACGCCATTGTCCCCTACATCCGCACCAACATCCCCGGCGATCCGTTCGGCGACAAGTACGTGGTCGATGTCGGCGCACAGGTAGGCGGGACCGAGCGGATTCAGGTCGGTTTCGAAGACCTGACCGAAGAACTGTGGTTCGGCGGTGCGGACGTGACCTTCGAGGTCTCCGACACCCTGTCGCTGACTGCGGGCTATGCCTATTCGGACACAACCCGCCGTTCGCTGTCCTTCATCATTCGCCCGCTGCTCGGCTCCTCGGCGGAGCTCAACACCGCGCTGCGGGCGCTGGGCCTGCGCCGCCCGGGTGACATCATCAACGGTGCGGTGCTGGCCGAATTTCCCGATGGCACCCCGTTCTTCAACGTCACCGTGTCCGATCCGACCCCCTTCCCGGTGTTCGATGCGGCGCTGACAGTGCACGCAGGCTACGGGCTGGCCCGCTTCCGCCCGACCGATCGTCTGAATATCGAGGCGGGCCTTCGCTATGAGGACGGGCTGCAAGTGGCCGCACCCGATCTCACCTTCGGCGGCGGTAATCTCGCCAACCCGACGCGGATCGCCAACGACTACTTCCTGCCGTCTGCCACAATCACCTGGGAAGCGATCGACGATCTCCAGTTGCGGCTCTCGGCCTCACAGACCATCGCCCGCCCGCAGTTCCGCGAGCTGGTCGAACAGACCTATTTCGATCCCGAGAGCAACCGCCGTTTCCGCGGGAACCCGTTCCTTCAGGACAGCGAGTTGATCAACGTCGAAGCGCGCGCCGAATATTACATGGGCGGCCCGAAGAAGGTGAGCCTCGCCGGGTTCTACAAGAAGATCGACAACCCGATCGAAAACTTCCTGATCACCGCGCCCGGCATCATCGAGACGAGCTATGCCAACGCGCCCTCAGCCGAGCTTTACGGGGCCGAGCTTGATGCGTCCTACGGGATTGATCTGGCCGATTGGGGCGGGTTCTTCGAGACCAAGCAGTTCCTGATCATCGCCAATTACACCTACACCCAATCGAGCATTTCGGTGGGTGCAACTGATCTGGCCCCGATCCCCGGCGCGACCGGCCAGTTGGCGAGCCAGCTGTTCGACGATGGCTCACCGCTGGTCGGCCAGTCCGACCACGTCGCCAACCTGTCGCTCGGCATCGAGGATCTCGACAAGGTCCAGCAGTTTACCGTGCTGTTCAACTATGCGAGCGAGCGTGTGACCCTGCGCGGCGGGGCGCTGCCTGATGTGGTGGAAGACCCCGGCCTGACGGTCGATCTGGTCGCGCGGTCGGCGATCAAGCTGGGCGGCCTGCCGCTCGAATTGTCGCTGGAGGCGCGCAACATCTTCGGGCGCGACAATTTCGAGTTCCAGGAAGTGAACGGCAACCGCGCCGAGCTGAACACCTTCGATGTCGGCACCAGCTTCGCGATTGGGCTGAAGGCGGAGTTTTGATGATCTGGTAGATGCTTCGGCCTCTACCACGCCCGTCGCCTCGCGCTTGATACGGGGCGACGGGCTCTAATCCAGTCAATCACCCCAGATCGAAGACATACCCCAGCGACCGCACCGTGCGCAGCGGGTTGCCGCCGCCGGCTGATTTGATCGCACGCCGCAGCCGGCCGATCCACACATCCACCGTCCGCTCGTCAATCGGCGGTTCGCGCTTGCCGAGGCCGCTGATCAGATCCTCGCGGGTCAGCACCCGGTTGGGGTTTTCGGCGAGGAAACGCAGCAGGCGGAATTCATTGGGACGCAGCACGATCGGTGTCTCGTCCCAGCGCGCCTGAAGCGCCGCCATGTCGATCGTCAGCGCGCCGAGTTCGAACCGCCGGGTCGCATTGCGCTCGGCCCCGCGCGATTGCAGCGCCAGCACCCGGTCGAGCACGGCGGTGCGCGTCAGCGGCCCGATCACGTAATCATCCGCTCCGGCCCGCAGCGCGCGGCGGCGATCCTCGGCATCGTCTTCTTCCAGCACCATCGTCACATGCGCATCCGCGGTACGCGCATCGGCGCGCAGTCGGCGGCACAGCTCAAGCCCGGCCAGTTCGGGCATGACCCAGTCGACAAAAGCCCACATCGGGCCCTCGACCAGCCGCCGCGGGCCTTCCGGGCCGAGCCGGTCGAAGGTGAAACGCCGCTGATCATGGACGAAATCCTCCAGGCTTTCGCCCAGTTCGCCTGTCAGGAAGATATTGACGACATCCATATTCTGCCAGCCCCGGTTTGATGCGGGAGTGGCGCAGGTGTGTGACGCGTTTGTGACTGGATTTCAGTTGTATGTAACAATCGGCACGCAATCACCCGCCGAGCACAGAAACCTTGTCCATTGCGGGCATCGGCATGCCCATGCCGGTCGGGAACTTGGGGCGGTAGGGCGCTTCAAGTGCGGCGATTTCCTCGCCCGTCAGCACGATATCGAGCGCGGCCACGGCGTCGGCGATATGCTGCGGCTTGGTCGCGCCGATGATCGGGGCGGCGACTTGCGGCTTGGTGAAATGCCACGCCAAGCCCAGGCTCGCCATCGGTACGCCGCGCCGAGCGGCGAGATCGGCGAGCGCGTCGATCACCGCGCGGTCCGCCGCGTCCTCCGCTTTGTAGAGCGCCTTGCCGACGACGTCGGTCTCGCTGCGCACCGTGGTCTCGCCGAAGGGCCGGGTCAGCCGCCCGCGCGCGAGCGGGCTCCACGGGATCACGCCGACACCCTGATCCGCGCAGAGCGGCAGCATCTCGCGCTCCTCTTCGCGGTAGAGGAGGTTAAGCTGGTTCTGCATCGATATGAACCGCGTCCAGCCGTTCGTCCGCGCGACCTCCTGCGCCTTGGCGAACTGCCACGCATACATCGACGACGCGCCGATATAGCGCGCCTTGCCCGCCTTCACGATGTCGTGCAGCGCCTCCATCGTTTCTTCGATGGGCGTCACATCGTCCCAACGGTGGATCTGGAACAGGTCGACGTGATCCATGCCGAGCCGCGTCAGCGAATCGTCGATCGCCGCAAACAGCGCCTTGCGCGACAGCCCGCCGCAATTGGGGGCATTGCGCCACACGCCGAAGGCTTTGGTGGCGACAACGATCTCGTCACGCCGCGCCATTTCCCTGAGGAGCTTGCCCGTGATCTCCTCCGAGGTGCCGCCGGAATAGATGTTGGCCGTGTCGAAGAAGTTGATCCCCGCCCCAAGCGCCTCACGGAAGAACGGCCGCGCGGCATCCTCGCCCAGCAGCCAGTCGCCGTGCCAGCCCTTGGAGGTGTCGCCATAGGACATGCAGCCGAGGCACAGGCGCGAAACGGTGAGGCCGGAAGCGCCGAGGCGGGTGAATTGCATCGGTGGAATTCCTTTTCTGAGAGTTGGAAAGGTTACAAGGGTTACACCGTGTCACCCAGACTTATCGCCATCAAAATAATGATAAATAATGATAATCCGGCAGTTTCTCTAAAGTGACGGATAAAATAATTCGCAGAGAAATAGCCTCTCGCCATCAGATCGCCCGGTCGCCATTCTGGCCGCTCCGGCCAATGTAGGAAAGCACCGCGCGCGGGCTTGTGCTCTTCAGCTGAGCGTCAGCCCCCCATCCACCACCAGCGTTTGCCCGGTGATGTAAGCGCTGAGCGGCGAGGCGAGGAACAGCGCGGCGCCGGCCATGTCCTCGGGCGTGCCCATGCGGCGCAGGGGGATGGACTTGAGGCTGGCTTCGAGGCGTTCGGGGTGATCGGTGGTGACGGAGGTGAGCTTGGTTGGCACCAGCCCGGGGGCGATGCCGTTGACCCGGATGCCATCGCGCGCCCAGGCCTCGCCCAACGTCTTGGTGAGGCTCGCCGCGCCCGCCTTGGACGCCGCATAGGCGGGCGTGCCGATTGTCGATTTGAAGGCGGCGACGCTGGAGACGATGATGATCTTCCCCTTCGCCTCGGCCAGCGCAGGGTGGAAGGCGCGGGCGGCGTCCATCACCGAGTTGAGGTTGATGTCGACCACCGCATCCCAGCCCTCGCGAGTGAACTCCTGCCGCCCGTAGCGGACGGTGCCCTGCGAAAGCACCAGCACATCGACCGGGACGAGATCAGCCGCCAGCCGGTCGGCGGCGTGGCGATCCATCAGATCGAGCTGGCGGTAATCGAGTCCGGTGAAATCGGCATCCTCGGCTTCGAGGTAGTCGCCGAAATCGGGCCGGGTGCCGGTGACAACAACGCTCGCGCCCCGCTGGCGGAAGCCGTGGGCGATGCCATTCCCGATCCCGCTCGACCCGCCGATGACGAGGACGCGCTTGCCGGTGAAGTCGAGGGGGTCGGTCATCATTTTCGCTCCGCCGGTACGGTTAAGCCACTCGTAGCCCCTCCCCTTCAGGGGAGGGGCTACGAGTGGCTTAACCGTACCGGCGGAGCGAAAATGATGACCGACCCCCTCGACTTCACCG
>NZ_JAAALE010000018.1 GCF_009905735.1 Porphyrobacter sp. SLTP
GGGTGGGGGAGACGCCGGGGAGAAATTCGATCAGTGCGGCGGCCTTGCCTTCCACCATGCGGAACGACGCGCCCGCGCGGTCGTGCATGGTGCGCGGCACCGGACAGCCTTTGCCCGCCAGATGATCGAGCAGGTCGAGGAAATAGGGCAGATCGGCATAGTCGATCCGCCGTTCGTAGAGCGTCAGGATGAAGCGGGTGCCGCCACCATCGCGGCCCGTGGTCTCCACCAGCCAGTTCGAATTGGACACGCCCTCGGCAATGCCCTTGGCCGAGACCAGCTCGCCCACGTCATATTGCGCGATCAGCCGGGCGAGATCCTCCGCCCCGAGATGGGTATAGACCGCCAAGCGTGCCCCCGAAGCCTATTCGGTCAGCTGGCGCGGCAGCTTGAACACCATCTTCTCTTCGGCTGCGGTGATGGTCTTCTCGCTGATCGGGCGATAGGCCGCCAGCGCATCGACCACTTCGCGCACCAGAATTTCAGGCGCCGAAGCCCCGGCGGTGAGGCCCAGCGTCTTCACGCCTTCAAGCCAGCTGAAATCGATCTCGGTCGCGCGCTGGATCAGCTTGGCAGGCGTGCCCAGCCGTTCGGCCACTTCCACCAGGCGCAGCGCGTTGGACGAATTGGGCGAACCGATCACCAGCACCAGCTCGCAATCCTGCGCCAGTTCCTTGACAGCGGCCTGCCGGTTCGAGGTGGCGTAGCAGATGTCCTCCGCCCTCGGCCCCGAGATGTTGGGGTAACGCCATTCGAGCGCCTGAATCACTTCGCGCGTATCGTCCACCGACAGGGTGGTCTGGGTGAGGTAGGCCAGTTCCTCGTCGGAATCGAACGGCAGCTTGTCGACATCCTCGATCGTCTCGACCAGCGTCATCTGACCCGGCTCGACCTGACCCATCGTGCCGATCACTTCGGGGTGGCCTTCATGGCCGATGAAGATGATGTGGCGACCCTTCTCGATCTGGCGTTCGGCCTGACGGTGGATCTTGCTCACCAGCGGACAGGTGGCATCGACATAGAGCAGCTGGCGGCGGCGGGCTTCGGCCGGGATCGCCTTGGGGACGCCGTGGGCGCTGAACACCACCGGCGCATCGTCGGGCACTTCGTCCAGCTCCTTGACGAAAATCGCGCCCTTGGCCTTCAATTGCTCCACGACATACTTGTTGTGGACGATTTCGTGCCGGACATAGACCGGTGAGCCATAGCGTTCGAGCGCCTTCTCGACGATCTCGATCGCCCGGTCGACCCCGGCGCAGAACCCGCGCGGGGCGGCGATCAGCAGGTTGAGGGGTGGGCGCTCGGCAGTGGTGTCTGCGGTGGCGGCATCGGATGCTTGAAAGGGCGCGTTCATGTCGCTCCCTCTAGCGCTTTCATCACGTCCTCGCTAGGGCGCACGGGATCGTAAATTCGAGGACGGCTTTGATGATGCTTCGCGCACGCGCCTTTTTTGCCCTTTCCGCCGTGGCCGCGCTCGCGGCCTGTTCGAACGAGGGCGAGCTGGTGATCGATCAGGGCGTCGGTATCGCCAGCGTGCTGACCCTGTGCCCCTCGGTCGGCATTCCCGACTACACCGGCGATGTCACCACCTTCCGCAACCCGGCGGACACGACCACGGCCAGTCTGGATGTGAGCGCGGCGATGACCAATCTGCGCGCCACCTGCAACGACACGGGCGAACAGGTCTATTCCGAGGCGACCTTCACCGTGAACGCCCGCCGCAGCGACACCCGCGGCGCGCGCAATGTCGAACTGCCCTATTTCGTCACCGTCCTGCGCGGCGGCAGCGCGGTCGTGACCAAGCGGGTCGGCACTGTGACCCTCGCCTTCGCCGATGGGCAGGAACGCGCCACGGCGAGCGGCAAGGCGGGCAGCTACATCAACCGCGCCGATGCCGCGCTGCCCGAGGATATCCGCGAAAAGATCACCCGACGACGCCGCGCCGGCGACACCGAAGCGGCGCTCGATCCGTTGGCTGATCCCGAAGTGAAGGCCGCCATCGCTCGCACCCGCTTTGAAATGCTCGTCGGCTTCCAGCTGACCGAGGCGCAGCTGGCGTATAATGTGACGCGTTGATTTGTTGCGAAGGCGCCTCCGCGCCTTCGTCCTCGGTGCGTTGCCGCCGCTTCGCGTCGGAGCACCTGCGGGCGGCCGGTCGGCCTTACGGTCACTTCGTGACCGTTTGCCTCGTCACACTTCCCCCGTCCCGGGCTTGACCCGGGACCCCGCTTCCTATCTTGCACGCGCGATATTCCGCGCACATCGCACGAGACAACCATGACCCAACCCAAGACCCTTTATGCCGCCTATTCGGCGCTCATCGAAACCGTGCTGACCGATCTGGTCGCTGAAGGGGTGCTGCCTGCGGGCACTTCCTTCGCCAACGTCACGCTCGAACCGCCGCGCGATGTGTCGCATGGCGATCTGGCGACCAACGCCGCGATGGTGCTGGCCAAGGGAGCGGGCATGAACCCGCGCGCGCTGGCCGAGGCGATCACGGCCAAGCTCGCCGCGCATCCCACCATCACCAGCGCCGACATCGCTGGGCCGGGCTTCATCAACCTCCGGCTCGCGCCGCAAGCGTGGCTCGATGAATTGCAGGCGATCGTTGCGCTCGGCGATGATTACGGCCGCTCGGCGATGGGTGAGGGCCGCAAGGTCAATGTCGAATACGTCTCGGCCAACCCCACCGGCCCGATGCACATGGGCCATTGCCGCGGGGCGGTGGTGGGCGATGCGCTGGGCTCGCTGCTCGAATTCGCGGGGCATGACGTGATCCGCGAATACTACGTCAATGATGCGGGCGCGCAGGTCGATGTGCTCGCCCGCTCGGTGCATATGCGGTATCGCGAGGCGCTCGGTGAGGACATCACCATCCCCGAGGGCTTGTATCCGGGCGATTATCTCGTGCCGGTCGGCCAGCAGCTCGCTGCCGAGTTCGGCGAAAAATACGCCGCCGCGCCGGAAAGCGACTGGCTGATCCTGTTCCGCACCCGCGCGGTCGCGGCGATGATGGACATGATCCGCGCCGATCTGGCGACGCTCGGCATCCAGCACGACCTGTTCTCCTCCGAGGCCGAGTTGCAGGCCTCGGGCAAGGTCGACGCCGCCGAAGCGTGGCTGCGCGCGCACGACCTTGTCTATGACGGCGTGCTCGAAGCCCCCAAGGGCAAGGCCCCGCCGGAAGATTGGGAGCCGGTGCAGCTCCCGCTGTTCCGCTCAACCAAGTTTGGCGATGATCAGGATCGCCCGATCAAGAAGTCGAACGGGGCGTGGACCTATTTCGGCGCGGACTTGGCCTACCACTTCCAGAAGGCGCAGACCGCCGATGCGCTGGTGGACATCTGGGGCGCGGATCATGCGGGCACGGTGAAGCGGATCAAGGCCGCCGTCGCCGCGCTGACCAGCGCCGATGGCGCGCCGCCCAAGCCGTTCGAGGTCAAGCTCGTCCAGATGGTGCAGCTGCTGAAGGGCGGCCAGCCGTTCAAGATGTCCAAGCGGTCGGGCAATTTCGTCACGCTGGCGGACGTGGTCGACATGGTCGGCAAGGATGTGGTGCGTTTCACCATGCTCACTCGCAAGCCCGATGCGCAGATGGACTTCGATTTCGACAAGGTGGTTGAGGCGTCCAAGGACAATCCGGTGTTCTATGTGCAATATGCCCATGCCCGGATCCGTTCGACGTTACGCAAGGCAGCTGACGCCGGGCTATCACCGTCTGACGCAGATATCGCGCGGCTCGGCGCTGAGGAAATGGCGCTCATCGCCCGTGCGGCGCAGTTCCCGCGCGAGATCGAGGCCGCTGCCCGCGCTCGCGAACCGCACCGGATCGCGTTCTATCTCTATGATCTGGCGGCCGATCTCCATTCCTACTGGAATCTGGGTAACGACCGGCCGGAAAAGCGCTTCATCGTGGAACAGGATCCAGAGCTCACCGCGGCAAGGCTTTTCCTCGGCAGCGCAATCGGGCAAGTGATCAAGGGTGGTCTCGCCGTGTTAGGCGTCGAGGCTGTCGAGAGTATGTGACCGGGAGTTTTTGGCTCTTCGGGGGGGAAGCGAAAGATCACCATGATCGAGGCTGAGTACGAAGAACTGAACGACGATGGCGGCGAGCTGGATCTTGCTAACACGGACAGCCTGCCGTGGCTCGAATCCGATGAGGATGAGAGCGAAGCCGGTGGGCTTGATCCGGGGCAGATCATGCTGTTCGCCGCTGCACTGGTGCTGTTGCTCGGCGCGGTGGTCGGCGGGGTGTGGTTCATCTCGAACCGGGCCGCGGGCGGCGATGTGGTGGCCGATGGCAGCGTGATCCCTGCGCCTGAAGGCCCGGTCAAGCAGCGCCCTGATGATCCGGGTGGCAAGGAATTCGCCGGTACCGGCAATGTCGCGCCCGTGGTGGGTGAAGGCGGCTCGCGTCCGGCGGTGGTCGCCGAAGGCCCCGCGCCAACGCCGAGCGCTGTGCCCAAGCCGAGCGTCTCGACCGTTCCGATGGCGGTTCCGGCCGCGGGCGATATCCCCGGCGTCGGCGTGCAGCTCGCCGCCTACGGCACCCGCGCCCGCGCCGAACAGGGCTGGAGCGACGTGACCCGCCGCACCGATGCACTGACCGGGGTCAAGTACCGGATCGTCGAAGGCAAGGTCGACATTGGCACGGTCTATCGCTTGCAGGCCGTGGCCGGCAGCCGTGCCGAGGCGGATCGGTTGTGCGCGGCGCTGAAGGCTGACGGGGTCGATTGCCAGGTGAAGTGAACGCCCCTGCCAGTGGCGGGGCAGTTGCAGGGTCATTGCCGGGTCATTGCCCAGTCGTTGCTGGTGCATTGTCCGGCTTTTCCCCGCTCTTGACCCCCTCTGGACCTTGCTAGACCCCGGTGAGCCTGCGATTTTGCGCGTCTTATGATTCCGGCAATCTTCGGCCTCAGCGGCCCGCATCTGACAGCGGACGAACGCGCCTTCTTCCGCGATGCGGACCCGGCGGGCTACATCCTGTTCGGACGCAATTGTGTCGATCCTGAGCAGCTGCGCGCCCTGACGGATGAGCTGCGCAGCATCCACGGGAGAGATCGCCTGCTGGTCTCGATCGATCAGGAAGGTGGCCGCGTCGCACGCCTCAGGCCGCCGCTGTGGGCGGGCTATCCTGCGGGGCAAGCCTTTGAGAAATTGTACGAAATCGCCCCCGCCAGCGCGATCGAAGCGGCCCGCGCCAATGCCACTGCGATGGGCCTCGAACTGTCCGCTATGGGGATCACGGTGGACTACCACCCCCCGCTCGACCTGCGCGTTCCCGGTGCCCATGATGTGATCGGCGATCGCGCCTTTGGAGCTGATCCGGTGCAAGTGGCGGCGCTGGGTCGGGCCGTGCTCGAAGGGCTGGCGGCAGGCGGCGTGACCGGCTGCATCAAGCATATGCCGGGCCACGGCCGTACCGATGTCGATACTCACAAGGCGCTCCCGACTGTGACGGCGTCGGTGGAAGACCTGGAAGACGACCTCATCCCGTTTTGCACGCTGAATCATGCACTTATCGGCATGACCGGACATCTCGTCTTCACCGCATGGGATGCAGAGAACCCGGCAACCCTTTCGGAAACCGTGATCCGCGACGTGATCCGGGGATCGATCGGGTTCGATGGCCTGCTGCTGACCGACGATATCGACATGGAAGCGCTCGGCGGCAGCATTCCCGAACGCGCCGCCCGCGCTCATGCGGCGGGGTGCGATATCATCCTCAATTGCTGGGCGAAAATGGACGATATGCAGGGCATCTGCGCCGTGCTTCCTGCAATGTCCGATGCCACCGCCGCGCGGCTCGACCGGGCGCTGGCAGGCACTCGCATCGCTTCGAGCATCGCGCCTGAAGCTGCTGAATTGCTGGCGAAACGCGACGCCTTGCTGGCACTCACCGGAACTCCTGCATGAGCGCTGACGAACCCTTCATGTTCCCGCCCGATGCTGGCCGCGCCGATGCGGACGCGCTCTATCTGGAGCTCGACGGCTGGGAAGGCCCGCTCGATCTGCTGCTTGATCTCGCGCGGCGACAGAAGGTTGATCTCCGGCAGATTTCGATCCTTGCGCTGGTCGATCAGTATCTCACCTATATCGAGCGCGCGGGCGCGATGAAGTTGGAACTGGCCGCCGATTACCTCGTGATGGCGGCTTGGCTCGCCTACCTCAAATCCGCGATGCTGCTGCCCAAGGCCGAGCAGGAAGATCCTTCGCCGGAAGAACTCGCCCTGCGTCTGCAACTGCGGCTGCAACGCCTTGGCGCGATGCGCGAAGCGGCGGCGCGGTTGATGGGGCGTGACCGGATCGGGCGCGATGTGTTTCTGCGAGGGCTCCCCGAAGGCTTGCGCACCGACCGCAAGACCGTGTGGCGCAGCGATATCTTCTCGCTGATCCAGGCCTATGGGCAGGTGAAGGCCCGCACCGCGCCGCGCATCTATCACGTCGCCAACCGCCCGGTGATGACGCTGGATTCCGCGCTGGAGCGGGTCTCGGCCATGCTGGGCGTGACGCTCGAATGGATGGAAATCCGCGACTTCCTGCCGCCCCATGCTTCGCCGGAACTGAAGCGTTCAGCGCTTGCCTCCAGCTTCGTCGCGGCGCTGGAATTGGCCAAGCGGGGCCGGGCCGAGATCGCGCAGGACGGCGCTTTCACCCCCTTGCGCATCCGCCGCTTGAAAGAAGGCGCCGCCGCCGTATGAGCGACGAGCCCGGCACTCTCGAACGCGCCGTGGAAGCCACGCTGTTTGCGTCGGAGGAGCCGCTCACCGTCGATGCGCTCGCCGCCCATCTCGGCGGGATTGCGCCCGGCGATGTGCAGGACGCGCTGGCAACGCTCGAAGCGCGCTACCGCCTGCGCGGGGTGCATCTGGTCGAGCGCGGCAAGCGCTGGCATTTCGAGACCGCGCCCGATCTTGCCCACTTGCTCCGGCGCGAGAAGGAGCAGGTCCGCCGCCTCAGCCGTGCGGCGACCGAGGTGCTGGCGATCATCGCCTATCACGAGCCTGTCAGTCGCGCCGAGATCGAATCGATCCGCGGGGTGCAGACCAGCGCGGGCACATTGGACGTGCTGATGGAGGCGGGGTGGATCAAGCTCGCCGGTCGCCGCGAAGTGCCGGGCCGCCCGGTGATTTACGCGACAACGCCCGAGTTTCTCGACCACTTCGGCCTCGCCAGCCGCCGCGATCTGCCGGGGATCGACGAATTGCGCGCCGCAGGGCTGCTCGATCCGGTGGATGAGGCGATGGAGGCCGCCATGCGCTTCGATCCCGACGACGCCGACGAAAGCGATGCGGCAGACGACGAGAATCTGGCAGACTGACTCGCAATTGCCGAAGGCTTGCCCTAAATGAGCCTCTAGCGAACGCCGGACAGCGATCCGGCCATGCGGCACCCACGCACCCCCGCCGCAGTTCAGGAGTTAAGACCATGGGTTTTTCGTCGATTTGGCACTGGGTCATTGTCCTGCTGATCGTGCTAATCCTGTTCGGACGCGGCCGCATTGCCGAGATGATGGGCGATTTCGGCAAGGGCATTTCGAGCTTCAAGAAGGGCCTCAACGAGACCGAGGACACCGCTGCCAAGGCGGTTCAGATCGAGCCGCCGGCTGCTGCGCCTGCCCCGACCGAAGCCCCGGCTGCCGCCCCGGCTGACAAGACCGACACCACCGGCGCCTGATTTCTCCCTTCTGAGGAGGCGGCGCGGCCGCATCTGACATGTTCGATATCGGCGTTGGAGAGCTGCTGGTCATTCTGATCGTCGCGGTCGTGGTGATCGGGCCGAAAGACCTGCCGCTTGCCATGCGCACGGCGGGGCGCTGGATCGGCAAGATGCGCCGGATCTCCGCCCATTTCCGCTCCGGCATCGACACCATGGTGCGCGAGGCCGAGCTGGAGGACATGGAAAAGAAGTGGAAGGCGCAGAATGAGGAAATCATGCGCCGTTCCGCCGCGCTCACCGAAGCCGAAGCTGGCGCGCCGGTGATGACCGGCCCGCCGCCGGTGGAGACGCCGCCGGTCAAGGCGCCGTCGCTGGAAAAGGCGCCAGCCGAGACACCGCCGGCCGATGTGCCCGCCGCCGAACTGACTCCAGAAACTGCCGCGCAGCCGCTGGCGCAGATGCCCACGCCTGAACCTGCGGCAAAGGGTAGCGCCGATGTTTAAGGTCGAGGATCTCGACGAGACCCGCGCCCCGCTGCTCGACCACCTGATCGAGCTGCGCACCCGCGTGATCCGCGCGCTGCTGGCGCTGGCGGTGGGGTTTGCGATCTGCCTCTATTTCGCGGACGAGATCCTCGGCATTCTGGTCTGGCCGCTGAAGCAGGCCTTCCCCGCGGGTGAGGGCCAGTTGATCTTCACGAAGCTGCCCGAAGTGTTCTTCGTCGAGCTGAAGGTCGCTCTGTTCGCGGGCTTCATGGTCAGCTTTCCGATCATCGCCAATCAGCTCTGGGCCTTCGTTGCGCCGGGGCTCTATGCGCGCGAGAAGAAGGCATTTCTGCCGTTTCTGTTCGCCACCCCGGTGCTGTTCGCAGCGGGCGCTTCGCTCGCCTATTTCGTGGTGATGCCGACCGCTTTCACCTTCTTCCTCGGGTTCGGGGGGACGGCAGGCGGGCTGGATGTGCAGGCTTTGCCCAGCGCGGGCGACTACCTGAACCTCGTCATGCAGTTCATCCTTGCCTTCGGGCTGACCTTCCTGCTGCCGGTGCTGCTGTTGCTGCTGCACCGCGCCGGGATCATCAGCCGCGCGCAGATGGTGGCCGCGCGGCGTTATGTGATCGTTGGCATCTTCATCATCGCCGCAGTGGTGACGCCGCCCGATCCGGGCTCGCAGATCATCCTCGCGATCCCGCTGTGGCTGCTGTTCGAAGCCTCGCTGCTGCTGATGCGCTTCCAGGAGAAGGCCGTCGCAGCGGACAAGGCCGCGCGTGAGGCGGAACTGGCAGCGCAGCAGGCGGCGGAATAGTTACTCCGCCTCGCGCACTTTCACGCCGCCGATCCACACCTGAAGCACCTTTGTTTCCCGCAAAGCCTCGGGCGAGGCGAAGAGCGGGTCGCGGTCGACCAGCAGGAAATCCGCCCGCTCTCCGGGGAGGAGACGTCCGAAGCGGCCTTCCGCAAACCCGGCAAAGGCGGCGTCCGAGGTATATCCGGCCAGCGCCTGTTCGCGGTTCACGGTTTCCTCGGGGAACCACCCGCCGAAGGGCTGGCCACTGGCATCCACGCGGCTGATCGCGGCGGCCATCCCCGCGAAGGGATCGGCGGGCTCAACCGGCGCGTCCGACCCGAAGGCGAGCCTGCCGCCAACGGTGATGACAGAGCGCCACGGATAGGCGCCATCCAGTCGGTTGGGCCCCAGCCGCGCTTCGGCCATCAGCCGGTCGGAGGTCTGGTGGAGCGGCTGCATCGAGGCGATCACCCCGTGCTTGCCCAGCCGCGCGATATCGACCGGGTCGATGATCTGCGCGTGTTCGATCCGCCAGCGCCGGTCGCCGGTGTAGCTTTCCGACAGTTCCTCAACCGCGGCGAGCACTTCGGCATTGGCCGCATCGCCGATCGCGTGAACGGCGGTCTGGAAATTGTCCATCGCCGCGCGGCTCATCAGGTTGCGCAGCTGCGCAGGGGTCAGCAGCGGCAGGCCCTTGGCGCCCGGATCGTCGTGATAGGGTGCCTTCAGGCTCGCCCCGCGCGATCCCAGTGCGCCGTCGAGATAGAGCTTGATCCCGCCCATCCGCAGCTTGTCGTCATAAAGCCACACGGTCGGCTCGGGCCCGGCGACGGTCTCCAGCGTCTCGAACGAATTGGCGTAGGACATGATGCGAATCTGCAAGCGGCCCGCATCGCCCGCGCGGCGATAGGTCGTCCAGTCGGGCATCTTGGTGCCCATGTCCGCAACTGCCGTGACACCGTAGCCGAGCAGCACCTCCTGCGCCTTGGCGAAGGCGAGGTCGCGGTCTTCGGGGCGGGGCGGGGGGACAACCTTGCCGACCAGCTGCACCGCATTGTCCACAAACACGCCCGCCGGGGCGCCCTTGGCATCGCGGATGATCTTGCCGCCCTCCGGGTCCGGCGTCTTGGCGGTCACACCCGCCGTGGTGATGGCGAGTGTGTTGCCCCAGTTGGCGTGATTATCCGCGCGTTCGAGCCACACCGGGCGGTCTGAGACCGCTGCGTCGAGTTCCGCCGCCGTAGGGAAGCGGCCCAAACCCCACTTCTCCTGATTCCACCCGCGCCCGATAATCCAGGGGCGGCCGGGATTGGCTTCGGCGAAGGCCTTGATCCTGGCGAGCGCGTCTTCGAGCGAGGTCGTGTTCGACAGGTCCAGCGTCAGCGCGGCAAAGCCGATATCCATCACGTGGACGTGGGCGTCGATCATGCCGGGGATCATCACGCGCCCCTCACCATCAAGGCGGTAATCGACCTGCGGGCGCTTGTCGCTGCGGGTCAGGACCTGCGTGATCTTGCCGTCCTCGTCGAACACGAGGCCGTTGAAGCGCTTGACCTTGCCCGCTTCGTCGATGGTGATCCCATCGACATTGTCGACCAGCGTATCGGCCCAGGCGGGTGCGGCCAGCACGAGAGCGGATACGGCAGCAAGAGCGGCGGAAACGGTGCGGAGCATGGCGGTCCTTGAACTTTCAGGAAAACACGTAAGGCAGCGGTGCCTATCGCTTTGCCGCGCGCTTGCCAACGGGGCTTGCCAGGACGGGGCGCATACGAAATCCGCGCAGGCCCGATTGCCCTTACGGCTGCAAGCCTCTAATCGCCCGGTCGCTATGTCGACACAAACAGCCTCAGCCAGCCCCAAGGGTGCCGCCGCTTCGCCGGCCGACCTGACCCTCGATCACGTGCGCGCCGCTGCGGCCCGCATTCGCGGCGCGGTGGTCGAAACGCCGATGATGCGCTCGATCACGCTGTCGGAGATTACCGGCGCGGATATCTGGCTGAAATTCGAGAACCTCCAGTTCACCGCCGCTTACAAGGAGCGCGGGGCGCTCAATGCGCTGCTGCTGCTGACCGAGGAACAGCGGTCGCGCGGTGTGATTGCGGCTTCGGCGGGGAACCACTCGCAGGGCCTCAGCTATCACGGCACCCGGCTGGGCGTGCCCGTCACCATCGTGATGCCGAAGCCCACGCCGACGGTGAAGGTGATGCAGACCGAAAGCGTTGGCGGCAAGGTGCTGCTCGAAGGCGAGACCTTCGATGAAGCCTATGCCTTTGCACGCAAGCTGGAGGGCGAGCTTGGCCTGACCTTCGTCCATCCGTTTGACGATCCCGACGTGGCCGCCGGTGCCGGCACGGTCGCGCTCGAAATGCTGGAAGTGAAGCCCGATCTCGATTGCATTGTCACGCCGATCGGCGGGGGCGGGCTGATTTCGGGGATGGCGACAGTTGCGAAGGCACTGAACCCCGACATCGAGGTCGTGGGCGTGCAGGCGGCGCTGTTCCCCAGCATGTTCGACCGGATCAAGGGCGCGAACTTGCCGTGCGGTGGGGACACGCTGGCCGAAGGTATCGCGGTTAAGGTGCCGGGCGATTTCACCGCCAAAGTGATCGCCGAAAAGGTCGACGACATTCTGCTGGTTGATGAACCCGCGCTCGAAAAGGCGGTGGCGCTGCTGCTCCAGATCGAAAAGACCGTGGTCGAAGGCGCGGGCGCTGCGGGGCTCGCGGCGGTGCTGGGCAGCCCCAAGCGGTTCAAGGGCAAGAGCATCGGTCTGGCGCTGTGCGGCGGCAATATCGACACACGCTTGCTCGCCAATGTGCTGCTGCGCGATCTGGCGCGGCAGGGGCGTCTGGCGCGGCTGCGGATTACGTTGCAGGATCGCCCCGGCGCGCTGTTCAAGGTGATGCGCCTGTTTGACGAGCACAACGTCAACATCATCGAAATCTATCACCAGCGCATCTTCACGACGCTACCGGCCAAGGGCCTGATCACCGATATCGAATGCGAAGCGCGCGACGCCGAGCAGGTCGAACGGCTGGTCGAAGGCCTGCGCGCGAAGGGCTACACCGTCCAGCTCGTCGAACTGGGCTGAAAATCCCGGCCAGAATGGAGGGGCGGGACGCGTGATCGTCCCGCATTGCGCCTGCTTGTCCGCATTTTTGCGGCGGGTTTCGCGTGTGCCTGAATAATTCGCGATATTTTCATGGTTAAAGGACTTTTACCGGAGCACGGGTGCGGGCATAAGATTTTCTTAACGATTTCGATCCCGCGATTCAGCGCAAGAAGGACTGGCCCCACACGTGACGGCACCAATCCGCTTTCCCCGGTTCTTCGTGACCAGCCCCGCGCCGTGTCCCTATCTTCCGGGTCGGAGCGAGCGCAAGGTCTTCACCGAACTGAAGGGACCGCACGCCGATCAGCTGAATGAAGCGCTCGGGCGGATCGGGTTCCGGCGCAGCCAGACGGTCGCCTATCGTCCGTCCTGCCTTGACTGCCAGTCCTGCGTTTCGGTGCGCGTGCTGGCGACCAAGTTCCAGCCCTCGGCCACCCAGAAGCGCGATCTGAAGCGCAATTCCGATCTCATCGTAACCGAATGCCGCCCCTGGGCGACGGACGAGCAATTCGAATTGCTGGCCCGCTATCTCGGCCACCGCCACCCAGATGGCGGGATGTCGGCGATGGACGAGCTCGATTATGCGGACATGATCGAGCACACTCCGGTCTCGACCGTGGTGACCGAATATCGCGAGCCGCTGCCCAACGGAAAGCCCGGACGGCTGGTGGGTGCCTGCCTGACCGACCGGCAGGGCGACGGGCTGTCGATGATCTATTCCTTCTATGAACCCGATTACCCGGCGCGAGCGGGCCTCGGCAATTTTATTATCCTCGATCATATTCGCCGGGCCGCGGCTGAGGCATTGCCTTACGTGTATCTCGGATATTGGGTCGAAGGCAGTCCGCGCATGCAATACAAGGTTCGCTACCGCCCCCTTGAGCGCCTGACGCGCGAGGGCTGGCTGCTGATGGAGCCGGGGGAGCAGCACCGGCTGATCGCGGCTGCCACCGCGCCGCGGCAGGCGCAGGACGAAAGCCCGGTCGAAATGGGCGCGGGCGTTCGGGGCAAGGATGGCCAACCTGTCAAGTTCTCGGCCAGTTGAAGCCCAGCGGCTTCTCAAACTCGGTCTCGCCATTGTTGCCGGATTGGGTCAGGGAGCGCTGGCGTTAAGCGCCTGTCCGGCGGCCGCGCAGCAGGCGGCCCCGGATGACGAACCGCGTCCGCTGCCCGCGCAGCCGCCCGAGGATGAGGCGGAAGACACGCCTGCACCCGCGCCGATTTCGATCCTCGATCCTGAGCCCCAGCCAGAACCTGTGCCGCAATCGCTCGACGATCTGATCCCGGCTGACGCTGTCACCAATCCCGATATCTGGGCCGCCGCCGGAGTGGCTGACTCTTCGCCGGTGGTGGTGCCCGATAGCGCGTTGGCCGATGCCGACAGCCCGCTGTCGGATGACGTCTTGGCCGAGTTTCTGCCCCCGCCAGACCCGGCCTTGCAGCCTGCGATCGACGGCATTTTTGCCGATTTCGCGCTGGAGGAGCCGCAGCCGCTCGACCCCGATCCCGAGCTTGAGGCGCTGGCGTCGATCGCCGCCCCGGTGCTGGGCGAATTGCCGGAACTGGCCGAAACCAAGATCGGCAACACCCTGGTGCTCGCTCTGCCGGCCGCCGCCGATGCCTTCCCCGAGAAGGACCAGTTCATTGAACGCTTCAAGGATCTCTCGACCTTGCGCGAATTCGACGATGGGGAGGAATCGCGCCCGCAAGTTGCCGCCCGCGCCCGCGCTGACGAGGAACTGCTCGGCGATATCCTGCGCACCTACGGCTATTACGATGGCGAGGTGGTGCGCCAGCTTTCGGGCGGTCGGCGCGCGGGCAATAACTCTGACGAAGCCGAACGGGCCGCAGAAAACGCCGCTCGTGAACCGAGCGTCCGCTTCGATATCCTCCCCGGCCCACGCTACAGCTTTGGCCGGATTGATCTTGGCGCGCTGCCTGCCCTGCCGGAACCTGACGCCAGTCGACTGACCGCCGCTTTCGGGATCAAGCCGGGTGACCCGCTTTATGCCGACCGCATTATCGAGCGGGAACTCGAACTGCGCGTTGCGCTCGGCGAAAGCGGCTATCCCTTCGCCGAATTGGCCGAGCCGGAATTGCTGATCGACCATGCCCGCACCGAAGGCGATCTGTCGCTGCTCGTCCAGCCGGGCGGCAAATTCGTGTTCGGCGAAGTCGTCAGCGCTGATCCCGGCTTCCTGTCGGGCCGGCACCTGTCGCGCATCGCCCGCTTCGATGAAGGCGACGTGTTCCAGCAAAGCCTTGAGACCGATTTGCGCCGCGCGATCATTGCCACTGGCTTGGTCTCCAGCGTGACCGTCACCCCGCGCGAAACCCGCGCGCCGCAGGATGGACAGCCGGGGGAAGTCGCGCTCGACGTCGCGTTCGAACGCGCACCCTTGCGCACCATCGCGGGCGCCATCGGCTACGGGACCGAGGACGGCTTCAAGCTCGAAGGTCGGTGGGAACATCGCAACCTGTTCCCGCCCGAAGGCGCGCTCAGGCTGCGCGGCATCCTCGGCACGCGTGAGGCGCTGGCGAGCGTCGGCGTCCGCCGCAACAATTTCCGCGGGCGCGATCAGGTGCTGACCGTGGATGTCTTCGGCAGCGACATCACCACGCAGGCGGTGGATTCGCGCGGCTTCGGGACGCGGGCGACGTTCGAGAAAGTGTCGAACATCCTGTTCCAGAAGCCGCTCAGCTGGCAAATCGGGGGTGAGCTGCTCTACACCGATGAACGCAACCGCACGGTGCGGGATGCGCCCGGCATCCCGTTGCCGCGCCGCACGTTCCTCATCGGCGGGGTGTTCGGCAGTGTGACGCTGGATGGCAGCGACGATCTGCTCGATCCGAGCGAAGGGTACCGCGCCACCCTGTTCCTCGCGCCCGAAGCATCGCGCTCGGAAGGCAGCCAGTCCTTCTATCTGCGCTCGCAGGCCGATGCGAGCTACTACAAGTCGATCGGATCGACGGTGCTCGCCACGCGCGTGCGGGCGGCGACGATTGTCGGCGCATCCTTCGATGACATCGCGCCATCGCGCCGGCTCTATGCAGGGGGCGGCGGTTCGGTGCGCGGTTACGGCTTCCAGGGTGTCGGCCCGCGCAATGATCGCGGCGAATCCACTGGCGGTGCGTCGCTGCTCGAATTCTCGCTCGAAGCGCGGATCGAAACGCCGCTGTTCGATGGCGCGGTCGAAGTCGTGCCGTTCTTCGATGCGGGCACCGTGGGGCTGGGCAGCACGCCCGACTTCCGCTTCATCCGCTACGGTGCGGGCGTCGGTCTGCGCTACAAGACCACCTTCGGCCCGATCCGCGTCGATGTGGCGACCCCGATCAACCCAACTGAGTTCGATAGCCCGGTGGTGGTCTATGTCAGTCTGGGTCAGGCGTTCTGATGGCCGAAGACACCGCAACCCCGCCGGACGTCGCGCCGCCCGCACGGCGACCCCGCGCGCGGCGCTGGGGCAAGCGGCTCGGCTGGGCGCTGGCGATTATCCTCGCGCCGTTCCTCCTCACCGCGCTGTTCTTCGCGACCCCGATTGGCAAGCGCTTCATCGCCGATCAGATCGCAGCCGTAGCCCCCGCTTCGGGCCTGCGCTTTACGGTCGGGCGAATCGAGGGTGATCTCTACGGGCAGGCGGTGCTCCGCACGGTGGTGGTGAGCGATCCCAAGGGCGCGTTTTTGACGATACCCGTGGTGCGGCTCGACTGGCGGCCTCTGAACTGGCTGTGGACCGGGCTCGATATCCGGGAAGTCACCGCACAGCGCGGGCGGCTGACACGGCTGCCTGAGCTGCTGCCGGGCGATCCCGATGCGCCGCTGCTGCCCGACTTCGATATCCGGGTCGACAAACTGGTGGTCGAGGATCTGGTGATCGCCAAAGGCGTCGCCACGCCGCAGGACGAGCGCGCCAATTTGACCGCACAGATCGATATCCGGCAGGGCCGCGCGCTGATCGACGCCAAGGCGCGGCTGGGGGCGCAGGATCGGATCACGCTGCTGCTCGACGCCGAACCGGATGGCGACCGCTTCGAACTCGCCGGAGACGCGCGTGCGCCTGCGGGCGGCGTGCTGGCCGGGCTGGCGGGGTTGGAGACGGGCTATGTCGGCCGGATCGTCGGCGATGGCACGTGGAAACGCTGGCGCGGTGCGGCAGCGGTGCGGCGCAGCGGCGCAGAAAGCGAACCGCCGCTCGCCGCCTTCCGCATCAGCAATGACGCAGGCACTTACGGCGTGCTCGGGCAATTGCGCGCAGGGCTGGGGGACGAGACCTTCACCGGCCGCGCGCTGGGGGAGACCCTGTCGCTAGCCGCGCGCTTCCAGCTTGAAAACAGTGTGGTCGAGGGCCGCGCGGCCGCCGTCTCCTCGGCGCTCGATTTGCGGGCGGCGGGCGTGGTCAACCTGGCCGACAATGTGGTCGACGGCGCGCGGGTGCGCCTCGCCTTGCGCGATGCCGATCTCTTGGGTGAGACCGTGCGGATCGAGGGCGGACGGTTTGCCGCGAACCTCGTCGGCGCTTTCGATGATCTTGCGATCAAGCACGAGATCGCGGTGGCAAAGCTCACCGCCTCTGGCGTCATTGCCACGGGGTTGGCGCAGGACGGCGCCGCGCGGTTTGACGGGACAGTGCTCAGCGTGCCCTTGGCGCTCACCGCCGAGCGGGTGACGACCGGCAATGCCTTTGCCGATCCGCGCCTTGTGAAGGGCCGGGCCAATGGCATGTTGACCTATGACACGGCCGCCCAGAAACTCGCGATTGACCGCACGCAGATCGTCTTCCCGGGGCTTGAGGCCACGCTCGCCCTGCGCGGCGATATTGGCGCGGGGGCCTATGCCATCGCCGGGCCAGTCACAGCCAGCCGCCTTGCCATCGAAGGCGCGGGCGATGTAACCGCCAATGCCAAGATCCTCGCCAAATTCGGCCCCTCGATCCCGTGGAGCCTGCGCGCCAATCTGGCGGGCGTGCTGAGCCGGATCGGCAATGCCACTATCGTCAACCTTGCGGGCGAGCAGGTGCGCTTCAAGGGTGAGCTGGGCATGGGCGCGGGCCAGCCGATCGTGCTGCGCAACACCGTGATCACCTCGCCCCGCCTCAATGCCAAACTGGACAGCAGGGTTGTTACCGGCGGCGGCGTGACCCGCACCGTGCTCGCCGGGAGCGGACGGCAGGCGCAATATGGCCCCTTCACCTTTGACGCCGAGATCGCAGCGGACGGTCCGCGCGCGGTGCTGGTGCTGGCCGATCCCTTGCCCGCCGCAGGCCTGAAGGACGTCCGCATCGCACTTGCTCCAAGCAAGGAAGGCTTCGGGCTGGATGTGGCGGGCGGATCGCTGCTCGGCCCGTTCGAAGGCGCGCTGCAATTGATCCTGCCCGCCAATGCCCCGACCCGCGTCATGATTGACCGGTTGGAAGTCTATCGCACCACCGTCACCGGCGAAGTGGTGCTGGCCGATGCGGGGCCTTCGGGTGATCTGCGTCTCGCGGGCGGCGGCGTGAACGGCACGGTCGCCTTCCGCCCGCAGCCGGGCGATGCCATCGGCTTTGCCGTCGATCTCGCCGCCCGCAATGCGCGCTTCGGCGGAGAGACGCCGATCAGCATCACCCGCGCCGATATTGCCGCGACCGGGCGCTATGACGACGGCAACACCAGTGTGGACGCTGACATTTCCGCGGCCGGGCTCGAATATGGCGGGCTGAGCCTCGCCAATCTCACCGCCAAGGCCGCTATCACCAATGGCCGCGGCAAGGTGACAGGCACGGTTGCCGGACGCCGGGCGGACCGCTTTGCGCTCAATTTCGACGCGAACGTTGCGCCTAACCAGATCGCGGCGGCCGCGCGCGGGCAATATGGCAACGCGCAGATCACCATGCCGCGCCGCGCGGTGCTGACCGCACTGGATGGCGGCGGGTGGAGCCTTGCCCCTTCGCAGGTCGGTTTCGGCGGCGGCTTTGCCATTGCGCAAGGCACCTTCGGCACTGGTACGACCGAACTGCAAGTCAAGCTCGCGCGGATGCCGCTGCGGCTGCTCGATCTGGTGGGGGCCGATCTGGGCCTTGGCGGGCGCCTGACCGGGGTGGTTGATTACCGCCAGCAGGGCCGCGCCCCGCCGACTGCCACCGCGCGCGGACGGATTGACCGCTTCAGTCGCGCTGGTCTGGTCTTGTCCTCGAAACCGATCAACGTGCTCGGCGTGGTCGATCTCTCGGCCGAGCGGATGACAGCGGCCGCGCGACTGTTCGAGGGTGACGCACGGCGCGGCGATGTCGCGCTGCGGATCGATGGCTTGGCGCAGGATGGCGCGCTGACCGACCGGTTGATGCGCGGCCGGCTTGGCGCGCGCCTCGCGTTTGACGGCGCGGCCGAGACCCTGTGGCGGCTCGCCGCGATCGAGGCGTTCGATCTCTCCGGCCCGCTGCGCATCGCCGCACGGGCGACCGGCACGCTCGCCGATCCGCGTATCACCGGCACCCTCGCAAGCGATGACCTGACCGTCGAAAGCGCGCTCACCGGCACGCGGGTCACCAATGTCAGCGCGCGCGGCCGCTTTGCCGGATCGCGGCTGGAATTGGTGCGCTTTGCCGGAGCGACGGCGGGCGGCGGCACGATCAGCGGGAGCGGCACGGTCGATCTGGCGGGCATCAGCGCCGCGCGCGGGCCGAAGCTCGATCTGCGCGCGTCGGTGAAGGATGCGCGCCTGCTCAATGCCAATGGGCTTGAGGCGACGATCACCGGCCCCTTGCGGATTGTCTCCAACGGGTTGGGCGGGACGATTGCCGGGCGCGTCAACATCAACCGCGCGCGCTGGGCATTGGGCATCGCGGCCGAGGATGTCGCTCTGCCGCGCATCGCCACGCGCGAGATCAATGACGATGACGGCCGCGCCCGCACCCAGGTCTCGGGCCGCGATGCGGCGTGGCGCTACCTCGTCAACGCCAGCGCGCCCAACCGGGTCGCGGTCGAAGGGCTGGGGCTGGAAAGCGAATGGGGCATCGACATCGCGCTCCGCGGCACGGTCGATGATCCGCGCATCGGCGGCACCGCCAAGCTGGTGCGTGGCGATTACACCTTTGCCGGTACGCGGTTCGAACTCACCCGTGGCCGTATCCTGTTCGACGTGGGTGAGCCGATCAACCCGCGGCTCGACGTGCTGGCCGAGACCGCGAAGAACGGCACCAATGTCGATATCGCGATCACCGGCAACGCCCAGTCGCCCAGCATCGCCTTCTCCAGCGATCCCGCGCTGCCCGAAGAGGAAATCCTGTCGCGGCTGCTGTTTGGCGGCTCGGTAACGTCACTGTCAGCGACCGACGCAGTGCAGCTGGCGGCCGCACTGGCGGCCCTGCAAGGCGGGGGCGGGGGGCTTGATCCGATTGGCAGCCTGCGCCGTTCGATCGGGCTCGATCAGCTGCGGATCATCAGCGCCGACCCGCTGATCGGGCGGGGCACCGGTATTGCCATCGGCAAAAATATCACCCGCGACATCTACGTCGAACTGGTGACGGACGGACGCGGCTACAGTGCCACCCAGATCGAATATCGCATCACCAGCTGGCTCGCGTTGCTGGGCACGGTGTCAACCATTGGGCGCGATTCGGTGCTGGTGCAGGTCTCGCGCGATTACTGAGAGTAGAGTTCGGCCTCTGCGGCGCGGCGCCTGACGAGGCCCTTGAGCACTCTGCCTCCCGCCCGATTCCAGCGGGCGAATTCGCGCGCGGCCCCCTGATGATCGCCGGCAATGTGGCGCTGGGTCAGCGTGGCGCGGGCAATTGCGCCGGTGTTGTAGTGGAAGCTGACCAGCGCATCGAACTGCGCCTGCGTGGTGGGGGCGGTGCCAATCGCAGCGGCAACCTCGGCGGCGAAACGTGTGAGATCCTGCTCCAGCCGCGCGTCACACTGGGCCTGCGTCCAGCACGTGCCGGGGCCGATCATACCGCCGCCAAAGCAGTCCCGCCCCGTCGCGCCCCAGCCGATGGTCCACGGCGCGCCGCCAGTGCCGGGATCGGGATAGGCTTCGACCAATCCGTCAGATCGCAGCCGCCCGCAGCCTTCGAACCGCTTGAAGAGAGCGATCCCCGCCTGACTGACGCGGCGTTGGGACTCTGCTGCGGCCGGCAGCGCCGCGAGCTTGCGCATCAATGCCAGCAGCGGGGTTGACGGTTGATAGGGCATGGTGGGGGCCTCCGGTTGCAGGTGAGGCGGGGCAATTAGGCACGCTTGCGGCGGGTAGGAAAATGGATTCTCGCGCAGGGTGACAAGAGCTCTTGACTGACAAGAGTTCTTGTCTGTAAAGAGCTCTTGTCAGGGCAGGGGCGAGTCGCATCGCACCGCACGCAAACGCCAAAGCCCTTCAACCACTCGCCGGTCAGGACCCACGTGGAAAATCGTCTGAAGCATTACCGCGAAGCGCAAGGCTGGAGCCAGGGCGAGCTGGCCCGCCGCCTCGGCGTGTCGCGGCAGACGATCAACGCGGTCGAGACCGACAAATACGATCCCTCTCTGCCGCTGGCGCTGCGCATGGCGCGCCTGTTCGACGTCGCGGTGCCGGAGCTGTTCATCGATCACTGGGAGCCTGAAGCGTGATGACCGATAACCAAACGTCCTCCACCCCCCGCTGGGTGCGCAAGCTGCTGATCCCGGCCCTGATCGGCGCCGTCGCAGGCTTTGCGGCGAGCGCGGGGATGATGGAATTCATCGACAGTTCGGCGGTTGGCGGGTTGGACATGTCGGCCACGGTCGCGGCGCTGGTGGGCATGGTTTATGTCGTGATCGGGTTCGGCGTCGCCTTCGGCAGCGCCAGTCCGCAGGTCGGCGCGAAGTTCCTCAATGTCGAGGATGCCGATGAGCTGCGCGAACAGAAAAAGGTGCTCGGCCTGTCCGGGGTGGCCATGCTGATGTGGGGCGCGGCGCTGGTCGCTTTGGCGCTGGCCGCACCAGATGGCCCGGTGCCGCAAGGGGTTGCGCTGGCGGTCGGTCTGACCGGGCTGGTGATCGGGACGGTGCTGTCGATTCAGGTCTACCGCGCGTCGGACGAGCTGATGCTGGCGGTCAATCTGGAAGGCGGGGCGCTGAGTTACGGGCTGGTCTTCGTGGTGGTGGGCGGCTGGGCGATGCTGGCGCACCTCGGCTATACCGCTGCGCCTGCGCCGCTCGATCTGCTCAGCCTGTTCTATGTGCTGGTGTTGGTGGCGAGCTTTGTTGCGGTCGGCCGACGCGGGATGCTGACCATCCGCTGACCTCGCGCCGCTTTTGCACCTGTCCGACAGATCAGAAGCGGTAGGTCGCCGTGCCGCGGAACAGCTGCGCATCTGCGTTGTCGCGGCCGATGGTGGTGTCTGCCCCAACTGTCAATTGGAGCGGGCCACGGCCCACGGTCGCGCTGATCCCGACCTCGCCCCAGGTGTGGTCAGCCGTGTCGTGCACGAAATCGGCATTCGGCCCGATGCCCGAGGCGAAGTTGGCGGCCAGCAGTTGCGGGCCATCCTCGAATTCCCACACCAGCTGGGCGTTGGCGTTGACCGCGACACCCTTGCCGCGCTTTTCGTAATCGAAGCCGAAGCGGGCCTGCTTGCTCTCGAACCTTTCGCGCGCCACTGCGAGGCCGACACTGCCGCCGGTTTCCCGCACGGTGCCAAGGCTGACGCGGGCAATCCGCCCCTCAATGCGTGGCGAGACAGTGCCGATACTGCTTTTCAGATCGTAGGAGATGCCGAGCGCGCCCGAGACCAGCAGGTCGTCCGAGGAGGACTCGAGCATCTGCGTTGCGCCGAGGAATGGCACGGAGCGCCGGGTGTCGAAGCCCATGCTGCCCATGCTGAACTGGCCATCGATCACCGGCCCGCCCTCAACGGCATGACGCAGGTTGAGCGAGGCCGCGTAGGTTTCGCCGTCCACGCGCTGACCGAGCGGAACGTCGGCTTCGAGCGCGGTGTAGGTGCCTGACAGCCCGACCATCGTGTTGTCGCCCGGGTAGAACTCGATCCCGCCCGCGATAAAGTAGCCGGAGAGATCGGTCTGCTGCGTGAAGCCGGGCAGGCTATCTGCATTGGCGGAGACATAACCGCCTGACAGAAACAGGCCGACGTTCTCCGGCAGGCTCGTCTCGGTCTCTTCGGTGGTGTCGCCGCCGTCCTGCATCGCCATCAGCGCGCCACCGAGCGGTTGGCCCACCGCGGCAAGGTTCATCTGTGCCAGATCGAGCGGACGCCCGGTGACAGCCACCTTGCCGCCCGCCCGCGACTTGTCCGCTTCCCGTTGACGCGCGGCGTTGACGTTCTGGAGCAGGTTGAGCGACTGGGCCGCGAGCGAGCGCACCGCCTGCTCGTTCACCGGCGCGAGGCCCGTAAAGGTGCTGCGGATCGTACCGACCGAGGCGAAGTCGAGGCCATACAGGCTCGCCAAGGATGCGTTCGTGCGGTTCTGATCGAACAGCTGCGCATAGCCCGCCTGCACCGGATCTTTGCCGTCGATCACCGTGGTGTAGCTCGCCGTGCTGAACTCCATCAGCACCGCATTGGGCTGATAGATGAAGCGCTGGCTGATGATCGCTGACAGCGAACGGGGCGTGAAGGTGCCGGTCACGCCGCCGGTGCCGGTGACGATGGTGTAACGCTCGCCATGGCCGTTGACCTGTCCGTTCACAGCCGAGTCGATGTTCACGATCCCGCCCACATTGGCGATGCCGGTGACAGCGAGCCGATCTGACGCCGCGCCGGGGCCAAGATCGACATTGAACTGCGCGCCCGACGACATCACCAGATTGCCGTCAATCGTCAGCGTGCCGATCGTGCCCATCGAGCCGGGCGAGAGCACGCCCGTCACGCTGGTCAGGAACGGTGCGGTGATCGTGCCGGTGCCTTCGAGCATCCCGGCAAACAGCGTGTAATCGCCGACCGAGGCGATGCCGCCATTCACATTCACCCGGCCGCCGAACTGGTTGATGTCGATCAGCGCGGTGAGATCGCCCGCCGCATTGACTGTCAGCCCGGCATTGCCGCGCACGGTCAGCCGGTCGATGGTGACGTCGCTGCTGAGCGAGGTGGTGCCATCCTGGCTGAGCGTGACATCGTAGTAGCGCGGATCGATGCGCACGGCCGAGGTGGTGACGGCGTCGACATTGTTCGGCGGGAAGCCGCTCGCCCCCGGCAGGCCATTGGCCAGCGTGGGGGCGGGCAGGGTGCCTGTGGCAGCGAAGGGTTCGCCGGTCGCGAGATCGGTGCAGAGGTCGTCGGGATCGCCAGACACACGGCAGACCGCGCCAAAATCGCCGCCGGTTCCGTCAGGGCCGAGTTCCGGTGTGGTGGGGAGGCCATTCACCACCTGACCCTGCGCGTTGATCACGCGGTACATCGGGTCGAGCTGCGTGACCCAGTGGTCGTCGTCCTCCCAGTTCCCGTTGCCCGCCTTGGCGGCCACATAGCGGTAGGGGTTATTCGCGATGATATACTGCCAGTGGAGCGACAGCGGCTGGTAGAAGCTGGGAGTGCCGAGCGAGCTGAACGGCTGGCTGGCGCCGAAGAAGCGCGAACCTCCCGACAGGACGCCGATCACCAGATCTTCGTTGGACAGCGCATTGTTGGCGGCATCGAGGATCAGTGGGCCGCCCGAATCTCCGCCCGCCGTAATGCCTTCGTTGGGAAGGGCATCGTCCCGATAGACGTTGAAGTCGCGGGGGAAGTCACGATCCTGCGAATCGAAGTCGATCTGGTAGAGGTTCTGCGGGAAGGTCGGTGTACTGGGGCCGAAGACGATGTCGTCACGATCATCGAGTGAGAAGAAGCCGCCCAGCATGTTCTCGGCCGCGCGGCGACGCCAGTCGATTCCGAGCACGGCGCCCTGCACCGCGTTGCCGGTGGCGCCGTAGCCGACGATGTTCACGCGATAGCCGGTGCCACGTGCCGGATCGCTGGTCGCGGGCGCGGGCAGGGTGCTGAACAGCAGCGCCCAGGTCGGGATGCCAACCGCCGGCGTGTCGAGGCTGGCCAGCGCGACGTCGGCTTCGATGAAGCCGAGACCGAAGGCGTCCTGCGTCGAACGCGCATTCCAGACAATCCGGTTGACGTTGAACACCGCCAGATCGGGATTGCTGGCGAAGTTATTGGCAAACCAGTTCTGAAAGCCAGGCAGCGCGTTGACGTTGAACGACCATGCGGCCGAGACACCGTCGACGTTATACTGCTCCTCAGGGATGTCATTGACGCAGTGCGCCGCGAACAGCACCGTGCGCGGATTGATCAGCGAGCCGGTGCACACGAAACCGTCAGCACGGAAAAACATGCCGACCCCGCGGTATTCGTCCGCGTTGTCAACGATATCGGCCGGAGTCTTGTCTTCGTTCGGCACAACTGCCAGCGCGGGGGCGGCTATGATCGAAAAGGCCGCATAGGCCGTGCCTGCCAGCAGCAGTCTGCGGTTAAGGGGCATCGGAAAGCTCAAGCGGCTGTTTCCTTAAGGCGGCAGGCAGAGCCGCCGAATGTCCCTTCATGAGACATATAAGGCATTATTTCAATTGGATTTTCGGCCAAGCGCAGTGCGTTCGCGATGCGGCGCAAGAAGGCCTCAACGCGTCGCAAGAAACAGCGTGTAGGCGGCATAGAGCACCACCAGCACGCCGCCCTCGACCCGCGTCAGTCGCCAGCCACTGCGCAGTTGCGCGAGCAGCAGCAGCGTCACCCCGAGCATCACCCAGATATCGAAACTGGCGATCTCGGCTGGCACAGCGATCGGCTTGATGACGGCGGTAATGCCGAGGATACCGAGGATATTGTAGATGTTTGAGCCGACAATATTGCCGAGCGCGACGTCCTCGTGCTTGCGCAGGACGGCGATCACGCAGGCAATCAACTCGGGCAAGCTGGTACCAACCGCGACCACGGTGAGGCCGATGACGCTCTCGGAAACGCCGGCAGCGCTCGCCAGCACAGTCGCGCCGTCGACCAGCAGGCCTGCGCCAATGATCGCCGCAGCAAGCCCCGCCACGATCATGCCGCCAAGGACCACCGGGCCGGTGTCGGGGGGGACGGGGCGGTCCTCGGCCTCGGCCTCGTGGCGCGCGCCTTCAGGGCAGGGGGCGGCGCTTTCGGACTTGTAAGCGTACCAGACATAGCCGACGAGGCAGGCGATCAAGGCCAGGCCAACCACAGGCCCGATAACACCAAGCATCACTGCGCCAGTGCACAGCAGCGCCGACCCGCCCAGCGCAATCGCATCGCGTTGGAATGCCGCCGGATTGACATTCAGCGGCAGAATCACGGCCGAAAGGCCGAGGATGAACAGGATGTTCGCGATGTTCGATCCCACGACATTGCCGATTGCGATGCCCGGCGATCCGGCCAGTGCCGCCTGCACGCTGGTCGCCAGTTCGGGTGTCGAGGTGCCGAAACCGACGATCGTCAACCCCGCCAGCAACGGCGAAATGCCCAGCCGCGCCGCCATGCCGACTGCACCGCGCACCAGCAATTCGCCGCCCAGCGCGAGCAGGACGAGGCCACCGGCCACCAGCAGGAGCGATTCGGTCATGGGCGTCCCTTGAAAAATGCGTTCAGGGTGTTCCTAACGCCAGCATGAGCGCTGCGAAAGCCCGACCCCAACAAGAAAGCCGCCCGGTTTCCCGGACGGCTTTGCCTGTCAGATCCATCTGCCGCCGCACATAAGGCGCAGCAGCGACGGGCCGGATTACATCGAGTAATACATGTCGTATTCGACCGGGCACGGGGTGGTTTCGGTGCGGATCACCTCTTCCCACTTCAGCTCAGCATAGGCTTCGATCTGGTCCTTCGTGAACACGTCGCCCTTCAGCAGGAACTCGTGGTCAGCGGCCAGGCTGTCGAGCGCTTCACGGAGCGAACCGCACACAGTCGGCACCTCGGCGAGTTCGGCCGGCGGCAGATCGTAGAGGTTCTTGTCCATCGCCTCGCCCGGGTGGATCTTGTTCTCGATCCCGTCGAGCCCGGCCATCAGCAGCGCCGAATAGCACAGGTAGGGGTTGGCCATCGCGTCGGGGAAGCGGAATTCCACGCGCTTGGCCTTGTCGCCCGTGCCGTACGGAATGCGGCATGAGGCCGAACGGTTGCGCGCCGAATAGGCCAGCAGCACCGGCGCTTCGAAGCCCGGCACCAGACGCTTGTAGCTGTTGGTGGTCGGGTTGGTGAAGGCGTTCAGCGCCTTGGCATGCTTGATCACGCCGCCGATGAAGTAGAGGCACATTTCCGACAGACCGGCATATTCATTGCCGGCAAACATCGGCTTGCCATCCTTCCAGATCGAGATGTGCGTGTGCATTCCCGAGCCGTTATCGGCCTTGATCGGCTTGGGCATGAAGGTCGCGGTCTTGCCGTAGGCATGGGCGACCTGATGCACGACATACTTGTAGATCTGCATCCGGTCAGCGGTCTGCACCAGCTTGCCGAAGGTCAGGCCCAGCTCGTGCTGAGCGGCGGCGACTTCGTGGTGGTGCTTGTCGCAGGGCAGACCCATTTCGAGCATGGTCGAGACCATCTCGGCGCGGATGTCGACTGCCGAGTCGACCGGCGCGACCGGGAAGTAACCGCCCTTGGCACGCGGGCGGTGGCCCATGTTGCCATTCTCGTATTCCTTGCTGGTGTTACCCGGCAGTTCGATATCGTCGATCGCGAAGCCCGATCCGGCATAGCCGTCTTCAAAGCGCACATCGTCGAACATGAAGAATTCGGCTTCGGGGCCGACATAGACGGTGTCACCGATGCCGGTCGACTGAAGGTAGGCTTCGGCGCGCTTGGCCGTGGTGCGCGGATCGCGCGAATACCAGTCGCCGGTCGAAGGCTCGACGATGTCGCAGTTGATGATCAGCATCGGCGTGGCGCTGAAGGGATCGATCCAGGTTTCGCTGAGATCGGGCTTCAGGATCATGTCGGATTCGTTGATCGCCTTCCAGCCGGCGATGGACGAACCATCGAACATCAAGCCGTCTTCAAGCTCGTCTTCGCCCATCACGCTGGCGACCATGGTGAGGTGCTGCCACTTGCCCTTGGGGTCCGTGAAGCGCAGATCGACCCACTCGATTTCCTCGTCCTTGATCAGCTTCAGGACGTCTTTTGCTTTCGACATTTGTGTAGTGCCTCCGAGATAAATTCAGGCCGGCCCGCCGGTCTGGCTGGGCAGGAGAGGGTGGAAAATCAGATCGCGTCGTCGTTGGTTTCGCCGGTGCGGATGCGCAGTGCGCTTTCGATCGGGGTGACGAAAATCTTGCCGTCACCGATCCGCCCGGTCTGCGCGGCGGCGGCGATCGCTTCGACCACGCGCTCGGCCTGATCGTCGGCGACGACCACTTCGAGCTTCACCTTGGGCAGGAAGTCGACGACATATTCGGCGCCGCGATAGAGTTCGGTATGGCCTTTCTGGCGCCCGAATCCTTTGGCTTCGGTGACGGTGATTCCGGACACGCCAATTTCATGCAGCGCCTCCTTCACTTCGTCGAGTTTGAAGGGTTTGATGATCGCTTCGATCTTTTTCACGTCGTCCCCATCCGCGCTTGGCTGATTTGCTGACAGATTCTTAACAAGAACCGTGCCAAGCTCTAAGGTGGTGGCTGCGAACGATCCTTGCCGCTTGAAGACTCAAGGGTAGGGATGTCTTTCGCCGAAGACCTGCGGTTAGCAAGATTATGGTGCACTGCGCAATGGTGCACAGCATCTGACCGGGGGTTGCCTAAATTTTAAGCAAGAGTGCGCGTTGTCAGAGGCGCAGGCCGGTGGTCTCGGGCAGGCCGCACATGATGTTGAGGTTCTGGATCGCAGCCCCCGATGCGCCCTTGCCGAGGTTGTCGAGCCGGGCGATCAGGCGGGCCTGCGTGCCATCGGTCGAACCGCAGACGTGAAGCGTCAGGCCGTCCCACGGCGCAGCCGATTTCAGCAGCAACAACTCACCGGGAACCGGATCGAGCGGTGCGACAGCGACAAACGGACTGTCCGAATAATACGCCGCCAGCGCTGCATGGAGCGCGGCAGGGGTAGGGCGACCGGGAAGAGCAGCGAGCGGCAGCGGTACATCGACTACCATACCCCGGTGCGCCGAAATCACGCTCGGCGAGAACACCGGCGCGTGGGTAAGGGCTGCATAGGTCTGCATCTCGGCGAGATGCTTGTGACCCATCTGGAGCCCGTAGGCGCGGAAGGCGATGTCGGTGTCCTGCTCAAACCGCTCGATGAGCGCATTGCCGCCGCCCGAATAACCACTCACCGCGTTGACGGTGTAGGGCCAGTCGGCGGGCAGCAGCCCTGCACGGACCAGCGGTGCGACCAGCGCCAGAAAGCCAGTGGGGTAGCACCCCGGATTGCTCACGAATTGGGCAGCGGCGATTTTGGCGTGCCCGATCAGCTCTGGAAAGCCGTAAGTCCACCCCTCGGCCACGCGGTGCGCGCTGGACGCGTCGATGATGCGCGTTGCTGACCCATCGGCCAGTCGTACCGCATCCTTTGCCGCATCATCGGGCAGGCATAGGATCGCGATGTCGGCGGCATGAAGCGCGTCGCGGCGGGCGCTCTCGTCCTTGCGCTGGGCATCGTCCAGCACGATCAGATCGAACTCGCTACGCCCCTGCAACCGCTCACGGATTTCCAATCCGGTGGTGCCCACCGCACCGTCGATGAACAGGCGGATCGCCATCGTCTTAGGCTTCTGCGGGAGCGAGTTCGCTCGCCCGGCACCAGCCGCTCGGCCCTTGCGGACCCGGGCAACCCCACACCCATTCGCCCGCCACGTCGAGCAGTTCGAACCGAGTGCCGGGAGCAAGTTGCACGAACACCTCGGCGTCACCGCGCGGGTTCAGCCGCAGACCGGCTCCGGCCGAGCCGACAGCATGAACATGCGGGATCACGTAATGCGCGGCGAGGTGGATGCCCGCCAGCGCCATATGCGCCAGATCACCGCGCAACGGCAGCGTGCCGGGCGCAGGCTTCTCGACCGGGCCTTTCAGGCCCAGCACGCCGGCCGGCACTGCGTATTCCGAATTGTCGCGCGCCGCGCCGTTCATCTGCGTTCCGTTGGCCTTTGCCGGTAGAGCCGTGCGTTCCCCCGCTTCGGCGTGGCAGGCCCGTTAGCGGCAAGTCGCCTCTGGAGCAAGCTCAGGTGCTGTAGCGGGCGCGGAGCGCGTGCCACGATGCGCGCAACCCCAACCCGCGCCCACCGCGTGCGCGCCCCGGCTTGGGGGCGGGCGACCAGGCGAAGGTGTCGAAATGCACCCAGTCGATGCCGTCACCGACAAACCGGTCGAGGAACAGCCCGGCGACGCTCGCCCCGGCGAAGGGATTGGCGGCGGAGTTCGCCATGTCGGCCACATCGGAGGCGAGGTATTCGCGGTAGGCCTCGTGCAGCGGCAGGCGCCAGGCAGCGTCGTCATTGGCTTTGCCTGCGGCCAGAAAGCTCTCTGCGGTTTCGTCACGCCGGGCGAAGAGGGCGGGCAGATCGGGGCCGAGCGCCACCCGCGCCGCGCCCGTCAGCGTGGCGAAATCGACGATCAGGTCGGGGTTCTCTTCCGAAGCGCGGGTCAGCGCATCGCCGAGGATCAGGCGGCCCTCGGCATCGGTGTTATCGATCTCGACCGTCAGCCCCTTGCGGCTGGCAAGCACATCGCCCGGCCGGAAGGCGCCGCCGGAAATCGCGTTCTCGACCGCGGGGATCAGCAGATGCAGCCGCACCTTCAGCCGCGCCGCCATGATCAGCCCGGCCAGCGCCAGGGCATGGGCCGCGCCGCCCATGTCCTTCTTCATCAGCCGCATTCCGGCGCCCGGCTTGATGTTGAGTCCCCCGCTATCGAAGCACACGCCTTTGCCGACCACCGCCAGAACGGGGTGGGCCGGATCGCCCCAGACAAGGTGCATCAGCCGCGGCGCATGGTGGCGCGATGCCGCCCGGCCCACCGCGTGGACCATCGGATAACCTTGTTCCAAGGCATCGCCGCGCACCACGGTCAGCTCCGCCTTGTGCGCTTTGGCGAGCTTCTCGCATTCGGCCTCCAGCGCGGCGGGGCCCATGTCTTCAGGGGGCGCATTGACCAGGTCGCGCACCATGCATTCGGCCTGCGCCTCAGCGAGAAAGCCGTCAATCTGGCCGACCTGCCCGGTCAGCAGCACGCGCGGGCCCTGACTCTTATCGTCGCTCTTGTAGCGGGAGAAGCGGTATTGCCCCGTCACCCACCCGAACATCGCCGGGCCGGGGTCTCCGGTGGCGACGCGATAGACCCCCTCAGGCAATTCCTCGGCGAGCTTCGCAAGGCACCAGCTGGACAGGCTTTCGGGGTTCGCCACGCCGCTGACGACGAACCACGAATCCCCCTCGGGAATGATCGCATACTGATACCCGCCGCCTTCGAATTTCTGCGCAGCAAGACTGGCGCGCTGGCCTGCCGTCAGGCTCTTGGCAAAGGCTTCGAAGCTGTCCTTGTTCACCAGATGAATGGCAATCGCATCCTCGCCGCGGTCGGGCCGGATCAGTGCTTTGGGTTCGCTCATTCCCGTTCCATAATCGCCCCGGCATTATTGTCACCAGCAGATTCGGACAGGAGGGAGAGGCCTGATGACCACCGCATTGTTTCCCATCGGACATGGGACGAGCCTGATGTTGGCATTGATGCTCGCAGGCTGTTCCGCGCCCGAAGATAAGGCTGCCAGCGCTGGCACCGACCAAGCCGCTGCGCCTGCTGCGCCAGCATCACCTGACGCGCCGTCCGCCCCCGCTCCCGGCGCAACCAACTTCACCGACAACGAAGATGAAGGCGAGGCGAAGCGCGAGTTCAGCTACAGCTGGCCGGCCAAGGTCTCCGCCATCCCCGCATTGACCAACCGCCTGACCGCCGAGCGGGACAAGCTGCTCGCCGAACAGAAAGCCGAGTGGCAGGAATCCTTGCGCGAATTCGGCGACAGCGACTGCATCGCCTGCGTCAACCGTGATCTCCAGAAGTCATGGGACGTGGTCGCGGATGTTCCGCGCTTCCTGTCGCTGTCATGGGAACTCTATGCCTATACCGGCGGGGCGCATGGCAACAGCGGCTCGGGCGGGCTTGTGTGGGACCGTGAGGCCAATGCGGCGCTCGCGCCCAAGGACCTGTTCGTCTCCGAGGCCGCGCTCCAGGACGCGCTTTACACCCGCTGGTGCAAGGCGTTGCAGCGCGACCGCGTTACCCGGCTCGGTATGGAGCCAGCCGACAGCTCCACCTTCCCCTGTCCGCAGATCGCAGAGCTTACCGTGTTGCTCGGCTCGTCGAACAAGACCCACTTCGACCGGGTCGGCCTGATCGCCGATCCCTATGTCGCGGGCTCCTATGCCGAGGGAAGCTACGAGCTGACCTTCCCCGTCACCGCCGAGGTGCTGGCGGCGGTCAGGCCCGAATACAAGGCGGCTTTTGCGCTGGGAAAGTAGCTTTTTGGCGCGGCCCTCGCTATGTAGGCCCGATGCACGAATATCAAATTGTCGACGGCGACCAGACCGTCCTTCGCGATGGCACCATCAAACTGCATGGGCCGGATGGCTTTGACGCGATGCGCAAGGCCGGGCGGCTCGCCGCTGAAATCCTCGACGCCTGCGCCGAACTGGTGCGCCCCGGCGTCACCACCGGCAGCATAGATGATGCGGTGCGGGGCATGATGCTGGATGCGGGCGCGGTGCCAGCCACGCTCGGCTACCGCGGCTATGCGCACTCATCCTGCATCTCGATCAACCATGTGATCTGTCACGGCATTCCGGGTGACAAGGTGCTGAAGGATGGCGACATCCTCAACATCGATGTGACACCGCTGGTCGATGGCTGGCATGGCGACAGCAGCCGGATGTTCTACGCGGGCGAGCCATCGCTGAAGGCGAAGAAGCTCGTGGAAGTGACTTACGAATGCCTGATGCTCGGCATCGCGGCAGCGCAGCCCGGCGCGCGGCTGGGCGATATCGGCGCGGCGATCGAGGCGCACGCGAACCAGTTCCGTTACGGCGTGGTGCGCGAATTCTGCGGGCATGGCCTCGGCCGCCTGTTCCACGACGCGCCCGAAGTGGTCCACGCGGCGAAGGCCGGGACGGGCCCTGAGCTCAAGCCGGGAATGTTCTTCACCATCGAACCGATGATCAACCTCGGCAAGCCCTGGGCCAAGGTGCTGGGCGACGGCTGGACCGCGGTGACACGGGACAAGAGCCTGTCGGCGCAATTCGAGCATTCGATTGCAATCACCGAAACGGGGAACGAGATTTTCACCAAGAGCCCGACCGGGCGTGATTGCCCGCCTTACTTTTGACCTATGCGATTTCAATGACGTCTCCCCGGGCTTGCCCCGGGGCCTCGCTCACTTGGCGCTACAAAAACAACACCGCCAGCGCCGCGCACATCACCACCACCAGCCCAACCGAAAACGCCAGCATCGCCATCGTCGGCCGGGTCACACGCCCGTGCAGCACCCAATCATAGCCCACCGCAATAGCAATCGTGATCGGCGGCTGTACTGCAATCGCGACCGGATCGGGCAGGCCGAGCACCTGCACCACGCGGGCATAGGCGGGGGTCATCAGCGCCAGCGTCGCGATCAGCATCGCCTGGCGGTGCGCGGCAATGTCTCGCCTGCGGGCGAAGTGCAGGGCGGCGAAATACAGCGGGAGAAAGGTCGCGAAGGCGGCGAGGTTCACCACCGTCACCTCGGGGCGGCCGAGTTCCAACCCGATCCGCCACGATATCACCGACCCGCTCACCAGCATCGCGCCCACCAGCGCAATTGAGGCGCGGCCCGTGGCGCGGTGGGCGGCCAGCTTGAAGCGCGCGGCGGCGAAGGCCTGCATGGCGAGCAAGCCCAGCCAGGCGACCATGCTCATCGCGTGGAACACCACAATCGGGGTGTAGCGTACCTGCACCTCAGGGTGCGCCGCCGCCTTCAGCGCGAAAGCAAACAGCGTGAAGCCGAGCAGCCCCAATGCGATATTGCCCATCAATTCGTTCGCGCGAACGTGGCTTTCTGGCGCTCTCACTAATTCTCCCTTGCCGCCCGGATCGCGGCTCCGGCGGCAAACGGAGCGAGTGCCACCAGCGCGAGGCTTATGGCTCCAACGAAGCCGAGGCTGACTTGATCCTGACGGGCGAGCGCACCGGCACCGAAAATCAGGATGGGGAGGGCCAGCGGGATCAGCAGCAGGCCGGAAAGAGCTGCCCCTGCGCGCAATGACGCGGTCAGAGCGGCGATCATCAGCCCGATGGCGGCCAGCCCGGGCGTGCCTGCGATAAGCCCCAGCAGCAGGATCTGAAAAGTCTCGCCCTCGATCTTCAGCAGCGCCGCCGCCGGGAAGGTCGCCAGCACCAGTGGCGGGCCGAAGCTCAGCCAATGGGCGATGAGGCGCACCGCCATCATTGCCTCTTCCGCCATGCCCCGCAGCTTCAACTGGTCGAAGAAGCCGAGCTCAATGTCTCGCGCCACCAGCTTTTCCAGCGGCAGGATCGCGGCCAGCAGCGCCGCGATCCACACCACCCCGCCGCCAGTCTTGGCGAGGATGTTGGCGTCCGGTCCGACCGCAAAGGGGAACAGCATGGCGACGGCGACGAAGAACACCACGGGCAGGGCGGCGCCGCTCCCGGTGAAGGGGAAGAACTGCGCAAGGTCACGCCGCAGGAGTTGCACCAGCATCAGACCTCCGCCTCGGCTGGCGCGGGCGCGAAGTCCTCGATCGCAAAGCTCGTCATCCCCGGCACATCGAGCGGCTGGTGCGAGGCGATCAGCGCGATCCCCCCGCCGTCGCAGTGCTCGCGCACGAGCGTGCTGACCAGCGCCTGTGAGGCGACATCGAGGCCCGAGAGCGGCTCATCCAGCAGCCACACCGGCGCGGCCTGCCCCAGCACGCGGGCGAGCGCGGCGCGTTTCTTCTGGCCGGTGGAAAGGTAGCGCACCGGCACGTCCAGCAGGTTGCCGAGGGCGAGCCGGTCGCAACAGCTTTCCAGCGCGAGGTGCTCCACTGCGTCTATCTTCGCCCAGAACTCCAGTGCGCGGCCTAGCGGCAGGTCAGGGTCAAGCCCGGCGCGTTCATCCAGGAGCGCCAGCGCGCCCGTCCGCCGCACTTCGCCCGCATAAGGCGTCGTCAGCCCGGCCACCGCGCGGATCAGCGTGGTCTTCCCCGCGCCGTTCGCGCCCGTGACATGGCACGCTGCTCCTGCTTCGAGCGCGAACGACAGCCGCCGGAACAGCAGCCGGTCACCCCGACGGCAGGCGAGATCATGCGCGGACAGGGCGGGTGAGGGCGCTTGCATTGGCGCGCAGCGTTAGGGAAAAGGGGCGGCGCAAACAAGCGACGCCTTTTCAAGGAACCTGCCCCATGTCCGTCCCCGAGCTTACGAGCGAAGAAATCACCCAGCTGCTCGCCGATCACCCCGCATGGGCGCTGGCGCGCGAGGGCAAGGCGATCACGCGGACGTTCCAGTTCAAGGATTTCTCGCAGGCGTGGGGCTTTATGAGCCGGGTTGCCCTGCTGGCCGAGGCGCAGGATCACCACCCCGAATGGTTCAACGTCTATGCGAAGGTCGAAGTGACGCTGACCACCCATGACGCTGGCCATACCGGCGGCTTGTCCCAGCGCGATGTGACGCTGGCGCAAGCGATTGACGCGCTGGCGTGATGCGGACGGCTGGGTTCTTTGTCGCGCTTGCGCTGACAGCTGCGCCGGTCGTAGCGCAGGGGCCTCAGAACGAGGGGCGCATCTGGCGTGGCACGCTTGGCGCGACCGCGATCACCGCCTGCTTCTTCGACCAGGATTCTCGTGCCGGGGCCTATTATGCCGATGCCGTGCTGGAGCCGATCCGGCTGGAGCTGCCAGATGACAATGCGCCGCAGGTCGTCCGCGAAAGCCGCAGTTTTGACGATCAAACCGGGGCGACGTGGAGCTTGGCGCCCGACGCTGACGATCGCATCACGGGGGACTGGCACAGCGGCGACACAACGCTGCCCATCCGCCTGATCGCCGTCCCGGCCAGCATTCCCGAATACGGCTCTCCCTGCGAAAGCGAAGCCTTCCTTGCGCCGCTGCTGGCGGGGGGCGAGACCACGGCCAAGCGGGCCAGTTTCGACGGCACCGACTACACCGAACTGGCCTATGCCGGGCCCAAGCGTTCGGGGCTTGATGATTACGCCGTCACCAGCTTCGCGCTTGATCGGGTGCGGCCCGGCGACGCGGCGGTCAACCGCGCGTTGGCGGAGGCGCTGCCCGATGGCACTGCGGCGCATCTCGCCGGGCAATGCGCCGGGTGGAGCATGGCCAATGGCAGCGGCGCGGCAGGCTACCTGGAACAGGCGGTGGTGCCGATCCTGATAACGCCCCGCTGGCTGGGCGTCCGCGATAGCGGCAGCAGCTATTGCGGGGGCGCGCATCCCAATCATTTCACTGGCTTCGCCGTCTATGACCGCGATAGCGGCGTCGAGGTTGATCCGGCGGCTTGGTTCAAGAGCGGCGCGCTCGCGTTCTATGATGGGGAAGCCGAGACCGAACCGAAGGCCGCCAAGCGTCCGATTGCGGGCCTGTCCGAAGCGCTTGGGAAAGCTGTGCTGGCGCATTGGCCGGAGCGGGAGGACGGTGATGAATGCGGGATGGCCGATGGGTTTGGCGGCTCCGGCTGGCAGATCGGCCTCACCCGCGACGGCCCGGTGTTCGTGCAGCAGCTCCCGCACGTGATCTTCGCCTGCACCGAGGAGGTTGTCCTCCCGTGGGCCAAGGCCCGCCCGTTCCTCTCCGCGGAGGGCCGGGCGGTGATGGACAGCTTGCGCTGAATCCGGGCCTGTAAGGCCCGCAAGGCCGACTGGCCGCCCGCAGCGACGGTGGCGTAGCCAGCGTGAGCGAGGATTTCGCATCGCGGAGGCGATGCGGACAAAAATCTACCTTCCTAGCGGCCCCGAACTCGCGCGCAATTGCTTCCTGACCTTGCTCGGCATCCAGCGCTTGGCGAAGGCCATCCGCCTTGCTGTGGCGCCCACGAAGTAATCGAGCTTGTCGCCGTGGACCGCGTCCCAGATCGCCTTCGCCACATCCGACACGGGGCTGATCTCCAAACCGGCCGCCGTCACCCGGTCGCGAATCTGTTCGTTCGATTTGCGGTTGCCGGTGCCGTTGAGCAGCGGGGTGTCGATGAAGGCCGGGCAGACCGAGGCGACCGTGATCCTGTCTGGCGACCATTCCGCATCAAGGCTTTCACTGATCGCGCGGACCCCGAACTTGGTGGCGCAATAGACGCTCATGCCCGCTGAGCCTGCGATTCCCGCTGCGCTGGCAATGTTGACCAGCGCCGATCGCGGCGCGCTCGCTTTGAGGTAGGGATAGACCGCCTGCGCGCCGTAGAGCACGCCCTTGAGATTGATATCGAGGCAGCGGTCGATTTCCTCGGGGTCGAGCTCGGACAGCGATCCGCCGGTGCCGATCCCGGCATTGTTGACCAGCACATCGATCCGCCCGCCGGCAGCCGCGGCGAAGGACGATAGCGCTTCGTCCCATCCCTTGCGGTCGCGCACGTCGAGCTTGCCCGACCACTTGGTCTCACCCGCAATCTGGCCGAGGGTTTCGGCCATCCCGGCCTCGTTGATGTCGGCCACGCCCACGTACCAGCCGCGAGCGGCGAAATGCAGCGCGGTCGCACGGCCGATGCCCGATCCCCCGCCCGTGATGAAGATGCTGCGCTGGACGGTCATGGTAATCCCCTCTCGATTGCGTTTTGCAACCGTCTAGAGCGGACTGACACGCTTGTCAGCAGGCAGAATGGCGCTTGGCCGTGCTATCCCCCGAGCGCGGCCTTCAGCCCCTTCACATGGTCCGCTCCTTCGACGATCTGTGCGCTCGCCGGGGCCAGTGCATCGCCCAGCGGTTCGGCCCGCCCGCCCATGCATTCGGCGAGGAAATTCTCGGCGATGGCATAGAACGATATGTTGTTTTCCGGCCGGGCAAAGCCGTGGCCTTCATCGGGGTAGAGGACATAGGTGACCGGGATACCCGCCGCCTTCATCGCGCCCACAATCTGGTCGCTTTCGGACTGCTTGACGCGCGGATCATTCGCTCCTTGCGCGATCAGCAGCGGCTTGATGATCTTGTCGGCTTTGTAGAGCGGGCTGGCGGCCCTGAGCAGCGCGCGGCCTTCCTCGGTGCGCGGGTCGCCCATGCGTTCGTGGAAGGTCTTCACCAGCGGCGCCCAATAGGGCGGGATGGTTTCGAGCAGGGTTTCGAGGTTCGACGGGCCGACGATATCGACCCCGCAGGCGAACACGTCCGGCGTGAAGGTCAGGCCGGCCAGCGTCGCATAGCCGCCGTAGGAGCCGCCCATGATCGCGACCTTGTCGCGCGCGGCGATGCCGTTCGCGATAGCCCAATCGACCGCGTCGATCAGGTCGTCGTGCATGGTGAGGCCCCACTGCTTGTTCGCCGCATTGAGGAAAGCCTTGCCGAACCCGGTCGAGCCGCGGAAGTTGACGCTGAGCACGCCGTAACCGCGATTGGCGAGCAGTTGGTGCACGCCATTGAAGCCATAAGTATCGCGCGCCCACGGCCCGCCATGCACCAGCAGCACCATCGGCACCGGCGTGTCGGGCTTGCCGTCGCCGTCCGGATCGCTACCCGGCGGCAGGGTGAGATAGCAGGGCAGGGTCAGACCATCGCGGCTCGCGATCTCAACCGGGTGCGTCGGCTGGAGCGGCGCTCCCTCCAGCTCGGGGCGTGAGACGTAGAACGGGATGAGCGTCTGGGTGACGCGGTCATAGATGAAGGTGCGCACCGGCTTGGTCAGCGGGTCATTGGCGATGATCCACACGCTGTCATCATCGGTGCGGCTCTGCACGCTGAATTCGCCCTCCAGCCGCTCACGCAGCCACGCGAGTGCAGCGCCAATGCCCGGATCAATCGCGGTCCATTCGGTGGAAAGGTAATTGACCGCAAAAGCCTCAACCACGCCGGTGACGGGGTGACGCAGCGTATTGCTGATATCGGCCCGGTCGTCGGCGGCGATCAGGCGGCGCTCCCCCGTGGCGGTGTCCTGCGCGAACAGCGCCGCAGTGTTTCGCCCGCGGCTGTCGAGCCAGTAGAGCGTCGCCCCGTCGCTGGTGTATCCGGCAGGCGAGGTGGTGAGCGCATCCTCCATCGCCGAGGTTTCGAAGGGATCGGGCTCGACCACGTTGTCCACCACGCGGAAGTAATCCGTCCCGCCAACCTCATTCTGCTGCATCGCCATGCGCAGGGTCAGCGTGTCGTCCGCCTCAAACCCGGCATAGGCGTTGTTCTCCAAGACCAGCGTCAATTCGCCGGTCGTCAGGTCGAGCAGGTGGATATCGTGCCATTGCGGATCGCGGTTGTTGAGGCCGAGCAGCAGCTTGTCCTTCCGCGTGGTCGATGCGCCGACCAGCTGTACGCGGGTGTTTTCGAACGGGGTGAGAGTGGTCTCGGCCCCGGTGGTCACATCGACACGGTAGAGCAGGAAATTCTCGTCTCCGCCCTTGTCCTGAATATACATCACCGCGCTCGCATCGGGCGACCAGAAGTATTGGCGGATCGGGCGCTCGACGGCGTGCGTAACAGCGCGCGCGGCTTGCGGATCGCTGGCAGGCGCAAGCCAGATGTTGAGCACGCCGTCCTTGGGCGCGAGCCAGCTCAGCCATTGGCCATCGGGGCTGATCTGTCCGGCGGCGCGGGTCGGGTTGCCGAACAGAGCGGTGCGCGGAATAAGGGTGGCAGTGTCGGTCATGGTCTCTCCTGTATTGCGCAGTTAAGACACCATGCGGGCAGCTTCAAGCGGCCCTGCCGCGTTATAGCGCCGGGTTGGCGTAGAAATGCCAGGTGAAGATCGCCATGCTGCCGCGCTGCGGCGACCACGGCTCCGCCAGCTTGCGGGTAACGTTTTCTCCAGGGCGCTCCTCCAGATCGAGCAGACGCTTCACGCCCTCTTGCACCGCCAGATCGCCTGCGGGCCAGATGTCGGGGCGGCCCTCGGCGAACAGCAGGTAGATTTCCGCCGACCAGCGCCCGATCCCCTTGATCCGGGTGAGCAGTGCAATCGCCTCTTCGTCATCGGCGGGCAGGTTGTGCAGATCAAGCTCGCCCGATTGCGTCAGTTCGCACAGGGACCGGGCATAGCCCTGTTTCTGCCGCGACAGCCCGCAGGCGCGCAAGGCATCGAAATCGCGCGACAGCAGGCAGGCCGGGGTAAAGTCCGCGCCCAGTTCCGCCTCAAGCTTGTTCCACACCGATGCCGCCGACGCGACCGAGACCTGCTGGCCGATGATCGTGCGCAACATGGTTGCAAATCCGGCCTCGCGGACGCGCGCTTCGGGATAGCCGACCCGCTCTAGCGCCGCTGCCAGTTGCGGCTCTCGCAACGCCAGCGCGTCCAGATCATCGCGCAATTTTTTCGCTGTCAGCCCCACTGCCACTTTCCTTAACTTGCCTTGCGCGCCAGACTATCATAGCAGCCCGCGAGCACCCTCACAGCGCACATCCTTGCGCCCAATAGCCGAAAAGGAACTTCGATCCATGCCCAGACTGGTCGTCACCAACCGCGAAGGCGAAACCAGCGAGATTGCCGTCGGCGAGGGCCTTACGGTGATGGAAGCGATCCGCGACAATGGCTTTGACGAGCTGCTGGCCCTGTGCGGCGGGTGCTGCTCCTGCGCGACCTGCCACATTCATGTCGATCCGGCCTTCGCCGACAAGCTGCCGAAGATGAGCGAAGACGAGGACGACCTGCTCGAATCCTCCGATCACCGCGCCCCGACTTCGCGCCTGTCGTGCCAGATCCCGCTGACCGCCGATCTGGACGGTCTGCACGTCACGATCGCGCCGGAAGACTGAGTTTTCGAAGGGCGGGGGCAAAGCGGACAACGTGGACGCTGACCTCGCCCGGTTCCTGCGTGACGAGTTGGGCCATGTCTCCACCGGCTCCGTGGGGCCGTGGCAGGTACGTGGGCCCGTGTGGCTCTGGCAAGGCAGCGACGGCGCGCCTGCCAAAGGCTCATGGTATTTCCTGACCATTGATGGCGAGACCGCGCAGGCGATCCGCGCTGCTGCGACCAACGCCGCCGCCTGGGGCTCGGTCTATGTCGAGGCGACCATCGGCAACACCACGTGGCGCACCTCGCTGTTCCCGTCCAAACAGGCGGGTGGCTGGCTGCTCCCGCTCAAGGCTGCGGTGCGCAAGGCTGAGAAGATCGTCGAGGGGACAGAAGTCGAAGTGCGGCTGGCGCTGGCATGATAAGGTCTCTCCCCGTTGCGGAGCAATGGGGAGGTGGGCGAGGCCGCAGGCCTCGGTCGGAGGGGTGATGCCCAGCCGCCTACCCCTCCGTCACGCGCCTCGCGGCGCGCGCCACCTCCCCATTCCGACGGAACGGGGAGGGACTTTGCCTCTTCGACATTGCCCCGCGCCCCATCAGCGCCTAATTCAGTCCCCATGAACATTACCCGCCCCTTTGGCGACACGCTCGCGCTTATCGGCAATACCCCCATCGTCCGCCTCGCCGGCCCCAGTGCGGCGGCTGGCTGCGACATCTACGGCAAGTGCGAATTTGCCAACCCCGGCTCCTCGGTGAAAGACCGCGCGGCGCTTTGGATCATCCGTGATGCCGAAGCGCGCGGCGAATTGCTGCCTGGCGGCACGGTGGTCGAAGGCACGGCGGGCAATACCGGCATCGGCGTGGCGCTGGTCGCCAATGCCAAGGGTTACAAGACGATCATCGTCATGCCTGACAACCAGTCTAAGGAGAAGATGGACACGTTGCGCGCGCTGGGCGCGGAGCTGGTGCTGGTGCCGCCCACCAAGTTCGCGGACGCAGGCCACTTCGTCCACACCTCGCGTCGTCTGGCAGAGGAGACGCCCGGCGCGGTATGGGCCAACCAGTTCGACAACATCGCCAACCGCCGCGCCCATATCGAAGGCACCGCGCCGGAAATCTGGGAGCAGCTCGGCGGCCGCGTCGATGGCTTTACCTGCGCCGCGGGCACGGGTGGGACGATTGCAGGCGTGGGCCTCGGCCTCAAGGCGTTCGACGAGAACATCCGCATCGCGCTCACCGATCCGCACGGCGCGGCGCTCTACAATTACTACGCTCACGGCGAATTGCGCGCCGAAGGCTCCTCGGTCGCAGAAGGCATCGGGCAGGGCCGGATCACTGCCAACCTCGAAGGCGCGCCGATCGACACGCAGTACCGCATCAGTGACGAGGAAGGCCTCGTCTGGGTCGAGCGGTTGCTGAAGGAAGAGGGCCTGTGTCTTGGCCTGTCGTCCGGCATCAATGTCGCAGGCGCGGTGGCGCTGGGGCGGGAGCTGGTCGCCGAAGGTCGCCCCAATCCGCAGATCGCCACGATCCTGTGCGACACGGGCTTCCGCTATCTCTCCACGCTCTACAACGCCGACTGGCTGGCCGCGAAGGGCCTGCCGGTGTTCGACTGGCTCGCTCGCAGCACTGCGTCGGCCGAGGCGGTAAGCGCATGAGCCGCCCTTCGCTGATCGAGCGGTTGCGGCGGATGAATCAGCGCAGCCTGTTCGGCCCGGGCGTCCGGCGCATGGTCACCTCGTCGCGGACCGCAGGCGAGCCCGAGCCGGAGGATATCTCCACCGCAGGACAGGCTCGCGCTGAGGCGGTGCAACGTCTGCAAGTCGGCATGTTCGGGATCGGCGCGATGGTACTGCTGGTCGGGCTGGCGAGCATCATCGGCGGGCAGGCGGAGCTCAACGAAGACCTTGCCGTGCCTGAGGCGGCTCCCACCACCGAACCCAATTCTGTGCCCGCGCAGGCCAATCCGCTCGCCGATGCGGGCGTGGTGCCCGATATTGCGGCCGATCCCAGTGCTTCGCCCATGCCCGCGCTGCCGCCTCCCGCTTCGGGCAATGTCGCCCCTGAGCAATAGCATCCGTGCCGCCTTAGGCGCGGTGTTGCTGGGGCTGAGCGCGTGCAGCGCCTCTCCGGCAGTGACGGAGACTGGCGCTGACACAGACGCCAGCGCCGAGGCGTTCAATCGCCCCGCCACACGCTTGGGCCTGATGAGCAGCCTGCCGCTGTACTGGCCGCTGGGTGCCGATCTGGCCGCCATCGCGCAGGGGCAGGGCGAAGTGCCGTGGCAGCGTTCCGCTTTGGCGGGCAGCTATGCCGTGGAGCCGCTCGACACGCTGTCGCCCATTCCCGCGCTCGCTGCGGATCAGCCTGACCTTGACCCCCTTGCTGGACTGCGCCGGATTGCGATCATTCAGCCGCGCGGGCTTTCCGCCTCGGACAATGTCGCGCTGGATCGCTGGGTGCGCGCTGGTGGTCGCTTGCTGCTGGTGCTCGATCCGGCACTGACGGGCGAGTACGACCTGCCCTTGGGCGACCCGCGCCGCCCGGTTGATACCGCGCTGATCCCGCCAGTGGTCGCGCGCTGGGGGCTGGCGGTCAGCTTTGACGAGGATCAGGCCGTGGCCGTCACCACCGCCCCCCTAGGTGAAACCGCGCTGCCGCTGGCCCTGTCCGGCGCGATCGCCATCACCGATCCCACTGCGGCGGACTGCACCCTTCTCGCCAACGGCGCGGCGGCGCGCTGCCGGGTGGGCAAGGGTGAGGTCACGCTGATCGCCGATGCCGCGCTGTTCGAGCATGAGGCGCTCGCTGGCGAGGGCGGGGCGACCATGCGCGCCGTGATCGCGGGGGCGCTGCGATGATCGGGCTGCGGGAAAACGCGGGAACACAGGGACTCGGAGTCGGGCCAGGCGGGGGATTCTGCGGGAAACTGTGTGATTTCGGTGCGTTCGGCGGGGTTTCCGGGGTGAATCACCCGCCGGAAATGGCCTCAGGAAAAGACAAAAATATCAATATAATCATGTAGATATCAACTTTTCCCGTCCTTTCCCGGAAAATACCCTTCCAAACCCACATCTTCCCCGATATTACCGGGGTCCATCAGATATGCCTGTTTGCATCGCGTCCGACTGGTGGGGTCGGCGCACCGGCTGCGCATGCGCGCGGCCGGGACGGGGAGGGCATGTCTCGTCATGACGCGGAGCGCCCTTCGGGGTGGGCCGCAAGGGGTAAGAGGGGGCCGCAGGCACGTGTCTGCATTCGGAGGATATAATGGCCAAGCTTACTCGCCTTCGGGCGAGAAGGGCCGTTTTGTCCTTCCGCCAGCCTTCCGCAAAGCGGTCAAGGAAAGCTCCGGCGGCAGCCGCACCCTGTGCCTCACGGTGCATGACAAGTTCGATTGCCTGATCGGTTTCGGCCTGTCCCGGATCGACCAGCTCCACGCCAAGCTCGACCGCGAGGAAGACGCTGCCATCCGCCGCAACGACGACAGCTTTGATCGCGATGTCCGCGCCGCTCAGCTGTTCGGGTTCGAGCAGCTGTCCTTCGACGATTCCGGCCGCTTCATCATGCCGGAACACCTGCGCGACCTCGGCAAGATCGTCGACGGGGCCTATTTCCATGCGGCGGGCGACTTCTTCTTCGTCTGGGCGCCGGATCAGCTGATGGGCATGGGCCCCGAATGGAAGGGCGCGCAGGCCGCCTGTGCCAAGCTGATGGTCACCGCCAAGAAAGGGGCTGCGGAATGACCCAGCCCGCTCCGCACATCCCTGTGCTGCTCGACGAAGTGATCGCCGCGCTGGCCCCGCGTCCCGGCATGACCATTGTCGATGCGACCTTCGGCGCAGGTGGGTACACCACGGCGCTGCTGGAAGCCGGCGCCAGCGTCCACGCCTTCGACCGCGATCCTGATGCGATTGCTGCGGGCCAAGCGCTCGTCGCCCGCTTCGATGGTCGCCTGGCTCTCCACCCCGCGCGCTTTTCAGCCATGCGCGCCGAACTTGCCGCGATGGGCGTGACGCAGGTTGACGCGGTGGTGATGGATATCGGCGTGTCCTCGATGCAGCTCGACCAGGGCGAGCGGGGCTTTGCCTTCATGCATGACGGCCCGCTCGACATGCGCATGAGCCAGGACGGGGAAAGCGCCGCCGATTTCCTCAACACCGCCGACGAGGAAGCCATCGCCAACGTCCTCTACCATTACGGCGAGGAACGCCAGTCGCGCCGGGTGGCCCGCGCCATCGTCGCCGCGCGTCCGTTGGCGACCACGGGCGAGCTGGCCCGCGTGGTGCGCCGCGCGCTGGGCTACAAGCCGCACGACAAGAAAGACCCGGCGACCCGCACCTTCCAGGCCGTCCGCATCCATGTGAATGACGAGCTCGGCGAACTCGAAGCCGGGCTCGCGGCAGCCGAAGCCCTGCTGGCCGAAGGCGGCGTGCTGGCGGTGGTGAGCTTCCACAGCCTCGAAGACCGGATCACCAAGCAGTTCCTGCGCACCGCCAGCGGCGCGGGCCGCTCGATTTCGCGCCATCTTCCCGGGGAAATCCCCGGTCCCCCGCCTACCTTCATCGCGGTGTCCAAAGCTATTCGTCCGTCAGAGGCCGAAATCGCCCGCAACCCGCGCGCCCGTTCATCCACCTTGCGCCATGCCACCCGCACCGGCGCACCGCCCAGGAGCCAAGCCGCATGATGAACCGCTCTCAGGCCCGTTCGCTGGGTTGGGTCGCCGTGCTGGCGGTCTGCTTTGCTTTGGTGGTGGTGCTTAGCTTCAAGGTGCACGCGGTAAAAAGCGAAGTGCTGCTCGCCGAACGCCAGCTGATCGCGCTCGAGCGCGAGACGCTGCTGCTGGAAACCGAGTTCGAGACCCGCGCCAGCCAGCGCCAGCTCGCTGAATGGAACACGGTCGAATTCGGCTATGCCGCGCCGCGGGCGGGGCAGTTCCTCGAGGCCGAGCGCCAGCTCGCCAGCCTTGGTGAGACGCTGGGCCCTGATCAACCGGCACAGATCCGGCTGGCCCGCGCCGACAGCACCGATGTGGCCGAGGCCGCCAGCGATGCGCCGATGCGCTCGCCGGTTTCGGGCGCGAAGGTGACGCTCGCGTCGGCTTCGAGCGAGAAGGACGCTGGCGCAGTGTTCGCCGAGGCGTTTGGCGACTTCCTGATCGAAGCTTCGCCGATCCGCCCCGCGCGGGCTGAAACGCCGAAGTCCGGGGCGAAGGTCGCTGTTGCGGGTGTGGGCGAATGAACACGCTGGCGGCTCCGCTGGCCGCACGCGTCGCCACCCCTGTGATTCCCGCCGGCCGCTTGCCCAGCATGGGCCTGCGCGCGCATTTGCTGTGGACCGCGCGGGTTCGGGTGTTGTGGCTGCTAGGCGGCTTTTCCCTTATCGCGCTGATTGCGCTGCTGCGGATCGCCTCGCTCGGCCTGGCCGGTCAGGCGCCGCAGCGCACCAGCCTTGAAGATGCGCTGCTCCCGCCACGCGGTGAGATCACGGATCGCAACGGCGCCCCGCTGGCGCGTGCCTTCCCCGCCTATGCCCTGTGGTTCGAACCCAAGGCGATGGGTGATAGCGGCGCGCCGCTGGTGCGTTCCCCGGCCGAGGTCGCGCGCGATCTGAAGGCGATTTTCCCCGATATCGACGAAGCGCGCATGACCCGCCGCCTCGCCTCAGGCCGTCCGGGCTATCTGCGCCGCCGCATCCTCCCCGAAGAAGCCAACCGCGTCTTCGGCCTCGGCGAAATCGCGCTGGAAATCCCGCGCGAGACCGACCGCTACTATCCCCAAGGCACGCTGGCAGCGCATGTTCTGGGGTATGTGGTCGAGGACGAAGGCGGCAAGATCGGCATGGAAGAGGTGTTGCAGAAGCGCCTGAGCCACCCCGACCACCGGATGGAACCGGTCGCGTTGTCGATCGACGTGCGGGCGCAGGGCGCGCTTGAGGACGAATTGCGGCGCGGGATGCTGGCGACCAACGCGCTCGGCGCGGCGGGCGTCGTGCTGGATGTCGATACGGGCGAAGTGATGGCACTCGCCAGCCTGCCCGAATTCGATCCCAATACCGCGGGCGCTGCCGGGGCGACCAATGTCTTCAACCGCGCCACCAACGGGGTTTACGAACTCGGCTCGACCTTCAAGCCGCTGACCGTAGCTGCCGCGATTGATGCGGGCGTGGTGCGCGATCTGGGTCGGCAGTGGAATGCCGCTCCCGTGCCATACGGCAATGGCCGCACGATAAAGGATTCGCACGACATGGGGGCGAGCATGAACGTGCCCCAGGCGCTGGTGCATTCCTCCAACACCGTCACCGCCCGCGTGGCTGACGAACTCGGCCCGGAACGTATGCGCCGCGCCATGATGGATCTGGGCATGGACCGCCGTCCGTTCATCGAGCTGCCCGGCAAGGGCAGGCCGCTGTGGCCGAAGGGAAACTGGAGCCGCGTCACCAACATGACGGTGGGTTTCGGCCACGGCTTGTCGGTTACGCCGCTGCACCTCGCCGTCGCCTATGCCGCCATGGTCAATGGCGGGATCTGGCGCCCGGCGACGCTGATGAAGCTTGAGCCCACAAAGGTGCCGCGCGGTCGCCGGGTGTTCAAGGAATCGACCTCCTCGCGGATGCGCCAGCTGCTTCGAATGATCTCGCTCTATGGCACCGGCCGCAACGCCGATGCGCCCGGATACCGGGTGGGCGGCAAGACAGGTTCGGCGGAAAAGGCCGGGGTCGGGGGGTATAACAAGACCAAGCTCGTCTCATCCTTCGCTGCCGCCTTCCCGATGGACGCACCGCGCTATGTGGTGGTGGTGGTGGTCGACGAGCCCAAGGGCACCGTCGCCAGCAGCTTCCAGCGCACCGCCGCCTTCACCTCGGCGCCGATTGTCGGCCGTCTCGTGCCGCGTATCGGCCCGATGCTGGGCGTGCAGCCGGACGAGAACCGCGACGTCGATATCTCGGATCTGCGTTATCTGGTGGATAAGGGCGAATGAAGCTGGGTGAGCTTCTGGCAAAGGCGGGCCTGGCAGGCGGCGGCGACGAAAGCGTCACCGGCTTTGCCATTGATCACCGCAAGGTCGCCCCCGGAACCATATTCGGGGCCTTCGAAGGTGCGACCGTTAATGGCGAGGACTTCATCCGCCCGGCCATCGCAGCGGGCGCGATTGCTGTCGTGGCCCGCCCGGAAGCGCGCGTCGAAGGTGCGCTGCACATTGCCGATGCCACCCCCCGCCGCGCCTTTGCGCGCCTTGCTGCGGGCTTCTTTTCCCCGGTGCCTGCCACCCTCGTTGCGGTGACGGGCACTAACGGCAAGACCTCCTGCGTCGAGATGACCCGCCAGATCTGGCGGATGGCGGGCGAACGCGCCGCGAGCATCGGCACGCTGGGTGTGACCACGCCGGACGGCTCTGTTTCGACCGGGTTGACCACCCCTGACATCGTCACCTTCCTCGCCAACATGAGCGGGTTGGCGCGCGAGGGGGTGACCCACGTCGCCTATGAGGCATCGAGCCACGGCCTGTCGCAATATCGCAACGAGGGGCTGACGGTCTCCGCCAGCGCCTTCACCAATTTCAGCCGCGACCATCTCGACTACCACGGCACGATGGAGGCCTATTTCGCGGCCAAGATGCGGCTGTTCACAGAGGTTGTCACACCCGGCAGCCCGGCGGTGATCCATGACGCAGGCGACGGGTCGGAGTGGACCGCCAAGGCGATTGCCGAGGCCGAGGCGCGCGGGCTCAAGGTCATGAGCGTGGGCGAGGGCGGCACCTTCCTGCGCCTTGTTTCGCGTGAACCCGGACAGTTGGGGCAGCTTCTTCACATCGAACATGAAGGCGAAACGCGGAAGGTCAATCTGCCGCTGATCGGGGCCTATCAGGCCGCCAATGCGCTGGTTTCAGCCGGCCTCGCCATGGCGACCGGGGTTGCGCCGTCCACCGTGTTCGAAGCGCTGACCCGGCTGCAACCGGTGCGCGGGCGGTTGGAGCGTGCGGCGCTCAATCAGGCGGGCGCGCCGGCCTATGTCGACTATGCTCATACGCCCGATGCGCTCGAAGCCGCCATCGCCGCGCTGCGTCCGCATGTGGCGGCAGGCGGCAAGCTGATCGTGGTCTATGGCGCGGGCGGGGACCGCGATGCGGGCAAGCGCCCGCAGATGGGCGCAGTCGCCGCGCGCGCCGCTGACGTTGCCATTGTCACTGACGACAACCCCCGCAGCGAAGACCCGGCCGCCATCCGCGCCGCGATCATGGCCGGGGCCGGGCCCAACACCCGCGAAGTGGGTGACCGCCGCGCCGCCATCGCCGCCGCAATTGGGGAAGCCGGGGCAAACGACATTGTGCTCATCGCCGGCAAAGGCCACGAGCAGGGTCAAATATTCGGGTCTGGAGAAACAATGCGGATCGAAGCTTTCGACGATGTCGAAGTCGCGCGTGAATGTGCTGGAGGGCAGTGCTGATGAACATGCCCATCGCTCACCCGATGCTGCACCAATGGCCGGTCACCGCCCGCGACACGTTGCCGCTTGCCCTGTGGAGCGCGGCCGAAATCGAAGCGGCCACCGGTGGCATTGCCAGCCATGACTTTCAGGCGGCAGGCGTCGAGATGGACTCGCGCGATGTGAAGGCGGGCGATCTGTTCGTGGCCTTGAAGGGCGAGGCCATGGACGGCCACCGCTTCATCGAGGCGGCCTTTGCCAAGGGCGCGGTTGCGGCCATCGTTGACCGTCCCGTCGATGTTCCGCACGTGCTCGTCAAGGATACCACCGCCGCGCTCCACGCGCTTGCCCACGCTGCGCGCGACCGCGCGATTGAGGCGGTGCGGATCGGGATCACCGGATCGGTCGGCAAGACCGGGGTGAAAGAGGCAATCTTCGCCTGCCTCGACCGCGCCAGCCGCGGTGCGGCGCATCGGTCGGTGCGCAGCTACAACAATCATGTCGGCGTGCCGCTTTCGCTGGCGCGGATGCCCGCCCGCGCCAAGTTCGGCGTGTTCGAGATGGGCATGAACCATGCGGGCGAAATCGCCCCGCTTTCGGCCCATGCCCGTCCTCACGTTGCGCTGATCACCACCATCGCGCCTGCCCATATCGAAAACCTCGGCAGTCTTGAGGCTATCGCGGATGAGAAGGCGCAGATCTTCACCGGCCTCGTTGACGGCGGCGTCGCCATCATTCCCGCAGACAGCGAATGGGCCGAACGCATGATCGGCCACGCCAAGGCTTGCGGCGCGCATGTCATCACCTTCGGGCGCGCGAAGACCGCCGATGTGCGATTGCTCGATGCGATCCCGGCGGCAGGTGGCGGTTCGCTTGTCACGGCTGATCTCGGCGACCGGCGCATTTGCTACACCATCGCCGAACCGGGCGAGCACTGGATTGTCAATTCGCTCGGCGTCATGGCGGCAGTCCGCGCGGCAGGTGGCGATCTTGCGAGCGCGGGGCTGGCACTGGCCGAGATGGGCGGGCTGAAGGGTCGGGGCGCACGCCACACCATCGCGGCGCGTGGCGGCACGGCGCTGCTGATCGACGAAAGCTACAACGCCAACCCCGCTTCCATGCGCGCAACCCTCAAGGCGCTGAGCCAGACGCCTGCCACCCGCCGCATCGCGGTGCTCGGCAGCATGAAGGAGCTCGGCGACTTTGCCGACCGCTTCCACCGCCAGTTGGCCGAACCGATTGCCGACGCTGGCATCTCGCATGTGATCCTCGTGGGCGACGAGATGCGCGCCCTGGCAGACGAGTTGGGGAAAGCCGCCGCCGCAATGCTTGGCAACAGCGTCACCTTCGCCCATTGCGAAGGACCTGCCGAGGCGATCGCGGCGCTCGGGCAATTCGGTCTTGCGCAAGGCGATGCGGTGCTGGTCAAGGGGTCCAATTCAGTGGGTCTTGGTAGGCTGGTGTCACATCTTACCGAGACTGCCCGTGCACCAGGCGCAACCGGAGGCTGAGGCCGAGCCAAGGGACGACTGAATGCTTTATCTGCTTGCCGAGTGGCTTGGCTTCGAGGGCATCCTCAATCTGGTTCGCTACCAGAGCTTTCGTGCGGGCGCGACGCTGATGACGGCGCTGGTGATCGGCCTGATCATCGGCCCGCGCTTCATCAACCTGCTGCGCGTGCGGCAGGGCAAAGGCCAACCGATCCGCGAAGACGGCCCGCAATCGCACCTCGCCAAGCGCGGGACGCCGACGATGGGCGGGCTGATGATCCTCACCTCGCTGGCAGCGGCGCTGTTGTTGTGGATGGATCTGTCGAGCCCGTTTGTCTGGGCCTGTCTGGCGGTCACCATCGGCTTCGGGATCATCGGCTTCCTCGACGATTACGACAAGGTCTCCAAGAACAGCCATGCGGGCGTGCCGGGACGCGTGCGTCTGCTGGGCGAGTTTGTGGTGGCAGGCTTGGCGAGTTGGCTGATCGTCAGCCAGATTAACACCAACCTGTACCTGCCGTTCCTGACCGGGGTGAGCATTCCGCTGGGACCGGCCTATTACGTGTTCGCCGCCTTCGTCATCGTCGGCGCGGGCAATGCGGTGAACCTGACCGACGGGCTTGATGGCCTTGCGATCATGCCGGTGATCATCGCCAGCGGCACCTTTGCTATCATCGCCTATCTGGTCGGGCGTGCGGACTTCTCCACCTATCTTGGTATCCCGCATGTGCCGGGTGCGGGCGAGCTGGCGATTTTCTGCGCGGCGATCATGGGTGCGGGGCTTGCCTTCCTGTGGTTCAACGCGCCCCCTGCGGCCGTGTTCATGGGCGATACCGGTTCACTGGCACTCGGCGGGGCTTTGGGTGCGATTGCGGTCGCTTCGCACCATGAGGTCGTGCTGGCGATTGTCGGCGGATTGTTCGTGCTCGAAGCCGTCAGCGTGATCGTGCAGGTGTTCTGGTTCAAGCGCACCGGTCGCCGCGTGTTCAAGATGGCCCCGATCCACCACCATTTCGAACAATTGGGCTGGAGCGAGAGCAAGGTCGTGATCCGGTTCTGGATCATCGCCATCGTGCTGGCGCTGATCGGCCTTTCGACGCTGAAGCTGCGGTAGGGCGCCGCGCGGATGATCACCTCTCCCGCCTTTGCCGGTAAGCGTTACGCGGTGCTCGGCCTCGCGCGCTCGGGCGCGGCGGCGGCTGAGGCCTTGATCGCGAGCGGGGCGGAAGTGATCGGCTGGGACCGGCAGGATGTCGCGCGTGAGCCCTTCGTGGGCCGCTGCCGCTTGATCGACCCGCTGGAGCTGGACCTCACCGGTTTCGCAGGCGTGGTGGTGTCGCCCGGTGTGCCGCTGAACTCGCACCCCATCGCGCCACATGTGTGGCAATATGGCCTGCCCGTCATCGGCGACATTGAGCTGTTCGCCGCGGCCCGCGCACACCTTCCGCCGCACCGCGTGGTGGGCATTACCGGCACCAACGGAAAGTCGACCACCACCGCGCTGACCCACCACATCCTCGAAAGCGCGGGTGTGCCTTGCGTGATGGGCGGGAATATCGGCGATCCGATCCTCGGACAGGACCCGCTGCCGGAAGGCGGGGTCTATGTGCTGGAACTGTCGAGCTTCCAGATCGACCTCACCTTCACGCTCGATTGCGACATTGCCGCGCTGACCAACATCACGCCCGATCATCTCGACCGCTATGCCAGTTTTGAAGCCTATGCCGCGTCCAAGGAACGCCTGTTCGCAATGCAGCAGACCGGCACTGCGCTGATTTGTGACGAGGATGAACCCACCCGTGCGATCGCTGATCGGCTGGCAGCGACGGGCAAGCCGCTGGTGCGGGTCAAGACCGCCGATCTTGAAGCGGCGGGGCTGGCGGAGGGCCGCTCGCCCTCGCTCGCCGGGCCGCACAATGCCCAGAACGCCGCCGTCGCGGTGGCGATCTGCCGCCAGCTGGGGCTGACGGATGCGCAGATTGCTCACGGCCTTGCCACCTATCGCGGCCTTCCCCACCGGATGGAACGCGTGTGCGAGGTGGACGGCGTTACCTATATCAACGACAGCAAGGCGACCAACGCCGCTTCGGCCGCCCCGGCACTCGCTGCGTTCCCGCCTGACCCGGCCATCAATGACGGCGCGCCGCGCATCCACTGGATCGTCGGCGGATTGCCCAAGGAAGACGGGCTAGGCGCCTGCGCCGACCATCTCGGCAATGTCGCGGCGGCCTATACCGTCGGGGAGGCCGGGCCGATGTTTGCCGATCTGCTCGAAGGTCAGGTTCTGACCCACCGCTGCGAGCTGATCAGCGAAGCCGTGCGCCGCGCTGCCGAAGCAGCCCGTCCGGGCGAGGTGGTGCTGCTTTCCCCCGCCTGCGCCAGTTACGATCAGTTCCGCGATTACGAGAAGCGCGGCACCCACTTCCGCCAGATGGTCGGGGTCATCACCGGTTGCGACCCGTGCGGTGACGCGGCGAGCCGGAGCATTCTGCCATGACCGCTCCGGCCTATAGCTCTGCCCCCCGTGGGGCTGGCAATTTTCTCCCCCCCGTCCCGGTGCAGCGCCGCTGGCGTGATGCCCTGCGCATCTGGTGGCGTGAGATCGACAAGGTGCTGCTGCTGCTGATCGGCCTGCTGATGGCGATCGGGATAGTCGCGGTCGCTGCGGCCTCGCCTGCAAGCGCCGACCAGCTTTCGACCGCCAAAGAGCGCGTGGCTGATTTCATGTTCTTCAAGCGCCACATCGTGTTTCAGCTGATGGGGCTGACGCTGATGATCGGCTTGTCGTTCCTCAACCGCGATCAGGCCCGGCGGCTTGGCATTCTGGTCGGCGCGGTGATGCTGGCGCTGTTGTTCGTGGTACCGATCATCGGCGAGGAAAAGAACGGCGCCAAGCGCTGGATCAATGTCGGCATGAGCCTTCAGCCGTCCGAGTTCCTCAAACCTGGCTTTGCGATTATCTGCGCATGGATCCTGAGCTGGCGCCTGCGCGATCCGGGCCTGCCCGTGGTGTGGTATGTCACCGGGCTGATGGGGCTGATCGCGGGCCTCCTGATGCTGCAACCCAACCTTGGCGACGCGATCCTGTTTGGCGGGATCTGGCTGGTGATGGTGCTACTCGCCGGCGTCGCGTGGCAGCGCATCGGCGGGCTGATCGGCGCGGGCGTGGGCGCGCTGGGGCTGGCCTATGTGTTCTATGACAATGCCCGCCACCGCATCGACGGGTTTCTGGGCGGTGGCACGGCCTTCGATCAAGTCGACCTTGCCCAGCGCACCATCACGGCGGGCGGCTGGACCGGCACCGGCCTGTGGCTCGGCGTGCGGAAGATGAACCTGCCCGAGGCGCATACCGATTACATCTTCTCGGTCATTGGCGAGGAGTTCGGGCTCATCACCTGCGGGCTGATCGTGCTGCTCTACTGTGCGCTGGTGCTGCGGGTGTTGCTGCGGCTGGTGGGCGAGGACAATCTGTTTGCGCTGCTGGCGGCGACCGGACTCATCACGCAATTCGGCGGGCAGGCCTTCATCAACATGCTGGTGAACCTCAAGCTGTTCCCCTCGAAAGGGATGACCTTGCCGCTGATCTCCTATGGCGGTTCATCGACACTGGCGGTGTGCTTCACGCTTGGGCTATTGCTGGCGATCACCCGGCGCAATCCGTTCCTCGCTCGTGAGGGCGGCAGTTTGCGCGATCTGATCGAACGCAAGGAACCCGGCGCATGACCAGCCATACCCCGACCGGCGCTTCTCGCCATTATGTGCTGGCTGCAGGCGGCACCGGCGGACACCTGATCCCGGCCTTTGCGCTGGCGGCAGAGCTCCATGCGCGCGGCCATCATGTGGCGCTGATAACCGATGAACGCGGCGCGGCGATCCCGGGCAAGCCCGATTTCCTCACCGCCCATGTGCTGCCCGCCGGGCGCTTCGGCAAGAACCCGCTCGGCTGGCCGGCCGGGATCAGCGCCGTGCTGGAAGGCCGGGCGATGGCGCTGCGGTTGTTTGAAGCCTTCGCGCCGTCCGCTGTCGTCGGCTTCGGCGGCTATCCTGCGCTTCCCGCGTTGCTGGCGGCCACAGCGGTCAAATTGCCGAGCATCGTCCACGAACAGAACGCGGTGCTGGGCCGCGTGAACCGGCTGCTGGCGGGCCGGGTGGACGCGATTGCGACCTCCTATGACAAGGTCGACCGCTTGAAGCCCAAGCACGCCCACAAGGTGCGCCTGACCGGCAACCCGGTGCGCGCCGAGGTGTTGTCTCTGCGCGACAAGGACTTCCCGGCCTTCACCGAAGAAAGCCTGCTGCGCATTCTGGTGACCGGCGGATCGCAGGGCGCGCGAGTGCTTTCGGAGGTGGTGCCCGATGGCCTCGCCATGTTGCCGCCTGCGCTGCGGCAGCGCTTGCAGGTGACTCAGCAATGCCGTGCCGAGGATCTGGAGACGGTGCGGGCGCGCTATGCCAATCACGATATCCCGGCTGAACTCGGCACCTATTTCGAGGACATGCACGAACGGCTCGCTGACGCGCATCTGTTCATCGGCCGCGCGGGTGCTTCGACCATTGCCGAGCTGACCGCTGTGGGGCGTCCGGCGATCCTCATCCCGCTGCCGATTGCGACCGATGATCACCAGGCAGTCAACACCCGCGAGATGGTGAAGGCTGGCGGTGCGCGGATGATCCGGCAGGATGCGTTCCAGCCCAAGGAGCTGGCCAAGCAGATTCAGGCGATGGCGATGAACCCCGCCAGCCTCGCGAATGCCGCGCACTGCGCCTTCAATTGCGGGCGGCCCGATGCGGCGAAGGACCTCGCTGACCTCGTCGAAAGCATGAGCGGGATCGATCTGATGGACGTGATCCGGGTGGGCGAAGGCGCGCACCGCGCCGCGCAAGCCACGACCCGCCCGCAGGCCGCGACCCGCAAGGCGGCCAAGGACGCCGTCAATCAGGGGTCAGATGCATGAAGGGCGTCGGCACTGACATCGGCACGATCCACTTTGTCGGCATCGGCGGGATCGGCATGTCCGGCATTGCCGAGGTGATGCGCAACCTCGGCTACACTGTCCAGGGCTCCGACATTGCCGAAGGCCCCAGCGTCGAGCGTCTGCGCGCGCGCGGGATCACGGTGCATATCGGCCACGCCAAGGAGAATGTGGAGGGCGTCGCGGTGGTCGTCACCTCCACCGCCGTGCGCCGCACCAACCCGGAAGTCGCCGCTGCCTTGGAGGCCCGTATCCCCGTGGTGCGCCGCGCCGAGATGCTGGCCGAACTGATGCGGCTCAAATCCACCGTTGCGGTGGCAGGCACGCATGGCAAGACGACGACGACCAGCATGATCGCCACGCTGCTCGATGCAGGCGGGGTTGATCCGACCGTCATCAACGGCGGCATCATCGAACAATATGGCTCGAACGCCCGGCTCGGCGATAGCGACTGGATGGTGGTCGAAGCCGACGAGAGTGATGGCAGCTTCCTGCGCCTCGATGGCACGATCGCAGTTGTTACGAACATCGACCCCGAACACCTTGATCACTACGGCGATTTCGATGGGGTGAAGCGGGCCTTCGTGGAGTTCATCCACAACGTCCCGTTCTACGGCGCGGCGGTGCTGTGCGTGGACCACCCCGAAGTGCAGGCGGTGATCGGACAGGTGCGCGATCGCAAGGTCGTAACGTACGGCTTCTCGCTGCAAGCCGATATCTGCGGCGTGAACATCCGCAGCCTTGATGGCGGCAATAGCTTCGACGTAATCGTGCGCCAGCGCGGGCCGAAGGACAGCCGCGAGGATCGCCGGATCGAAGGCGTGCATCTGCCGATGCCGGGCCGTCACAATGTCCAGAACGCATTGGCCGCGATTGCCGTGGCGATTGAAATGGGCTGCTCGGACGAAGTGATCCGCACCGGCTTTGCCCGCTTCGGCGGCGTGCGGCGGCGGTTCACCAAGGTCGGCTCTGTGGCGGTGGATGGCGGCGCTGTGACGGTGATTGACGATTACGCCCACCACCCGGTCGAAATCCGCGCCGTGCTCAGCGCCGCGCGTGAGGCGGTGGCGGGGACCACGGGCCGCGTGATCGCGGTCGCCCAGCCGCATCGCTATTCGCGCCTCAACGACCTGATGGACGCCTTCCAGTCCTGCTTTGACGATGCCGACATCGCCTATGTCGCGCCGGTCTATCCGGCGGGCGAGGAGCCTTTGCCGGGGGTCGATCACACGGCGCTGGTTGCCGGGATGAAGGCGCGCGGGCATCGTGCGGCACGCGAGATCGCCGGGGCGGATGCGCTAGCGGCAACACTGGCGGGCGAAATCCAGCCGGGCGACATGGTCGTGTGCCTCGGCGCGGGCGACATCACGCGTTGGGCGGCGGGTCTCGCGCCTGCCATCACCGCCAAGCGGGCTGCGGCATGAACCAGCCGGGCGACAGCTACGAATATGATAATGGCGCCGCCCCGACCTGTGCGGTCGAAGGCGGCGTGTCCGCGCCCGTGCCGCTCGAAGGGATTCGCGGCAAGCTGACCTGCAAGGCCCCGCTCGCCCCCTACACTTGGTTCAAGACCGGCGGCCCTGCTGACTGGCTGTTCGAGCCTGCCGACATGGAAGATTTGAAGGCCTTCCTCGAACGGCTCGATGGCGAGATCCCGGTGATGGCATTGGGCCTCGGCTCCAACATGATCGTCCGCGACGGCGGGGTTCCCGGCGTGGTGGTGCGGCTCGGCAAGACCTTCGCCAAGGTCGAACACACGGGCGAACTGGAACTCACCTGCGGCGGCGGTGCAAGCGGCATTCTGGTCGCGTCCACGGCGCGCGACCTCGGGATTGCGGGGCTCGAATTCCTGCGCGGCATCCCCGGCACGGTCGGCGGCTTCGTGCGCATGAACGGCGGGGCCTATGGCCGCGAGGTGGCCGATGTGCTGCGCGATTGCGCGGTAATCCTGCATGATGGCAGCTTCATCACGCTGAACGCCGAGGAACTCGACTACTCCTACCGCCACTCGGCCCTGCCCGATGGGGCGATTGTCGTCTCGGCGCGGTTCCGGGGCCATCCGGGCGATCCGTCGGAAATCGGCGCGGAAATGGACCGCATCGCTGCCGCGCGCGAAGCCTCACAACCGCTGCGCACCAAGACCGGCGGTTCCACCTTCAAGAATCCCGAAGGCCACAAGGCCTGGGAGTTGGTCGACCGCGCGGGCTGCCGGGGCCTGACGCTGGGCGGCGCGCAGGTCTCCGAAAAGCACACCAATTTCCTGATCAACACCGGCACCGCCACCAGCGCCGACATCGAAGGGCTGGGCGAGATGGTGCGCGACAAGGTCTATGCCCAAACGGGTGTGAGCCTCGAATGGGAAATCCAGCGGGTGGGGCGGCCGTGATGCAGCAAACACAGCACCCGTTCGCCTCGAGCGAAGTCGAGAGGCTGGTGCGCGGTGTCTCGACTGCGCTCGACACGAACGGAACTGAAGAATGAGCCTCCCCAATCCCCTCCACGTTGCAGTCCTGATGGGCGGCTGGGCCAACGAACGCCCCGTCTCGCTGACAAGCGGCGCGGGCGTCGCCGATGCGTTGGAGACCAAGGGCCACCGCGTCACCCGGATCGACATGGGCCGCGACGTCGCGTTGCGCCTGGCCGAGGCGAAGCCCGATGTCGTCTTCAATGCGCTCCACGGCGTGCCGGGGGAAGACGGGACGGTGCAGGGAATGCTCGACCTGATGGGGCTGCCCTATACCCATTCGGGCCTCGCCACCTCGGTGATCGCGATTGACAAGCAGTTGACCAAGCAGGCGCTGGTGCCCCACGGCATCCCCATGCCAGGCGGGCGGATCGTGACGCGCGAGGAACTCTACGAGCGCGATCCGCTGCCGCGCCCCTATGTGCTGAAGCCGGTGAACGAAGGCTCCTCCGTCGGCGTCGCCATCGTCACGGCGGACAGCAATGTCGGCAACCCGATCAGCCCGGACGCGCGCGGGCCGTGGCAGGAATTCGCCGAACTCCTCGCCGAACCCTTCATCAAGGGCCGCGAACTCACCGCCGCCGTGCTCGACGGGCCCGAAGGCCCGCGTGCGCTGGGCGTCACTGAACTGGTCGTGGCGAACGGCTTCTACGATTACGAGAACAAGTACACCGCGGGGCGCACCGAGCACATCTTCCCGGCCAAGCTACCGCCCGAAATCACCGCGCTGTGCGAGGCCTATGCCGTCAAGGCGCATCAGGTGCTCGGTTGCCACGGCACCAGCCGCACCGATTTCCGCTGGGATGACGAAGCGGGGGAGGATGGCTTGTTCGTGCTCGAAACCAACACCCAGCCGGGCATGACACCTTTGAGCCTCGTGCCCGAACAGGCGGCGCATTGCGGCATCCCTTATGCCGATCTGGTCGAGATGCTGGTAGCGGAAGCCTTGCGGGTGCACGCGGCGAAACAGGAAAAGGGGGGCGGCAATGGCACAGCAGATCAGGCGTAACGGCACCACCGGGGTCCGCCGTGCAGCCAAGTCGCAGAGCCGCAGTCAGACCGCCCGCCGCGCACGGGGGCAGGCGAGCGGTATTCTCGACAAGGCGATGGGCGTGCTGCCGTTCACCGAGGAACAGTGGAGCCGCATTTGGCTCGCGATGATCATCGGCACCGGCGTGGGTGTCGCCTTCGTGATCGCCAGTCTCGCAGGTGTGCCCGCACTGGCGCAGGCGCAGGTGGCACGCATTGCGGCCGATGCCGGGTTCGAAGTGCGCCATGTGCGCGTCACCGGCACCTCACGGATGGACGAACAGCAGGTCTATGCCCGTGCGCTCGCCACCCGCAATCAGGCCATGCCGGAGGTTGATGTTGCCAAGCTGCGCGCGGAATTGCGGGCGCTGCCATGGGTCAAGGACGCGCGCGTCTCGATCCAGCTGCCGCATACGCTGGCGATCGATATCGTCGAGCGTCAGCCGCACGCTGTGCTCGAACGGCCAGATCGGCTGATGCTGATCGATGCCACCGGGGTCGAGCTTGAGCCGGTCGCGCCCGAGAAAGCCAAGGGACTGCTGCGGCTCGCCGGGCCGGGCGCGGGCAAGCAAGCGCGCAGCCTCGAAACCCTGCTCGCCGCTGCACCGGCCCTGGCCCCCAAGGTTGAAGCGGCCGAATGGGTCGGCAACCGCCGCTGGAACCTCACCTTCCGCACCGGCCAATTGCTCGCGCTGCCCGAAGGCGAAGTCGAATCCGCGACCGCGCTGGTCAAGTTCGCGAAGCTCGATGGCCAGAACCGGCTGCTCGGCGGCAAGGTGCTGGCCTTTGATATGCGCACTCCGCCGCGGCTGTATCTGCGCCTGCCGGAAGGCGTCGCCCAGCCCAAGGTCGTGGGCGCGAAGGACGAAGGGGAGACCACCTGATGGCTTCACGCCCTGCCACTCAGCGCCGCCTCGCGCGCACCTATGCCGCCGTCAATGTCGGAAGCTTCCGCATCTCGGCCATGATCATGGGCGAGACAGAGAACGGCGAATTGCAGGTGCTCGGCTCGGGCCACCGCGCCAGTGCCGGGATCAAGCGTGGCTATGTCACCGATATGACCGCCGCCGCCCACGCGATCCGCGATGCGGTCGAGCGCGCGGAGAAAAGCGCCAATACGCCGGTCAGGAGCGTGTGGATCGCCTGCGCGGGTGCCGGGCTCGCCAGCCACGTGGTCGCGGTCGATATCGAGATCGGCGGGCGGCGGATCGAGGATGAGGATGTCGAGCAGCTGCTGATCCAGGCGCAGGACATGATCCAGCCCGATGGCCGCCGCGTGCTCCATGCGCAGCCTGCGCATTACACCCTGGACGGCGCGCACGGCGTCGCGAACCCGCGCGGGCTCCATGCCGAGCGGTTGGGCGTCGATATCCATGTGATGCTGGCGGATGGCGCGCCGGTCAGAAACCTCACCGAAGCGGTGCAGAGCGCGCATCTCGAAGTCGAAGGCGTGGTCGCTGCGCCGCTGGCAGCGGGTCATGCCTGCCTCACCCCCGAAGAACGCGAACTCGGCGTTGCGCTGGTCGAGATCGGCGCGGACATCACCAATGTCGCGGTGTTTGCGGGCGGGATGCTGCTGGGGCTCCATGCCATTCCGATGGGTTCGGCTGGCATCACCGATGCGATCGCCAGCAGCTTCGGCATCCGCCGTTCGCAGGCCGAACGCCTCAAATGCGTCGCAGGCTCCGCCATTGCCAGCCCGGCCGATCACCGCGAACTCATTCCGGTCAATGGTCCCGGAGAGGGCGGCGGGGAGGGCGCGCCGGTCGGTCCGCTCGCCCGCGGCGCGGACGACAAGAACCGCATCCTGCGCGCCGAACTGGTCGCAGTGGTGACGCAGCAGCTTTCCGTACTTACTGGTGAGATCGGCAAAGCGCTCAAAAGCATGGGCTTTGCCGGAAGCCGCGCAGGCCAGGTGGTGCTGACCGGGGGCGGGGCAGAGCTTGCCGGAATGGCCGATTTCATGCAAGGCGCTCTCGGACAACCTGTCCGGCTCGGCCGTCCGCCGCAGCTGTCCGGGATGCCTGAAGCACACCACGCACCCGGCTTTGCTACGCTGGCGGGCCTGTGTCTCTATGCCGCTGAAGACCCGGTCGATATCCGCGCGGTGGGCGCTGGGCGAGGCGGGGTGTACCGTGCGTTTGCACGCGAAACCGGAATGATGGCTCTGCTGGCGCGGCTGGTGCGGGCCGTGAAGGAGTACTTCTAGCCGCGCCGCACATGCACTTGCCGATGGACGAGCAAACCTTGCACTGTGGATAAGGACGTCGTCGGTATAAAATATACACCTTGATTATGTCACAGACACTAACCGCGGGCCGTAGTATGAGAAATTCCTGCACCTGCGCCTGGAGGACAAGCTGATGAGCATCAATATCGGACCCGCGGCGACTGACGATCTGCGCCCCCGTATCACCGTGATCGGGATCGGCGGGGCCGGCGGCAACGCGATTGCGAACATGATCGCTGCCGAGATTGAGGGCGTGGAATTCATCGTCGCCAACACCGATGCGCAGGCGCTCGCCACGTCACCGGCTGAGCGTCGCATCCAGCTTGGTCCGGACATCACAGGCGGCCTCGGCGCGGGCGCGCGTCCCGAGGTTGGCAAGGCTGCGGCGGAAGAAACCGTCGCCGAAATCGAAAGGGCGCTGGAAGGCGTCAACATGTGCTTCATCGCGGCCGGCATGGGCGGCGGCACCGGGACGGGCGCTGCGCCCGTGATCGCGGAAGCTGCGCGCCGCATGGGCGTGCTGACCGTCGGCGTGGTGACCAAGCCGTTCCTGTTCGAAGGCACCCGCCGTATGCGCGCGGCCGAAGCGGGGATCGAGGAGCTTCAGGCCCAGGTCGACACGCTGATCGTGATCCCCAACCAGAACCTGTTCCTCGTCGCCAAGGCGGAAACCACCTTCAAGGAAGCCTTCCAGCTCGCCGACGAAGTGCTCCAGCAGGGCGTGCGCTCGATCACCGATCTGATGGTGATGCCGGGCCTCATCAACCTCGACTTCGCCGACGTGCGTTCGGTGATGAGCGAGATGGGCAAGGCGATGATGGGCACTGGTGAGGGCGAGGGTGAAAACCGCGCGCTCGACGCGGCCGAACAGGCCATCGCCAATCCGCTGCTTGACGGCGTCAGCATGGCCGGCGCGCGCGGGGTGATCATTTCGATCATCGGCGGCGAAGACATGCGTCTGCTCGAAGTCGATGAAGCCGCCAATCACATTCGCGAGCTGGTGGACGAAGACGCCAACATCATCTGGGGCTCGGCGTTCAACCCCGACCTCAAGGGCAAGATCCGCGTCTCGGTGGTCGCCACCGGGATCGAACAGAGCGCCATCGGCCATGTCGAGCGGTCGCATTCGGTCTCGCTCGGCGCGTCGCGTGCGCCCAAGCGCCCAGTGCTGGAACTTTCGGAAGACGAAGGCCTCACCGAACTGCCGCCGGTGGCAGCAACGCCCGAACCGGAAGCTCCGGCGGCCTATGAACCGCCTGCGGCCCCCGCGCCCGCGTCCGCCAGCTATGAAGAAGAGACGCTCGATCTGTCGGACGAGGCGGAAGACGGCGATTACCCGCCTGCCGCGCCGTTTGAATTGAGCGGAATGCAGGCCGGTGACGATTACAGCAACGAATATGACGACGACGTCGACGATATCGTCGATCCGCTTGCCGGGTTGCGCGGTGCGGACGAGGCCAGCCCCTATGGCGAGCCGGTGGCTGCGTCCCCCGCGCCGGCCTCGGACAATGAAGGCACGCTCGATCTGGGCGAAAGCTATTCCGCTTACGAGGACGAGCCGGTGCAAGACGATCTGCTCGCCAATGCCGATCGTCTGGCGGCGCAGGACCGTCCGGTCGAAGCCAAGCTTGGCGGCGGACGTCGCCGCTCGCTCCTGGGCGGCGGAAGCGACGACAGCGGCGGCGGTTCGGGGGCCGGCAGCACGCTGTTCGAACGCATGGCCAACCTGTCGCGCAGCAGCTCGCGCGATGACGAGGACGATGATGACGGCGACGATGGCCCGGCGCTCAGCATTCCGCGTTTCCTTGGACGGCAGAACAACCAATAAGGCTAAGCCGGAACGCCGTCCGGCGCGCGTGCGGCGCTGTTGGTCGCGCGCCGCCAGCGGGCCACTGGCGGGCGGCGACAGGCACGCTAGAGCACGAGCATGGTGTCGCGCCTTTCCGTTCTGGCTTTGAACGCTGCCCTGCTGGGCGGCCTGCCGGTTGCCGTGGCGGCG